>JADKBU010000005.1 GCA_016714935.1 Candidatus Accumulibacter propinquus | reverse complement strand
GGTCGTCACGCTTCGTGAAGCTCAGGTCGGATAGATATTAGCGGGTTGATTTACATGCAGTAACCGGTGCCCAACGGCAAAAAACCGGCTCGCTCCTGGTGGTGATACACAGGACTACGCAGATATGCCAATGGTGATATGTTTTTCCGATAGATTCTCTCGCATCGGTCGGAATTACCCGGGTATCAGCCGGCGGTGATTCAGTCAGGCCGGGTGTTCCTCCCGTCGGGCCACGGCTAGGCGCAGGCCAGCGGCAGACAGGACGGCCAGCAAGGTTCCGAGTGTCGGGTTGCCCTTGGTGGAGAGGGCGCGGGAAAGGCTCTCACGACGCAAGCCGGGCCGTACCTCTTCAGCAGCGGAATGCTGCGCTCTCCTTCGACCTTGTCCTTGATCGTCAGCGCCTTCCACTGAAAATCGACGTCTTCCCACCGGATACCGGCTACCTCTTCACGACGCGCGCCAATCGGCAGTGCAGTCTGCAGATTGGCGCTGATAAGTTTCCGATCTGGCGCACGGCGACGAACCACGCCGGCAACTGCTCTCGCTGCAGGCAATCATCCTTCGCGGTATTCTTCGGTAGTTCGTCGCGGGCCATGCGCGTGATGCAGGCTCCGGCCGGTACTTGGTTGCGGTACTCGGGGCGATCGCTGCACCAGTTCAGGAAGCGGCGCAGCGGTGCCAAGTCCAAGCGGGTATGATCATCACGGGCACAATAAATCGGGCAATTGCAATGCCAATTGACTCCTCACATCTCAGAATCAAGCCATGAGCGCCACCTCAAACTTTCAACAACTCGCCAACTTCATCTGGTCCGTCGCCGATCTGCTGCGCGGCCCCTACCGCCCCCCGCAGTACGAGCGCGTGATGCTGCCGCTCACCGTGCTGCGCCGCTTCGATGCCGTGCTGGCACTCAGCAAGGAAGCCGTGCTCAAGCGCCATGCCGAACTGAGCAGCAAAGGCATCCCCAATATCGACGCCATTCTCAACAACTTGGCGAGGGATGAAGACGGCACCCCGCTGGGCTTCCACAACCACAGCCAGCTCGATTTCTACAAACTCAAGGGCGACCCGGACCACATCGGCCGTCACCTGGCTGATTACATCAACTGCTTCTCCGAGAACATCCGCAAGATCTTCGAGCGCTTCGAGTTCGACAAGGAGATCGAGAAGCTCGAAGAATCCAATCGCCTCTATCAAGTGGTCGCCCAGTTCGCCGAGATCGACCTGCACCCACGCAAGGTCGACAACATCACCATGGGTCTGGTGTTCGAAGACCTGATCCGGCGCTTCAACGAAGCCGCCAACGAAACGGCCGGCGATCACTTCACTCCGCGTGAAGTGATCCAGCTCATGGTCAACCTGCTGCTGGAGCCCGATACCAGCGTGCTCACCCAGGCCGGGGTCATCGTCACCATCTGCGACCCGGCTTGCGGCACGGGCGGCATGCTGGCGGAGGCGCAGAACTGGATTCGCGCCCACAACGAACAGGCCACGGTCAAGGTCTTCGGACAGGACTACAACCCGCGCTCCTATGCCGTGGCCGCCTCCGACCTCCTGATCAAGGGCCACAAGGACGGCCAGGTGGTGCTGGGCAATACCCTCACCGACGACCCGTTTCCGGACCATCGCTTCGACTATCTGCTGGCCAACCCGCCCTTCGGCGTGGACTGGAAGGCGGAAAGGAAAGTCATTGACCGCTGGCCCAACTTCCGCGGCTACAGCGGCAAGCTGCCGCGCATCAACGACGGTGCCTTGCTGTTCCTGCTCTACATGATGAGCAAGTTTCAGGACTACCAGCCGGGGAGTGATGGAAAGGCCGCGACAAGCCGGGCTCGCGTGCTGCCATCGTCTTCAACGGCTCTCCCCTGTTTACCGGCGGCGCCGGCAGCGGCGAGAGCGAGATCCGCCGCTGGATCATCGAGCGCGACCAGCTTGAAGCCATCGTCGCCCTGCCCGAGCAGATGTTCTACAACACCGGCATCGGCACCTTCATCTGGGTGGTCACCAACCGCAAGGCAGAGCATCGCAAGGGCAGGATCCAGCTCATCGACGCCCGCGAGCGCTACACGCCGATGAAGCGCAGCCTGGGCGACAAGCGACGCTACCTCGACCAGGCCGCGCTCGACGCCGTCACCCGCGAACACGGCGCTATTGCGAACAGCCCCACCAGCCGCGTGTTCGACAACACCGACTTCGGCTATCGCCGCATCAACGTGCTGCGCCCGCTGCGACTGCGCTTTCAGATCACCGACGAGGCACGTGAGCGCTTTCTCAACACCTGCCCCGAGCTCTTCGACGCCCTGGAGGCCGTGCAGGACGAACTCGGCACCGAAACGCTGCTGGACTGGAACCGCGTGTGGGACGCCGTGCAGCAGGTGTTCAGGACCCTGCCCGACGACGTCGAAGGCTGGGCCAAGGGCGCCAAGGGCACAGCGCAGAAGAAGATCTTCCGCGACTGCTTTACCGTTGTGGACCCCGACGCCGCGCCCGTCATCGCCAAGCACCACAAGATCGAGCCGCTGGACCGCGCTGCACTGTTCCCCGGCCAGACCCTGCCCGCCGGCATCACCCAGGATGAGCTCTACGCCCTGCTGGGCCTGTATCCCGAAGACAGGGGCAAGCACCGCGAGTACGAACCCGACCCGGCGCTCAAGGATGCCGAAAACATCCCGCTGAAAGAGGACATCACCAGCTACGTGCTGCGCGAGGTGCGCCCCTACGTGGCCGATGCCTGGATCGACCGCGAAACACTGGATGAGCAGGACGGCGGCATCGGCAAGGTGGGCTACGAGATCAACTTCAACCGCGTGTTCTTCCAGTACCAGCCGCCGCGCCCGTTGCACGTGATCGATGCCGAACTGGCCGCAGTGGAAAAGCGCATCCTCTGCCTGCTCAGCGAGGTGACGCAGTGACCGCGCAGGAACTGCTCGAACGTCTCAACCTGCTGGACGAAAACGAGCGCATCGAGGCCAAGCGCGCCGATGAGGTCGGCAAGTCGCTGCTCGAAACCGTCTGCGCTTTTGCCAACGAGCCGGGCCTCGGAGGTGGCTGGCTGCTGCTCGGCGTGACGCGTGAAGAGCTGTCCCTGTTCCCCGCCTATGAGATCCAGGGACTCGACCACCCCGACAAGATCAGCGCTGATCTCGCCAGCCAGGCTGCGAGCATGTTCAACCGGCCGCTGCGGCTCGACATCCAGGCCGAGGTGCTCGACGGCAAGGCGGTGATCGCCGTATTCGTGCCCGAGGCTGCGCCACAGGACAAGCCGCTCTACCTCAAGGCGCAGGGCTTGCCGCGCGGTGCCTTTCGGCGCATCGGCAGCACCGATCAGCACTGCACCGAAGACGACCTGATCGCGCTCTACCAGGGTCGACAGCACGAGAGTTTCGATGCCGGTCTGGTGCCGGACGGCACGCTCGACGATTTTTCCCCCGAAGCCCTCGCCGACTACCGTCAGTCGCGCCGCGACACCAACCCCGATGCCGAAGAGCTGCGCTGGAGTGATGAAGATCTGCTGCAGGCGCTCGGCTGCGTGCGGCTCAACGCGGACGGGAAATGGCAGCCTACCGTTGCCGGGCTGATCCTGTTCGGCAAGCCGGTCGCCTTGCGCCGCACGTTCCCGATGACGCGCGTCGACTACATCCGCGTTCCCGGCCGCGAGTGGGTGCCCGACCCCGAGCGGCGCTTCGACAGCCTGGAACTGCGCGACCCCTTGTTCCGGCTCATCCGCCGCGTGCAGGCGGCCATCCTCGACGACCTGCCCAAGGCGTTCGGCCTCGACGAAGGCGACCTGCAGCGCAAGGACAGCCCCATCGTGCCGCAACGCGTGATCCGCGAAGCCGTCGTCAATGCGCTGATGCACCGCAGCTATCGCAGCCATGCGCCGGTGCAGATCATCCGCTACAGCAATCGTCTGGAAATCCGCAACCCCGGCTTTTCGCTCAAATCGCCCGATCACCTGGGCGAACCTGGGTCGCTGCCGCGCAACCCCAAGCTCGCCGCCGCGCTCTACGACACCCGCTTTGCCGAAACCAAGGGCAGCGGCGTGCGCGTCATGCGCGAGATGTGGGCCGGGCTGGCGGTTGATCCGGCCGCGGCGGGATCAGTTCGTCGTTCCCTGTCTTTCATCTTTTGGGCGGAGATCTGGCGTGGCTGGCGCGCTTCAGGACCTGCCTGTCCGGCCGGGCCCGCGCGTCGTCGCCGCAGTCGGCGCCATCGACAACGCCTGGGTGCATCAACAAGGTGGCTGACCGCCAGCGTCGCTAAGAAGCTGCGACCGGTCTGCTCCAGCAGAAGGGGCGTGGCTCGGCCACCTGGTACCAGCCCACCGGCAAGTTGCTGGGTGACGATGACAGCTTGTCCAGTAACCCCGAGGGCTTATCTAGTAACCCCCTCGGCTTATCTAGGGACTTGGGCGCCTTGTCTAGGGACCCCGACTCCCTAGACAAGGCCGAAACCGAACGCAAAGCCAAAGTCCGCCAGACGCTGCTTGCCGGTCTCCCCGGCGAGTTGGCGGCCCGCGTTGGCGCTCTGGGGCGGCGCGGCCCGCCTGATGCCGTCCGCGATGTCGTCCTCGACCTGTTGCACCAGCGCCCTTGGCGGCTGGAAGAGTTGGGGCAGCTACTGCAACGCAACCCGGAGTACGTCCGGCAAAAATATGTGCAGCCCCTGCTGGAAGCAGCGCGCATCCGCATGACCCGGCCCGAGGTGCCCAACGACCCGGAACAGGCGTATCGCGTTGTGGAGGAGAGGCCGTGATGCGATCGGACACTGCGGCCATGCCGCCGGAGTTCGCTGGTGATGTGCCCGTCTTTGGCTCGAATGGCCAATACGCGACAACCAGCGCGAGAAACACCGATGTTCCTGCCATCGTCGTAGGGCGTAAGGGCTCATATGGCAAGGTGAACTGGGCGCCGGATGGATGCTTTGCTTCGGACACGACCTTCTTCGTTGACGAGCGCCTCACCACGACAAATCTGCGATGGCTGTATTGGAGCCTCCAGACGCTGGGCTTGGACGAAGGATCTCAAGAAGCTGCCGTGCCTGGGCTAAATCGGGAGTCCGTTTATGAAGAACGCATTTGCCTTCCGGCCGCCAAACTACTATCGCCAATTTCCTACGCGAAACCGCCCGGATCGACGGTCTGATTGCCGAAAGAACGCTGGCGCTGCTGGGAAAGCGCCGCCCTCATCAGCCGCATCGTCACCCGCGGCCTCGACCCCAAAGCGCTGCTCCGAGCCCTCCAGCCAGAATGGCTGGGCGAGATTCCGGCGCATTGGGAGATTCTCCGTATCAAGTTCGTTGCTGCTACGTTGGATCAAGGCACTTCGCCGATCGCAGCCAACACACCAGCGGGCGCAGGCGAGCTCGGCGTCTTGAAGTTAAGCGCTGTATCAAAAGGTCGATTCAAGCGAGAAGAGAATAAGGCACTTCGTGAAGCGGGTGAGGATGAACAGGCTTTCGCACTCCGCAAAGGGTGATGTACTCATAACTCGCGGCAATACGCCGGAACTCGTGGCTGATGTCGCATGTGTCCCAGGCGATGAGCCAAACCTGTTACTCCCTGACCTCATCTACAGGCTTCGGGTTCAAGAAGGGAAAATTATCCCCGAGTATCTGACCCATCTCCTAACTACAGCGGCCGCTCGCGTTCAGATTCGTCGTGACGCAAGAGGCTCGAGTGGTTCGATGGTCAAAGTTTCTCAAGTCCACGTCTTGGATTGGCTGACGCCATTGCCTCTGATCTCCGAGCAGACTGAGATTGTGGATTATCTTCAGCTCGCTGTAGAGCGGTTTCAGTCAATGATGCGGGATGTATCTTCTTCTTTGTCTCTGCTATCGGAACGCCGCGCCGCTCTAATCACCGCCACCGTCACTGGCCAAATCGACGTGGAAGGCACGAATATGAATGAGAGGGCTGCGCGTATTACTTATAGAAATAAGTCAGGGCGGGTGCCGAGGCGATCAGGGCTCTTCGCAATGGAACTAATCACGGAGGGAGGCTCGAAGCAGCCAACATCGCCGAGCCTGGACTAACCTCAACGCAAACCGGTTCGTCCCGCGCGCGATGTTGTCGTTCGAACGGCGAGACGGGGCTCTATCGAGGTTCGGCCCCGGCGGTTGTCGACTTGTCTGCCAGGCTCGTTCACGGGCGTTTAGACTTGTGGGGGTGTGTGGCACTGCGCGCACAAACCTCGAACCGCGCAACCGCGTCCTCCTCGTGGGCCCTCGGGCGGGAAGAGCGTCTGGGGGCCTCGGCGGACGTCCGATGCTCGTGGTGCGTTACGGGAGCATCATTGGCAGCTACCTCGGCGGACCGCAGTGGCTTGCGAAGCTTTGCTCAGGCGAGGCGCGGCGCTGTGTCTTCTTCGATGAGTTCGACGTCATTGGCAGGGGGGTGCATGGCCGGTGGATCAAGCGAGTTGTCAGCTCGCTCTACCCAGGTCGATCAACTCCCGTCGTATGTCGTTGTTGTCCCAGCGACGAACCATGGAGCTCTGATCGCGCTTGTGGCGCCGTTTTCAGCTCCGTCTCGACTTGCCTGCGCCTGGCAGGGGGCAGCGTGCGGCGTGGCTACAGATGTTCGAGAACCGAAGCGGACTTCCGCTCGGCTATTCGTATGATCATCTCGCCAGAAGACTCGATGGGCTGAGTTTCGCTGAGCTCGAGCAGTTTGCGCAGGACGTGCAACGCCGTTACGTACTGACAATGCCCGGTGCGGATGTACGAGGCATCGTCGCTGACCGACTGAAGCAGTGGGTGAACCGCGCTGTTGCAAGGCCTGAGTCAACGGAGGTAAACGATGGCTGAGCGGCCACTTCTCATCTTGCTGGGCGCCACTGCCAGGAGAAGGGCGGTGGGGGTGGGGGCCCAACCCTTGGCCAGGCCGACAGCCAGCGTCTGGGCCCGCGCTTGATGAGCTCGAAGCTGCCTTCAGGCGAAGCGGGCTGCGCTGCCGCGGGGCTCGTGCCGGGGACGTTCTCGTGCTCGAGGATTGGATGACTTCTTGACGCTGCCTCGTAGGGGCTGGGTTCCTTGCTGAGTACGGCAGGACATCCACCCGGCGCGACTTTTCGTGGAAAGGGGGCGCACGAACAGTACCGCGGACGCGTGTACCTGATGTTCGCCAACCAGCAAGCGTTTCGCCAGCTTCTCAAACTCTGGAGCACCTGGCAGCGCGGCGAAGACTTCCAGCGCGGTCTCACGAAGTGGCGCGATGTGTTCGCCCTGCTGCGCGACATCCGCCTGGTCGTGCGACCGACTCGAAGAGCGGTGTGCTCAGGATTAGCGCGACCGTCTGGGTGGGGCGAGAAGCTCCCTGCGGATCGGGCTGGTTTCGCTCTGATGCAACAACGTGCCGCTGCCGCCACCACGTACGCGCGAGGTTCAGGAACTCGGGGGAGGTGGCATCGGAGGGCCGTGATTGCCGATATCCACTATCACACGCTCGCGGTTCGCCTTCCGATCACAGCTGTCCAAGACCTGCTTGATGCAGATCGTCGAGGTTCAGTTGCGCTCGTGCAGGCAGAGCAGATTCAGTTCTTTCGGGCGTCTGGCCAGATGACCGGGCGTATCATGGTCGACCAATTGTCACAGCTCGCACACCTTCCCGACGAGCCGCCTCCTGATCCCCAGACACAGCCGGTCGTTGCCCTACTGGACGGATTGCCGCTGCAGTCTCATCGGGCCCTCGCAGGCCGGCTCTCGGTCGACGACCCCGATGACTTCGGCGCCGACTACGAGGCGCAGTTCCGTCTGCACGGTACCGCCATGGCGTCGCTCATCATATGGGGCGATCTGCACTCGCCCGGTGAGCCGATCCCGCGCTATACGTCCGTCCGATCATGCAGCCGTTCTCGCAACCAGGGTGGGATGGCCTCCCGCCAGAGGAGCGCGTGCGGGAGGGGCTTCTGATCGTGGACCTCATCCATCGAGCTGTGCGCCGGATGTTCGAGGGCGATGGCGGCGAGCCTGCGACGGCGCCGGACGTGGCGGTGATCAACCTGTCCATCGGGATCGCAGACCGCCCCTTCGACGGGACGATGAGCCCGCTGGCCCGATTACTGGACTGGCTGTCGTGGAAGTACAGCGTGCTCTTTCTGGTGAGTGCTGGAAATCACGGCAGGCCCATCGCGTTGGGACGCCCGTGGTCGGAGCTCGCCGCAGTGCCCACCGAAGATCTGCATGATCTCGTCGTGAAGGCCGTTGCGCGGACGGATGAACGCTCAGGTTGGCGCGGTTCGTGGGGGGCGACTCGACCCGCTCCGGGACTGGATTGACCCGGCCAAGCTAGGGTTCCCAAGTCCCGTCAACGCTCAGGGTCAAGGCTATAAGCGCTCGGTCAAGCCGGACGTCCTTGCGCCCGGAGGACGAGCCGCGCTCGTGAAGCCACTGCTGAACACAAGCACGGAGTTGACGCTGCCCCGCGTCGCCTACGGCCCGGGCCAGCTCGTCGCCACGCGGCCAGCGGGCGATGAGCGCGACGGTGCCCAATCGCGGGACGAGCAATGCGACGGCGCTCATGTCACGTGGAGCGGCGCTCCTCGTGCCAGTGTTGGCTGAGCTCCGGGAGACTGAGGGCGGACAGGCACTCGACCAGGTTGCCTACGCCGTGTGGCTCAAGGCGCTCCTCGTGCATGGAGCCCGTTGGGGCGAAGCCGGCGACGCCTATCAGGCGCTCTTCAGGACCCCGGCCAACTGCAACAAGCTCGCCGAGTACCTCACGCGCCTGTTGGGCTTCGGGCGTGTTGACCTCAATGCGGTGCGCGAGTGCACCAAGGCGCGGGTCACCGCACTCGCCGGCGGAACACTCGCCGCAGAGGCCGGAGCAGAACATCGGTTCCCTCTCCCACCGTCACTCAGCGGCAAGCGTGGATGGCGTCGACTCGTTGTCACTCTCGCGTGGATGACGCCCATCCACCCGCTCAACCACCGGTGGCGGCGCGCACACCTCTGGTTCGCGTCTCCCCAGTCGAAGCTGTCGGTCGGGAGCAAAAAACACCTCGAGCGACGGGGTGCGGATTGGCAGGCCGTCCAGCGAGGCACCGTCCAGCACGAGGTCTTCGAGGGCGGGAAGGCCGCCGCATTCGTGGACGGAGACGAAGTGGTCGTCCACGTGAGCTGCCGCGAGGACGCCAAGGTGCTCTCGGGTGCAGTACCTTACGCGTTGGCAGTGACTCTTGAAGTCGACACAGCGATCGGTATTGACATCTACACGGAAGTGCGAGAGCGAGTTCTCAGCAAGGTTCGCGTTGTGGCAGGAGGCGGCGGATGAAGCAACTCTCCGACGGCGCCTTTGAAACCGCCATCGAGGCGGTATTGCTCGGCGAGGGATACACGCGGGTCGAGGCACGCGGCTTCGACCGCGAGCGGTCAATCTTCGGACGGGCCGTATTCATCCGCACGTCCAGCCGGGTGTGGAAGAAACTGGAATCACTGCACGGCCAGAAAACTGGCGCGCGAGTTCTGGAATGGCTGCGCAAGTGGCTGGTTGTTCATGGCCCGCTGGCCACGCCACATCACGGCTTCAAGGGTTTCGGCAAGATGACCTCGTTTGCTGATACTCGCAAGGAACGCCGCGCCGCCTCATCACCGCCGCCGTCACCGGCCAGATCCCGCTGGAGGAAATGACCGGATGACCCGTACCTGCTGGATCATCGCCGGCCCCAACGGCGCGGGCAAGACCACCTTTGCGCAGGAGTACCTGCCCACGGTGGTGGGCTGCTCCCACTTCATCAACGTCGACCTGATCGCCGCCGGGCTTGATCCGCTCGCCCCGGAGCGGGAACTGGAAGCCCGAATCGTGGCCGGCGAAGACTTCGCGTTCGAAACCACCCTGGCTGATCGCACCTATCTGCGAATGGTCGACCGGCTGCGCCGCTTCGGCTGGTGGGTGAACCTGATCTATCTGGCGCTGCCCAGCGCCGAGATGTCAAGGCTGCGCGTCGCCGAGCGGGTGGCCCACGGTGGGCACGCCATCCCGGAGGCGGATATCGAGCGGCGCTTCCCGCGCAGCCTGCGCCACCTGCTGAACGACTTCAGCCGCCGCGTCGACCGCTGCATCTGCTTCATGAACGATGGTGAATATCCGGAGCTGATCTTCGAACTGTGCGGAGAGCAGCGCAACATCCTGCGCGCTGACGACTATCAGCTATTGCTTGAGAAGGCCGAACGATGAACGCCAAGCGCATCACGACCCCGTCCCCGGAGGGCCAGAAGCAACTGGACGCGCTCCGGAAGTCCGTTGCGAATGTTCTGGAGAAGAAGCGGCGTCTGGGTCAGTACGCCGTCACCTGGGAGAACGGCGAGCCGGTGCTGCGGGGTGAAGATGCGCCCGTCGTGCCGGCAAGGGCGCGCTGACTGCGGCCGTGCTTTGACCCTTCTGGACCCCCACCGACCACGGAACCCCAGCATGAAGCGCAACAGCGAAGCCGCTTTTGAGACCGCCATCGAGTTGGTCCTGCTTGGCGAGGGCTATACGCCGCTCGATGGCACGGGCTTTGACCGCGAGCGTGCGATCTTCCCCGATGAAGCGCTGGACTTCATCCGTGCCACCCAGGGCAGGGTGTGGGAGAAGCTGGCGGCATTGCACGGCGAGCAGACCGGCGCGCGGGTGCTGGAATCGCTGTGCAAGTGGCTGGACACCCACGGCACGCTGGCCACGCTGCGTCACGGTTTCAAGTGTTTCGGCAAGACCTTGCGGATGGCCTTCTTTCGCCCGGCGCACGGCCTGAACCCGGAGCTGGAGGCGCGCTATCAGGCCAATCGGCTCGGGCTCACCCGACAACTGCACTTCAGCCCGAAGTCGGAGAAGTCGCTGGATGTGGTGCTGTCGGTCAACGGCATCCCGGTGGTGACGCTGGAGCTCAAGAACCCCCTGAGTGGCCAGACGGCGGCGAATGCCATTCACCAGTACCGCCACGACCGTGACCCGCGTGAACCGATCTTCGTGTTCACCAAACGCACGCTGGTGCATTTCGCGGTGGATACCGAAGAGGCGCACATGGCCACGCGCCTGGCCGGTTCATCCACTCACTTTCTGCCCTTCAACCGGGGCATGGACGGCGGAGCCGGCAACCCACCCGACTTTGATGCGCGCAACTACAAGACGGCGTACGTGTGGGAAGAGGCCCTGCAACGCGACAGCCTGCTCGACCTGCTCGCCCGCTTTCTGCATCTCGATGTGCAAGAGAAGACGACGGACGATGGCAAGAAGCTACGCAAGGAAAGCCTGATCTTCCCGCGCTATCACCAGTTGCAGGCGGTGCGCCAGATGGTGGCAGCCGCTGCCAGCGAAGGTGTAGGACATAACTATCTGGTTGAGCACTCGGCCGGCAGCGGCAAGAGCAATACGATTGCCTGGCTGGCGCACCGCCTGTCCAGCCTGCACAACGAACGCGATGAGCGGGTGTTCGACAGCGTGGTGGTCATCACCGACCGGGTGGTGCTGGACCGGCAGTTGCAGAACACCATTTACCAGTTCGACCACCGCCAGGGCGTGGTGCAGAAGATCGACGAGGACTCGCGCCAGCTCGCCGAGGCGCTGGAAGCCGGCGTGCCGATCATCATCACCACGTTGCAGAAGTTTCCGTTCGTGTCCGGGCAGCTGGCCAAGCTGAGCGAGGAGCGCGGCGAAGGCGGCAGCAGCCATCTGCCCGCGCGCAGGTACGCGGTGATCATCGATGAGGCGCACAGCTCGCAATCGGGCGAGACGGCGTCGGAGCTCAAGGGTGTGCTGGGCGGCGCGGAGCTGCGCCGCAAGGCGTGGGAGATGGCCGAGGAGGAGGGCGAGGGCGAGCTTGAGCGCCTGTTCCGCTCCATGGCCAGGCGAGGCCAGCAGCCGAACATGAGCTTTTTCGCCTTCACCGCGACGCCCAAACACAAGACGCTGGCGATCTTCGGCCGCAATGGCCAACCCTTCCACCGCTACACCATGCGCCAGGCGATTGAGGAAGGCTTCATCGAGGACGTGCTGAAGAATTACGTCACCTACAAGACCTACTACAAGCTGATCAAGAAGGCCGAGGACGACCCCAACGTCGAGCGCAAGAAGGCGGCCAAGGCGTTGGCCCGCTTCATGCGCCTGCACCCACACAACATCGGCCAGAAGAGCGAGGTGATGGTCGAGCACTTTCAGCACTTCACCCGGCACAAGATCGGCGGCCATGCCAAGGCGATGGTGGTGACCGGCTCGCGGCTGGAGGCGGTGCGCTACAAGCAGGAGTTCGACCAATACATCCAGGAAAAGGGCTACCCGATCAAGAGCCTGGTGGCGTTCTCGGGTGCGGTGGAAGACGACAGGATCCCGGAGAAGTCGTACACCGAAGTCGAGATGAATGGCGGCCTCAAGGAGAAGGCACTGCCCGACGCCTTCGCCAAGCCGGACTTCCGCGTGCTGTTGGTGGCCGAGAAGTACCAGACCGGCTTCGATCAGCCGCTGCTGCACACGATGTATGTGGACAAGCGCCTGGCCGGCATTCAGGCGGTGCAGACGCTGTCGCGCCTGAACCGCACCCATCCGCTCAAGGACGACACCTTCGTGCTCGACTTCGTCAATGAGCCGGGCGAAATCCAGGAGGCTTTCCGTCAATACTACGAAGGCTCCGTGATGGGCGAGCAGGTCGATCCCGACAAGTTTTACGAGGTCAAGGCCGAGCTCGATGCCTCGGGGATCTACCTCCAGACGGAAGTGGCCGAGCTGGCACGGGTGTTCTTCGCCCCGAAGCGCCGCCAGAGCCCAGGTGACCACAAGACGATGAACGCGATTCTCGATCAGGCGGTCGCGCGCTTCGTGCAGTTGCAGAACACGGAAGAAGAGGAAGCCGAGCTGTGGCGTGGCAAGTTGCAGGCCTTCCGCAATCTTTACAGCTTTCTGAGCCAGGTGATCCCCTACCAGGACAGCGATCTGGAAAAACTTTTTACCTACCTGCGCCATCTGGCCTTGAAACTGCCCAAGCGCAAGAGCGGGCCGGGCTACCAGTTCGATGAGGAGGTCGAACTCGACTACTATCGCTTGCAGAAGATCAGTGAAGGCTCGATCAGCCTCAACGAGGGCTATGCCAAACCGCTGGACGGCCCGCGCGAGGTGGGGTCGGGCATGGTACGCGAAGAGCTCGTTTCGCTGTCTCGCCTGATTGACATCATCAACCAGCGCTTCGGCGGCGAGCTGAACGAGGCGGACCAGCTGTTTTTCGATCAGATCGCCGAGGCGGCCAGCCTGAACGAGTCCCTGCAAATGGCAGCCAAGGTCAATTCCCTCGACAAGTTCCAGCTGGTGTTCCGACAGGTGCTTGAGTCGCTATTCATCGAGCGAATGGAGCTAAACGAGGAGTTGTTTACCCATTACATTAGCAAGCCGGAGATGCAGGAGCTCGTTTCAAAATGGCTGGGTAGCCAAGTCTATGACCGACTGGCCGAGGCAAGGAAGGCTGGCAGATAACTAGCGAGTTCCTTGGCGTGCAGCTGATCAGGCCTTGCGACCGGCGGATATCAGACCGAGGAGGATGGCGCCGATGACGGCACCGATGATCGGGGCGACCCAGAACAGCGAGATTTGACCACTTCATCCCGCCGGGTGGTCCTGGGCGAGATGACTTCGAAAATCAGATCGGGTGCGCGGGTCAGCCGTTCACCTTCGGGTTGGTAGCAGATCACCAGCACGTCGGGGCGGACGACGGTGTCTTGCGCAAATTCCACGTCTATTTCAAACACCGCCTGGCAATGCGGGCAATCGTCGAGCGATTCGTCGAGTTGCCGAAAGATGGCGGCGCTGACCTGCTGATGTTCGAAGCTGGGCGACGGGACCATTGCAACCGGTTGGCCGCGAATCAGCTCCCAATCGCCTTCCCATTGCAGGTAATCCTGCAGCGTGTAGGCCTCGCCTGCTGGGTGCATGGACATAGCCTTCATACTCCCTTCGTTTGCAAGCGGACAGGAAATCCGACGCAGCCTCAGAAGTGTATGAAGCCCGCTGCCGGGCCGTCAACCCTGGCATTCGCAGTCGCGACCGGTGCAGACTGCGGATTCGCGTGACCTCCACGACCTGTTTTACCGCCAACCCGCCGCGATCTGACCACCCCGACGGCGCAGGCCGGGGTTACCGGCCAACGCTGCCGGGCCGGCCGGGGCATGCGTCGGGGTGGTGTCGGTGCAGCCGGAATGTGACGCCGGAATTGCGTCAATCGACGCTTGAAGGTAGTATCCATGCCGCGCGCCGCATGATTGGGCTGATCTTGTCAACCTGCCGGTTCGGCGCCCCCATCCGAACCGCTCCGCAATTCCCCACTGCGGAAGAATAGTGGCCCTGCCATTGGCTCGGGTCCTTATATTAACTTCGCAACTTCCTCTACTGTTCCCAGAATGATTTCCGGCCTACTCAAGAAGATTTTCGGCAGCCGCAATGATCGGCTGATCAAGCAGTACTCGCAGGTTGTCCGCAAGATCAACGCGCTGGAAGCAGGTATCAGCGCGCTGTCCGACGAGGGCCTGCGCGGCAAGACGGCCGAATTCAAGACCCGTGCGGCCAATGGTGAGACGCTGGATGCGCTGCTGCCGGAAGCCTTCGCCGTCGTTCGCGAGGCCGGCAAACGTAGCCTTGGCATGCGCCACTTCGACGTCCAGTTGATCGGCGGCATGGTCATGCACGACGGGAAGATCGCCGAAATGCGCACTGGCGAAGGCAAGACGCTGGTCGCAACGCTGGCCTCCTACCTCAATGCGCTGTCCGGCAATGGCGTGCATGTGGTGACGGTCAACGACTACCTGGCCAACCGGGATGCGGAATGGATGGGACGCCTGCACCGCTTTCTTGGCCTGACGGTCGGCGTGAACCTCTCGCAGATGGCGCACGAGGACAAGCAGGCCGCCTACGCCGCCGACATCACCTACGGGACCAACAACGAGTTCGGCTTCGATTACCTGCGCGACAACATGGTCTACTCCGGTGGCGAGCGGGTGCAGCGCAAGCTCAGCTTCGCCATCGTCGACGAGGTCGACTCGATCCTGATCGACGAAGCCCGCACACCGCTGATCATCTCCGGACAGGCGGAGGACCACACCGACCTGTACGTGCGCATGGACAAGGTGGCGCCGCTGCTCAAGCGCTGCACGGAGGAAAACGGCCCGGGGGATTACTGGGTAGACGAAAAAGGTCACCAGATCCTGATGACCGAGGAAGGGCACGAGCACGCCGAGGAGATCCTCGCCGCCGCCGGCCTGCTCCCCGACGGCGGCAGTCTGTACGACGCGTCCAACATCCTGATGATCCACCACCTCTACGCCGCCCTGCGGGCCCACAATCTGTTCCTCAGGGATCAGCAGTACGTGGTGCAGAACGGGGAGGTGATCATCGTCGACGAGTTCACCGGCCGCCTGATGTCGGGGCGTCGCTGGTCCGATGGCCTGCACCAGGCGGTCGAGGCCAAGGAGGGGGTCAGGATTCAGAACGAGAACCAGACCCTGGCCTCGATCACCTTCCAGAACTACTTCCGCATGTACGGCAAGCTTTCGGGCATGACCGGCACGGCGGATACCGAAGCCTACGAATTCCAGCAGATCTACGGCCTCGAAACGGTGGTCATCCCGACCAACCAGCCGATGCAGCGCACCGACAACAACGATCAGGTCTTCCGCACGGCGAAGGAAAAACATACCGCGATCGTCGCCGACATCCGTGGCTGCCGTGAACGCGGGCAACCGGTGCTGGTCGGCACGACCTCGATCGAAAACTCCGAATTGCTCTCGGCGCTGCTCGACCACGAAAAACTTCCGCATCAGGTGCTCAACGCCAAGCAACATGCGCGCGAGGCCGAGATCGTGCGCGAGGCCGGCCGGCCGGGAGTGATCACCATTGCCACCAACATGGCTGGTCGCGGTACCGACATTGTTCTCGGCGGCAGTATCGAGAAGCAGGTCTCCCAGATCCGCGACGACGAAGCACTGCCCCAGGCCGAGCGCGATGCGCGCATCGCCGAGATCCGCGCGCAATGGCAGAAGCTGCACGAGCAGGTGGTTGCCGCCGGCGGCCTGCACATCATCGGCTCCGAGCGACATGAGTCGCGGCGTATCGACAACCAGTTGCGCGGGCGCTCGGGTCGCCAGGGGGACCCGGGTTCGTCGCGCTTCTACCTCGCGCTGGACGACTCGCTGCTGCGCATCTTTGCCGGTGATCGCCTGAAATCGATCATGGAACGGCTGAAGATGCCCGAAGGCGAGCCGATCGAGCATCCGCTGGTTTCGCGTTCGCTGGAGTCGGCGCAGCGCAAGGTCGAGGCCCGCAACTTCGACATGCGCAAGCAGCTTCTCGAATACGATGACGTGGCCAACGATCAGCGCAAGGTCATCTATGCGCAACGCAACGAGTTGCTGGAAACCGAGGACATCTCCGAAACCGTGACCGCGATGCGCGAAGGCGTGCTGCACGACGCCTTCCGGTTGCATGTCCCGGCGGAGAGTGTCGAGGAACAATGGGACCTGCCGGGCCTGGAAAAGGCGCTCGCTTCCGATCTGCAGCTGGACCTGCCGATCGTCGAGTGGTCGACGAACGAACCGAGCCTTCGCGACGAAGCCATCCTCAGGCGGATCGTCGACGCGGCTTCCACCTCGTACACGGCCAAGGTCGAACTCGTCGGTGCCGAGGTCTTTCACCAGTTCGAGCGCAACGTCATGCTGCAGAGCCTGGACACGCACTGGCGCGAACACCTGGCGGCCCTCGATCATTTGCGGCAGGGGATACACCTGCGCGGCTACGCGCAGAAGAACCCGAAGCAGGAATACAAGCGCGAGGCGTTCGAACTGTTTCAACGGCTGCTTGACAGTGTCCGTACCGACGTGACGCGTTTGCTGATGACCGTCCAGATACGCGCGCAGGATGTCGAGGAAACCGCCCCACAAGCCGCCGTGCAGAACGTCCGTTACCAGCATGCGGACTACGACGACGCCTTGGGACAGGGTAATGAGGCGGCGGCTGTCGCTCAGAAGCCCCTGCCGACAGGCCCGAAAGTCGGCCGCAACGACCCCTGCCCCTGCGGCTCGGGCAAGAAGTACAAATTCTGTCACGGCAAGTTGTCGTAGCCACCGGCGCCAGCCGGCAGCGTGGTGACGCGCGCTGCCGGCTGCTGATCACCAGGCGAGCGGCCCGGCGCCAACATACCGCTCGCCTGTCTCCGAACGTGAGGTCGCCATGCCCGTCAACTACAGTACCCCCTCCCCGGCAGCCTTGTTCCCGGTCGCCGGTGTTCGTCTCGGGGTGGCCGAAGCAGGAATCCGCAAGCCTGGTCGCCTGGACCTGACGGTTCTCGAGCTGAGCGCCGGTGCGCGCGTCGCCGGGGTGTTCACCGCCAACCGTTTCTGCGCCGCGCCCGTACAGGTTTGCCGCCGCCACCTGGAACTCGGCAGCGACATCCGCGCTCTGGTCATCAATACCGGTGTGGCGAATGCCGGCACGGGTGATGCTGGCTGGCATGCCGCGGTGGACAGCTGTACAGCTCTCGGGCAGTTGCTGGGTATCGACGACCGGCAGGTGTTGCCTTTCTCGACCGGCGTCATCCTCGAACCTTTGCCGACCGAGCGCCTGATCGCCGGTCTCCCGGCCTGTGTCGCCGACCTCCGGATCGACAACTGGCATGCCGCCGCGCACGCGATCATGACCACCGACACGGTTGCCAAGGCGGCCTCGCGGCGTGTGGTCATCGCCGGCCGGACCGTCACCGTCACCGGCATCAGCAAGGGCGCCGGGATGATTCGGCCGAACATGGCGACGATGCTCGGTTTCATCGCCACCGACGCCGACATCGGCACGCCACTGCTGCAGGAGTTGCTGCGCGAAGCGGCCGATGCGTCGTTCAACTGCATCACCGTAGACGGCGATACGTCAACCAACGACTCCCTGATCCTGATCGCCACCGCGCAAGCCGGCGTTGCATTCGCCGACTCGGCCGCGCCCGGCTACGCGGCGCTACGGGACACGGTGATCGCCGTCGCCAGGGAACTCGCGCAGGCGATCGTTCGCGACGGCGAAGGGGCCAGCAAGTTCATCAGCATCGCCGTCGAAGGTGGCCGCGACCGTGCGGAGTGCAGACGCGTGGCTTACGCAGTGGCCCATTCGCCGCTGGTGAAGACCGCCTTCTTCGCTTCCGACCCCAACCTTGGCCGCATCCTGGCCGCGATCGGCTACGCCGACGTTGAAGACCTCGACGTGGATCGCATCAGCGTCTGGCTGAGCAGCGCGGGAACCGAGATCCTGGTCGCCGAACAGGGGGGGCGCGCGGCGTCATACCGCGAAGAGGACGGGGCAGCGATCATGCAGCAGGCCGAGATCGGCGTTCGCATCGAGTTGCGACGCGGCCCGGCCAGGGCTGTCGTGTACACCTGTGATCTTTCCTACGAATACGTGCGGATCAACGCCGACTATCGCAGCTAGACGCGTCGCAGAAGTTCGAGAACAGCGTGTCGCCGTGCTTGAGACTCAAGGGCTGGAATCAGTGCAGGACATGCGGAACCGCCAGGGTGAACTCGGCGATGTCGGCTTCGAACTGCCTCCCGTCGACGGCCGTGAACTGGTAGCTGCCGCGCATCGTGCCCACCGGCGTGTCGAGTTGGCAACCGCTGGTATAGACGAACTGCTCGCCCGGCTGCAGCAACGGCTGTCGACCGACGACACCCAGGCCTCGCACTTCCTGCACCTCGCCCTCGGCGTCGGTGATGATCCAGTGGCGTGAAATCAGCTGCGCAGCGACTGTCCCGACGTTGTCTATGGTGATGGTATACGCAAAGACGTAGTTGTCGTTCGTCGGATCCGACTGCTCGGCGATATATTGCGGGACCGCGCTGACGGCGATCTCGTACTTCTTGCTTTCGGCCATGTTTGCTCGATGTCGGAACACTCAGAACCCGCATTGCACACCAAACCGTGTGGGCTGACAAGCTTGTTGTCGCCGCCGGGCGTAGATTCGCTTGCCGCCCGCAACGCCCGGTGACTTTGGCGGTACTCGCGGCGCTCTTGTGCTCTGGGGCGCACGCATTTTGGCATTAGAATATAACCCTGTCCGACTAGGGGTTCCTGCCATGTACGTCATTGCGCCAAGCATCCTTTCCGCCAATTTCGCCAAGCTCGGGGAGGAGATCGTGAATGTCGTCGCTGCCGGTGCGGACTGGATTCATTTCGACGTGATGGACAACCACTACGTGCCGAACCTGACTATCGGCCCGCTGGTCTGTGAGGCCATCCGCCCCCTGACGCAGGCCCCGATCGACGTGCATCTGATGGTCAAGCCGGTGGACCGCATCGTTCCCGATTTCGCAAGGGCCGGCGCCAACATCATCACCTTCCACCCGGAGAGTTCCGAACACGTAGACCGCACCCTGGCGCTGATCCATGAGCAGGGATGTCAGGCGGGCCTGGTGTTCAATCCGGCAACGCCGCTGGATTACATGGACTACGTCATGGACAAGCTCGACGTGGTACTGCTGATGAGCGTCAACCCTGGCTTTGGTGGCCAGAAGTTCATTCCTGCGACGCTCGGGAAACTCAAGGCGGCACGTGCCAGAATCGACGCGTACACGCGCGCCAGCGGGCGGCAAATCCGCCTGGAAGTCGACGGAGGGGTGAAGATCGACAACATCGCTGAAATCGCCCGCGCAGGGGCCGACGCTTTCGTTGCCGGGTCGGCAGTTTTCGGGGCTGCCAGGGACAGCGACCGCAATCGCTACGACAGCGTGCTTGCCGCGCTGCGTGCGCAACTGGAGATCCCGTGATGTCTTCTCCACCCCTGGCCGTACGCGCGGTGCTCCTCGACCTGGACGGAACACTTCTGGACACCGTGCTCGACCTGCATGCCGCAGCCAATGCCATGCTGCGCGACCTCGCTTGCCCCGAAGTCTCGGTCGAGTCGATCCGCAGCTATGTCGGGCGCGGGATCCCCAACCTGGTCAAGCGCGTATTGGCGGGCAGCCTGGCCGCTGCCGACGATGCCACGCCACCGCCAGCCGACGCCCTGAGCGGCTTCAGGCGGCACTACGCCACGGTGAATGGTCGCAATGCCCGGCTTTTCCCCGGCGTGCTGGAGGGGCTGCAGGCATTCAAGGCGCTGGACCTGCCGCTCGGGGTGATCACCAACAAGGCCGAAGCATTTACCCTGCCCCTCTTGCAGCACACCGGGCTGTTCCCCTTTTTTGACGTGATCGTCAGCGGCGACGTGCTGCCGCGGGCAAAGCCCGACCCGATGCCCCTGCTCTGGGCCAGCGGTCGGCTCGGCGTGTCGCCGGTCGAGGTTCTGATGATCGGCGATTCGGTGCATGACTTTCATGCCGGGCGGGCTGCAGGATGTCATGTGTTTCTGGTGCCTTACGGCTACAACGAGGGACGCGACATTCGCGAACTGGCTTGTGATGGTATAGTTTCGACCCTTTCCGAAGCCGCGCGACGCGTGGTGCACGCATGAGTGCCCCATACCGACGTCCGACAGCCGCCCGGGCCCGGCCGTAACACGGGTCGGCCTGACTGTGGGGGCCCTGCCCATGTGGCCGATGCGCATCGGTTCGCGCGCTGCATCCTGTAGCACATCCTTGTGGAATTCCGATGACTGAAGCCTATTTCAATCGCCTGGCAGCCGAAGGCTACAACCGCATCCCGGTCACGCTCGAAACCTTTGCCGACCTCGATACGCCGCTGTCGATCTATCTGAAACTGGCCAACGCGCCTTACAGCTATCTCCTCGAATCGGTGCAGGGGGGCGAGCGCTTTGGCCGCTACTCGATCATCGGCCTGTCCAGTCCGACGCGCATTGTCGTCAATGCGCATCAGGTACTGGTACTGAACGGCAACCGCATCGCCGAGCGTGAGGACGACACCAACCCGCTCGACTTCATCGGCAAGTACATGAAGCGCTTTCGTGCCGCTCCGACAACCGGGCTGCCGCGCTTCTGCGGCGGCCTGGTCGGTTGCTTCGGCTACGACACCGTCCGCTACATCGAAACCCGCCTGACGCGCTCCCAGAAAGCCGACGACCTGGGAATTCCCGACATCGTGCTGCTGCTTTCCGAAGAAATCGCAGTGGTCGACAACCTTTCGGGCAAGCTGACACTGGTGGTCTATGCCGAGCCCGGCGTTCCCGGCGCATACCACAAAGCACACGCCCGGCTCAGGGAACTGCTCGCCAGCCTGCGCGAGCCCGTCCGCATTCCGCCCGAAACGCCGCGATCTTCACAGCCGGCGGCGTCGATGTTTGGCGAAGCACAGTTCAGGCAAGCGGTGGTTAAGGCGAAACATTACATCACCGAGGGCGACCTGATGCAGGTCGTGCTGTCACAACGCATGAGCAAACCGCTCGCCGCCAGCCCGATGGCCCTGTACCGCTCGCTACGCTCGCTCAATCCTTCGCCCTACATGTTCTATTTCGACTTCGAGGACTTCCACGTGGTCGGCGCCTCACCGGAGATTCTCGTCCGCCTGGAAGGCGATACGGTCACCGTCCGCCCGATCGCCGGCACACGCCGGCGCGGCGTTTCGTTCGAGGAGGATCAGGCACTTGCCGCCGAGTTGCTGGCCGACGAGAAGGAACGTGCGGAACATGTGCAGCTCCTCGATCTAGGCCGCAACGACGCCGGCCGCGTCGCGCGCGTCGGCACGATCAGACTCACCGAAAACATGATCGTCGAACGCTACTCACACGTGATGCATATCGTCTCGAACGTCGAAGCCAAGCTGCGACCAAAGCTCAGTGCGCTCGACGTGCTGAAAGCCACGTTTCCGGCGGGGACGGTTTCCGGGGCACCGAAGGTCCGGGCCATGGAAATCATCGATGAACTCGAACCCGTCAAGCGAGGAATCTACGCCGGTGCCGTCGGCTATCTCGGTTTCAACGGCGACATGGATCTGGCCATCGCGATCCGCACGGCCATCGTCAAGGACGGCCAGTTGCACGTGCAGGCCGGCGCCGGCATCGTCGCCGACTCCGACCCGGCTTCCGAATGGCAGGAAACCCAGAACAAGGCGCAGGCCATACTGCGGGCCGCCGAGCTTGCCGAACACGGCCTCGACACGCGCTGCTAATGCAACCAGGCTTGCCGCAGTCTGCCGCCCGGGCTGAGCGTGACGCCGCCTGCTGAACCCAGCGCCCGGACAGGGGGTACGATTATCCAGGGTACGCGTGTCATTTGATCCACAGCCGTTGCGCGCCTGGATTACAATTGGCTGTCTTTTCCTGGCGCAAGAATGCAATTCGTCGCGAGGTTGACCCTCAATGATCTTCAGATTGTTTCCGAAGCGTCCTGATCATCCTCTGGCCGACGGCCAGGAGTTGAAGAGGATTCTCGCCGAACTGCATGTCGCCCGGGCACAGAACGCGGTTGACGAAGTGGTGGGCTGGTTCGAGTCGCTGAAGCATGCCGAAGATTTCCGACTGGACCACTTGTTCGACGTGCTCAGGCAGCTCGATGATGCGGCGCAGCCGCATCTGCGTCGTCTGGCGCGAGACTATCTGCACTCGCCGCACCTGTCGACAGTCGAACGCCAACGGCTGTGGGCGCGAAGTTGCACTTACCTCAGCGAAGTTGCCACGGTCTACTCCCTCTGCATCGAGCGCGCCCGTCTGGATCCCAAAGGTCGGGGCAGCGTCGCTTTCAAGGTGTCGCTGCCCCTGCTCAACACCCGCTTGCAGGCAGCATGCTGCACGCGCCTGAAGTGGCTGGCGTATCGCTACGAGCCCCCGGGCGAAGAACTCTGGCGTTGTCTCGGAGAAACCTATCTCGCGGCCGAAACGGCCGGGCACGCGCAGAAATCGCTGCAGCTTTACCCCGCCCAGTTGGGGCTCAGCAGTGTTGCACAGCAATACCTGCACGCGCTGGTGTTCTTCACTTCTTCCGTTGACGGTCTGATGCCGCTGCAGGTTGAAATGGCCGACCGCTTGATCGCGCATTTCCTGTCGAGCTTCGTCTTTTCCGCCGACTGCCGTCCGGACAGTGTGTATTGGGTCGATGCGGCCAGCGGCGGGGCACCGGCGCGGCTGGCCCGAAAGCCTCGCGCGAGCAGCCCCGGACTGCGTTTCTTTTCGGCCGGCCCGGCGCTGACTGCTCTCGAAGAACTGATCCATGTCGTCGAACGCGGCGAAATTCCGACCACACTGAACCTCGGCGGCGAGTACCCGCAGAAGGTGCTGCTGCCGGTACTGCGTCATCTGCGCCTCTACTGGGCACTGCGACCACCACAGCGGCGACACCAGCGGCATCCCCTGACCACCAGCATCGCCGTCCTGCAGGGGTTCGAGCACAGCTACGTGGTGTTCTCCGGCGCCGTGCCACGCCTGACACGGGAAGCCGGCGTCCAGAACGCGATCCTCGAAGACGTCAGCCTCGGGGGGTTCCGCGCCTGTTTCGACGACGCGGGTGGCGAGCGGATCAAGCTCGGCGCGCTGCTCTGCATGCAGGCTGAGGGGGGCGACAACTGGTTGCTCGGTGCTGCAAGGCGTATCAACCGGCTTAAAGGCACACGCGCCAGGATCGGCGTCCAGATACTCGCCAGGCACGCGCAAAGCATCGAGTTGCGGCCACGCCGCAGCGGCTTCGCGGCAGCGGTCGCCATTCCGGGAATCTGGCTGCGTGACGGTGGCGAACCAGACGTATTGCGCATCGTGCTGCCACAGGGGAGCTTCGATGTGCGGGAAACGCTGGACTTCTGCGATGCCGACCAACTGCACGTGCTGACGGCGCTGGAACTGGAGGAAAGCGGCAACGATTACGAGATTGCCCGCTTCCACGAGCAGTCAGCCTCTTGAGGTCCAACCCCCGGCACTGTTGAAAACGCTCCAGAACGAACCGTGTCGAAGCCGCGCGCCGGCTTCGGCTGTGGCCAACGTTTCGTGCTTCGGCGATCGCTGTGCCGCTCAGCTTTGAGCGGCAGCGTCCGGTGGCCGCGCGGATTTCGGCCGGAAGGTCCTGCTGACCGCGTCGACGGTCTCGACGTACGGTCCGCCGAGCAGGTCAATACAGTAGGGAACGGCAGAAAAGATGCCGTTGACCTGCACCGTCCCATCGGCCGCCCTTACGCCTGCGAGGGTTTCGCAAATCGCCTTGGGCTGCCCAGGCAGATTGAGGATCAGCGCCCTGCCGCGCACGACGCCGACCTGGCGCGAAAGTATGGCTGTGGCCACGAAATTGAGGCTGATGCGCCGCATTTCTTCGCCAAAACCCGGCAACACCTTGTCGGCAATGGCCAGCGTCGCTTCCGGGGTGACGTCGCGCGCCGCCGGGCCGGTGCCACCGGTGGTCAGCACCAGATGACAGCCGGCCTGATCGACCAGTTCGACCAGTGTGCTCTCGATCACCGCCTGGTCGTCGGCAATCAGGCGGGTTTCCATCCGCCAGGGGCTGCGCAGTGCCTTGGCGAACCACTCCTGCAGCGCCGGAATGCCCTGGTCGACATAGACCCCCTGCGAGGCGCGGTCGCTGATCGATACGAGGCCGATCAGCAGTTCGTCATTCGCGGTCATCTTCAACTCCGCTGACCACCGTGGCGCCGCCCTGTTCGAGTTCCTTGAGAAGCTGGAAGATCGCCCGGTAACTGCGCGGCGGCTTGCCCTGTGCCTGCTCGAGCAGCGCCGCCCGGCGCAGTGCTCGCAGGTGTTGCAGGTCAACCGACGGCGCGGCGGCGGCAATCTCGTGCAGGACCTTCTCGTCCGCCAGGAATTCGGTTCGCCGCCTTTCGATACGGTGCAGTTTCGCCGTTTCGTCTGCCGATTCGCCGCGAACGACCGCCAGCACCGCCCGAATCGGTTGCGGGTCCACATCGCGCATCAGGCGGCCAATGTATTGCATCTGCCGACGCCGCGCATCGTCGTGGCGGAGCATGCGTTGGGCCTCACGTACCGCCGTGCGCAGGTCTTCCGGGAGATCAATCTTGCGCAGACGATCACTGCTCAATTCAACCAGCTCCTCGCCGAGCGCCTGCAACTCCGCCATGGCCCGCTTGCGCTGCGTCTTCGACGGCGGTGCTTGCTCTTCGTCAGGGATACTCATCGGCTTGCAGTTCGTCTTTCGCTGTGACAGGTGCAACGGTCAGCGCGCAATGCAGCAACAGGGGCCTTCCGGGGAACTGCTATGATAGCGGCTTTTGCCTTTGGCCACCGCCCTCATGTCCCGTTCAGCCACCATCGCTACTACCGAGTCACGCTTCAGTCACCGTCTCGAAACGCTGCAGGAGCTGGCGCGGGATGTCCTTGCTCATGCCGGCAAACAGGGAGCGAGCGCCTGCGAGGTCGACGTCTCCGACGGCTTCGGGCAGTCGGTGACGGTCCGTTGTGCCGAGATCGAAACCATCGAATACAACCGTGACAAGTCCCTTGCGGTGACGGTCTACCTGGGTCAGAGGAAGGGACACGCCAGTACCTCCGACTTTTCTCCAAACGCCTTGCGCGAGACTGTCGACGCGGCGCTCAATATCGCCCGCTTTACCGCCGCTGATCCGTGTGCGGGTCTGCCCGACGCCGAACTGCTGGCCGTCGACACCCGGCATCTCCCGGATCTCGACCTCTATCACCCCTGGCTGCTCTCGGTGGAGGCGGCCGTCGACCTGGCCCGGCGCTGCGAACAGGCAGCGTTCGCGGTGAGCCCGAAGATCAGCAACTCGGAGGGAGCCACGTTATCGATTCAGGAAGGGCAGTTTGTCTCGGCGAACAGCCTCGGCTTCATGGGTGGCTACCCGACTTCGCGCCACTACCTGGCGTGTTCGGTGATCGCCGGCAAGGACCAGAACATGCAGCGCGATGATTGGTACTCGACGGCACGCGACCCACTCGCCATCGGCTCACCCGAGTCGATTGGCGAGCACGCGGCGCGGCGCGCGCTGTCGCGTCTGGGTGCGCGCAAGATCAAGACCTGTCGGGTACCGGTGCTCTTCGAGGCACCGCTCGCCTCTTCGCTGATCGGCAACTTCGTGCACGCGGCAAGCGGTGGCAGCCTGTACCGAAAGACTTCCTTCCTGGTCGACAGCCTCGGCAAGCGGGTCTTCTCGAAAAGGGTGCAGATCAGTGAGCGGCCGCATCTGCAGCGCGGCCTTGCCAGCAGCTACTTCGACAGTGATGGGGTGCTGACGCATGACCGCGAAGTCCTGGTCGACGGAAGGCTCCAGGGCTACTTCCTGAGCGCCTACAGCGCACGCAAGCTCGGCATGCAGACCACCGGGAATGCCGGCGGCTGCCACAACCTCATCGTTCATCCAGGCAAACGCGATCTGCAGGGGCTGCTCAAGAAGATGCGGCGCGGCCTGCTGGTCACGGAGTTGCTTGGGCACGGCGTCAACTACGTGACCGGAGATTATTCGCGCGGGGCTGCCGGCTTCTGGGTCGACAAGGGAGAGATCGCGCACCCCGTCGAAGGCATTACCATTGCCGGCAATCTGCGCGACATGTTCAGGAACGTCGCAGCGGTCGGCAACGACGTCCTGGTCCGCGGCTCGAAACAGGTCGGTTCGATCCTGATTGAGCAGATGAGAGTGGCCGGCGATTAGTTCGGCATCGGGATGTCCTGACTGGCCAATTCCTTTTTGCACGTGGAATTTGTTTCGCTATAATCCATTGGCAATTTTTTTGACGAAAAACTGGAGGAGACAAATAATGGAAAGACGTTCGTTCTTGAAGAATGCCGGTGCCGGCCTCGCTGCCGGCACCATGGCCATGCCCGCGATTGCCCAGAATGCCCCGACCATCAAGTGGCGCCTGGCATCCAGCTTTCCGAAGAGCCTCGACACCATTTACGGTGGTGCCGAACACATGGCCAAGCGGGTTGCTGAAGCCACTGGCGGCAAGTTCCAGATCCAGGTCTTCGCCGGTGGGGAAATCGTCCCCGGACCGGCGGTATTCGATGCCGTCAAGGACGGTACGGTCGAGATGGGGCATACCGTCTCCTACTACTTCTTCGGCAAGGACCCCTCGTACGCGCTGGAAACGGCAATTCCCTTCGGCATGACCAACCGCCAGATGGACGCCTGGATGCGGTACGGTAACGGCACCAAACTGATCGGCGAACTGTTTGCCAAGTCGAATATCGTGACCATACCCTGTGGCAACACCACGACTCAAATGGGTGGCTGGTATCGCAAGGAAATCAAGACGGTTGCCGACCTCAAAGGACTCAAGATCCGCATCGGCGGCTTTGCCGGCGCGGTGATCAGCAAACTGGGCGCGGTACCGCAACAGATTCCTGGCGGCGACATCTATCCGGCTCTGGAGAAGGGCACGATCGATGCCGCCGAGTGGATTGGTCCCTACGATGACCAGAAACTGGGGTTCAACAAGGTGGCCAAGTTCTACTACTACCCGGGATGGTGGGAAGGGGGGCCGCAGGTTACGGCCTATATCAACAGCAAGAAATGGGCCGAACTGCCCAAGGAATACCAGACCATCATGCAGATTGCCTGTGCCGACGCGCACGTCGACATGGTCGCCAAGTACGATTCGAAGAACCCCACCGCACTCAAGCAACTGGTGGGTTCCGGCACGCAATTGAAACAGTTCCCCAAGGAAGTCATGGACGCTTGCTACAAGGCGGCGATGGAACTCTATGCGGAAACGTCGGCGGCGAATCCCGGCTTCAAGAAGATTTACGACGACTACAAGAAGTTCATGGACGATCAGAACCTCTGGATGCGCCTTGCCGAAGGCGCTTACACGAACTACATGTACAGCAAGCGATAAGCGGCTCACGGGAGAAGGACCCCGCAAACGTTTAGATTTGTGGCAGACAGGAGAAAACGGAGGCCTCGGCCTCCGTTTTCATTTCTCCCTTTCTCTCCAGCTACTTGGCCTGATCCTGTTTCATCGCCTCGCGAATGGCCCTGGTGGCCGCGTCGTCGGCATCGGCTGGCGATCCTTGCTGACTTTCCGATCCCGCCGGAGTCGCTGGCGCGCCGTAGTCGGAGGTCGGCATTTCGATCTGCACTGAATCGAGGTCGACCTTGACATCCTTGTCGAGCCCAAAGGTCACCAGTTGCGGGAAAAAGATCAACAGCCCGACCATGATGATCTGAATGCAGACGAAGGGAATCGCCCCCCAGTAGATGTCGGTGGTCTTGACCGAGGCCGGCGCCACCGAACGCAGGTAGAAGAGCGCGAAACCAAATGGCGGGTGCATGAACGAGGTCTGCATGTTCACCGCCAGCAGGACGCCAAACCAGATCAGGTCGATGCCCAGGGCCTGTGCCACCGGCCCGAGCAGGGGAACGACGATGAACGACAGTTCGAAGAAGTCGAGGAAGAAGGCCAGCAGGAAAACGAGCACGTTGACCACGATCAGGAAACCGACCTCGCCACCCGGCAGGCCCGTCAGCAGATGCTCGACCCATTTGTGGCCATCGACGCCGTAGAAGGTCAGCGAGAATACCCGCGCGCCGACCAGAATGAAGACCACGAAGGTGGTCAGCTTGGCGGTCGTTTCCATGGCCTGCTTGAGCAGGCTCCAGGACAGGCGCCTGCGGGCCAGGGCCATGATCAGGGCACCGGTCGCCCCCATCGCGCCGCCTTCGGTCGGCGTGGCGATGCCGAGAAAGATCGTCCCCAGAACCAGAAAGATCAGCAGCAGCGGAGGCACCAGCGTCGTCAGAACGCGCAGCAGAAGCCGGCTGCCACGCAGCGTGCGCGCTTCGAGCGGCAACGCGGGCGCCCAGCGGGGCTTGAAGATGGCCACCAGGACCACATAGCCGACGTAGAACAGGGTCAGCGTCAAACCGGGGATGAAGGCGCCGGAGTACATGTCGCCAACCGATTTGCCGAGCTGGTCGGCCATGATGATCAGCACCAGCGACGGCGGGATGATCTGGGCCAGCGTTCCCGACGCGGCGATGACACCCGTCGCAAGCTTGGTGTCGTAGCCGTAGCGCAGCATGATCGGCAGCGAAATCAGGCCCATCGAGATCACTGAAGCGGCGACCACACCGGTGGTCGCCGCGAGCAGCGCCCCGACAAAGATCACCGCGAAAGCGAGACCGCCGCGCAGCGGCCCGAAAAGCTGTCCGATGGTGTCGAGCAGGTCCTCGGCCATGCCCGAACGTTCGAGAATCAGCCCCATGAAGGTAAAGAAGGGAATGGCCAGCAAGGTGTCGTTGCTCATGATGCCGAAGATGCGGTCCGGCAGCGCCTGGAACAGTTGCGGCCCGAGCAGACCGAGTTCGATACCGACGAGAGCAAAGAAGATGCCGTTGGCCGCCAGCGCGAAGGACACCGGGAAACCGACGAGCAGGAAAAGGACCATCGACACGAAGATGATCGGGGCCATGTTGGCGATCATGAATTCGGCCATCACAGTTCTCCCTTCTGGGCCTTGATGGCCAGTGCGAGTTCTTCTTCGGGAGTCGGCTTGTGCCCTTTCGCGGTCGGGTCAGGACAACGCCCCTGCAGAAAACCGATGCGCTTGATCAGTTCCGAGATCCCCTGGATCACCAGCAGGAAGAAACCGATCGGCACCAGCAGGCGTACCGGCCACACCGTGAGGCCGCCGGCATTACTCGACTGTTCGTTGTTGGCCAAGGCCAGCAGGAAGATCGGCCACGACAGGTACATGATGGCAGTGGCCATCGGCAGGAGGAAGAAGATGATTCCGAAGATGTCGATCCAGGCCCGTCCACGCGGGGACAATCGGCCCGAAATGAGGTCGATGCGCACATGCTCGTTGCGCATCAGCGTATAGCCGGCGCCAAAAAGGAAGATTGCCGAAAAGAGGTACCACTGGATTTCGAGGAAGGCATTCGAACTGTAGTTCCAGATATAGCGCATGACGGCGTTGCCGGCACCGATCAGGGTGACGACCAGAACCAGCCAGATGATCGCCTTGCCGACGCGCTCGGTCAGCCCATCGATCAGGCTTGAGAGCTTGAGTAATCCATTCACGGGAATCCCTCCATAAAACAACGGAAATTTCGCTCCTCCCAGGCCCGATCGCTTGCGCTTTGCCTCATTGCCGGGCAATTCATCAGGCCACTTAGAATACAGACCATCGCGCAGCCGCATGGCGATACGTCGATGCCATGATTATGGCACATCTCTGGTCTATGCGAGAGTCCTTTCACGATGCGGAACATGTCGCCAATTCAGTCGAAGAAGTACTCAGAATCAGTAAGATGCAGATTCTTTAAATATTCATTTGGCGAATCTTCGGAAATCTGGCGCAGCCGGTCGGGAGTCGCGGAGCGCCCGACTGTGGAAAATGCCTGCGTGCAGTAGAGCGCTGCCCGACGACGGCGACGCATCGGGAGCCATTCAGGGGTACTGTGCGCAGCGAAGGTGCTGCACGAATCAGCCGGGGTGCACCACAGTACCGGCATCGACCGATTTGACCCGGTAGCACGCAGCATACAACGCCGGCAGGAACAACAAGGTCAGCAACGTGGCGATGATCAGGCCGCCCATGATCGCCACCGCCATCGGCCCCCAGAAGACGCTGCGGGTCAGCGGAATCATCGCCAGAATCGCCGCCGCGGCGGTCAGCATGATCGGCCTGAAGCGCCGCACGGTCGATCCGACGATCGCCTCCCAGGCGGGCTTGCCGGCCTTTTCGTCCTGTTCGATCTGATCGACGAGAATCACCGAGTTGCGCATGATCATCCCGGACAGCGCGATGACCCCGAGATTGGCGACGAAGCCGAAGGGCACATCGAAGATCAGCAGCGCCAGCGCAACGCCGATCAGCCCCAATGGTGCGGTGACGAGAACGAGCAGCATCCGGCCGATGTTCTGCAACTGGATCATCAGCAAGGTAATCACGCCAACCAGCATCAGCGGCATCACCGCCTTGATCGAATTCTCGCCTTTCGCCGACTCTTCGGTCGCCCCACCGGCTTCGATACGGAAACCGGGGGGCAGGCCGGCCCGCAACGGATCGAGTTGCGGATCGATCTGCGCGGTCACTGCGGGGGCCTGCATGTGATCACGGATGTCGGCGCGCACGCTCACCGTCGGCAGCCGATTGCGCCGCGCAATCAGGCCATCTTCGAGTCCGTAGCTGATCGTCGCGAGTTGCACGAGCGGCACATACCGTCCGCTGCGGGTATGGATATTGACGTCTGCCAGAGAACCAATGGCTGCGCGCTCGTCACCGACGGCGCGCGCCACCACGTCGATCAACTGGTCGCCTTCGCGCATCTGCGTCACGGCGACACCGGTGAGCATCGCATCGAGGAAGGTCGCGAGTTCCTGCGAACTGATACCCAGTGCACGCGCGCGGTCCTGGTCGATGTCGATGCGGATCGCCTTGCCCATCTCGTTCCAGTCGAAGTTGACCTCCTTGAGGTGCGGGTTGGCGCGCATGACGATGGCGACTTCCGCGGCAACCCGGCGCAGTTCGGCGAGATTGTCTCCGGAGACGCGGAAGACCACCGGAAAACCGACCGGCGGGCCGTTCTCGAGGCGCAGCACACGCGTGCGCAGGCCGCTCCATTGGCCTGCCGCATCGGCGAAGCGGTCTTCCAGCCGTCGCTTGAGCGCCTCGCGCGCCTCGATACCATGGGTCGTGACGACGAATTGCGCAAAACTGTCGTTGAACAGTTGCTGGTCCAGGGGCAGGTAGAAACGTGGGCTACCGTTGCCAAGGTAACTCGCGAAATACTTGATCGACTGGCTCATTTCCGGCTCGGCAAGTGTCCGCTCGACTTCCCGGGCCACCGCTTCGGTCGCCTTCAGGGACGCGCCGTTCGGCAACCACAGATCGACCAGCAACTCGGGACGGCTGGACGCCGGAAAGAATTGTTTCTGCACGCCCAGGGTCAGTACCAGCAGCGACGCCACGAACACGATGGCGGTGGCCGCGATCACCGTCCAGCGATGCCGCAGCGACCATTCGATGGTACCGCGCACGCGGCGATAGAATGGCGTGCCATAGGTGTCGTCGCCGTGCTGCAGAGCCTTCCTGCGCAGCTTTTCGGCATCCAGCAACAGATCGCCCAGATAGGGGGTGAACAGCACGGCCACCAGCCATGACACCAGCAGGGCGATGCTGACTACCGCGAATATCGAAAAAGTGTATTCGCCGGCACCCGACTTGGCGAGACCCACCGGCATGAAGCCGATGGCCGAAATCAGGGTACCGGTCAACATCGGAAAGGCCGTCGAGGTGTAGGCGAAAGTCGCCGCCCGGAAGCGATCCCACCCCTGTTCCATCTTCACGACCATCATCTCGACGGCAATGATCGCATCGTCGACCAGCAGGCCCAGCGCAATCACCAGTGCACCGAGTGAAATCCGCTGCAGGTCAATCCCGAACACGGCCATCAGCAGAAAGGTGATCGCCAGCACCAGCGGAATCGACAACGCCACCACGGCGCCGGTGCGCATGCCGAGACTCAGGAAGGACACCGTCAGGACGATCAGCACCGCTTCGGCCAGCGAGGACATGAACAGGTTCATCGACTGTCGCACGATCTGCGGTTGGTCGGCAACCACGTGCAGATCGATTCCCAGCGGCAACTGCTTCTGCAGGCGTTCGGCTTCCGCATGCAGGCGGTCGCCCAGGCGGATCACGTCGCCGCCCCGGTTCATGGCGATGGCAATGCCGATCGCGTCCTGACCCAGCACGCGCATGCGCGGCGCCGGGGGTTCCGCAAAGCCCCGGTGGACGGTCGCGATGTCGCCCAGCCGGAACAGCCGGCCGTCCGCCTGGATACCGATTTCGCGAATGCTGGCGACGGACCTGAAATCGCCGGATACGCGAAGGCGCACGCGGTCGGACGGCGTCTCGTAAAAGCCGGCCGGAGTCATCGCGTTCTGCTTTTGTAGCGCTTCGAAGATCGCCAGCGGGTTCAGCCCCAGCGTCGCCAGCTTGGCGTGCGAGACCTCGATGTAGATCCTTTCCTCCTGCACGCCGATCAGTTCGATTTTCTTGACGTCCGGCACCTGCCGTAGTTCACGGGCGATGCCGTCGGCCGCGTGACGCAGCGCTGCAAGGTCGAAGCCGTCGCCGGTCAGGGCATAGATGGTGATGAAGGTTTCGCCGAATTCGTCGTTGAGAAACGGGCCCTGCACGCCTTGCGGCAGGGTGTGGCGCATGTCGCCGATCTTTTTGCGAACCTGGTACCAGGTTTCCGCCACCTCCTTTTTCGGCGTGTCGTCCCGGAGGAGAACGATGATCAGCGACTCGCCGGAGCGTGTCTGCGAACGCAGCACGTCGACCCAGGGTACCTCCTGCAGTCGCTTCTCGATGCGTTCGCTGACCTGCAGTTCGACCTCGTGGGCGGTGGCACCCGGCCATAGCGTACGCACCACCATGGCCTTGAAGGTGAAATCCGGGTCCTCGGCACGACCCAGCCGGAAGTACGACAGCACCCCGCCGAGCATCAACACGACGATCAGGTAAGCGACCAGCGAGCGGTGGTGCAACGCCCATTCGGAAAGATTCGGGAGTGTCATCGCGCGGCTGCGTCGGACGGATCACTCTGCGACTGCGGCTCGGCAAGCGGCTTCGCCGGGTCGATGACGCGCACCTGCTCGCCGCTGCTCAGCTTGTGGACCCCGGCAACGACGATCCTCTCGCCAGCCTGTACGCCGTCATCGAGCACGGCCGTGTCTTCCCGGTATGCGGCGACAGAAACCGGTCGCAAGACGACCGTCTGATCGGATCCGACCACCCATAGCGCCGGGCCGCCCTGGTGTTGAAAAATCGCCGTCAGCGGAACCGTCAGGCGGGTGTTGCCGTCGTGGCGAAGAAAGCGCACCGTCGCCGTCATCCCCAGCAGCACTCTGGCGTCGGGGTGACGTATCGACACCCTTGCCGCGTAGGTACGGGTTACCGGGTCGGCAACCGGCGACACTTCGCGGAGCAGTCCGGCGTAGCTGGCCTGACGATCGGCCCATAGCTCGACCGTGGCCGCCCCGAGCGCGCGTAACTCGGTCATCCGTGATTCGGGGATGGCGATCGCGACTTCGAGGGTGTCCGCGCGCGCCAACCGCATGACGGTCTGCCCCGCTGCCACGACCTGTCCGACTTCGACCGCCACCAGTCCCACGATACCCGCCTGCTCGGCCCGCAGGACCGTATAAGAAGACTGGTTGTGCGCCAGGTCGGCCTGCGCCTGTGCTGCCTTGAAAGCCGTCTCCCGGGTATCGAGAGCGGCCTGGCTGACGAAGTGCTTCGCCTGCAAGTTCCGGAAACGGCGCAGGTCGGCCTCGGCAAGTTCCAACTGTGCCGCCGCCGCCGCCGCAGACAGCATCGCATCCGCCGGGTCCAGCCGGGCGAGGACCTGACCAGCCTTGACGACGGCACCCGAGTCAACCAGTCGGGCAGTGATCTTGCCAGCGATGCGGAAGGCAAGTGGCGTTTCGTAACGCGAGCGCACCTCGCCCGAGAAACTGAGCAATTCGTCACCCGCGTTATCGCCAACGACGTGCGTCAGTACCGGCCGCGCTGGCTCAGGCGATAGCGGCGCCTTGCCGCAAGCGCCAAGCAGGAGCAACAGCGGCAGTGCCGACAGCAGCCGAGCGAGCTTGCGCGCAACAGACGCGTTCATCGCGTCGCCTCGCCCCGACCCAGACCGTGCAACAGCAAAGCAACATGCGCATCGAGGTAGGCTTCGGGGGCCACCTCCTGACCGCACAGGCGTAGCGAAAAACGCGAGATCGCCAACATCAGCAACGGTGCGATGATCACGTCGACGGTCGCCTCGACGTCGACCGGGCGAAACTCGCCGGCGTCGATCCCGCGCTGCAGGGCACTGCGCAGCAGTGCCCTGCCACGCCGGATCACTCGCTCGCGATAGTATTGGGCAAGTTCCGGAAAATTCCTGGATTCGGCAATGATCAACTTGCTCACGCCGGCCATCGACGTACTCCCGATCTGCTCCCACCAGCCGCGCAGCAACTGCTGCAGCAGTTCCGTGGCCGACCCGTGGTGATCCGACAAATGCTGCTCGGCAGCGACCAGCGCGGCCACCATTCCGTCTTCGACGACCGCCTTGAACAGCGCTTCCTTGCTGTTGAAATAGAGATAAAGGGTGCCCTTTGAAACGCCCGCGCGGGCAGCGACATGGTCGAGCCGGGTGGCGGCAAAACCCTGTTCGACAAAGAGTTCGAGTGCTGCCGCGGTGAGTTCGGAGGGGCGGGCGTCCTTGCGGCGGCGACGCGTCGTGCGCTCGGCTGGCGAAAGGTTCAATGCAGATCGGAAGGTGGCAGAACTCATCAGGCAACGCTAATGACCGAACGGTCATTAATGTAGTCCCCATCACCGGCAGAGTCAAACCGAGAGGCGGCCTCTGGCGGCCGATCGAGTCCGCGAATCACGCCAACGCGGCGCGTTGACCGGGGTGCAGCCGGCACCTTTTGCGCTTCACCTTGTCCGAGGGACGCGCATCTGTACAATCAGGGTGGCAACAGGCATCGCTCGACCGCGTGCCGATGCTCGCTGGACGCCATCCGTGACCAATCGAACCCTTCACATCAAGCTGTAGGGCCAACCCTGGAGACCTGATATGACCCGTTTCAGCCTGCGCACCCAAGTGCTGCTGGTGGCCATTTCCCTCGCCGGCGGCTTTCTGCTGTTTGGCGCCTGGACATCGCACACCATCAGCGAAACCAAGGTCGGCGGCCCCAATTATCAGCGCATCGTCCTCTACAAGGACCTGGTCGCGGACATCCTGCCGCCACCAAACTACATCATCGAGTCGTACCTGACGACCCTGCAACTGTCCGATCCGGACCGGCGGACCGAGCGCGAAACCCTGCTTGCCAGGCTCGGACAACTGCGTACGGATTACGACACACGCCACAAGTTCTGGCTTGAGCAGCAGTTGCCCGAGAGCATCAAGACTCGCTTCCTGAACGACGCGCATAAAGCGTCGATACGGTTTTTCGAGATCGTGGACCAGCAGTTTCTTCCGGCGGTGAACGCCGGAGACGAGTCCGCTGTGCGCACCTCACTGAAACAGCTCGAAGTACAGTATGCCGAGCACCGGAAGGCTATCGACGACGTGGTCTCCCTGAGTACCCGAGAACAGGAGGAGGTCGAAGCATTGACGGCCGCGGGCCTGCGCGACGATCTATGGGTACTGCTGGCCGTATTTCTGTTTAGCGGCGGAGTCGCTGCGGCAGGCAACTACCTCTTTAGTCGTTCGCTGCTGACGGGCATTGGTGAAGCGAAGCGACGACTCGGCGATCTGGCCAGCGGCGATCTCGCCCCCCAGACGAGCGTCAGCCGCCGCGCCGATGAAATTGGCGAACTGCTCCGTTCCATCGACGCGACCGGCGAAAAGCTGGCACAGACGGTCCGGCAGATTCGCGCTGCGGCGGAAACGCTGAGTGCTTCGGCGATGCGACTCTCGCAGACCATTGCCGGGGTCGCTGACGGCACGCACCGCCAGAATTCCGCGGTCAGTGCCATGGTCACCACGGTGGAGCAGATGTCGAGCGGCATCTCGGTGATGGCGGCACAGGCTGATGCGGCGAAGAGCAAGGTGCAGCAGGCTGGAACCCGTTGCGATCAGGGAAGCACGGAAATCTCCACCACCGCCACGGTCGTGGAACGACTCGCGACCGACGTGCAGGAAACCGCCGATTCGATGCGGCGGCTGGGCGAACATTCCCGTGAGATTTCCGGCATCGTCGGGGTGATTCGCGAAATTGCCGACCAGACCAACCTGCTGGCACTGAATGCCGCCATCGAAGCCGCACGGGCCGGTGAGCAGGGACGCGGCTTTGCGGTCGTTGCCGACGAGGTGAGAAAACTCGCTGAACGCACGGCGCAATCGACCGACCGCATCGCGGCGATGATCACGCAGATCCAGTCCGGCGTCGAAGGCGCCGCCAAAGGAATGAGCGAGGGATCGGACAGAGCCCGCATCAGCATCGATACCGTCCGCAGTGCCAGGACGACAATGGACGACATCGCTGCGGAAACCCGCCTGCTCGTCAGCGACATGCAGGCAATCGCGCAGGGGCTCGACGTGCAACGCCAGGGCAGCGGCGACATTGCTCTGGCGGTCGAACGCATGGCCAGCGGCGCCGAGGAGAACAGTACCGCCGCGCTGCAGGTTTCCGCCACTGCCAACGACCTCGCCAACACGGCACGTCAGCTCCGCGAAGCGGTGCAGTTCCTGCGCACCTGACGAGCCTGGGAATGGTGGTGTTGTGCCAGCGCGAGAGTCGCTTTGGCACAACACCGGCAATCTACGCCAATGAAGACGTGAAGCGCGCACCGAGACGCCGCAGCGTTCGTTCGGCAGCCAGGACACCGCGGTATTGCGCTTCTTCGAACAACGAAAAACCACTGACATCGGCGTGCGCAAAGCGCAGGTTTGTCCCGTCGACGGCAAAGCGCCGGCGTGCTGCGCCAGAGATCAGGCCGGGAACCGGCCGTGCCATGGCATGCCCGTTGCGAAAGACGTCGAGGCGTGTCGTCAACTGCCGGATATCGGGATGCGGTCGTTCCAGATCCGCCAGGATCTGTTCCGCCCATACTTCGCGTGCTGCGTCACGCAGCGCCTCCCTGCCCTGCTGCGGGCTCACCTCGTCGAGGGCGCGGTAGTAGGTGAGCACGGTCGGCCCGCGCCAGGCGCGCAGGTGTTGATGTGTAGCCACCACATAGCCGAGGCCGGGACTATCGTAAAGCACATTGTCCCAGGCCGGCGGGGCGCCGGCGCGGTCGTCCGGAAAGCGCGACAGCGTCAGGTTGGCGACCAGCCAGGGCGCGTAGCTGTAACTGCCGGCGGCGACCTTCAGCTCCGGGTAACCGGCGAAGACTTTCGGCACCAGGAACAGTGGCGCGGCCCAGATCAGCTGCTCGGTGAGTACGCGCAGCGTACGACGCTCGTCGGGCAACCACAGGTGAACCTCGATACGACGGCCGGCCGCTGGTGCGCTTCCGGCGGCAACGCGGAAGGCGAGAGCGCCGGTGAGCAATCGCGCCCCGACACGTTCGCGGATCGATCGCAGTAGCCCGTTGCTCAGCCAGGCGTTGCCTTCCGGCGCAGTGAGTACGCTGTCGCTGGCTGCGTTCTGCGCCTCGCCGTCGCGGCAGGCAAAGTAATGGATACCGGCCCAGGCCGAAACCGCGGAGCTACCCGCCCCATAGTCGTCGCGGCAGGCATAGTTGACGTACCAGTGCAGATGCGGTGAATCCAGTCGCTGCGCGAGCAGCCAGTCGCGCATGCTCAACTGGTCGAGCGCCAGCAGTTCGGCCGAACGGCTCGACAACGCCATGGGCAAGGCGAAGGCACGCCGCCCGAGAGTGTCGCGCTGACGCCGGAAAGCCGCCATCAGGTCGGCAAAGCGCTGATACTGTCCGCGTTCCGAGGCACCGACGCCGCTCTGAGGGAGCAGGCCTTCCTGCCAGCGGCCGTTTCGATAGAGCCGCTCCTGCGGAGTGGCGCACAGATAGCGCTCGTCATAGCTCGGCCTGACGGCACGCGGATCGCCCTGCAGCACGCCCAGTTCGGCGAGCAACTCGCGTACCGCCGTCGCTTCGCGCGTCGGTAGCGGCAGATAATGCGCGCCCCAGGGATAGGCGCTGATCGTGTTGCGACCGGCCCGTGAATTGCCCCCGGCTTCGCTCTCCAGGTCAACGATCAAGAAATCGGCGAAGCCCGACTTGGCCAGTTTCCAGCCAGCGGAAAGGCCGCCGATGCCGGCACCGACGATGAGCACCGGGACGTGCTGCGTGCTGTCGGGTGGCGCCAGGTCATGCGCAGGCAAGCGATGCCCGAGGGCGAGCGAAGCCCCGAGCAGTTCGCCTGGCGGCAGGGGCGTTGGCGTGCCGCGGCAGCCCAGCAGCGAGGCCGTACCGGCGATCCCCGCAGAGACCATGAATTCGCGGCGGTCCATGCCCTAGCGAATCACCTGTCGCCACTCCTGTTCGAAGTAGCGCACCAGCACCTGACTGTTCAGACGGTTCACCTCGGTCTCGACACGCGCCATGTCCTTGGGAAACAGGAACAGGGCCGGAGTGGTATCGGCCGTCAGGAAGCGCGTGGCCACCGCGTACGCCGGCGGTGGCCGATACGCGTGTCGCCCCGCCAGCACGAAACCCCATTCACCAAAGGACGGCACCAGCGCATGGTAGGGTGTGACGAGCAGCCCGACACTCTCCAGCGTGGTGACCACACACCAGAACGACTGCCGGGCGTAGAGCGGCGAGGTGGACTGGATGACCGCCAGCGCATTGGCCGTCAGGTGTTTCTCGAGCAGGCGATAGAAGGAAGCACTGTAGAGCTTGCCGATCGCAAAATTCGATGGATCGGGAAAATCGACGACGACGAAATCGAAGAGATCGTCGTTGTCCTCGAGCCACTGTAGCGCATCGGCATTGACCACGCTGACCTTGCTCGAACGTAGCGCATCCTCGTTGAGCTTGCGTAACGGCGGTGCGCTGGCAAACAGTCGTGTCATTGCCGGATCGAGGTCGACCAGCGTCACCGACTCGATCTGCGGATACTTGAGAATCTCCCGCACGGCCAAACCGTCGCCGCCGCCGAGAACCAGCACGCGCCGCGCCGCCGGCAAAGTGGACAGCCCCGGATGCACCAGTGCCTCGTGATAGCGGTACTCGTCGCGCGAACTGAACTGCAGGTTGTTGTTCAGATGCAGGCGCAGGTCGTCCTTCCAGCGCGTGACGACGATCCGCTGGTACGGCGTGCTCTCGGCATGTACGATGTCATCGGCGTAGAGATGAGCCTCGGCCAGAGAAGTCAACTCGCCGGCTGCAGCGAAAGCGGCCAACAGCACGAGCATCGACGCCCCCCCTTGCACGCCTAGCCAGCCGACGTTGCGCAACTGCTCGCGAAACAGCCAGCAGGCCCAGAGAGCAACCGCAACGTTGAGCAGGCCGAACAGCAGGGCACTGCGCATCAGGCCCAGATGGGGCACCAGCACGACAGGAAAGAGAATCGAAACAGCGAGCGCGCCGAGGTAATCGAAGGTCAATACCTGCGAGACCAGATCCTTGAACGCCAGATCGCGTTCAAGAATGCGCATGATCAGCGGAATTTCCAGGCCGACGAGCACGCCGATGCCGACTACCGCCAGATACAGCGCCAGCTTGAAGGGCGCCGACGACCAGGCGAAGACAAAGAACAACCCTGCCGCCGAAAAGCCGCCGAAGACGCCGACCATCAATTCGACCTGGATGAAGCGTGCCACCAGTCGCCTTTCGACGTAGCGCGACAGCCACGATCCGACGCCCATGGCGAACAGATAGCTACCGATGACCGTCGAGAACTGGGTGACCGAATCGCCAAGAAGATAACTCGCCAGTGCCCCGGCGATCAACTCGTAAGCCAGACCACACGAGGCAACAACGAATACCGAGAACAGCAGGGCGTGATTCATCGTTGCGAACCGGCTCGGCAAGCCATGCTCGGCGATCGCCGACCGTGGCTACCACAGCGCTGACGCGCCGCCCGCGCGGGTCTCATGCGGAGTCTGCCGGCATCGGCCGGGTCGGCGCCTGGTTCTGCATGCGCGCCATTCTATTCCCAAACGTGGACGCGTCGCGGTCGGTGAATTGCGCTACCATGCCGCCCAGAGGCCAGCCGTGGCAACGGCTGCGGCGTTGCGGCGAAAGCCGGTGGTCATGCGCGCTCCAACAGCCGGCGCAGCACACTGAAACAATGACCGGGAAATGGGTCCAAGCGCGGCCCATGGCCTCGAAAAATCCCGGATATGCCTGACGAGAAGATGAAGCCGACCGAGCCTCCCCCCGAAATCGCCCGCCCTGCACTGGCAGTGCTCTTCCTCTGCGCGCTGATCGCCGCCTCGGTCTGGATCCTGCGCCCATTCCTGCCGGCACTGATCTGGGCCACGATGGTCGTCATCGCCACCTGGCCCTTAATGCTGCGGGTGCAACAGCGCCTCGGCAACCGGCGGACGCCGGCAGTGATCGCCATGATTCTGTTGGTGCTGCTGGTGCTGATCGTGCCGTTGTCGCTGGCGATTGCCACCCTCGTCGACAATGCCGATCAGATCGCGGAGTGGAGCAAATACCTCACCGAGTTCAGGGTGCCGTCGCCACCCGCGTGGGTCGGCGACTTACCGCTGGTCGGGGTGAAGATCGAGCACGCGTGGACCCAGCTCGCAACCATCGGTACCGCAGAACTCGCGGCCAAGGCCGTTCCCTACGCTGGCAGCATGACCCGCTGGTTCGTCAGCGAGGTCGGCAGCTTTGGCCTGGTCTTCGTTCAGTTCCTGCTGACCGTCGCCCTCTCGGCGGTCCTCTATTCTTCGGGGGAGAGCGCTGCCACCGGCGTGCGGCGCTTCGGCTACCGGCTGGCTGGCGACCGCGGCGAAAAGGCCGTACTGCTGGCCGCACAGGCGGCCCGGGCCGTGGCACTCGGGGTCGGGATCACCGCGCTGGTGCAGTCGATCCTCGGTGGGATCGGCCTGGCCATTGCCGGGTTGCCGTTGGTTGCCGTCCTGACGGCGCTGATGTTCATGTTCTGCATCGCGCAACTCGGACCGGGACTGGTTCTGGTGCCGGCCGTGATCTGGCTGTTCTGGAGTGACAGCACGGCCTGGGGCACTTTCCTGTTGGTCTGGACGGTCATCGTCACTTCACTCGACAACTTCCTGCGTCCGATCCTGATCAGAAAAGGCGCCGACCTGCCATTATTGCTGATCCTGGCCGGGGTCATCGGTGGCCTGCTGGCCTTCGGACTCGTCGGCATTTTCGTCGGCCCGGTGGTGCTGGCCGTCGCCTACACCCTGCTGCAGGCGTGGGTCAACGACCTTCCGGCCGGTGGCGAGGACGAGCCGGCGCCCGGCGATGCCCGCCTGCCGCCAGGCGCGTGATGCCGGGCCGCGGCGGCGGCGGCGGCGCGGACGACTGCATGCTAGAATCCCGCCGACCCTTGCAACCCTCACCTGATCGGTTTCCGCCATGTTCTCAGGAATCATTGCTGCCCGCGGCAGCGTCACCCGAATCACTCCGCGTGACGACGGCGCCGGCACCGTGCGCTTGACGATCGATGCCGGGCAACTCGGCATCGAAGACGTTGAACTTGGCGATTCCATCGCCTGCGGTGGTGTTTGCCTGACCGTTGTCGATAAACAGCACAATTGTTTCTTTGTTGACGTCTCGCCGGAATCGCTGGCCTGCACCGTCGGCCTGGCGGCACCGGGACCGATCAATCTGGAGAAGGCCCTTCGTCTCGCGGACCGGCTCGGCGGGCATCTCGTCTCCGGGCACGTTGATGGTGTCGGCAAGGTACTGCGTTTCGAGGCCATCGGCGACAATCGCCTGCTCGAGATCCAGGCACCGGAGTCGCTCGCCAGGTACATTGCACGCAAGGGCTCGATAACCGTCGATGGCGTCAGCCTGACCACCAACTCGGTGGACGGCGCCACGTTCACCATCAACCTGATTCCACACACCCTGGAAGCCACGACCCTCGGCAGTCTTCAGGCCGGTAGCCGGGTCAACCTCGAAATCGACCTGATTGCGCGCTATTGCGAGCGAATTCTGAACTATCAGGATAGCGTCTGACGCGGACCTGATGCCCGCAGCAGCAATGACTTACCGTCGACCGCCGAGCCTTTCGTACAGCCGCCGGGATGCGGAATTGCCCAAATAGAGGTGCGCTCCGGTATAATCCTGCGGCTTGCATGGAACCGAGCGGGAGGGCTGCGCGCCCGTCCCGCTTTTGCGTATCTAAAGCTCGGCCCGCCAGCGGATTCAAACAGCAGCATCCACAGGAGTCTTTCGTGTCCTTGTTACCCACGCTTCCGCCCGCGATCCTCGCACTGGCCGATGGCACGATTTTTCGTGGCCTGGCTATCGGCGCCGGAGGCCGTACCAGCGGCGAGGTGGTGTTCAATACGGCGATGACCGGTTACCAGGAGATACTGACCGACCCCTCCTACTGCCGTCAGATTGTCACGCTCACCTATCCGCATATCGGCAACGTCGGGTGCAATGACGAGGACTTCGAATCGTGCGGCAACCATGCCGCCGGGCTGGTAATTCGTGACCTGCCGGTTCGCGCCGAAAGCTGGCGCCTGCAGGAGACTCTGCCCGACTATCTGCAAAAGCACGGCCTGGTGGCCATCGCCGGGGTGGATACGCGCAAGCTGACGCGCATTCTGCGCGAAAAAGGCGCCCAGGCCGGTTGCATCATGGCCGGAGAGATCGACGAGGAACAAGCAGTTGCCGAGGCACGCGCTTTTCCCGGCCTCGCCGGCATGGACCTCGCCAGGGTGGTGAGTGTCGCAGAACCGTACGAGTGGACGGCGGGACAATGGAGCCTTGACGGTTACCGCTCCGTACCGACGCCGCATTGGCACGTTGTCGCCTACGACTTCGGAGTCAAACACAACATCTTGCGCATGCTCGCCGCACGCGGCTGCAAGATTACGGTCGTTCCGGCGCAGACCAGCGCGTCCGAAGTCCTCAAACTCAAGCCGGACGGGGTGTTCCTGTCGAACGGGCCGGGCGATCCGGAACCGTGCGACTACGCCATTACGGCCATCCGCGAAATCCTTGCCCACGGTGTACCGACCTTCGGTATCTGCCTAGGCCATCAGTTGCTGGCGCTGGCTTCGGGCGCCAGGACGATGAAGATGAAATTTGGCCACCACGGCGCCAACCACCCGGTCAAGGATCTCCAGACTGGACAGGTCCTGATCACCAGCCAGAATCATGGTTTCGCGGTGGATGCCGATACCTTGCCCGCCAATCTGCGGCGCACGCACGCTTCGCTGTTCGATGGATCACTGCAGGGTATCGCGCGTAGCGACGTTGCGGCTTTTTCCTTTCAGGGCCACCCGGAAGCCAGCCCGGGGCCACATGACATCGCCTGTCTGTTCGACCGCTTTGTCAAGATGATGCAAGACGAAAAGGCGCACCATGCCCAAGCGCACAGACATTAAGAGCATTCTGATTATCGGCGCCGGTCCGATCGTCATCGGTCAGGCCTGCGAATTCGACTACTCCGGCGCACAAGCGTGCAAGGCGCTACGCGAAGAGGGTTACCGGGTAATCCTGGTAAACTCCAACCCAGCGACGATCATGACCGATCCGGATATGGCGGACGTGACGTATATCGAGCCGATTACCTGGCGGGTAGTCGAAAAGATCATCGCCAAGGAGCGGCCCGACGCGCTGCTGCCGACCATGGGTGGGCAGACGGCGCTGAACTGTGCCCTCGACCTCGCCAGACACGGCGTCCTCGAACGCTTTGGCGTCGAGATGATCGGCGCCACCAAGGAAGCAATCGACAAGGCCGAGGACCGCGAAAAATTCAAGGCGGCGATGACCAGAATCGGTCTCGGATCGGCTCGCTCTGCCGTCGCGCACTCGATGGAAGAGGCGCTGCAGGTGCAGGCGATGATCGGCTATCCGGCGATCATCCGCCCGTCCTTCACGATGGGGGGTTCGGGTGGCGGCATAGCCTACAATCAGGAGGAGTTTGTCGAAATCTGTCAGCGCGGCCTGGAAGCCAGCCCGACCAGCGAACTCCTGATCGAGGAATCGCTGATCGGCTGGAAAGAGTTCGAGATGGAGGTCGTGCGTGACCGCAAGGACAACTGCATCATCGTCTGCGCGATCGAAAACCTCGACCCGATGGGCATCCACACCGGTGACTCGATCACCGTCGCACCGGCGCAGACACTGACCGACAAGGAATACCAGATCATGCGCGATGCCGCCGTGGCGGTGCTGCGTGAGATCGGTGTCGATACCGGTGGATCGAACGTGCAGTTCGCGATCTGCCCGACAAACGGGCGGATGATCGTCATCGAGATGAACCCGCGCGTGTCGCGTTCGTCGGCTCTGGCGTCGAAGGCCACCGGTTTTCCGATTGCCAAGGTGGCAGCGAAGCTGGCGGTAGGCCATACCCTCGACGAACTGGCCAACGACATCACCGGCGGCAAGACCCCGGCCTCGTTCGAACCGTCGATCGACTACGTGGTCACCAAGGTGCCGCGCTTTGCCTTCGAGAAGTTTCCGGTAGCAGATTCGCGGCTGACCACGCAGATGAAGTCGGTCGGCGAGGTGATGGCCATCGGCCGCACCTTCCAGGAATCGCTGCAAAAGGCACTTCGGGGTCTGGAAATCGGTGTCGATGGCTTCGACGAGCGCAGTGTCGACCGCGAGGAAATCGAGATGGCGCTGAGCGAGGCACGGCCGGAACGGATCTGGTACATTGCCGACGCCTTCCGGATCGGCATGAGCCTGGAGGAAATTCATCGGCTGACCGCGATCGATCCGTGGTTTCTGGCGCAGATCGAAGATCTCTACAAGAAGGCCGAGCGCATCCGCGGCAGGCCCCTTGCGGCGTTGTCACGAGACGAATTGTGGTATTTGAAACGTGCCGGCTTCTCCGACAAACGGTTGGCGACCCTGTTGCGAACCACCCAGACGACGGTTCGCCGGCGTCGCCATGAACTGGGCATTCGCCCGGTGTACAAACGCGTCGATACTTGTGCCGCCGAATTCGCGACCGATACGGCCTACATGTATTCGACCTACGAGGACGAGTGCGAGGCGAATCCCAGCGATCGCAAAAAGATCATGGTCCTCGGTGGCGGCCCCAACCGCATCGGCCAGGGAATCGAGTTCGACTACTGCTGCGTGCACGCGGCTCTGGCGATGCGCGAGGATGGCTACGAAACAATCATGGTCAACTGCAATCCGGAAACGGTGTCGACCGATTACGACACCTCCGATCGCCTCTACTTCGAACCGTTGACGCTCGAAGACGTGCTGGAAATCGTCGCCGTCGAAAAGCCGCTGGGGGTCATCGTCCAGTATGGCGGCCAGACACCACTGAAGCTCGCCCGCGATCTCGAAGCCAACGGCGTGGCGATCATCGGCACCAGCCCGGACATGATCGACGCCGCCGAGGATCGCGAACGTTTCCAGAAACTGTTGCACGATCTGGGCCTCAAGCAGCCTTCAAATCGCACCGCACGCACGGAAGTCGACGCCCTGCGGCTGGCAGCCGAGATCGGCTATCCACTGGTGGTTCGTCCGTCGTACGTACTCGGCGGACGGGCGATGGAGATCGTGCACGAAGAGCGCGACCTCGAACGTTACATGCGTGAAGCCGTCAAGGTGTCCAACGACTCACCGGTACTGCTCGACCGCTTCCTCAACGACGCCTGCGAAGTCGACGTTGATGCCATCTGCGATGGCCGGGAAGTGCTCATCGGAGGGGTCATGGAGCATATCGAACAGGCCGGGGTGCATTCCGGCGATTCCGCTTGTTCGCTGCCGCCGTATTCCCTGTCGAGCGAATTGCAGGACGAACTGCGTCGCCAGACCCGCCTGATGGCGCATGGGTTAAAGGTCTGCGGCCTGATGAACGTCCAGTTCGCCATTCAGAAGGGCGTTGTTTTCGTTCTGGAGGTGAACCCGCGCGCATCGCGTACGGTACCCTTCGTTTCCAAGGCGACCGGACTGCAACTGGCAAAAATCGCGGCGCGTTGCATGGTTGGGCAGTCGCTGGCCAGCCAGGGAGTCACCGGCGAAGTGATCCCGAACTACTTCTCGGTCAAGGAGGCGGTTTTCCCGTTCGTGAAGTTCCGCGGCGTCGACACCATCCTCGGGCCCGAAATGAAATCGACCGGCGAAGTCATGGGTGTTGGACTCAGCTTTTCGAGGCCTTCGTCAAGAGCCAGTTGGCGGCCAGTGTACGGCTGCCCAGTTCCGGCCAGGTATTCATCAGCGTCAAGGAATCGGACAAGGCAAAGGCAGTCACTATCGCCCGCGAACTGCAGTCGGCAGGCTTCACACTACTTGCCACACGTGGGACGGCAGCGGCCATCGCGGCAGCGGGAATTCCCGTCACGGCGGTGAACAAGGTCACCGAAGGGCGTCCGCATGTGGTCGACATGATCAAGAACAACGAGATTGTCCTGATCATCAACACCGTCGATGAAAAGCGCAAGGCGATCAGCGACTCGCGCTCGATCCGCACCTCCGGACTGGCGGCACGCGTGACGATCTACACCACGATCTGGGGAGCGGAAGCAGCAGCGGCCGGAATCCGGAACCGCGGCGAGTTGGTCGTCTATCCAATACAGGATTTGCACGCACAACTCCACTAGATAACCCATAGAACCGTCGCCGCCGCCGACCTGGCGCACCGGCGGTTTTCGTTGGCAGCCAATGATATGAGCAAGGTACCTGTTACCGTTCATGGAGCCGAAAAACTCCGTGCCGAACTGCATCACATGAAGACCGTCGAGCGACCGCGTGCCATCGCGGCGATCGCCGAGGCGCGCTCGCACGGTGACCTTTCGGAGAACGCCGAGTACGATGCCGCAAAGGAACGGCAAGGCTTTGTCGAGGGACGCATCAAGGAAGTCGAGGGCAAACTGGCGAACGCCCAAATCATCGACCCCAAACTGCTCGACGCTGACGGGCGCTGCGTTTTCGGGGCAACGCTCGATCTCGAGGACCAGGAATCCGGTGCCCGCGTGTGTTATCAGATCGTTGGCGAGGATGAAGCCGACATCAAGGCGGGCAAGATTTCGATCAACTCGCCAATCGCTCGGGCACTGATCGGCAAGTTCGCCGGCGACATCGCAGAGGTACAGGCTCCAGGTGGCATACGCGAATACGAAGTCATCGACGTCCGCTACGAATAGGGGATCGGCGATGCGACGCCTTGCCGATGCTCTCCATGATGTGGCGTTGACGCTCTGGGTGGGTGGCTTGTGGGTCATCGGCTATCTCGTCGCACCAACCCTGTTCGCAACGCTGAGTAACGATCGTCAGACGGCAGGCTTGCTGGCCGGCCGGTTGTTCGAGTTGATGGGCTGGATAGGTCTCGCCTGCGCCGTCTACCTGCTGCTGTTCGTATTGCTGCGTGTGGGCACGACCGCCTTGCGCCGCTGGAACTTCTGGTTGCTCGTACTGATGCTGCTGCTGACCGCGGTCAGCCTGTTCGGCGTGCAGCCGTTGCTGGCGCAACTCAAGGCCGATGCCTTGCCGCGAGAAGTCATGGAAAGCGTACTCCGCAACCGCTTCGCCGCCTGGCATGGCGTTTCGAGCATCCTCTACCTCGTTCAGACCCTGCTCGGGTTACTGCTGGTGACCAGTTCCGGGCGAGCCACAAGGTAGCACCACGGATCGCTGGGTAACCACATCCCTGCGATGCGCGCGCGGATTTCCGTGGCTGAGCGATTTCAGTTCGCTGAACCACCCTGGAAGCTGCGCTTGTTGCGCCGGGGTCCGACGCTCCTGGCGCGCGCTTTGGCTGCCGGGATCGGCTTCTCGGGCTGCGGGCGCCAGATCACCAGGAGTTTGCCGATATGCTGCACGGGCGCAGCATCGAGTCGTTCACAAAGGGTGCCGAAAAAGGCTTCGCGGACAGCCCGGTCATCGTTGTAAACGCGGACCTTGATCAGTTCATGGCTGGCGAGACTGGCATTGATCTCCTTGATCACCGATTCTGAGAGGCCACTCTGGCTTATCGAAACCACCGGATTCAGGGAGTGGGCGCGGGCGCGCAAAGCGCGTCGTTCGTCTGAGGTGAGATTGAGCATGCGGGTTACCTTCTTGCTGTGACTGTCGCGTCAGCAACGTACGAGTCGCCCTCCTCCCGGATTGCAGGAGCGGGGCAGTGAGTCAGAGAAACGTTCACCACTTGAGTGGGCGAGGTTTCTGCAAGAGCAATGACTATTTGAAGAGCGCATTCTAGCGGGTTTCGTCCAATGAATCGAAGCAGATCCAGTAATGCCTGGTTGCGTGAGCACGTCAATGATACCTATGTGCAGCGGGCGAAGGCGCAGGGGTATCGCTCGCGTGCCTCCTACAAACTGGTCGAGATGGACGAGAGGGATCACCTGATTCACGCCGGCGACGTGGTGGTCGATCTGGGCGCGACCCCGGGGGGATGGTCACAGGTGGCGGCCAAGAAGATGCAGGGCAAGGGCCGCATCATCGCCGTCGATCTCCTGGAGATGGACCCTCTGCCAGGGGTAATCTTCGTGCAAGGGGATTTTCGCGAACAGGCGGTTCTCCATAATCTGGAAAATCTGCTCGCCGGCGAAAAAGTCGGGCTTGTTCTTTCCGATATGTCGCCCAACATATCGGGTATCGCGCTCTGCGACCAGGCGCGCGCAGCGCATCTCGCCGAACTGGCTCTGGAATTTGCCCGCAACTGGCTGAAACCCGATGGTGCTTTGCTGGTCAAAGCATTCCACGGATCCGAGTTCAACGATTTTGTGCTGGAAATGCGCAAAACATTCAAGGCGGTTTCCTCGCGCAAGCCCGATGCTTCGCGCGATCGCAGCCCGGAGGTCTATTTGCTCGGCAGAACCTTGAAAACTTGCAGTGATCGTTGATCTGGTGTTTGATTCAGTGGCTGGGAATCAGTTTAGAATATGATGTCGTGGAACAGCAAGGTTTCTGGAATCATCCCGGGCCGGGCAACGTGGAAGAGGTGAAGCATTGAATAACATGTTCAAGAATCTGGCAGTTTGGCTGGTCATCGGTCTCGTCTTGATGACCGTATTCAATCAGTTCAACAATCGCCAGGTAGCCCAGTCGTCGATGGAGTATTCCCAGTTCATCGAGGAAGTGGGCAAGGGAACGATTGCCAAGGTGGTCATCGAAGGGCGAGTGCTCAAGGCAACGACCACCGACGGCCGCAAGCTCACCAGTTACGCGCCTCCTGATCTGTGGATGGTTTCCGATCTCCTCAAACACGGTGTCAAGATCGAGGCCAAGCCCGAGGAGGAGCAATCCTTCCTGATGAGCATCTTTGTCAGTTGGTTCCCGATGCTGCTGCTGATCGGCGTATGGATTTTCTTCATGCGCCAGATGCAGGGTGGCGGCCGTGGCGGCGCTTTTTCGTTCGGCAAGAGCAAGGCGCGGCTGCTCGACGAGTCGACCAACACCATCACCTTCGCCGATGTCGCGGGTTGCGATGAAGCCAAGGAAGAGGTCTCCGAACTCGTCGATTTCCTGCGCGACCCTTCGAAATTCCAGAAACTGGGTGGCCGCATCCCGAAGGGCGTGCTGCTGGTCGGCAACCCGGGTACCGGCAAGACGCTGTTGGCCAAGGCGATTGCCGGCGAGGCCAAGGTGCCCTTCTTTTCGATTTCCGGCTCGGACTTCGTCGAGATGTTCGTCGGTGTTGGCGCGGCGCGTGTTCGCGACATGTTCGAGAACGCCAAGAAGCACGCACCGTGCATCATCTTCATCGACGAACTGGACGCTGTGGGCCGTCAACGCGGCGCCGGCCTGGGCGGCGGCAACGATGAACGCGAACAGACGCTCAACCAGATGCTGGTTGAAATGGATGGTTTCGAAGGCAGTGTCGGAGTCATCGTGATCGCGGCAACCAACCGGCCCGATGTGCTCGATCCGGCGCTGATGCGCCCCGGACGTTTCGACCGCCAGGTGGTCGTACCGCTACCTGACATTCGTGGTCGGGAACAGATCCTGGTGGTACATATGCGCAAGGTGCCGCTATCTCCGGATGTCAAGGCAGACATCATCGCCCGTGGAACGCCCGGATTTTCGGGTGCCGATCTGGCCAATCTGGTCAACGAAGCGGCACTGTTCGCCGCTCGCGGCAACAAGCGGCTGGTCGATATGGAGGACTTCGAGAAAGCCAAGGACAAGATCATGATGGGTGCCGAGCGCCGCAGCATGGTCATGAACGAGGACGAAAGGCGCAACACGGCGTACCACGAGTCGGGACACGCCGTGGTCGCCAAACTGATGCCGAAATCCGATCCGGTACACAAGGTCACGATCATCCCGCGCGGCCGGGCGCTTGGACTGACCATGCAGTTGCCCGAAGAGGATCGCTACGCCTACGATCGTATTTATCTGCTGAGTCGGATCGCCGTCCTGTTCGGGGGCCGCATCGCCGAAGAACTGTTCATGAACCAGATGACCACCGGCGCTTCGAACGACTTTGAGCGGGCGACACAGATGGCACGCGACATGGTCACGCGCTACGGCATGTCCGATGCGCTGGGGCCGATGGTCTACGGTGAAAACGAAGGCGAGGTATTTCTCGGGCGTTCGGTGACCACACACAAGAACATGTCCGAAGCCACGATGGAGAAAGTTGACGCGGAAATTCGACGCATCATCGACGAGCAATATGCGCTTGCGCGCCGACTCCTCGAAGAGCAGCGCGACAAGGTCGAGGCGATGGCGGCAGCCCTGCTGGAACTTGAAACGATAGACGCCGATCAGATCAACGACATCATGGCCGGCAAGCCTCCACGCCCGCCAAAGCAGCCGCAGGCGCCGTCACCGAGCAAACCGGACCTCAACACACCGGACGCGGCGCCAAGCGCCACTGCCCCAGCCTGAGTAAACACCGGCGCAACGCCTCCCCTGTGCGCTCCCAGCGCCCAGCCCGATTGCTGGCCTGATGTTTCACTGCGGCCCGCACAGACTCCCTTCCGACCGCCCACTGCTGATGGGCGTGGTCAACCTGACGCCGGACTCGTTCTCCGGCGACGGTCTGGCCTGCGACCCGTCCACGGCCATCGCGCACGCGTACCGGCAAATCGAGGCCGGCGCCGACCTGCTTGATATTGGCGCAGAGTCGTCACGCCCGGGCGCACTGCCGACCTCGGTCGAGGATGAACTGACACGCCTGATTCCAGTGCTTGAAGGACTGGACGGCTGCGGCGTACCCCTCTCTGTCGACACCTACAAGCCGGAAGTGATGCGCGCGGCACTCGCGCACGGCGCGGCAATGATCAACGACATCTACGCGCTGCGCATGCCGGGCGCGCTGGCGGCCGTGGCTGACAGCGATTGCGCGCTCTGCCTGATGCACATGCGCGGCGAACCCTTGAGCATGCAGGAGCACCCCAGCTACGGCAATGTCGTAGCCGAAGTCCAGGCCTTTCTCGCACAGCGGGTAGCCGCAGCGCAAGAGGCAGGCATCGCCAGCGATCGCCTGGTCCTCGATCCGGGTTTCGGCTTCGGCAAGACACTCGCACACAATCTCGAACTACTGCGTCATCTGCAGATTTTCTCGTTTGCCGGACTGCCCGTGCTGGCGGGCATTTCGCGCAAGTCGATGCTGGGTACGATCACCGGACGTCCGGTCGGGGACCGCTTGGCTGCCAGCATCGCGGCAGCCTTGATCGCTGCCCAGCGTGGAGCGTGCATTCTGCGTGTTCATGACGTCGCGCCAACACGCGACGCCCTGGCCATCTGGCAAGCCGTAGAGTCCTCCCCTGGAAGCGGCGACTCACCCGCCGGCCTCCCGCGGAAGACCTGACCAGCCCTGACATCGGGCGCTCCAGAGGCATTGACGTTTTTGCCCTCGACAGCGCAGACACTGGCGCGCCAACCTGCATTTTTCCTGCCTTTTCCGCCGCCAACGCAGCGCACAAGCGACGAATTGTGTGGTAGTAAACAGCGTCTCCCGCGCCGTTTGCGTAGAATGTCGTCTTGACGGACATCGATTTGTCTGTGCTCGACGGGAGAGAAGATCGTGACGAGGAAGTATTTTGGTACGGATGGCGTGCGTGGGCGTGTCGGAGAAATCCCGATCACACCGGATTTCGTCATGCGCCTGGGACACGCAACAGGAAGAGTTCTGGCCGCCCGCGACACGGCTCGCGTCAATATCAAGGGAAGCGAACGCCCGGCCGTATTGATCGGCAAGGATACCCGCATTTCCGGCTACATGATGGAAGCTGCGCTCGAAGCCGGCTTTTCTGCAGCCGGTGTGGATGTCTGTCTGGTCGGCCCAATGCCTACTCCGGCTATCGCCTACCTTACGCGCGCCCTGCGCCTGCAGGCCGGCGTCGTCATTTCGGCCTCGCACAACCCCTATTACGATAACGGAATCAAGTTCTTCTCCTCCCGCGGTACCAAGCTGCCGGATGAACTCGAATCGGAGATCGAGGCCGCGCTCGACGAACCGCTGACCTGTGTTCCATCGGCAGGACTTGGGCGTGCGCGGCGAATCGATGATGCGGATGGTCGTTACATCGAGTTCTGCAAGGGCACCTTTCCTTTCGAAATGGATCTGCGTGGACTGAAGATCGTCGTGGATTGTGCCAACGGAGCGGCTTACCACATTGCACCACATGTCCTGCATGAACTGGGAGCCGAAGTCACCAGTATCGGCACTGAACCCAATGGACTGAACATCAACCAGGATGTCGGTGCGACCGCACCTGCAGCCTTGCGGGCAGCGGTCATCGCCCAGGGCGCCGACATCGGAATCGCGCTGGACGGGGATGGCGACCGGGTGATGATGGTCGACGCGATGGGCAACCTCTACGATGGCGATCAACTATTGTTCGCGGTCGTCCGCAGCCGATTGCGCCAGGGCCCTGTCGCGGGGGTTGTGGGCACCTTGATGAGCAATCTCGCCCTGGAACACGCCCTCGGCGAGTTGCAGGTTCCTTTTGTCCGCGCCGCCGTCGGCGACCGTTACGTCATGGACATGCTGCGACAGAAGGGTTGGCTGTATGGTGGCGAGAACTCCGGCCACATTCTCTGCCTCGACAGGCACACCACCGGCGACGGCATCGTTTCCGCCCTGCAAGTGCTCTCGGCACTGCGTGAAGAAGGCGGTGATCTGCTGCAACTGCTCGGTGGTCTGAAGCTCTATCCGCAAAGGCTGATCAACGTGGCGCTGAGCAAAGGCTTCCCATGGAAGCAGAACCCGCTGATCGACGCTACCCTGCGCGAGGTGGAGAGCGAACTCAATGGCTGCGGCCGGGTGCTGTTGCGTGCCTCGGGGACGGAACCGCTGCTGCGCGTCATGGTCGAGGGCCAGGACTCGCTGATAGTCTCCCGAGCCGCCGAGAAACTTGCCGCTGCGGTGCGTGAAGCGGTTTCCTCTTGATCGATCAATCCTGGGCTCGACGGCCAGCCGCCGAGCGGGATGGACACGGACTGCAGATCAACCGCTGCGGTCGACAGGCTGACCAGCTAACTGCCACTCGCCCTGAAGCGGTGCCGCCCTCAATTCAGTACAAGAAAAACTCGCGGCGCGCCATCCCCCAACCTTCTTCGTCGGCTCTGCTCAAGGCGTCCAGGTCGGTCGGCGTCGCCGCCGGGTCGTCCACCCACTCGCGCAGCAGCGGCGAGCCATTGATCAGGTCGATGGCCAGGCGATCAAATTCGTACTCGTACGCGAAATCTCGCCACAGGGCGTAATCCGGCAGCATTTGTCGCAGCGCCTTGAAAGCCAGGGCCTGCAGGCGCCACGGACGAAACAGGGCATGCCGGTAACAGCCATCCTCGACGTGAATCTGCACGCCATGACACAAGTGACCCGTGTGCTTGTGAAAGGTTGGCTCGAACCAGCACTCGCGCAGGCGGCAGCCGTCTAGCCATTGAGGGGCCAGCGCTTGCATGCCGCTGATCAAATGACGCGCGTCGATGTCCGGCGCACCAAAAAGCTCCAGCGGCCTCGTCGTACCCCGTCCCTCAGACAACGTCGTACCTTCGAGCATCACCGTGCCGGCGTAGCAGCGCGCCATCGACACGTTCGGAGCGTTCGGGCTGGGGTTGATCCAGCTCCGCTCGCCGAGTGGCCAGCCGTAGCCGGGCGCAGCCTCCGGGTTCCAGCCGTGCATCTTGATCACCGTGCAGTCGACGTCGAGCTTGAGCGTGCTGATGAACCAGCACGCCAGTTCGCCCATCGTCAGGCCATGGCGCATCGGTAGCGCTCCAGCGCCGACGAAGCTCTCCCAGCCGGGACGCAGCAGCAGCCCTTCAACCGGACGTCCCACCGGATTGGGCCGATCGAGTATCCACACCGCCTTGCCGTGCTCAGCCGCCGCTTCGAGCAGATAGCGCAGCGTGGTAATGAAGGTGTAGATACGGCAGCCGAGGTCCTGCAGGTCGATCAGCAGCACGTCGAAGCTGGCCATCATGACCGGCGTCGGACGTCGCACCAAGCCGTAGAGGCTGAACACCGGAATGCCGTGCACCGGGTCGAGGAATTCCGGCGATTCGGCCATATTGTCCTGCTTGTCGCCGCGCAGGCCATGTTGCGGCCCAAAGGCCGCGGTGATCCGCAGATCGGGCAGCGTGGCGAGCGCATCAAGGGCATGCTCCAGATTGGCGCTGACCGATGCTGGGTGGGCAACCAGGGCGATGCGGCGGCCATTCAGAGGCCTCCGCAACGCGTCGTCGCTTAGAAGTCGGTCGAGTCCGAACTGCAGTACGGGCATCAGCCAATCCTTCGGGCAGATCTGTGCGGCGGCGCCAATTCCAGTGTGAAACCGTCACGATGGTGAAAATCGGGCAAGGCAGCGGGGTGGTGCAACGCCCAGTAACTGTGGCTGCCATCAAGCACGTCGATGGCTTCGATGACGGCGCAAAGACCGATCTGAAATCTCGCCGCATCAGGGCTCCGCGGCAGGACGGAGGAAACAATCCGCGCTTCGACTTCGAGGCGCCCGGCGGACAGCCTGGTCTTGATCTGCGGTGGAACAGACAGGGAGCGGGTTTCCTCAAGCTGCCGGTAGTTGCCAAACGCGTAGGCAGCCCACTTGCCCGAGGGTGAGAAGTTGAACTCATGGTAGCCCGGCTCGCCAGCAACACCGACGAAGACTTCGAAACAGGTATGTTCCCAGAGGCCGTCAGCACACCCCGGCGGTTGCGGTTCCGGAATGAGCAGACGGACCATGTCGCCGCGCAGACAATAGGCGATTTCAAGACTGCCATCGGCCGCGTACGCAGCGTGCGCTTCGAGTGAACGCACTACCGGGGCGGGCGTAGCCGGATGACGAACGAGACTCAGCGTAAACTCGGAGGGAAACATCGGTAGAAAAAGGGCTGGCCGCAACAGTGGGGAATTCTAGCGTCTTCCGCGACCTTGGCGGTGGGCTTTGTCGATTCTGCCGACCGCCAACGAGCCCCGCATCACATTGGAAGTGCGCGATACAGTCAGCGGCTGCACGGCTGCGCCGACACACCGCAGAACATGGCGAAGGCCTGCCTCACGATGTCCTGTGCCAGGGCACGCACGATGAATACCAAACGGCTCTGATGGTCGCCGTCCGGCCAGGCAGGCAGCATCGCTTCCGGGTAGCGCATGTGCTGCACGCACTGCAGCACGCGTGGCCCGTTCTCACCCTGCACCGCAATCAGGCCCTTGACGCGCAGGATGCGATCGCCACAGGTGGCGAGCAGAACATCAATCGCCTCGGCGAACTCCGGCCAGGCAAAAGGCTGCTCGAAACGCAGCACGAAGGCATGCACCAGCGCATCGTGGCGGTTACCGGCAGGCACTTGCACTAATTGATCGTGCACTGCGGCGGCGGCCACTTTCTCCTCGGCCAGCCAGCGGCGTACATCGGCCGTCTTGCTGCCCGGATCATAGAGCCCACACCCCATCACCTGCTCTGCGCTGACGACACCCCGATAGACCTCGATCTGCGACGCTCCAGGATTGGCGCGTGCCAGACGGCGGGCAACGCCGGCAATCTCGTCGGGGGTCGCCAAGTCACACTTGGTGAGCAGCAGACGGTCCGCCATCGCCACCTGGCGTATGGCCTCGAAGTGACGACCGAGCTGGCGACCGGCATGGGTGACATCGACCGCCGTGACCACCCCGTCCATGCGAAAGCGTTCGGCAATGAAGAAATCTTCGAGCAGGGTGTAGAGCACCGGCGCCGGATCGGCCAGGCCGGTGGTTTCGATGAGAACACGCGCGAAAGCCGGGATCTCGCGCCGCAAGCGACGCATGAACAGGTCGCGCAGGCTGCGCGCCATCTCCCCGCGTACGCTGCAGCACAGACAACCCGATCCGAGAACGACGACCTGGTCGTCCACCTGTTCGACCAAGTGGTGGTCTATGGCGACGTCTCCCAATTCGTTGATCAGGACGACGGCATTGGCGAGTGCCGGCTGTCGCAACAGGTGATTGAGCAGCGTGGTCTTGCCGGCCCCCAGAAAACCCGTAAGGACGGTCACCGGAATGGTCCGCTCGGGGTCTGGTGCACGCATGGCTCAGGCCTCGCGCTCGCGGTTTCGCGCGCCGCACCCTACCGCTGGCGCGTACGTTGCGGCCGCTTCGCTTCCCCTGCGCGCAGCGGACCGCCATGAACTTGTCGAGCTGATTGCAGGCGCCCGGCGGTGATCGCAGATCATCGGTGCTCGCCGGTACAGCCGGCGCATCGACCGCGCAGGTCGAGTTCGAGATGTGACAGCGAAAAACCCTCGGGCAAGCTGGGGGGTGCTGGCGGCGCCGCATCAAGGCAGAACACACGCCCGCAGTTTTCGCAACGAAAATGCGTGTGCGCCGAATGCTCGCCGATGGCGGCCGCCGAGAAGCGGAAGACCCGCTGCGCATCGGCATTTCGGTGCGCCAACCCACTCTCCACCAGCCAGTCGAGTACGCGATAGAGCGTCACCCGATCGACGGGCAGATCGCCGATCGCCTGCTCGATCTCGTGGTGTGTCAGCGCCGCCGGTACCATGCGCAGCAGCCGCAGGACGCGCACCCGCGCCGGCGTCGCGCGCGCACCCGTGCGGCGAATGAGCAAGGCAGCAGTTTCAGCCTCCGCGGCGGATTCGACAGCATTCTTGACCACAGTCATGCAACGATTTAAGCACAGTACGATGCCAGATGCAACAGAGTTGCGCCGGATGGGCACCGCTGCAGGGGCAATAAAACAATGCGGCTGCGCACACGGGGCGTAAGGTTGACGGTTGCTTGAACGACCATAGCGCAAACGGTCATCACTCGTGTCCGCGTCGGCGAGAACTGCAACTGTTGTCCGCCTCCCGGTTGCTGGCTTGGGGAACTGTAGCAGTGCTTTTCGGCCGAACACCTGAAAGCGCTGTCTGTACACGTCGATGCCCGGAACCACAGCAGATGGTACGTCTGTTTCGCAGGGCCACATTTTGTTTCGGACTGCAGGCAGCCAATCTGTTGGGGTTGATCGCCCCAGCCACCGGCAGCCTGCTGCGCCGGACTGGCGTCCCTTAGTTGTTACTGGAGATATCTCATGGATCGTCGTCAATCACTGAAATGGCTGAGCGGCTTGTCAGCCTTCGTCCTGCCCGTTACTGCCCCGGGCCCAGCCTTGGCCGGTAACGGCAGCAAGTTACAGAAATCGAAGACCGAATGGGCCGCCCTGCTGCCGCAGCCGGCCTATCGCGTTCTCTTTGAAGAGGACACCGAACGCGCCGGCAGCAGCCCATTGAACCAGGAAAAGCGCGACGGCACCTTCATTTGCGCCGCCTGCCACCTGCCACTGTTCGACAGCGCGACCAAGTACGACAGCGGCACCGGCTGGCCCAGCTTCTGGGAACACCTGCCGGAGTCGATTGCCACCAGGACCGACTTCAAGCTGTTCTATCCGCGTACCGAGTACCACTGCTCCCGCTGCGGCGGACACCAAGGCCATGTCTTCAACGATGGCCCCAAGCCCACCGGCAAGCGCTATTGCAATAATGGGCTGGCCCTGCAATTCGTGCCGCGCTCGGAGAAGCTGCCGGAGTTGCGGACATGAGCACGCGCCTGCGACTGGCGGCGCTGCTGCTCCTGATCGGTGGCCATGCCGGCGGCGCCGAGCCACCCGCGCCCAAAGCAACCGAAGTCCGAACGGCAATTTTCGCCGGCGGCTGCTTCTGGTGCATCGAAGCGGATTTCGAAAAGTTGCCTGGGGTTCTTGCCGCAGAGTCCGGCTATACCGGCGGCCGTACGGCAAACCCAAGCTACGAACAGGTCAGCGCCGGCAACACCGGACATACCGAGGCCATACGCGTGTCCTATGATCCGCAGCGGGTGAGCTATCCGCAGTTGCTCGACTATTTCTGGCGCCATATCGATCCGACGGTCAGGAACCGACAATTCTGCGATGTCGGCACACAATACCGCAGCGGCATCTACTGGCAGAACGAGGTCGAACGCAAGGCAGCCGAAAGCAGCCGTGACGCCTTGCTGGCCAGCGGCAAGCTGCCGCATATCGAAACCGAGATCGTCGCCGCCGCCACCTTCTACCCGGCAGAGGAGTACCACCAGGACTACTACAAGAAGAACCCGATCCGTTATGCCTATTATCGCCAGGGTTGCGGCCGCGACGCCCGGGTAAAGCAGATCTGGGGGAGCAGCTAGTCGCCCTGGCTCGCCGCGCACTCATTCCACCTGGCAGAGAAGACCCTTGAGGTATTCACCTTCACTGAAATTCAAGGCAACCGGGTGATCCGGAGAGGCCCCGAGACGGCGCAGGATACGCGCCTCGCGCCCGGCACCAAGCGCGGCTTCGGCAAGGATCTGCTGGAAGTGTTCACCGCTGATGCCGCCCGAGCACGAATAACTCATCAGCAGACCACCGGGATTCAGCAGGCGAAACCCGAAGACGTTGATGTCGCGATAGGCCCGCGCAGCGCGTTCGGCATGTACCGCCGAAGGAGCGAACTTTGGCGGATCGAGAATGATCAGGTCGAAGCGTCGACCCTGATCATTCAACGCCCGCAGTTCATTGAAAACGTCCGCCTCTCGCCATTCGGCACGGTTCGCGTCGAGATGCGGGTTGAGCGCCAGATTTTCTGCCGCCATGGCCAGCGCGGGGCCGGACGAGTCGATCGACAGCACGCTGCTCGCACCGCCAGCCAGCGCCTGCAGCGAAAATGCGCCGCTATAGCAGAAGCAGTTGAGCGTCGCACGACCTGCTGCGAGGACCCGCGTCAGCACCCGGTTGTCGCGTTGATCAAGGTAGAAACCCGTCTTGTGGCCAGCAACGATGTCGACACGCAGGCGCACGCCGTTCTCGACGATGGCCAGCGGCTCTGGCGAAGCTTCGCCATACGCCCAGCCGGTGACCGGATCGAGCCCCTCCAGTCGGCGGACGCCTGAATCCGATCGCTCGTAGATGCGTGCGCAAGCGCTTGCCCGATGCAGCGCGGAGATGATCGCCCGTCGCCACTTCTCGGGGCCGGTGGCGGTCAGTTGCAACACCACGGTGTCGCCATAGCGGTCAGCAATCACCCCCGGCAGACCGTCGGACTCGCCATGGATCAGCCGCAAGCCGTCCTGGCCACGCAACTCCGGCAACATTCCACGACGTTCGACCGCCGCCTGGACACGGCGCTTGAAGAAAGCGTCGTCTATGACTTCCTCGGGGTCGAAGGTCCACACCCTGGCCCTGATCTTCGACTCGGGACTCCACGCCGCCTTCGCCAGGGGCCGGCCGTTGGCGGCAACGACGTCGACAGTATCGCCCGGCCGCGCACGACCGCTCAGTCGTTCAACCGCAGTGGCGAAAATCCAGGGGTGACGACGGACCAGCGAGCGATCCTTGCCGGGCAGAATAACGAGCTGAGCCATAGAATCCCGCGCCTGGCATGTCAGCCGGGCGACAATGAAGTTGGAGCGGCGCAGTCTACACCACTGCGGGTGTCTCGCCGAATCCGGGGTTGGGAGTTTGCTGCCGGCCCCCCATTTTTTTCAGGCTCATCAACGAAAGCGCAGGCACGAATACACGCCCGAAACGTGACGCGGCGCGATACCGGAGGTATCGCGCCGCGCGTGCTGCAAACACCGACAAGTCAGCTTTTTGGTTTGGCCGGGGTGCTCATTTCCGTCTGGCCATCCTTGGCTTTTTCAGCCGAGCAGGCGACAGCATGAACACTAGATAGCGCCAGCGCCAAAGCCATCAGGCCGGCGATCAGTTTCCCCATACGCTTCTCCTTGTGGCTGCCGATATTGGCAGGCTCACTCTAGGCCAAACAGATGCGAAATACAACCCCGATAGACCGAGTGGCTTTCAGCACAACTTGACAACGATGTTGTCTAGCGCCCGTGCCGCATCGGCAACGCGGTCAGCAGCGTTGGACAAGTGGCGATAGGTCTCGCGGCGCTTGAACATGTTCAGGTAGTCGTCACCCTGAAACAGTTCCGTAATCGCCCGTCGATACGACTTTTCGACGGTGCGTTCGGCCTTCCGTGCGGCATTGGCATCAAGACCAGCGCCCGCCGGGTCAGTCGCCAGGCGCGCGAATCCCTTCGCCAGCGCGTCCGTGCCTTCGCGAATATGCAGCGCGATCTGCAGGCTGTGCTTGTCTGGCTGCAGACCCAGCATGTCCATCTCGACGACGGTGGACTTGCAGTAGTTCACGATGTCGTCGAGCGTGGTGATCGCGCGGAAGAGGTCTTCGCGGTCGACCGGTGTCGAGAAGGCGTCGCTCAACACGCTAAGGTTGGCGGCCTTGATCCGGTCGGCTTCGTGCTCGTCGTCGCGGACCTTCTGGCTGACCGTCACGTCGCCGGTTTCCATGAATTCCACGAGCAGACGGGTGGTCTCCGCGGCGTTTGCGCTTTGCTCGGCGAGCATCCCGAAAAAGTCCGCGACGGTCGGGAAGACCCGCTCATACAGACGGCGAAAAATTGGCTTGTCTTCGGCTTGATTGTCGTCCATGGTTCATCTCCTCAGTTAGTGTGGCCAAGCATGATTCTGGCCAGGGCGTAGCAAACAATGGCAGTGAGTGCCGAAGCGGGGATGGTGATCACCCAGGTCTTGGCGATGTCAACCGCCTTCTTCCAGCGTACGGCACGTGGGTGTTCGGAATAACCGATGCCCATGATCGAAGTGGCGACCACGTGCGTGGTCGATACCGGTGCGCCGACGACCGAGGCGGAGAGAATCAGCAGCCCGGAAGTCAGCTGCGAAGACAAGGCGTGCAGTGGGCGTACGCGATAGATCGCGAAACCAAGCGTGCGCACGATCCGCCAACCGCCGGACAGGATTCCCAGCGTGATCGCCGTGGCACAGGCCAGGACGACCCAGAACGGCACCTCGAATTTCGGAATGAAACCACCGAGCAAGAGCACCAGCGTCAGCATACCCATGCTCTTCTGGGCGTCGTTGGCGCCGTGCGAAAAGGCGAGGGTGGCCGCACTGACGAACTGCAGCTTCCTTAGGGTGTTATTGGCACTCGGCTTCGAACCGGCCATCAGTTTTCGCGCGATGCGGAAAACCAGGAAACCGCACCAGAAACCGAGCAAAGGCGAGAGGAGCAGCGAAACCAGCACCTTCATCACGCCGAGGAGTTTGCCGTCGTGCATCAGCGGCGTCCAACCCCAGATCACGTACTCGGATCCGACGGCCGCGACCACCGCGCCCGCCAGGCCACCGACCAGCGCGTGTGACGAAGACGAGGGAATGCCAAACCACCAGGTCGCCAAGTTCCAGACGATGGCGCCGAGCAACCCGCAGAACAGGATCAGTACCGCGAGGCTGGCATCCACAGTCGACAGGTCGACGAACTTGCCGATGGTGTTGGCCACCGCCGTACCCCCAACAAGGGTCCGAGAAACTCGAACACGCCAACGACGACCACCGCCTGCGCCGGGGTCATAGCCCGCGAAGCGATGATCGTGGCGACGATGTTCGCCGCATCATGAAAGCCGTTGGTGTAGTCGAAAAACAACACGATCACCACCGTGGCCACGGCCATCCAGTACAAATTTTCCATACGCCCCCTTCCTGTAAAAGGACCCGGAAGGCCCCTTTCTTGTAAAAAGTGTGCCGATTATGCACAAAATTTTAAAGTTGTCCACGTTCTGTTAACATCGTCAGCATCGAAAGCTGGTCTGGAGGACAAATCATGCGTCTGGAGGAGCAGGGCGAAAGCCTGAATATTGAAGACCGGAGGGGGGGAGATGGCGGCATCGGGCGCGGTAGCATCGGCATCGGCACACTGCTGGTTGCGCTTGCCGCCGGTTATTTTTTCGGCGTCGACCCGGCGGTGATCCTCGGCTTGGCGTCGAGCGGCAACCACTCCCCGGTCACGCCGCAACCCGCGCAAAAGCCACCGGCCAACGACGAGATGGCGCGTTTCGTCGCCAAGGTACTCGGCAGTACCGAGGCCACCTGGCGCAGCATTTTCGACGCGGCGGGGCGCCGCTACCAGGAACCGAAGCTGGTATTATTCACCGGCGCCACCCCAACGGCATGCGGCACGGGACGCTCGGCGATGGGCCCCTTTTATTGTCCATCGGATCAGAAGGTCTATATCGACCTGGCATTCTACCGCGACCTCCGGGAACGCTTCCACGCTCCCGGCGAATTCGCGCAGGCTTACGTCATCGCCCACGAAGTCGGTCATCACGTGCAGAACCTGCTCGGCATTTCCGACAAGGTGCACGCGGCGCAACAACGTAGCGGCAACCGTGCTGGAGCCAATGCGCTGTCGGTACGGCTTGAACTGCAGGCCGACTGCTTCGCTGGCGTCTGGGGTCATCGCGCCGACAGCATGCAGAAGATCCTCGAGCCCGGCGAAACCGAACAGGCACTCACCGCGGCGTCGGCAATCGGGGACGATCGCTTGCAGCGCCAGACGCAGGGCCAGATCGTTCCCGAGTCGTTCACTCACGGCACTTCCGCACAGCGCGTGCGCTGGTTCAAGCGAGGCATGGACAGCGGCGACATCCGCCAATGCGACACTTTCAGCAGCGCGTCGCTGTAGTCGGGAGACCACCGTGCAGATCCCCCGTATATTCGTTCTCTTTTGCGCACAACTCGTACTCGCTCTGGCGCTGCCCTCGCTCGCTGGCGCCGGCTTGCCGAGAGCGGCCAGCGTTCCCGGCGGCGTGGCCCTGGTGTCCCTTGGTCCGGTATCGGCCAGGCCGCCGCGCGCCTGGCTCGGTGAACAGCAGGTCCTGGTCGCTGCCGAGGGAGGGCAGTGGGTCGCTGTGGTTGGGCTGGCGCTGGACACGCTTCCCGGCGCCCACGAACTGCGGGTGGACGAAGCCGGTGTGACACGCACCGTCCGTTTCAGCGTCAAACCCAAGGACTATCCGGAACAGCGGATCACGCTCAAGGACAACAGCAAGGTGCAGCTTTCGACCAGCGACCTGGAGCGCGTCGAAGGCGAGATCGCAAACATTCAGCGCTTGAAGCGGCATTGGCGCGAAGCCGAGGACACCGACACCGGGTTCATTTTGCCGACGACCGGACGGCTCACCGGGCGCTTTGGTGTCCGCCGCTTCTTCAATGGAGAGGCGCGCGCACCACACGCCGGATTCGATATCGCTGCCGCACGTGGTACGCCTGTCAGGGCCAATGCGCAGGGTATCGTGCTCGCCGCCGATGACTATTTCTTCAACGGCAACAGCGTTTTTGTCGATCACGGCAACGGCCTGATCAGCCTGTACTGCCATCTGGAGCGCATCGACGTGCAACCCGGAGAATCGGTCAGCAAGGGGCAACGCATCGGCCTCTCGGGGATGAGCGGCCGCGCCACCGGTCCGCACCTGCACTGGAGCGTGGTGCTCAACGGCGCCATGGTTGATCCGGAACTGTTTGTCGCGGTCCCTGGCAAGTCACGCTGATGGGTCCGGCTCGCGCCGGGCAAAGACCATCCACCGTGCCCGCCCGGCAAGGAGAACACCAGCCGGCGATCGTGACGATCCTGAATTTTTGCTTGAACCGCAGCGCTCTCTATGCCACATTGCCAACATAAAGGCCGACATGGCGTACCCGCAGCGGGCGAAGTTACCTACAAAAGAACCATGGAGAACATATGAAACACGTTATTTGGGTCCTCTGGCCTGCGTTCATCGCGGCGGGTATCGCGGAGACAATTTTCTTCACGATGATCGATCCGGCGCAGCTGTACCTCTTTGGAGAACTGGTGGAGTGGTCGGCGACGGCCACCTACTCGACGGGATTTTTTCTCTTCTGGCTGGTCTGCATTGGCTCAAGCATGATGACCTACGCGATGATGCCGGAGATTGCCAAGGCGGCGCTCAGGAAGGCCGCGAACGAGCGCGAGGACCTCGCCCGACCCAGGCGCCGGGAACCGGCTGTCAACGACCGCTAGATCGACGATAAACCGGTTTCGAGGTCGTTCTGCAGATCCACCACGGCTTCGAGGCCAACCGCGACACGCAACAGATTCTCGGTGATGCCTGCGGCGGCGCGCTGCTCCGGCGTGATGCGACCGTGCGTGGTCGACGCCGGATGCGTCAAGGTCGTCTTGGTGTCCCCGAGGTTGGCCGTGATCGACAGCAGTCGACAGCTATCGACAACCTTCCAGGCTTCGGCACGCGCTCCCTTGACGACGAATGAGACGATCGCCCCGCCACTGCTTTGCTGTCGCCGCGCGAGTTCGAACTGCGGGTGTGAAGGCAGCCCAGGGTAATGCACACGCGCCACGCGCGGGTGGCTTTCCAGCCACTGCGCCAACTGCAGTGCCCGTGCCGACTGTGCCTGCAGACGGATCTGCAACGTTTCCAGCCCTTTCAACAACACCCAGGCGTTGAAAGCGGAGAGCGTTGGACCGGCCGTACGCAGGAACTTGAACACTTCATCGGTCAGTCTTTTCGGCCCGGCGACGGCACCTCCCAGGACCCGCCCTTGCCCGTCGAGGAACTTGGTCGCCGAGTGCACGACCAGATCGGCGCCAAGATCGAGCGGTCGCTGCAGAATCGGCGTGCAGAAGCAGTTATCGACAACGACCAGAATACCCTGCGCGTGCGCGATCGCCACCAGGGCGGCGATATCGGCGATTTCGGTCAGCGGATTGGAGGGCGTTTCCAGAAAGAACAGCTTGGTTTGTGTTCGCGTCGCCGCTCCCCATGCCGCGGCATCGGTCTGGGAAACGAAGCTGGTCTGGATCCCGAAGCGCGGCATCAGGGTGCCCAACAGCTGCTGGGTGGCGCCGAACAAACCTGTCGAAGCCACGATATGGTCACCGCTGCTGCACAGTGCCATCACCAGCGACAGAATGGCCGACATTCCGGAGGCGGTGGCCACACACGCCTCGGCACCTTCAAGCGCGGCCAGACGATCCTGAAAGGCGGTAACTGTCGGATTGGTGAAGCGCGAGTACACATTGCCCTCGTCCTCCCCGGAAAAACGTGCGGCGGCCTGCGCCGCGCTCGTGAAGACGAAACTTGAGGTCAGGTAGAGCGCTTCGCTGTGTTCGTTGAACTGGCTGCGCTCCTGACCGGCACGCACCGCCAGCGTCTCGATCGAATAATCCTGGCTATGCCGCATGCTCATCAGCCTTCCGACATCAGGTTCAACTGCAACTGCTTGGACGCCCGGCGCTCTTCCTTGGTGATTGCGTGATGGCCTTCGCGTGCCTGTTCGATGGCCGTCAGATACTCGGCACTGACATCGCCGGTGACGTACGAACCATCGAAGCATGAGGTATCGAAATGGCAGAGAGACGGTTTGAGGTCGCGAATCGACGCCTTGAGTGCTTCGAGATCCTGATAGACGAGGGCATCGGCGCCAATTTCACAACCGATTTCCTCGCCGGTGCGACCGGTGGCAATCAGTTCGCTGCGTGTCGGCATGTCTATGCCATAAACATTGGGGTAGCGCACGGGCGGTGAGGCCGAGGCAAAGTAGACCTTGAGCGCGCCGGCCGCGCGTGCCATCTCGACGATCTCGCGACTTGTCGTGCCGCGTACGATCGAATCATCAACCAGCAGGACGCGCTTGCCCTTGAATTCCTGCGCCACGGTGTTCAGCTTCTGACGCACCGAACGCGCGCGCGTGGCCTGCCCGGGCATGATGAACGTGCGGCCGATGTAGCGGTTCTTGACGAAACCTTCGCGATACGGAACCCCGATTCGTTGTGCAAGCTGCATCGCCGATGGGCGGCTCGAATCGGGAATCGGGATCACCACGTCGATCTGCTCGACGGCAATGTGCTTCACCAGCTTGTCCGCCAGACGTTCTCCCATCGACAGGCGTGCTTCATAAACCGACACCCCGTCGATCACCGAGTCGGGACGAGCCAGATATACGAATTCGAAGATGCAGGGCGACAGCACGGCGTTGCTCGCACATTGCCGTTGATGCATGCGATGTTCGAGATCGATGAAGATCGCCTCGCCCGGATCGACATCGCGAAGCACCTGAAAACCCAGGGTATCGAGGGCCACGGACTCGGAGGCAAAAAGATACTCCGTGCCCTGCGCCGTCTCGTTGGTACCGAAAACCAGCGGTCGAATGCCAAAGGGATCGCGAAAGGCCAGCAGGCCGTGTCCGGCGATCATTGCCACTACCGCATAGGCTCCCCGGCAACGGCGATGCACCGCAGCCACCGCAGCAAAGATGGTATCGAGGTCGAGCCGACAGCCCCGGGCCGTGGCCTGCAATTCATGCGCCAGAGTGTTCAGCAGCACTTCCGAATCGGAGTTGGTGTTGATGTGTCGCAGATCCTGACGAAACATCTCCTCCTTGAGTTGCTCGGCGTTGGTCAGGTTGCCGTTGTGTCCGAGCACGATCCCGAACGGCGAGTTGACGTAGAAGGGCTGCGATAGTGCCGAATCAAAGGCCGAGCCGGCGGTCGGGTAGCGACAATGGGCAATCCCCATGTTGCCCGGCAAGGCTCGCATATTGCGCGTACGGAACACGTCGCGCACCAGCCCGGAGCCCTTGTGCATGTGAAAGGCATCGTCCTCGACGGTGACGATGCCGGCGGCGTCCTGACCACGATGTTGCAGGACCATCAGCCCGTCGTAAAGCAACTGGTTAACCGGCGTGGTGGCAACAACTCCGAGAATTCCGCACATAGTCTTTGTCACCCAAACCTGATTCGTTTAGCCACGTCGGAAGGCAGCCAGGGCTTGCTGGCGAGCACGGCTGTTTCAAGAGGGGCAGAGAAATAAGCCTCACTCCACCACTTTTCCTTTGGCAGCGCCGTCATGCCTCCCAGCGCCACGAGAACCAGCACGAGCACCAGGCCGCGGGCCACGCCGAAAACAGTTCCCAGCAAGCGATCGCTGAGGGTCATTCCCAGCACCTTGAGCAGGCCACGCACCGCCAGGCGAAGCAGCGCCATGGCGATCAGCACCGACACGAACACGGCCACCCAGCCCGCGACCACGCGCAGTGTCGGGTCGGCAATCGCCGTGAACCACTGCGCGGCGTGTGCCCCCCACCATCTCGCCGCAAAGAAGGCCAGCACCCAGGCGACCAGTGCGATGATCTCGCCAACCACGCCTCGCCACATGCCCAGCAGAAGCGAAGCCGTGACGATCATTACCACGAAGTAATCAAAGACTGTCATTACCTGCCGGCGACGACTCCGCTAACGCCAATCCTCTTCAATTTTTCGAGCGCCTTGTCGGCGGCCTCGCGATTCGGGAAGGGTCCGGCACGCACGCGGGTCTTCTTGCCATCCGGGGAATCGAGAACCTCGGTATAGGTATTGACACCGGCACTGCTGATCTTGCCCTGCAATTGTTTGACGTTTTCGGGATTAGTGAAGGCTCCGATCACGATCACCTGCTGTCCACCGGATTTCGCCTGCGGTGCTTCCGACGACTTGCTGGTGGGAGGTGCTGCGGAATGCGGCGCCTCCTCCGCGGCTGGCTTGCCCGCATCTTCCGAGGATGACTCGGGCGACTTCTCCGCGGGCTTGTCGACTTTCTTCACCGGCGCCTTCTCTGCTGCCTTCTCGACGACCTTTTCAGCCGGTTTTTCAACCTTCTTGTCGAGCGGTTTCTCCGGCACCCTGTCCACGGGCTTGCCGACCTCTTTCTTGACCACCTTCTCCGGCAACGCCTCCGGCGGTTTTGCCGTCTTCTTTTCCACGGCCTTCTCGGGCAGTGTCTCAGGCAGCTTGGTGGACTTCTTTTCGGCCGTTTTCTCGGGCACTTTTTCCGCCGGCTTGACAACCTTCTTCTCGGCGGCCTTTTCAGGCGGATTCTCCGCCGGCTTGGCGACCTTCTTTTCTGCAGGCTTGTCACCTGCCTTGGGTACAGCGACAGCGGCCACCTTGGCTGCCGGCGCGGCGACCTTCGGCGGGGCGTCGCCACCGGCTGCACCGTTCGATTGCTCGCCATCCGGCACGCTCTTCACCGCCGCCTCCGACGTCGCAGATGTCGCCTTGGCAGCGAGTTCCTTGGGCTTGAACGGCACCTGGTCCTGTCCGGGAATGCGAATCTGGACATCCTGCACCTGCTGTTTGGGCTCCTCGTCCATCACCATCGGCAGAACTACGGCGGCCAGTCCGGCAAACGCGACTGCGCCGACGAGGCGGCGACGAGCCCGTTTTTTCAGTTGCAGTTGCGGATCTGATGTTTCAGTCATCGGTAGCGTGGAGTCCACTCGTCTCGCTGGTGTCTAACGACCACTTTGCATGCTGCGCATGACGGCCGCGACCGTGTAGAACGATCCAAAGACGACAATTCTATCATTTTCCCCAGCCAGTTCGGCAGAACGCTCGAATGCTCGAACCGGTGAAGCAAGACATTCGACCTCACCGCCGAGATCTGCGGCTTTGATGGCGGCTGCCAGCAGCGAAGACGAAGCGCCACGCGGCACGTCGAGGTCGGCGAGCAGCCACAGGGCAACCTTGCCGGCCAGCGGCGCCAGCGAACCGGCGATATCCTTGTCGGCGAGCATGCCGACGACGGCGATGGTCCTGGCGAAGAAACCCATGTCGGCCAGGTTCTCGGCCAACCCGGTCACCGCCTGCGGGTTGTGCGCCACGTCGAGGACGATTGCCGGTTGCCCCGGCAGGACCTGAAATCGCCCCGGCAAGTGCGGATCGATCAGCCCGAGTCGGGTCGCCTGCATCGAAACCGGCAGTCGCTGCCGAAGCACATCGATGACGGCAAGCGCAGCGGCGGCATTGCGCAACTGGCACGCACCCCGCAGTCCTGGGTTTGCCAAGCCGCCGCGTCGCAGTCCTGCACGCCCCCAGAAGGTCCATTGCAGACGATCGCCGAAATATCCGAAATCACGGCCCAGCAAGTGCAGGTCGGCACTGATGGCCGCGGCCTGTGCAAGGAGTGATTGGGGCGGGTCGGGGTCGGCACACACGGCCGGTTTGCCTGCGCGGAAAATCCCGGCCTTCTCGAAACCGATCGACATGCGGGTCGCTCCCAGCCAGTCCGTGTGGTCGAGCGCAATGCCGGTCACCACGGCGCAATCGGACGCGTAGGCATTGACCGCATCCAGGCGTCCCCCCAGCCCCACTTCGAGAATCAGCACCTCCAGGGCCTGGCTGCGGAAAGCCTCCATGGCTGCAAGTGTACCGAACTCGAAATAGGTCAGCGGCACCTGTCCGGCCGCCTGCCTCGCTGCCTCGACCTTGCCAAAAGCTTCGCACAGCGCATCGTCGCTTATCGGCCGCCGGTCGATGCGCACACGCTCGTTGTAATCGAGCAGATGCGGCGAGGTATAACAGCCGACCCGAAAACCGGCAAGGCTGTAGATGGCTTCTAGGTAGGCGCAGGTCGACCCTTTGCCGTTGGTGCCGCCGACGGTGATCACCGGACATTCCGGGTGCTGGCGCAACTCGTCCTTGACGCGAAGGACACGTTCCAGCCCCAGTTCGATCCCTCCCTGCCCGCGCGGATGCAGGCTTTCGAGGTGGGCCAGCCAGCCCGACAGGGACGCAGCCGGCGAGAGCGACGCAGACTCGCCCTCGGTGCCGCTCAACGCCCGCGCCTCACTGCAGTGCCGGCCGCTTCTGCAGCATGGCCAGCACCGCTGCAACCCGTTCCTTCATTTCGCGCCGATCGACGATCATGTCGATGGCGCCCTTCTCCAGCAGGAATTCCGAGCGCTGGAAACCCTCCGGTAAAGTCTCGCGAACCGTCTGTTCGATGACCCTCGGACCCGCAAAACCGATCAGCGCCCCCGGTTCGGCAATCACCACGTCGCCGATGAAGGCGAACGACGCCGATACACCCCCCATTGTCGGATCGCTGAGGATCGAAATGAAAGGCAGCCGGGCTTGCGAAAGGCGAGTCAGGATCGCCGTCGTCTTGGCCATCTGCATCAGCGAAAACAGTCCTTCCTGCATGCGCGCACCGCCAGAGGCAGTCACGCAGATGAAAGGCACGGCATCGTCGACCGCCGCCTGCACGGCACGCACGAAACGCTCACCCAGCACCGAGCCCATCGACCCACCCATGAAGTCGAACTCGAATACGGCGAGAACCACCGGCAGGGTCTTGATCGCGCCACGCATCGCCACCAGCGCTTCGGTCTCGCCTGTCGCCGCGGTAGCGTCCTGCAGGCGCTCCGGATAACGGCGGCTGTCCTTGAACGACAAGGAATCGACCGGCAACACCTCGGAGGCAATCTCGCTGCGCCCCTCGGCATCGAGCAGCAGTTCGATCCGGGCGCGCGCGTCCAGACGCTTGTGGTGACCGCACTTGGGGCAGACGTTGCAGTTGCTCGCCAGGTCGGTCGCGTAGAGCACCGCCTCGCACGCCACGCACTTGCTCCACAGGCCTTCGGGCAGTGAAGACCGGCGCGCAATACCGTTGTCATTGCGCTTGATTTTCGGCGGCAGCAGTTTGTTCAGCCAGCCCATGTCGTTCCTCCTGACGTACTCGTTGCCGCGTCCATTCCGCGACGAATCTCCGCCACCAGGGCGAGCACGTTCGCACACGCCTGCGCCGGTACCGATTGCTCAATTTCCTCGATGATCCGGCTGCCGACGACCACCGCATCGGCAATTTTCGCCACCGCGGCGGCGGTCGCCGCATCGCGGATGCCGAAGCCGACACCTACCGGCACGCCGGTACGGGCCCGGATGTCCGGGATGCGGGCGGCAACCGCGGCGACGTCGAGCGCGGCCGATCCGGTAACCCCCTTCAGCGATACATAATAGATGTAGCCGCCGGCAAGCGCTCCAACCTGCGCGATTCGTGCGGCGCTGGAAGTCGGCGCCAACAGGAAGATCGGAGCGAGTCCATGGCGCCGCAGCGTATGCGCAAAATCGATCCCTTCCTCGGGGGGATAATCGACCACCAGAACGCCATCGGCGCCGGCATCGCCGGCGGCAGCCGCAAAGGCCTCGACGCCCATCGCTTCGATCGGGTTGGCGTAACCCATGAGTACAATCGGTGTCTCCTGGTCTGCAGCTCGGAAGTCGCGCACCAGCCCGAGCACCTGACGGAGACTGACACCTTTCGCCAACGCGCGCTCGGAGGCGCGTTGAATGGTGGGGCCGTCGGCCATCGGATCGGAGAACGGAACGCCCAGTTCGATGATGTCGGCACCGGCGCGGACCAGGGTCTGCAGCAAGGGCACGGTCAACGCCGGATCGGGGTCACCGGCGGTGATGAACGGGATCAGCGCCTTGCGCCCCTGCGCCTGCAGACGCGCGAATACAGCCTGGATTCTTTTCATGGTCAGAATTTGATGCCCGATTTTTCGGCCACGGTATGCATATCCTTGTCACCCCGACCGGAGAGGTTGACCAGCAGAATCCTGTCCTTGCCCAGGGTCGGCGCCAGCTTGCCGGCGTAGGCCAGGGCATGGCTAGACTCCAGTGCCGGGATGATGCCTTCGAGCCGGCACAGGTCGTGAAAAGCCTGCAGCGCCTCGACATCGCTGACACTGACATACTCGGCCCGACCACTGTCCTTGAGCCACGCATGCTCCGGGCCGACACCCGGATAATCGAGCCCGGCCGAGATCGAGTGCGTCTCGATAATCTGACCATTCTCGTCCTGCAACAGGTAGGTCCTGTTGCCGTGCAGCACACCCGGACGACCAGCCGTCAATGAAGCGGCGTGACGTCCGGTGGTGAGGCCTTCACCAGCCGCCTCGACACCGATCAGACGCACACCCTCGAACGGCAGGTAGGGATGAAAAATCCCCATCGCATTGGAACCGCCACCCACGCAGGCAATCACCGCGTCGGGCTGACGAGCGCAGTGTTCGTGCATCTGGGCAATCGACTCGCGGCCGATGACCGATTGAAAATCGCGCACCATCATCGGGTAAGGATGTGGACCAGCGACGGTGCCGATGATGTAGAAGGTGTCGGAGACGTTCGTCACCCAGTCGCGCATGGCTTCGTTCAAGGCATCCTTGAGCGTCCTGGAACCGCTGTTGACCGGCACCACGCTGGCTCCGAGCAGCTTCATGCGGTAAACATTGGCCGCCTGCCGCCGGATGTCTTCGGCGCCCATGTAGACCACGCAAGTCATGCCATAGCGTGCGGCAACGGTGGCCGTGGCGACGCCGTGCTGGCCGGCACCGGTTTCGGCGATGACGCGCGGCTTGCCCATCCGTCGCGCCAGCAGCGCCTGGCCGATGCAATTGTTGATCTTGTGCGCGCCGGTATGGTTCAGGTCTTCACGCTTCAGGTAAATCTGCGCACCGCCGAGGAGCTCAGACCAGCGCCTGGCGTGATAGACCGGACTGGGCCGACCGACATAGTGTTTGAGTTCGTACTCGAATTCGGCGACGAACTGCGGGTCGTGCCGCGCGACGGCGTATGCTTCGTTGAGCTCGGCGAGCGCAGTAATCAGCGTTTCCGCCACGAAGATGCCACCGTAGGGGCCAAAATGGCCGCTGGCATCGGGTAAGTCATGGGCATGCATGGCCATCAACAATCTCCTTGCGACGTGTTGCGACAGGACGCTGGAACAGCGTCCGGGGAAAACCCTCAGTCGTCGCTTCAGGTATGTTTAGCCACGTAGCGGCGCCAGCACGTCCGTGTCCGCCCACCAGTCTTCCTGCGCATCTGCCATTCCGTCAAGACTTCATCTCGCGGCCGTCGCCGCTCATCGACCCAGCCGCACGCACTGCCGCCACAAAGGCACGCATCTTCCCGACATCCTTGATGCCTTTGCTCGCCTCAACCCCTGACGAGACATCCACTGCCTCGGGCCGCAACCGGCACACCGCCGCAGCCACGTTCTCCGCATCCAGTCCACCGGACAGAATCAACGGCCTGCCCAGCGCAGGGGGCACCAGTGACCAGTCGAATACCCTGCCGCCGCCACCGTAGCCGTCAACGAAGGCATCGAGAAGGATCGCCTGCGCACCAGGAAAGGCAGCCGCGTATTGTAGCAAATCCATTCCCGGCCTGACGCGCGCGGCCTTGATGTAAGGTCGGTCGAACTGCCGGCAATAGGCCTCGTCTTCATCACCATGCAGTTGCAGCAGGTGAATCGGCACCGCAGCGAGAGTCGCCCGCACGGTGAGCGGATCGGCATTGACGAAGAGACCGACAATGCTGACAAAGGGCGGCACGGCACGCGCCAACCGAACCGCCGTCGGCAGATCGACGTAACGCGGACTCGGTGGGTAGAATACCAGGCCAATGGCATCCGCCCCGGCGTGCACGGCTTGCTGCACATCCTCGACGCGAGTCAATCCACAGATCTTGATGCGTGGCGCCATCACCCAGCCCGGCCTGTTCCGCAGGAATCGAAAGCGCCGGGTAAGAACAAAGTTGCAGCGGTGTGGGGTAACCCCCAGTGCGGCTGATAGCGCACCGCGGCGAGGTACAGTCCGGCAGCCGCAAAGGTCGGTGCCGCCAGGCGTCGATCACCACAGGCCAGCAACTCGGCGATCCATTCCGGGGAATGCTTCCCTTGACCGACGGCAACAAGGCTGCCGACGAGATTACGCACCATGTGGTGAAGGAAGGCCGAGGCCTCGAAATCAAAGACGACGAGATCGTCAAAACGGCGGACCTCGGCTCGGCGCATGATCTTCACCGGCGATATGGCCTGACACTCGGCGGCGCGAAAGGCGGAAAAATCGCGCTCACCGAGCAACAGGTCCGCCGCCGCCTGCATCGCCGCAACATCCAGAGGATGATGGTACCAACCGGCCTTGCCGTGCCAGGCCCCTGTCCGGTGCGCACGGTTGATCAACAGATAGCGATAGTGCCGCGAGTACGCCGACGCACGTGCGTGGAAGTCATCCGCCACGATCTGTGCCCAGCGCACGGCCACTGCTGCCGGCAGGAAAGTGTTGGCGCCGCGCACCCAGGCAAACATCGAGCGCTCCAACTGGGTATCGAGATGCACTACCTGCCCCAACGCATGCACGCCGGCATCGGTTCGGCCGGCGCAGACCACCGTTACCGGCACTCCGGCGAACTGCCGCAAGGCGTCCTGCAACGCATCCTGGACGGTACCACCGCCCGGTTGTTGCTGCCAGCCACGAAAGCTGCTGCCGTCATACTCTACCGCCAGGGCAAGTCTCATCGCTCACGCCTGTGCATGGCCGTAGAGCAGCACGACGCTGACCAGCAGCAAACCGATGATCAAATAATCGCGTCCAGGAAAGTGGCGATCGCGCAACTCGAACACCTCGCTGCTGCTGACTTCGGGCACGTCGAGCAGCCGCCGCCAGTCGCGCGGCCGCGGTGTCGTCTCAAGGTACTGCAGGACCAGCAGTACCCGAACAATCCCGCGATCGGTATCGACGCCGCAGCGCCGCAGCGGCCACAGCAGACGATGCGCGGCAGTCAGGAACTCCGGCACGGACAGCCGCTGGCGTAGCACCGCTACCGCCATCAATACCAGCAACAAGCGCCCGACTTGCGTCAAGGCCTCGCTCAAACCCTCGGCACTGGGCGCCATGGCACCGCCCCAGACGGGCTCGCCAGCTCGACCCCAGGCAAGAATGACGAACAGGGACAGGAACAGCCAACGCGCTCCCCAGGCAAGCCGGATGGCACATTGCAAAGCCAGACGACCGAACAGCGGCGGTACCAGAAAGGCCGCCGCCAACAGGCTGCCCTGCAGGCCCTGTACGGCCACCAAACTCAGGAGCCAGGCGACTAGGCAAGTGGTCGGGTGCAAGGTGGCATTCTCGTTGAGCGCCCGGGATCCGCACTGGAACGGACCGCAGGCACGGAAGCGCGCGGATCAGTCGCGCAATCCGGCAAGGAGGGCTCGCGCAGCTTCTCGTTGCGCCGTGTCCCCCTCGTTGGCGACCTCCTGCAAGAGTTCGCGAGCGCCTTCGATGTCGCCCATTTCCTGATACGCCCTCGCCAGGTCCATCTTGGTGGCCACCTCTTCGCCGGCACTGATCAGGGACTCCGTCCCGGCGTCGGCAGCCGTGGCGAAGTCGAACACCGAGTTCGGCTCGGTTTGCGACTGTTGCACTGAAAAGTTCGGGTTGACCAGGGTGTCCTCCTGGTCGGCCTCGAAGGAAAACTCCGGGGAAATATTCGGAGTTGACGCCTCCGCACGATCCTCGACATCAGGCTCAGCCAGATCCAGGCTGATCGACGACATGTCAAAGGCTGGATGCTGCATCGCCTCGCCGAGGACCGTCGACTCGGTCAACCGGACATCAAACTCCAGCGCCTCATCCAGAGCCTCCGCATTCGGCGAACCGATGTCGAGTACCTCCTCATCGGTTTCGGCGCGCGTAAGCGTCGTTACCCCCCAGTTCGACTCGCCAGGCACCTCCTGTCCAAGGTCGAACTCGAAATCGAGTCCTACTCCGGGCTCCGGAGCACTCGGCAAGGAGTCGGCCCCAACCAGCATGGTGACTGCGAGTGAGGTGGCGTCTTCCACCAGTTGCGGGCCAGGCGCTTCCACTACCGCCGGTATCGACGTGGTATCAGCCAGATCAAAGTCCAGGGCATCACCTTCGACGGTGTTCGGAAACGAGAGCGTCGTTTCCAGGTAGCCGTCGTCAACCTGGGCTGGCGGTCGCGGCGCCGGTTCGCTGCTGCCGAGATCGAAGTCCAGATCGGCAAGATCGGAGGGTTGCAGCTTGGCTTCTTCAGCCGGGCTCCAGGCCACCGCGGTCTGCACCGGCGGTACATCCACCAGTACCGGGACCTCCGGCGGCTTGGCGGGAGGCTTGACGAGCGTATCCTGCAAGGCGAACGCTGCCGCGGCGGTGCCCGCCAGCGCGGCATCGCGAGGTGCTGGCTGGGTCTGTGCGGCGGCACCGTAGAGTGGATTGCTCGGGTCAAGCTGGAGGCCCATGGCCACCGCCTTCTCCCATTCGGCGCCGACTCCGCCGGTGGCATCGTGAAGTTCCGTGGCCAGTTTGGAGAACGGCTTGAGATCCTGTCGATTGAGGTAAATCTCTAGCAACTTCAGATGAATGGCGTAACGCCGTGGATCCTTCTGCTTGGCCTCAAGAAGGATCTCTTCTGCCTGCGCATCGCGGCCGTACGCCATATAGACATCGGCTTCGGCAACGGGATCGACCTCATCGGTGTCAATGCTGCCCGGACCCGCCTGGCTGAAGTCGGTCTGGACCATCGAGTCGGAGGTATCCACACTCTGGCCGCCGGCGCTGTTGAAGACCGACTTGGCGACCATGGCCTCGCTGAGGGGCGAAAGGGTACTGGTCGCACCCAACGGCACCTCGGCGTTGCTCGGACGACGACGCTTGGCCAGCCAGTAGGCAGCGAGCAGGGCCGCGATGGCTCCGCCACCGGCCAGGAAGGCCGTACTTCCCAGCACGTCTTCGATGAAACCCGGCTCTTCCGGCGGCGTGACCACCACCGGCTTGGGCTTTGGCAGTTCGGCCGGCTGCGGTGGTGGTGGTGGCGCAGGCGGCGCCACCTCGACCTTGACTTCAGGCTTGACTTCCTCGGGCTTAACCAGCGCTTCCGCCGGCTTGCCATCGGTCAGCTGCTGGTCGGCAGGCTTGGCGACGGTCACCCCTGCGGCAGCAGCGGGAGGAGGTTCTGCCTTGACCGGGGCAGGCACGGCACTGGCCGTCGGCGCCGGCAAAGGGGCGGCGGCAAGGTTTGCCGGTCGTGGCTCTTCCGGCATTTTCCTGGCTTCGACGGGAGGCGTGGTCTTGCCAGCGGCCTGTCTCTCCAGGTCGGCCAGCGTCTGGCTCTTGAGTTCAACCAGTCGCTGCAGTTCGGCCACGTTCCGCTCAAGGCTCGCCAGACGCTCATTGGCATCCTTGAGCGCCTTTTCCTTGGCGATCAGGTCCTCGTCGGTTCGCCTCGATGCGGGCAATGGTTTGACGCCGGCAAGGTCGGTTTTCGATACCTTGAGTTGATCCTTGGGTTCGCTGGACGGGCCTGCCCGGTCTTCCACCCTGGTGGTGATCCTGCCGGCAGCCTGCTGCCGTGGCACCTCCTCCCGGCTCGGCAAATCGCCAGCCACACCGGCGAGCTTCCGACGGTAGGCTCCCCAGTCCGATGACTGGGCGGCAATCACCGTCTTCGCTTCTTCCCGCGGAATCGACTCGAGAGCCGCTTTGTCCGGAACCGAAAGAATCTTGCCCGCTTTCAGGCGATTGATGTTGCCGTGGTCGAAAGCGTCCTGATTCGCCCGAAACAGGGCCAGCAGCATCTGGTCGAGAGACACCCCATCAGGCCGCAGTTCGCTGGCAATCTTGCCCAGTGTTTCGCCGCGCCTGACCTCGTAGGTACTCCCCCCATCCATGGGTTTCTGCACCGATTCGCTGGTCCGGCCACGGTAGGGCGCGGGCCTGGCCGGCTTGTCCTCCAGCGGGCGCGTGTCGACGGTCTGTCGCGCTACGGCCACTGGCCGGGCGATGGCCGGCGCCGAAGCCGCTGTCGCCTTGCTGGTGAACTCGGGTGGATCAAGCAGGAAAGTGTATTCACGAATCAAGCGGCCGGTTGGCCAGTTGAGTTCAAGCAGTAGATCGACGAACGGATCGTTGATCGGCTTGGTCGAGGTCAACCTGATGATCGCCTGACCATTCGGGCGCTTATCGACGGCCAGCGTGATCCCCGACAAGGACGGCGCGAAGTCCACACCCGCTTGTTTGAAGGCGTCCTGCGAAGCAAGCTGGGCTTTCATCCCGGCAAGCTCTTCGCGGGTCGCAAAGACTTCCAGTTCCGCGCGCAAGGGCTGTCCCAGCGCCGAAAAGACGTTCACCTTGCCGAGCCCGGCAGCCTCGGTAGCCACAGGCAAAGCCGTGAGCGTCAGTGCCGACGCCACCGCCAATACCGAGGTCCGCAGTCTGAGATTGCTTGCTGTGAGATTTGTTTTCTTGGCCACGGCGCCACCTTGAGCGTCGAAATCGGGATTATTAAAATAACATCATGAAGTTAGCCATGCAAGCTAAACATGCGGCGGTAGCGGCAGCCGGCTGCACCCCGGAAACCGGACGCGCAAGCCTGGTTTTTCTCCATCAATCAGTTATCGATCAGAATCCGAAGCATCCGGCGTAGCGGTTCGGCCGCCCCCCACAGGAGCTGGTCACCGACAGTGAACGCACCGAGGTACTCCGACCCCATCGCCAGCTTGTGCAAACGGCCCACCGGGACCGAGAGAGTGCCGGTGACGGCCGCCGGCGTCAGTTCGCGCTCGCTGGCCTCGCGTCGATTCGGCACTACTTTCACCCAGGGGTTGGCCTGCGCGATAATGTCCTCAAGGTCGGCCAGAGGAACGTCCCGCCTGAGCTTGATGGTCAGGCCCTGCGAATGGCAGCGCATCGCGCCGACACGCACGCACAGGCCATCGACCGGGATGCTCCCGGGAGTGCGAAACGCGGGCAGACCGAGAATCTTGTTGCACTCGGCACCGCCCTTCCACTCCTCCTTGGACTGACCGCCCTCGACCTCGGCATCGATCCAGGGAATGACGCTTCCGGCCAGCGCCGTGTTGCGGAAATTGGTGGTCGGAAAGGCCGCTGAACGCATGCTTTCGGCAACCTTGCGATCGATCTCGAGGATCGCCGAAGCCGGTTCGGCCAGTTCAGCCTTCACCGCGTCGTGCAGCACACCCATCTGCTGCAGCAGTTCACGCATGTTCTGCGCCCCGGCTCCTGAAGCGGCCTGATAGGTCATGGCGCTGATCCATTCGACCAGATCGTGCCGGAACAGACCGCCAAGCCCCATCAGCATCAGCGAAACCGTGCAGTTGCCGCCGATCCAGTTGCGACCGCCTCTGGCCAGAGCGTCCCTGATGACCTCAAGGTTCACCGGGTCGAGGATGATCACGGCGTCGTCGTGCATGCGCAGGGTCGAAGCGGCGTCGATCCAGTGTCCTCGCCAGCCGGCGGCACGCAGGCGGGGGAAGACCTCCTTGGTATAGTCGCCGCCCTGACAGGTGATGACGATATCCATCCGGCTCAGGGCCTCGATCGACATCGCGTCCTGCAGCGGCGCGGCCTCCTTGCCAGCCAGCAGCGGCGCCTTGCCGCCGACTGCCGAGGTCGAAAAATAGAGCGGCTCGACGTGCTCGAAATCACCCTCTTCGACCATCCGCTGCATCAGCACCGAGCCCACCATGCCCCGCCAACCTACCAGACCAAGCTTCATCATGTTCTTACCTTTTTCCTTAACCCGATTCAAAGTGCCGCCAGCACTGCGTCACCCATTGCGCGGGTACCCAGCTTCTGCGTCCCAGGCTCGTAGATGTCGGCCGTCCGATAGCCCAGTGCCAGCACTTTCCTGACGGCGCTCTCGATGCGCAAGGCGGCATCCTCCTGCGCAAACGTGTAGCGCAACATCATCGCCACTGAAAGGATCGTGGCCAGCGGATTGGCCAGCCCATGACCAGCAATGTCCGGAGCGGAACCGTGACAAGGCTCGTACAGACCCTTGTTGTCGGCATCCAGCGAGGCCGACGGCAACATGCCGATCGATCCGGTGAGCATCGCCGCTTCGTCAGACAGGATGTCTCCGAACAGGTTGCCGGTGACCAGCACGTCGAACTGCTTCGGATTGCGCACCAGTTGCATCGCTGCATTGTCGACCAACATGTGGCTGAGTTCGACATCCGGATATTCGGCGGCCGTTTCGTTGGCCACGTCGCGCCACAGCTGGGTCGTCTCGAGCACATTCATCTTGTCGACCGAGCACAGCTTCCGGTTGCGCTTGCGGGCTGCTGCGAAAGCGACGCGCACAATACGGCGAATCTCGCTTTCGCTGTAGTGCATGGTGTTGAAGCCGAAACGCTCCTGGTGACCATCGACCGCGCGCATTTCGATGCCGCGCGGCTGGCCGAAATAGATATCCCCGGTCAGTTCGCGGACGATCAGGATGTCGAGCCCGGCCACCACTTCCGGTTTGAGCGTCGAAGCATTGGCCAGTTCGGAATAAAGGATCGCCGGGCGCAGGTTGGCAAACAGGCCAAGTTGCTGGCGAATGCCGAGCAGACCACGCTCGGGACGCTGCGCGCGTGGCAGGTTGTCCCACTGCGGACCCCCGACGGCACCGAGCAGGACCGCGTCGGCGGCCTTGGCGAGGCGCTGCGTGGCCTCCGGGTAAGGCTCACCGGTGGCATCGACCGCGCAGCCGCCGAGCAGCGCTTCTTCCAGCTCACAGCGCAGGTCGAGCGCCTGCAGCACGCGCACCGCTTCGGCCATGATTTCCGGGCCGATACCGTCGCCGGGAAGAATGCAGATCTTCATTTTCGCTCCCTCAGGCAAACAACCAGGGCTGCTCGATGCGCCGCCGGTCTTCAAAGGCCTTGATCAGTTCAGCATGGCGCAGGGTCAGACCGATATCGTCCCAACCGTTGAGCAGGCATTCCTTTCGGAAAGCATCGACAGCAAACGGCAAGGCCCGGCCATCGGGGCGAATGACCTGCTGCCGCTCGAGATCGATCAGCAGCCGATAACCCGGCGTCGCCCCGACCAGCGCAAACAGCGCATCAATCTCGGTGGCCGGCAGGACGATCGGCAGGACACCGTTCTTGAAGCAGTTGTTGAAGAAGATGTCGGCAAAACTCTCGGCGAGCACCGCGCGAAAACCGAAGTCGAGCAAGGCCCAGGGGGCGTGTTCGCGCGAACTGCCGCAGCCGAAGTTCTTGCGCGCCAGGAGAATCTGCGCGCCCTGATAGCGCGGCTGGTTGAGCACGAAGTCCGGATTGAGTGGCCGCCGGGAGTTGTCCTGTCCGGGTTCGCCGACATCGAGATAGCGCCATTCGTCGAACAGGTTGGGGCCAAAGCCCGAACGCTTGATCGACTTCAGAAACTGCTTGGGAATGATCGCGTCGGTATCCACGTTGGCCCGGTCGAGCGGCGCCACGAGTCCCTCAAGGCGAACGAACTTGTCCATACTCCTCCTTGTCAGGGCCGCTTCAGCTGGCCGCCCTCTCGATGGCCTGGCCACCCTTCTGGATATCCTTGCCCAGGCCGTGCATGGTATTGCACGCCGGCAGCGACAGCGCCGCCAGAACCAGCATCAGCATCCACGTCGCTTGCTTCATGTCCTCTCCTGCCCCCTAGAGCCACTCGCCGACATCGCAGAAGTGCCCGGCGATCGCCGCGGCGGCAGCCATTTCAGGGCTGACGAGGTGAGTCCGTCCGCCGGCCCCCTGTCGCCCTTCAAAATTACGATTCGAGGTCGCGGCACAACGCTCTCCGGGTTCGAGGCGGTCGGCATTCATCGCCAGACACATCGAACAGCCCGGCTCGCGCCACTCGAAGCCGGCAGCGATGAAAACCTGGTCCAGTCCCTCGCTTTCGGCCTGCTGCTTGACCAGCCCCGAGCCCGGAACGACCAGGGCCTGCCGGATGCTGCCGGCCACCTTCCGGCCCCTGACAATCCCGGCGGCAGCTCGCAGATCCTCGATCCGCGAGTTGGTGCACGAACCGATGAAGATCTTGTCGAGCCAGATCTCCCGAATCGGCAGGTTCGGGCGCAGCCCCATGTAGCTCAGGGCACGCTGCATGCCTTCGCGCCGCGTCGGATCCGGCTCACTGGCCGGGTCGGGGACACAGGCATCGACCGGCACCACCATCTCCGGCGACGTACCCCAGGTCACCTGTGGCCTGATGTCCGCCGCCGACAGTTCGACGACGCAATCAAAGTGGGCGTCGGGATCGCTGTGCAGCCGGCGCCAGGCCACGACGGCACGCTCCCACTGCTCGCCCTGCGGAGCGAACGGACGACCGCGCAGGTAGTCGATCGTCACCTCATCGACGGCCACCAGGCCAAGGCGGGCGCCCGCTTCGATGGCCATGTTGCAGAGCGTCATCCGCCCCTCCATCGACAAGCCGCGAATCGCGCTGCCGGCAAACTCGATGGCATAACCCGTGCCACCGGCAGTACCGATGCGGCCGATGATGGCCAGCGCCACGTCCTTCGCCGTCACGCCTTTGCCGAGCACCCCATCGACCTGCAGAAGCATCGTCTTCGACCGCTTCTGCAGCAGGCACTGCGTGGCCAGCACGTGTTCGACCTCGGACGTGCCGATGCCGTGCGCCATGCAGGCGAAAGCGCCGTGCGTACTGGTATGCGAGTCCCCACAGACGACCGTCATGCCCGGCAGCGTCGCACCGCTTTCCGGGCCGACGACATGCACGATGCCCTGGCGCGGGTCCCGGAACGGGAAGTAGGCCAGCGCACCGACTTCACGGATATTGGCATCGAGCGTCTCGACCTGCAGACGCGACACCGGGTCCTCGATGCCCCGCTCCCAGTGGTCGGTGGGCGTGTTGTGGTCGGCCGTGGCGACGATCGAGGACACCCGCCAAGGCTTGCGGCCAGCCAGCTTGAGACCTTCGAAGGCCTGCGGGCTGGTCACTTCGTGCACCAGATGGCGGTCGATGTAGATCAGTGCGGTCCCATCCGCTTGCTGATGGACGACATGGTCCTGCCAAAGCTTCTCGTACAAGGTCTGCGACATCGATGAATATCCTGCGAGGTTCGCCCCCGGTGGGCAACATGAACGGCTGGATTATGTCACACCGCGATCAACACTGTCAGCGCCAGCGCATGCGTCCAGGTCAGCCTTCTTCACCCACGTGGCGACGACAACGAGTCCCACCAGCGCAAAGGCCGAACTGATGGCATAGGTCGGGGCCGCGCCCCAGGCATCCCATGTCCAGCCGCTGAGCAGGCCGCCGACCAGGCCGCCGGCGCCGAACGACAGGCTCGAATACAAGGCCTGCCCGCGCGCCTGGCAATGACCAGGGAACCAGCGGTTGACGGCGGCGATGGCGGCGGCGTGATAAGCGCCAAAGGTCAGCCCGTGCAACAACTGCGCGAAGATCATCACCGACAGCCAATCGGCGCCCCAGGCGATCAGCAGGAAGCGCAGCACGGCAGCGGAAAAGCTGACCAGCAGCAGGGTACGCAAACCAAACCGGCGTAACAACCCGGCCATGAAGAAGAACACCACGATCTCGGCGACGACGCCGAGCGACCACAGGCAACCGACCAGAAACTTGCTGTAGTGATGATCGGAAAGGTGGATCGAGTAGAAGACGTACAAGGCGCCGTGCGCCGCCGACATCGCAAAACACGCGGCGAACAGTGCCCTGACGCGCGCTTGACGGATGATCGTGGCCACCGGCAGATGCGCCTCGGCCGACTCCGACGGCAGCGCCTCGGGAACCGCCCAAGCGTAGACCAGGATACCGCCCAGCGTGCCGACGATCACCCACAACAAACCCGGCAGGGGCACGCGGTCGAGCAGCGCGCCGGTACCCATCACCGCGGCGATGAAACCGATCGAACCCCACAGCCGGATACGGCTGTAACGCGCCGGTTCCGCGCGCAGATGGTCGAAGGTCAGGGTTTCGACCAGCGGCAACGCAGCGCTCCAGAAGAAAGCCAGGAGGGCCATGGCCATCAGCATCGGTACGAAGCCGCTGACGACGAAAAATGTCGAGAAACCCAGCAGGCTGAGCAGGCCCGCCAGACGGACGACAGCCACCCGCTGCGCCAGTCGATCGGCGAGTGCACCCCACAGATAAGGGGCGAACAGCCGCATCAACTGCATCTGCGACATCAACAGACCGATATCCCAGGCCGAAAACGACAAGGACTGGAGATAAAGCCCGAAATACGGTGAAAACGCGCCGATGAAGGCGAAATAGAAGAAGTAGTACCCGGAGAGGCGCCAGTAGGGCAGAGCGTGCATCCGGCAATTCTACCGGATGCACCCGACCCCGCCGGGTGACGAACGGCTCAGCCGCCGCTCTTCTGCGCCACCAGCATCCGGTACATCTGGTCTTTCAGCCACACCCGATGTTTCTTCATGTTTTCGATCGTGAAGTCGTCGACCGGCAGGTCTTCCTCCTCGAGACGTTCGACTTCCCTGGTCAGGTTCTGGTATTGATCATACAAGTGGCCGAACTGCTCGCTCGACGCTTGCAGTGCGTGAATGAAATCGAGGTATTCAGGGAACTCATGGTGAAGATCGTGATGCTCAACTTGCATGATCGTGGCCTCTGGCAAATCCCGGCCCGCCCTATGCGCGACCGGACCGCGCGATTATAACCATTGGCAAGGCCACCCGTCATCCCGCCACCCTACCCGGAATGAGTGGGGTGTTGCTCGACACATCGGCGCACTGGGCACGATGTCGCAAGGCTTGGTCGATCAACACCAGGGCCAGCATCGCCTCGGCGATCGGCGTCGCACGGATGCCCACGCAGGGGTCGTGTCGACCGTGCGTTTCGACCATTGCAGCCTGTCCGTCGAGCGTCACCGTGCGGCGCGGCAGGCGGATGCTCGAAGTCGGCTTGATGGCCAGGTTCACGATCACTTCCTGGCCACTGGAGATGCCGCCGAGCACGCCCCCGGCATGGTTGCTGAGGAAACCCTGCGGCGTCATCTCGTCACCATGCTCACTGCCCTTCTGGGCAACGCAGGCAAAGCCGGCCCCGATTTCGACGCCCTTGACGGCGTTGATGCCCATCATTGCATAGGCGATCTCGGCATCGAGACGACCATAGACCGGCTCGCCCCAGCCCGCCGGCACGCCGTTGGCCGTCACCGTGATCTTCGCACCCACCGAATCGCCGGACTTGCGCAGACGGTCCATGTACTCCTCCAGTTGCGGCACGATCGCCGCGTTCGGGGCGAAAAAAGGATTGCCGTCGATCTCGGCCGCGTTTACGAAGGGAATCTCGATCGGCCCGAGCTGGCTCATCCATCCTTGGATTCTGATCCCAAAGCGCTCGGCCAGCCACTTGCGGGCGATCGCCCCGGCCGCCACACGCACCGCCGTTTCACGCGCCGAGGAGCGGCCGCCGCCGCGATGGTCACGAAAGCCGTACTTGCGGGTATAGACGTAATCGGCGTGTCCGGGCCGAAAAGTCTCGGCAAGATTGCCGTAGTCCTTGCTGCGCTGATCCTGATTGCGGATCAACAGGGCGATCGGCGCGCCCGTCGTGCGGCCCTCGAAAACGCCGGACAGGATCTCGACTGCGTCGGGTTCGCGCCGTTGCGTTACGTGCCGCGAGGTCCCCGGCTTGCGGCGGTCGAGTTCCCACTGGATGTCCGCAGCACTGATCGCCAGGCCGGGCGGACAGCCATCGACCACGCAGCCAATCGCCGGCCCGTGTGATTCACCAAACGAAGTCACGGCAAACAGGGTGCCGATGGTGTTGCCGGACATGGCCGCCTCTGGAATGTTAAGATGGCCGCAAAGTCTACCACAGCCCTGCGCGCCCCCCGGCGCACGGCACGGGTCAGGACATCGGCGCGTCCAGGGCCGTAGACCGGACACCAGCGGGCGCAGCAGGCCGTGCGTTGGCGGTGCAGAACATTCGTTGATCGAGGCTCGCCAGATGACCCGCAATCCGACACGCCCCGGCAAGCCATCCACCCCCGCCCCGAAATCCGTCGCCCCGCAGCGCCCGGCGGCGGTCGGCAATGCGCTGCGCCAGGCGCAAACACGCTGGCAGCGCACCACCCGCTATGGCTGGGACAAGGGTGGCAGCGGCGGCGGACGCTGACGCTGACGCGAGGACTTTCGGTCGCCCGACCGGGCCTGCGCGGCGGGCGATGGTGCTCTGCCGCCAACCTGAAACAAAAAACCCCCAGGGAAAAACCTGAGGGTTTCCGGCATCCGGAAGGGCGGTTTATTTGACCACGGCAACCGCAGCGATGGGCTTGGCTTCCGTCTTGACCTCGGCCTTGACCTCCGGCTTGGTTTCAGCTTTGGCTTCAGGCTTGCTGTCGGTCTTCGCGGGCTTGGCAACATGCTTCACCGGGTGTGCCTGGTGCGCCTGCTTTTCTCCCTTGACTTCGGTCCTGGCTTCAGCCTTGACGTCGGTCTTGGCGGCAGCTGCGGTCGTCGGGTGGGCTGCGTCGGCCTTCACCGTCTCGATGGCTTTCGGTGCTTCCACCTTCTTGTCGGCAGCCGCCGGGGCCGTCACCTTGGTCGCCGGGGCGACGGAGGTCGTCGGAACAGCGGGCGTATTTCCCTGGGCAAAAGCAGCGGAAGCAAAGCCAGCGGCAACAACCAGAGCGATCACAGTCTTCGTCATTTTGAATCTCCTTGGGCAGTCTTGATTGATTTGGTTTCGGACACTGCGTTATTGCAGCGCCTTGTGCCGAATAACGCCGTCGTCTACGCAAGGGATGTCAGGACAAGTGTAAGGCGATGTATCGCTCTGTGACCGCCGCGTTGATCGCGAAAGCAAGGGTGCGTACGTTCAGAGCAGGCCGGAAGCGATGTTGATCGTCAACGCCAGGATCGTGGTGTTGAAGAAGAAAGCCAGGACGCAGTGTACCAGTCCGGTTCGGCGCATTGAGCGGCTGCTCAGGCTGACATCGGCGGTTTGACCGGAAGTGCCAATCACACAGGAGAAATAGAGAAAGTCTCCGTAGTCCGGCGCATGACCGCCTGGAAAGTCGAGGCCGCCGGGATTGCCCCGCGCCTGCGCAGCGTAAAAATCATGCGCGTAATGCAACGCGAACATCACCTGCGTGAACGCCCAGCAGGACACGATGGTCAACGCCGCCAGGCCGACATGGGCAAGACGCAGTGTCTCGTGCGTGTTCTGCGCTACCCCGAGCTCGACGACGATCGCCACGAGCCCCACGATCGCCGCTGCGACGACCAACGCGAGGACCACGATTCGCCCTTCGTCCTGCTGCAACGCCCGTGCCCGGATTCTTTCGTGGGTCGATCGGAACATCATCCACACCGCGAGCAGCAGGTAGAGACACGCCCCGACGTTCCAGCCGATGATCGCGCGCGTGTTGCCGGGCAGCGCCAGCGAACGCGGAAGAAGAAATGCCGTCATCACCCCGATCAATGCACAGATGAGCAGCCGGGGCCGCGCCATGAGCACGCGCACCAGCCTGGGGCGCGGGGATTGCACAGGAATGTCCGCCATGCGCGTATCTTACCCCGGAAAACGCCCATCGGAATTACACGGGGAGGTCCAGGGCAAGGCCGTCATCGGGGCAGCGCTGCGCTGGTAGACACCGACCGCCAGACGTCTTGCCGGGAAGGTAGCGAAGGCCGCGGGAGCAAATGCCTTCCTACCGGCGGTAGCCGCAGTGGTATCCGACCGGAGACGCACAACCTGGTCGTCGAGCAGCCACCGTTCCATATTATTGTTCTACGATGTCTATCTGCACGGTTGCGACATCAGGCGCATGGACCACGAGATCAGGAGCGCCCTCGACCTGGCGCTCACCGACGCCATTCGCCAGGGGCGAGTGCTCTGCGACAACGAAGCGGCCATGACCGAACCGGCACGCTCGACCTGAGTGTTAACGGCTAATCTCAGATCCGGTTGCACACGCGTGGACCACGCTCGTTAGAGGAGATCCCGCCAGGCAAACTGCAGCTTGTCGCCAGTGATCTGCTCGAACGCCAGGCCCTTGCCGTCGGCAGCGACGAGCATCTGCGAACGAACCTGGAGTGGTTTGAACGCAAACGAATGGACCATGATGGAGAGGGGGGTGAATGCCATACGTCTTAACAGGCCATTCAGAACGGCTGCAAACAGCTTGCCACGCTCCTGCTTCATTCGGGTAATTGAGTCTTTATCCGCCATATGCTGCTTACGCTGTTGTGCTTACCTTCTGCTTACCGCCGCTATTCTTGCTGGCTTGTTGCCACAGTTGAATTCGGTGCATCCACCATTCACCAAGCACTCTGCCCCGTTCCGGATGCCGCTAAAATAGTGCAAGGCTTGTTTCAATTGGCGGAAGCGGTGAGATTCGAACTCACGGACGGTTGCCCGTCGCCGGTTTTCAAGACCGGTGCAATCGACCACTCTGCCACGCTTCCTGCAGCTTCACCAAGGCCCGATCTTACTGTCGCCAGTTGCGGCTCAGGATCCTGAGTGAACTGAATGATAGCACGGTGCCGCCGCCGCCCCATCGCCGAGAGCACAGCGTTACGTCCCGTGACACCTTGAGCATTGAAACTTTCGCCTTATTTGGCTAGTCTTAGCGCCGTAATCGTAATTTCACATACAGGAGAACAGTATGCAACCCCAGTTTCAGATGACGGGCCAGGCCAGCGGCGAGTTGGCACTGCAGCAGAACAAGGTCCTGCGCAACACCTTCATGCTGCTTGCCTTGACCATGCTGCCAACCGTGCTTGGCGCACTTGTCGGTGTACAGATGCAGTTTGCCTTCTTGTCCGGCAGCCCGCTGATGTCCTTCCTGCTCTTCCTTGCGATCGCATTCGGCTTCATGTGGGGCATCGAGCGCACCAAGAACAGTGGCATGGGCGTGGTCCTGTTGCTCGGCTTTACCTTCTTCATGGGTCTGATGCTGTCGCGCATTCTGCAGGTGGCGCTCGGCTTCAGCAACGGCGGTTCGCTGATCGCCATGGCTGCGGGCGGTACCGGATTGATCTTCTTCTCGCTCGCCGGCATCGCTGCGGTGACCAAGAAGGATTTCAGCTTCCTGGGCAAGTTCCTGTTCATCGGCATGATCGTCGTCCTGCTGGCAGCGCTGGCCAACGCCTTCTTCCAGATTCCGGCCTTGTCGCTGACCATCTCGGCGATTGCCGTGATGGTCTTCTCCGCCTACATCCTTTATGACATCAGCCGGATCGTTAACGGTGGCGAGGACAACTACATTTCAGCAACGCTGGCGGTCTATCTCGACATCTACAATGTCTTCGTCAGCCTGCTCAACCTGTTGATGTTCTTCAGCGGCGATCGCGATTGATCGGGATTCCTGGTCACACTCTGCAAGCGAGGGCGGTGCGCAACCCGCCCTCTTTTTTCGTTCAGTCCTGGAGGAACGCGCGCCCCTGAACCAGGCGTGAACCCGTTCGGCCCGGGATTTCAGCGAAGCCAAGCGTATGGCGCGGCAAGGTCGTGATGTTGCGCGACACCAGCAAGTCGCGCAAGGCGACCAGTTGATAGCCGCGGCACCGCCACTCGACGAGCAGGCGTTCAAGCGTGGCGCTGTACTGCATCCCTTCAAGCTCGGCCCGCAGGGTGAATACGTGGTCGCCACCAACCCTGGTGGATTCTTCGACGAGGCGATCGATGGCCTGGTCAACGGAAGGTGTGCCGGTAGCCAGCAGTTCGTCGAGCGTCGGCAGTGTCGTCGGAAGTTGCGGGCAAAGCACGATTTCCCCATCGATAACCGGGATGAAGGGGAACTTCCCGCGACAATCGCTGGCGTAACAAAAGCCCAGCCGTTGCGTCAGACGCAGCGCATGACGATTCATCCGCCACCCTGGAGCAGCGTGTGCGTGCGGGGGTGTGGCGAAAATGTCCTCGTAGCGGCGATAGGCCTGCGCCATTTCGGCTTCAATCCAGGCGTTCTCGGCGGTCATCACCGCGCTTTCCCAGCGGACTCGATTCCAGGCGTGAATTGCCACTTCAAAACCCGCATCTCGTGCCTGGCGCATGTTATCTGCGTGGCGCGCGCCAATATCAGGGGCTGGCAAGAACAGCCCATAGAGGCGGGTAACAAAATCGTAGTGACGGCTCGGCGAGAAGGCACGGGCCTCGCGACCACTGGTGTCGGGACCGAGCGAGAAAAAGAAGCTGCCCGACGCATCGTTTCGCTGCAGCAAATCGATCAGTGCCGGGACACCGAGCAGCGTGCCACGACAGGTGTCGACGTCGATCTTGAGGGCGATACGCTTCATTTACCGTAAGTGACGCGTCAGCGCCCCTCGACAGCGCTCAGACAAGGAGCAGGCCGACAGCGACTTTACGCCCTTCGCCCATCAGGATATTGTAAGTGCGACAGGCTGCCGGCAGATCCATCACTTCAAGCCCTTTCTGTGCCTGGACCAACGGCCGCAGCAACTCCGGGTTCGGGAAGCGCAACTGATTACCGGTGCCCAGCAGGATGATTTCAGCGTCCAGTGAGGCGAGCAGTTCAAGGTCTGCGGCGCACAGCGTTTCGAAGGTGGCCTGCGTCCAGTTCGGCAGCAGACGATCAGGCAGCACCGCCAGGTTACAGTTGTGGCGGACGCCATTGACACTGACATAGCCTTCGCCGTAGGCGGTGAAGGTGTTCAGTCCATCGGTTTTTTCGAGCTGCAGTTTCATGAAAATTGCGGTGCACAGGACGTTAAAGTAGGATTATAGCTTTTTTGTCGACCGCGTTCAGACGCTGACCGAGCCTGATGGCCGCGCTGCGCCGCACGGCGATCGATGTTTCGCCAACTGCGTTGACCACTAGTCGAGCCTGGATCATGAGAGAGTTTTCCCGCATCAAGCGTTTGCCACCCTACGTTTTCAGCATTACCGCGGAATTGAAAATGGCTGCCCGCCGGCGCGGTGAAGACATTATCGACATGAGCATGGGCAACCCGGACGGCCCAACGCCGCAGCACATTACCGACAAGCTGGTCGAAGCGGCGCTGCGCGAGAACACGCACGGTTATTCGATCTCCAAGGGCATTCCGCGACTGCGCAAGTCCATCTGCGACTGGTATCAACGGCGCTACGATGTCAGCTTCGACCCGGAAACCGAAGCCGTGGTGACCATCGGTTCGAAAGAGGGCCTCGCGCATCTGATGCTCGCGACCCTTGACCGCGGCGATACCGTGCTGGTTCCCAATCCGTCCTACCCGATTCACATCTATGGGGCGATCATCGCCGGCGCTGACATCCGCTCGGTACGCATGACGCCGGACGTCGATTTCTTCGATGAGGTGCAACGCGCCATCCGCGAGTCGATACCAAAACCGAAGATGATGATTCTCGGGTTTCCGAGCAATCCGACGGCGCGCTGTGTGGACCTCGAGTTCTTCGAGCGCATCGTGACTCTGGCCAGGCAGCACGACATTCTGGTGGTACACGACCTGGCCTACGCCGACATCACCTTCGATGGCTATCAGGCGCCGTCGATCATGCAGGTCGCGGGTGCGCGCGAAGTGGCCGTCGAGTTTTTTACCATGTCCAAGAGCTACAACATGGCCGGCTGGCGGGTCGGTTACATGGTCGGCAACCAGGAACTGTGCAACGCCTTGGTGCGGATCAAGAGCTATCACGACTACGGCACCTTCACGCCGATTCAGGTCGCCTCGGTGATCGCGCTCGACGGCCCGCAGCAGTGCGTCGAGGATGTGCGTCAACTCTATCAGGGTCGTCGCAACGTGCTGGCCAAGGGGCTGCACGAAGCCGGCTGGATGGTCGAGATTCCGAAGGCCTCCATGTATATCTGGGCGAAAATCCCCGCGGCCTATCAACAGATGGGCTCGCTGGAGTTTGCCAAGAAACTGCTCAACGAAGCCAGAGTGGCGGTGTCGCCGGGCGTCGGTTTCGGCGAGTATGGTGACGATCACGTCCGTTTCGCGCTGATCGAAAACGAGGAGCGCACGCGCCAGGCGATTCGCGGCATCAAGGACATGTTCAGGAAGGACGGCCTGCTCTAGGCCAAGACGATGAAACCGGTACTCAAATCGAACAAGCTCGACAATGTCTGCTATGACATTCGTGGCCCCGTGCTGCAAAAGGCCAAACAGATGGAGGAAGAAGGCCACCACATCGTCAAACTCAATATCGGTAACCTTGCTGCCTTCGGCTTCGAGGCACCGGAGGAAATCCAGCTCGACATGATCCGCAATCTGCCGACGGCTGCAGGTTACTCGGATTCTAAGGGAATCTTCTCGGCGCGCAAGGCAGTGATGCATTACACGCAACAGAAGCACATCAAGGGCGTCACGCTCGAAGACATCTATATCGGCAATGGCGTCTCGGAACTGATCGTGATGGCGATGAACGCCCTGCTCAATGCCGGCGACGAGGTGCTGGTGCCGGCGCCCGACTACCCTTTATGGACGGCCGCAGTGAGCCTGTCGAGCGGTACGCCGCGCCACTACCTCTGCGATGAAGCCAACGACTGGCTGCCCGACCTCGACGACCTGCGCGCCCGAATCACGCCGAATACACGTGCGCTGGTGGTGATCAACCCGAACAACCCGACCGGCGCCCTGTATCCGGACAGCACACTGCGCGAAATGGTGGCCATCGCGCGCGCGCACAACCTGATCATCTACGCCGATGAGGTGTACGACAAGGTGCTATACGACGGCACCACGCATACGGCGATTGCCTCGCTGTCGCAGGACGTGCTGACCATCACCTTCAATGGCCTGTCGAAGAACTACCGCTCTTGCGGCTACCGCGCCGGCTGGATGGTCGTCTCCGGCGACCTGCGCGAGGCCCGTGACTATATCGAGGGTCTGGACATGCTGGCCTCGATGCGTCTGTGTGCCAACGTGCCGGCGCAGCATGCGATCCAGACCGCCCTGGGTGGCTACCAGAGCATTGACGACCTGGTCGCCCCGGGGGGACGAATGTGCCGCCAGCGCGACCTGGCGCACGAACTCATCACTGCCATTCCCGGCGTCAGTTGCGTCAAACCCAAGGCGGCGCTGTACATGTTTCCGCGCCTCGACCCGCAGGTTTACCCGATCGACAATGATCAGGATTTCATCGCCGAACTGTTGCAGGAAGAACGTGTGCTGCTGGTTCAGGGCAGCGGCTTCAACTGGCCGGCTCCCGATCACTTCCGCCTCGTTTTCCTGCCGCATGAAGATGACCTCCGCGACGCGATTGCGCGCATCGCGCGTTTCCTCGCCGGCTATCGCCAGCGCGCTGGAACGCGGCAGACCTAGGCCGCGACGCATCGGCTCCGCGCTGATCCGCACTCGCTGTTTTCCTTTCCACAACCCTTACTCGTGACTGCTCTATGAAACCTATCAATGTTGGACTTCTCGGGATCGGCACTGTCGGTGGCGGTACTTACTCGGTACTCAAGCGCAACGCTGAGGAAATCACCCGCCGCGCGGGTCGTCCGATTCAGATCAGTATCGTTGCCGACAAGGATCTCGAACGGATTCGGCAGCTCACGGGTGGCGCCTGCAGGATGAGCGATGACGCCTTTGCCGTGGTCAGCGACCCGGAGGTCGACATCGTCGTCGAACTGATCGGTGGCTACGGTGTCGCCAGGGATCTCGTTCTGCAGGCGATCGACAACGGCAAGCATGTGGTGACCGCCAACAAGGCTTTGTTGGCGAAGCACGGCAACGAGATTTTTGCCGCTGCGCAAAAGAAAGGGGTCATGGTCGCCTTCGAAGCCGCCGTCGCCGGCGGCATCCCGATCATCAAGGCGCTGCGAGAAGGCCTTACCGCCAACCGCATCGAGTGGATCGCCGGCATCATCAATGGTACGACCAACTTCATCCTCTCCGAGATGCGCGACCAGGGCCTGTCTTTCGACTCCGTGCTCAAGGAAGCGCAGCGTTTGGGCTACGCCGAAGCCGATCCGACTTTCGACGTCGAAGGCGTGGACGCCGCGCACAAACTGTCGATCATGTCGGCGATCGCCTTCGGGAACTCGATGAGCTTCGACAAGGCGCATATCGAAGGCATCAGCAAGCTCGACGCCGCCGACATCAAGTATGCCGAACAACTCGGCTACCGTATCAAGTTGCTCGGCATCACCAAGCGGACCGCCGAAGGCGTCGAACTGCGTGTGCATCCGACGCTGATCCCGGCCAAACGCCTGATCGCCAACGTCGAGGGCGCGATGAACGCGGTGCTGGTCAAGGGCGACGCCGTCGGCGCAACGCTCTACTACGGCAAGGGCGCCGGCGCCGAGCCGACGGCATCGGCAGTGATCGCCGATCTCGTCGATGTAACGCGCATGCATACCGCCGACCCCGAGCACCGCGTCCCGCATCTTGCCTTCCAGCCCGACGCGATGGTCGATCTGGCAATTCTGCCGATTGCCGACGTGGTCAGCAGCTACTACCTGCGCCTGCGCGTCGAAGACCGCCCGGGAGTGCTCGCTGACGTGACACGAATCCTCGCCGATGACGGCATCTCGATCGTCGCCATGATCCAGCGCGAGCCTGGCGAAGGTGAGGAGCAGACCGACATCATCATGCTCACCCACAAGACGCGCGAACGAAACATCGACGCTGCAATTGCCGGTATCGAGGCTCTGCCGGCGGTCAGGGGTAGGATCATTCGCTTGCGGCTGGAAGAATTGCTGTAAGGGAGGCGGTCGGCGGCGGATCAGGAGAAGCGCAAACGCTACACCCTTCGCGCAGTCTGCGAGGCGTACTGTAACCCCTAGTCGGTACGGGCACCGCACCGGTCGGTCATCGCCACACCGTTGGTTCAGAAGGCGTAGCGTGTCGGGTCGGTCAAGCCGGCGGCGACGAAGCCGGCGCGTCGCAGTCGGCACGAGTCACAGACCCCGCAGGCGCGGCCGTCTTCGTCGGCCTGATAACACGAAACCGTCAGCCCGAAGTCCACTCCGAGTTCGCTGCCGCGCCGAATGATCCCGGCCTTGTCGAGCGCGCTCAATGGTGCGTGAATGCGCAGCCTTGTGCCTTCGACGGCGGCCTTGGTGGCGAGATTGGCCATGTGCTCGAAGGCTGCGATGTACTCGGGGCGGCAGTCGGGATAACCCGAGTAGTCGATGGCATTGACCCCGACAAAGAGGTCCCCACTGCCGAGCACCTCGGCCCAGGCCAGAGCCAGCGACAGCATGATGGTATTGCGTGCCGGCACATAGGTGACCGGAATGCCCGGCTGCACACCGTCGACGGGAACGGCGATGCGGCTGTCGGTCAGCGCCGAACCACCGAAGACGTCGAGCCGCAGCGACAGTGTCCGGTGCTCGCAGGCACCGAGCGCTGCGGCAACAGCCGCCGCGGCCCGGAGTTCGACGCGATGACGCTGGCCGTAATCGATCGACAGACAATGACAGGCGAAACCGCGGGAGCGGGCGATCGCCAGCGTGGTTGCGGAGTCGAGCCCACCGGAGAGGAGGACGACGGCCGGCCTGGTCGGAGATGAAAGTTGCGTGCTCATGGGGTGGCGAATATACTGCTTTACGACGCAGATGGGTTGTCTTTGGCGTGAAAGTTGTGTCGCTGGCTGGCGCCACATGCAATTGTTGGTTTGCAGGAGCGCTGTGGTGACGCGCAGAGCGTGTGCTCTGGTGATCAGACACCCGCTGGCAGGTGGGCAAGTAATGCAATCGGTGTAACGTACGCTGCAAGTGCGCAGCTCTCTTCCAGGACACACTCCGTCCTGACGGCAACAGGAGCGGGTGGCGGTGGTTGCGAAACGCGCGACCGGCTACCGGATGCAAGGCCGCCGGGAGTTGGGCAAATCGCCGCCACGGGCCTGGCCCATGGCGTTCAGTTACCGATGCGGAGGTCCCGTGATGATATCCCTGTACGCTGCCCTGGTATCCCAAGCCCCGCCGTTGAGCGGCCCTGTCGTAACCTTGTGCCGTGATGTTTCGAATGCCGAAAGCATCGTATTTTCGGGCACGCAACGACTGTTCGTGACTGGCCGTGAGGGGGTGTATGAACTGCTCGGGCCTTCCGACGATGACTGCGACAAAAAGCGTATTCCGGTGCGCGTCAAGGGGGTGCCGAAGCGCTGCATGAAGAACGGGATCGCGGCGCATGGCGATTATCTGTACCTGGCATGCGCGCATGTCATGCAGGGAAACAATCCCCTGCTCAATGCACTGATGGACGATGTCAATGAACTGCAGCAAACGCTGACGGGGTTGCTGCGCCTGTCGCTCGCGGCAATGACCTATCCCGTCGAATCCTGGATCGTCCGGTGCGATCTCAGGCAGATGCCACTGGCCTTTACGGAACTCGTCGCCGGGCTTCCCGGAAACATACTGGCCAACGGCATCGCCATCAGTACTGACGGCGAGTCACTCTATGTCGCCAACAGCGGGCCGAGCATCTCGACCGGCATCTACAGGGTACCCACCGACGCTGCCGGCGACGGGTCCAAAGCGGGGCTGTGGTGTCGTCCTCCCGGCTGCAAGCCCAATGGATTGAAGGTCAAGGACCAGACACTCTATTACACGGGCAACACCACACCGGCCGCCGTGCTCGGTAGCGTGCCGATCAACGATGACGGCAGTGCCGGCGAACCGCGGGTGATCTATACGGGCCCGTTTCACCTCTTCGACGATTTCGAAACGGTCAAGGAGGGTTTCGTCATTACCCAGTTCAGTAACGACTACATGGGCGTCAGCACCGGTTCCCTGCGCATCGTGTCGATGGGTGGAAGGGAACTGGCGGTGCTCAAGCGCCAGGAGATCGATAGACCGTGCGCGGTGGCAGTAGCAAAGACCAGCGGTGCGTTGTTCGCGGCGGGTGATGTTCTGATCGTCGACAAGGGCGTCGGGGGGGTCCTGCTGTTCAAGCCGGACGACCCCTGGCGCGACTGGTTGCAGGTGGCCCCAAGCTGACAGACCGAGCGCCGAAAACGCCGCCTTGGTGTGGCGGTGGCTACGGAATCTTCAGCACGTCCTTGATTTCCTCCAGGCTCTCGGGGATGCGCTTGACGATGGCGTCGGTGGCCTGTTGATTTGCCCTGATCACGATTTCGGCCAGCCCGCGCATTTCGCCGACTGCCGTCTCGAAGGCTTTTCTGGCGAGTTCGGTTTCCGCTGCGATGAGTTCCTGCGGCGAACCGCTGCGGGACAGCCCTTCGATCGCGGTATTGAGCTGTTGCAGCGTGGCGTGCAGGATCTTCACCTGCCACTCGCCGATCGCTTTCATCCCTTCGAGCGCCGCGCGATTGGAGGCGCTCAACGCTTCCAGGTTGTCCCGTTGCATGGCCACCAGGGCGTCCATGTTGACGCCGGGTACCTTCAGCCCTGCCAGGACTTTCAGTAGCCCTTCCGTACCCTTGGTCACGTCCATGCTGGCGACCGCCTTGCCCCAGTCGCTCAGTAGTTGGGAAACATCCGCCATTTTCCAGTCCTCCATTAGCTTTCAGGTACCGGCAGACGGCGTGACGCCGATGTCCACCAGGTAATTGTCGTCAGCCTGCTCGGGCACCTCACTCGGCCGGGATCTCAAGCAGATTCTTTCCTCCGGCGAGAATGTTGATCATCTGGGCCACCGCCTTGATCTGAGTGCCGCGCTGCGTGTGGTAAGCGGTGTGGGTGTAGTTCTGCCCCCACCAGTCCCAGCATCCCCGAGGATTAAGCGGTGGCGTCAATGGGAAGGCGCCGCCGCGCGCCTGAATCTGGGGGTAGAGCACGATGATCTGATTGGCTTGAGCCCATTCGTTGTAACCTGCAAACTTCGCGAACAGATTGCCGGAGTGACCGATTCTGCCATCGGTCGTCCCGCCCTGGCGGCAGCCATGGAACGCGACATGCAGCTTGCACGGCCGCCCGTCCTTGCATGCCTTCGGGATGAAGACGTAGCCCTCTCTGGCCATCGAGGCATTCTGCAAGGCATTATATGGCGTATCGGAGAACTTGCCGAAAACCTGTCGCTGGTCGAAGGCCAGAACCTCACTCTCTGCTACAGGCACGCGCGCGGCTTTGAGCGCCTGCTCGCCGTAGATACGCTTGAAGATGGCACCCGCCAGGTCCACGTCGGCGAGATCCCGGCAGACCGCTTCCTTGCCTCGCGGTGGGCAGGGCGTCCCGGCCGCGTCTGCGGCAGCGGGCGGACAGAGGCAGTGATTTTTCAGCGCACTCGCCTTGGCCACCGCCTCGCAATCGTCGATATAGGCGTCCTTGTCGGCGGCAGGGGGATCGGCAGGCGGCAATGGGCACGACCCCACCACATCACCTGCAGGCTTGTCGAATCCGTCTCTGACCATCGTGTGGCGGGCAGGAAAAGTGCGGCGATAGGCCATGTTTTCCGCGGCCACGCCACCTTTGTTGGCGTCGGCGTAGAAATGGAAGAGCGCGTCCATCACGCCCAGTGGAACGATTTGGTCGTGCGCGCCGCTGAACAGGTACACCTTGCCGTTCCTGAGGTTGTCAAGCTTGCTGATAGTCCCTGCGGTTTCCTGCTTCTTCGCTTCTGCAAACGAGGCGCGGGCTACGTGTTCGATTTCGGTCTTGTTCCCGGGAGCCAGGTCGGAGTTCCTGCACCACCGGGCATCCAGTCCGAGCGCCGAGCATTCGAGCATGACGAACTGGCTGCAGCGGGTGACGGCATCCAGAATCGTCCCGTGTGCACAGTAATAAGGACCGCCGGCAATGATCCCGGCACCCATGATGTGTTCGGAATGCGCGACATGAAACTGATGGGCCATGAATCCGCCCGAGGAGATGCCGGAAACGGAGATCTGGTCGGGGTCTATGTTGACCCCGGCGACAACTTGCTCAAGTGCCGGGGCACCGCCTGCCGCGCCGGCAAACGCGAGCATCCAGAGCGCCGGCAGCCGCGACAGGCATCGCCTGATGATTTGCCTTGCGAGCATCCTTCCCCCCTCCTGATGACGGGCATGCACGGCACCGATTCCTCCACGCAGGCCGGAAGTCAGTCATTTAACGTATGACATGCTGCGGCGCAGCACCCAGCATAGCGCAGGATGCGCACAAGTCAAGACTGGTGCGGCTGCCAGCAGACACCACAGCCGGCAGACCGCCCTCTATGAGGAAAGCAGCGCCGAGAGTTCGCGCTGCAACAGATCGGCGTTGCCGAGGTTCAGCTCAACCAGCCGACGCAGATGCGTCACGCTGTCGATGTCGATGCTGTGGCAGAGCAGGCCTGCCCGTGCGCCTTCGACATGTGCGACCGTCGCCTGCATGCGAATCTCATTGGCGATTTCGTCCAGCGGCACGCAGAGGGCAGCCGCAACTCCCAGCGGCAGTTCTGTGTCAGCGGGGAGACGCAGCAGCGCGCCCTTCAGGGACAGGTCCAACACCTGCACCGCAAGCGCTTGGGTACCGAGAACCAGTTGCGCTGGCGAAGCAAAGGCGATGCGGGAATAGTGGCGTCGTTCGTCGTTCACGGGAGTTGCCTCGGTGAGTTTGAGTTCTACTTGCTGCGCATGTTACCCCAAAGCACTTTGTGGAGTTGCAACTGAAAACGCACCGGCAGGCGATCGGCGAGTATCCACTCAGCCAGGGTTGTCGCCGACAGTTCACCGGCAACCGGCGAAATGAGCACGCGGCAAAGATCAGCAAGACGCTGCTCGACGATCAACCGGCGTGCCCACTCGTAGTCGGTGCGGTCCTTGAGGACGAACTTGAGCTCATCTGCGGCATTCAACAGGGCCAGGTTCTGCCAGCGATTGCGATTCAGTTCTCCGGAGCCTGGCGCCTTGAGATCGACGATCCGCGAAACGCGGGCATCAACGACGCTGATATCGAGCGCACCGGAGGTTTCCAGGGATACGGAATAGCCGGCATCACTCAGTTCGCACAACAACTGCAGACACGCCGGCTGCGCGAGCGGCTCGCCGCCGGTCACGCAAACATGCTGCACGCCGTGCTGCGCAACTTCGGCGAGGATATCGGGCAGCGCTATCATCCGGCCACCGCTGAAGGCGTAGCTCGTGTCACACCAGACACAGCGCAACGGGCAGCCGGTCAGTCGTACAAACACCGTCGGCAAGCCGACCCTTGAACTCTCGCCCTGCAGGGACAGGAATATCTCGCTGATCTTCAGCGACGGTGTGCTGACTGCGGCCTTCAAGCGCCTACTTTTTCAGTCTCTGCCTGGCGGTAGTAGCCGCAGCACTTTCCGGGTACTTGGCCAGCAAGGCTTCGAGCGTACTCTTCGCGCCCTTCGCATCGGCGAGTTCCTGCTGGCAGGTGGCGACGTTGAGCAGCGCATCGGGGGCCTTGGCGTGCGCCGGCCACTTGTTGGCCACCACCCGCTGTGCATCGATCGCCTTCTTGCAGTCGTGCAGCGCGTAGTGGGCGTTGCCGAGCCAGTATTGTGCGCTTGGGGTCAGCGTGCTCTCCGGATGGGCCTTGGCAAAGGACTCGAAAGCCGCCGCCGCTTCCTTGAGCTTGTTCGCCTTGAACAGATTGAGTGCGGCTTCGTATTCGCGGGTTTCGGCCGCCGGATCGCTGACGACCTTTCTGGGTGCCTCGACCACCGGCTTGCTCTCTTCCGCCGGTCTTGCCTCAACGTTCGCCGCGGCCTGTGGTTCGAGTTTGCGCAGGCGACCGTCGAGATCGACGTAGAAATCCTGCTGCCGCTTTCTGGCCGATTCCAGTTCGTAGGTCAGCGTCTCGACCTGACCACGCAGGCGCGAGTTCTCTTCACGCAGGGCCTGAATCTGGTTCGCCAGTTCGATTTGTCCTTTGGCGAAAGTGTCGAGGCGTTCGTTGGTCTTGACCGCCAGGTCCTTGACCTGGCGGCGTGCTTCTTCATCATCGAAGAGGCCGGCCTGGGCCTGTTGCGCGGCCAGGGCAGCAAGCGAAAAGGCGATCGCCAGAACACGCATCCTGCCCGACCGGCACACCATGGGCGTTGCCGCCATCCTAGAACTCGCCGTTGTAAAGCATGTCGCCGCGACGATTCTCGGCCCAGGCCGCTTCGCCATGGCCTTCGTTCTTCGGCTTCTCTTCACCCAGGCTGACCGACTCGAGTTGCTCCTCACGGGCACCGAGCAAAGCCAACATCTTGCGGATGGCATCCGCGCGCTTCTGACCCAGAGCCAGGTTGTACTCGCGACTGCCGCGCTCGTCGGTATTACCCTGGATCAACACCTTGAACTGGCGATTCTCGGTCAGGAACTTGGCATGCGCGGTCACCAGATCCTTGTACTCGGCTTTGACTTCATAGCTGTCGTAGTCAAAATAGACGCTGCGTCTGGACAGGATGCTCTTCGGATCGGTGAGCACCGCCGGCAGCCGGCCGGTCTCGACTCCACCCGTCGTCACCGTCGTCACCGACGACCCGCCGCCGCGGCTCTCGACGGGTGCGCCTGCCGCTGCGTCGCTGCTCTCGGGCGTCGAACTGCACGCGGCCATGACGAGAGCCAGGGCGGCCGGGATGAGGAGTTGCTTCATGGTGTTTCTCCTGCGCAAGATTCGTGATTGGAATGATTCTTCATTTGTTGAGGGGACCCCACGCCGGCTCACGAACATCGCCCGCCGCAATCGAAAGGCGCTGCTTGATCCGTCCATCGATCGAAACTGCCGACAGGACGCCACGGCCGCCGACCTCGGTGGCAATCAGGATCATTCGACCGTTCGGTGAGAAAGTGGGGGATTCGTCCTTGTGCGAGTCGGTCAGGATCTGTACCTGCCGGCTGGCAAGGTCCATTATCGAAAGCCGGAAACTGCCGTCGCGGCGACTGATGAAAGCCATCGACTTGCCGTCTGGGGAGAGGCGTGGCGTCACGTTGTAGCTGCCCTCGAAGCTGACTCGCTGCGCGTCGCCGCCACCGGCGGCAATGCGATAGATCTGCGGGCTGCCGCCACGGTCGGAAGTGAAATAGACGAATTGTCCGTCGGGAGAAAAGTTGGGTTCGGTATTGATCGCATTGGCTGTCGTCAGGCGTTGCACGCCGGAGCCATCGGCGTTGACCGTGAAAATCTGCGAGCCGCCGTCCTTGCTCAGCACCACCGCCAGCTTGCGCCCGTCAGGCGACCATGCCGGCGCCGAATTCGAACCCTTGAAGTTGGCCACGACGATGCGTTTTCCCGAGGCCAGTGAATGCACATACACCACCGGCTTCTTGTTTTCGAAGGACACATAGGCCAGGCGGCCGCCCTCCGGCGACCAGGAGGGCGAGATGATGGGCTCCTTCGAGATCAGCGCCACCTGTGCATTCTGGCCGTCGGCGTCGGAGATGTGCAACTCGTAACGTGCAGCGCCGGCCTTGATCACATAAGCGACCCGTGTGGAAAAGATGCCGGGTTCACCGGTCAGCTTTTCGTAGATCATGTCGGCGATTCGATGGCCGGCGGCACGCAACATCGGCTTCGAGGTCACGAAAGCGGAGCCGCCCAGCACGCTCTGCTTGGTGACGTCGTAGAGCCGGAAACGAGCCTCACGACGCCCGTCGGTGCTTTCGCCGATGCTGCCGGCGGCCAGCGCGTCGGCACCCCGACTTTTCCACTCCTCGTAGACCGGGGCGGACGCCTCGGTCATGACCGCTGCGCCAGGGTCGATCATCTTGAACAGGCCGCTACGTTCCAGGTCGCCACGCACGACGGAGGTGATGACGCGTGCGGCGCTGGCCTCGCCGCCAAAATCGGCAATCGCCACCGGGATTCGGTTGGTGCCGGCACCGGTGATTTCAATGGTCAGTTGGGCGTGCGCCGACGCCTGCAGCAGGGCCAGCGCGCTGATGGCCACGAGGCCGAAACGACGAAGTTTGAGCACGATTCCAAGCATGGGACAGTCCAGTACAGAATGCGCGATTATATCGTCTCTGAATGCGCTTGATTTGTAACGAAACGTGATCTTGCCGAATGCCGGATGCTGCAGGCATGACCTGTCTCTTGAAGATCCCGAGAACGAGTTCGCGGGAATCGACGAAGCGGTCGAGTTGATGAGCGTTAACGGTGGTGAGCAGAGGCCAGGTTGCGCAACCGCGGTGCTTTGCTAGTCGTCCTGGGGTCTATAGGACAGGTTCAGAACACGCTTGAAGAGTTCGGGTTGGGCCGGCTTGGGCAACGGCGACGATTTGCGGATCGCTCGCTCGACCGCAGCATCGAGCGCCGGGTTGCCGCTCGACCGGAGCAGCCTGACATCGAGCACATCGCCGGTGGGAAGCTGCGTCACTTCGAACTCCGCCTTCGGATTCCCCTGGATGCCGGGTGGCAACGACACGTTATTGCGAACCTTGAGGCGAATTCTGTGCTTGTACGCCTCCTCGTCGAGCGACTGCGCACGCGCTTTCTCGGCCGACGCCTGCTCGGTCTGCAACTGCTTGCTTAGACGCTCCTGAGCGTTCTTTCGGCGTTTCCTTCCTTGGCGATACTTCCTTCGGCTTCGGCTCCTCCTTCTTCGGCGGCTCCTTGACCTTGGGTTGTTCTTCCTTCTTCGGCGGTTCCTTGGGCTTTTTTTCTTCCTTCAGGGGAATATCGGGCTTGATGGGTGGCCGGGGTTCCGCTTTCGGCTCGGGTTTCGGCATCGCTTTGGCAACCGGCCGGGGTTCAGGTTTCGGCTCCGGAATGGGAGCCGGTTTCGGAATCGGTCTGGGTTCGGGCTTTGGTTCCGGTTTGGGTTCGGGTTTCGGCTCCGGTTTGGGTTCGGGTTTTGGCTCCGCTTTGGGTGCGGGCTTTGGTTCTGCTTTGGGCTCCGGCCGGGGTTCCAGTCTTGGTTCGGGTTGGCTCGCGGGAGCCGGGACGGCACGCCAGACTTCGATTTCGACGGCACTCGGCGGCGTGCTCTTCCACTGCACACCGAGGAACAGCGCAGTGATGAGCAGCAAGTGGACGGTCGCCGAGAGGGCCAGCGAAGGCCACTTCGCCGGGTCGTCCTGCGGTGGCCGGAGGATGGGTTCGACAGCTTCCACGGCTCAGGAACTCACCGGCCGCTTTGCTCGACGAGAAGGCCGATGCGTTTCACCTGCGCCTTTTGCAGCGCGGCCATCACATCCATCACCGCCTGATAGTTGACCTTCTTGTCGCCGGCCACGAGAACCGCTTGTTCGGGGGTCTTCTGCACCGCCACGACCGCTTCTCCCAGATCGCCGAGACTCACGCGCCGGCCCTCGGACTTTCCGGGGAGAACCAGACTCAGCTTGCCGTCGGCGGCGACGTCTACTCGCAGGGCTTCCCCTGGTGTCTGCGCTGCCTTGCCCACCGAAGGCACATCGATCGTGCCGGTGGTCATCATCGGTGCCGTCACCATGAAGATGACCAGCAGCACAAGCATGACATCGATATAGGGAACGACGTTGATTTCGTTTTTCAGACGGCGCGGACGCATGGCCTTACCTCATCTGCCGTTGCAGGATGTTCGAGAACTCCTCCATGAACGACTCGAAGCGCGACGAGAGCCGGTCGATTTCGTGCGCAAAACGGTTGTAGGCGACCACCGCCGGAATCGCCGCGAACAGGCCGATGGCGGTGGCAACCAGCGCCTCGGCGATGCCGGGGGCAACCGCGGCGAGCGTCGCCTGCCCGACGTTCGACAGGCCGCGGAAGGAATGCATGATTCCCCAGACGGTTCCGAACAGACCGACGTAGGGGCTCACCGAGCCGACCGAAGCGAGGAAGGCAAGATGCGAGTCGATACTGTCCATCTCACGCTGGTAGGTCGCGCGCATGGCGCGTCGCGAGCCGTCGATGACATCTTTCGGGTCGAGGTTCTTCTGACTGCGCAGCTTGGTGAATTCGCGGAAGCCCGCCTCGAAGATGCGTTCCATGCTGCCGGTGCTGTGGCGGTCGTTGATCGCGCTCTGGTAGAGGCTGTTCAGGTCGCCACCGCTCCAGAAGTCGCGCTCGAACTGCTCGGTCTGCGCGCGTGCCGCCTTGACGGTGAACCATTTGCGAAAGATGTAGTACCAGGACATGAACGAGACGCCGGCCAGCAACAGCATGACCGCCTGCACCACGGCACTGGCGTTGAGGATCAGGTGCAGAATCGAAAGGTCTTGCGAGACATTCATTGCAGGGCTTCCAGTTTGGTACGCAGAAATGCGGGAATCGAGGTGGCTTTCATCAGCTTCGAGTTGACGCAAACGATGTGGATGCTGCCGCTGACCAGTTCTTGCCAGCCGCCGTCGACGTGCGCATCGGCGCGCCGGATGTGCTGGCGAAAATGCAACTGCGCGCGGCTGATCTTCTCCACTTCCAGGCCGACGACGAGCTGATCGTCGAGCCGCGCCGGCTTCAGGAACTCGATCGCGACGCCACGCACGACGAAGGCAATTCCCGGATCGCGCAGCAGCTCGGCCTGCTGATGGCCGATCGCGCGCAGCCATTCGGTGCGGCAGCGCTCGAAAAACTTCAGGTAATTGGCGTAATAAACGACGCCGCCGGCGTCGGTGTCTTCGTAGTAAATACGCACCGGAATGGTGAACGCGTTGGGTTTTTGCTCGTATTTCATGGCCGGCGCCGATTCTAAGGCAGCCCCCTGGAGGCCACTGTAAGGGTTTGTGACTGGTGGCCGATGCACCACGGGTTCAGGGCGTTTGCCACAACGCGCCCTGCGGTTCGCCAGGCAATGTCTCGAGGCCGAGGTGACGGTAGACGGCTGCCGTCGCCACGCGCCCGCGCGGCGTACGTTGCAGGAAGCCCTGCTGGATCAGATAGGGTTCAAGCACATCCTCGATCGTATCGCGCGCCTCGCCGATGGCGGCGGCGAGGTTATCGACTCCTACCGGGCCACCGCCGAACTTGTCGATGATGGCGAACAACAGTTTGCGGTCCATGACGTCGAGCCCGCCGTGATCGACGTCGAGCATCGACAGCGCCGCATCCGCCACTTCGGGCGTGATGCAGCCGCCGGCCCGCACCTCGGCAAAATCGCGAACTCGCCGCAGCAGGCGGTTGGCGATGCGCGGTGTGCCGCGCGAACGGTGGGCGATTTCCAGCGCGCCGCCGGCATCGGTAGGCACCTTGAGCAGTTGCGAAGAGCGGGTGACGATCAGCGTCAGTTCCTCGGGCGTGTAGAACTCGAGCCGCGAGACGATCCCGAAGCGGTCGCGCAGCGGATTGGTCAACATGCCGGCACGGGTCGTCGCGCCGACCAGCGTGAACGGCGGCAGATCGAGTTTGACCGAGCGCGCCGCGGGACCCTCACCGATCATGATGTCTATCTGAAAGTCCTCGAGCGCCGGATAAAGAATCTCTTCGACAACCGGCGAGAGACGGTGGATCTCGTCGATGAACAGTACGTCGCGGGGTTCGAGGTTGGTCAGGATGGCAGCGAGGTCGCCTGCGCGTTCGAGTACCGGGCCTGATGTCGAACGCAGGTTGACACCCATTTCGGTCGCGATGATGTGCGCCAGCGTGGTTTTTCCCAGCCCGGGCGGACCGAACAGGAGCACGTGGTCGAGCGTGTCGTTGCGCTTCCTGGCGGCCTCGATGAAGATCGCCAGTTGCTCGCGAATCTTCGCCTGCCCGACGTAGTCGGCCAGGCGCCGGGGCCGCAGCGCGCGCTCAATCGCTTCTTCCTGGGTGGATTTCGCTTCTGCCGAAATCAGCCGCTCCCCCGGAACGCTGGCGAGGTGGTCGTTCTCGATCATGGTGACGCTTGCTTTCCGGCCGTGTCTCGTGATGCCGACGGTTCCGAGTGAACATGCGCCAGCCACTCGCGGATCAGGACCTGCCCGAGAGCCAGCAGGGTCGGTCCGAGGAACAGGCCAATGAAGCCGAAAACCAGTACGCCGCCGAAAACGCCGACCACGATCAGCAGCAGCGGCAGGCTGGCGGTACGCGAAATCAGGATCGGTTTGATAAAGTTGTCGACGCTGCTGATGCCGAACATGCCCCACAGCACCATGAACAGGGCCCAGCCGGTCTGTCCTTCGTGGTAGAGCCAGACGGCCGCACCGAGCCAGATCAGCGTCGCGCCGACCACCGGCACCATCGAAAAGAAGAACGTCGCGACGGTCAGGATGACGATTCCCGGGACGCCGGCGATGATGAACCCGATCATCGCCACCACCGCCTGTGCCGCCGCGGTTCCGACGATTCCGACCATCACCCCGGTGACCGTCCCTTCGGCCAGCGCCAGCATGCGCTCGCCCAGGTCGCCGGCAAGCGCGCGGCTGCTGGTGTGCAGTGCCTCGGCATAGATGTGCGCGTCACGGAAGATGAAGAAGACGAAGAAGATCACCAGCACCAGTTGCAGCAGACCCTGCGCCAGCAGCGAAGCGGCGCTCAGCGCCAATCTGCGGGTCGGGTCTACAAACTGGTGCAGCAGATTGTTCATCTCTTCCCGGCTCTCGATCAGTTCGTGCCAGTAAGCGGCGGCATCACGGCCGATGATCGGCAGCCTCACCAGCCAGGCCGGCGGGTCGGCGGGCAATCCACCCTCCATCAGCGGCTTGAAATAGCGTATCGCCATCTCGACACCGTCGGCGAGTGACCCTGAGAGCAATGCCATCGGCGCCACCAGCAGCATCAGAAGCAGGATCGACACCAGTAGCGCGGCCAGGTTGCTGCGGCCACCGCAGAGGGTAAGCAGGCGATTACGGATCGGCAAGGTGGTGACACAGATGACGACGGCGAACAGCAGGGTGCCGGTGAACGGTAGCAATACGGCAATGCAGCCGATCAGCAGCAGCGCGACCAGAGCGATCTGGATGAGTTGTTTGTGGCCGGGGTTCATTGTCGATTCAGACTCTTGACAGCAGCTTGAGCGCCTGGCGGATGCCATCGGAGATGGTGACGTCGGCGGGCAATTGCTTCATCGCCGCAGCGGCTTCGCGCTCATTGTAACCTAGCGCCAGCAGCGCATTGAGGATGTCATTGTGCGCGTCGTCGGCAGACACGCTGGTGGTTGGCAGCGCGTCGGCGAGTTTTCCCTTGAGTTCGAGCAGCAGGCGCTCGGCGGTCTTGATGCCAATGCCTGGCACCCTGGTCAGGCGTCCGACCTCCTGACGGGCGACCACCAGGGCCAGATCGCTGACCGAGAGCCCCGAGAGCACCGACAGAGCCATGCGCGCGCCGACACCTGAAATCTTCAGCAACTGGCGAAAGGCGAAGCGCTCCGCCTCGCTGGCAAAACCGTAGAGGAAGTGCCCGTCTTCGCGGACCAGGAAATGGGTCAGCAAGCTGAGCTTTTCGCCGTTCGCCGGCAGGCTGTAGAACGTGCTCATCGGCACGTCGAGTTCATAGCCGACGCCGTGTACGTCGAGCACCACCTGTGGCGGGTTTTTTTCGAGGAGGATTCCAGTCAGTCGGCAGATCATCGCTTGCTCTTGCTCATCGACGCAGGCCTTTTCCGGCAATCAAGCGGCCGTTGCGTACGTGCAAACCAACGTCGGCCAGTCGTCCTAGCCCCTGTCCGCCATGCGCGTGGGCAATGGCACAGGCGAGCGCATCGGCGGCGTCGGCGCTGGGGTCCGCCGACAAGCATAGCAGCCGGCGGACCATGTGCTGAACCTGTACCTTGTCGGCGTGACCGTTGCCGACTACGGCCTGTTTGACCTGCAGTGCTGTGTACTCGGCAACGTCGAGTCCGCTGGAGACCAGCGCGGTGATCGCCGCGCCTCGCGCCTGACCGAGCAGCAGCGTGGATTGCGGATTGACATTGACGAAGACGATCTCGGCTGCTGCCTGGTCGGGTCGGTGTAGCGCCACCAGGTCGCACAGGCCGGCGTAGATCGTCCCCAGGCGACCGGGCAGCGAGTCCCTGACGTTGGTCCGGATACAGCCGCTGGCCAGGTAGGCCAGCCGGTTTCCGGTCTTCTCGATCAGACCGAAGCCGGTGATGCGCAAGCCGGGGTCGATGCCGAGGATGCGCAGCACCGGTTTGGCCGCGTCGATCATCGGACGGGTGCCCGCGCCAGATAGACACCACCTACTGCCAACACCATCCCGGCCAGGGCCAGGCCGCCTAGCGTTTCGCCGAAGACCAGCCAGGCGATGATCGCCGTGCTCGGAGGCGTCAGATAGAAGAGACTGGCGACATTGACCGCACTGCCGCTGCGAATCAGGACGTTGAGCAGGCTGATCGCGCCGAACGAGAGTACCAGCACCAACCACAGCAGGGCGAAGGCGAATTGTGGCGTCCATTCGATGTGCATGCTTTCGCTGGTCCACGCGGCCAGTGCGGTCACCGCCGCTGTCGGCAGGAACTGAATCACCGAACCGGTGCGCAGGTCGAAATGCGGGCAGAAGCGCTTCTGATAAAGCGTGCCGAGGGTGATTCCGAGCAGCGCAACGGCCGCCGGGAGCAACATCGCGGCCAGCATCACGTTGCCGAGTTTGTTGGCCACGACCAGTGCCACGCCGGCAAAGCCGAGCACCAGGCCCAGCCATTGCCGCGGCGATACCCGTTCTCCGAGCAGGAAGCCTGCACCACACGCCGTGAGCAACGGTTGCATGCCGACTACCAGTGCCGTGACGCCGGCCGGCAGACCGTGCTTGATGGCCATGAATACCCCGCCGAGATAGATGGCATGCACCAGCAGGCCGGACACGCCGATGTGAACAACCTGGCGCACATCGGCTGGCCACGGCGCGCGGGTGGCCAGCGCAAAGGTGGTCATCAGCGCGAGCACCAGCAGGTAGCGGGCGAGCAGGAAAGTCAGGGGTTCGGCGTACGGCAGGCCGAATTTGGCGCCGACGAAACCAGTACTCCACAGGAAGACAAAAAGAAAAGGCAGCAGTGATGGCAGGGGGCGCATGGGGTCGGCTTATTGACGCAGGGCCGGAGTGTAGCAAGCATCGTAGCAGTGGTGGCAGCAAAAGGCCCTGGTGTTGGAATTGCACGCCTCGCGGTCGTCGCTACCCGGAGTGACGAACCCCGCCGGAGCGGGGTTCGTCTATGGTGGATGGCGATACCAGCTGTGCCGAATTATTTCTTCGGGGTGCCCGCCTCGGCATTTTTTGCAGCGTCCTTCTTCTCTTTTTTGCTAGCCTTCTTGGCATCGTCCTTGCTCACCGAGGTCTCTGCCTTGGTCGGCCCGCCTTTGGCTGTGGTGGCTGCCGCCGCTGCCGGTTCGGCCTGACTGGCCGTCACCGCCTTGGCAGGTGCTGCCGCTGTTGGCGTCGCTGTTGGGCTTGCTGTTGGCGTTGCTTTGCCTGGTTCAGCCTTGGCCGCTGGAACTGGCAGGGTTGCTGGCGCGGCAGGTGCTTTTGTAACGCTCGTCGGCGCGGGTGTCGCCGCGGTGGCTGTCGGCGCTGGTGCCGGAGTGGGGCTGGCTGCCGGGCTCGGCTTGGCCGGCTCGTTGGCCGGTGCAGCAGCCTGGGCCGGCGTCTTGGCTGTCGTCAAACCGCTCAGTGTCACATCGTTCTTCATCTTTCCCAATACCGCCGGGCCGATACCCGGAACCTTGGTGAGGTCATCCACCGATTTGAAAGCGCCGTTCTTGGTACGATAATCGATGATCGCCTTGGCCTTCGCCGGACCGATGCCGGTGAGCATTTGCAGTTCTGCCTCATTGGCGGTATTCACGTTGACCGCGGCCAAGGCATTTGCTGCGATCATCAGCAGAGCGACCAACAGGGTAATCAGCTTGTGCATGGAATTCCTCCGGATGAGATGGGGTTTGCAGGTCACCATGCGTCTCTCGCCATGGTGCCGTGCATCTGTGATTAACGGTGCAGCAGACGTTTGCGTTGACCCAAGCGTGGAATTCCCCGCCTCGGGCGCATGCGCCGGGAATCCCGCGAGGCATGCCGGCCGGTTGGAAGGTGCGCGCAAACCGCATTCGGACCGGACGAAACGGCTCTCGTATCCCATGGCAGGCGACCGCGTTCGCCGGGGGAAACTACTTGCGCAGGGGTTTGCGATAACCCAGGGCCTTTGATATCTCATTGGCCGTCGCCTTGATCGGTGTGATCCAGTCCGGGTTGTGGCGGTCGCTGGGCGCAGAGATCGAGAGGCCGGCGACCAACTGGTCTTCGTCGTTGCGGATTGGTGCGGCAAGACAGCGCAGGCCGATTTCGGCTTCTTCGTTGTCGTAGGCAAAATCGTGGCGGCGGATCTTGTCGAGTTCCTTTTCCAACGCGTCGAGGCGCGTCAGGGAATGCGGGGTCTTCCCGGGCAGGCCGGTACGCCTGGCGTAGGCACGCACATCGGCCAGCCCGTCGGCGGCCAGAAACAGCTTGCCAACCGAAGTCAGATGCAGCGGTGCACGCCCACCCACCAGGTAAACCACGCGCACCAGCGAACGGCCGCTCGATGTTCTTTCGACATAGATGATTTCATCGTCGTGGCGAATGCCGAGATTCACCGCTTCGCCGATCAGTTCGTGCAACTGCTGCATGAATGGCAAGGCGACCTGGCGGATGTTGATCCGCGATTTGACGATGTTACCCAATTCGAGCAGTCGGATACCGAGCGTGTAGGTTCCGACATCGTGCCGTTCGACGATCGCGGCGCTGGTCATCACCGCCAGGATTCGATGCGCCGTGGACGGGTGCAAGCCGGTGTTCTGCGACAGGATCTTGAGACTCACCGGGTCCGGCATGTCGGCCAGCACGTCGAGCAGCGACATCATCCGCTCGATGACCTGAATCGAACCTTTCTCTGCCTGTTGTTCGGCCATCGCCTGGGTGTCCAACCTTCCATCTGTCGCCATCGGAGAATACTCGCGGCTGCTCCGCCAATCGCCCACCGCAGCTTGTGCGGCGCAATATCTTACCATCATGCGCGCCGCCCGGTTGACATGTGACGGGTTTGCGCCGAGCAAAAGTGACTGGGCGTGCCCCGATGCAAGTACAATGTCGCGCCGGTGCTGTGCGCGCATCGGCGCAGTCAACAGTGATCCAACATTTCATCGCCCGAGGAACCCTTGCCGCAGCGAACTCTCAACCCTGGCATCCTGTCCGGAGAACTGCTGAGACGATGCTGAGCCGGCTACTCGTGGCGGTATTATGGATGCTGCATTTTCTGCCGCTGTCGATCCTGGCGCGCATCGGCAAAGCGCTCGGAACCATCCTCTTCAGTGTTGGCCGCAGGCGACGGCACATCGTGATGGTGAATCTTGGTCTGTGCTTTCCCGATCTCGATTCACGCCAGCGACTACTGTTGGCAAAGGCGCATTTCTGTGTGCTCGGCCGCAGCATGCTGGAGCGCAGCCTGCTCTGGTGGGCAAGTCCGGACAGGCTGTCGAAATTGATCCACGTTGTCGGCGAGGAGAGGATACGGACGCTCCTCGATGCCGGTCGTCCGGTTTTGCTGCTGGCGCCGCACTTTGTCGGACTTGACGCCGGCGGCGTCGGGATCGCCATGCGTTTCGACAGTGTCAGCATCTACGCGGTGCAGTCCAACGCCGTTTTCGATCGCCTCCTGCTACGCGGGCGCAGGCGCTTTGGTGATCAGCTTCTGCTCTCCCGCAATGAGAGTGTGCGGACCAGCGTCAGGGCGATGAAGGCCGGGCGTCCGCTCTACTACCTTCCGGACATGGACTTCCGTAGCCGGGATTCCATCTTTGTCCCGTTTTTTGGCGTGCAGGCGGCCACCATCACCGGTTTGTCGCGTTTGGCGCGGCTTGCAGGCGCCGCCGTCGTCCCCTGCGTGACGCGTATCCTGCCCGGCGCCGAGGGCTACATCGTTACTGTCGGAGAGCCATGGCAGGACTTTCCCTCCGAGGACGTCGAAGCCGATACCAGGCGCATGAATGCCTGGATCGAGACGGCGGTACGTACGATGCCGGAGCAGTATTACTGGGTGCACCGTCGTTTCAAGACCCGGCCGCCCGGCGAACCTCGTCCCTATTGATCCTTGCGGCGTTTCGCTGGTCGGACCGGCTTGTTCCGACGAGCGAACAGAAGATGGTCCGAGGCAGGTATACTTGCCGATTTCGTCGATCCGGGACCGCTGATGCACGTCCTGGGCCGAAGGTGTGATCCTCTGAGACCTCGACCTTGGCACTGACCCTACTAGGACTGTCCGGCGCGCTGACCCACGACCCTTCGGCAGCGCTTTACATCGACGGCAAGCTCGTTGCAGCCGCAGAAGAGGAACGCTTCGTCCGCGACAAGCACGCCAAGAACCGCATGCCCTACGAAGCCGCGAAGTTCTGCCTCGACTTTGCCGGCATCAAGCCCGCCGATGTCGACGCCGTTGCCATCCCCTTTGCCCCGATCAGCCTTTCCGAGCCCGCGCGCTGGCACTACGCCAAACGCTACTGGTACGCGCCGGAGCGAGCCTTGGACGCCATTCTGAGCGGAAACAGGCGCTATTACCGCTATCGGAAGCGTATCGAATGGTGCCTGCAGCAACTCGGTTTCGATTTGAAAAAAACGGAAATCGTGCCGGTCGAGCATCATCTGGCGCACGCGGCGAGCGCCTACCATTGCTCGGGATTCCAGGAAAAGACGGCGATTCTCGGCATCGACGGCAAGGGCGAGTACGCCACCACTTTTTTTGGCTACGGCGAGAATGGCCGGATTCACAAGCTCAAGGAATTCTACGATCCCGATTCGCTGGGCGGTTTGTACGGCGCCTTGACCGAGTATCTGGGTTTCGAGATGCTGGACGGCGAGTACAAGGTGATGGGCATGGCGCCCTATGGCGACCCCGGTAGATACGACTTCTCGCGCCTGGCCAAATTCGAGAACGGTGAATTGACCATCAACACCGACTATGCCAACGTTATCGGCCTGCGTCGCTACAAGGAAAACGGGAAAGGCTATTATTTTTCGCCGAAACTGGTCGACTGGCTGGGTCCGCGGCGTTCGGGAGACGTCGCCGACGATCCCTACATCCACTACGCGGCAAGCATGCAGAAGCTGTTCGAGGACCTGTCGTTGCAGATGATCGACTATTACCTTGCCGACATTCTCCGCGACACCGGACGCCTCGCCTTTTCAGGGGGCGGCGCGTTGAACGTGAAGCTTAACCAGAAAATCATCGCCCGTCCCGATGTCAGGGAACTCTTTGTCCAACCCGCTTCCGGCGATGCCGGGACGGCGGTCGGAGCAGCCGCTTATGTCTCCGTGCAGCGCGGCGTGGCGGTCGAAAAGATGGAGCACGTATACCTCGGGCCTGCGTACAGCAACGAAGACGTGATCGCCGCCTGTGCTCGCCATCCGGCGCAGCCTGCATGGCAACGGATCGGGCAGGTACCGCAGCGCGTCGCCAGGCTGCTGGCCGACGGACACCCCGTGGCGTGGTTTCAGGGGCGGATGGAATTTGGTCCGCGCGCCCTCGGCGGCCGCTCGATTCTGGGCTGCCCGAGCGTTGCCGGGGTCGCCGACCGGATCAACGCCCAGATCAAGTTCCGCGAGCGCTGGCGACCGTTCTGCCCGAGCATGCTCGACAGCGTCGGGCCGCAGATGTTGAACAGCGGACATCCCGCACCGTTCATGACCTTTACCTTCGAAGTTGCCCAAGGCTGGAAGGAACGTGTCCCCGAAGTCGTCCACGAAGACGGTACCTCGCGTGCGCAGGTGTTGAAGCGCGAGTACAACCCGCGTTATCACGACTTGATGAGCGAACTCGAGAAGCTGACCGGTAACGGCGTGGTCCTCAACACTTCGCTCAATCGCCGCGGCGAACCGATGATCTGCTCTCCGACAGATGCACTGAACATGTTTTTCGGGTCAGATTTGCAGTACCTGGTGATGGAAGACATCCTGGTCGTGAAGGCGGCGGAGACGTGCGCAGTCCCGGCAAGTCAGGTTGACATCCGAAACTGAAGGAACTGGCGTTTCAGCAGGCCGCAACCCTTCGGGAGTTGTGAGACGAAATTGCCGTGCCCAGGGGTCAGAAGGGCCGGCAGCTCATGAAACCGAGCCGGATGGACAAGCAGACGGACCAAGGTGGCCAGCCCGGTGGTAAGGGGCATGGCAAACGCCGCGATTGAGGGCAGCCGGCAAACCTTCCGCCTGTCCCAGCACGGCCTCTGCCACGTCACGCAGCCGAAGCTGCATGAGCAACTGCTCGAATGGGGCCTCGACCTCTCCGTCGGACAGATCGACGCGCTGCCGACATCTGGTCAGAACGCCTTCTCGGCCAAGAAATCTGAGTGTGATCACCCGATTTGATGTTCTGATGTTCACGTACGGTGATGTTTTGCGAGGGTGTTCGTGCGGTATCCCACCCTGGTGCTCCGCCCCAGGCCCCGTGCTCGCCGCGAGGCAGTTGCCGGGGATGAACAAAGTCCTCCGCGGCAACTGCTCGCAAGCATCGGGACCTGTAGTGGTCGCGCTGGACCCCGGCTTTCGCCGGGGTGACAACGCTTCGGCGGGTGTTGCTTTCTGGAAGGCGATGGCCGGCAGGGGAAGTTAGAGGCGCGCTCAACGGCGTCGTCGAAAGAGTGCACCGGCACTGTGGCGAGCAACTTCCATTCGTTCGGCTCGGGTTCGTCGGTGTTCTCTTCGTGCAGATGAACCGCCCACAGGTCAACCGGCGGCAGTCGGCCATCTCCCGGCGGCGGCAGTCTCACCGTGGCGAAGCGCACGCGCAGCCGCCTGCCGCACAACACCAATCTCGCCATTCGCAAACCCGGCACGACAGTGCCCGAGGCGATATCTCAGGCGCCGACGTGACGACCTGCAGAATTCGTTCCAGGATGTCGACGGAGAATTGATGGCCACACACACGCATGCCCAGACGATTGCGGGCACGGCCAACGGCATCCAATGTGGTGTTACGCAATCGCGTGTGCCAAGCCGCCGCGACTGACGCGCTCAACGGCGTTATCGAGGGTGTGAAGGTTTGAACCGGCGCGGTGAGGTGCCACGATGGTGAAAATTGTGAGGAAAGCACTTGACCACGCAGCGTGTTTTATTTATGAGTGCACCTCTGTCAATGAAAGACCACCATGAAAAGAGATTTGCGTTTTCGCATCGCGGTCATTCCCGGCGATGGCATCGGCCCGGAAATCATGGCTTCATGCCTGCAGGTCCTGGAAGTGCTACAAGAGCGCTTGGGCGGAATTGGTTTCGAATTCCGGCAGCTCGAGGGTGGCGCCGCACATTACCAGAAAACCGGAACCGCTTTTGCCGACGAAAGCATGGCCGAGTGCAAGCATGCCGATGCGGTGCTGCTTGGTGCGATCGGGTTGCCCGATGTCCGTTACCCGGACGGAACTGAAATCGCCACCCAGTTTGACTTGCGCATTGAAATGGACCTGTACGCCGGTCTGCGCCCGATCCGTAGCTACCCGAACCTGCCGAGAGTTCTGGCCGACAAGCGCGCGGCCCTGGTCGATCTCGTCCTGGTTCGCGAGCAGACCGAAGGTCTGCTGTACTCGCGTGGACGAGGTACTGTGGAAGAGGACCGGGTCGCCTGGGAGACGATGATGATCTCGCGTAACGGCAGTCGCCGAGTTTCCGAGTTTGCCTTCCGGATCGCCGAAAGACGCGCCAAGAGCCGACGGCGTCCGGGCAAGGTCACCTGCGTAGACAAGGCCAACGTACTGTCTGCGATGGCCTTCTTCCGCAAGGTATTTGGCGAGGTCGCGGCGACGTACCCGGATGTCAAGACCGAATATGCCTACGTCGACGCCACCGCCATGAAGCTGGTCAAGGCGCCGTGGGACTTTGATGTACTGGTGACCGAGAATGCCTTCGGCGGCATCCTTTCCGACCTTTCGGCCGGAGTTGTCGGCAGCCTCGGACTGGCCCCTTCCGCCGACATCGGTGAAAAGCATGCGGTCTTCCAGCCGGCGCACGGCAGTGCGCCAGATATTACCGGTCAGGGAATCGCCAACCCGGTGGCACAGATTCTTTCAGCTGCCCTGATGCTCGACTGGCTGGCCGATCAGCACAGCGAGCCACGACTGGCGCATGGCGCACGCATTCTGGAACACGCGGTTGAAAAGGCGCTGACTGGCATTTGCCCGATCGAATTCGGTGGCCAGGACGGCACTGCGGCGATTACCAGAGCGGTCATTACCCAGATTCGCAAGGCCTGAGGCAGGTCACAGCCGTTCGCTTCCGTGCCCCCGTTTCCGGCACTCCTGTCGCTTTGAGTAAAGTCGGCGTGGTCGGCAAGCGCCTCCTGGCGCATCTATGCTATGGTCGCGAACATGCAGGCAATCCTCTCCGTATCCGGTATCTCCAAGACCTATGCTTCCGGGTTCCAGGCGCTCAAGCGGGTCAGTCTGGACATTCGCCGCGGCGAAATTTTCGCCTTGCTTGGTCCAAACGGCGCCGGAAAAACGACACTGATCAGCATCATCTGCGGAATCGTCAATGCCAGCGAAGGTAGTGTGCGGGTAGACGGCCACGACATCATCAAGGACTACCGTGCCGCGCGCGCCACGATCGGCCTCGTACCACAGGAACTGACCACCGATGCGTTCGAATCGGTATGGGCGACCGTGTCCTTCAGCCGTGGTCTGTTCGGCCGGCCAAGGAATCCCGCCTACCTTGAAAAGGTACTGCGCGAGCTCTCCCTATGGGACAAGAAAGACAACAAGATCATCACCCTGTCCGGCGGCATGAAACGTCGCCTGTTGATCGCCAAAGCACTTTCCCATGAACCGCAGATCCTGTTTCTCGACGAACCGACCGCGGGAGTCGACGTCAACCTGAGGCGCGACATGTGGCAACTGGTACGCTCATTGCAGGCCACCGGCGTGACCATCATCCTGACCACGCATTACATCGACGAAGCCGAAGAGATGGCCGACCGGATCGGGGTAATCCGCAAGGGTGAGATCATTCTCGTCGAAGACAAGGACGAGTTGATGCGCAAGTTGGGCAAAAAGCGCATGACGCTGCAGTTGCAGACGCCGCTGGCGCTTATTCCGCCCGCACTCGCGGCCTACCAGATGGAACTGTCCAGCGACGGCAGCGAGTTGACCTATACCTATGACACCAGCGGGGAGCGTACCGGCATCATCGCGCTGCTCAAGGATCTCAATGACGCGTCCATCGCGTTCAAGGATTTGCACACCACGCAGAGTTCCCTGGAAGACATCTTTGTCAGCCTGTTGAAGGACACAAGATGAACCTGCATGCCATGCGCGCCATTTACCTCTTCGAGATGGCGCGTACCCGGCGCACGCTGCTGCAAAGCATCGTCTCTCCGGTGATTTCAACGTCCCTGTATTTTGTCGTCTTCGGTGCGGCCATCGGCGCACGCATCGCCGAGGTCGACGGCATCAGCTATGGAGCCTTCATCGTGCCCGGGCTGATCATGTTGTCACTGCTGACGCAAAGCGTCTCCAATGCCTCCTTCGGGATCTACTTTCCGAAATTCACCGGAACCATCTACGAGTTGCTGTCCGCCCCGGTGTCGTATCTCGAGATCGCTGCCAGTTATGTCGGCGCGGCCGCCACCAAGTCGATCGTCCTCGGCCTGATCATCCTGGCGACAGCCGGCCTGTTCGTGCCGCTGCAGGTCGCACATCCCTGGTGGATGATCCTTTTCCTCGTTCTTACTGCTGTCACTTTCAGTCTCTTCGGGTTCATCATCGGCATTTGGGCCGACAATTTCGAGAAGTTGCAACTGGTGCCGCTGCTGATCATCACCCCCTTGACCTTCCTTGGCGGCAGCTTTTACTCGATTGATATCCTGCCTCCCGTCTGGCAGACGATCACCCTGTTCAACCCCGTGGTCTATCTGGTCAGTGGGTTCCGCTGGAGCTTCTACGGAATCGCCGACGTTGCTGTCGGCATCAGCCTGGCCATGACCCTGCTCTTCCTGGCCGTGTTTCTGGCGATCGTGGCATGGATCTTCAAGACCGGTTATCGGCTCAAGAACTAGTTCTGCGACCTCGACGCCGTCGGGATCACCGGCACAGTGCATACGCGGGCGCTTTCGGAAGATCGCCGGTAGAATGGCCGGACTGCAGGTTGAACAGGTCTGAAAAATGAACGCGCGCATACGTTTCATCGTTTCCGTCATCGTTCTCGGCATGCTGATGACTGGACCCTTCCTGATCACGGCAGTCCTGATCTGGGCCGATGCGCAACCGGCAGAGCAGACGCTGCTCATCCAGTTGATCGCGCCACACCTGTCACTCGGCGCATTGATGACCACCTTCGGGTTCATCGTCGGTTTGCTGGTCATCCGTTACCTGTTCCGCCAGTACGTACAGGGTTTGCTCAAGATGGCCGAGAGCCTGCGCCTGATGCTGTCGGCAAACCGCAATTTCAGAGTGACGCCGGAGGGTCCACCGGAGGTCCAGTTGCTGGCCCAGGCGACGAATGATCTGGCGCAGCAGCGCGATGGTCTGATGGATGATGTCGATGCCCAGATCGCCGCTGCCAAGTCGTCGGTCGAGGAAGAGAAGAACCGCCTGGCCGCGCTGATGTCCGAACTGGCGCAGGCGGTGGTGGTCTGCAATCGCGACGGTCGCATCCTGCTCTACAACAGCCGCGCGCGCCTGCAATTCAGTGGTCTGGCACAAGCTGGCACAGCCCTGGCCAGCGGCGCGCTGATCGGCCTCGGACGTTCGATCTTCTCGATTCTCGAACGCAATCAGATTGACCACGCGCTGGAGGTCGTGCGCCAGCGATTGCATAAAGGCGCAGCAGCAGCAATCGCCAATTTCATTACGACTGCCCGCGGCGGGCAGCTTCTGCGGGTTCAACTGGTACCGGTGCTGTCGTCCCGCGACGAGTCCCAGCAGCGCGAAATGAGCGGTTACGTGCTCACCGTGGAAAACATCACCCGCAGCCTGGAACAGGAATCGCGCCGTGATCAGGTGCTACAGTCGCTGACCGACGGCAGCCGGGGCTGCCTGGCCAACATCCGGGTGGCCGTCGGCAACCTGATGGACTACCCGGACATGGAACTGGAGATACGCGAGCGCTTCGTCAGCATCATCAGTGATGAAGTCGTGCGCATGAGTCAGCGTCTCGATCAGACGATGACCGAGTTTGCCGATTCGCTGAAAACCCGCTGGCCACTCGAAGACGTCCTCGGAATCGACCTCATCGCCGCAGCCCAGCGCCGCATCGAAGCACGGCTGAAACTGCCGAGCAAGATGGAAGAGATCGACGAAGGGTTGTGGTTGAGAGCGGAGAGCTTCTCTCTGGTATTCTCGATCTGCTTCCTTGCCTCCCGCCTGGTCGATCATTATCAAATCAAGGAATTGCGCTTCCGGCTGCTGCCATTCGGCAAGCTGGCCTATCTCGACCTCATCTGGGCCGGACACGCCATGTCATCGGAAACTTTCTACACCTGGGAGACGGATGCCATGCAGGTGGGAAACGAGAGCTCACCCCTGTCGTTGCGCGACGTCATTGACCGCCACGGCGGCGAAATCTGGTACGACCGCGAAAAGGCAGCACATCGTGCATTCTTCCGCTTTGTCCTGCCCGTCGTGCCTCCGGAGAACATGGCAGTCGGTGAAAGCGTCGACGTCGGCGACGTGCGCCCGGAGTATTACGACTTCGACCTGTTCCATTTTCGGGATCAGAGCGCCGACCTGGATCGACCACTGTCGGACCTCGTCACGGTCTTCGATACCGAGACCACCGGCCTCGAACCCGCAGCCGGCGACGAAATCATCCAGATCGGTGCGCTGCGCATCGTCAACGGCCGCCTCCTGCGCAACGAAAATTTCAATCAACTGGTAGATCCAGAGCGCTTTCTGCGCCCCGAAGGCACCCGCATCCACGGCATCACGGACGACATGGTGCGTGGTCAGCCGCACATCGACGTGGTGCTGCCCGCCTTCCATGATTTCTGCAGCGACACTGTACTCGTCGCGCACAACGCGGCGTTCGACATGCGCTTCCTGCAGATGAAGGAAGAACGTACCGGAGTGGCCTTCAGCCAGCCGGTACTCGACACCCTGTTGCTGTCGGGTGTGCTGCATGCCAACCAGGACTCTCACCAGCTCGACTGCATCGCCGAACGGCTGGGCGTTTCGGTCACCGGCCGCCACAGTGCGCTGGGCGATGCCTGCACCACTGGCGAGGTGTTCCTGAAAATGCTGCCACTGCTGGCTCAGATCGGAATCGTCACGCTGCGGCAGGCACTGGAGGCTTCCGAGAAGACCTACTTTGCGCGCGTGAAGTACTGAGCGGGACTGCGCGTAACCGGTATGTCACCCACGACCACCCGAAAGTTTCCTCTCGGACCCCACGCCACCCACGCCGCAAGCTCTCCTTTTCCGGCAGTCCGCCGCGATCTGACCACACCGACGGCGAAAGCAGGAGTCACCGGCCTGCGGGTCCGAGCCGGCCGGCTCATGGTCAGGGCTGGCGAACGGCATGGCACGTTTTGCCTGGCAGCGTTCAGGGGCTAAGATGACGGGCTTTGCGCTTGCCGCGCCTCCGGATCCCGCATGAACCTCCTGAAGACTCTCGCTACCGTCAGCAGCATGACCCTGCTGTCGCGCATCCTCGGTTTTGTCCGCGACTTCGTGATCGCGCGCGCCTTCGGGGCCGGCATGCTCACCGACGCCTTCTTTGTGGCCTTCAAGCTTCCCAACCTGTTGCGCCGCCTGTTTGCCGAAGGCGCCTTCTCGCAGGCTTTCGTGCCCGTGCTCGGCCAGTATCGCAACACGCGTCCGGTCGAGGAAACCCGGCAGCTCGTCGACCGTGTGGCCAGCCTGCTGTTGCTGGTGGTCTTCGCCGTCACCCTGCTCGGCATGGCCGGCGCGCCGCTATTGGTCTATCTCTCGGCACCCGGCTTTACCGACGATCCGGACAAGTTCGCCCTGACGGTCAGTCTCACCCGCCTCACTTTCCCGTATATCCTGTTCATGTCGCTGGTGGCGCTTGCCGGCGGCATTCTCAACACCTGGAGCCGATTTGCCGTACCGGCATTCACGCCGGTACTGCTCAACGTCTCGTTCATCCTGATGGCGCTCTTTGCCGCACCGCAATTCGAACCGCCGGTGATGGTCCTCGGCTGGGCGGTGTTTATCGGCGGCGCCCTGCAACTTGCCTTCCAGATCCCCAGCCTGCGGCGCATCGGCATGCTGCCGCGATTCTCGATCGACCTGCAGGACGAAGGCGTACGACGTATCTTTCGGCTGATGGCGCCGGCGGTGCTCGGGGTTTCGGTAGCGCAGGTCAGCCTGCTGTTGAACACCGTATTCGCCTCCTTCCTCAATACCGGCAGCGTCTCCTGGCTCTACTACGCCGACCGCCTGATGGAGTTCCCGGCCGGAATGCTCGGCGCCGCCCTGGGCACCGTGCTCCTCCCCTCGCTGGCCAAGTGCCACGCCGCCGAGCGACCGGAGGAATACTCCCGCCTGCTCGACTGGGGCCTGCGCCTGACATTCCTTCTCGCCGCGCCGGCAGCGCTGGCGCTCGCCATTCTCGCCGTGCCGCTGATCACCACGCTCTTCCACCACGGCGCCTTCACCGCCACCGATGTGTTCAGGACCCGTGACGCCCTGGCCGCCTACAGCATCGGCCTGCTCGGGCTGATCCTGGTGAAGGTGCTGGCACCCGGCTTCTACGCCCGCCAGAACATCCGCACCCCGGTCAGGATCGCCCTGCTGACGCTCTTTGTCACACAGGTGCTGAACCTGCTGCTGATCGGCTGGCTCGAACACGCTGGACTGGCCCTGTCCATCGGCCTCGCCGCGAGCCTCAACGCCTGCCTGCTCTATCGCGGCCTGCGCCAGCTCGGCATCTATACGCCGCAGCCGGGCTGGCTGGCGTTCTACGGCAAGCTGGCCTGCGCCTTGTCGAGCATGGGTGTTTCGCTGTGGTTTGCCGGTGGCGCCACGGCCGACTGGCTGATCTGGCCGCTCGCCACCCGCCTGTTGCATCTTTCCTTGCTCGTCTGCTTCGGGGCGAGCGTCTATTTCGCTACACTATGGGTTGCAGGCTTTCGCCTGCGCGACTTCAAACGCAGCGCCGTGGATTAAATCAATCTGGAGGATGAGCGATGATATTGACCAGCAGCAGTTTCAGTGATGGACAGCCGATCCCGGGTGAGTTTGCCTTTTGTACCCCTGACCCGGAGCACCATGTCTGCCTCGGCAGCAATCGCAACCCGCGCCTGGCGTGGAGCGATATCCCCGCCGAAACCCGGTCGTTCGTCCTCATCTGCCACGATCCGGATGTGCCGAGCCGGGGCGACGACGTCAACCAGGAAAACCGGACAGTGCCGGCCTCGCTGCCGCGCATCGATTTCTTCCACTGGGTGCTGTTCGATCTGCCGGCCGGTCTGCGCGAGATCAGGGAGGGCGAGTTTTCCAACGATGTCACGCCACGCGGCAAGTCCGGACCGCATGCGCCCCACAACACACGCCAGGGAATCAACGACTACACCGACTGGTTTGCCGGCGACAATGACATGCGCGGCGACTACTACGGCTACGATGGTCCCTGCCCGCCATGGAACGACGAGATCATCCACCGCTACGTGTTTACCCTTTTCGCTCTCGATATACCGACGCTGCCGGTCGAGGGCAAACTGACCGGCCAGCAGGTCCGTGCGGCAATGCACGGTCACATCCTCGCCGAGGCCAGTCTGACCGGCACCTACACGCTCAATCCCCTGCTCAAGGCGTAGGAGGCGGGCAGAGCGGCAACCGCGTGATCGGGTTTGCGCGGTTGCTGTAGGCGAAGGCAGGAAACCGTTTCCGGCAGTTCCTCGGGCGTCAGCCTCGAAATACCACCCGATTCCGCCCCTCTTCCTTGGCCACATACAAGCGCCTGTCGGCAACCCGCACCAACTCCTCGACACTGATTTTCTCCACTCCCGCGAGTTGGCTCGCCGCGACCAGGCCGACGGATACGGTGACCGGGATCCGCTCACGGTTGAAAATGAAATCGGTTTTGGCCACCGCCAGTCGCAAGCGCTCGGCAAACTGGACGCCGTTCTTCAAGCCGCCGACTGAGATCCCGTAAAACTCCTCGCCGCCATAGCGACCGATCTCATCCTCATGCCGCTTGGTGGCGCGCATCACGTTCGCCAGGCTGACCAATACCTGGTCCCCGGCCTGATGGCCATGGATGTCGTTCACCGTCTTGAAGTAATCGAGGTCCAGCAACAGAAAGACAAAATCGTTGATATGGCCGCGGTGGAGGTTACCGATATTCATCTCGATAATCCGCTGCAGGATGGTTCGTTTCGGCAACTTGGTCAGCTCGTCGAAATAGCCGATTCTTTCCAGCAGATGCTTCTGTTCCATCTCCTTGGTGACCTCGGTCAGGCAGCCCATGGAGAGACAGATCTGGTCCTCGACAAAGACCTCGATGTTGGCCTGGTCCTTCAACCAAATCTTCTTCCCTCCCGGCAAGGCCAGTTGGTAGACACACTCCACTGCCCCGGCCTTTTTCACTTCCTCGCGCAAGCTGGCCTGCTCGCCACGCAGCTCCGCCCGCGTCACGATATCCTCCTCGACCTTGCTCTCCCGATCCGCGTAACGGTAAAGCCGTCGATCGACGATACTTTGCCGAAAAACCTCGTCGACTTCCCGCCGCTCGCAGCCGAGAAGGGCGAGAAACCGCGCGCCGACGTATTCATACCAGATGATCTTCTCGTGCTCGCGCCAGGCGGCGATATAGGGGACGATCGGAGAGGCAATCTTCTCCAGTGCGACCAGGGCGGCGATGCACTCCGTCAGCCGCCGGCAAAGCCGCTGCGAAAACCCGCCCGCGAGAATCTTGCCGCCCGACCCGGCCAAATCGGTCGCCATTGCCCGTCTCTCGCCCTTGCTCATGGTCCCCCCACGTTTACTCGCCGGCTTCGGCGCCACGGCGGTGGAACACCGCGGACGACGATGGCGGCAACGGCACGACCGGAAGCTTGTTGAATCGCAACTCGCCTCCGGAATGGCTTTCCGAATACAGCGCACATCATAACGATTATCCTTTTTACAGGAGATGTGCGGATCGAATTCGTACTCCAGTACCGATCCGGGTGCAGGTCGCTTGTCCGTGTGGGCGTCAACGCGATCTCCACAGCAGCCTGCTGCGCATCATGGGGGCCCTTGCCATAGCCTATCGCGGCCCGATGCCAGAAAAGGAAACGGGCCGCTACTGCGGCCCGTTTCCTTTTCTCCGGCAGCGGCGTGTGCCTGCCGCTGCACGACGAAGGGTTATTGCACACTCACCTCGACGCGACGCGCTTCGGCGGGATCGCCGGTACCGGTGGTCACCTCGGGCTTTTTCAACTCGATCCGTTCCTCGGCAATGCCGACGTTCTTGAGCGCGTCACGTACGGCCTTGGCACGGTTCTTGGCGACTTCTTCATTGGCTGCCTGGCTGCCGCTGGTGTCGTGGAAGCCGGCGATCACCAGTTTGGCCGAGGGATTGGCCTTGGCATGAGCGACAACGCCTTCGAGCGTCTTGCCGGCATCGGCCGGCACTTCCGCCACGCCAACCGCGAAGTAGAGCTTGGCGACCTGCACGGTCACCGCCGCGGTGGCCGGGGCGGCGGCTGCAACCGGCTTGGCCGCCGACGCGGGTACCATCAAGGGCACGATCATCAGGGCAACGATGTTGATGATCTTGATCAGCGGGTTGACCGCCGGACCTGCCGTATCCTTGTAGGGGTCGCCGACGGTGTCGCCGGTCACCGACGCTTTGTGGGCATCGGAACCCTTGCCGCCAAAATGGCCGTCCTCGATGTACTTCTTGGCGTTATCCCATGCGCCACCACCGGTGGTCATCGAGATGGCCACGAACAGGCCGGTGATGATGGTCCCCATCAACAGTCCGCCAAGCGCCTTCGGCCCGAGCAGCAGACCCACCAGCACCGGCACGAGCACCGGCAGCAGCGATGGCACGATCATTTCCCGGATCGCCGCGGCGGTCAACATGCCGACCGCACGCGAGTAATCAGGCTTGGCCTTGCCTTCCATGATGCCCTTGATTTCCTTGAACTGCCGACGCACTTCGATGACCACGGCACCGGCCGCACGGCCCACCGCCTCCATGGCCATGGCCGCGAACAGGTAAGGGATCAGGCCACCGAGGAAGAGGCCGATGATCACCATGTGATCGGAAAGATCGAAACGCAGGCTGCCGCCGAAATTGGTTTCCAGAGCGTGCGTGTAGTCGGCAAAAAGCACCAGCGCTGCCAGGCCCGCAGAACCGATGGCGTAGCCCTTGGTCACTGCCTTGGTGGTATTGCCGACGGCGTCTAGCGGATCGGTCACGTCGCGCACCGACTTGGGCAGACCGGACATCTCGGCGATACCGCCGGCGTTGTCGGTGATCGGACCGTAGGCGTCGAGTGCCACGATGATGCCGGTCATCGACAGCATCGAGGTGGCGGCGATGGCGATACCGTACAGGCCAGCCAGCGCATAGGTGATGTAGATCGCGGCGCAGACCGAGATCACCGGCAGGGCGCAAGCCTTCATCGAAACGGCCAGACCGGCGATGATGTTGGTCCCGTGGCCGGTGGTCGAAGCTTCAGCGACGCGCTTGACCGGCGAGAAGTCGGTACCGGTGTAGTACTCGGTGATCCACACCAGCAATCCGGTGAGTACCAGCCCGACGGACGCTGCCCAGAAGATGTTCATCGAGGTGATCAGGGTGCCGTCGGCGAGGGTAACGCCGTTGCCGAGCAGGTAGGTGGTGACCGGATAGAAGGCAATCAGCGCCAGCACGCCGGCCACGGCCAAGCCGCGGTAGAGGGCGTTCATGATCTTGCCGCCATCGCTGGCCTTGACGAAGAAACAGCCGATGATCGAGGCAATGATCGACACTCCGCCAAGCACCAGCGGATAGACGATCAGGTTGTCGTTGGCACCGACGACCCCCTTGAGCATCATCGCGCTGAGCACCATCGTCGCGACGACGGTGACCGCGTAGGTCTCGAAGAGGTCGGCGGCCATGCCGGCACAGTCGCCGACGTTGTCGCCGACGTTGTCGGCAATCACCGCCGGGTTGCGCGGATCATCTTCCGGAATTCCGGCTTCGACCTTGCCGACCAGGTCGGCACCGACGTCCGCACCCTTGGTGAAGATGCCACCACCCAGTCGGGCGAAGATCGAGATCAGCGAGCCGCCGAAGGCCAGGCCAACCAGCGGTTCGACGCTGTGCTGAAAGTCAACTGCGCCGCCCTTGAGGAAGGCGTAGTAACCAGCGACGCCAAGCAGGCCCAGACCGACGACCAGCATGCCGGTAATCGCACCGCCCTTGAAGGCCACGTCGAGCGCCGCAGAAATGCCGCTGCGTGCCGCTTCGGCGGTACGCACGTTGGCGCGCACCGAAACGTTCATGCCGATGAATCCGGTAGCACCCGACAATACCGCACCGATCAGAAAGCCTATGGCCATCAGTTTGCCCAGGGCAAACCAGATCAACACAAAAAGTACGGCCCCGACGAGGCCGATGGTCGTGTACTGCTTGGCGAGATAAGCCGAGGCACCTTCCTGGATGGCTTTGGCGATTTCCTGCATACGTGGGTTGCCGGCTGGCAACGAGAGAATCCACTTCGTCATTGCTGCGCCATAAAGCACCGCAATGACCGCGCATATCAGCGCGAACATCAAACCTGAAGACATAAGCAACCTCCCTCTCTAAAGTGACCCAAACCTCCCGGAGAGTCCCCACGGGCCGGTCTTTCCCTACAGCTGAACGACGAAACAAACAACGCTAAATCGGCAACCCCCCCCGGTCCTGCAGGGCCGTCACGGCGCTGGCGAAACGACAGGATCGGCGCCGCCGAAACTGTGCGTGGTGGCGCCGTGGTATGACTCGGGGAGTACGACCGGTTACTGCAAGGCCTCGAAAGCCGCCTTCCGGATGTCGTCGACGCTTCCGACACCGGCAATTCTGCGGCACTTCGGCGCCCTGGGATCGCCACTTGCAGCCCAGTCCCGGTAATAATCGAGCAGCGGCTTGGTTTGCGAGTGGTAAACCTGCAGCCTTTTCCTGACCGTTTCTTCCTGGTCGTCATCGCGCTGAATCAGGTCTTCGCCGGTGACATCGTCCTTGCCTGCCACCCGTGGCGGATTGAAGCGGATGTGGTAGGTGCGACCGGAACCCGGATGCACCCGACGACCGCTCATCCGTTCAATGATCTCTTCGTCGGCAACGTCGATCTCGAGAACATAGTCGAGCGCCACACCGGCGACCTTCATCGCCTCTGCTTGCGGCAGAGTGCGCGGAAAACCGTCAAACAGATAACCCGCCTGGCAATCATCCTGCTGCAGGCGGTCGCTGACCAGACCGATGATGATCTCGTCCGACACCAGGCCGCCGGCGTCCATGACCTGCTTCGCTGCCAGGCCGAGAGCAGTACCGGCTTTCACTGCCGCGCGCAGCATGTCACCGGTGGAGATCTGCGGGATGCTGAATTTTTCACGAATGAACTGGGCTTGGGTGCCCTTGCCGGCACCTGGCGCGCCTAGCAGGATGAGTTTCATGGTTCGCCTTTTGAGAAAATCAAATGAAACAGTTTGTCCGGTATTTCAGATACTTGTATCTCAATTACGGGACCGCAGCATCACGTTGTCGTGGTCAACAGGCGGAAACTTACCCTCAAATGGGCGCACGGTCAAACCTTTTCGAACCATTCCTGCAAGCGACGGGCGTCCTCCGGGGTGTCTACACCGGCGAGTGGCAGGTGATCGGCAATCGTCACGCTGATGCGGAAGCCATGCCACAAGGCACGCAATTGTTCGAGTGCCTCCAGCGATTCGAGCGGTGACGGCGCCAGGCCGGCGTAGGTGCGCAGGAAGCGCGCGCGATAGGCGTACAGGCCGACATGCCGGTAGGCGTGCATCCCGGGAGGCAGGGTTTCGCCACCGGCCTCGCGCGCAAAGTGGTCGCGCGCATAGGGAATCGGTGCGCGCGAGAAATACAGCGCATCGCCGCTCGCCGTGAGCACCACCTTGACGACATGCGGGTTGAAGAAGTCGGCCGCATCGGCTACAGGATGAGCCACCGTGGCGATATCGGCGCCGCTTGTCGCCAGACGAGCCGCGGTCAGGGTGATCAATCCGGGATCGATCAGGGGTTCGTCACCCTGCACGTTCACCACCGTCGTATCGTCGCTCCAGCCCGACAACTCGACCACCTCGGCGAGACGATCGGTGCCGCTGGCGTGTTCGGTACGCGTCAGCAAGGCTCTCAGGCCGTGCCGCTCGGCCGCGGCCAGCACGTCCCGGTGGTCGGTGGCCACCACCACCTCCTCGGCTCCCGACAACAGTGCGCGCTCGGCCACGCGCACGACCATCGGCTTGCCGCCGAGATCCAGCAAGGGCTTGGCCGGCAGGCGCGTCGATCCGTAACGGGCGGGAATGACCACCTTGAACGGCAGGTGCGCTCCGGCCCTTGCGCACTCCGCGACTTCGTCACTGGAACCATCCGAGGTATTCAACGATCTTCGCTCGGCAACTGGCGCGCCTCGTCTTCGAGCATGATCGGGATGCCGTCACGGATCGGAAAAGCCAGGCGGCACGGTTTGCACACCAGTTCGGCGCGTGCCTTGCGGTACTCCAGATTGGCCTTGCAGACCGGGCAGACAAGAATATCAAGCAGGCGTGCGTCCATGGAGTTTCTCCAGAATTGTCTCGAACAGACCAGCATGACCGGGCGGTGTGCCGATCACCGCCTCGACCGGCAGCACCCAGGCCTCGCCGGTGGCCAGATTGGCGCATTTTACCGCATCCTTTTCGGTCATCAGCAGCACGCCGTCCTGGGCGAAAGCCAGATCCCCGGCGACGTACGAATGGTGATCCGGAAAGGGATGCTCTTCGAAATCGAGTCCCAGGGTTCGCAACTGCCGGAAAAATCGCTGCGGATCGCCGATCCCGGCCATCGCGTACAGTTTGCGGTTCATCAGTGAGGGGGCATCGCAGACGCGCCGTGCGCCGGCCGCGGCGACGAAGCGCTCGCCGACCAGTTGCATTTCGAACTGCGGCAAGTGTCGGGCAGCCGTCGCGGCACGCGCCTCCGGCAGACCGTTCCAGATCACCGCGGCCACCCCCGACAAACGCCGCAAGGGCTCGCGCAAGGGGCCAGCCGGCAGCAGGTGGCCGTTACCAATGCCGCGTCCGTCGAACACCACCAACTCGACCGCGCGCGGCAGACGGTAGTGCTGCAGGCCGTCGTCGGCGACGATGACGTTACATTCAGGGTGTGCTGCCAGCAGAGCCTGCCCGACGGCGAAGCGATCACGACCGACGAAGACCGGCACACCACTGCGCCTGGCCAGCATCAGGGGCTCGTCACCGACCACCGAGCAAGGCGAGGAAGGCAATACCGGACGCACCGACTCGCCAGATCCACCGTAGCCGCGACTGATGATACCCGGGAACCAGCCTTGGTCGCGCAAACGACTGACCAGCCACAGTACCAGCGGGGTCTTGCCGCTACCGCCTATGGTCAGGTTTCCGACCACGACCACCGGCACCGGCAGGTGATCGGTACGCAGCACGCCGCAGCGGTAAAGGCCGCGCCGCAACCGGCCGAGTACGCCGAACAGCCAGGATACCGGCAGCAGCGGCCACAAGGCGACGACCAGGCGACGCTGGTACCACCAGCCGGGGAGGCGCCGCGCCAGGCCGGAAACGGCCATCAGTGCGGCGATTGGGTGGCGAAGGAAATGCGCGGATAGCCGGCGGTCTGCGCCGCCTGCATGATATCGACGACGCTCTGATAGTTGGCCCGGGCGTCGGCATTGATCACGATCACCGGTTCCCTGGTGTCTCCGGCTGCGCGGCGCAGCGCGTCGCTGATCGCCGGCACGCTGGCCGTGGCCAGCGGTATCTTGTTCACCAGCACCTGGCCGGCCGCCGTCAGTGCGACATTGATCTCGTTGGGCTGCTCCGTCTGCTTGTTGGCGTCGGCGGTGGGCAGACTGATCTCGAGTCCGGAGAACTTGGCGTAGGTGGTGGTCAACATCAGGAAAATGATGATTACCAGCAGCACGTCGATCAGCGGAATCAGGTTGATCTCGGGCACATCACTGCCGCGACCGCGTCGAAAGTTCATCGCCGGACCCTCAAGACTTGCGCTGGCCGTGCAGAACCTCGACCAGGCGCACCGCCTGCTGCTGCATCTCGATCACGAAACTATCCACCAGGGCACGGAAATGGCGCCAGAAGATCATGCTCGGAATGGCGATCAGCAGGCCAAAGCCGGTGTTGTACAGGGCTACCGAAATGCCGTGAGCGAGTTGTATCGGGTTGCTGCCACTGGGTGCCTGCGAACCGAAAATCTCGATCATGCCGACGACGGTACCGAACAAACCCATCAGCGGGCTGATGGCAGCGATGGTGCCCAGTGTCGTCAGATAGCGTTCGAGATCGTGCGACACCACGCTGCCTGCCTCCTCGATCGCTTCCTTCATGATCTCGCGTGAACTGCCGACATTGCGCAGACCGGCACCGAGAACGCGGCCGAGCGGGGAATGCGCCTCGAGGTCGCCGACCATGGCGCCAGTCACGCCATTCTGGCGATACTCGGCGACGACCCGCTGCAACAGGCCGGGTGGGACGACTTTGCTGCGCCGCAGCGCCGCAAGGCGCTCGATGATCAGCGCGACGGCGATGATCGACGCCATAAGCAAGGGCCAGATCGGCCAACCAGCAGCCTGAATGATGGAAAACACGTTCTCCTCCAGGAGAATTTCTCAGGCGGGCACTTTAGCCTGCGCCGGCGTTTGCAGCAAGCCCCGGGATCGGCACAGCCTTCACCGGGACCGGCCGGCTATCCACAGCAACTGTGGATAACCATGCCCTCAGGCTGTTGGGGAAACAGCCAAGTCCAGAGCGGAAAAGGAGTTTTTCCGGGTGCCGGAAATCGCGGCAGCGAGCCGTCGGATAGCGGTCGCCACACAGCGGGCGTCGGCGACCGCCAGGGACGCTTCGCCTGACCTTGACCTCCCCTGCTGCGGCCGACACGGCCCATTCCCGGCGCAAGCGGCAGGCAGCCATGTAGAATTGGCGCATGTCAGATATTGCATGCGCACACATCGGGCTGCCCGGGTCGGCACCGGTGATTCCGGTTTCGCTCCTCAATCGCCTCGCGCGCGAGCGACTCGAAGCGACCTTTCCCTTGTGCTGGGTGGCTGGCGAGATTTCCAACCTCAGCCATGCGGCGTCCGGGCATCTCTATTTTTCGCTCAAGGACAGCGCCGCGCAGGTGCGCTGCGTCATGTTCCGGAGCCGCGCGCAGATTCTTGGCTGGCGACTGGAGAATGGCCAGCAGATCGAGGCGCGCGTGCTGGTGACGCTGTACGAGGCACGCGGGGATTTCCAGCTCAACGTCGAAGCGGCGCGTCGTGGCGGCATCGGCAACCTCTACGAGCGTTTCCTTCGGCTGCAGGACCAGCTCGCCAGCGAAGGACTGTTCGACAGCGCCGCGAAGCGCCCCTTGCCGACGTTTCCGCAGCGCATCGGCATCATCACCTCGCCGCAGGCGGCGGCGCTGCGCGACGTCCTGAGTACGCTCCGACGCCGCGCCGGACACGTGGCCATCGTGCTTTACCCGACTCCAGTACAAGGTGAAGGGGCGGCCAGACAAATCGCCGAGGCGATTCTCGGTGCCGGTGCGCGTCGGGAATGCGAGCTGCTGATCGTCTGCCGCGGAGGCGGCAGCATCGAAGACCTCTGGGCATTCAACGACGAGGCCGTGGCACGGGCCATTCGTGCGTGTTCGCTACCGGTGATCTGCGGCATCGGTCACGAAACCGATTTCACCATTGCCGACTTTGCGGCCGATCAGCGGGCGCCGACCCCCACCGCCGCCGCCGAAATCGCGGCTCCCGAACGGGCCGCGCTGCTCGCCCGGCTCGCCGCCGGCGAACTCGCCTTGCGCCGTCAGATCGAGCAGCAGCTCAATCAGCGTGGCCAGCACCTCGACTGGCTGGCACACCGGCTGCAGCACCCGGCGCTGTACCTCGCACGCCAGCATGAGCGCCTCGAAAACCTGCAGCGCCGCCTCGGTGCTGGACTGCTGCAAGCCAGCGCGCGCGCGCGCGCGATGCTGGCGGGCCTCAACCGTCGCCTGCTGCTGGCCCGCCCCGATCCAGCACGCCAGGCCGACCACCTCGAAACGCTGGCGCCGCGCCTGCGTGGCGCCTGGAGCAGGACACTGCAGGGCCGCTACGCCGATCTCGCCCGTCTCACGGCCGGTCTCGAACACCTCAACCCGACGGCGGTCCTGGCGCGTGGTTACAGCATCGTCGCCAACGCGCAGCGACAAGTCGTGCGCGAGAGCAGGTCGCTTGAACCTGGGCAGCCAATCGTTGTCTTCTTCCACCGGGGCAGCGCCGAAGCGACGGTACGGGCAATTTCCGAAGACCCCGCATGCCCCCTTGCAGGCGGCGGCATTGCCAGCACCGCAAGCGCAGACTAGAATCGCCTGCTGGAGCGCCAGCGAAGCCGGTTCACAGCAGGCATTAAATCAGCCCTCTTTCCCTCATAACGACCCTTACGGAGAACATTCATGGAACATCAATTGCCGCAACTGCCCTTCGCTCTCGACGCCCTCACCCCGCACATGTCCAGGGAGACTCTGGAATACCACTACGGCAAACACCACCAGGCCTACGTCACCAACCTGAACAACCTGATCAAGGGTACCGAGTTCGAAGCCCTCGACCTCGAAGCGATCGTCAGGAAGGCTCCGGCGGGTGGCATCTACAACAACTCGGCGCAGGTCTGGAACCACACTTTCTTCTGGAACTGCCTGACGCCAAACGGTGGCGGCGCGCCGGGCGGTGACCTGGCTGCGGCCATCGATGGCAAATGGGGATCGTTTGCGGATTTTGCCAAGGCCTTTCAGGCTTCCGCGGTCGGCAATTTCGGCTCTGGCTGGACCTGGCTGGTCAAAAAGGCCGATGGTTCGCTGGACATTGTCAACATGGGTGCCGCCGGCACCCCGTTGACCACCGGCGACAAGGCGCTGCTGTGCATCGACGTCTGGGAACACGCCTACTACATCGATTATCGCAACCTGCGTCCGAAGTTCGTCGAAACCTTCCTCGGCAGCCTCGCCAACTGGCGTTTCGCCGAACAGAACTTTGCCGCATAGCAAACCGTCGACGCCCGCTCGCGCGGGCGTCAGAAGTTGCCCCAGTCCGGGTCGGGCAACTCGGTGAATGCCTGCCGCAGGCGCTCGCCCCAGAGCGTGCGGATGGTGTTGAAATAGGCGTTTTGCGAACCAATGCTGACATGATCGCGTACCCGCAGGGCATCCCGCTCGTAAATCAGCAGATCGAGCGGCATGCCCACCGAGAGGTTCGAGCGGATCGTCGAATCCATCGAAATCAGCGCGCACTTGGCCGCTTCCTCGAAGGTGGTACGGCGGTTCACGACGCGGTCGATGATCGGCTTGCCGTATTTTGATTCGCCGATCTGGAAATACGGGGTGTCTTCGCTGGCTTCGATGAAGTTGCCGGCTGCATAGATGTTGAACAGGCGCGGATCTTCTTCGCCGATCTGACCGCCGAAGATGATCGACGCGTTGAACTCGATACCGAATTCCTGCAGTGCCGCGGCATCCCGCTGATGCACCTCGCGCACGACGCTGCCGACATGGCGCGCGGCTTCGAAGAGGTTGGGCAGACTGCAGAGGTTCTCCTGGTCGCTGCGATCCAGGCGTTCGCGGAGAATATTCACCACCGACTGACTGACCGAAAGGTTGCCGGCGGTCATCAGGACCAGCACGCGATCACCGACGCGCTCGATCACCGTCATCTTGCGGAAGGTGTTGATGTGGTCGACGCCGGCGTTGGTCCGCGAGTCGGACAGAAACACCAGGCCGGCATCCAGCCGCATGGCGACACAGTAGGTCATGACCGACGGCCACGCTGGCGGCGCGCCGCGGCGGCAGGCACGCTGGGCGAGGCCGAGGCCACGGCGCGCTCAGCCAGGAATCAGGAAATCGCGACTGATACCATCGCCAAGTTCGTAGATCCGATCCATGAAGTCGGTCAGGTACTCGTGCAGTCCACCGGCCAGCACATCGTCAATGCGCGCGAAATGCAGCCTGGCATGCAGCACACCCGCCTGACGTTCGGTTTCCGCGGAAGCGCCATTGGCAATCAGCTGCAACATCCGGACGATGCCGTCGGCACAGGCATGCAGCGATCTCGGCATGTCCATGCGCAGGATCAGCAACTCGGCGACCCGGCCCGGCGTGATGGCGTCGCGATAAACCTTGCGGTACACCTGAAACGCCGACAATGAGCGCAGCAGCGCCCCCCAGCGATAGAAGTCACTGGCTCCCTCGTCGTCATTCTGGCGCAGGATGTGGTACTGCATGTCGAGAATGCGGGCGGTGTTGTCACCGCGTTCAAGCAGGCCACCCAGGCGGATGAAATGCAGCGCATCGTCCTTGAGCATGGTCCCGAAGGTCACCCCGCGGGTGACCGCCGAACGCAGTTTGACCCAGTCGAAGAATTCGCTGACCCCGCGCGCGAGGATGTGCTCGAAATTTTGCTGGCGCAGTTCGATCCAAGTGGCGTTGACGCTTTCCCACATCTCGGCGGTCAGCGTGCCGCGCACGGCGTGCGCATTTTCGCGCGCGGCACGCAGGCAACTGTAGATCGACGAGGGATTGGACGGGTCGGAAACCATGAAGCGCAGGACGTTCTCGACATTCACCTCGTTGTAGACCAGCGCAAAAGCGGCCTCGAGACTGTTGAGGGCGAGAATGGCGCGCCAGTTCTCGTTCTGCGAGGCAACGGACTGCGGCACCAGTGACATCTGGTAGGACACGTCGAGAAGACGCGCGAGGTTCTCGGCGCGTTCGGTGTAACGCGCCATCCAGTACAGGTGATCGGCTGTGCGGCTCAACATCTCGGCTCTCCGTGCATCTCAGTTTTCCAACACCCAGGTGTCCTTGGTACCCCCGCCCTGCGACGAGTTCACAACCAGCGAGCCTTCGCGCAGCGCTACGCGCGTCAGACCGCCCGGCACCATCCCGATGCCGCGCTTTCCGGACAGGACAAAAGGACGCAGATCAAGGTGACGCGGGGCGATGCCCGCGTCGACGAAAGTAGGACAGTTGGACAGCGCCAGCGTCGGCTGCGCGATATACTTCTCGGGGGCGGCGAGGATACGGGCGCGGAAATCCTCGATCTCGGCGTGCGTCGAAGCCGGCCCGACCAGCATGCCGTAGCCACCGGCGCCATGCACCTCCTTGACCACCAGTTCCGGCAGGTGTGCCAGGACGTACTGGAGGTCATCCGGTTTGCGCAGCATCCAGGTCGGAACGTTGTTGAGCTTCGGCTCTTCGCCGAGGTAGAAGCGGATCATCTCCGGTACATACGGATAGATCGACTTGTCGTCGGCAACACCGGTGCCAATGGCGTTGGCCAGCGTGACATGACCGGCGCGATAGGCGGCCAGCAAACCCGGCACGCCGAGCATCGAATCCTTGTTGAAGACCTGCGGATCCAGGAAGTCATCGTCAAGTCGACGATAGATGACATCTACCCGCTGCGGTCCCTGCGTGGTGCGCATGAACACCGTCTCGTCCTTGACGAACAGGTCCCGGCCTTCGACCAGCTCGACGCCCATCTGCTGCGCCAGGAAGGTATGTTCGAAATAGGCGCTGTTGTAGGCCCCCGGCGTCAGCAGCACGACCGTTGGGTCGGCAACCCCTTTCGGCGCCACGGTACGCAGGTTTTCGAGCAGCATGTCGGGGTAATGCTGTACCGGGGCGATGAGATGCCGCGAGAACAGTTCAGGAAACAGCCGCATCATCATCTTGCGGTCTTCGATCATGTACGAGACGCCCGAAGGCACGCGCAGGTTGTCCTCGAGGACGTAGGACTCGCCGGCGCCGGCACGCACGATGTCGACACCGGCGATATGGGCGTAGATGCCCGACGGCACGTCGACGCCCATCATCTCGCGTCGAAACTGCGTATTGTTCAGGACCTGCTCGGACGGAATGACGCCTGCCCTGAGGATTGCCTGCTCGTGGTAGATGTCGTGCAGGAAGGCGTTGAGCGCCTTCACCCGCTGCCATAAACCAGCCTGCAGCGCCTGCCACTCGGCTGCCGGGATAATGCGCGGGATGATATCGAACGGAATCAGGCGTTCGGTACCCGACTCCTCGCCATAGACCGCGAAAGTGATACCGACGCGGTGGAAAGCCGTGTCGGCCTCGGCGCGCTTGCGCTCCAGGCGTTCCGGCGGCATCCCTGCCAGCCATTCCGCAAAGGCGCTGTAGTGTGGCCGCAGGGTCCCGGCCGAATCGTACATCTCGTTATAGAAGTCTGCGTTCATGATGCTCACCACCAGGTTGGGTCTGCAACTAACAAGCATGAATCGTGCCAAATAAAAAGCATCGAAAGGTCGGGAAAGCGGGCGCCGAATAAGCCATGCTATGCCAGAACATGGTGCGGGGCCAGCGCTTTGCGCCCCCTACTGGTGCATCCGCGGCCCGCCCTGCGTCAGGGTAGCATCGCCGCCGACAGATCACGTCGGTTTACTCCGGTATAAAGCTGCCGTGGGCGCGCGATCTTGTATTCCGAGTCGGCCAGCATTTCTTCCCATTGCGCCATCCAGCCGGCGGTGCGGGCGAGAGCCTGGATACACGCGAACATCGACGTCGGGATACCCAGCGCCTTCTGCAAAATGGCGGAATAAAAATCAACACTCGGATAGAGATCCTCCTCGACGAAATATGGGTCCTCCAGCGACAATTTCTCTAGCGCCTTTGCCAGTGCGAACAGGCGATGCTGCTCCAGCCCCAGTTCCTGCAGGACCTCGTCGCAGACTTCCCGCAGCAACTGCGCACGCGGGTCGAAGTGCCGGTACACCGGGTGCCCGAAACCGCTGAACGTGAAGCCATCGCTCTTGTCGCGGGCACGGGCGACGAATCCGCCGAGGCGCGACGTATCGCCGACCTCCTGGAGCATGGCCAGGCACGCCTCGCTCGCTCCACTATGCGCGGGCCCTGACAGACAGGCGATGGCCGCCGACACACAGGCAAAGGGATTCGCGCCCGAGGAACCGGCCATCCGGACCGTCGAGGTCGAAGCATCCTGTCCCTGGTCGGCGAAGACAATGAACAACCTGTCGAGCGCACGCACCAGCACCGGATTCGGCCGAAACTCCTCGCGCGGGGTAGCGAACATCATGTGCAGGAAGTTGGCGGCATACCCGAAGTCGGCGCGCGGATTCATGAACGGTTCGCCGATCGAGTACTTGTAGGCCATGGCGACGATCGTCGGCATCCTGGCAACGATCCGGTGGAAATTGAGGTTGCGTTGCGCAGTATCGAAAAAGTCTGCCGCGTCGTGATTAAACGCCGACAACGCACCCACCACCCCGACCATCACGGCCATGGGATCGGCGTCACGGCGAAAACCCTGGTAAAACTTCACCATCTGCTCGTGCAACGACGTGTGCTTTCTGATCGCGGACTCGAACACCACCTTCTGCCCGGCGTCAGCCAATTCCCCGTGCTTCAGCAGGTAGGCCACATCCAGGAAGTCACATTGTTCGGCGAGTTGTTCGATCGGGTAGCCGTGATGAAGCAGTTCTCCCTTCTCGCCATCGACAAAGGTGATCTTCGACTTGCAACTGGCAGTCGATTCAAAGCCTGAATCGTACGCGAAGCGACCGGTCCTGGCGCCCAACGTACGAATATCCAGGCAGTCGCTACCGTGTGTCGGCACCAGGAGTGAAAAATGCACTGCCGGCTCGCCAACTATGTTCAAGGTGGCTTTGCGCTCGCTGACCATGGCTTCCTCCTTTTCAGATTCCTCGACGACCGCGCTTGCAGACGGCGGACACCCGGCCCATGAACACGCCGGACAGCCGCACCCTTGCCTCCGCCGCCCTGTTTTGGGGCTTCGTCGGCACCTTGCGCACCGGCGCTGTGCCCCCGCGCCCTCCGAATTGAAGTCCTCTGCCCGGACCGGCCTGGCCCGGAGGCCGCACAGCGCTCTACGACGAACGTTCAGCGCGCACGGCGCCCCCCTCTGCCAGCCGAACAAAGCAAAAGATATTCCCGCCGGAAACCCGTAATTGGTACGGATTTTGCTTTATTCACGGCAGACGCCCCGGAGCGGCTCATCATCTGGGTTCCGCACGGCGGCGTGCCGACACGGCCGGCAAGCACATGTCCAACCGCCCGTGCAGGCGGCGTTGAAAAGGTTGAAGATCACATGAATCCACCGATGGTACTCCCCTGGCTCGCGCGCAGGGCTGGCGTGAGCATTGGTCGCGCCGAAGCGCTATGGCCGACAGCGTGTCGTCAAGCCGCGCAAATCACTGGCCAGCGGGACGGCTCTTCCTACTGGGGCACGGCGGTGCAGACCCTGTTGCGCCTGCTGCAGGAGGAGCGCAGGCAGACGGTTTCCCTGCTGACCTGGCCGTGGCTACTCTTGCAGAGTGGCGTGGAACACTGGTCCCGGCTCACCAGGAACTGGCTGGCGCCGATCGATGCTTCGTTGCACACCTGGAAACTCCACCTCGAAGGTAGTCGGCACTTTGCCGGGCCTGCTCCGGCGGTGCGGCTGCCGCGTGCCGGTGGCTACGTGCCCCCGGGCCGGGAACGGTGAAGCCGGAAATGCTTGCCCACAACGCCTTGATCGCGCACTTCAAGGCCCACCTGCAGGAAGGACAGCGCGCCATACGCGAGCATTTCGCAGCCGACGGTGACGCAGCGCGACTGCTCGTCGAACGCTGCCGCCTTGTCGACCAGGTGTTGTGCGAACTCTGGCGCGAGCTTGATCTGCCGGCCTCGCTGGCGCTGGTCGCCGTTGGCGGCTACGGCCGCGGCGAGCTGTACCCGGCTTCCGACGTCGATCTGCTGATCCTGCTTCCCGAACAACCCGGCAGCGCCCTGACTGCCCGGCTCGAACGACTGATTTGCGTGTTCTGGGACATCGGCCTCGAAACCGGCCATAGTGTGCGGACCATCGAACAATGCCTGGAAGAAGCCAGTGCCGACATCACCGTGCAGACGGCGATGATCGAGGCCCGCCTGCTCACCGGCGATGCGTTGCTTTTTCAGGGATTTACCGCGGTCCTCAAGGCCAGTCTCGACGCTCCCGCCTTCTTCCAGACCAAGCGCATGGAGCAGGAGGACCGCCACCAGCGCTTCAGCGACACCCCTTACAGCCTCGAAGCGAACTGCAAGGAAGGGCCCGGTGGACTGCGCGACCTGCAACTGATCCTCTGGATCGCCCAGGCGGCAGGCTACGGCAGGTGCTGGCGGGATCTCGAACAGCGCGGTTTCATCACCGCCGAGGAGCAACAACTGCTCGAAACCTGCGAGGCCTTCCTGTGCCGCCTGCGCACTCACCTGCACCTGCACGTCGGGCGCCGTGAGGATCGCCTGCTGTTCGAATATCAGACGGCGCTGGCCGAACGACTGGGATTCTCTGCCACCGCCACGCGCCGCTCCAGCGAGCAGTTGATGCAGCGCTACTACCGGACGGCGAAGGCGGTCACCCAGATCAATGCGATCGTTTTGCAGAACATCGGCGCGGCGCTGTTTCCACCGCCGGAAGGCCCGCCGCAACCGATCAACGAACGCTTCCAGAATGCGAACGAGTTCCTCGACGTGGTGCACGAGGATGTTTTCAACCAGAACCCCGGCGCCCTCCTCGAAGCCTTTCTGCTGCTTCAGCAACATGCCGAACTGCAGGGCATGAGTGCGCGTACGCAGCGTGCGCTGTGGCGCGCACGCCATCTGATCGACGACGATTTCCGTCGCCGGCCCGAGAACCGGCAGCATTTCCTGCAACTCTTCAAGCAAGGGCGTCGCCTGGTCCAGGAATTCCGGCGCATGAACCAGCTTGGCGTCCTGGGTCGCTATCTGCCGGGTTTCGGACGTATCGTCGGTCAGATGCAACACGACCTGTTCCACGTGTACACCGTCGACCAGCACATCCTGCAGGTGGTACGCCGACTGCGCCGTTTCTCGATGGAAGAGTTCGCCCACGAATACCCGTTCTGCAGTCGCCTGCTCAGCGACCTCGGAAGCCCCTGGGTACTCTATATTGCCGCCCTGTTTCACGATATCGCCAAGGGGCGGGGTGGCGATCATTCCGAACTCGGGGCGGTCGATGCGCAGCAGTTCTGCGAGGACCACGGCCTGGCGGCGGCAGACACCGAACTGGTGGTCTGGCTGGTTCGCCGCCACCTGCTGATGTCCAGCGTCGCCCAGAAGCAGGATATCTCCGACCCTGGCGTGGTCGCCCGCTTTGCCGCGATCGTCGGCGACGAGCGGCATTTGATCGCGCTCTACCTGCTGACCGTTGCCGACATCCGCGGTACCAGCCCGAAGGTCTGGAACGCCTGGAAGGGACAACTGCTGGAGCAACTGTTCAACGCCACCCGGCGCTTCCTCCTGTCCAATGATAGTACCCTGATGATCCAGGGCATCATTGCCCAGCGTCAGCAGGAAGCAATGCGCCTGATGCGCTTTTTCGCGCTACCCGAGAAGGCGCACGAAGGCCTCTGGCAACAACTCGACACGGTGTATTTCCTGCGCCAGTCGGCCGAGGAAATTGCCTGGCATGCGTGCGCCCTGCACGAGCGGATCGAGATCGATCAGCCGCTGGTGCGGGCACGCATCAATTCGCTCGGCGCCGGTCTCGAAGTGATGGTCTACACGCACGACCAGCCTGACCTGTTCGTGCGCATGGTCGGCTTCTTCAGCCGTGCCGGTTACAGCATCGTCGACGCCAAAATCCACACTACGCGCCATGGGTATGCGCTCGACACCTTCATGCTGCTCGACGTCAGTGGCCGTGACAGCGACCGTGCGATGATCAGCTACATCGAACACGAACTCGGCGAACGCCTGCTGCGGCAGGCACCGGCAGACGTACCCGCCAACGGGCGCATCTCGCGGCAGGTCAAACATTTCCCGATCCAGCCACAGGTGAGCATTCAACCCCTGGTCAGCCTCGAAGCGGACGAGACCGGCAAGCTGTTCGTGCTGAGCGTCGTTGCCGCCGATCGACCCGGCCTGCTGTTCGTCATCGCCAGAAAACTCGCCGACCACGGCGCCAATCTGCACACCGCCAAGATCGCCACCCTCGGTGAACGGGTCGAAGACACCTTCCTGATCAGCGGCGGGCATCTCGAGGAAAGCGCCGGGCGGGTCAAGCTGGAAACGGATTTGCTGAAGCATTTGCTGGTCTGAGTCAGCGACGCTGCAGCACGCCCCATTGAAGTGCCACAATGCGGTTTTCGTGCCTTCACGACGGCTCAAGCATGGATCGGTTCTTGCTTGAAAGCCAATGAACCATTGCCCTGGAGTTGACCGTGTCCATACATGTTGCCCTCAACCACGTAACTCACTATCGCTACGACCGCTTGATCACGCTTTCGCCGCAGGTCGTCCGACTGCGGCCAGCGCCGCACTCGCGCACGCCGATCCTCAGCTACTCGCTGAAGGTCACCCCGGGGCAGCATTTCATCAACTGGCAGCAGGACCCGCAGGCCAACTATCTGGCGCGCCTGGTCTTCCCGGAAAAGACGCGCGAATTCTGCGTCGAAGTCGACCTGATCGCCAGCATGTCGGTAATCAACCCTTTCGACTTCTTTCCCGAACCCTATGCGACGACGTTTCCTTTCAAATACGAGGCCTGGCAGCAGGAAGAACTTGAACCGTACCTGAACTGCCTGCCGCTGACGCCCCTGCTGCGTGGCTTCCTCGACACGATCGCGTCGACGCCGCAGGCCAGCGTCGACTTTCTGGTCGACCTCAATCGCCAGGTGCAGCGCGCCGTCGGCTACGTCATCCGCCTTGAACCCGGCGTACAGACGCCCGAGGAGACGCTGCAACTGGCACGCGGCTCGTGCCGCGATTCGGCCTGGCTACTGGTGCAACTCCTGCGCCATCTCGGTCTGGCGGCGCGCTTTGTCTCGGGCTACCTGATCCAGTTGGTGCCCGACGTGAAATCACTCGACGGGCCTTCGGGAACCGATCACGACTTCACCGACCTGCACGCCTGGTGCGAGGTGTACCTGCCGGGCGCCGGCTGGATTGGTCTCGACCCGACCTCGGGGCTGTTCGCTGGCGAAGGACACATCCCGCTGGCGTGCTCGCCGCAACCGTCGTCGGCGTCGCCGATCACCGGATTCACCGAGGAATGCGAGTGCGAGTTCGAGCACCGCATGAAAATCGAGCGCGTCTGGGAAGCGCCGCGGGTTACCAAGCCGTATGACGAACAGCAATGGCTGGCGATCGAGGCGCTCGGCCACCAGATCGATGCCGAGCTGGTCAGCGGTGACGTTCGCCTGACCATGGGCGGCGAACCCACCTTCGTTTCGATCGACGACCACGATGGCGCCGAATGGAATATCGACGCCCTCGGGCCGACCAAGCGCCTGCGCGCCGCTGAAGTCTTTCAGCGGCTGCGCGCAAAGTACGCTCCGCAGGGGCTGCAGCACTTCGGCCAGGGCAAATGGTATCCCGGCGAGCAATTGCCGCGCTGGTCGCTGAACTGCTTCTGGCGGCGCGACGGCCAGCCGGTATGGAAGAATCCCGCACTGTATGCCGACGAAAGCCGCGACTACGGTGCCGACGAGGTTCTCGCCGGCCGCTTCCTGCGGCAGCTCGCCGAGGTACTGGCGGTCAACCCGAAGCACGTCTTCCCGGCCTGCGAGGATGCCTATTATTACCTGTGGCGCGAGCACCGCCTGCCGATCAACGTCGACGTGTCGAATGCCCGCCTGGACGACCCTCTGGAACGTGAACGACTGGCGAAAATCTTCCACCAGGGACTCGATCGGGTGATCGGTTACGTGCTGCCGTTGAAGCGCCGGCCGCAGGGTGGCTGGCAAAGCGGACAGTGGTTCCTGCGCGCCGGCCGCTGCTTCCTGGTCCCGGGCGATTCGCCGATCGGTTATCGCTTGCCGCTCGACTCACAGCCCTGGGTGGCGAAGGCCGACTATCCCTACATCCACACCCCTGATCCGACGCAGACCTTCGCGCCACTGCCCGCCCACGCCGAGATCCAGGCGCAGTGTGCGATCAGCCGCAGCCAGGATGCCGGTGCAGAGGAAGCCGCGGTCACCGGCGAACACTTCGCCGCGCAGGGCATCGAGCGCATCGAGGGCGCTTTCCTGCATGTAGCCGAACTGCCGCCACTGGGCGGCGCGTCGGCGGTATCGGTCACCCGCACGTCGTTTTCGGCACAGGCACGCAACGGCGTCTTGTACATTTTCATGCCGCCGACCGAGACGCTCGATGACTACCTCGAACTCGTGGGCGCCGTCGAAGCCACCGCCGAAATCCTCGCCACGCCGGTGATCCTCGAAGGTTACGAGCCACCGTCCGACCCGCGCCTGACCAACTTCCGCGTCACGCCCGATCCCGGCGTGATCGAAGTCAACATTCAGCCCTCCGCCACTTGGGACGAACTCGTCGAACGCACCACGCATCTTTACGAAGCCGCGCATCTGTCCCGCCTGTGTACCGAAAAGTTCATGCTTGACGGTCGCCATACCGGTACCGGCGGCGGCAACCATTTCGTTTTCGGGGGACCCACGACACTCGATTCGCCTTTCCTGCGACGACCCGACCTGTTGCGCAGCCTGATCAGTTACTGGCACAACCATCCTTCGCTCTCGTACCTCTTTTCGGGCCTGTTCATCGGCCCGACCAGCCAGTCGCCGCGCGTCGATGAAGCCCGCAACGATTCAGTGTACGAGTTGGAAATCGCCTTCAGCCAGTTCCCGCAGCCGGGCGCCGACGCCGCGGCGTGCGTCGCTCCGTGGATCATCGACCGTGTGCTGCGCAATCTGCTGATCGACTCGTCGGGCAATACGCACCGCGCGGAGTTCTGCATCGACAAGCTCTACTCGCCCGACGGCCCTACCGGCCGCCTCGGACTGCTCGAAATGCGCGCCTTCGAGATGCCGCCGCACGCACGCATGTCGCTGGCGCAACAGTTGCTGCTGCGGGCGCTGATCGCCCGCTTCTGGCGCACACCCTACGCACCGGAACGGCTGCTGCGCTGGGGTACCGAACTGCACGACCGTTTCATGCTGCCGCATTTCGTCCAGCAGGATTTCGACGACGTGATCAGCGACCTGCGTGCCGCCGGTTACCCGCTCGAAAGCGCGTGGTTCGCACCGCATTTCGAGTTCCGCTTCCCACTGCACGGCAGCATTTCGGCACAAGGCATCGAACTGGAACTGCGGCATGCCCTCGAGCCCTGGCATGTGATGGGCGAACAGGGCGCGGTCGGTGCGACGGTACGCTACGTCGACTCGTCTCTGGAACGCCTGCAACTCAAGGCGACCGGCATGGCCGGCGACCGCTACGTCGTGACCTGCAACGGCCGCGCCCTGCCGATGCGCTCGACAGGCAAGACCGGCGAGTTTGTCGCCGGCGTGCGTTACCGCGCCTGGCACCCGCCATCGGCCTTGCACCCGACGATCGGGGTGCACGTCCCGCTGGTCTTCGATCTGGTCGACACCTGGATGAAACGCTCGCTCGGCGGCTGCCAGTATCACGTCGAACACCCCGGTGGGCGCAACCCCGACCGCTACCCGGTCAACGCCAACGAAGCCGAAGGTCGCCGTCTGGCACGCTTCATTCCCTTCGGCCATACCCCCGGCACGATCGACGTACAGCCCGCGCCAGCGAATGCTGGCTTCCCGTTTACGTTAGACTTGCGGAGATCCTGAAACCACAGGGCGCGGGTGTAGCCCGCGCCCGCATCCTGCATGCCGCAATCCCTGCTTTCGAGCTATCAGAAGAAAAACGACCGTTTCGACGAGATGCTCGCCGAGGACGGTTGCGTGCGTCCGTCGTGGCAACCGTTCCTGGCCCACCTCGCTGCGGCAACCCCCGAGCAGATGCGGCACCGACTCGATTACGTGCGGCGCCGCATCCTCGAGAACGGTGTAACTTACAACGTCTACGCCGACCCGCAGGGCGCCGACCGACCATGGGAACTCGATCCACTGCCGCTGATCCTCTCGCCCGGCGAGTGGCAGGAGCTGGCCGGTGCCGTGACGCAGCGCGCACGCCTGCTCAACGCCGTGCTCAAGGATCTGTACGGTCCGCAGACCCTGATCACCGATGGCAGCCTGCCGGCGGCGCTGGTCTTCGGTCACAACAACTTCCTCTGGCCCTGCCAGGGGATCAGACCGCCCGGTGATACCTATCTGCATCTCTACGCCGCCGACCTCGCGCGCTCGCCCGACGGCCGCTGGTGGGTGATTGCCGACCGCACGCAGGCCCCATCGGGTGCCGGCTATGCCCTCGAAAACCGGACCATCGTCGGCCGCGTTTTTCCCGAGCAGTTCCGCGACCTGCACGTCCAGCATCTCGCCTCGTTCTTCCGCCAACTTCAGGACAGTCTCGCCCATTGGGCCCCGCGTACCGGCGAAGCGCCGCTGATCGTCCTGCTGACGCCGGGACCCTACAACGAAACCTACTTCGAACACGCCTATCTGGCGCGCTATCTCGGTTTTCCCCTGGTCGAAGGACAGGACCTGACGGTGCGCGGCGATTGCGTCTACCTCCGAACACTCAGCGGCTTGCGGCGTGTGCATGCGCTGCTCCGCCGGCTGGATGACGACTACTGCGATCCGCTCGAACTGCGCGGCGATTCGGCGCTCGGCATTCCGGGCCTGCTGCAGGCCGTGCGCGCCGGCAACGTCCTGGTCGCCAATGCCCTCGGCAGTGGCCTGATCGAGTCTGCCGCACTGCCGGGATTCCTGCCCGGCGCCTGCAGGAAGCTGCTCGGCGAGCCGCTGGCGATGCCTTCGGTAGCAACCTGGTGGTGCGGCGAGCGAGCCGCGCTGGCATTTACCATCGAACACCTCGACGAACTGGTCATCAAGGGCTCGTACCCTTCGCAACGCTTCGATCCGGTTTTCGGCAACGAACTGCACGGCAGCAAACGCGAGGAGATGATCGCCCGCCTGCGGGCCCGGCCGCAGGCCTATGTCGCACAGGAGTTGGTGAATTTTTCCGAAGCGCCGGCATGGAGCACCAGTCACGCGCGGCGCCTGCTGCCACGCGGCGTCGGCCTGCGCGTCTTTGTCGCCGCCACCCCGAGTGGCCACGTGGTGATGCCCGGCGGGCTGACGCGCGTTTCCGCGGCTTCGAATGCACGGGTCATCTCGATGCAACGCGGCGGGTCGAGCAAGGACACCTGGGTGCTCACCGACGCCGCGGTCAACACCTTCAGCCTGCTCAAGCAGTCGGTCGGCAAGGCCGACATCGTGCGCGGCGGCCGTAACCTGTCGTCGCGAGTCGTCGAAAACCTGTACTGGTTCGGCCGCTATGCGGAACGTTGTGACAAGACTTCGCGCCTCCTGCGCGTCGCCCTGTCGCGCCTGGTCGATGCCGGCGCCGATACGCTGCCGGCACTCAACTCAGCCCTCGACCTCTGCCGTACCATGCAACTGCTGCCGACCGCCGAGACCGATACCCACGCCGCCGCGAAAGCAAGGAAAGCCGCCGCGGAACTGCCCCTGGATGCGCAGATGGTGCACGCCGTTTGCAGCAAGGAGTGGGGCGAGGGTCTCGCCGGCGACATCCGCCGCCTGTTGTGGGTTGCGACACAGGTGCGCGAGCGCTTCTCGCTCGACAACTGGCATGCGATCAATCGGCTGCAGCATCAACTGCAGCAGTACAGCGAGACACTGGCCGGCGAAGACGCGCAACCGGAACTCGGAGAGGCACTCGCCTTTCTCGATCAGGTCCTGCTCACCGCTTCGTCGCTCGCCGGTTTCGCGATGGACAACATGACCCGCGACGACGGCTGGCGCTTCCTGATCATTGGCCGACGTATCGAACGGCTCGTTTTCCTCGCCAACGCCGTTGCCGGCTTCCTGCGCCTGCCATCGACGCGTGCCGCCGGCAGCCTCGAATGGTTGCTGGAACTGACCGACAGCATCATCACTTACCGCTCGCGCTACATGATCCAGCCACAGCTTCTGCCGGCGCTGGACCTGATCGTTTTCGACGACGGCAACCCGCATTCGGTAGCGTTCCAGTTACAGTTCCTGGTGCGTTACCTCGACAACCTGGCGAGACTGCTCGGTGGTCCGCGCGACGAAGCCCTGCCGCAGGCGCTGACGCGCCTGCAGGCCTTCGACCTGGGCAGTTTCGAGGGGCAGAGCTTCAGCGAATGTTCGGCTTGCAACCCATGCCTCGAACTGGCCGGCCTGCTCAGCGGAACCGCACTCGCTGCGGCAACGCTTTCGGATCGCCTGGCAATGCGCTATTTCAGCCATGTCGGCGACGTCAGCCGGCAGACCTTTGCCTCGTGATCGCCGTGAGCCAGTCCGCCGCCCGCTATCACATCGTGCACGAAACCAGCTACAGCTACGAAACGCCGGTTTCGCTGTCCCGCCAACTCCTGCACCTGACGCCGCGAGACTGCTCCTGGCAGCGTTGCCTGGCACATCAGATCAGCGTCAAACCGGAAGTCACTGCCGCGCGCGAGCGCAACGACTGCTTCGGCAATCCGGTCAGGGAACTGGCCATCGAGTTTCCCCATCGCAGCCTCTGCGTTCGTGCCGAGAGCACCATCGACGTGCTGCCGCATCTGCCCGCTCTGGCCGGCATCACGCACGCCGATCGGGCGCTGTCGGCTGGCCCCTCGCCAACGTGGGAAACGGTGCGCGAAGCATTGGCCTACGGTTCGCGCCCGGTCCTGCTCGACGCCAGCCGCTTTCAGTTCGAATCCCCCTATGTCCGGGTGAAGCACGAGTTTGCCAGCTACGCACGTCCGTCCTTTACACCCGGAAGACCCGTCTTCGATGCGGTGCAGGCGCTGATGCGCCGCATCTACGACGAGTTCGATTTCGATCCCGAGGCGACCACCGTCGCCACCCCGGTGCTCAAGGTCCTCGCCGAGAAGCGTGGCGTCTGCCAGGACTTCGCGCACCTGATGCTCTCCTGTCTGCGCTCGCAGGGACTCGCCGCGCGCTACGTGAGCGGTTATCTGCTGACCCAACCGCCGCCCGGACAACCGCGCATGGTCGGTGCAGACGCCTCGCATGCCTGGGTTTCGGTGTTTTGCCCGGAACTCGATGGGGGTCGCTGGGTAGACTTCGATCCGACCAACAACCTGCTGCCCGACACGCAGCACATCACCCTGGCCTGGGGCCGCGACTTCGCCGACGTCTCGCCGCTGCGCGGGATCATTCTCGGGGGCGACGCCCATGAGCTCGATGTCGCCGTCACCGTCACGCCAGTCGTCGAAACCCGCGGCGAGGCGGCACTCCTCCCCTGATTTTCACCGACGGATTGCCTGCCTTGCCGAGCCTCAACAGACCAGAGAACAGACCAAGAGATGACCATGCAGCCTGACCGTACCGCCGAACTGACAGCACGCCTCGAACAGCACATTCTGGTCCTCGATGGCGCGATGGGCACGATGATCCAGCGCCACAGCCTGCAGGAGGCCGACTACCGCGGCGCGCGTTTCGCCGCGCACGCGCATGACCTGAAAGGCAACAACGACCTGCTGCTGCTGACCCGACCGGAACTGATCCGCGCGATCCACGGAGAATACCTGGCGGCCGGAGCCGACATCATCGAGACCAACACCTTCAACGCGACCCGTGTTTCGCAGGCCGACTACCATCTCGAAGCCATCGTCCATGAGCTGAATGTCGCCGGAGCACAACTGGCACGCGCGGTATGCGACGAGTTCACGGCGCTCAACCCGGCCAAGCCACGCTTTGTCGCCGGCGTCGTCGGACCGACCTCGCGCACCGCGTCGATTTCGCCGGATGTCAACGATCCAGCTTACCGCAACACCAGCTTCGACGAGCTCGTGGGCACTTACGCCGAAGCCGTGCGCGGTCTCTGCGAAGGTGGCGCCGACATCCTGCTGGTCGAAACCGTTTTCGACACGCTCAACGCCAAGGCGGCCCTTTTCGCCATCGAGCAGCATTTCGAAACTGTCGGGAGACGCTGGCCGGTCATGATCTCGGGGACGATCACCGACGCCTCGGGACGCACGCTGTCGGGGCAAACCGCCGAAGCCTTCTGGAATTCGCTCAACCACGTGCGGCCACTGAGCTTCGGTCTGAACTGCGCCCTCGGCGCCGGTGAACTGCGGCAGTACGTCGAGGAACTCTCGCAGCGCTGCGATTGCTTCATCTCGGCGCACCCGAATGCCGGTCTGCCGAATGCCTTCGGCGGCTACGACGAAACACCGGAACAACTGGCGGCGGAAATCGCCGACTGGGCGCGCAAGGGCTTCGTGAATATCGTCGGCGGCTGCTGCGGCACCTCGCCGGAACACATCGCCGCCATCGCCACGCGTGTTGCCGGCATCACGCCGCGCGTCGTCCCAAGGATCGAAGCGAAGCTGCGCCTGTCCGGTCTGGAACCGTTCAACGTCGGCCGGGACTCGCTGTTCGTCAACGTCGGCGAGCGCACCAACGTCACCGGCTCGCGGGCGTTTGCGCGGATGATTCTCGAAGGTCGCTTCGACGATGCCCTGGCGGTCGCCCGCCAGCAGGTGGAGAACGGCGCGCAGGTCATCGACATCAACATGGACGAGGCGATGCTCGATTCGAAGGCAGCGATGGATCGCTTCCTGAAATTGATCGCCAGCGAGCCGGACATCTCGCGGGTGCCGATCATGATCGACTCGTCGAAATGGGAGGTCATCGAGGCCGGCCTCAAGTGTATCCAGGGCAAGGGGATCGTCAACTCGATCTCGATGAAGGAAGGTGAGGAGGCCTTCCTGCGCCAGGCCAGACTGGCGCGCCGCTACGGCGCGGCGGTCGTGGTCATGGCTTTCGACGAAGCCGGACAGGCCGACACCTTCGCGCGCAAGACCGAAATCTGCGCCCGCGCCTACCAGCTGCTCACCGAGCAGGCGGGCTTTCCGCCATCGGACATCATCTTCGACCCGAACATCTTTGCCATCGCCACCGGCATCGAAGAGCACAACAACTACGCCGTCGACTTCATCGAGGCCTGTGCCTGGATTCGCGCCCGGCTGCCGGGGGCGCAGATCTCCGGCGGGGTGTCCAACGTCTCGTTCTCGTTCCGCGGCAACGACCCGGTACGTGAGGCTATCCACACCGTGTTCCTGTTCCACGCGGTACAGGCCGGCCTGTCGATGGGCATCGTCAACGCCGGCATGCTCGGCGTCTATGATGATCTCGACCCGGTGCTACGCGAGAAGGTCGAGGATGTGGTGCTCAATCGCCGCCCCGACGCCGGCGAGGCGCTGGTCGAGTTTGCCCAGACCGTCCGGGAGGGAAAGAGCCGGGAGAGCGGCCCCGACCTCTCCTGGCGAGAGCTGCCGGTCCAGGAACGCCTGACGCACGCCCTGGTCAAGGGAATCACCGACTTCGTCGTCGCCGACGCCGAAGAATGCCGGGCGGCGCTGGCCACCGCCGGCAAGCCCCCCCTGGCGGTGATCGAAGGGCCGTTGATGAACGGCATGAATGTCGTCGGCGACCTCTTTGGCGCCGGCAAGATGTTCCTGCCGCAGGTCGTCAAATCGGCGCGCGTGATGAAGCAGGCCGTCGCGCACCTGATCCCGTACATCGAAGCCGAAAAGAAGCGCACCGGCGTCAGCAGCAAGGGCCGGATCGTCATCGCCACGGTCAAGGGCGACGTGCACGACATCGGCAAGAACATCGTCGGCGTGGTGCTCGGCTGCAACGGCTACGATGTCATCGACCTCGGGGTCATGGTTTCCTGCGACAGGATTCTGCACGCAGCGCGTGAGCACGGCGCGCAAGCGGTCGGCCTGTCGGGTCTGATCACGCCGTCGCTGGAGGAAATGAGCCACGTCGCAGCCGAGATGGAGCGTCTCGGCTTTGCCGCCGGCGCCGACGGTGGCCCGCCGGTTCCCCTGCTGATCGGTGGAGCGACGACCAGCCGTGCGCACACGGCGATCAAGATCGCGCCGAACTATTCCGGGCCGGTGGTCTATGTCCCGGATGCCTCGCGCGCCGTTGGCGTCGTCACCCGCCTGTTGTCGATCGACAACGCCGCCGATTTCAGGGTCGAACTGGCCGCCGACCACGCCAAAGTGCGCGCCCAGCACGCCAACAAGAAAGGCATCAAGCTATTGACGCTGCCGGCAGTGCGTGCCAACCGTTTCGTCTGGAACGGCGATGCCGCCTATCGACCGACGGCACCGAAGAAACCGGGCGTGCATGTACTGCGCGAGATCGATCTCGCCACCCTGGTCGACTATATCGACTGGGGACCGTTTTTTCAGACCTGGGATCTCGCCGGCAGCTACCCGAAGATTCTCGACGATGCCGTCGTCGGCGCTACGGCACGAGCGGTATTCAATGACGCCAGGGCGCTGCTGGAGAAGGTCGTCAGGGAAAAGTGGTTGCGTACCAACGCCGTCTTCGGCCTGTTCCCGGCCAACAGCGTCGGTGACGACATCGAAATCTATGCCGACGAAGCACGCACCCAGCCGTCGATGGTCTGGCACAACCTGCGCCAGCAGCAGGAACGGCCAGCGGGCAAACCGCACTATTGCCTGAGCGATTTCGTCGCCGCACGCGGCACCCCGGACTGGATCGGCGCGTTTGCCGTCGGTGCCGGCTTCGGCATCGAGGAGAAACTCGCCGAATTCAACGCTGCGCACGACGATTACCATGCGATCATGTTGAAAGCCATCGCCGACCGCTTTGCCGAAGCCTGCGCCGAGTGGTTGCACGCGCAGGTGCGACGCGATTACTGGGGCTACGCCAGTGACGAAGACCTCGATCGCGCAGCGCTGATCCGCGAGGACTATCGCGGCATCCGACCGGCCCCCGGCTACCCGGCCTGCCCGGACCATACCGCCAAGGGTGCACTGTTCGAATTGCTCGACGCCCCACGCCACACCGGCATGGCGCTCACCGAGTCCTTCGCCATGTCGCCGGCCGCGGCGGTTTCCGGCTTCTATCTGGCACATCCGCAAGCGCGTTATTTCGCGGTCAGCAAGATCGCCCGGGATCAACTCGCAGACTGGGCGCAGCGTACCGGCTTCAGCCTCTCCGAAGCCGAGCACTGGCTGGCGCCGCTGCTCTGAGCCAGGCCGGGAGCCTGGGCGCGGCCGTGCCCGCCAAGCCACTGCCGGACTTCGTCGAGCGCGCCGTCAGCCTCGAAAGGCGCACGACGCTGGCCCTGCCCGGGCAAGCTGCGTTCTACGCCGAAATCCGGGCGGCCACCCAACTGGCGCAGCTTGCCGGCAGCCACGGGCCGCGTCAGTTCGTTCTGGGTGCCGGCAGCAACCTCGTTCTCGGCGGCGACTTTGACGGCCTGATATTGCACATGGCGATTGCCGGCCGGCAACTGCTCGGCGAGGACGCCGAGGCATGGTATGTGTACGCGGGTGCCGGCGAGAACTGGCATCAACTGGTCAGCTGGACGCTGCAGCAAGGCTGGCCGGGACTCGAAAACCTGGCGCTCATCCCGGGCACGGTCGGCGCCGCACCGATCCAGAACATCGGCGCCTACGGGCTCGAAGTCGCCGACCGCGTCCTCAGCCTCGACGCTGTGGACATGCTCACCGGCAAAACGATACGGCTGGATCGTGCCGACTGCCGCTTTGCCTATCGCGACAGCGTCTTCAAGCAGGAGGGCTGGCACCTCGACGCGCGTCTCGTGGTGATCGGGGTGACCTTCCGGCTGCCGAAAGCCTGGCGGCCACTGACCGGTTATGGCGATCTTGCGGCCGAACTCGACCGTCGGCAGATCGCCGATCCGACGGCCACGCAGATCGCGACGGCGGTGAGCAACATCCGCAGCCGCAAACTGCCCGATCCGGCAACGCTGCCCAACGCCGGCAGCTTCTTCCAGAATCCGCTGGTGGACGCCGCGCTTGGCGAGCGACTGGCGCAGGCCTACCCGGATCTGCCGCGTTATCCGCAGGCCGATGGCCGCGTCAAACTCGCCGCCGGCTGGCTGATCGAACACAGCGGATGGAAAGGCCGGAACCTCGGGCGGGTCGGGATGTACGAGAAGCAGGCGCTGGTGCTGGTCAATCGCGGCGGCGCTTGCGGCGCCGAAGTGCTTGCCCTGGCGCACGCGGTGCAGGCCGACGTACGTGCGCGTTTCCACGTCGAACTCACGCCTGAGCCGGTCTTTCTCTGAATCCCTGTGGAGTAGGTCTGTTGACACCGTGTGCGCTTCCCCCTGCGCAATTATTGGACGGCAGTGCGCTGTGGGTGCCGGCAACCGTGGTGCCGTGATGAGTGGACCAGCTAGCGCCGCCAGAACGCGGGCATCAGGATGACCAGCAGCGTAAAGATCTCCAGGCGGCCGAGCAGCATGGCCCAGGTACACACCCAGGTCTGGAAATCGGACAGCACGGCGTAGGTCGTCGTCGGCCCGACCAGGTTGAGACCCGGCCCGGTATTGTTGAGGCAGGCGACGACTGCCGAGAAGGCGGTGATCACGTCGAGGTGCGTGGCGATCAACAGCAAGGTCAAGGAAACGATGGTGACCACGTAAATGAACAGGAAACCCAGGATCGAGTGCAGCACCTGGTCGGGAATCACCGTCCGGCCGAAGCGGACGGTCTGCAGGCTGCGCGGGTGCATGGCCCGCATCAGTTCGCGGAACACCTGCTTGTAGAGTACAACGGCGCGCACCATCTTGATGCCGCCGCCGGCCGAACCGGAACAGGCGACAAAACTGCCGAGAAACAGGATCCACAACTGGCCGAACAACGGCCACTGGGCGTAGTCGGTGGTCGCGAAGCCAAGCGATGTGGCCAGCGACACGGAGTGAAAGGCCACGTAGCGAAACGTCGTCGGAAAATCGTCGTAGACTTCTTCCGGCCACAGGTAGACCGTCAGGACGACGATGCTCGCGGCGAGGAAACCGAGAAAATAGTGAACTTCGACGTCGAAACGATAGACTCGCAGAGAACGTTTCGACAAGGCGAGAAAATGCGTGCTGAAGTTGATACCCGCCAGCAGCGCGAAGAAGATGACCACCAACTCGATCTCCAGGCTGTCAAAGTGCCCCAGACTGGCGTCCTTGGTCGAAAACCCACCCAGTCCCATGATCGAGAAGGCGTGCATCAGCGCGTCCCACGGGAGCATGCCGGCCTGGTAAAGAGCGACGGCGCAGGCAACGGTGAGCAGCACGTAAACCACCCACAAGCCTTTGGCGGTCTCGGCAATCCGGGGCGTGATCTTCGAATCCTTCATCGGCCCCGGTGTTTCTGCCTTGAACATGCTGCGCCCACCAAAACCCAACAGCGGCAGGATGGCCACCGCCAGAACGACGACGCCGAGGCCACCGACCCAGTGCATGAAGGTGCGCCAGAAGTTGATCGACAAGGGCAGATCGTCGAGCCCGGAGAGCACCGTCGCGCCGGTGGCGGTGAGGCCCGAGACCGCCTCGAAGTAGGCGTCGGTCCACGACAACCCGCTGATGTGGAGATACAGCGGCAGCGCGCCGAATGCCGGCAGCAGCGACCAGATCAGAGCGACGAGCAGGAAGCTCTCGCGTACCCGCATCTCGCGTTGCCGCCTGCGCATCGACAGTGCCAGCAGCACGCCGGTGCACATGGTGATCACCACCGCCTCGTCGTACGCACTCTGCGCGCCGTCGGCGGTCAGCCAGGCGATGCTCAGCGGCAACAGCATCAGGCTGCCGAAGCCGGTGATCAGGATGCCGAGAATGAACAGTACCGGAGCGAAACGATCGATCACGCGAGATCCTCGCAAGCGGCGGCAAAACCAGTCGGCGCAGCGCGAAGGTCAGCAGCGACCGCCATTCCGGGAGAGCGACGCAAAACGGCAAGATGAGGTTGCACAGGCATGTCCGGCCCCCCAGCACGGAGAAGCCAAGCCAGATGGCAGAGTATGTCCGGCACGGCAAGCCCCGTCAATGCGCCGCGCGACTCCGCAACCGCAGCCGACGACCCGGCCGCCTCGCTGCGACGCGGATTCTGAGCTTGCCGTACCCGGCGATCTCCGGCATCATTGGGCCTCGCGCCGAAGATGACTTGCCACCTGACCGATCATTTCCCATGCCAATGACAAGCCGCCGCCAAGCTTCTCCCTCCTGGCCAAAGGCCCTTCTTCTGGCCGAAAAGCCTGCTGCCGACGCTCGCGCGGATGGTGCATGGGCCTGAGTTCGCTCGTCCGCGTCATCCGCGAACTCCTGCACGAGGCAGCGCGCGATCTGGCGCCGACGCTGATCGTTGTCGTTCTCTTCCAGGTGTTTTTCATCCAGCGCATGCCGGACAGTCCGGCGGCGCTGATCGGTGGTTTTGCGATCGTCCTGCTCGGGCTGGCATTGTTCGTCAAGGGTCTCGACGCGGCGATCTTTCCGGCCGGCGAGACGATGGCTTTCGACTTCGCCCGCCGCGGCTCCTTCCTGTGGCTGATGCTTTTTGCCTTCTGCATCAGCTTCGCCTCGGTCGCCGCCGAGCCGGCGCTGATGGCCGTCGCCTACAAGGCCGAAGCGGTCTCGGGCGGCAGCATGGGCGCACTGACCCTGCGCATGGTCGCCGCGCTGGGCGTCGGCCTGGCGGTGATGCTCGGTGTCTGGCGCATCGTCCTCGGGCACTCGATCGGCAACTACCTGATCCCGGGTTACCTGCTGGTCATCGTATTGACGGTGTTTTCGCCACCGCAACTGGTCGGTCTGGCTTTCGACTCCGGCGGCGTCGTCGCCTCGACCGTCACCGCGCCGCTGTTGACCGCGCTGGGGGTCGGCCTGGCGACCAGTATCCGCGGCCGTAACCCGATGCTCGACGGCTTCGGCCTGATTGCCTTCGGCGCCCTGGCGCCGATGATCATCATCCAGATTTACGGCATTCTGTTCTTTGTTCCCGCCGCACAAGGCACGGCGGTGCTGATGATGCCGAGTGACGACCAGCACCAGTACGCGGCGCTGGAGTTGCTGCTCGATTTCCTGATCATGGTCAGGAACCTGTTGCCGATCATTGCCGTGGTCCTGTTCTCGAGTTTCGTCATCCTGCGGCGGCCGCTCGCCGACCCGAAGGGACTGGCGGTGGGCATGGTGCTGGTCGCCGTCGGCCTGTTTCTGTTCGACGAAGGGCTGCAGGTCGGGCTGTTCCCGCTCGGCGACGAGATGACCAACGGCCTGATGCGCGACGGCGTGCCGATGTGGGCGGTCTATCTCTACGGCTTCCTGATCGGCTTCGCCACCACCATGGCCGAACCGGCGCTGATCGCGCTGTCGATCAAGGCCGACGAGGTCAGCCTGGGGCAACTCAAGGGCCTCTGGTTACGCACGCTGGTCTCGATCGGCGTCGGCGTCGGCATCGTCATCGGCTGTGCGCGCATCATCGACGGCATCAACATCGCCTACTGGCTGATCCCCGGCTATCTGCTGGTGCTGGCGATGACCAGGTTCGCGCCGGACTTCATCGTTCCGATCGCCTACGACTGCGGAGGGGTGACCACCTCGACGGTGACCGTGCCGCTGGTGACCGCGCTCGGCGTCGGCCTGGCCGAACGTACCCCCGGCCGTGACCCGATGATCGACGGTTTCGGCCTGATTGCCTTTGCCTCGCTGCTGCCGATGATCATCGTCATGTCCTATGGCATGCTGGCCACGTGGCTGCTGCGGTCGAGGACACTCAAGGAGAAACAACGCCCATGAAATTTTCTGCTGTGGTGCTGATCGTTCCGGAAGAAGACGAGAACCGGGCGGTCGGGATTCTCAAGGAGTCGGGGGCCACCGGCCTCACCATCCTCAAGGGCAAGGGTCTGCGGCACAACGAACGCAAGACCTTCCTCGGTCTCGGACTGGAGCGCAAGGAGTCGCTGCTGCTGTGCGTGGTCGAAAAACAGCTGGCGATGCGCATTCTCAGGTCAGTGAAGGTGCAAATGAAGCTGGACCTGCCCGGCGGTGGCCTGGGCTTCTCGCTGCCCCTGGGCAGCGTGATCGGCATCGGACTGGAACAGATGCTGGCCTTTCGCCGCGAAGTCGAGGAAGACCTGTGAGTACCCCGACCAGCGGGCGCCGCTGGATTACTGACTGAAGGAGTTCTTGCCATGTTGGTTGCCGCAATCATGAAAAGGAGCGTCATCACCATCAGCCCGCTGGCCACGGTGCGTGAAGCGCTGATGATGATGAAGGAGCGCGACGTCAAGTCGCTGGTCGTCGAGAAGCGTCATTCCGGCGACGCCTACGGCCTGATCGCCTATCGCGACGTGGCCAGGGCGGTGATCGCCGAGGACGGCGACATCGACCTGCTCAATGTCTACGACATCGCCCAGAAGCCGGCCCTGCAGGTTTCCCAGCACCTCGAAATCCGTTACCTGGCGCGGCTGATGATCCAGTACGCGGTGAAGAGCGTGCTGGTGATCGACAACAACGAACTGCAGGGCTTCGTCTCGGATACCGATGTGGTGAGCAGCCTCATCGACCGCGCCGCAAGCGGCCGCTAGCCCCGGGAGGGTGATGGAAAAGATCATTCACCGTTACTCGGCGCATTTCCCGCGCTGGTGCCAGGCGTTTGGTGACCATGTGCCGGACCCCGGTGGCGAGGCACGGGCGGTCGAGTGGCTGATCGGCGCCGACTGCGTGGGCGTGATCCTGCTGCCCGAGATTCGGCACCTGTTGATGCACGAGCTGCTTGGGCAGAAAGCCCCAGAACTCGAGTTCCGGCAGCGTTCGGTGCGCCTCAACCGACATGACTACCACGAGGTGACGGTGCTCGGCCATCCCGGTTATGCGGCCCTGCGTGAACTCCTGCTCGGACCGGAAGAGGCGCACATGTACCTGACCTACCATCTGATCTACCCGCCGGGAACCCGGATCATCACCCTCTCGCAAAAATCACCGCTGCCACTCCTTTACAAGGAGATGGCACCACTCGCAATCAGCGTTTTCGAGTGATGTGCGCGCTCTAGGCATAGGACCGGCTGCAGAACACGCAGCCGCCGCTCCCGATCGCGCCCCGGCAAGCCTTTGACCAGCGACGTGACAGGGCTCCTGCAATACACTTGCAGGTTCATGGTCAATCCCGGATAATCCAACAAGCAATTGCTTGCTTAATCATTGATCACCCACCGAACGCCCCATTCGTCTCAGGAGACCTCCAGCATGCCGCGTCACGCTTATCCACACCTGCTCGCCCCGCTCAAACTCGGCTTCACGACGCTGAAGAACCGTGTCCTGATGGGTTCGATGCACACCGGCCTCGAAGAAGCGCCACAGGGTTTCGCCCGCCTTGCCGCCTTCTACGCCGAGCGGGCGCGTGGTGGCGTGGGTTTGATCGTCACGGGCGGCATTGCCCCCAACCAGGACGGCGTGGTTATGCCCGGTGCGGCCGTGCTGGAAAACGAAGCGCAGGCCGAGAACCACCGGCAGATCACCGACGCGGTCCACCAGGCGGGAGGCAAGATCGCCATGCAGATCCTGCATACCGGCCGTTACGCCTACCACCGGGGCGCCGTCGCGCCCTCGGCAGCACAGGCGCCAATCTCGCCGATCCGCCCCCGCGAACTCAGCGAGGACGACATCGAGCGCACGCTCAACGACTACGCCCGTTGCGCTGCGCTCGCGCAAATCGCCGGCTATGACGGAGTCGAGGTAATGGGATCGGAAGGTTATCTGATCAACCAGTTCGTCGCCCAGCAGACCAATTTCCGCGAGGACCGCTGGGGCGGCAGTTTCGAGAACCGCTGCCGCTTCGCCGTCGAGTCGGTGCGGCGTGTGCGCGAGGCCACCGGAGAGAACTTCATTGTCATCTACCGTCTGTCGATGCTCGACCTCGTCGAAGGCGGCAGCACCTGGGACGAAATCGTGTCTCTGGCCAAGGCCATCGAAGCTGCCGGGGCAACGCTGATCAACACCGGCATCGGCTGGCACGAGGCACGCATCCCGACGATTGCCACGATGGTCCCACGCGCGGCCTTCGTCTGGGTAACCAGGCGACTGATGGGACAGGTCGGGATCCCGTTGATCACCACCAACCGCATCAACACCCCGGCGGTGGCAGAGGAAGTGATCGCTACCGGTTGTGCCGACATGGTTTCGATGGCACGCCCATTCCTTGCCGATGCCGATTTCGTCAACAAGGCTGCTGCCGGACGCGCCGACGAAATCAACACCTGCATCGCCTGCAACCAGGCCTGTCTGGACGAAATTTTCGAAGGCCGGCTGACCTACTGCCTGGTCAACCCACGCGCCTGTCGGGAAACCGAACTGATCATCGAACAGGCCAAGGTCCCCAGGAGAATCGCCGTCGTCGGCGCAGGCCCGGCGGGCATGGCCTGCGCGCTGACCGCGGCCGAACGTGGGCATTGGGTCACCCTTTTCGATGCTGCCCCGGAAATCGGCGGTCAGTTCAATCTGGCGCGCCGAATCCCCGGCAAGGAAGAGTTCGGCGAAACGCTGCGCTACTTCGATCGCCGCCTGCAGAAGGCCGGCGTTTCGCTCGAACTCGGCACCTGTTGCGACGCCGCCAGCCTCGTCGAGGCCGGCTTCGAGCACGTCGTCCTGGCCACCGGCATCGTACCGCGTCGGCTGGAACTGCCGGGCATCGAGCACGAAAAGGTGATCGCTTATTCCGACCTGATCGAGGGTTATCGGATCGCCGGCGAACGGGTGGCGATCATCGGCGCCGGCGGCATCGGTTTTGACGTCGCCGAGTTTCTGACCCATGCCGACGACGATCGGGACGAACTCGAGCGTTTTCAGGGCGAGTGGGGTATCGACCCAGACTTCGCCAATCGTGGTGGCCTCAAGCCGCCAAGCGACGAAGCCGTACGGCGACAGGTGTGGCTGCTGCAGCGCAAGACGTCCAAGGTTGGCGACGGGCTGGCCAAGACCACTGGCTGGATTCGCCGCACCCTGCTCAAGAAACGTGGCGTGCAGATGCTCTCGGGGGTAAGCTACGAGCGCATCGACGATGCCGGCCTGCATATCATCGTCGACGGTCAACAGCAGTGCCTGCCGGTGGATCATGTCGTCGTCTGTGCCGGCCAGGAACCGCGCCGTGACCTCGAAGAAGGTCTGCGCGCTGCTGCGGTACCACTTTCGCTGATCGGTGGTGCCGACGTGGCCCGCGAACTCGACGCCAAGCGCGCCATCGACCAGGGCACGCGTCTGGCGGCGACGCTCTGAGCCGCGTGCCGACGGGCCACAAGCGCCAGGGGAGCGCGCTCGAGGCGAACCGCCGCGACGAGTTGCTGCGCGCCGCTGCCCGTCTGTTCGTCGAGAAGGGCTTCGACGCCACCACCACACGTGATATCGCCGAAGCGGTCGGCATGCGCTCGGGAAGCCCTTTCTATCATTTCCGCAGCAAGCAGGACCTGCTCAAGGCGGCGATGATCGAAGGGCTGGAGGCAGGCCACCAGCGCCTGCAAGCTGCCGTCGCGGGCATCGACGACCCCGAGCGGCGCCTGCGGGTGATGATCCGCAGCCATCTCGGGACCCTCCTCGAAGGCGATTGCCACGCACCGATGCTGGTCTATGAATCGCGTTCGCTGGGCATCACGGCAAGGGCCGAAATCGCCGCCGTCAGCGACCGCTATCAGCAGGCGTGGCAGGCCACCCTTGAGCAGTTGGCGGCCAGCGGAAAACTGCGCCTTCCGGCGAAACCGATGCGGCTCCTGCTCTTCGGCATGCTCAATTGGAGCCGCCAGTGGTACCGATCCAACGGTGGACTCTCGCTCGACGAGATCGCCGAGGCTGCAGCCGAGATGGTACTGGCTTGAGGTCTCAGGGGATCTGACGCGCTACCGGCCGCGTCGGGTCGCTACACCATTCGCTCCAGGAACCGGCATAGAGACGCGCCCCCGGCAAACCGGCAATCTCCATCGCCAATAGATTGTGACAGGCGGTCACGCCAGAACCACAGGACATGACCACCTGCGCCGGATCGATCCCGGCGAGCAGCGCCAGGAACTCGCGCCGCAGGTCGATCGCGGGGCGAAAGTGGCCACCCGCGTCGAGGTTGTCGCGGAAAAAGCGGTTGATTGCGCCGGGAATGTGCCCGCCGACAGCGTCGAGGGTTTCATTCTCGCCACGAAAACGGTCGGGACTGCGGGCGTCAATGACGCGGAAGCACTGGGCTTCAAGACCTGCGAGCACGTCGTCACTGCTCACCACCCCGTCACGCAGATCAACCTTCAGGATTGCCGGGGTGGACGTCGGCACATCGGTCGAGACGGCTCTGCCTTCGCCAATCCACTGATCGATGCCGCCGTCGAGCACGGCGACCCGCGTGTGCCCCAGCCAGCGCAACAACCACCAGAGGCGCGCAGCGAACATGCCTCCGGAATCGTCATAGGCGACTACCTGGGTTTCTGCCGATACGCCTGCCGAACCTAGCTTGCCGGCGAGGAGCAGCGGATCGGGCAGCGGATGACGCCCATTGCGACCGTTGGTCGGCCCCGACAGGTCCTCATCGAGATGCAGGAAGAAAGCCCCCGGCAGATGGGATCTGGCGTAGGCCGCGCGCCCGGCGGCAGGATCGTTCAGCAGGTGGCGGCAGTCGAAGACGCGCCAGAGCGGATCCTCGAGACGATCGGCAAGACGCGCGCTGCTGACCAGAGTTGTCGCAATCACGCCGGGCCCTCCTCTTCAGTCAGCCAGGCACGCGCGTCGAGTTCGTCGTCGAAGATGCGCGTCTCGGCACGGACGAAAATCTGCGCCAACCAGGCGCTCCAGGCCACCCACTGGCTATGGGTGAGAACCGCAATGCGGTTGAAATCGTTGGCATGCGCGCGTGCGAAGACGATGTCTTCCCAGGCCACGTCCAGTGTGACATCGGCCATTTCGCGGAGGTCGAAGAGGAGGTCGACCGGCCCCTCGAACTGGATCGCGAAATTGACGGCGTTCTCGAACTCCTTGTAATCGGCAAGACTGAACTCGGCATAGACCGTGACTTCGACGCGCTTCGGCTGTTTTTCGATGACTATCATGGCAGACTCCGTTTTTTGTTGTCCCAGTTTAGCACCAGTCCCGCCCGGCAGGTTTGCGGCGCATCCGCATGGCGCCCAGGGCCTTGCAGCAAACGCCCGGCCGTGCGCTACGCGGCATCACGTCGGCGCAGTGACATTACAGGAGGGTATCGTCAATTGATCGAACACCCTGCGCAGAAAGTTTTCCATTTGACCGGAAGCCCACTAATAGGCTATTTTCGCCAGTTTGATTCGAGCCTTTACAATGCCACGAACAAACTCGAAGCCTCCTGTCGACGCAGAAGCCGCGGGCACGACAGCAACCGGCATGGCTGAGCTGAAATTCGAAGCGGCGCTCGCCGAACTTGAACAGATCGTCCAGAACATGGAAGGGGGCCGTCTGCCGCTCGAGGAGTCGCTGGCGGCCTATCGGCGAGGCAGCGAACTGCTCAGACACTGCCAGCAGCAACTCAGCACGGCCGAACGCCAGATCCAGATTCTCGAAAATGGGACGCTACGCGATTTCGAACCCGATGGCAGCGAAACCAAATGAGTACGCCACCGATGACACCCGCCAATCCCAGAGTTCTGTCCTTTCCGGACTGGATGCGCAACGTCCAGACCGAGGTGGAAGCGGCGCTTGCGCGCTGCCTGCCTCCCGGCGAGGCCATTCCCGGCCGTCTCCACCAGGCGATGCGCTACGCCAGCCTCGACGGCGGCAAACGGGTGCGCCCATTGCTCACTTTTGCCGCCGGCGAACTGACCGACGCCCCACGCGAACGCCTGGCAGTCGCCGCCAGCGCCGTCGAATTGATCCACAGTTATTCACTGGTGCATGACGACCTGCCGTGCATGGATGACGACGTGCTGCGACGCGGGCGGCCGACCTGTCATGTCGAGTACGACCAGGCGACTGCCCTGCTGGTTGGCGACAGCCTGCAGTCGCTGGCTTTCGAGTTGCTGGCGCGCGAAGAGTTTGGTGACAGTCACCGGCAACTGGAAATGGTGTGTCTCCTGGCGCGCGCGAGCGGTTCCTGCGGCATGGCCGGCGGCCAGGCGATCGACCTCGAATCAGTCGGCAAGTCACTCAGCCAGCCTGAGCTCGAATTGATGCATGCGCTCAAGACTGGCGCCCTGATTCGTGCCGCCGTGGTACTCGGCGGCCTGTGCGGGAAGGCGTTGAGCGTTCCCGAACGTGAATCACTGGATCGGTTTGCCAAACGCACCGGGCTGCTATTCCAGGTCGTCGATGACATTCTTGACTGCACGGCCAGCACGGCAACACTGGGCAAGACGGCCGGCAAGGACGCGGCTTCCGAGAAGCCGACCTACGTCAGCCTGATGGGCCTGGAGCGCGCCCGCGAACTTGCTGCCGATCTGCGGGCACAGGCACTCGCGGCCCTCACCGTTTTCGGCGAACGCAGCCAGCGCCTGGTGGAGTTGACCGATTTCATTACCCAGCGCAAGTTCTGACCCCTTCTCTACTTGCCGCCGAGCGTTTCCGCAGGACCAGGAAAATAAATGACCCGTTACCCTCTGCTCGACACCATCAGCGAACCGGCGCAAGTACGCAAACTTGACCGCCGACAATTGCCACAACTTGCCGATGAGTTGCGCGCCTTTCTGTTGGAATCGGTCGCCAGGACCGGAGGACACCTCTCGTCGAACCTGGGCACGGTCGAACTCACGGTTGCCCTGCACCACGTTTTCGATACCCCGCACGATCGCCTGGTGTGGGACGTCGGCCATCAGACCTATGCACACAAGGTACTCACCGGTCGTCGCTCGGGGATGGGCAAGCTGCGCATGCGTGGCGGCGTTTCGGGTTTTCCGAAGCGCAGCGAGAGCAGCTACGACACTTTCGGCGTCGGTCATTCGTCGACCTCGATCTCGGCCGCGCTGGGCATGGCGCTCGCCGCCAAGATCAAGGGCGAGACACGCAAGGTCGTGGCGATCATCGGCGATGGCGCGATGTCCGCCGGCCAGGCTTTTGAGGCCCTCAACAATGCCGGCGTCGCGGATGCCGACATGCTCGTCGTCCTCAACGACAATGACATGTCTATTTCACCGGCAGTGGGGGCTCTCAACCGCTATCTGGCGCGCCTCTTCTCGGGCAGCAGTTTCAACGCTGCGCGCAAGGCGGGCGAGAAGATACTCGACTTCTCGCCTTCGCTGCGGGAATTCGCCAAACGCGCCGAGGAACACGTGAAAGGCATGCTGACACCCGGTACGCTGTTCGAGGAAATGGGCTTCAACTACATCGGTCCGATCGACGGCCACGACCTCGAATCGCTGGTTCCGACGCTGCAGAACCTGAAAAATCTGAAGGGGCCGCAGTTTCTGCATGTGATCACCAAGAAGGGCCAGGGCTACAAGCTGGCCGAAGTCGACCCGATTCTTTACCATGGCGTGTCGAAATTCAAGCCGGATGTCGGCATCGCCGACGGGCCAAGCGGCGCCAAACCCAGCTATACCCAGATCTTCGGCGACTGGCTATGCGACATGGCGGCGGCCGACCCGAAACTGGTCGGTATCACCCCGGCGATGCGCGAAGGCTCTGGCCTGCTGCGCTTCAGCGAACGTTTCCCGGAACGCTATTACGACGTCGGTATCGCCGAGCAGCACGCTGTCACCTTCGCCGCCGGACTCGCCTGCGAAGGTCTGCGCCCGGTCCTGGCGATCTACTCGACCTTCCTGCAACGCGGCTACGATCAACTGGTGCATGATGTGGCTCTGCAGAACCTGCCGGTAGTCTTCGCGCTCGACCGCGGTGGCCTGGTAGGCGCCGACGGTCCGACCCACCACGGCGCCTTTGACCTGTCCTTCCTGACCTGTATCCCCAACATGGTGGTGATGACACCATCCGACGAGGACGAATGCCGCAAGATGCTGACCACCGCCTACCGCCTGGACGGCCCTGCCGCCGTGCGTTACCCACGTGGCACCGGTTCGGGAACGGTCATTGACAAGAAACTGGTCGGACTACCCGTCGGCAAGGGCGAAGTCCGTCGCCGGGGCAGTGGCGTGGCGCTGCTCGCCTTCGGCAGCATGCTGACCCCCGCCCTGGCGGCCGCCGAGGAACTCGACGCGACTGTAGCCAACATGCGCTTTGTCAAGCCGATCGACCGCGAGTTGATCATGGCGCTGGCTGCGGAACATTCGCTGCTGATCAGCGTCGAAGAAAATGCTTTGATCGGGGGCGCAGGTGCCGAAGTCGCGCGCGTTCTCGAAGACACCGGAAACCCGGTGCGCTTGCTGCGGCTGGGAATTCCCGACCGCTTCATCGAGCATGGCGACCAGGCACTGCTGCTGGCCGAAATCGGCCTGGACCGGGACGGCATAGTCCGGGCGGTACGCCAGAGCCAGGACAGCGCGGCGGATTCCTGCACACCAGCGGGTCCCACCAGCGGAGAATAATTACCAGGAGCAGCAATGAACGCCCCCGAAACGCGACCCACACCCGCCACCATGGCGGACGTCCAGGGCTCGGCCGACACCCGACAGATCGCCATCAACAAGGTGGGGATCAAGGCGATCCGTCATCCGGTCAAGGTCCTGGACAAATCCGGCGGGATACAGCACACGATCGCAATGTTCAACATGTACGTCGGCCTGCCGCACAACTTCAAGGGCACCCACATGTCGCGCTTCGTGGAGATTCTCAACAGCCACGAGCGCGAGATTTCGGTCGAGAATTTCCCGGCCATGCTGCGCGAAATGGTAGATCGGCTGGAGGCGGAAACCGGCCATGTCGAAATGAGCTTTCCCTATTTCATCAACAAGGCGGCACCGGTTTCCGCTGTGCAGAGCCTGATGGACTACGATGTGACGTTGACCGGCGAGATCTGCCACGGCAGGATCGAGTCGACCATCAAGGTCGTCGTTCCAGTGACCAGCCTGTGTCCGTGCTCCAAGGAAATTTCCGAACGCGGGGCTCACAACCAGCGCTCGCACGTGACGGTGACGGTGAGCATCAATGAGCACCTGTGGATCGAGGAACTGGTTCAGTTCGTCGAAGCCGAGGCCTCCTGCGAACTCTACGGGCTGCTCAAGCGACCTGACGAGAAATTCGTCACCGAACGCGCATACGACAACCCGAAGTTTGTCGAGGATATGGTGCGCGATGTCGCGGCGCGGCTCAACGCCGAGCGTCGGATCGATACCTATGTGGTGGAATCCGAGAACTTCGAGTCAATTCACAATCATTCGGCGTACGCGCTGATCGAAAACGACAAGCGCTCGGCAAGCGCCACCTGAATCTGTTACCGGTACGCAGAAGCGGGCGAAGTCTGCCGACTCCGCCCGCTTCTTGTCCCTCGCAGCAACGCTGGTGTTCAGCGCTGCTTGCGGATCAGTTTTTCCTTGATCCGCGCCGACTTGCCTGAGCGTTCGCGCAGGTAGTACAGCTTGGCACGCCGTACGTCACCACGGCGCTTGACTTCAATCGAAGCCACCAGTGGCGAATAGGTCTGAAAAGTACGCTCGACGCCCTCGCCAGAGGAAACCTTGCGGACAATGAAGCTCGAGTTGAGACCACGGTTGCGCTTGGCGATCACGACGCCCTCGTAGGCCTGCAGGCGCTCGCGCGTGCCTTCCTTCACCTTGACCTGAACGACGACGGTATCGCCTGGCGAAAACACAGGAATCACTTTGCCCAGACGGGCGATTTCTTCTTGCTCAAGTTGCTCGATCAGATTCATTTTCTAACTCCATACATGCGAATTACGCTTTATTGTCCTGACCGCATTGCTCCTGAAACTGCACCAGGAGTTGCGTTTCCGATTTTGACAAGAAACGCCCCGCCAACAGCTCGGGACGCCGCTGCCACGTGCGACCCAGCGCCTGTTGCAGGCGCCAGCGCCGTATCTCCTCGTGGTGACCGGACAGCAGTACCTCCGGCACCCGCCACCCGTCGTATTCCTCGGGCCGCGTGTAGTGCGGGCAATCCAGCAAGCCCGCCACAAAAGAATCCTGCAGTACCGACTCGGCATCGTTCAGCACTCCCGGCAACTGCCTGACGACGGCGTCGAGCAGAGCCATGGCCGGGACTTCGCCTCCCGAGAGAACGAAATCCCCAATCGAAATCTCCTCGTCGATGCAACGCTCGATGAGCCTTTCGTCAATCCCTTCATAGCGACCGCAGACCAGCACCAGCGCTTCGCCGGCCTGCGCCAGCTGCAACACCCGCCGATGCGTCAGCAGTGGCCCCTGCGGTGACAGGCAGATGACGCGGCTGGCCTCGCCAAGCGCCTGTTGCCGCGCTTTCGCCGCCTTGATTGCCGCTTCCAGAGGCTGCGGCATCATCACCATCCCTGGCCCACCGCCGTACGGACGATCATCGACGGTGCGATGCCGGTCGCTGGTGAAATCGCGCGGATTCCACAGCCGCAGGCTCCAGCGGCCGGAGTTCAGAGCCTTGCGGGTCACGCCCGACTGCGTCAGCGCGACAAACATCTCGGGAAACAAGGTCACGACATCGGCGACGAACGGAGCCGCTGCTGGCGGCACCGGCTCCGACGCAATCACCAATCCATTTCCCATTCGACACGAACCTGCCTTGCTGCCAGGTCCACATCCAGTACGACCGTCGCCACGAAAGGCAGCAGCCTTTCGGTGCTCTCGCCATCGCCAACCCGCAGAACGGTGTTGGCAGGGGTTTCGATCATGCCGAGAATCCGCCCCAGGGACTGCTCCCGAGTGTTGAGCACCGTCAGGCCAAGCAGGTCAGCCCAATAGTATTCACCCGTATCGGTCGGCGGCAACGCGGCCCGCGGTACGCCCACCAGAACACCGCGCATGGCTTCCGCAGCGGTGCGGTCGGTCACGGACGCCAGCCGCGCCACCAGCAGGTCATTTCGCAGCTTGCAGGTGATCAGTCTTGTCCGACACCAGAGTTGTGGCGCATCACCCTCGTGACCGATCCACCAGTAGGGCAACTGCGACCAGCCGAGGGGATCATCGGCAAACGGAAAAACCCGCACCTCGCCTTGCAGCCCACAGGCGGCCATGATCTTGCCCAGGACAACGATATCGGCGGGCGGCGCGTCGAGTCCCGGAACAGCGGACCCAGTCGTGTCAGGCAAGGTTCAGGCTACCACCTTGGCGGCGGACTGCTTGAGCAGACGAGCAACGGTCGGCGAGGTCTGGGCACCTTGCTGCTGCCAGTAGCTCAGGCGGTCGACGGCAACGTACAGGCCCTGTTCCTGGCCTGCGGCCAGCGGGTTGTAGAAGCCTACGCGCTCGATGAAACGGCCATCGCGACGAGCGCGCGAATCAGCCACCACCATGTTGTAGAAGGGACGCTTTTTCGCGCCACCACGGGCCAGACGAATAACAACCATGATAGTCTCTTCCGAATCCAGAAAAAGGGGACGATTATAGCAAGAAATTGCGAATAATGAAGCACCTGTTGGCTGGTTCGAGAACAATCCGGGCTACCGGACACCATCGAGCCGGACAACAGGGGAAACTTGATGACCCCCAGCAGGCGGCCTCACAGGTATAATCAGCAAACCGGCGGCAGTCGGTCAAGGCATTGATTTTATGACTTGCGCCCAGACTGCACGGAAGTTGCCCTGCGCAGCCGAAAGGTACCCAGCGACATGGCTGACAGGCAACAATGGAACCCCCTTTGGCAGGTGGCCTGATGACCGACACCGTATTCAACGCCGCTGGCACAGAACGAACCGCAACGATTCCGTCCGGCATCCGAAGCATCCAGCAGTGGCTGGAGATGCCATTGGCACCTCAGCCCGCCGACGAACTCCCCTTGCTGCGAGCACATCTGAAGGCCTTGCGGGAGATTGACGGAACGCTGCCGCAGCGCGTGCGCATACTGGACGGCTTGTACTCCCGCAGCACGATGGTTACTTCCCGACTGATTCCTTCGCTAAGCGTCGATCTGGTATTACCGGTGCCGCGGAAAACGCGCCGCATCGTCCGCAGCCTCCTGGACTTGTTGCAGATGCTTGCCGATGACACGCTTGCGCAACTCGACGAACATGATCGGCAACACGCACCCGATAAGGAGCGTCAACTGGCACTGTGGCGCAGCGTATATGTGCTGGCGCAGCAATTGATGATCAGTGACTTGATTGCCTCGCCCGCGCGCGCAGGCACTTGGCTGCTGCTGCATCAGACCTATGCTGAGGCACGCAGGCTGCAATTGCACGCGACGGTTCCCAGGGGCGAAGTTCATAGCCTGCAGCATCTCTATCACGCCGCAATCCTGCTTGGCTGGGCGCAACCGGCGTCGTTGACTGCACGCGAAGTGCTGTTCCTCACCGACTACTTTGAACGCTTTGCCAACCAAATTGAGCCACTCTCTTCGTCCGCGGCGGTGAATGCAGCCACTCTCTGTATCGATCCATTGCGCGACGCGGCAGCCATGTCGTCCTTCCGCAAGATTGCGCTGCCGACAGCCGATCTGGATTGCTATTCGATCGCCGGGCTCTGCGCGCTGCTCAAGGTGCAGATCGCCCAACTCGACGCCGGCACACCGCCACAGGAGCTGAATCTGCCCGATTTCGCAGGTACGCCCGCCGGGCGTGGCGTTCTCGTGCGTTTGTCGGTGCGCTGGAGCAATTCGGGAAAGCGCCGTTTTCAGCGCCGCATGCAGAACCAGAGGGCGCTGGTGGGCGCGGGCATCGACGGCCTCTGGCAACTCAGTCAAAAAGGCACGGCCGCCAATGTTGAGTTGTCGACCTGGATGATCACCAACGAAAGTCCCGAAGGATATTCGGTCATGCATGTCTCCGGCAATATCGGAGCGCTGTCGGTCGGCGACGTTGCCGCCGTGCGTACGGGATCCGACCAGAACTGGCAGATTTGCATGGTTCGTTGGGCCGTTTCGGAGAACCCGGAGCATCTTGAACTGGGCCTGCAAATTCTGGCGCCAAGGGCTGTGCCGGCGATTCTCGCGCAGCCTTCGGACGGCAGCACCGGCACCGAACACCTGCGCGTACTCATCTTGCCGGAGATTCCGAAGCTGCGCACCGGTCAATGGCTGATTGTGGCAGCGGGCGCCCTACCCAAACACCGCGATAAACTGCTTCTCGTCATCGAAGACGAAAACGTCGCCGTGCGCGAGGTGAAGAGCATTTACGTTGACGAACAGACGGGCAGCGTCGAGATCTTGTCGATCGAGCCTGACCAGGACCCTTTCTAGGGTACCGACTCGCTGTTCCCTCCGGATCTGAACTCGGGCAGGGTCGCGGCAACCAGTGCACCAATGAGGACCACCGCCCAGGACAGATAGAGCCAGACGAGGAACATCGGCAGCGTCGCAAAGGCACCGTAAACTGCCGTATACGAAGGGAAATTCGACAGATACAGTTCGAAGGCCTGCTGCATCAGCAGAAAACCGACTGCGGCAAACACGCCGGCCCGCGCGGCGTCGCCGGCCGCCACACGGGTGTTGGGTAGCGCATGGTACAGCCCTCCCAGGAACAAACCGGCAATGATCAGCCCAAGCGCCTTTACCAGCAGCCATCTGACCCACGGCGGTTCGTCCAGAAAGCCCAGCGAAATGGTTACGGCGTATGAGGTGGCAAGCAACACGCCACCGATGAGCAGCGGCCACAGTGCGATCAATCCGGCAAACAGTCGCAGGCGTTGCCACCACGGACGCGTTTCCCTGACCGACCAGACGTGGTTGAAGGCCCGTTCGATGGTCAGCAGCAACATCAGCACGGTCGTCACCAGAACCAGCAGGCCAATGGCCGTAACGTTTACCGCCTTCTGAGAAAACTCCAGAACGTACTGGATAATCAACCCGGCACTTCGCTCCGGGAGAAGACTGCGGGCCAGAAACAGTTCCAACTGATCGACCATGTCCGGGAAGTAGGGAACCACCGTGACGATGCTCAGCACCACAGCAACCAGCGGAACCAGCGACAGAAGGGTGGTAAAAGCCAGGCTGGCGCTGATCTGATCGAAATTTTCCTCGACAAAGCGACGTGCGATACGCCCCAGGAAGCGCCGCCATGGAAATCTCGCGGAATACATGCGCTCCTCGTTCTTCAAGATCGGTGGTATCTGTCAAGGCCTTGGCGGTTAGCCGTTCGCGGCGGTTTCCGGGATAATAACGCCATGTCGGAAATTCTGGTCCTCTACTATAGTCATCGTGGTTCGGTACACGCCCTCGCCCAGCAGGTCGCCCGCGGTATCGAGGCAACCGCCGGCGTGACGGCGCGTTTGCGAACGGTCCCCAAGGTTTCGCCGATATGCACGGCCAGCGCACCGGAGGTGCCGACCACCGGCGCGCCCTACGTGGAAGCCGCGGATCTCGCTGAGTGCATCGGACTGGCGCTCGGCAGTCCTACGCGCTTCGGCAACATGGCGGCGCCAATGAAATACTTCTGGGACAGCACAGCTAGCGAATGGTCTGCTGGAACGCTAGCGGGCAAACCCGCCTGCGTGTTCACCTCAACGGCCAGCGCTCACGGTGGACAGGAGAGCACGCTCCTGTCGATGCTGCTGCCACTTCTGCATCACGGCATGCTGGTGGTCGGCCTGCCTTATAGCGAGCCCGCACTGGCGCGCACAAGAAGTGGCGGCAGCCCTTACGGGGCCAGCCACCTGGCCGGAGCCGACGGCGATCCAAAGCTCACCGACGACGAACGTCAACTCGCATTCGCCCAAGGCCGCAGACTCGCGGCCATCGCGCTGAAACTCGCCTCCTGATGCTCCGGGCCCTCTACCTGGCCGCCTGCAGCAGCCTCATCATGCTGATTTTCCTGTGTCTCGCCTGGGAACTGCGCCTCGCCCCCGTACACCCAGGGGGATCGTGGCTGGCCCTGAAGTGCCTGCCGTTGCTTGCACCGCTGTTCGGACTCCTCAACGGCCGCCGCTATACGTACCAGTGGGCGGCGATGCTGATCCTGCTGTATTTCACCGAAGGCATCGTGCGCGCTACCACCGACCAGGGCCCTGCACAGTGGCTGGCGATCGCCGAAACTGCGTTGTCGCTGATTTTCTTTTGCGCGAGCGTCGCCTACGCTCGGCTCACACGCCCCTCGGCGTGATAGGGGGCCAACCGCCCCCTATGGTTCAGACATCCCCCTGCGGATCAAGCCGGTCGGGGAACTGCAGCTTGTTCAAGGCATTCAGATAGGCCTTCGCCGAGGCGATGACGATGTCGGTATCGGCACCGTTGCCATTGACGATGCGGCCTGCTCTTGCCAGGCGGACGGTCACTTCGCCCTGCGCGTCGGTTCCGGTGGTGATCGCATTGACCGAATAGAGCAGCAGTTGCGCACCGCTGGCCGCGATCGATTCGATCGCCTTGAACGTCGCATCGACCGGGCCGCTGCCGATTCCCGAGGCCTTCTGCTCGACGCCGCCAACCGTCAGAGTGACGTTGGCGGCGGGTGTCTCGCCGGTTTCGGAACAGACGTGCGAATAGACCAGCTTGTAGTACTCACCCTCCGGAGTGATGTCCTCATCGGATACCAGGGCCTGCAGGTCTTCGTCAAAGATTTCGTGTTTCTTGTCGGCCAGTTCCTTGAAGCGGGCAAACGCTGCGTTCAGTGACTCCTCGCTGTCGAAGACGATCCCCAATGCCGCCAGGCGTGACTTGAAGGCATTGCGACCCGAGTGCTTGCCAAGCACCAATTTGTTTTGCGCCCAGCCGACATCCTCGGCACGCATGATCTCGTAGGTTTCACGGTGTTTCAGCACCCCGTCCTGATGAATTCCTGATTCGTGCGCAAAGGCGTTGGCGCCGACGACGGCCTTGTTGGGCTGCACCGGGTAGCCGGTAATCTGCGACACCAGTTTGGACGCGGGAACGATTTGCGTGGTATCGATCCGGGTCTGCACCGGAAAAAGATCGCTGCGCGTGCGTACGGCCATCACCACCTCTTCGAGTGAGGCATTGCCGGCGCGTTCGCCGAGGCCATTGATCGTACATTCGACCTGACGCGCACCGGCCAGCACGGCCGACAGTGAATTGGCCACCGCCATCCCCAGATCGTTGTGGCAATGGGTGGACCACACCACCTGCTCGGCCCCTGGTACGCGCTCGATCAGCGTCCGCATCAGTTCACCCCAGACCGAGGGAACACTGTAGCCGACGGTATCGGGAACGTTGATCGTCCGGGCACCCGCGGCGATCACCGCGGTGAAGACACGACAAAGAAAATCGACGTCCGAGCGTACCGCGTCTTCTGCCGAAAACTCGACATCCTCGGTGTATTCGCGCGCCCAATGCACCGCCTTCACCGCCGCCTCGACGACCTGGTCGGGCGCCATGCGCAGTTTCTTCTCCATGTGGATCGGACTGGTGGCGATGAACGTATGTATCCGCCCACGGGCTGCAGGAGCGATCGCTTCGCCTGCCCGGCGGATGTCGTTCTCGTTGGAACGTGCCAACGAACAAACGGTGGCGCCCTTGATGATCTTCGCAATCGACTGGATGGCGTCGAAGTCGCCGGGTGAGGCCGCTGCGAAGCCGGCCTCGATGACATCGACCCGCATCCGCTCCAGTTGCCGTGCAACGCGCAGTTTTTCTTCCTTGGTCATCGAGGCGCCCGGGCTCTGCTCGCCGTCGCGCAAAGTGGTATCGAATATTACCAGATGCTCTTTCATGTCCTGACTCCGGATCGAGGGATGGAAATACCCTGCTGAAACAGTATTGAATCGCCGTGTCAAAGGAGGCGACAAGGCCTCCGGCGCGGCCGCGGCGGGCCGGCTATACTGCTGATGCTGGTGGCGATGGCGGCTTGCGCCTGAACCAGTGCAACAGCGCCAGAACATAGCCCGAGAGCCCGTAAGCGACGAACAGACCGAACAGGGCTATCGGCGTGTCGTAGGAGAGCACTGCAAAGCCGAGCGCTATGGCCACCACAAAGATGAAAGGAACGCTGCGCCGCAGGTTAACGTCCTTGAAACTGTAAAAGCGAATGTTTGACACCATCGAAATGCCGGCAAAGATCACCAGCCCGCAAGCGAACCAGCGAACATCTGCGGCGGCGACATGCTTGTCGATCATGACCCAGAAGAAACCGGTCACCAGCGCCGCCGCGGCCGGGCTGGGCAATCCCTGGAAATAGCGCCGGTCCGTGACTTCCAGCGTCGTATTGAAGCGGGCCAGGCGCAACGCTGCACCGACGCAATAAATGAAGGCGGCAATCCACCCCAGTCGTCCCATGTCCCTGAGCGCCCAAGCATAGGTTACCAGGGCCGGGGCGACACCAAAAGACACCATGTCGGACAGGGAGTCATATTCGGCGCCAAAGGCGCTTTGTGTACGCGTCATGCGCGCGACCCGTCCGTCGAGACCATCGAGGACCATCGCCACGAAGATGGCCACCGCAGCCCGTTCGAAGTCGCCCATCATCGCCTGGACAATGGCAAAGAACCCGCAAAACAGCGCCGCGGTGGTAAACAGGTTTGGCAGTAGATAGATGCCGCGGCGCCGCAACTCGGGATTGAACAGTGTCTTGCGGGGCTTGATTTCGGGCATTGCGCTGTTGACTCGGTGCAGAGGCGGGCGAGAGGGAGGCGAGTGCCGCCCTCAGCCTCGCCAGGCCATGGAAGCGATCAGTTCTTGCTTTGATCGACCAGCCTGTTTTTCTTGATCCAGGGCATCATGTCGCGCAGTTTGGCACCGACGGTCTCGATCTCGTGTTGTGCAATCAAACGCCGACGCGCGGTCATCGCCGGGTAGTTGGTACGCCCTTCGAGGATGAACATCTTGGCATAGTCGCCGTTCTGAATCCGTTTCAGGGCGGCACGCATTGCCGCACGCGAGGTCTCGTTGATCACCTCGGGCCCGGTCACGTACTCGCCGTACTCCGCATTGTTCGAAATCGAGTAGTTCATGTTGGCAATGCCGCCTTCGTACATCAGGTCAACAATCAACTTCAGTTCATGCAGGCACTCGAAATACGCCATCTCCGGCGCATAACCCGCCTCGACCAGCGTCTCGAAGCCCATCTTGGCCAGTTCGACGGCACCACCGCAGAGAACGGCCTGTTCGCCGAACAGGTCGGTTTCAGTCTCCTCGCGGAAGTTGGTCTCGATCACCCCGCCCTTGGTCCCGCCATTGGCCGCCGCGTAGGACAGCGCGATGTCACGGGCCTTGCCGGAGCGGTCCTGGTGAACGGCGATCAGCGATGGTACGCCACCACCCTTGAGGTACTCCGAGCGTACCGTATGCCCCGGCCCCTTCGGGGCCACCATGATGACGTCCACATCATCACGGGCAATCACCTGGTTGTAATGCACATTGAAGCCGTGTGCGAAGGCCAATGCCGCGCCCTTCTTCATGTTCGGCGCCACTTCGGCGTTATATACCTGCGGGATGCTCTCATCCGGGAGCAGCATCATCACCACGTCGGCACCCCGGACTGCCCTGGCAACTTCCTCGACTTTCAAGCCGGCATTCTCGGCCTTGCTCCACGAAGCACCGTCCTTGCGCAGACCGACCGTCACCTTGACGCCGGAATCGCTCAGATTTTGCGCGTGTGCATGGCCCTGCGAGCCGTAACCAACGATGGTGACCTTCTTGCCCTTGATCAGGGAGAGGTCGGCGTCCTTGTCGTAGAAAACTTTCATGCGATTTCCTCTTTTGCTGTTCGCTGTACTTAGACTTTTAGAATACGCTCGCCGCGGCCGATGCCGGATACCCCCGTACGAACGGTCTCGAGAATCAGTCCGGCGTCTATCGCCTGAATGAAGGAATCGAGCTTCGCTCCGCTCGCGGTCAGTTCAATGACATAGGTCGATTCGGTCACATCGATGATGTGGCCACGGAAGATGTCGGCCAGGCGCTTGAGTTCCTCGCGGTCCTTGCCTGTGGCCCGGACCTTGATCAACATCAACTCCCGCTCGATATGCGCGGCCTCGGAGAGATCGACAACCTTGATGACATCGATCAACTTGTTCAGTTGCTTGGTGATCTGCTCGATCACGGCGTCCGTCCCCGAGGTGACGATGGTCAGGCGTGACAGCGAGAGGTCCTCGGTCGGAGCGACCGTCAGGGTCTCGATGTTGTAGGCACGCGCCGAAAACAGACCAGCGACCCGCGACAGTGCACCGGCTTCGTTCTCCAGCAGGATTGAGATAATGTGTCGCATCTTGCCTTTCCCTTACAGATCTTCGGTCAGGATCATGTCCGCCAGGCCCTTGCCGGCGGCTACCATCGGGAACACGTTCGCCTTCTGATCGGTAATGAAATCGATGAAAACGAGATCGTCCTTGTGGTCGATGAATGCCTTGCGCAGCGCGGCCTCGACATCCTCTGGCCGTTCGACGCGGATACCTACGTGACCATAGGCCTCGGCGAGCTTCACGAAGTCGGGCAACGAATCCATGTACGACTCCGAGTACCGGCTGCCATAGAACATCTCCTGCCACTGCCGTACCATGCCCAGGTAGCGATTGTTGAGATTGATGATCTTGATCGGCAAACGAAACTGCTTGGCTGTCGACAGCTCCTGAATGCACATCTGGATCGAACCTTCACCGGTCACGCAGGCGATCTGCATTTCCGGATGCTGCAGCGCTGCACCCATGGCATAGGGCAGACCAACCCCCATGGTACCGAGGCCACCCGAGTTGAGCCAGCGACGCGGCTCGTCGAACTTGTAATATTGCGCGGCCCACATTTGATGCTGGCCGACGTCCGAGGTGACGATCGCGTTGCCGCCGGTCACCTCATACAGTTTCTCCATCACGTACTGCGGCATGATGACACCCTTCTTCATGCGGTATTTCATGCACAGCTTGCCGCGCCACTCCTCGATTTCCTTCCACCAGGCCGCCAATGCCGCAGCATCCGGGCTGACGTTCCCGGCATCCAGCAATCGGAGCATCTCCTCGAGGACATCCGGAACGTTGCCGACGATGGGCACATCCACCTTGACGCGTTTGGAAATTGACGAGGGATCGATGTCGATGTGGATGATCTTGCGAGGGATCGAGGCGTAATTCTCCGGATTGCCGATCACTCGGTCGTCAAAACGGGCACCGATGGCCAGCAATACGTCGCAATGCTGCATGGCCAGATTCGCCTCGACCGTGCCGTGCATGCCGGGCATGCCGAGGAATTGGCGGTCGGTGCCCGGATAAGCTCCAAGCCCCATCAAGGTGTTGGTGATCGGAAATCCGAGGCGGCGCGTGAGTCGGGTCAATTGCTCGGCGCCATTGGACAGAATGACGCCACCGCCGGTATAGATCATCGGCCGCTTGGCCTCGAGCAGCAGGTGCACGGCCTTCTTGATCTGCCCCAGATGCCCCTTGATGACCGGGTTGTAGGAACGCAACTGGATCGTATCCGGATACTCGAACTTGCATTTGGCGGCGGTGACATCCTTCGGAATATCGACCACCACCGGACCCGGGCGACCGCTGTTGGCGATGAAGAAGGCTTTCTTGATCGTCACCGCCAGCTTATGCACATCATTGACCAGGAAGTTGTGCTTCACGCAGGGACGCGTGATGCCGACGGTATCGCATTCCTGGAAGGCATCCTGTCCGATATAGGCGTTCGGCACCTGCCCCGAGATCACCACCAGCGGAACGGAATCCATGTACGCGGTGGCAATACCGGTCACCGCATTGGTCGCGCCGGGACCTGAGGTCACCAGAGCCACGCCGACCTTGTGCGAGGAACGCGCCAGACCGTCAGCCGCATGCACCGCAGCCTGTTCATGACGAACCAGAATATGTTTGATCTGGTCCTGCTTGAACAGCGCATCATAAATGTGAAGGACCGACCCACCCGGATAGCCGAATACGTATTCGACCTTTTCTTCCTGCAGGCACCTGATTACAATCTCCGCACCCGTCATCATCGTCATTGCCGTCGCCCCAGCAAGCAAATTGCTCGAAAAAAGTCTGCAACGTTAAAGCTTTGGCCTCGATTGGTCAAGGCATTCACCAAACCGGCGCCCGCGAAAACCACCTCAAACCCACAACCGCAAGGATTCTCGCTCTGGCCAGCCAACGCGAACTGTCGGATTTTCTCACTGCAATCGAGCGCCGTGCTTTCAAGCAAGCCATGTTTGCGGTGCGCAACGAGGAGTCGGCACTCGATGTCGTGCAAGACGCGATGATGAAGCTCGCCGAGAAATATGGCGATCACCCGCTGACCGAGCTGCCGATGCTGTTCCAGCGCATACTGCAGAACACGATTCGCGACTACTATCGACGCAGCCGTGTGCGTGCCCTGTGGACCACTTTGCTCTCGTCGCTTTCGCCGGGAGACGACGAGGACCACGATCCGCTCGAAGCCATCAGCGGCGAAGCCGGATCGTATAGCCCGCAGACCCCGGACGACCAGCTCCAGCAATCGCAACTCCTTGGGATAATTGAAAAAGAGATAGAATTGCTGCCAGCGCGTCAACGTGAAGCTTTCCTCCTGCGTTACTGGGAAGATATGGATGTTGCCGAAACAGCCAGTGCCATGGGCTGCTCCGAGGGCAGCGTCAAGACGCATTGCTCGCGAGCCAATCACTCGCTGGCAGCGGCACTGAAAGCAAAAGGAATTACCCTATGAATGAACTGCATCTTGCCTACAAGGTCAGGCATCACTTGAACCAGGGTCTGCGCGACATCCCTGTGGAAACAATCGGCCGCCTTGAAATGATCAGGCAGCGCGCCCTGGCACATCAGAAGGTTTCGGTTCACCAGTCGGTCCTGGCCGGCGCGGGTAGTTTTATTCATGATCGCCTCGATCGCCTGGACTTCCGCCAACTATTCCTGGCGCTTGTCGTCGTGTTAGGCATCGCCACCTATACCTACTGGTATGCCGACCAGAGCATTACCGAGTTGGAGATCATCGACAGCGCGCTCCTCTCCGACGATCTGCCAATCGCTGCGTTTACCGACCGGGGCTTTGATGCATGGCTGAAAAGCTCCGCGTCGCAGTAATCCTCGCCAGCTTCATTGCGTTGACGGCCTGGGCCGACGTTCCCAGCCCGTCGTCCATTGCCACGCCGCCGCAACCGCAATGGACGGAACTGTCGGTGGAGCAAAGGACTATCCTGGCGCCGCTTAGCGACGATTGGGACGCCATGGAGTACAGCCGCCAAAAGAAATGGCTGGGCATCACGCGCCGCTTTGCCACCATGACGCCGGAAGAGCAACGCCGAATCCAGGGTCAGATGCAGGAGTGGGGAAAGCTGACGCCTGAGCAGCGGCGACTCGCTCGCGAGAACTTCTTGACTGCCAACAAGCTCCCGATCGAGAAGAAGCAGGAACTGAGGCAAAAATGGGAGGAGTACTCCAGTCTGCCGGAAGAGGAAAAGGCAAGGCTACAGCAGCAAGCCGCGAGCAAGCCGGTACCCAAACCCGGGCGGCAGCCCAACCCCGCCCCGCCAGTTGCCGTGCCGGCCCCGAACCCCGCTGCATCACCAGCCATAGGTACCCCTGCCCCGGCTGCGGAAACGGTAGCGGCCAATCCACCGCCCGCAGCGGCTGCAGCGCCAGCGAGCGACTCACTCGGCAAGCGCTGATGTCGACTGTACCGGCCGTCAGGTGGCCGGGCATCCTGCGTCGTCTTGCCAGCATGGGCTACGAAGGACTGTTGTTGGCGGCAGTGCTTGCGGTTCTCCTGGTCCTGCCGCACGTGCTGCTTGGCGCCTTCGCGCATCGCCTGGCGTCACCCGTTGTGGTACAGACCCATTGCTTCCTGGTATTGCTGATCTACTTCCTCTGGTTCTGGAGCCATGGCGGGCAGACGCTGGCCATGAAAACCTGGCGCATCCGCTTGGTCAGCCGGGATGGTCTGGCCGTCCGCCCGGCGCAAGCGATCCTGCGCTACCTTTTGTGCTGGCCCAGCATCATCCTCGGAGGTGTCGGAATCGTCTGGGCACTGTTCGATCGCGACCGACAATTTCTCCACGATCGCCTTTCGGGCACGCAACTGGTCATGGTCTGAGAGAATTCATTCAGGTAAGCGTCAGCGCTTGTCAACCCACCAGATCATCGTCGCGGCTGCAAACAGGAACAGGGCCGAAGGCGTCACCGCACTGAGCAGCGGTGACCAACTGTTGATCGCGCCGAGATTGGAAAACAGGCCGTTGAGCATGTAGAACAGGATGCCGACCATGACTCCGGAAAAGATCTTGAGGCCAACGCGCTCGGCCCGGTAATGGGCACCGCCAAACGGCAAAGCGAGGGCAACCATGACGAAGGCGGCCAACGGGTAGATCACTTTCTTCCAGAAGGCGATATCGTAACGGTTGGTCTTCTGGTGATTGTCCGCCAGATGTTTGGTATACGTCGATAGATGTCGCAGCGACATGCGATCGGGTGAAACCATCAGGACCGAGAGAATGTCCGGGCTCAGCGCCGAACGCCACAACAGTTCGGGCAACTGCCGGACTTCAGCACGTTCGCCATCCAGCACCGTCTGCACCACATGCGTCAGCTGCCAACTGTCGGGCACCACATGCTTCCCCTCTGTAGCCTCGGTGATCGAGCGCAACTGCGCCTGCTCGTCAAATTCGTAGATACGGATGCCACGCAGACTGGTATCCGGCAGGACGACGCGTACGTTGATAAAACTCTGTTCGTCCTTGACCCACAGACCGGAGCGCAGGTCCTGCCCCACCATGCGCCCTCGTTCCTTCAGGCGCATCTGATACGCCGCCTTCTCCGCAGGCGGCGCGACAAACTCACCGATCAGGAAAGTCGCTACGGCAAACCAGCCGGCCACCTGGAATAGCCCCCCCAGCAAGGACACCGTAGACAAACCGGAGACGCGCAACACGGTCAGTTCGGAATGACGGGCCAGCGCCGAGAGTGCGTAAAGCGTGCCGATCAGGACGGCAATCGGCACCAGTTCGTAGGCCCGACCCGGCGCACGCAGCAAAACGAAGGCAAACGCATGGTGCAACTGGTAGCCGCCCTCGCCGACACTCTTGATTTCCCCAAGCAGATCGAAGAAGGCGAACAAGGCCAGAAAAGCCAGCAACACCAGCAGAATGGCGCCTGACACCTCGCGCGCAAGGTAGCGACGATAGACCTTCATCGAGACCAGCGTAGGAAGGAGAAGACGGCGATGCGTCGGTAGAAAAGGGCCGGAAGGAGGCACAGCATGAGCAGATGAACGGCCAGCACGCCGACCGCAAAGGACACCTTGCCACTCGCCACCCACCCCTGGCTGATGGTCACCAGATTGTTGTAGATCAGGTAGACCAGAATGGCGAACAGCATGTTCGCCGAACGACCTGCACGTGGATTGGTAAACGACAGCGGGATCGCCAGCAAGGCGAGCACGATTGCCGAAAACGGCAGGCTCACCCGGTACAACAATTCAGCGCGATGCTGGGGAGTATCGACCTGCAGCAGGTCCAGGGTGGGCATGGTCCTCGGTGTCGGCGCCAAACCGCGCGACTCCTTGGTCTCCAGACGCACAGCATAGCGCGCGTATTCGAGGATGCGGAAATCGGCGGTGCCGGGCTGGAAGTCGTAGCGGCGACCGTTCTGCAGAACGATAAAGCGGTCGCCATTTTCCGCGACTTCCTGATGACCGCTGCCCGCCATCGTCACCCCCAGCCGTTCGGGTCGGCCTTCGCTGACAAACACGTTGCGGACGATGTTGGTATCCTCCGCGACACCTTCAACGAAGATCACGCGGTCGCCAGCCGATGACTCCTGAAACGCGCCCGGAGAGATCTGCCCGGCGTCCTTTCGCGAATTCAGCTTGCCGCGAAACTCGGCGCTCTGGGACACGGCCCAAGGGGAAAAGAAGAAGGCCAGAGCGGCGATGGTCGCTACCAGCGGCAAGGCAAAGACCAGTACCGGCCTGATCCACGCCGTCAGCGGCAATCCGGACGAGAACCAGACGACCATCTCGGAATCACGATAACTGCGTGACAGGGTTAACAAAATGGCGATAAATGACGACAGCGACAGCAATACCGGCAGGTAGTTGAGCGATGCGAAGCCGAGCAGCGCCACCACCGCATCCGGTTCGACGCTGCCTTGCGCCGCTTCATTGAGCAGGCGAATCAACTGCGTGGTCATCATGATGGCAAAAAGCGCAGTGAAGACCCCGGCCGCGGAGTGGGTGAACTCGCGCCGAACCGCACGCTGAAAGATCATTCTTTGACTTTGGTGAAAAACTGCAGTGATAATCAGGGCTTCGAAAGAAGCACGCGTTGCCTGAGGAGGGGTAAGTGGAATTTAGCATAAAAAGCGGGAGCCCGGAAAAGCAACGCAGCGCCTGTGTCGTGGTCGGCGTTTTCGAACCTCGCAAGTTGACACTGGCCGCCGAACTGCTCGACAACGCCGCGCGCAATCATCTTTCCGACATCATTCGCCGCGGCGACATGGAGGGAAAGTCCGGCAGCACGCTGCTGCTGCACAATGTTCCGGGAACCCTCTGCGACCGTGTCCTGCTGGTCGGACTGGGCAAGGAAAAAGAGTTCGGCGACAAGGAATACTGCGACGCCGTCCGCAGCGCCGTGCGGACCCTCAACGAAACGGGCTCCTTCGATGGAACCGTTTTCCTGACCGAAACCAGCGTCAGGAAGCGCAGCGCGGCCTGGCGCGTGCGCCAGGCGACGATTGTCGCCCAGGAGACCGTCTATCGTTTCGATCAATTCAAGAGCAAGAAGGACAAGGTCCGCCGACCCCTGCGCAAGCTCACCTTTGTGGTTGATCGACGAAACGAACTGGCGACCGCCGAGGAAGCGCTCAACCAGGGCCAGGCGATTGCCGAAGGCATGGCTTTGGCCAAGAACCTGGCCAACCTGCCGGCCAATGTGTGCACCCCGACGTACCTCGCTGAAATAGCGCAAAAGCTGGCCGCGGAGCACAAGCTGGACTGTCAGATCCTCGACAGCGAAGAGATGGCGGCATTGGGCATGCAGTCGCTGCTGGCGGTCGCCAAAGGCTCACAGCAACCACCAAGGCTGATCATCCTGCAGCACAAGGGCGGCAAGGCCGATGACAAGCCCGTGGTCCTGGTCGGCAAGGGTGTCACGTTTGATAGCGGCGGAATTTCCATCAAGCCGGCAGCCGAAATGGACGAGATGAAGTACGACATGTGCGGCGCTGCCGGCGTGCTCGGCACCATCAAGGCGGCAGCAATGATGAAGCTGCCGATCAATCTGACGGTAATCGTGCCCAGCACCGAAAACATGCCCGGGGGCGCGGCCACGCGGCCAGGCGATATCGTCACCTCAATGTCGGGCCAGACCATCGAGATCCTCAACACCGACGCAGAAGGCCGCCTGATCCTCTGCGATGCCCTGACTTATGCTGCGCGTTTCGAACCCGACATCCTGATCGACGTCGCGACCCTCACCGGTGCCTGCGTGGTCGCTCTCGGTCATGTCGCCACCGGTCTGTTCGCCAACAACGACACACTTGCTCGCGAATTGCTGCATGCCGGCGACGAGGCGCATGACCGGGCATGGCAAATGCCCTTGTGGGATGACTACCAGGAGTTGCTCAAGAGTCCCTTTGCCGACATGGCAAACATTGGCGGCCGTTGGGGCGGCAGCATCACCGCCGCCTGCTTTCTCTCTCGCTTCACCCGGAAATATGTCTGGGCTCACCTCGACATTGCCGGCACAGCCTGGAAGTCAGGCACCGACAAGGGCGCAACCGGACGGCCGGTACCCCTGCTCATGCACTATTTGCTGAAACGCGTCGGAAAACTCAATTGACACGAGTCTTCTTTTACCACAACGCCCCAGACCGGATTGCCGCCACAGCCGCCTTGATCGGCAAGGCTTTTGCGCAGAGGAAAGCCTTGCTGGTGTTTGCGCCGGATGCCGAGCTTGCCGCCGCGCTTGACCGCCACCTGTGGATGGTCCCCCCGACGGGTTTCATCCCCCATGTGGCGGTGAACTCGCCGCTGGCCACTGAAACGCCGGTGCTGATCGCCGACACGCTTGACGCGGTGCCACACGATGAACGCCTGTTCAATCTCTCTGCCGAAGTGCCGCCCGGCTTCTCCCGTTTTGCCAGCCTCATTGAAGTCGTCGGCCAGGATCGCGACGAGCGCGTCGACGGCCGCAGGCGCGCCAGGTTTTACAAGGATCGCGGCTACGACATCAGCTATGTCGATCTGTCGGGACAAGGCTGATGGCCGAGGACGGTGATCTGATCCGTCGTGCCGACTCGCTGATCAACCCGGAGGCCGATCCTGCCGGCGTGGACCGTCGGGAAGGCTCACGCCGCCTGCGCCGCCGCCGCAGTTTCATTGCCTCGGTCGACAGGCCGGTAAAGCTAACGCCCCCCGACCGGAGCGGCGCCGAAGATGAGGACCTGCCGGTGCTCACCGAAGTCGTATCGCCTGCCGAAGCTCTCCCTGAGGCAAAGGCTGCGGACATCGACACGGGTCTGCGCCAGATGCTTGCCACTGACCTCGCCGATGACGTCGATCGGCAACTGCGCAACGATTTGCCCGGACTGATCGAAGCCGCTCTGTGCGGTGCTGCAGAGCAACTGCAGCGCGGCCTGGCGACCACGATCGAAACCGCCTTGCACGACTTTCTGACGCAGCGCGGACAACTGCGGCTGCCGCTGGAAGATCCCGGCAATGGCCCACAAGGCGCGCCAGACGCACCCTAGGGGCCGAGTCGGAGCGACGGTGCGATCCGGTATAATGCGCGCTCCCGTCATCCTTTAGTGCCCGCCATGGAACTCGCCAAGAGCTTTGAACCGGCAGACATCGAACGTCGCTGGTACCCCGAATGGGAAGCCAGAGGTTACTTCGGCGCCGGCCTCGATGCCGACAACAAAGAGGCCTTCTGCATCCTGCTGCCACCGCCCAACGTCACCGGCACATTGCACATGGGCCACGGCTTCAACCAGGCGATCATGGATGCGCTCACGCGCTATCATCGCATGCGGGGTGACAACACGCTGTGGCAACCGGGCACGGATCACGCGGGCATCGCCACGCAGATCGTCGTCGAGCGCCAACTCGACGCGCAGGGCATTTCGCGACACCAGCTGGGCCGCGAAAAGTTTCTCGAAAAAGTCTGGGAGTGGAAAGCGTTCTCCGGCGACACCATTACCCGGCAGATGCGCCGCCTCGGCACCTCGCCCGACTGGAGCCGCGAGCGCTTCACGATGGACGCCGGATTGTCGAGGACAGTCACCGAAACCTTCGTTCGCCTCTACCGCGAAGGCCTGATTTACCGCGGCAAACGCCTTGTAAACTGGGACCCGGAACTGCATACGGCGGTCTCCGACCTCGAAGTGGTGAGTGAGGAAGAAGACGGTTTCATGTGGCACATCTGCTATCCACTGGCCGATGGCTCGGGCAGCCTGACCGTCGCCACCACGCGCCCGGAAACGATGCTTGGTGACACCGCGGTGATGGTTCACCCGGAAGACGAACGCTATCGGCACTTGCTCGGGAAAAAGGTCGAACTGCCGCTCTGCGATCGCGAAATCCCGATCATCGCCGACGCCTACGTTGACCTTGCCTTCGGCACCGGCTGCGTCAAGGTGACGCCGGCGCATGACTTCAACGACTATGCGGTTGGCCTGCGGCACCAGTTGCCGATGATCAATGTGCTGACCCTGGACGGGCGAATTATTGACGCCGATTCTGACCCGAATTACAGCAAACTCAAGTACGGTCAAGCGGGGTTCGTCGAAACGACCGCAACTGGTGACTTTCCGGAAGCCGCCATCCCTGAAAAGTATCGCGGCATGGATCGCTTCGACGCACGCAACGCCATCGTCACCGATCTTCAGGCGATGGGTTTCCTGGTCAAGACCGACAAGCACAAGCTCAAAGTGCCGCGCGGTGACCGCACCGGCGTGGTGATCGAGCCGATGCTCACCGACCAATGGTTTGTCGCAATGAGCAAGCCCACGGCCGACGGTAGCAGCATTGCCGGCAAAGCCCTGGCCTGCGTGGCCTCGGGCGAGATCAGGTTTTTCCCCGAAAACTGGATCAACACTTACAACCAGTGGCTGAACAACATTCAGGACTGGTGCATTTCACGGCAGTTGTGGTGGGGCCATCAGATTCCCGCCTGGTACGGTGAAGCGGGGCAAATCTTTGTCGCCCACGATGAACCCGAAGCCCGGGCAATGGCCGCCGAACAAGGCTACGGCGGCGTGTTGACGCGCGACCCGGACGTGCTCGACACCTGGTACTCGTCGGCACTGTGGCCTTTCTCGACGCTCGACTGGACGCCGGAATGGCCGGCCGAGACGAACCCGGCACTGGACCTTTACCTGCCGTCGACCGTGCTGGTCACCGGCTTCGACATCATTTTCTTCTGGGTCGCGCGCATGGTGATGATGACCCGGCACATCACCGGCAAGATACCCTTCCGGCACGTTTACGTGCATGGGCTGATCCGCGACGCCGAAGGCCAGAAAATGAGCAAGTCGAAGGGCAATGTCCTCGACCCGATCGATCTGATCGATGGCATCGGCCTCGACGCCCTGATCGAAAAGCGCATCAGCGGCCTGATGAACCCCAAACAGGCCGAGCAGATCGAAAAACGCACGCGCAAGGAATTCCCCACGGGCATCCCGGCGTTCGGCACCGACGCCCTGCGTTTCACCTTCCTGTCGCTGGCCAGCCCGGGCCGCGACATCAAGTTCGACCTCAGCCGCTGCGAAGGCTACCGCAACTTCTGCAACAAGCTGTGGAACGCCAGCCGCTTTGTGCTGATGCACACCGCCGACCAGGAGCTCGGCCTGACGGACGGCACCCCCGACTTGTCTTTCGCTGACCAATGGATCGTCAGCAAGCTGCAGCGCACGGAAATAGAGATCGCACAGCATTTCGCCGATTACCGCTTCGATCTGCTGGCGCGCGCGGTGTATGAATTCATCTGGGATGAATTCTGCGACTGGTATGTCGAACTGGCCAAGGTGCAACTGCAACACGGATCCGGGGCGGAACTGCGCGCGACGCGCCGGACGCTGGCGCGGGTACTGGAAACGGTGCTGCGCCTGGCGCATCCGCTGCTGCCGTTCATCACCGAAGAACTCTGGCAGGTCGTCGCGCCGATCGCCGGCCGCAAGACGCAGGCCTCGGTGATGCTCGCTGCCTATCCGCAGGCGCAGGCGGAAAAACTTGACCCGGCCAGCGAAGCACGCGTCCAGCAACTGAAGAACCTGGCCTACGCCTGCCGCAACCTGCGCGGAGAAATGAACCTGTCGCCGGCGCTGCGGGTACCGCTGCTGGTCAGCGGCGACCGCCAGTCACTGCTCGGCTTCGCTCCGTATCTGAAAGCGCTCTGCAAGCTCTCAGAAGTGCAGATTGTCGACGATCTGCCAGGCGGCGCCAGCGCACCCATCGCGATCGTTGGCGAAACCCGGCTGATGCTGCAGGTCCAGATCGACCTTGCCGTCGAATGCGAGCGACTGGACAAGGAAATCGCGCGCCTGCAGGGCGAAATCAGCAAGGCCCGGGCCAAACTTGCCAACGCGAGTTTCGTCGCGCGCGCTCCGGCGCCGGTGGTCGAGCAGGAACGGCAGCGGCTGAACGACTTCGTCGCCACCCTCGAACAGCTCGAACCCCAACGCCAACGTCTCAGGCGCAACTAGGCTCACGGTGGCCCTGAACGGCTCGTCGCGAATATGGTTCGCGACGAGCCGGGTTCGACCGTCACCGGAATCAGGCCGCGCAAGGCATTGCCCACGTAAACAGCGGCACTTCGGCGCAGGTCGTCGAGGCGCAGGACGCGTTCGACGGCACGCCCCGATGCGAGCAGCTTTCGGCGCAGAACGCCGGGAAGCAGGCCGCAGCGCAGCGGCGGCGTCAGCAGCACGCCGTTGCACTCGACAAAGATATTGCTGCGTGCCCCTTCACAAACCTCACCGCGGTCATTCAGAAAGATGACGTCGAAAACCTCCGGGCGTGCAGCGAGTGCGGCCAACGCCCGGTCATAGCGTGCGCGCGCCGTCGTCTTGTGGCGGAGCAGGTAATCGTCGGCCGCCAGCGTCTCATCTGCGATTGTCACCCGCCATTCCCTCACCGGATCTTCGTCCAGGGGCGTGGCAACGACACGGCAGCAACCGGCATGATTCAAGCCGAGGCGAACGCGAAGGACTCCCGTCGGCCACCTCGCGGCTTCGTCCGCCAGCAGCGAAGAGAGGGTAGACATGCCACAGGCGAAGCCGAGGGTGCGCGCCGAAGCCTGCAATCGCTCAAGGTGCAGGCTTCGCAGGGGATACGCTCCGTTTTCCAGACGCAAGGTTTCGAACAACTCGAAGCCGGGATCGAAGCTGGTCAGAAAACTCGCCTTGAGCAAACACTCGGCATATTCGCGAGCGGGGTCGGCGTCGGCGACGATGCCGCTACCGACCCCAAGCTTCCCGCGCTGACCTGCGGCCAGCTCAACGGTACGAATGGCGACGTTGAAACGACAATCGCCGCCTGGCGCCAGCCAGCCCAACGTGCCGGTATACAGCCCGCGCGGCGTTTGTTCCAATTCGGCGATTTTTTGCATGGCGCTTATCTTCGGCGCACCGGTGATCGACCCACAGGGAAACAGGGCGCCGAACAGGTCTGCCAGACCCGTACCCGGGAGCTCCGCGGCCACCGTCGACACCATCTGCCAGAGTGTGGGATAGGCCTCGGTCTCGAACAGGGCGTCCACGCGTACTTGACCAGGTGACGCCAGGCGCCCCAGGTCATTGCGCAGCAGATCGACGATCATGACGTTCTCCGCACGCTCCTTCGCCGAGGCAAGTAATCCAGCACGCTGCGCTGCATCGTCCTGGGGCGTCGCACCACGTGCCGCCGTACCTTTCATCGGTCGCGTCAGTACGCGGCTGCCGCGGCGCTCAAAAAAAAGCTCCGGCGAGAACGAAAGAATCGTCTCCTCCGCCGTGAATATGTAGCCGCCATAACGAACGGGCTGGCGCTCGCGCAGGCGCGCGTAGAGGGCCAGCGGATCTCCATAGACCTGGAAAGTCAGGGGGAAAGTAAGATTGACCTGGTAACAGTCGCCATCGGCAATCCAGCGGCAAATTTCCCGAACCTGAGTGCCATGCCTGGCTGCATCGACAGCCGATGACAAGTCGGCAATTCCGGCAAACCGCCGATGCTCGGGCAGCGCAGCCAGGCGCTCCGCGAGAAAGGCTCCGACGGCTCTTGCGTCCAGACGCCGGCCTTTGGCGAACACCCAGGCACGCAACACGGGCCGGCCCGGAGGCGGCCGGGCCAAGGAGGGCTCGAAGCTCGCTCCGAGGGCGTAGTCGGCCGCCAGAACGACCCACTCGCCGGCGGCAGTGGCGGCCTCAAGCGTCGCGAAAAGTGCCTTGGGATCGGCGGCGCCGTCAAGCTGATGGCTGCGACGAATGTCGGACAGCAACAAGGCGTTCCCGCCGTCATCGTCAAACAGGGCGAAATAGCCCCCTGCAGACATCAGTCAGTACGCTTCCGGCAACGCAATCGCGACACTCGTATGGCGTTCCTGCCGCGTAGCCGGTCCTTACTTGCGCTTGAGGTAATACTCGAAAACGCTGTTCGCCTCCGAACTGGACAGCAACTCATTGCCCGTCTGCCTGGCGAAAGCCTCGAAATCCTTGACCGAACCCGGGTCGGTCGCAAGCACATGCAGCACCGCCCCGGACGACATCTCGGACAATGTCTTTTTGGTGCGCAGAATCGGCAACGGGCAATTCAGCCCCTTGACGTCTAATTCTCGGTCGAAATGCATGGTCTGGTCCACAACGAAACTGAGGGCATATTTTAAACGCCATTCTTCTTCTGTTTCGCCTCTTCCGCCTGCAGCTTGCGCAATTCGCGCAAGCGGGCATCCACTGCTGACTGCTCGAAGAAATTGCCGTCGGCAGCCTGTTGCGCAAACTGCAGCTGCTCGACAGCCGACCCGAGCTGCCCCTGCAACAGGTAGAACTCGGCCTGCGCACGATGCTGCGGCAAGCGCTTGCCCAGCGCCGCGAACGCTTTGGCCTGCAGGCCATACAGTTTGTAATCCGAACTGTAGATCTGCAGTTGCGACTCCAGAAAAAGCAGGCCCTGTTCGTATTGCCGCGCCATCAGCAGTGCCTCGGCATACCCATAGACCAGTGACCTGGACTGCGGATAGCGCTGCAAGGCGTCGCGGTAGATCGCCTGTGCGCCGGCCAGATCCCTGGCCGCCAGCCTGGCCTCGGCGGACAGACCGGCGATCATCGGCGACGACACCTTGAGGGCGTTGAGCGCGTCGATCTCACGCTGCGCGGCAGCGACATCCTTGGCCCGCAACAACGAATACGCCAGTCCATAACGCGTTGCTGCTTCCGACACGTACTTTTTTTCCCGCAACTGCGTAGCGAACTCGCCGACGGACTCGCGCGGTGTGCTCATCTGTACACGCAACTTGGCACGTACGAGATGAAAGTCCAGGCTATCGGCCACTTGCCGATACGGGGCGCTTTGCGCACGATTCTGCATGTCGGCGATACGCTCGGCGGTGAGCGGGTGTGAACGCATATATACGGGAGCGTTATTCTCATACACCCGCCCAGCCTGCTGCAGACGCCCGAAGAAGTCACCCATGCCACGGACATCGTAACCTGCCTGGGTCAACGTCTGAAAACCCAGGCGATCGGCTTCGCGCTCGAAGTCGCGACTGTAGGCCAACTGGGACTGAATGGAACTGGCCTGCGCCGAAGCGATCGCCGCACTCGCCACCTGCGAATTGGAGCGAGCCGCCAGAACACCAATGGCCATCGCGATCATGCTGGCAATCGAGTTCTGCTTCTCGCGGGCAATCTGTCGAGCCAGGTGGTTCTGCATGACATGCGATATTTCGTGGGCAAGCACGCCCGCCAGTTCGGACTCCGACTGGGCAGTCAAAAGGGTTCCGGTATTGACCCCGATGAAACCACCGAACATTGCAAACGCGTTGACTGTGCTGTCGCGAATCAGGAAGAACTGGCAATCGCCTGCGGGATTCGCACTGGCGGCCACCAGACGACCGCCAAGGCGATTGAGGTAGTCGGCGATTTCGGGATCGTCAACGTAGCTCGGCTCGTGCAGGCGGATTTCGTTGAGGATCCGCTCGCCTATTTTCCGCTCGACCTGTGGCGAGAGTTCGGCGCGCGCAGCTTCACCGAGGTCTGGGAGTTCATCCGCCTGCACCGGAAAGGAACCGCCGACCCCGACGGCAACAGCCAGGGATACGGCAATACAAGCGACTCTGATCAACGCGACTCCCGCTGAAGGGCAAACATGGATGATGCTATGATACTCAATATCGTGCCGCCGAATTGTTACCAAGCGTTACCGGGAATCCCCGCTTCGTTGTCGGTGCCATCGATTGGCGGCCCCTTACATGCGCACCAGTGACCCTGATGACCACTAGCCCACTCAGCCATTTCACTTCGCAGGGTCAGGCGCAAATGGTCGACGTCGGTGCCAAGGCCGAGACCCATCGGCAGGCGAGGGCGACCGGTCACATTTTGATGCGCCCGGAAACCCTGGATCTGATCGTCGCCGGTTCGGCCAGCAAGGGCGATGTTCTCGGCATTGCGCGGATTGCGGCGATCCAGGGTGCCAAACGCACCTCAGAGTTGATTCCCTTGTGCCACCCGATCGCGTTGACCCGTATCTCGGTCGACTTCGAGATTGATGTGGCGGCCAGCGTCGTGCATTGCACGACCTGCTGCGAGTGTTTCGGTCGTACCGGTGTCGAAATGGAAGCACTCTGCGCCGCAAGTGTCGGCCTGTTGACTATCTATGACATGTGTAAGGGAGTGGATCGCGGCATGCACATAGAAGGTGTTCGCTTGCTCGAAAAGGCCGGTGGCAAGACAGGACACTGGATAGCGCCCTGAAGACGGCACGTGCAGGACGAGTTGAACGACAGGCATTTCACGCAAGACAATTTCTTTTCGTAATGTGGGATGAGATTGGCAACAGCCTGTTCTATTTATGAAAAAAATATCTCTTATGTCTTATATAAGACTGTTGCCTGTGCGAGAAAACCCTTCTATACTTCATGCCATTGGTCGCCCCGCTTTGGTGCTTGAGAGGGTTCCCGGTTCCATCCTGGTGCGTCACCATAGTCCCAACCGCACTTCATAATTTTTCGTGAGGAAAAACATGAGCACTAAAGAGCAACAGATCGCCGAACTGGAAAAAGACTGGGCCGAAAACCCCCGCTGGAAGGGAATCAAGCGCGGCTACTCGGCTGCCGATGTCGTCCGCCTGCGCGGCTCGTTCCCGATCGAATACACCGTCGCCCGCCGTGGCGCCGAGAAGCTCTGGGCCCTGGTGAATAGCGAGCCCTACGTCAACTGCCTCGGTGCGCTGACCGGCGGCCAGGCGATGCAACAGGTCAAGGCGGGCGTCAAGGCAATCTATCTGTCAGGATGGCAGGTCGCGGCCGACAACAACTCCTACGCGGCGATGTATCCCGACCAGTCCCTGTATCCGGTCGACTCGGTACCCAAGGTCGTCGAGCGCATCAACAACTCCTTCCGGCGCGCCGACGAAATCCAGTTTTCCAAGGACATCAACCCAGGCGACAAGGGCCACGTGGATTACTTCGCACCGATCGTCGCCGATGCCGAAGCCGGCTTTGGTGGCGTGCTGAACGCTTTCGAACTGATGAAGGCAATGATCCGCGCCGGCGCCGCCGGTGTGCACTGGGAAGACCAGCTGGCTTCGGTCAAGAAGTGCGGCCACATGGGCGGCAAGGTCCTGGTGCCGACGCAGGAAGCAGTCCAGAAGCTGATTGCCGCCCGCTTCGCCGCCGATGTCTGCGGTGTGCCGACACTGGTCATCGCCCGCACCGACGCGGAAGCCGCCGACCTGCTGACCTCCGACTGCGATGCCAACGATACCCCGTTCGTCACCGGCGAGCGGACTTCCGAAGGCTTCTACAAGACACGCAAGGGTCTGCAGCAGGCGATCTCGCGCGCCGTGGCCTACGCCGATTATGCCGATCTAGTTTGGTGTGAAACCGGCACGCCGGATCTGGAATTCGCCCGTCAGTTCGCCGAAGCCGTGCGCGCCAAGCACCCCGGGAAAATGTTGGCCTACAACTGCTCGCCCTCGTTCAACTGGAAGAAGAACCTCGACGACGCCACCATTGCCAAGTTCCAGCAAGAGCTTGGCGCCATGGGCTACAAGTACCAGTTCATCACCCTCGCGGGCATCCACAACATGTGGTACCACATGTTCGACCTGGCTCAGGACTATGTCGCGCGCGGCATGACCGCTTACGTCGAAAAAGTGCAGGAACCGGAATTCGCGGCTCGCGACCGTGGCTACACCTTCGTCTCACACCAGCAGGAAGTCGGTACCGGCTACTTCGACGAAGTCACCACCGTGATTCAGGGTGGCACCTCTTCAGTCACGGCGCTGACCGGTTCGACAGAAGAAGAGCAGTTCCACTAAGCGACACGGCTGCTCCCCAAAAGCCGCGCCCTGGGCGCGGCTTTTCTATCTATGTGCCGGAAAAAGCGACGTACGCCTGGTATGCAGCAAATACTGCCAGGACCAGAAAGAATGCGCCGCTGATCCTGTGCAGCAGGGTCAGCGGAATTTTTTGCAGCAGGGTGCGTCCGGCCAGGATTCCCAGGGCAGAGGTCGTCGCCAAGGCAGCCGTTGCCCCCAACCAGACCGCAACTGGCGCGTGCGTACTGCTCAGGGCCACGACGGCGAGTTGCGTCTTGTCGCCGAATTCAGCCATCGTAAGTAATAGAAAAGTGGTGAAGAAGATGCCATGGCCACTCTTCTCCTCAAGCTCTTCATCCTCATCACCGTCTTCGGTACGCAAGGCGTGTATGCCGAAGACGGCAAACAGGACGGCGACCGTCGCGCCGACCACGTATTCCGGCAACCAACTGGCGATGGCCACACCGAACACGACGGCCAGCGTGTTCAACAGGGCAAAGGCCGCCACAGCGCCGAGCATGACCGGTGTTGCCCGGTGCCGGGAAGCCAGCGTCATGCAAACGAGCTGGCTCTTGTCGCCGATCTCGGCGGCCGCAATCAAGGCAAAACTGGTTGCCGCCGCAGCCGACATCTCGACCATGTTGCCGGTGCTCAATAGCGACTCGATGTACGTCAGAAAAGTCTGCGGGTTGTCCATCCTGATCTCCAGATATACTCGCGCGGCTTGCCTGCGGGGATCAGCGACGCGACGAAAGGGCAGTGAGTATAACGCCTGCCGCGGTCATGGACTACCCTTGCCACCTCCCTCCAGAACAACAGGGCTGGCGTTCGCCAGGCGGAGAAACCCACCGATGCGGCAATACCACGGGCACCCGCACGGCGAGGCTCCTGTTCGACACGATCCGCAAACCCCTGTCGAAGCCCGACCATCGCGTGACCATCGCGCCGGGAAGTCAAAGTGGGCCGCGCTTTTCAGGCAATCTACCCCCGCGAATCAGGTTGTCTTGGAGTTGGCTTTTGGTTACAGTTGCGGGTTACGTCGCCGGCATCAGAAACGATGTGCCGGCCACGCAAACCTGCTCCCAGTCAGGCTTATCCATTCCTGGTCCGGGAGTTCTCATGGCGCGGCATTCATCAACGGGCGCGGAGCGCGCTCCAGCGTACGCACCACCCGATATCCAAAGAGTACGGCACGCGGGGACCATGGAAATCGCCGGAGATTGAGTTCGCCAACCTGCACGCGAGCAACGAATACCAACATGATGAGTCCAGCAGGACCCGAACGCCCACAGCAAACTGTAACTGACCGTGCTCGCCAGGCCAACGCCACAGCCCTGAACCTGTGGACCCGGTACGTTGTCGCTCCGTGCCGGCAACAATCAAGCCCGCCACAAGCTGGCGCACCTGCGGTAGGACCCACCCTGGCAGCGTCGGCCGTGACCTGCAAGGCAGGTCCCATTCCCACCCGCAGCGCTGCTCGCTGCAGGTCGGCGCGACGGTTCGTGCCGCTGTGACAGGCCGTTCACTATCGTCGCTCGGCGATACCGACCTATCACGCTGGCGACGATGGCGAACCGCCGCCGCCCTGGCGACCGTTGTCGACGTCCTGGCGTTTGCACTGCTGCATTCCACAGACCTGGGTCTGGAGCGCGCGCATGCCGGCGCCTTTGTGACGGCCATGCTGGTTGCAACGGTGCTGCTCGGCCGTACCGCCATGCCGTGCCCACGCTCGATGCTGCTGCTCATCGTCGCGCTGGCCTACCCGCTGCACGCCGGCGTGCTCTCGCTTCTCGCCAGTCACTTCGGGCCATTGGCGGCCAGCGTGCCGGCGGCGCTCGCCGCTGCGTTGACGTTGCTGCTCGGCCTGTCTGCGTTCGCCGATAACGCGCGCGGGCAGGACTTCAGTGTCGCCGCGCCGTTGGCGATCGCCTACCTGCTGGTCCTGCGCCTGATCTACCTGGGCCAACTGGAACTCGCGCCACAGGAAGCGTACTACTGGAATTATGCACAGCATCTCGACATCGGCTACCTGGATCACCCGCCGCTCGTCGCGTGGCTGATCGCCATGTCGCTTGCGCTTGGCCAGGGCGAGTTTTTCGTACGCCTGCCAGCAGTACTCGCCTGGGCTGTGATGCTCGCTTTCGTCGCTGCTTTCGCGCACGATCTTGCAGGGCGCGGCAACGCCCTGCGCAGTGCCCTGCTGGCAGCGACGCTGCCCTTCTTCTTCGGCATTGGCGTGCTGATGACGCCGGATGCTCCGCTCGCCGCCGCCTGGGCTGCGGCCTTGTTCTGGCTGCACAGAGCGCTGCTCGGCGGCCGCCAGACCGCCTGGCTTGGCGCTGGCGTGGCGATCGGCATCGGCATGCTCAGCAAGTATTCGATGGTGCTGGTGCCAGCGGCCACCCTGGCCTTCATGATCGTCGATGCGCCTTCCCGCCGGCTGTTGCTCTCGCCATGGGCCTGGGGCGGGGCACTCATTGCCTTGCTGGTGTTCGCCCCGGTAATCGTCTGGAACATCCAGCATGACTGGGCGTCGTTTGCCTTTCAGGGCGCGCGCCGCCTTGGCGAGCGAACACCGCAATTCAGCCTGCACGTGTTTCTCGGTTCCGTCGTTCTGTTGCTGACTCCGCTCGGGGTACTCGCACTATGGCGTCTGCCGAGACCGCCTGGTGGCATGACATCTCCCTGCTTGCAGGCAGTGCCCGCTGCCGATGCCGCCGCGCTCGCCAGGCGTCGGCGCCTGTTCGTGCTGGTATTCACCCTGGTCCCGCTGCTGGTCTTCGCCGCCGCCAGCATCAGGGCCGAAACCAAGTTCCACTGGACCGGCCCCATCTGGCTGGCCGTCCTGCCGACGCTGGCGGCGACGATGTCCCGCCCGGGGCTGGGCGAAGGCACGCTCGATCGTCTGCTGGCGCGCAGTTGGGTGCCGCTGCTGCACGTCCTGATTCTGGTCTACGCCTACGGTCTCTTCTACTACCCGGTTTGGGGGCTTGCAGGGGTACGTGCCCACCATCATTACCTGCAGATGGGCTGGCGTGACCTGCGCCGACAGGTACAGGAGATCGAGGAGCAGGTTCTGCAGGAAACCGGACGCCGTCCGGCGATCGTCGGCCTCGACAAACACAATACGGCCGACGAGATGGCATTCTACGACCCACGCGGCGACGGCGCCCGCGACACCGCCAGCCGGCATCTGTTCTATGACGAGAAAGCCCTGATGTACGAGCAGTGGTTCCAGCGCGCCGCTTTCGCCGGACAGGACCTGATCGTCGTCGCGCCGGCACGTGACGAACTCGACGATCCCCGGATAGCCGCCGCCGCCACCCGCCTGGGTCCGATCCAGTCCCTTACGGCGCACAAGAACGGCATCGCGGTCGGCACCTACCATGCGCGGGTCGTTTACGGGTATCGGCCCCCCACTCCGGCGCCTCGGCAATGAACGTCGATCTCCAGCGTGCCATCGATCGCTATCTCGGCGTGCCGCTCTGCGCACTCGCCTCGTTGCTCGAGCGCGTGCTGCCACGGCGCACCCCGCCATCTTTGCCACGCCGGATCGTCGTGATCCTGCTTTCCGAGATGGGCAGCCTGGTGCTCGCGCAGCCCATGTTCGCGCTATTGCGCGCCCACTACCCCGAGGCTTCACTGCATGTTCTGCTGTTCGGAAAAAATCGCGAAGTGCTCGACCTGATGGCCAGCGTCCCTCCGGAAAACGTCATTACCATCGACGACCGCTCCCTCGGCGGTCTCCTGCGGACGCTCTTCGCCGCGATCCGCACGCTGCGTCAGTTGCGCCCGGATGCGGTTCTCGACTGTGAACTATTCGCGCGCATCAGCAGCCTGCTGGCCTGGCTGTCGGGAGCCCCGTTGCGCGTGGGCTTTCACCGCCACACGCAGGAAGGACTGTACCGTGGTTCGTTCATCAACCGGCGAGTGCTCTACAACCCTTATCGCCACCTTTCACTGCAGTTCCTGACCCTGGCACGCGCACTCGTTTCGAAAACCCACCCCCTCGACAAGGAGCAGCAGGACCCGGGCGATTTCCCCCTGACCGCCCCGTTACCGGGCTTCACCGCGGGCGAGGTGGATGCCTTCCAGGCGCGGATTGTCGACGACTATCCACGCTTCTCCGGGCGACGCCTGGCGCTGCTCTATCCGAGCGGCGGCATCCTGCCGATCCGCGCATGGCCGCCAGCGAACTGGCGCATGGTCGCCTCCGGCCTGCTCGCCGAAGGATATGTGGTAGCGATCATTGGCCTGCCTGCCGACAAGCCACTCGGGCGCGCGCTCAGCGAAGCAGTCGCGCACCCGGATTGCGTCGACCTCACGGGCTACACCCGATCGGTGCGGGAACTCGTTGCACTGCTCGGGAGGGCTGCGCTGCTGATCACCAACGACGGTGGGCCGGCACAGTTTTCGTCGCTCACTGGCGTGCCGACCGTAGCCTTGTTTGGGCCGGAGACGCCGCGGCTCTACGGCCCGCTCGGTGACCACGCCAGTTGCCTGCATCTGGAACTGCCCTGTTCACCGTGTCTCACCGCATATAACCACCGCAACTCGCCTTGCGACGGCGACAACCAGTGCCTGCGGCGGATCGCTCCCGAGCGGGTACTGGTGGAAGCACGCGCCGTCGTCACGCGTATCCGCCCGGGGCCGATCAAGGATACACCATGACGCGGTTTGAGCGGCTCCACCATCTACCGCTCGTTGGGCGCTTGTTGCGGCATCGCTTCATCAAGTTCGGCGTCGTCGGCGCTTCCGGAACGGTGGTCAACGTCGTGGTGCTCTACCTGGCCCAGGAAATTCTTTTCCGGGCCATCGAACCACCACCGCTGCGCCTGAACGTATCACTCGCGGTCGCCATCTTCCTTGCCACCATCAACAATTTCCTGCTCAATCGCGCATGGACCTGGTTCGACCGGCACGAACATGTGCAGACGCCGCTTCTCCTGCAGTTCGGCCAGTACACCATCGCCTGCTGGCTCGGGATCGCGCTGCAGTTCGCCCTGACCCACGCGTTCGCCAGCCACATGCACTATCTGGCGGCAAATGTGCTTTCGATCGTGATCGCCAGCGTGGCAAACTTCGTGGTCAACGACCACTGGACTTTCGGCCGCCTGCGCATGTTGATCCAGCGCTGGCGTCAGCGTAGCCACACTTCGCAGCACGACCAATAGGCATCCCCACTCAAGCTGGCGGCCAATCTCTTGCCTGTGCGCCCGCTTGCCCCAGTGCCTGGCCAAGCCGCCGCAGGTCTTCATCATCCTGCCAGGCACGCCGCGCCGCGCTGGAAACAGCATACTCGCGACTCTCGGCGTCCGTCTGCTGCAGGAATGCACCCAGGGTGCACTTCAGGTGACCCGGAGTAGGTAGCATGCTGCCGTAAAAAAGCACCCTGTCCTGACGCTTGATGAGCAGTGTCGGAAAGTCATCGACGTCGAGGTCGCCCAGATCATCGGCGTGAGCCTCAATGTCCAGCCAGAGAAATCCGGCTGCGGAGAACTGCCTGGCAACTTCCTCGAAACCGCTTCGGTATTCCCGGCAAACTCCGCACCATTCGGCGCACAGGCAGATCACCAGAAACTCGCCGAGAGCGGCACCTGGCGCCGCGTTGTCCTGGCTGGGCTGCATCGCTTGTCAGGCGCGCGGCGAGTTACCCAGGAGTTGCTGGATATGCGCGATGAGTTGCTCTTCTGGGTACGGCTTGCCGAGCACGACGTTGACTCCAGCCGCACGCGCCTGGATACGCAACTCGTCACTGTCGGACGTCACCATGATGATCGGCAGGTGGGCAGTACGTGGATTGCCACGCACCTGACGGGCCAGTTCAAGACCATCCATGCCGGGCATGTCGACATCGGTCACCAGTACATCGGGAACCGCCTTCTCGATTTGCCGGCCCGCATCCTGGCCGTCTTCGGCCATCAGCACTTGATATCGGTGTGCGGCCAGCAATCGCCCGGTCTTGACACGCACCACCCGCGAATCGTCGGCCACCATCACCACGGTCTGCTCGGGCGTCTTGATCTTCGCGACAGCTGCTGCTTGGCGTCTTTGCGCCTCTTCGGTAGCCTGCCTTGCGCTTTCCTCGGCAATCGCCGCCTCAACCGCCTGACGTTCCTCATCCTCCAGGCGCTGCGCCTCCTCGACAGACCGGCGCTCGGCCTCAAGGCGGGCAGCTTCCTCGACCGCCCGGCGTTCAACCTCGCGGCGAGCGGCGGCCTCCGCGGCCTGACGTTCGGCTTCGCGGCGGGCGGCGGCCTCCGCGCGTTCGGCCTCGCGGCGGGCGGCGGCCTCCGCGGCCTGACGTTCGGCCTCGCGGCGGGCGGCGGCCTCCGCGGCCTGACGTTCGGCCTCGCGGCGGGCGGCGGCCTCCGCGGCCTGACGTTCGGCTTCGCGGCGGGCGGCGGCCTCCGCGGCCTGACGTTCGGCTTCGCGGCGGGCGGCGGCCTCCGCGGCCTGACGCTCGGCTTCGTGGCGGGCGGCGGCCTCCGCGGCCTGACGCTCGGCTTCGTGGCGGGCGGCGGCCTCCGCTGCCTGACGCTCGGCTTCGTGGCGGGCGGCGGCCTCCGCGGCCTGACGTTCGGCCTCGCGGCGGGCGGCGGCCTCCGCTGCCTGACGCTCGGCTTCGTGGCGGGCGGCGGCCTCCGCGGCCTGACGCTCGGCCTCGCGGCGGGCGGCGCCCTCCGTGCGCGGCGGCCTCCGCGGCCTGACGTTCGTCCTCGCGGCGGGCGGCGGCCTCCGCGGCCTGACGCTCGGCTTCGTGGCGGGCGGCGGCCTCCGCGGCCTGACGCTCGGCTTCGTGGCGGGCGGCGGCCTCCGCGGCCTGACGCTCGGCTTCGTGGCGGGCGGCGGCCTCCGCGGCCTGACGCTCGGCTTCGTCCGCGACACGCTGATCAAGAGCCTCTCGCCCCTCCTGTTTCACGGCAGAACGGCGAGCGGCAAGGAAACGCAGCAGGACGGCGACGACTACGCCAACTGCGATCAACAACAAACCCTCATTCATCGACATTGAAGATATCCTTCGTACTGACTATCATCGACAAGCATCGAAAGGTGCCGATGCGCCCCCTGGCACCGTTCCAGCCCCTGAGCAATGGAACAGATTCATTCTTGTTTTTCGAACATGATAAAACGAATATCTGAGCCGTTGGGTGATCGATTCACGGAGAATGTGCCCGCCCGTATGGGAAGCCCGGCCGGGAAATGAGAGAATCGAGGTCCTGCATACATTGAACAGCAGGAATTCACGCAATTCCGGTTGGCCAGAAAGTAGCTTACCCAACCTGCCAGGCGCAACCCACGTTTCACAGAGGAGGTATAGATGGCACCACAGAGCAGTTCTGCCGATGTCTCGCCGATCGAAGAGATCATTGTCGAAATGCGGGCGGGACGTACGGTGGTCCTGGTGGATGAGGAGGATCGCGAGAACGAAGGCGATCTGATTCTGGCCGCCGAGCATGTCACTGCGGAAGCCATCAACTTCATGGCGCGTTTTGGGCGCGGTCTGATCTGCCTGACACTGACCGAGGGCCGCTGCCGACAACTGGGCCTGACGCAGATGGCGCGCGACAACAAGAGCCCATACAGCACCGCCTTCACGGTTTCGATCGAAGCTGCCGAAGGGGTGACCACCGGCATCTCGGCGCAGGACCGCGCGCTGACCATCAAGGCCGCAGTCGCAAGGAACGCGCGGCCGGAAGACATCGTGCAGCCGGGACACGTTTTCCCGATCATGGCCCGGCCAGGCGGCGTACTGGTACGTGCGGGCCACACCGAAGCCGGCTGCGATCTCGCCCTGCTCGCGGGGCTCGAACCGGCGGCGGTGATCTGCGAAATTCTCAAAGAGGACGGCAGCATGGCGCGCCTGGGCGATCTGGTCGATTTTGCCCGCACGCATGGCCTCAAGATCGGAACGATCACCGATCTCATCCACTACCGGAGTCGACACGAGACGCTGATCGAACGTACGCTCTCCAAACCGGTACGTTCGCGCCACGGCCAATTCACCCTGCACGCCTACACCGACCGTACCTCGAACGAGGTGCACCTGGTATTGACCAAGGGTGAGATTCGCGCCGACAAGGAAACCCTGGTGCGCGTGCATGAACCACTTTCAGTGGTCGACTTCCTCGACCCGGACGGCGGTCGGCATACTTTTTCGCTGGAGTTGGCGCAAGCGGCGCTGGCCCGCGCAGACGCCGGCGTGATCGTGTTGTTGCATCGTCCCGAAAGCGGCCAGGACATTCTCGCGACACTGCGTGAGCCGATTGCCGCCCAGCGTCCGGCCGCCCGCTGGGATCCCCGTACCTATGGCATCGGTGCGCAAATCCTGCGCGATCTCGGCGTCGGCAAGATGAAGATCCTGTCAAGCCCGCGTCGCATGCCGAGCATGACCGGCTTCGATCTCGAAATTACCGGCCACATCGCCACTCCGTCCGAACTGGAAAAACTCTGATGGGCACCCCGAAAATCCCCGGAAGCCTACATCCTCCTCGGGTGCGCTACGAGAACATCTACGAGTATGACGCTTCGCTTGAAGGCGACGGGCTGGCGATCGGCATCGTCATGAGCCGTTTCAACCAGGACATCGGTGAAGGTCTGCTCAGTGCGTGCACGGCCGAACTCAAGCAGCTTGGCGTCGCCGACCGCAACATTGCCATCGCCAGTGTCCCGGGGGCACTGGAAATCCCATTGACGCTGCAGACCATGGCCCGCAGCGGCCGCTTTGATGCTCTGGTTGCGCTTGGTGCCGTCATCCGCGGCGAAACCTATCATTTTGAGATCGTCTCCAACGATTCCTGCCGGGCGTTGATGGAAGTCCAGCTCAACAGCGGCGTACCCATCGCCAACGGCATCCTGACCTGCGAAGACGACGACCAGGCACTCGCCCGCATGCAACCCAAAGGGGCCGACTGCGCCCGAGCCGCCGTCGAGATGGCCCGCCTGCTGCGCGCACTCCGGGAGGTATCGTGATGACCGGAGGGCCACGCAGCACACCCGACAGCAAAGCTGCGACGCCCAGATCCCCACGTCGGCGAGCCCGCGAACTGGTCCTGCAGGGGCTCTACCAGCAGCAGGTCAGTGGCAACGACGAAGCGGCAATCGAAGCGCATCTGCGCGACATCGACGACTTCGACAAGGCCGACCGCGAGTTCTTCGTCGGACTGTTACGTGGTGTTCTCAGCGAGCGCATCGCCCTGGAAACACAGCTGCAAGCCTGCCTCGACCGTCCGTTCAACGAATTGTCGCCGATTGAAGCGTGTGTTCTGCTGGCCGGCGCTTTCGAGTTGGGTAACCACCCGCAGACGCCATACCGGGTGATCATCAACGAGTCGATCGAATTGGCCAAAGCCTATGGTGGAACGGACGGCCACAAGTACGTCAACGGGGTGCTCGACAAGTTGGCCGCCCGCTTGCGTCCAGCCGAGGTCGAAGCCAAGCGTGCCGCCCGCGGCCGCGGACGTTGAACAGCAACGGCTTCTGATTCGGCCAGCGGCACAGGCATGCCCAGCGAATTCGAACTGATTGAACGCCATTTCTCCCGGGCGACGCCGCAGGCCACGCTTGGTCCCGGTGACGATTGCGCCCTGTTGACTCCCACACCCGGAATGAGTCTGGCGATCACCACCGACATGCTGGTCGCCGGAACACACTTCCTGCCCGACACCGACCCCGGCCAGCTCGGCTGGAAGACACTGGCGGTCAACCTCTCCGATCTCGCCGCGATGGGAGCCAGACCACGCTGGGCCTTGCTTGCCGCTAGTCTGCCCGCCGCGGATACGGCGTGGATAGGCGCTTTTGCCGACGGGCTCTTTGCCTGCGCCAGTCACTACGGCGTCGATGTGGTCGGTGGCGACACGACGCGCGGCCCGCTCAACCTGTGTCTGACGGCCCTCGGTGAGCTGCCTGCCGGCACGGCGTTACAACGCAACCACGCCGTGCCCGGCGACGAGCTCTGGGTTTCAGGACAACCCGGCCTTGCCGCTCTGGGGCTGGCCCAACTGCAGGGCCGGACGCAACTGCCCGCGGAGTTGGCACGACGCTGTCTTGACGCCTTGCAACGCCCCATGGCGCGCGTCGAGCTCGGGCTGGAATTGCGCCAGCGTGGCCTGGCGCATGCCGCGATCGACGTTTCGGATGGGCTACTCGCCGATCTCGATCATATCCTCAAGCGCTCCGGCGTTGCCGCAGAGGTCTTCGTGGCGCAGTTGCCGCCACTGCCGACGGGAGTAGACCCACTGCTGGCTCGTCAATGCCAGCTCGCCGGCGGCGACGACTACGAACTGGTGTTCTCTGCGCCACCCGACAAGCGCGCCGAAATCACCGAACTCGCTGCGCAACTCGCCTTGCCCCTCTGGCGATTCGGTCTCGTCGTCGGCACCGGAGATTCTCGTCTGTGGCTCCTCGATGCGGACGGACAAGCGCAGGCGTTCAACGAAAGAGGATTCGATCACTTTGGCTAGCCCCCCTTCGATCCGTTTCCTGCTCGCGCATCCGGCGCACCTGGTGGCCTGCGGCTTCGGCAGCGGTCTCTCACCACGGGCACCGGGGACCGTAGGCACCCTCTTCGCCTGGGCGTCCTTCCCGCTGCTGCGGCCGTGGATGAGCGACCTGGAGTTCCTCGGTTTACTCTTCCTCTGTTTCGTCGGCGGGGTTCTGGCAGTGCACAAGACCGGCGCAGACCTCGGGGTCGTCGACCATGGCAGCATCGTCTGGGACGAAATCGTCCCCTTTTGGGCGGTCCTGCTGTTCTGCCCGACGCCGGGCTTATGGCAAGCCATAGCCTTCGGCCTGTTCCGTTTTTTCGACATCGTCAAGCCGCAGCCGGCGCGCTACTTTGATGAGAAGGTGAAGAATGGCTTTGGCGTGATGTGTGATGATCTGGTCGCGGCCGGCTATACGCTGCTGGTCCTGGCAATTCTGCGCTTCGTGCTCGAATGAGTGACGACCATCAGGCAGCGCTCGAAGCGCTTGCGGCCGAAGTCGGGCAACTGCTGGTGCGCAACGGCGAGAAGCTGGCCACGGCCGAATCCTGTACGGGCGGCTGGGTGGGACAGTGCCTGACCGCGATCGACGGCAGTTCATGCTGGTTCGAGCGCGGCTTCATCACCTATTCGAATGCCGCCAAGATCGAGTTGCTGGGCGTCGGTGCCGACACCCTGGCAGCGCATGGCGCGGTCAGCGAAGCGATCGCCGCGGCCATGGCCTTGGGAGCAGTGCAGCACAGTCATGCCGACTGGGCACTGGCCATCACCGGTATAGCAGGCCCGGGCGGCGGTTCACCTGACCGGCCGGTTGGAACTGTCTGTTTCGCCTGGACCGGGCCGAAACGGCGCATCGACACCGACACGCGCCATTTTCAAGGCGACCGGGAGGCGGTACGGGCACAGTCGGTGGCGCATGCACTGACGGGGATCCTGCAACGAGCACGTCACGGACTCGCCTGAAGGCCAATTTCCTGCAGCCGCTCTTCGAACGGGAAGGCAGTTCGGCAAGTACGTATCGCGCCAGAATGGAATGTAGAATGGGTTGCTTAAACGTACCTCACCTGCCAATGCGTTCGATAGTCCTCGACATTCCCTGTTTTCGAGTCTTTTTCTTGCTGCTGCCGTTCTTGTGCCTGCTCACTGGCGAGGCCCAAGCACTTGGTCTGGGCAAGCTGACCGTCCTTTCGCATCTTGGCGCACGCTTCGAGGCAGAGGTCCAACTGCTTGAGGTGACGGCCGAAAAGCGGCCGCTCGCAGAATGCTTTCGCCTCGGCCAGTCAGCAGGGGAGGATGCCGAAGTCCCGCTGCTGACGCGCGCGCGCGTCAGCGTTGAGCAGCGTGGCGGCGGGCTACGGCTACGTATCGTTTCCGACCAGCCCATCAACGAACCGCTGCTGCAACTCAATCTGCGTGCAGGCTGTGGCGCCGAAGTCAATCGCAACTACCTGTTGCTGATCGATCCCCCGCGGACCAGAATGCCGCAAGGACTGCAGGAGCTTCCTGGCGCCCGCGGCGCGCCCGTTGGCGAAACCACAGCGCGGCCGCCGACGACCGCCGGTGCACCGCTCAATGCCCAGAATAGCCGGCCGCCCCGATCGCCTCTCGGTGCGGCCGTAAGCCCCCCGGCATTTGCTCATGACGAAGCGCCGCCCAGGGCCCAGCCGGCCAGAGAGCCACTCCGGAAACTGTCGGTCGGAGGCGGCGCAACCGACCGCCTGCTCCTATCCAGCGACAGCGAAAGCGCGCGTTGGCAGCCGGAAGATGACCTGCCCCTGCGTCTGAGCACGCGCCTGTCAACACAACTCCTGGGCCGAACCAGCGAGGAAAGGCGCTCGATACTGCGTATCGAGTACAAACTGTTGTCGGCCCTGTATACGCAGGCCGAGCAACAACTGGCTGTCGCCGAACGGCTACGCCGACTCGACGCCACGCTCGGGGAATTGGCGAAGAAGAACGACGCGCGGGCGACACAATCCACGGCAGCAACCAGCAACCCGCAGCCGACAGCGAACGCTGCCACAAGCAGGCAGCCGGTTCAGGTGGCTGCCGCTCAGGCAGCGCCCCGTGTCGAGTTATCCGATTGGTGGCTTGAGGCTGCCCTTCTGCTCGGGCTGATTGCCGGCCTGGCCTGGCTACTTCGGCGTCGCTCCGGCAAGGTTTCGCAGCTGCCGGAGATGGCAGCGCCCGCGGGCCTCGCGGATACCGCGGGCGCTTCGGGGGGCGGTGATGGGCAATTGCCGACCACCGGGCAGGTAAAAGAATTGTCCATCGTTCGCGAGATCCAGACGACCGCTACGGCATCTCGCCCACGTGAGGACTGGTTCCCGACGGCGGTTCCGGTGTCGCCCAAAGGTGAGGATGAAGTGACAACCGTGCTCGAACTGGCGGAGATCATGGTTTCCTTCGGTCGCGTCAAGGGGGCAGAGGAGGCTCTTGAAGAGTTCATCGAGCACCATCCGAAGGCGGCACTGACTCCCTGGCTCAAGCTGCTTGAAGTTTACCGGCAGGATCAGCAGCGTGCCGCCTTCGAAACGCTGGCCGTCAAGCTGCAGCGTCATTTCAATGTTGCTCCGGCGGATTGGGAAACGATGGGCGACGCGCCGGACCCGAAGCTGTCCGCCACCGACGCCGCATCGATCGAACAATTGCTGACCCGTTTGCCAACACTCGGGAAACTGCCGCATATCTGCAGCGAGGTTGCCCGTACCTGGGGTTCTCCCGAGTGTCTGGCCTACCTGAACCAACTCTTGCGAGACAATCGCAATGGTGAGCGACGAGGCTTTTCCTTGAGCAGTGTGCGTGAATTGCTGTTTCTTATCGAGCTCCAGGAAAGCAGCAGCGCTGCCCCGCCGTGAGCTGGCGCAGTCCGCCGGCTCACGGCGGGGCAGCGCCACGCAGCCAGCTGCCGGTTCACTGCTGTACATATTTCCAGTATATTGGCAGCCCTGCTACGGCAATGTTCAGCACGGTCGAACGTGGGATAATTCCTCTCAACCAAGGAAAAGGATAGGCAATGAACGACAACAAGTCGAAGGCGCTAGCCGCAGCGCTGGCCCAGATCGAAAAGCAGTTCGGCAAGGGCTCGATCATGAAGATGGGTGAAGGTAGCGTCGTCACCGACATCCCGGTCGTTTCGACTGGCTCACTCGGACTCGACATAGCCCTTGGCATTGGTGGGCTACCTCGCGGTCGGGTGGTCGAGATCTATGGTCCCGAGTCGTCGGGAAAGACGACCCTGACCCTGCAGGTCATTGCCGAAATGCAGAAACTCGGCGGCACGGCAGCATTCATCGATGCCGAGCACGCTCTCGACCCTGGCTATGCGCAGAAACTCGGAGTGAACCTTGATGAGCTTCTCATCTCGCAGCCGGACACCGGCGAACAGGCGCTGGAAATCGCCGACATGCTGGTCCGATCGGCAAGTGTCGATGTCGTCGTGATCGACTCGGTTGCCGCGCTCGTCCCGAAGGCGGAAATCGAAGGCGAGATGGGTGATTCCCTGCCCGGCCTGCAGGCCCGCCTGATGAGCCAGGCGCTACGCAAGCTGACCGCCAATATCAACCGTACCAATACCCTGGTCATTTTCATCAACCAGATCCGCATGAAGATCGGGGTCATGTTCGGCAGTCCCGAAACGACGACAGGTGGCAATGCCCTCAAGTTCTACGCGTCGGTACGCCTCGACATCCGCCGCATCGGCAGCATCAAGAAGGGTGACGAGGTCATCGGCAACGAAACGCGCGTCAAGGTGGTGAAGAACAAGGTCGCACCACCTTTTCGCGAGGCCATCTTCGACATCCTCTATGGCGAAGGTACCTCGCGCGAAGGGGAGATCATCGAACTCGGAGTGCTGCACAAACTGGTCGACAAGTCCGGCTCCTGGTACGCCTACAACGGCGAGAAGATCGGTCAGGGCAAGGACAATGCCCGCGAGTATCTCAAGAGCAAGCCGCAGATTGCCCAGGAAATCGAAGCGAGAATCCGTGCCGCGGTGAAAGTCCCATCACCGGCTGCGATCGCAGCGTCGTGAGTTCCCGGCAGTGCTGTTGAAAGGGTTGCGCGAACGCGCTTTGGGTCTGCTGACTCGCCGCGAACACACGCGCAAGGAGCTGGCTGGCAAGCTGTTGTCCCTGGCCGAGTCGCCGGAACAGCTGGATGCCTTGCTCGACGAACTGACAAGCCGGCATCTGCTTTCCGATGCCCGCTACGCGGAGACACGTGTCAAGTCCCGGGGTATCCGTTTGGGCGACGCACGCCTGGCCTATGAACTCCGTTCCAGGGGAGTTGCAGACGAACTGGTGAGTGCCAGCCTGGCTGCCGGCGAGGACGAACTGACACGGGCGCGGCGCGTCTGGCAGAAGCGCTTCGGCAGTAATCCGCATGGCGCCGACGACACCACCGAACGTGCCCGGCAGATGCGCTTCCTGGCCGCTCGGGGCTTTTCCGCAGAAACCATTCGGCGCCTGTTGCGCGCCACTGTTGAAGATGATTGAACCCATGCCAGACCAGCAGAGCAGATTGTCCACCCGCAAGCTCAACAAGCGCTACAAGTCACGCACGGTAGTGCATGACGTTTCATTCGACGTGGTCAGCGGCGAAGTCGTGGGATTGCTGGGCCCGAACGGTGCCGGCAAGACCACCTGCTTCTACATGGTGGTCGGCCTGATTGCATGTGATGGAGGTGACGTTCATCTCGACAATGTGCAGTTGACGCATTTGCCGATTCACAAGCGCGCGCGCCTGGGTGTTTCGTATCTGCCGCAGGAGGCTTCCGTATTCCGCAAGTTGACGGTAAGCGAAAACATCAAGGCGGTACTCGAGCTGCAGAACCTGTCGGCCGACGAAATCGATAGCCGCACGGAAAGTCTGCTCGAAGAACTGCACATCAGCCACCTGCGCATCAGCCCCGCAACCTCCCTTTCCGGTGGTGAACGGCGACGGGTGGAGATCGCCCGTGCTCTCGCCACCGGACCGCGATTCATTCTGCTTGACGAGCCTTTCGCCGGCGTCGACCCGATAGCCGTGCTCGACATCCAGAAAATCATCCGTTTCCTCAAGGAACGCGGCATCGGAGTGCTGATTACCGACCACAACGTTCGCGAAACGCTGGGCATTTGTGACCACGCGTACATCATCAACGACGGTAGCGTCCTTGCCGCTGGTCGGCCGGAGGAAATCATTTATAATGACGATGTCCGGAAGGTGTATCTGGGTGAAAATTTCCGCCTCTGAACCCAACGGCCTGCAGCCATAATTCGAGAACCATGCGGGGAGTTTTCCATGCCAAAGCGGCGGCTTACCCGGTTCCGTAGATGAAACCATCCCTCCAGCTCAAGCTTTCCCAGCATCTTGCATTGACCCCGCAGTTGCAGCAGTCGATCCGATTGTTGCAACTGTCGACGCTTGAACTTGAGCAGGAGCTGGAAAAGTATTTGCTGGACAACCCGCTGCTCGAACGCCAGGAGGACTACCGCACACCCGAAACGCCGCGCGACGAGGGCAACGCGGACGCCCCTGCCGAGGCGGGCGCCGCTGCCGAGCAAGGCGAACACTCTCAGGCCGAGGACGACAGCTGGCTGGGCGACCAGGCCGTTACTGCGGGTTCGTCCGGTTCCTTCGACGACGATGACGACGGCGACGGCGATTATCAAAACATCCAGGCGGCAACGGTTTCCTTGCGCGAGCACCTGTTGGCGCAACTGGGCCTGATGACTCTCTCCGACCGTGACCGCGTCCTGGTGCGATGTCTGGTCGAGGCTCTCGACGATGACGGCTACCTTACCCAGTCACTCGCGGAGCTCTCGGAAGCGATGCCCGAGGAACTGGAAATAGCGCCGGAAGAACTGCAGATCGCGCTCAGGCACCTGCAGCATTTCGACCCCACCGGCGTCGGCGCCCGCACCGCCCAGGAATGTCTCACGCTGCAACTGGAAGTGCTCCCCGCTGACCAGACCCGCTCGCTGGCGATGCAGATCGTCGGCCAGCATCTCGAACTGTTGGCCAGCCACGATTTCCCGAGACTCAAGAAACATACCGGTTGTGATGACGATGCACTGCGCGCAGCGCATTTGCTGATCTGCAGCCTGAATCCGCGGCCCGGAGCCGCTTATGCCTCGCCCGACACCCGCTACATCACACCCGATGTCGTGGTGCGCAAAATGCGCGGGCAATGGTTGGTCAACGTCAATTCCGACGCCTTTCCGCGACTGCGGATCAATAGCCTCTACGCCCAGATTCTGGCCAGGCAGCGCGGTTCCGGCCTCGCGGGTCAACTCCAGGAGGCCCGCTGGCTGATCAGGAATGTACAGCAACGGTTTGACACGATCCTGCGTGTGGCGCAGGCTATTGTGGAACGTCAGCGTCAGTTTCTGGATCATGGTGAAGTCGCGATGAGACCCTTGGTACTGCGTGAAATCGCCGAGGTACTCGGATTGCATGAATCGACCATATCGCGGGTCACGACCCAGAAGTACATGGCAACACCGCGTGGGATCTTTGAGTTGAAGTATTTTTTTGGCAGTCACGTCAGCACGGATGCTGGCGGGGCGTGTTCAGCAACGGCCATTCGGGCGCTGATCAAGCAGATGATCAGCGCCGAAGAGCCTAAGAAGCCTCTCTCGGATAGCCAGATATCCGAGGTTCTTGGTCAGCAGGGGCATTGTTGTCGCACGGCGAACAATTGCAAAATACCGTGAAGCGCTCAGCATCCCGCCGGTCAACTTACGCAAGTCCATTTAGCAAAAGGAGCCACATCATGAACCTGCAAGTCAGTGGTCACCACCTCGAGATCACCCCGGCGCTGCACGATTACGTCACCGGCAAGCTCGAGCGAATCACTCGTCACTTCGATAACGTAATAGACGTCAACGTGATTCTGTCGGTGGACAAGCTGAAGCAGAAGGCCGAAGTTACCGTTCATCTCGCTGGCAAGGATGTATACGTGGAGTCTGTCGACGAGGACCTGTACGCAGCGGTGGATGGCCTGGTAGACAAGCTGAGCGGCAGGTGCAGAAGTACAAGCAGAAACTGCAGGACCACCATCGCGGAAACAAGATTACCGATCACATCGTCGCCGAGTGAAGTTGGTGTAGTCTGCGCACGGACTGAGCGGCAACAGGCCCTCGCTCCGTGTGCTTCCTTTTTTGCATTCTTCCACGTCCGCCTTTTCGGGTTTTTGTCGCATGAGCCAGATCACCCAACTACTGCCCCTAGAAAACATCATTCTTGATCTGGACGCGAGCAGCAAAAAACGCGTCTTTGAACATGTCGGGCTGCTCTTTGAAAACTATCTCGGCATCGCACGCAGCACGGTGTTCGACAGCCTGTTTGCACGCGAGAAGCTGGGCTCTACCGGTCTCGGTCAGGGTGTTGCCATTCCGCACGGACGTATCAAGGGCCTCAAGGATGCGACCGGCGCCTTCCTGCGCCTGGCCGCACCGGTAGCGTTTGATTCCCCGGACGGGAAACCGGTGTCACTGCTGTTCGTCCTGCTGGTGCCCGAAGTGGCGACCGAGCAGCACCTGCAAATCCTGTCCGAACTGGCGCAACACTTTTCCGACCGCAACTGTCGAGAAGCTTTGGCCAAGGCCGCGGACGCCAGTGTGATTCGTCAGATTTTTGCCGGCTAAAGATGAACACCCGGCGTCAGTTCAGCGTCGCGCAGCTCTATGACGACCACCGTGAAAAACTCAAGCTTTCATGGGTCGTCGCCGTCGGTGTCGACCGCCAGATAGAGCTCAAGGATCAGGGCTATTTCGGTGCTGATGTCGTTGGGCACCTCAACCTGATTCATCCCGAACGGCTGCAGGTGATTGGTCGGGCGGAAACCGCCTGGGGCTGCCGGGTAACGGCCGATCGCTTGCGCTACCAGGTCAGGGAGTTGATGGCCGCCAGGCCACCGGCGCTGATCATTGCTGATGACGTTGAAATCCTGCCGGCGATTCGCGAGGCCTGCGAGTCAACCGCAACGCCTCTCTTTGTCAGTCCGAAGCCCTGCTCGGCGGTGATTGACCTATTGCGCATCTATCTTTCCCGACGTCTGGCCGGCTCGACATCAGTGCACGGCGTCTTGATGGACGTGCTGGGCATGGGCGTCCTGATTACCGGCGATTCCGGCGTTGGCAAGAGCGAACTGGCGCTGGAGTTGATCTCTCGTGGTCATGGCCTGGTTGCCGACGACGTCGTCGAACTGTCATGCATCGCACCGACGACGATCGAAGGACGCTGTCCGAGTATGTTGCGCGACTATCTTGAAGTGCGGGGCCTGGGCCTCCTCAATATCCGCACCATCTTCGGTGAAACCGCATCGCGCCGGAAGATGAAACTCAAGCTGATCGTGCATCTGCAGAAGCCGCTCAGCAGCGCCGATGGTCCTCGCCTGCCACTCGATGCGCAGTCCCAGGAGATCCTCGGGGTACCCATACGCAAGGTGGTGATCCCGGTCGCGGCCGGGCGAAACATCGCCGTCCTGCTTGAGGCGGCGGTGCGCAACAGCATTCTGCAACTGCGTGGCATAGACAGCATGGGCGACTTCATCAACCGGCAGCAGCAAGCGCTCCTTGACGACGACCTGTAGCAGTGGCTTAATCAGCAGACTTCCTCAACCCTCAGGAGAAACCTCCGATGAAAGCCGTGATCGCCCTTGTCGCCCTAGTCTTTGCTGCCGGCAGCTCTCTTGCGGCCGAAGAGAAGAAAGAACCCTCGGCCGCCCAGCAAGCGCAGCAGGACAAGATGAAAGCCTGCAACGCGCAGGCCGCAGAGAAGGCACTCAAGGGCGACGAGCGCAAGCAGTTCATGAGCACCTGCCTCGGGGCAAAACCGGCAAAAGCGACCCAGCAGGAGAAGATGAAAGCCTGCAACGGGGAAGCCGGCAGCAAGCAACTCAAGGGCGACGAGCGCAAGCAGTTCATGAGCGAGTGCCTCAAGGCCAACCCGAGTTAATTTGGCTGACGCCGGCCATCGCCAATGCTGCGGCGCAGGGGCCTGGGTTCCCTCGATTGGACGACTCGGCCCCCGGCACAATGCGGTGAGCGTTCCGACAGACATCCGCTGGCCTGCCAGGTTCGGGGGCAGCGCCCCCAACCGCGGCCATCGGTACTGTTTAACCACTCTCCAGGCAGACCACGTAACCCTGGCGAGAGTGTTTTAGCAGTTGGCTCAATCGCCGTTCTGCCTCCTGGTGGGTAGCACAGAGCTTGCCCAGGAAGGCATTGCACGCGGCCCAGCGCCCTTCCGGGGTACGCAGGACGACGACTTGGCGACCACCGTCGAGAGTGGCAACAATACACGCCGTCCCCCCCTTGGACCAAGAGGCGGCGACCAGGTCCATTGCCTCGTGACGCGGGATGCACGCCGCGACGAGCGCATCTATTGGGGAATCACACTCGACGCGGACAATGGCCGGAAAGTAGCCGAGGCAGGGAAAGTTGGCGTTGGGGATCATGATGATGAAGTTCTAACATCACTGGCCACGCTTGTAAATTCCCGACCGTGGGCGGCACATCTTTCATTTCTCTGAGTTACAAGGCATGCAAGTCACGAGGTTCGACGTCATTATCGTTGGTGGTGGCCTGGCCGGCCTTGCGCTGGCTTGTGCCCTGCGCGACACGCGCCTCAAGATCGCTCTGGTGGAACAACGCCCGCCGCACCCCGCACCGGGTTGGGATGCGCGTGTCTACGCCGTATCACCGGCCAATGCCGACTTCCTGCAGACGATCGGCATCTGGAAGCACCTGCCGGCCGAGCGCATGGCGCCGATTTCCGCCATGAAGGTCGTTGGCGACGGTGGCGCGCGCCTGGATTTTTCGGCCTACGCCGCCGGTCTCCCAGAACTCGGGTGGATCCTGGAGTCGTCGCTGATGGCCTGCGAACTCTGGGAAAACGTCAAGCGTCAGAGCAATGTCACCCTGCTGTGTCCCGCGACGCCAGCCAAACTCGAAATGGGCACCGCCAGCGCGCTGCTGACTCTGACCGACGGTAGAACGCTGGCCGCCAGCTTGCTGGTCGGCGCTGACGGACGCGACTCCTGGACACGTACCGCGCTTGGCTTGAGGGCGCACGTCACTGCGTATGACGAAATGGGTGTGGTCGCAAATTTCGAGTGCCAGACGCCGCATCGTGGTATCGCGCGCCAGTGGTTTCGCCGTGACGGAGTGCTGGCCTGGCTGCCGCTGGCAGGCAATCGCATCTCCATCGTGTGGTCCACTCCCGACGAGAACGCGCGCGCACTGCTGGCCTTACCGGCTGAAGAACTCTGCTCGCGGGTCGCCGCTGCCGGCGAATGCGAATTGGGTCCGTTCACGCTTCTCACCCCGGCAACAGCCTTCCCGCTACGCCTGGTGCGCGTGCCGCAGATCGTCGCTCCAAGACTGGCACTGCTTGGCGACGCGGCGCACGGAATTCACCCACTTTCCGGCCACGGCATCAACCTCGGCTACCAGGACGCCAGAACCCTGGCCGAGCTGCTGGCAGCGAGGCCCGAGTGGCAGGACATCGGCAGCGAACGCCTGCTCAAGGCTTACCAGCGGCAGCGGCGCGAAGAGACACTGCTCATGCAAGCCACCACGCACGCCCTGCACCACCTCTTCCAGCAGGACTTCCCTGGGTTCAGGACCTTGCGCAATCTGGGAATGAACCTGACGAACGCTTTGCCTGTCGTAAAAAACATGCTTGTGCGGTACGCCACCGGCGCCTTCTGAAGCGACAACCCCTCTACCCCGGAGAAATGCCCCCGATGTACAAGACAATAGTGCCGCTCACGCTCGCCATGGCCCTGAGCATGCCCAGTCTGGCCGATGAGGCCAGCGTCAAGAAGGCTGTTGAAGGCAAGCTGGGAGGCGCGGTGACCAGCGTCACCAAGACCCCCTATCTTGGCCTCTATGAAGTCTACGTAGACGGCCAGATCGTCTACACCGACGAAAAGGTTTCAGCACTGCTTCTTGGCGCACTGATCGACGGCAAGACGATGAAGAACGTGACCGACGGGCGTATGCAGAAGCTCACCGCCATCAAGTTCGCCGACCTGCCATTGGCACTTGCGGTAAAGCAGGTGCGCGGCGACGGTAAACGGGTTCTGGCCACCTTCGAAGATCCGAACTGCGGCTACTGCAAGAAGATGGCCCGGGAAATCGCCAAACTGGACAACGTGACCATCTACACCTTCCTGTACCCCATCCTTTCGCCGGATTCCCTGGAAAAGTCCAATCAAATCTGGTGCGCCGCTGACAAGGCGAAGGCGTGGAACGACTGGATGATCGATGGCAAGGCGCCCGGCGGAAAGGGCGACTGCGACACGACAGCGGTCAAGAAGAGCGTCGAGACCGGACGAAGATTGGCCATCAACGGCACGCCGACGATCTTCTTCGCCGATGGCGAGCGCATCCCCGGTGCCGTTCCGCTGGCCAAGATCGAGCAAAAACTGATGCAGGCCCAGTCACCGGCGCGATAAACCAGACGGGTGACCCCGACAACCCGGCAGTCGGAGCCGGCTTGACGGCACTCGCCACGGCGAGAGATACTCCTGACGCTACTGGTGAACCTGCCGCTGCCTTTTCCTGGGAGAACGCCGATGCTGCCGCTCGTTCCGCTGGCTCTGTCCATCGTCCCTGAACTCATCAAGATGATCGCCGGCGACAAGGCCGGCGACGTGGCAACGACTGTCGCCAACGTCGTCCAGGAAGTCACCGGCACTCCCGACGCCATCGAGGCGCAGCGCAAGCTCGCCGCGGATCCCGCGCTGGCTGGCCAGTTGCGCATTCGTCTGGCAGAGATCGCACTGGAAACCCAGAAAGCGATGGACAGCGCCGCCGAGCAGAAGCGCCAGGCGGAACTGGCGGCGCAGCAGAAAGCTCTCGAGAACACCCAGGGGGCGCGCAACACCATGGTCGACCTGGTCAAGTCCGGCAGTTCGGTCGCCTGGGGGGCGCCAGTCGTTTCGGTGATCGTCACCGTCGGCTTCTTCGGGATCCTGCTCGTCCTCATCATGACGGACAAGGCATTTCCGGCCGAACTGACGAGCATCATCAACATCACCGTTGGTGCCTTGGCTGCGGCCTTCGCCACCGTCGTGAATTTCTGGCTCGGATCATCCCAGGGCTCACGCGACAAGGATTCGACGGCGCGTGACCTGCAGACTGCGACGCTCAACCTGCAAGCCACGCATGCCGCGGCAACCGAACGCATGGTCCAGACGCTGGCTTCGGCCGCGAACCCCGTCGCGCCCGCGGCCAAACCTGCTGCGTCGTCCGGCGATGCCAATTTCGAGCGCTGCCTGGCCATCGTGGTGGATAAGGAAGGCGGCTTTTCCGACCATCCCCGCGACCGCGGTGGACCAACCAACCTGGGCATTACCCTCCGCACGCTGGCATCGTGGCAAGGACTGAACTTCGAAGAGATCACCGAGGAGGCCAAGGCGAAACTGCTCGCCGACCTCAAGGCGCTGACCAAGCGGGAGGCCGCGGAGATCTACCGTGCCAACTACTGGTTACCGATGCGCTGCGGAGACCTGCCGCGAGGGGTGGATCTGATGCTGTTCGATTTCGGCGTAAACGCCGGCCCACGCACCTCGGTAAAACTGATGCAGCGCGCCGTGGGGGTTACCGCCGATGGATCGCTGGGACCACTGACCCTGGCTGCGGCAACGGCTACCGACGCCGGCAAACTGATCGATGCCCTGGCCGAGGCGCGCCTGGCCTACTACCGTTCTCTCGACAACTTTGACGTCTTCGGCGCGGGCTGGAGCAAACGCACCGCCGAGGTCGCAGCACTCGCGCACTCGATGACCACACCTGAGACAACATGACGTTGCTGGTGGAAACGTATAGGAGACATCAGTGCGTTCTGGCAGGAAAGACCTGCCGTCCATAATTGATCGACAGCGAGCGCAGCAAGGGGTGCTCAGCCAGGCGCCTGGCGATCGCGTGCTCAACCCTGGTGACAGCGGCGAGGTCTTCGAGTGCTTGCCGGGGCAGATGAAGTTCGGCTTCAACCCGACCATTGAGATAGTGCAGGACGACGCGCTGGGGTTGCGGCAGGTCGACGAGCAGTGGTGCCAACTGCTTCAGCAACTCGCTGCGATCCGGCAGGCTCTGGCTCTTGGTGTCGTGCTCCAGATCGTCCTCGACGTCGACATGGACGAGAACATCGGAGACTGAGGGGTGACTATCGAGCACCCGTTTGCGGGTCATCTCGGCAATACGGTGACCTTCCGAAACGCTGATCCGCGCATCGACGCAAACATGCGCATCAACCAGCGAACGATGCGCCATGCGGCGCGTCCGTAGTTCGTGCAGACTGCCGACACCAGGGGTATCGACGATCACCTGGCGGATGCTGGCGACCTCTTCGGCCGACAGTCCGGTATCGATCAACTCCTGGACGGCATCCCAGGAAAACACGACCCCCATGCGGACGATCATGAAGCCGACAATGACCGCCGCTACCGAGTCAGCAAAGTTGTAGCCCAGCAGATTGCCGATGATCCCCAGGGCCACCACGAGTGACGAGGCCGCATCGGAGCGGGCGTGCCAGGCATTGGCGATCAACATCGGAGAGCGCAGGCGCTCTCCGACATGCAGCATGTAACGAAACAGCCCCTCCTTCGCCGCCAGCGCCAGAATCGCCGTCCATAAGGCCATCTGCTGAACCGGCGGCAAACCTTCCAGGTTTTGCAACTTGACCCCTGCGCCCCAGATGATACCCGCGCCGGTCGCTGCCAGAATCGCTCCGAGGGCGAACGACGCAGCGGTTTCGATACGGGCATGCCCGTACGGATGTGTCTCGTCCGCTGGATCCCGGCTATGATGGGCAGCAAAAAGAACCAGGAAGTCACACACCAGATCGGAGAGCGAATGCAAACCGTCGGCGATCAGGCCCTGGGAATGGGCGAGGATACCCGCGACCACCTGCGCCAGGGTCAGGAAAACATTGACCACCACGCTGATCCAGGTGACCCGCTGCGTCATGCCGTGCCGCCCCGGGTCGTCGAAAGAAATCTCGGGGGCCTCGTTATGGGTACCCATGGCTCACTCACCTTCCCAATCAATTGCGCGCATTCTACCGCGGTCCATACCCATCATGGCGCATGGCTTGCTGCTGCCTGCTGCCGTACGTCCTGATCAGCACGCACCAACTCCGAACGATCGTCCGACAAACAGCTTAAGCCAAGCTTAATCCCGTAATAGCAGCATCCAATCTGACAACAGCAGGGGTGTCAGCCGTCGCTTCCGATCGGGTATCCGGGTGGTTGACAGAACAACCAGCAGAATCGGCGCATGCGAACGAAACCGGTGCGTCCTCGCACGCCAGTCTGTCAGTCCTGCAACGGCTCAAGAAAGCCTATGACTTCAATGGCCCAGAGATGTCACTACCTGCGAAAAGGTCTGTGCGATTTCTTCCCCATGCAACTCAAGCCCCATCTGGCGCTCGATCTGAGACAAGGAAAAGACGCCACAGAGCACGTGATTGTCCTCGGCGTCGTGATCCACGACCAGGCAGAAAGGTGTGCCCAACTCCTTGAGGGTAGCGATAATGTTGCCCACCTTTGCCGCAGTCACATCCGACAGGTGCATGACCTGGGCGTCGTCGTGCTTGTTGACCATCACATCGCCGACCACCAGTTCACTTGGGCGCACACCCAGCGTATGAGCCACGGCCAGCGGCTTGTCGCCCTTCGTGCCCGCGTCGGTCACGATCCCGAGCAGGTGTCTCTGCGCATCGGCGACCAGCAGGTAGCGCACATGGCACAGGCGCATGATCCTGTTGGCTTCGTCGAGAGAGGTATCGCGAGCAATCGTGACGAGTGTGACGTGCTGGAGATCGGTCATGACCGCCAATGCCGGCGAAGTGGCATCCACCCCGGTGCGCACGGCCGCTTGGGGGAGGAAACAGGGGACGCCTCTCGTGAGCCTGGTCAAAGGTAGAGGCTTGAAGCGAGTGTCTGGCATTTTGCAGTCCTCCTGATCGACGTTGAAAGGAATATTAATACACTCCTGATTCACCCCTGGCAAGCATCCGTTTGCCGCTATCTGCACCGGCGAAGGCCTGATGCTCACCCCGCGCGGTGTTGCCCACAAGTACGCCGAGCTGTCCGGCGAAACGGACGCCAGCGTGAGGTGCAGGGCGCTCGCTGCGTCTCGGGCTCGACGGCTGGGAGGCACGGAGATTCGCGGGCGCCTGGCGCAGGGAGGGAGCGGATGCGGCACAGATTGCACGCGTTCCCGACTTGCCGTACTGACGAGCGGTGCGCCGTACCAGGTCGACCTGGTACTTGAGAAAGTGCGGACGGCGCGGCCAGCGATCACTGGCGTGTCGGCAAATCCCACTACCCAACCGGCGACTTCTCTCGGCGTCGAACTGCCTGCCACTTTCTTCGAGGTAGTGCCGTACGCCGATTGCCCCGGCGTTGCGCAAACGTTGACTTTGCGCACAGATGGTCTGTACCGCTTGCGGCGAACTTACCTGAGCAAGTCTGAGGGGTCTTTTACCGAGCTTGGTCGGTGAACCGCAGAGGCTGGCGGCAAAGTGCCGAGATTGCGCAGCGGTTTGCAGACAACGCTGTTCGCCGTACGGAACGATGTGTCCTTGCGCCTGCTGGATCGCCTGGGCAGCCGATCAGGTCGACCGCCAGCCTTGACCTGCGCCGGAGCACAGCAGTCGAGCCGATTGGCGAGACGGAGAATGCAAACGGGGTGTGTTTTGTCATTGGTAAACGAGAATTACAAATATTCCATATATATATTCCGGCCTCGTCCAACCGTGAATGCCCAGTCCTCTCGCCCCTGGCTAGTCAGCGTCGCTGTGGCTACTCACGTAGCCACTCAGGAAGGGTGCATTGTCATGCTACGTTACGACACGTTCAGAAACAAGAAACCCCGAATAATCGGGGCGTTAGCTTGGTTCTTGCTCGTTCTGCAACGTCTGGAACCTGCCTAGAGGTTGCAGAACAGCATGTCAAACTCGACATCATTGTCACAATGCCGCGGCCGGTGATCGCTGTCGGGTCGTGTGAAGCGGATGTTCAGCGCGTACTTGTTGGCGCTGATTTCAGGGATATAGGGATCGTGCATTGAGCGAACCATCTGTGAGCTGCTACCACCAAGCATGAGCTGGAAGGCGCCAGCCGGTAGCACGTGGTGCTCGGGACGGCCACTGGAACGCAACAGGCGCAGTACGATGGCCGGTGCGTCACGCGCGGCAGCATGGGCTGCAGCCAGGCCAGCCAGGGGGCGTCGCGGCGTATGCCGGGGCCTGATGACGCCAGGTGGCACGGCGGCAGGTCGAACTCAGACGCCGCCGGGTGGCTTGGCGCGACTTTGATGCTCATCAGCCAGTCGTTGTCACGGAATATGCTGCCCCATTTTCCCGGTCATGCCTGCAACGCTGCAGAGGCGTGCTCGATCCTCGTAGCAGGGCGCCGGAGAGGGCTTCATCGGAGATATCCGGATTGTTGCGAAAAGCTGCAGAGGCTCTGGCGCTGGCGTTCGAGCTCCTGAAATCAGATCCATTTTCAGGTCGGCGCGCCCTGAGGCATCGGGGATTTCGGACAGCGTCAACAGGACTACACGAGTGCTCCTGGGATCCATCCCGCTGCAGGAAACTGCCAGCCTTTTGAACAAATCCTCCAGACGCAACAGCGTGAGTATGCGTTCATTGAAAGGATATTCGTATGTGATCACACTGCCATCAGCCCGGGAACGGGGATTTTCGATAATTCTGAATCATTTGCAGCAAAACCTCAACGCCCAGCACGGAAATTTGGCCATGGCCAGTTCAAGATTTGGCGGTGCAGACCGTCGTTCTGTGGTGCCAGAGCGTCGAGTTCGCGATCGTTGAGCACTACATCGTCTGCCGCCGCACGCCTCGAGTCGTGACGCCCTGCGTGGCCGATCGCCTCGACCTCTCCGGCGGTGAGTCCGCTTCGCGTCATGACGCGAGCAATCTGATACCGCCTCGTCGCAATCGACGACGAGGATCCGGTCGGCGCGGCGGCGGTAGCTGCCCGATTCGATCAGCAAAGGTCTACGAGCAACACGCCCGGGGCACTTGGCATCTGCGCAACGCGCCTCGCTATGCTCTCCGGATCAGTGGATGCGGGGATGGCTTCGAGTGTCGCCTTCGCAAACGTAATGATCAGAAAAACCAGGCTGCGCATCGCGGCGCGGTCCGCCACCGTCGGCCCAGTAGCACGCGCTCGCCA
>JADKBU010000004.1 GCA_016714935.1 Candidatus Accumulibacter propinquus | reverse complement strand
GAATAGAGGCGGACGGCCGAAGTCACTCAATCCAAGAAGACTAATTTCTCTGCGTCTTCCGGAAGACGTGATTAGCAAATGGCGAGCCACTGGTCCTGGCTGGCAAACTCGAATGGCGGAACGACTCATGGAAATTCCGAAGTGAAACCCAGCAACTGGTGAGCCAGACTTGCACTGACAAGCTGGATCAAGTCTGGTTAGCAGCACGGCCGTACAAAAAACGTGGTCTGTCCCCTGTTTCCCGCCCTGTTTCTCCCTGGCATCGGGTGCCGCACAGGCGAGCGGTGTTTGGCTGGCGATCTTCACGGTTTGAAAATTTGGCTGCTTGGCGATAGACTGGGCAAACGGAGGCTTTTGGGCATGACTGACAAACGTCGACAATCTGATGAGAGATCGGCGCGCGGCTCACCAGCCACGAAGCCAGCACCGGCACTGGTCGCCACGATAGCGCCACAATTACGAAGAAATCATCCGGCAACAGTCGAGCATCGACCGGATCACGGCGCGAATCGACCGGATTGAAACACGGCTGGAAATCGCGGGTTGACATCTTGCCCGACCGGCAAGAGGAAGAGCCCGACCCCGTCCGCTCGCAGACTGGCGTACAGTCATCAATTTTCAAGGGGCTATTAGCCATGACCGAAATTCACTTCATCGTCGAAGAAGCCCCCGAGGGAGGTTTCACGGCCCGCTCGGTTGGGACGGATATACTTACCGAAGCTGACGATCTGCCCGGCTTGCACACGCAACTACGCGATGCCGTGCGTTGCCATTTCGACGACGACAAGAGGCCGAGCGTGATCCGCCTGCACATCACGCGGGAAGAATCGCTGGCGGCATGAAGCTGCCGCGCGACCTGTCCGGGCCGGTCCTGATCCGACTGTTGGCGAAGCTTGGCTATGCCGTGACGCGACAAACCGGCAGCCACGTTCGGCTGACGACGCTGGAACGTGGCGAACATCACATCACGATTCCCACTCACGACCCGTTGCGCATCGGCACCCTGGCGGCCATACTTGCAGCAGTTGCGGCTCACCAAGGCGTCAGTCGTGACGAACTGTTGAACCGATTGCTGGGCTGATCAATCGAGCGTAACGGAAGTCGCCGGCCACTGATCTCTTCGAATGCGTGATTTCAAGACCTGACCCCGCCGCCCCTCGAACACTTGCGCGGATTGCGGGCCGGGATAATAGGGGACCACGGTTATCTTGTTTCTTCTGTTCTGAAAACCAGGAAACCGTGGACTGTCCCCTATTTCCGCCCCTTAGCCTACAAAGCCCGCAGTGGTCTGAGTTGCAACACGCTTACGGCAAGGCGGGGGATATTCCTGCGCTTTTGGAGCGACTGCACGAATTCCCGAAGTCCGAGGGCGAAGCAGAGCCTTGGTTCACGCTTTGGAGTGCGCTCGCGCACCAGGGAGACGTGTACACCGCTTCCTTCGCAGCGGTACCGCATGTCGTCTCTGCGTTGGCAAGTGCACCGGCACGAGCGGACGAGGCGTTCTTTCAGTTTCCCGCTTGGGTGGAGATCTGCCGTGCGAAGCATCAGATTGAAGTTCCACAGGACTTGAAGGCTTCCTACTTCGAAGCACTTGCACGTCTGCCGAGCCTGGTAGCGCAAGCGGCAAGCCGACCTTGGGAGCCTGGCTTTGCGGCATGTGCGTTGTCAGCCGTTGCAGCCGCGCAGGGGCATCATGCAGTTGCGGAGGCGGTGCTAGAAATGTCCACGCCGCAGATTGCAGAGGAGTTTATTGAGTGGGTCTCGAACCAGTGACGGCCAACCCGAACGTTGGGCATTCCTGTCAAACGATCCATTTCAGAATCCGCCGTCCTACGAGAAGCTAGTTGGTGATCTTGTCAGGTCGTACTCGCGGCGCATAAATATCCAGCACCGCCAGGTCTACGAAGTATTCATCGAAAGAGCGCGTTGTTCGCGTACTCAGGAAATGGTCGAACTATGTACCTGCCCCAGCAGTTTGAAGAAACGCGGACCGAAGAGCTTCACCGCATCATCGCCAATTTCCCGCTTGGGATTCTTGTACTCAACGGCCCGTGCGGACTCGACGCCAATCACCTGCCATTCGACTTGAACCCGAACGCGTGCGAGCGCGGACAATTGCTCGCCCACGTCGCCCGGGCCAATCCCATCTGGAAGGAGACCAGGGATGGCGATGACGCTCTTGTCATCTTCCGTGCGGCAAATGCCTATATTTCACCGAACTGGTATCCGAGCAAGCACGAGTTTCACCGGCAAGTGCCTACCTGGAATTACCAGGCCGTGCACGTTCACGGAAAAATCACGATCCGCGATGACGAGAAGTTCGTACGCGGTGTGGTGGCGCGCCTCACTCGCGCTAATGAGGCTCGCGCCGGTTCGGAAAAGCCTTGGAGGATGAGCGATTCATCGAAGGAGTACATCGATCAGATGCTGACAGCCATCGTAGGCATCGAGATCGAAATTACCAGGATGGTCGGCAAATGGAAACTCAGTCAAAATCGGGAAGAACGCGATCGCATCAACGCGGCAGAAGAGTTGCAAAAGCGTGGCGAGCGGGTAACGTCTGCCGCGATGCTCAACGCCGTAGTCGCCAAGAACTGATGCCGCCCAACAGGGCGCTGCAGGGGACGCGCCGCCGCGCAAGCGCCGCTGCGCGCCCCTGACCTTGAACGGTTAGCAGGCTTATGGAAGAGTACGAGCGCAACATCCTCCAGCACATCGAAGAGCACGGTTGCAGCGTTACCTCTGTGTTTGATCCGCAGAAAGTAGAGCCACCCTTTTCTTACTCCATCGGAATCGCCAGGTCATCTGGTGCCCCTGAACTCATCATCATCGGTCTCAGCTCCAAGCTGTCGCACTGGATGGTCAATGAGTACAACCGCCGGATTCGATCGGGCGAGCAGTTCCTCCCCGGAGTTCTCTACCTGGGTTTCCTTGAGGGCTTCGCTGTTCAATTTGGTCCCGTCGCGCGTGAACACCGGGCTGAGTACATGCGGTCCGCCTGCTGGTTGCATGGCGGCTCCGAGTTCGACGCGCTACAGCTCATCTGGCCCAGTACTTCGGGTGTTTGGCCCTGGGACGCGGAGGCCTCGGACTGGCTCCGTGCCAACCAGCCGTTGCTTGCGGGAGAGGTCGCGTGACGCCCGCTATCGGCATTTCCCAACGGTCATCGCCCGCCTGGTCTCCGCCGAGGAACAGGATGGCCAATCGTCGGGGATCGAACGCGTACAGTGTGCGATACGGCCATCCATCATGCTGGGTTCTCGGCCTTCGCTCAACAGACTCGGCATCCGCGCCTATTTGACGCCAGGCTTGGCGTCAAATAGGATTGCTGCATCACATTGGGCCGCTCGGAAGGCCATAAGGAGAAACCCATGAAGCTCGGTTACACCATTGTCTACGTGCCGGATGTGGCAGCTTCGTTGGAGTTCTTCGAAAAGGCATTTGGCCTGCCGAGAAAATTTCTCCACGAGAGCGGTACCTACGGCGAGTTGAATACCGGAGAAACGACCCTGTCGTTCGCGTCACATGAGTTGGGTGACATGAATTTTCCAGGCGGCCATGTGCAGGCAGATGCTTCTGTTCAGCCACTCGGGTTTGAAATTGCGCTGGTCACCGAGGATGTCGCGTTGGCGCACAGCAAGGCCATCGCTGCTGGAGCCAGGGAATGGGCTGCGCCGGTCGCCAAGCCGTGGGGGCAAGTCGTGTCTTACGTGCGTTGCCCCGACGGCATACTCGTCGAGTTATGCACACCGATTGGCGCATGCGGTACGCCGTGACTCCCGGCTGGTTCGTCCACAGCGGCCAGGCCGCGGCTGCCGTGGGCTGTCGGTTACCCTCACCCAAGGGGTAGGCGTCGATGGCGCGGCAACGCGTCTGGCCGGCGCCATGCGATTCGCCGAGTGCGGCTCAAAGGCTCAAACAGGAAACTGGTAGTTCTCTTCGCCGATGTCACCGGCAGGTGGTGACGAGGACAAACAGCCCCAGGCCGTCGCATAGCCTGACCGGCTGGTCGACGGGCTGCGCATTGCGTACTGCGGTTTCCGTTATCGGCATGGCGCCCCGCAGGCTCTGAGGTTGGTTCCTCGCCTGACAGCTACCCCAGGCGCCTTTGGCGTTACCCCCAAAGTTACCCCTGTTGCAGCCCGGATGTCGTGGGACCAGGTTGCCCCTTGGCGGACATCGAGGCAACAAAAAACCCGCACGGATGCGGGTTGTCTGGACTTCTTCGGACTGCCTTGGACTGCTTGATGGTGCCCAGGAAGGGAATCGAACCCCCACACCTTGCGGCGGCAGGACCTAAACCTGCTGCGTCTACCAATTTCGCCACCTGGGCACTGCCCAACACCGAGACCTGCTGCCATCGCGAATCGCGCGTCGGAGCGGTATTCTAACCGCCGCGACCCTATACTGTCAGCCCTCAAAGCACCTGGGCTGCTCCGGAACCAGCAGACTTCGCCGCGATGCCTGTCGACCACTACGAAAATTTTCCTGTTGCCTCGCTCCTGCTGCCGAAGCGCCTGCGCCGACCGGTCGAGGCGATCTATCGCTTCGCGCGCGCTGCCGACGACATTGCCGACGAGGGTGACGCCACCGATGCGCAGCGCCTGCAGGGCCTGGCTGAATTCGCCGAGGCGCTCGACCGTATCGAACGTGGCGAGCATCCGGCCCAGGCGGACTTCGCGGAGCTGGCGGCGGTCATCCACGCGTGGCGCCTGCCGGTGGCGTTGTTCCGTGACCTGCTCGACGCCTTCGCGCAGGATGTCGTCACCAGGCGTTACGCGGACTACCCGCAGCTTCTGGATTACTGTCGTCGCTCGGCCAATCCGGTCGGCCGCCTGCTGCTGCATCTGGTGGGCCGCGCCGACGCCGAGAATCTGCGCCGCTCGGATTGCATCTGCAGCGCGCTGCAACTGGTGAATTTCTGGCAGGACATTGCCATCGACTGGCAGAAGGAGCGGGTCTATCTTCCCCAGGCCGACCTCGAACGCTTCGGCATCGGCGAATCGCAGATCGCGGCCGGATGCTGGAGCGCCGCATGGGCGGCGCTACTGGCTTTCGAAACCGAGCGGACCCGCCGGTTGATGCATGCAGGTGCCCCGCTGGTCCAGCAACTGCCCGGCCGCATGGCCTGGGAAATCCGCCTGACGGTGCAGGGTGGCCTGCGCATTCTGGAGCGGATCGAGCGCGTTCGCGGCGATGTGTTCGCACAGCGGCCGGTGCTGGGCGTGCGCGACTGGTTGCGCATCGGCGGACGCGCCCTGCGCATGTAAGTCGTGGGAGAATGGCGACCCTGTGGAAATCCCGAGATTGCGAATGACCCCCGACGAATACTGCCAACAGAAGGCGGCCCGCAGCGGCTCGAGCTTCTACTACAGCTTTCTCTTCCTGCCGCCACAGCAGCGGCGCGCGATCACGGCACTGTACGCCTTTTGCCGCGAGGTTGACGATGTCGTCGACGAGTGCCAGGACCCGCAGGTCGCCGCCACCAAGCTGGCCTGGTGGCGGCAGGAGCTGACGCGGCTGCCGGCGGGCAAGCCGCAGCATCCGGTGACGCAGGCGCTGCAGGCGGCAAGCACCGAGTTCCATCTGCCGGAAGAGCAGTTGCAGGAGATCATCGACGGCATGGAGATGGATCTGCAGCAATCGCGCTACCTCGATTTCAAGGCCCTCTCGCTCTACTGTTATCGCGTGGCCAGCGTCGTCGGTCTGCTCGCCGCGGAGATCTTCGGCTACCAGGACCGCAAGACCCAGAAATACGCGCACGATCTGGGCGTCGCGTTCCAGCTCACGAACATCATCCGCGACGTCGGCGAAGACGCGCGCAGGGGTCGCATCTATCTGCCGATCGACGAGTTGCAGCGTTTCCAGGTGACCGCCGCCGACATCCTCAACGCCCGCCATTCGGACAACTTCCGGCGCCTGATGGACTTCCAGATCGAGCGCGCCGAGAGCTACTACGCGCAGGCGATCGGCGCACTGCCGGCGATCGACCGTCGAGCGCAGCGCCCCGGGCTGGTGATGGCGGCGATCTATCGCACGCTGCTCGACGAGATCAAGCGGGATGGCTGTCAGGTCCTCAGCCAGCGCACTTCGCTGACGCCGATCCGCAAGCTGTGGATCGCCTGGCGGACCTGGGTGCGGGGATGAAGGCAGCGATCGTCGGTGGCGGCTGGGCGGGGCTGTCCACGGCGGTCGAACTGGCCAAGGCCGGGGTCGGGGTCACCGTTTTCGAGGCCGCGAAGCAGCTCGGCGGGCGGGCGCGCAGCGTGGACCTGCACGGCCACCGGCTCGACAACGGGCAGCACCTCCTGGTCGGCGCTTACTGCGAGACGCTGCGCCTGATGCGGGAAGTCGGCGCCGATCCCGAGCGGCTCCTGAAGCGCCTGCCACTCGAACTGCGCTTCCCGGCCAGCCAGCCGCGTCCCTTCCGGATGCGGCTGCCGCGCCTGCCGGCACCGTGGCACCTGGCGGTGGGTTTGCTGAGCGCGCGCGGCAGCAGTCTGGCCGAGAAAGTCGGCGCCGTTCGTTTCCTGCGTTTCCTGCAGGACGCGGACTACCGCCTCGGCGACGATTGCACGGTGTCGGCCTTGCTCGATGGCCATGGCCAGCGCGGCAGCCTGCGCCGGCGCCTCTGGGAGCCGCTGTGCCTGGCGGCGCTGAATACCGCGCCGGCCATGGCTTCGGCGCAGATCTTCGTGAATACGCTGCGCGACAGCCTCGGCGGGGGCCGCGCCGCGACCGACCTGCTGCTGCCGGCAGCGGATCTCGACCGTCTCTTTCCGGAAGCCGCGGCGCACTTCATCCGCGCGCGTGGCGGGGAAATTCGCCTGTCGACCCGTGTCGCCGCGATTGACGACGGGTTCACGGTCTGTGGCGAGCACTATGACTACGCGGTCGTCGCCGTCGGCCCGCAGCATGCGCCGGCGTTGCTCGCCGGGCACGCGCAGACGCGGGGCATCGCGCAGCTGCTCTCCGGCTACGCCTTCGAGCCGATCGCCACGCTCTATTGCGGCTATCCGCCGCAAGTGTGCCTGCCCTTCCCGATGCTCGGGCTCGACGATCGCCCTGCCGGTCGGATCGGGCAATGGGTGTTCGACCGTGGCGCACTCTGCGGTACGGCGGGAGTGATGGCCTTCGTGCTCAGCGGTCATGGTGCCTGGGAAACGCTCGACAATGCCGCGCTGGCGATCGCACTGCAGCGCGAACTCGCCGACACCCTGCGCACCCGGCTGCCGCCGGCGCTCTGGTATCAGGTCATTCGCGAACGTCGCGCGACGTTTTCCTGCCGCCCCAATCTGCGCCGGCCAGCCGCCGCGACCGCGCGCAACGGTTTATGGCTGGCGGGTGACTACGTCTGCGCCGAGTATCCGGCAACGCTCGAAGCCGCGGTGCGCAGCGGCGTCGCCGCGGCACGCGGGCTGCTGCTCAGCGCACCTCCTCCAACTGCCCGGCGTGCATCCGCAGGCGACGGGAACAGCGCGCCGCGATCTCTTCGTCATGGGTGACGAGAATCAGCGTCGTGCCGCGCTCGGCGTTGATCGCAAACATCAACTCGATGACCTGATGACCGGTCGCCGCGTCGAGATTGCCGGTCGGCTCGTCGGCCAGCACCAGGCGAGGTTGCGGCGCAAAGGCACGCGCCAGGGCGACCCGCTGCTGCTCGCCGCCCGAGAGGTGTTTCGGATAGTGCCGCAGGCGGTGTGCCAGCCCGACCCGTTGCAGCCAGTACTCGGCTTCGGCGCGCGCGTTGGCCGTGCCGGCCAGTTCCAGCGGCAACATCACGTTCTCGACCGCGTTCAGCGAGGGCAACAGTTGAAAGGTCTGGAATACAAAACCCAGCAGGCGGCCGCGCAAGACGGCGCGCGCGTCTTCGTCGAGCGCACCCAGCGCTTCGCCGGCCAGCGCGACCGAGCCGCTGCTCGGCAAGTCGAGGCCGGCCAGCAGGCCGAGCAGGGTTGATTTCCCGGAACCCGAAGCGCCGACGATCGCCACCGTCTCGCCGGCCGCGACGGCGAACGAGATCTCGTGCAGAATGGTCAACGGCTCGCCGCCGTTATCCACCCGCTTGGCCAAATCCCGAACCTCAACGACCATCGAAGCGTCCCGGACCATGTTCAGTTTCCCCAATTACCGTCGGCTGCTGCTTGCCGGACTGATGTTGCTCGCGCCACTGGCGCAGGCCGCCCAGACCATCCTGATCTTCGGCGATTCGCTTTCCGCCGGCTACGGCATTCGCCAGGACGCCGCCTGGCCCGCCTTGCTGGTCAAACGCCTGCAGGAGAAGAGGCTGGATTATAACGTCGTCAATGCCAGCATCTCCGGAGAAACCAGCAGTGGCGGCCGTGCCCGCATCGATGCAGCGCTGGCCAGGCACTCGCCACAGGTGGTGGTGGTCGCCCTCGGTGCCAACGACGGCTTGCGGGGATTGCCGGTGGCGCAGTTGCGCGACAACCTGTCGGCGATCGTCGCCAGCTCCCAGAAGAAGCGCGCCCGGGTATTGCTGGTCGGTCAGCGCATACCGCCGAACTACGGCGCCTATGCGCAGCAGTTCCACGCGGTCTTCGGCGAAGTGGCCAGGGCCCGCAAGACTGCGCTGGTCGATTTCCTGCTCGACGGCGTGGCGACGCAGTCGGCATTGTTTCAGGCGGACAACCTGCATCCGACCGCCGAGGCGCAATCGCTGCTGCTGGACAATGTCTGGCAGGGGCTCGCGCCACTGCTGAAATGAACTGCCCTGAGCAAAGGACCTCCCACGCATGAACCACGACATCGTCAGCGTCGAGCAAATCAGCGACCTGTCCGCTTTCGACGAGATCATCGACGTCCGCTCGCCGACGGAGTTTGCCGAGGACCACATCCCCGGCTCGATCAACTGTCCGGTGCTCGACGACCGGCAGCGCATCGAGATCGGGACCCTGTACAAGCAGGTTTCCCCCTTCGAAGCCAGGAAGCTTGGCGCGGCCTACGTTTCCGAGAACATCGCCGGCCACCTGCGCAACCGCTTTCTCGATCGTCCGAAGCACTGGCGACCCCTGATCGTCTGCTGGCGTGGCGGCCAGCGCAGCGGCTCGCTGACGCATGTCCTGCGGCGCATCGGCTGGGATGCGCAGCAACTCGCGGGCGGCTACAAGACCTATCGCCGGCTGGTCATCGACAACCTGTCCGAGCTCCCGCGCCACCTGCAGCTCCAGGTGATCTGCGGTGCCACCGGCAGCGGCAAGAGCCGCATCCTGCAAGCCATCGGGCGCCTTGGTGAGCAGATCATCGATCTCGAGGAACTGGCCTGTCACAAGGGCTCGGTGCTGGGTGTTCTGCCGGACTGCCCGCAACCCTCGCAGAAAATGTTCGAATCGCGGCTGTTGAGCGTTCTGCAGGGGCTCGATCCGGCCCGGCCGGTATATGTTGAAGCGGAAAGCCGCAAGATCGGTGTGCTGCAACTGCCGACGGCACTGATCGAGATGATGCGCGCCGGCAAGTGCGTGCATATCGAAGCGTCCCTGGCGGCGCGCGTCGACTTCCTGCTGCGCGACTACGACTATTTCCTGAACGCACCCGAGTGGCTCAAGGCACGCCTGCAGCCCCTGCGCAATCTGCAGTCGACCGAGACGATCGTGCGCTGGGGCGAGTATGTCCACGACGGCCTGTGGCGCGAACTGGTCAGCGAGTTGCTGCAACTGCACTATGACCCGCTCTACAGCCGCTCGCAGCAGCAGAACTACGCCGGATTCAGCGCGCCGCTGACGCTGAGCAGCGACGACCTGACGCCGGCCGGAATCGAAGCCCTGGCACGCCAGGTTTGCGCCGGCTAGTCAGCGCCAGGCTCCGGTCAAAAGAAATCGTCATCGCGGCGCGTCCTTCCTTTATCATGCTCCAGGTCGGCTGGAGTTGAGCACATGGCACAAGACAAACACCCTGTCGTCGTCAGCGAGAACGGGCTGGGACCTTACCAGCGGACGGTGCATGTCGGCAGGCATACCCTGGTTGCCGACGAACCGCTGTCCCTGGGCGGCAACGATGCCGGTCCGGAACCGATGGACTTCCTGCTCGCCAGCCTCGGGGCCTGCACCTCGATCACGCTGCGCATGTACGCGGAACGCAAGCAACTGCCGCTGACCGGCATCCGCGTTGAACTGCTGCACGACAGGGTCGACAGCGAGAAGCATGGCAAAGTCGATCGCATCGTGCGCACGATCACCCTCGAAGGCGAACTGACGGCCGCGCAGCGCGCCGGGCTGCTGGCAATCGCCAACAAGTGTCCGATGTACCGCACCCTGCAATCCGATCTCCGGATCGACAGTTCACTGGCCGACCGCAGTGCGCCGGAAACCGCCGAGTAAGTCATGCCATCCCCCCTGCGACGCGGCAAATGTCACAACGCGGCGCGATTAGAGTCCGCTCTCTCAAGACTTGGCGAGCCATCTGTGGTAAATTGATGCACTGCAACAATAACCCGTACGGCGCCTCTCCAACAAGAGGTGATACCCCCCATGTTAGAACATCACTACCTCACCACACTTTTTGAACCCAAGTCCGTCGCCGTCATCGGCGCGTCGGACCGGGAAAATTCGGTCGGCAACGTCCTTTTCAGGAACATCCTGGATTCGGGCTACAAGGGTCGTCTGTATCCGATCAACACCGCCCACGACACCATCCAGGGCGTGCAGGCCTACAAGTCGATTGAAGAGATCAGCGCGCGCGTCGAGCTGGCGGTCGTCGTCACCAGACCACAGACGGTCCCCAAGATCATCGAGCAGTGCGGTCGCAGCGGCGTAAAGAACGCCATCGTGATCACTTCCGGTTTTGCCGAAGCCGGCCACTCGGGCGCCGCGCTGGAGCGCAAGATGATGGAGATTGCGCGCAGCTACGGTGTTCGCCTGCTGGGCCCGAACTGCCTGGGCATCATCCGCCCCAATCTCGGACTCAACGCGACTTTTGCCCGCATCCACGCCAATGCCGGCAATCTGGCGCTGGTTTCGCAATCGGGAGCGATCTGCTCGGCCGTCCTCGACTGGGCGACCAGCAACCGCATCGGCTTTTCCAGCGTCATTTCGCTGGGTGGCACCGCCGATGTCGATTTCGGGGAAATCCTCGATTACCTGATTTACGACAACCTCACGCATTACATCCTGCTTTACGTCGAAGGCATTCGTGACGCCCGGCGCTTCATGAGTGCGCTGCGTTCGGCCGCGCGCATCAAGCCGATCGTCCTGTTGAAAGCCGGTCGCCACGCTGGCGGACTGGCGGCAGTGCAAACCCACTCGGGAATGCCCGGGGGTTCCGACATCGTCTTCGACGCCGCCGTCCGCCGCGCCGGCGTCGTGCGCGTCAAGAACATCGGCCAGTTGTTCTATGCGGCGAAAGCCCTGGCCTCGAAGTTCCGTCCGCAAGGCAAGCGTCTGGCGATCATCACCAACGGCGGCGGACCGGGGGCGATGGCCGCAGACCGCGCCGGAGACCTCGAGATCCCGCTCGCCGAATTGTCGGCAGGCACCATCCAGGCGCTCAATGCGGCGATGCCACCGACCTGGTCGCAACGCAACCCGGTCGACATCGAGGGGGACGCCACCCCGAAGCGCTATCACGACGCCATTCTCGCCGTCGCCGCCGACAACGCCGTCGATGGCATTCTGGTGATGCTCTCGCCGCAGGCGATGACCCAACCGCTGGAAGTCGCCAAGGCGGTGATCGAAGTCGACCTGTTGACGGCCATGCCGATTCTCACCTGCTGGATGGGCGAGGAACAGGTTTACGAGGCACGCAAGCTGCTCGAGGATGCCGGCATTCCCTCCTTCCGGATGCCGGAAACGGCCATCGAACTGTACTACCACATCTCTACCTACTACTGGAACCAGAAGCTCCTGCTGCAGACCCCGGCACCGGTATCGAAGCATTCGCGTCCGGAGACCGAAGGCGCCAAGATGTTGATCGAGGCGGTCCTGCACGAGCGCCGCAAGCTGCTCTCCGAAATGGAGTCGAAGGCCATCCTGCGCGCGTTCCGGATTCCGGTGGCACAGACCATGGTCGCCCATACGCCGACCGAATCGCTGCTGCTTGCCGAACAGATCGGTTTCCCGATCGCCATGAAGATCGATTCGCCCGACATCGTCCACAAGAGCGAGGTCGGCGGTGTGCGGCTCAACATCACCAACGCCCCGGCGATTCGCAACGCCTATCACGACATCATCGAGACGGTCAAGAAGCGGCACCCGACGGCACGCATCAACGGCGTCTCGATCGAACCCTACCTGGCACGGCCGAACGGTCGCGAGTTGATGATCGGCGTCTCGCGAGATCCGGTGTTCGGCCCGATCATCACCTTCGGCGCCGGCGGCATCGAAGTGGAAGTCTTCAGCGATCGTGCTGTCGCCCTGCCGCCACTCAACCGCTTCCTGGCGCGCGATCTGATCCAGTCGACCCGTGCCTCGAAACTGCTCGGCGAGTTTCGCAACATGCCGCCGGTCAACCTCGAAGCGCTCGAAGACGTGCTGCTGCACGTCTCGCAGATGATCTGTGAACTGCCCTGGCTGCAGGAACTCGATCTGAACCCGCTGATCGTCGACGAGATCGGCGGCATCGCCGCCGACGCCCGGATCGTCATCGACTATGCCGCGCCGTCAGGCGACCGCTATGCGCACATGGCGATCCACCCCTACCCGGTGCATCTGATCCAGGATTGGGAACTCCCGGATGGCCGGACGGTGACCATCCGCCCGATCCGCCCGGAGGACGCCGAGCGCGAGCAGCAGTTCGTGATCCACATGTCCGACGAAAGCAAGTATTACCGGTTCATGGATACCATTCGCGAACTGACGCAGACCATGCTGGTGCGGTTCACCCAGATCGACTACGACCGTGAAATGGCGCTGGTCGCGACCCTCCCCGACGCAGAGGGCAAGGACGTGCAGATCGGTGTCGCCCGCTACGTCACCAATCCGGATGGGGAATCCGTCGAGTTCGCGCTGGCCGTTGCCGATGACTGGCAAAAACACGGCGTCGGTCGCAAGCTGATGAGCGCGCTGATCGATTGCGCGCGGACCAAGGGCTACCGCACCGTCGTCGGCGATGTGCTGTCGATGAATACCAAGATGTTCAATCTGATGACCAAGCTCGGCTTCACGATCCACCCGCATCCGGAAGATCCGGCCGTAAAACGGGTCATCAAGCCATTGAACAACTAGGCAAGCGACTCAGGGAGCGCGGCGCCCGAGGGCGCCCGCCGCCTTCTCGCCCGCGGCCAGGGCCGCCATGGGCACGTTGCCGGCTTATTGCTGCTCGAAATTGACATCGTAGGGATACGAGCGGTGCGGTTCGTTCGACTCCCTGCAACTCTTCTGTTCGTCCAGATCGACCTTCCTGTCCCACCAGATCGCCCGACCGCGGCGCTGATCCTCAAGCCATTCGGGGTGCCGAGCCATCATCTCGCGCATGAACTTGGTGTGCTCGGATTCGTACAACGCCATCTGGCCTACTCCCAAAGAATAAACAGGTCACAATAAACACGTTTTCGCCGAAAGGGCCGGCGCCTTGATTATACGCCTGCGGACTAGCGTCGGCCTTGCCGGGAAGCAGCATCCATCGTCAGATCCTTGCAATCTCAGTGCCGAATGATCGGGCGCGCGGCACCCGCGCAATACTCGTCGAGCAAGGCATCGATCGACTCCTGGCTGCGGTCGTCAGCGGGAACCTCGACGATCGCCTTCCGCAACTCACGCGCCAGCGGGCCGAGAACGAACAGGCTGCGACTGTCGATCTTGTCCACCAGTTCGAGACCCTGCTGCAACGGATAAGCGACGATCACGTAGTGCGGACTGTTGTAGAAGATGTTCATCATTTCTGCGCCCACCGCTCACGCCTTGTCGAAGCGCATGATGCCGCTGTCACAGGCGACGCGGATCGTGTCGCCGGCGGCAAAGCGCCCTTCGAGAATGGCTTTGGCCAAAGGATCCTCGAGTTGCGACTGGATCGCGCGTTTCAGCGGGCGCGCACCATACACCGCATCAAAGCCTGCCTTGGCCACCTCCACGAGCGCGCTGTCGGCGACTTCCAGCTTCAACTCCAGGTGGGCCAGCCGTTTTTCGAGATAGCCGAGCTGAATCCTGGCGATCGACCGGATGTGCTGCTCGTCGAGCGCATGGAACACCACCACTTCGTCGATGCGGTTGATGAACTCGGGCCGGAAATAGCTCTTGACCTCGCCCATCACCGCCAGCTTGATGATCTGGTAGTCGTCACCGGCCATCTGCTGGATCATCTGGCTACCGAGGTTCGAGGTCATCACGATGACCGTGTTCTTGAAGTCCACCGTCCGCCCGTGCCCGTCAGTCATGCGGCCGTCGTCGAGGACTTGCAGCAGGACGTTGAACACATCCTGATGCGCCTTCTCGACTTCATCGAGCAGGATCACCGAATACGGCTTGCGGCGCACCGCTTCGGTCAGGTAACCGCCCTCCTCGTAGCCGACATAACCCGGTGGAGCGCCGATCAGACGTGAAACCGAGTGCTTCTCCATGAACTCGCTCATGTCGATGCGGATCAGGTGCTCCTCCGAATCGAACAGGAAGCCGGCCAGCGCCTTGCATAGCTCGGTCTTGCCGACCCCGGTTGGACCGAGGAAGAGGAACGAACCGTAAGGCCGGTTGGGATCGGACAGGCCGGCACGCGAGCGACGGATCGCATTCGCCACCAGACGGACGGCCTCGTCCTGTCCGACGACGCGCTGGTGCAGGCGGTCCTCCATCAGCAGCAGTTTCTCGCGCTCGCCCTGCATCATTTTCGAGACCGGGATGCCGGTCGCCCGCGAAACGACTTCGGCGATCTCCTCGGTACCGACCTCGGTGCGCAACAGCTTGTTCTGCCGACCGCCACCGCCCGACTTCTCGGCCACCGTCAGTTGCGCCTCAAGCTGCGGCAGCTTGCCGTACTGGATTTCGGCCACCTTGTCCCATTTGTTCTCGCGCTGCAGTTGCGCCAGTTCAAGCCTGAGCTTGTCGATCTCTTCCTTGATGTGCGCACTGCCTTGAACCTGTGCCTTTTCGGCCTTCCAGACTTCATCGAGGTCGTTGTACTCGCGTTCCAGCTTGAGCAGTTCCTCCTCGATCAGATGCATGCGCTTCTTCGACCCTTCATCGCGCTCCTTGCGCACCGCCTCGCGCTCGATCTTGAGCTGGATCATGCGGCGGTCGAGCTTGTCCATCACCTCGGGCTTCGAGTCGATCTCCATCTTGATCCGCGCCGCGGCCTCGTCGATCAGGTCGATCGCCTTGTCCGGGAGAAAGCGGTCGGTGATGTAGCGATGCGACAACTCGGCGGCGGCGACGATCGCCGGATCGGTGATGTCCACGCCGTGGTGCAACTCGTATCTCTCGCGCAGGCCGCGCAGAATGGCGATCGTCGATTCGACGCTCGGCTCATCGACCAGCACCTTCTGGAAGCGGCGTTCGAGCGCGGCGTCCTTCTCGACATACTTGCGGTACTCGTCGAGCGTCGTTGCGCCGACGCAGTGCAGTTCGCCCCGAGCCAGCGCCGGTTTGAGCATGTTGCCGGCGTCGATGGCGCCCTCGGCCTTGCCGGCGCCGACCATGGTGTGCAGTTCGTCGATGAAGACGATGATGCGCCCTTCTTCCTGGGCAATCTCCTTCAGCACCGCCTTCAGGCGCTCCTCGAATTCGCCGCGGTACTTGGCACCGGCAAGCAGCGCGGCCATGTCCAGGCTCAGCACTTTCTTGCCCTTGAGTGATTCGGGCACTTCGCCATTGACGATCCGCTGCGCCAGTCCTTCGACGATCGCCGTCTTGCCCACACCGGGTTCGCCGATCAGGACCGGATTGTTCTTGGTGCGCCGCTGCAGGATCTGGATCGCCCGACGGATCTCGTCGTCACGACCGATCACCGGGTCGAGCTTGCCCAGACGGGCGCGCTCGGTCAGGTCGATGCAGTACTTGGCCAGGGACTGGCGCTGCCCTTCGGCTTCCTGGGTATCGACGCCCTGCCCGCCACGAACCGAGGCGACGGCCTGCTCCAGTGATTGCCTGACCAGGCCGTGCTGCTTTGCCAGGCGCCCGCATTCGCCCTTGTCGTCGCAAAGCGCGAGCAGGAACATCTCCGAGGCGATGAACTGGTCGCCGCGTTTCTGCGCTTCCTTGTCGGTCAGATTCAGCAGATTGGTCAGATCGCGGCCGACCTGCACCTCGCCGCCGTGTCCCTCGACCTTGGGCAAACGGCCGATAGCCTGATTGAGCGCGGCCTTGAGCGCCTGCACATTGACGCCGGCCCGCGCCAGCAACGAAGAACTCGAGCCGTCGTCCTGCTGCAACAGGGCCAGCAGCAGGTGCTGCGGCTCGATAATCTGATTGTCATGACCGACGGCAAGACTCTGCGCATCGGCCAGAGCCTGCTGAAACTTGGTGGTCAGTTTGTCCAGGCGCATGCTGCGACCCTCCGGAGAATGTTGTTCGTAGCTCTCATGATGGGGGCGGGGAACGGCAATTCAATGGTTCGCCTGCAGAGACCGGTTCGGACCCATGCTCCAGAACGCGCAGCCGCAGGCAACACCTGCGCCATGCCTTGGAGCCCTGTCGGCTGCCTCAAGGACTATCGGCGTTGCCGGGCAGCGGTCGATCAAGCCCCTGGTCAATCAATGAAACAGGGTCCTCCAGCGGCTCCAGGTGGGTGGTCACATGTGCGTTTGGCAGACAATGGCGAATCTCCTCCTCGATACGCTCCGCCCAGTCGTGTCCTTGCTGCACCGTCCAGTACCCCGGCACCAGGACGTGCACGATCACGAAGGTACGACTGCCGGCCTGGCGAGTGCGTAGAGCGTGGAAGGCCAATCCCTGCTGGCGGTACACCGCCAGCAGGGTTTCGAGTTGCGCCAGCTTGTCCGCGGGCAAGGGACGCATCCATCAAACCGGCAGCCGAACGACGCATCAGATGCCAGCCGGTCCAGAGGATGTTCGCCGCAACGAGCAGGGCGATGGCTGGATCCAGCCACAGCCAGCCAGTCGCCCAGACCAGAGCAACGCCGACAATGACTCCCGCGGAGGTCCACACGTCGGTCATCAGGTGCTGCGCGTCGGCTTCCAGGGTAATCGAATCGTGCTCGCGGCCAACCTTCATCAAGGTCCGGGCGGTGGCGAAATTGATGATCGAAGCGGCCATTGAAACCAGCAACCCCACTCCCACGGCTTCGAGCGGCTGCGGATCGAGCATGCGCACAATGGATGCATAGCCGATGCTGACGGCCGCCAACAGGATCAGGAAGCCCTCGAAGGCGCTGGAGAAATACTCGGCCTTGCCATAGCCGTAAGCATGTTCGTTGTCCGCGGGCAGCGCCGCCAGCGTCAGCATCCCCAGCGCCATCAGTGCCCCCGCGAGGTTCACGAAGGACTCGATGGCGTCGGACAGCAGTCCGACCGAACCGGTCAGCCACCACGCCACGCCCTTCAACACGATGGTGGCAAGGGCCGCCGCGATGGATAACCAGGCGTAGCGGGTCAGTGATGTGGCATGCATGGCAAGGCGTTCCATTCCTCAGACAGATCAATGATGGTGAAAACCAGCGGCTTCCGGAACACTCATTGGTCAGGACTTGGCAGGTCAGAGACTCCTGACGTCACGCCTTGTGATTGAACCAATCGGCGAGGTGCGCAATGGTCAGCATGGTGTGCTCCGGATTCATGCCGCCTTCCCATCAGTTGGGTGGTCGAACCAGATTCGCTGCGGTCACTCATGACCACCGCGCTCCTTGCGGCCGTGCTTCCCCTCACGCTTGCCTGCACCTTCGCCGTGGCCGCCCTGAATATCGTGTTTATCGCCACTTCGGTGACACTCGACGCAGTTATCGAAATTGCGAATGCCTTCGTCGATATGCTCGCGACGGATGTTTGCCAGCGAGTGCTCGTGGCAACCGTAACAGGTGTAGCGGCTGTAGTCGTTGCTCAGATGACAGGTCACACAACGTGCGTTGTGGTCGCGATCGAGAACAAAATACTTGTTGTGGTCGAAGCTTGCCGGCGCCCATCTTTCCTGGCTGTGGCACTGACTACAGTTGCCGGTAATCTGCTGGTGCAGGGCGTCGGCAGGCGACTTGTGGCAGCCCTGGCACTGCAGGAGCGTGTCCTTCTTCAGCAGGGCATGATTGAAACGCCTTTGCTGGCGAAAGCGCTTCACGCCGGCATGATCACTATGGCACGCGACGCAGTCCTGACTGACGAGTTGCTGGTGAAAGGGGATCGTGGACAGCGGTTTAGTGACCGGCAAGCCGGTCGTTGTCAAACGACCGATATCAACTGGCTTGTGACAGCTAGAGCAGCGCTCGGAACTGACACCCCGGAGAGGCGCGTGACAGGCAAAGCAATCGGCGTCCAGTTGCCTGTGGCCAGGAATCAGCTTGCCGGGCCCGACCATCAGATGCGGATAGACGAAAGCCAGAACCGCCAGCACGATCAGATTGGCCGCCAGGAGGATCTTGACGATGCGGCTCATACCCAGCCCCAGAACAGGAAGGTGCTGATGATATGGCCCAGTGACAGTACGGCGAAAACGATGAAGATCGGAATATGCACTTTCCGCCACTGGTTCATGGTATCAAGCGTCACGGCATCCCAGAACACGGCCTGCTCCGCCTCTTGCCGCGACAGGCCTCGCAGTTGAAAGCGGTCGCGCTGACCCTGCACATGGCGGCGTGCGCGATTCAGCAGCAGCTTGCCGACCATGCCGCTGATCACATTGATGCCCATGGCCACGGTCGCCAGCCAGGGCAGGATGGCGTTGAAATGGATGCCGGCATGGAGCAGTACCATCAGCGAGCCGAGCCAGGCGCCGATTTCATGCAGGTGAAGCAGGGATTTCGCGCTTCCCGTCGTGATGTACTTGCGCTTGCGCAGCGAATAGACCAGGGAGCCAATAATCAGGATGGTTCCCGGAATGCCCAGATAGCGGCCGACCCAAACCAGATTCAAGCGGTGGAGAAAGTAGTCGCCTGCAAGGGTAGCCGCCGCCAGGAGACCCAGCAGCGCAGTGAAGGGAAGGATGTGCTGGCGCCAGAGCGAGGTCATCGATTACACCTCCAGAGTCACGTTGGCCCGGGGCACGCAAACGCACAGCAGGCAGGTGCCGGGTTCAGGATCGTAATCCGGTGGTTGACGGTAGGCCACCTCGCCCACCCGGATAGTCGTCTGGCAAGTGCCGCAGCCGCCGGCCCGACAACCGGAATCGACGGCAATACCATTCGCTTCGGCGAATTCGAGCAGGCTGCCGGCAGCGGGTTGCCACGGAAACTGCTTGCCGGACTGCGCGAACGTCACGACGATGCCGGCATCCTCTGCCCCGTTCTGCGGAATCGTCGCTGGGCTTGTCGCGGCTCGCCTTCTTTTGATTGATGCTGGGCCGAAGGCTTCGAAGTGGATATGGGCGTCCGGCACGCCCCAATCTTCGAGCGCTGGTACCAGACTTTCCATCAGCGTGGTGGGGCCGCAAATGTAGAAGTGGTAGGGCTTGAGTGCCAGTTCCATGCGCAGCAACCGTACATCGATACGGCCCCGGTGATGATCAGCGCTACGGGCCGATTCTTCCGCAAGAGGTCTGCTGAAGCAGAAGCGCAAGTGGAAGTTGTGGTGAGCCGCAGCCAATGCTTCGAGGTGGGCTTGCATCATCAACTCGCTGCCGTCACGCACGCCGTAGAATAGCCAGACCTCGCGTGCCGGCTGTTCGTTCAGGCACCAGCTGAGCATGCTCAACATCGGCGTGATGCCGATGCCGCCGCCGATCAGAACAACCGGCGCATCGCTGCGATCGATATGAAAGTGTCCGGCCGGTGCCCGCACCTGGAGGAGGCTGCCGACATCCACGTGGTCGTGGAAAAAACCGGAGGAGCGTCCTGGCGGAACTTGGCTACCGACGGGTGGTAGTAACCGCTTGATCGAGACGCGGTAGCCGTCGGGACGAGGCGCATCCGACAGCGAATAGCAGCGGACGATCTGTTCGGTACCTCCCGTCGCCGTCGGCAGGTCAAGGCGGAAGGTCAGAAACTGTCCTGGCCGGAAGGGCGGTAGCGCTTGTCCATCTTGCGGCATCAGGTAGAAAGAACAAACCGATTGCGCGGCATCTTCCACGACCTTACGCTCGACCCGAAACGTCCGGAACGCCGGCCAGGCAGCAGCAGGAGTGTCGCCTGCCTCGACAGGCGGAAGGGGGGCGACCGGCAGGTTGAACTCCGCGGCACGATGGCGCAAGGCCTGATAGTCTTGCCAATGGCGCCAGAAGCCGATGCCCAGATAGATCGCCAGTTGCAGCACGATTCCCGACACAATCCAGAGGAGCAGAGCGAGCGAGGTCATTTCACCATGCTCGCGATAGACGATCCGCAAGCCTCGCCGCAATGTCGGTCACGCCACCAATACAACTGGATACCCGAAACACTGTGCTCTCCCTCGCTGGCCGACGGCACCCAGTTTAACAACCTCAGGTTAACAGGGGCTGAACGAACGGCTGGAGCATGCTGTACGCGAAATCAGATTGGCGGGTTTTCGGCAACGGGCCAGTCGACGCACAGCGCTTACCACTCAAAGCTACGGCCTTACTGATCGACCGCTCACTCCTGCCAGCGCTCGGCGGCCTGATCGTCAGCCGCACGGGCGTCGACCCAGCGCCCGCCGGCCGGGGTCACCTCACGCTTCCAGAACGGTGCACGGGTTTTCAGAGTGTCGATGATGAACTGACAGGCGGCAAAGGTTTCACCACGGTGTACACCGACGACCGCCACCAGGACGATCTGGTCGGTCGGCAACAGCCGACCGACGCGGTGAATCACCAGCGCGTCGAGGACCGCCCAGCGTCGACGCGCTTCGCCGACAATTGCCTCCAGCTCGCGCTCGGTCATTCCCGGGTAGTGCTCGAGGGTCATTTCGGACACTCCGGCGCCTTCGTTCATCTCGCGAACGAGGCCGACAAAGGCGGTCAACGCGCCGATTTGCGGATCGTCCCGGCGCAGTGCGGCCAATTCGGCGCCGACTTCGAAATCCGCTTCCTGAACGCGAACGACCATCTCAGCCGCCGGTCACCGGCGGGAAGAAAGCCACTTCGTCACCATCCGCGACCGGCGTATCGAGCCGCGCCATTTCCTGATTCACCGCGTAGCGCAGGTTCCTCCGCGTACGCAGCACTTGCGACTTTTCATCCCGCGCCGCCAGGAAAGCCATCAGGCCGGCAATGTCGGCCACTCCGGCCGGCAACGCCACTTCCTCGCCGCCGCATCCGAGCGCTTCGCGCAGGCTGGCAAAATAGAGAATCTTCAACTGCCCTCCTTTAACCGAGCAACTCGGAGAAGGGGAGGAAACGTACCGCATCACCACGCCGGATGACCTGTTGCGGAGGGACGTCGACCAGGCCGTTGCCCCACACGGCCGAGGTCAGCACTCCCGCACTCTGCTGGGGGAACAGTTCCAGGCCGCCATCGGCACGGGTTCTGGTACGCAGGAACTCGCGCCGCGCTCCGGGCTGCAACCAGTCGAAATCCGCGCGCAACAGGTAACTCGTCGGGGCGACCTGGCAAACTCCCTGCATCTTGAGCAGGAAAGGCCGTACCAGCATCACAAAGGTCACGAAAGTCGACACCGGGTTGCCGGGCAAGCCGATGAACGCAACGTCGCCGCCGGGCGAACTGATTTGCCCAAAAGCCAGCGGCTTTCCGGGCTTGATGGCGATCTTCCACATTTCCAGCCGACCTTCCGCTTCGACCGCCGCCTTGACATGGTCTTCGTCGCCAACGGAAACGCCACCCGAGCTGAGGATGAGGTCATTGTCGTGCGCCGCCTCGCGCAACACCTGTCGCGTTGCAGCCAGATCGTCGGGCACCTGACCATGGTCACGAACCTCGCAGCCGAGACGTTCGAGCAGACCCGTCAACAGGAAGCGATTGGTATTGTAGATCGCCCCTGCCGACAGCGGTTGACCAGGCATGCGCAGTTCGTCGCCGGTAAACAGCACGGCCACTCGCAAGCGGCGGAAAACCGACAGCTGCGCGATCCCCACCGACGCCGCCAGAGCCGTATCCTGGGGCCGCAAGCGCTGACCGGCCGCGAGAATCTCGCTGCCTGTGGCGATATCACTACCGGTGCGACGGATGTGGTCGCCCACTTTCGGCTGGTGATTGATCAACACCGCGTCGCCCGTGTGTTGGCACAACTCCTGCATGACCACCGCGTCTGCTCCGGCCGGGATCGGCGCACCGGTAAAGATGCGCGCGGCGGTTCCCGGTTGCAGCGTCGTGCCGACACTACCGGCCTGAATCCGTTGCGAGACGGGCAAGCGCGCCCCCGGGCAAGGTACGTCGGCGACAGCGAGCGCATACCCGTCCATCGCCGAGTTGTCGAGCGGCGGGGCGTCGATCGTGGCCCGCTGTGCCTGCGCCAGGACTCTGCCATCCGCAGCCAGCGTCGGCAGCCAATCGACTTCGGCAACCGGTGCTGCGCTGCGCAGCAGACCTGACAACGCCTCATCAACCGACAGCATGTTTCCCTCTCCGAGCTTCCAGCATAGTCATTTACCGTGTCTCCAGTATGAAACGGGCTATCGCCTCGGCGTCGTTGAGATCCAGCCAGACCGGGTCTGCCGGACCTCTCTCCGACGGCGGTTCGTCGCTCGCGACCGCCACGACATGCGGGTCACCCGGCCATAGCGGCGGCTTGCCGTTGGCCCGCCGATAGACTTCCAGTCGCGGAATCGCTTCGTGCTTGAAACCCTCGACGAGCACCAGATCGCAGGGCGAAAAGTGCGCGGCGTATTCGGCGAGCGACGGTTCGACGGCGCCGCGCAACTCGCTCATCAATACCCAGCGTGCGCTGGAAGCGAGCAGCACCTCGGCGGCACCCGCCTGGCGGTGACGAAAGGAGTCCTTGCCCGGCCGATCGATATCGAAATTGTGATGCGCGTGCTTGAGTACCGAAACACGCAGGCCGCAGGCAGCAAGGCGCGGCAACAGCTTCTCCAGCAATGTCGTCTTGCCGGCACCGGAGTAGCCGGCGATACCGAACAGTCTCATCGGCAGTTCCCCGCTTGAAGCTGACAGGATACCGGAAAGACGGCCGCAAAACCGCCACCCGGAGTCCGGAAGTTGGTCGTCTGCCCGCGGTACAGGCGCGCCGAAACAAGTTGTACGGCACCGCGATATACATAGTTGCGCAGATCGAGCTTGAAGTCCTGCTCGACGCCATCGATCCGCAGGCGCCGCTCGGATGGGGCGACCACCGCCTGCGCGACGTATCCACCACGCGATACTTCCTCGAAAACCCGCCGCGTCAGCTTGTCGCCGCGGTACGTCGCCTTGCTGCCGAAACCGGCTGCCGGTTTGAAGAACCATTGCTTGCGGCCTTTCCAGAAAGCTTCTGCCGTTTCCGGGAAGACCTCTTCGGTACGCGGAATGCTGCCGGCCAGCAAGCGCCGGTCTTCATCATCGACGCCGATGCTTGCCAACCACTCGTCGTCGCCGAGGGCCACCAGATTGCGTTTGTCGGCAAACAGCGCGTGCTGCTGCGGGTGCGGGGTGAGGACCACGGCATCGGCCAGATAGGCCATGCGCAGGGCGGCATGCTGCGGTTCTGCCAGCGCGAAATCGGTCAGCCGGTTGTAAACCAGGTCGATGCTCAGTCCTCGACACGACAGGCACATGCCGTCAAACGTCAGCTCGGCCGGGTCGGCGATCATCGCCACAATGCCGTTCGCTTCGAATAGCCGGCGGAAGAGTTCGAACTCCGGCGCCAGATACTGCTGTTCCGGCAAGGCATCGACAATGGCGATACGCGCCAGTGGCCGGTCAACGCAACCGCGGCGAGCCAGGCGCCACTCTTCGCGGAACATGGCCACCAACGCCGCCTCGACCGGCGTCTCGACCGGCAGCATCTGCGCCACCGACGCACAACACGCGCGCTGTGCGCGCAACAGGCATGCATTCAACAGCGCCCCGCCGGCATTGGAATTGATTTCGATCAGTTGCGGACCGTCAGGACCGAGATGGAAGTCGTAACCCAGGAAGACACCCGCGGCAAGCGGACTGTGACGGGCCACCGCCGGGGCATGGGCCAGCACCCTTTCGCGATAGGCGGGCATTGCCACCAACCTTTCGAGCACCTCGACCACTCGGGCCATGCGTGCAAGATGTTCGGCGCTGACGAAGACCATGCTGTCCGCAAACAGGTGCGGTCGGGTTGCCAGCAGTTGCGCGTGTGACAGCGTCCCGTCTCCGGCTTCGAGCGCCCGTTTCAGCGATTCGTGATCGACGGAGATGCAGGCGCAGCCGCGGTTGAGCACTTCGGCCGTCGTACGGCAGTCCAGCGGCAAGCGGTCGGGAACAGGCTGAAGCAGGCTGTGCATGCGTTTCAGGCCGTCGATCCAGCGGTGAAGAAAGCCAGCGCTTCGGCCAGTTCGCGCGTCCGTTTCATCGGCGGCAGGCTGCGCCAGATCCGCTTGCCGTAGGGTTTGCTGACCAGACGCGGGTCGCAGATCATCAGTACGCCACGGTCTGTCTCGTCGCGGATCAGTCGACCTGCCCCCTGTTTGACATTGATCACGGCGCGCGGCAACTGATATTCCATGAAGGCGTTACGACCTTGGCCCTTGAGCCGCTCGATGCGCGCCGAGAGCACAGGGTCGTCGGGCGGCGCGAACGGCAGCTTGTCGATGACCACCAGCGACAAGGCTTCGCCACGCACATCGACGCCCTCCCAGAAGCTCTGGCTGCCGATCAGGATGGCGTTGCCGAGCCGGCGAAAGCGCTCCAGCAGTTCGTTCTTGCTGCGCTCGCCCTGCAGCAGGACAGGCAGTTCGAGACCCTCACGTGCCAGCCACTCGACAAGCAATGCATGTGTTCTGCGCATCGCGCGCAGCGAGGTACAGAGAAAGAAGGCCCGGCCACCACTCGCCTTGAGCACCGGAAATGCAGCCCTGACGACCGCTTCGGCATAGTCCGCGCTGTTCGGATCTGGCAGATTGCGGGGCACGTAGAGCAAGGCCTGTTGCGCGTAGTCGAAGGGACTCTCCCAGCGCGCCGAGCAAGCACCGACGAGTCCCATCTCGGCACAGTAGTGCGCAAAATCGTCCTGCACGGCAAGCGTCGCCGAGGTGAATATCCAGGCCCGCGGGTGCCCGCTCATCTGCTTCTGCATGATCTCCGCTATGACCAGAGGCGTCGCGTTGAGCTGTAGCGAATGGGTGTGCGTCTCGCCCCAGCGAACGAAATCGCCATTGGCTCCGGCCTGCCAGGATTGCAGGCGGGCGAGCAACTCGGTCGCCCGCCGCCAGCAGCTTTCGAGGCCCTCGGCCCGCTGCGCCTGCGTTTCCAGCAGTGCGGCGAGAGCTTGCAGTTCGTCGATGACGCGCAGCATGCCCGGCGCGAAACCCGGCCGCGCTTCGAGTTGCAACAGCGCGTAGCGGGCCGGCTCCACCGGTAGTGTCAAGCGCAACTCGCGCGCCGCCTTTTCCAGCGCGCCACACACGTTGGGCAGATCGAGGCAGTCGCGCGCCGACGCGCGCGCTTCCAGTTGCGTATCGCGTGTCAATTCGAGAAGCTGCGCCGTCGACAGGCTGTCGCCAAAGAACAGACTGGCAACTTCCGGGAGTTGGTGCGCTTCGTCAAAGATGACGGTATTACAAGCCGGCAACAGCTCCGCCGTACCTTCATCGCGCAGCATCACATCGGCGAAGAACAGGTGATGGTTGACCACCACCAGATCGGCTGCCAGGGCCTCGCGACGAGCGGTCAGGACAAAGCAGTCCTTGTGCCGAGGACAGTCCTGGCCCAGACAGTTGTCACGGGTAGAGGTGACCATCGCCCACACCGCCGCATTCTCCGGGACGTCGGCGCACTCCGCCTTGTCACCGCTGTCGGTCTGTCTGGCAAAACGTGCGATACGCTGCGCGTAGGCGGCGTCATCGCGGGAGAGAAAACGGCCGTCCGCCAGCGAACGTTCGAGGTGGTGGTGGCAGACGTAATTGGCTCGCCCCTTGAGAAGGGCCACCTTGACCGGCGACTTCAGCGCCTTGCGGATGGTCGGAATGTCGCGTGTGAAGAGCTGGTCCTGCAGATTCCTGGTACCGGTCGAAACGATCACCTTGCCGCCGGAAAGCAGCGCCGGCACCAGGTAGGCGTAGGTCTTGCCGGTACCGGTACCGGCCTCGGCGACCAGAACGCGATAGTCGTTCATCGCAGCGGCGATGTGCTCGGCCAACTCAAGCTGCTGCGCCCGCGGACGATAACCGGGAATAGCGCCCGCCAGGGGACCATCGGCAGAGAAGACTTCGCAGAGCAGGGCGGTCATCGAGGTTTCGTCGGAAGCAAAGCGAATGCTAACAGAAGCTGGCGAAGCCAAACCTGCCGCCACCGCCACCGGGCGCAAATAATCCCGCCAACCGCAGTCGTAACTTCGCCTGCACTACCGAGGAACGCGCCCGCGTCTCAAGTGCCTGCGCCTGTCCCGCAGGCGCCCGTGAAAAGCCCAACCCGACCTTGCTCGACTACGGGCCCTTCTGCATCAGCTCGCGCAGGAAGCGTACGGGAATGGCAAAACTGATTCCCGAGGGCTTGCTGAGGATCGACTCCTTGTTCTCCTTGACGAACACCATGTTGATGATGCCGATCACTTCGCCCCGGTTCACCTCGTACAGCGGGCCACCACTGTTACCCGGGTAAGCCGTGGCGTCAAGCTGATAGATATCGAAGCTGCCACTTCTGATCTGCTGGACGACCCTCGCGTTGAGCTGGCGCGCATTCGCACCGGGCAAGACGATCGGCGTGATCGACGAGATGATGCCGCGATGCGTGACCGGCGACAGGCCCAGCACGCCGCCGATCGGAAAGCCTGTAAACGCCACCGACTGCCCCTCTCTGACCGGTTCCGAATCATGCAGGGTCAGCGCCGGCAAGGCCTGGCCATCGAGTCGTAACAGGGCCAGATCATGCGCCTTGTCGACCGTAAACTCCCTGACCCGGCGTTGCTGCGTCGCCGCTGCGGACACACGCGCCACCACGACCAGCATCTCACCCGCCGCCGAATCCAGCGTCTCCTGGATCACGTGCGCATTGGTCGCCACCTCGTGACCGTCGCCAACGACGAAACCCGTACCCCGCATCACGAACTGTGGGCTGCGCGTGAGCTGATAGGTGCCAACGACAACCACAGAAGGTTTCACCCGTTCGATGACCTCGGGCAAGTCGGCCTGGACGGGTGCGCCAAACGACAACAAGCCGACCACCAACATCATGCCGACAAACAGCCGCCGCAAGCGCAGGATCACCGGTGCAGGCATCTGCCAACGCGCGTTGAACAGCAAAAACCAGAGTCGCACCTGGGTTCCCTCGAACGATGGTCGAACAAAAGCGTGGATGCCCGCCCGCAAGACTCTCGAACCGTGGCGGCAACCACCAGTGCTTTGGGCGGCGCAAGAAATGCGCTCGCCCACTGCCTGCAGCCAGGCTGGCAAAGCCACCAAAGCCCTATGATCCCTTGGTCAAACGGATACGCTGCAGTTCCGGAGACGGCGTGGTCACACGCGCATCGTAGGGATGGTCGTCACGCTTGAAGAGGCTCATGATGCGCTGCACGTAACCACGCGTCTCGGCATAGGGGGGTACTCCGCGGTAACGATTCACCGCTCCCTCACCGGCGTTATAGGCGGCGGCCACCAGACTGACGTCACCTTCGAAATAGGCCAGCAGCCAACGCAGATAGGCCAGACCACCACGCAGGTTCTGCTCCGGGTCGAAAGGCTTCTTGACGTTGAAACGCGCCGACGTATCCGGGATCAACTGCATCAGGCCCTGAGCATTCTTGTTCGACAGGGCCATCGGGTTGAAATTGGACTCGGCCCGGATCACCGCCAGCGCCAGACGCGGACTGACACCGTACTCCGGCGCCAGTTGGTTGACCAGACCGAGGACCTTCTTCTGGGCTTCGCTGCTCGGCACCATGACATCCGGCGCCTCGTCGACAAAGACCACGGCGCGCATGCACTCCGGCACCGCTGATCCGGGTTCGCCGACAAAACGCTGCATCCTCTGCGACGGCGCATGCCCCTGCTTCGCCGCCAGGCTAAAGAAATACGCTGCCCGCGCATCGTCCCGTTCGATGCCGCGCCCGTTGGCGTACATCCACCCGAGACTGAATTGCGCCTCGGGATCGCCAAGGCGGGCACCATCGCAATACAGCTTGGCCGCCCGGGCGTAATCCCTGGGCACACCCTCGCCATGCTCGTGGGCCACGGCTTCCTTGCGCAAGGCCAGCAGACGCTCGGCATCCGCTTCCCTGGGAATCTCCCCGGCGACCAGCATCGACGCACTCAGCAGCCCGAAAAAGACGACGCCCCCCCGCAGCAGCCGTGCCGAATAGTGAATAAACGAACGCTCCATCAACTGGCTCCCTCGACCACGGCGAACCGTGACACGTACCACGGCATCGCTGCTCTGATTCCGGCTTCGAGCCGGTGGCTCGGCAGATATCCAAGCAAGCGGCGGGCTTTCGCGATATCAGCCTGCGAGTGCCGCACGTCGCCCGGCCGAAAATCCCCGTACACCGGCCGCACGTCACGCAGGTCGGGCCGGAACTCGGCGAGCTCGTCGCGCAGAAGTTCGAAGAGCCGGTTCAGTGAGGTCCGGTCATCGACCGCGACGTTGTACACCTGATTGAGTGCCGCCGCATCGTCGATGGTCGCGGCCAGCAGGTTGGCTTGTACGGCGTTGTCGACGAAGCAGAAATCACGGCTTGTTTCACCGTCGCCGTGGATGGTCACTTCCTCGCCGAGCAACATGGCGCGGGTCCAGCGGGGAATCACCGCGGCGTAAGCGCCCTCGGGGTCCTGGCGGGCACCGAACACATTGAAATAGCGCAAACCGATCGACGGAAAGGCATAACAACGCGCGAACACCTCGGCGTAGAGTTCATTCACCAGTTTGGTCACGGCATACGGGGAGAGGGGCCTGCCAATGTGGGCTTCGACCTTGGGCAGTGCCTGATGATCACCATAGGTCGAACTCGATGCGGCGTAAACGAAACGCTTTACGCCGGCATCGCGTGCCGCCACAAGCATGTTGAGAAAACCGTCGACGTTGGCTGCGTTGGTGGCCACCGGATTGGCCAGGGAACGCGGAACGGAACCCAGCGCCGCCTGGTGCAGGACGAAATCGACCTCGCGGCAAGCCTCGCGACACGCCCCCAGATCGCAGATATCGGCCTCGATGAAACGGTGACGACGCCACTGCTCGCGACTCACCAATGATCGCACCTCATCGAGATTCCGCCGATGGCCGGTGGCAAAGTTGTCCACACCGACAACCGTCTGCCCCCACCCCAGCAAGGTCTCCACGAGATGCGAACCGATGAAGCCGGCGCTGCCGGTGACCAGCCAGCGTGCCGGCTGCGCCGACAACCGCTCGCCGAGCGCCGCCAGAGGATGGGGCAATGCGGAACTCAAAGACGCCACACCGTCACTCCATGCGAGACCAGTTGCGCCTCGTCGAACATGCTCTTCACGTCGGTCAGCACGCCGCCCTTCTGCAGTTTGCCGACGAAATCGCTCAAGGGTCGTTCCTTGAACTGGCGATGGGAAACGGCAGCGACAATTGCCGCTGCCGGCGGCAGCTGCTCCCAGGCCTGCACTTCGATCCCGTATTCATGCTTGGCCTCACCCGCATCGGCAACCGGTTCATGCACCAGCACCCGCGCGCCATAGGACTCGAGTTCCCGGATCACGTCGATGACCCGCGAATTGCGCAGGTCCGGGCAGTCTTCCTTGAAAGTCAGGCCGAGCACGATGATCGGCGCATCCTTGACTTGCCAGCCATTGCGAATCAGTTGCTTGACGGTCTGTTCGGCGATGAACTTGCCCATCCCGTCGTTGATCCGGCGTCCGGCGTTGATCACTTCCGGGTGATATCCCAGCATCTCCGCCTTGTGCGTCAGGTAATACGGATCAACGCCGATACAGTGCCCACCGACGAGGCCGGGCCGGAAGGGGAGAAAGTTCCATTTGCTGCCGGCCGCTTCCAGGACCTCGACGGTGTCGATGCCGATGCGATCGAAGATAATGGCCAGTTCGTTCATCAGGGCGATGTTCAGGTCGCGCTGGGTGTTCTCGATGACCTTGGCCGCCTCGGCCACCTTGATGCTCGAGGCCGGATAAACGCCGGCAGTGATCACACTGCCATAGACCTGGCTGACCCGTTGCAGCGTTTCCGGAGTATCGCCGGAAACCACCTTGACGATCTTCGTCAGCGTCCGCTGCTTGTCCCCAGGATTGATCCGCTCCGGGGAGTAACCGACGAAGAAATCCTTCTTCCATGTCATGCCAGAATACTTCTCGATGATCGGAATACAGATCTCCTCGGTCGCGCCAGGATAGACCGTCGACTCGAAAACGACCGTCGCGCCACGCTTCAGATTCCTGCCAACGGCTTCCGAAGATCCAATCAGCGGTCCAAAATCAGGCTGATGCGCCTGGTCGACGGGCGTCGGGACCGCGACGATCAGGAAATCCGCCTCAGCCAGGGCAGCCGGATCAGTGCCGACCTGCAAGTGAATCGCAGCCTTGAGATCGGCACTGCTGACCTCGCCGGTCGGATCGACGTATTGCCGATAGTGGGCGACCTTGCTTTCCGAGAGATCGAAGCCGATGGTTCGGCGCTGCTTTCCAAACTCGACTGCCAGAGGCAGACCCACATAACCCAGACCCACCACAGCAACAATAGTCATCAACTTCCCATCCTCTGAGTGTCATTCAATTTTCTGCCACAACTGCGTCCTACAGCCCCTTCAGCAGTTGCCCGACCTCCGCCTGCGCCGGGAATTTGTCACCCAGCTTCGCCAGTTGATCCAGCTCGCTCCGAGCCTCTGTCTTCTGCCCGGCCTTGAGCAGCGCCTTGGCATAGTTGAGACGAATCTGCGAGGCCTGCGGCGCCAGATCCAGAGCCTTCTTGAGCAGATCCAGCGCGCGCGCGCTATCTCCCTTGTCAAGCAGCAGGACGGCGAGCGTATCCATCACCGCAGGCTGATTCGGCGCCAGCTTGTTGGCCTTCTCGGCATACTCGATGGCCTTCGGATCCTTCATCTGTCCGGCAACCCACGCCAGATTGTTGAGCACCGCCGCGTTTTCCGGCTGCGCTTCGAGCAGAAGGCGATATTGCTTGGCAGCGCCGGCGTAGTCCTTGCGCGCTGTCGCCAGTTCCCCCAGTTGAAGGCGGAAACGGGCATCCTTCGGATGCTCCTTGAGCCAGGTCTCGGCAAACTTCTCGGCCTCGGCGGTATTGCCGCCACCCAGCAGTGCCGAGTACAGCTTGCCCGCCAGTTCGCTCACCGGGACCTCCTTGAGTCCGGCCCGATAGGCTGCGGCGGCATCCGCCCAGGCATTCTTGGAGGCGTGAGCGTCACCCTCCAGGCTGTAGCCGATGGCTTCCTTGGGTCTCTGTCTTTGCACCTCGCGGGCCACCACCAGCGCTTCCTTGACGCGACCGGCGTCGAGTTCGAGCATCATGATGCCGCGCTGAGCCTCGACCGAATCCGGCTTGACCTTCAGTGCCTTGCGCAGACTCTGCAGCGCCGCTTCCTTGTTGTTCGACGCCACCTCGATCTCGGCCATGCGCAGGAGGGGTATCTGGGAGTCGGGCTTGAGTGCTGCCAGCTTGCCATAGGTGGCGAGTGCCTGATTGTAGTCGCCTGCCGCCTGCTGGGCACGTCCGGCGGCATCGAGGATCTCCGCCCGCTCCGGCAGCACGGCGACTGCCTCCTGGGCCGCGACGAGCGCGCTCTTGACCTCCTTCTTGCTCAGATACATGCCGATCAAGGCCAGACGGGGTGCCGGATCGCTCGGACTTGCGGCAATCGCCTTGCCGATCAGCCCGGCCACCTCCTCGGTCGTACCACCCGCCCTGGCACGCAGGTCGGCAACCGCAAGGAGCGCCTGCACATTCTTGGGATCCTTGGCCAGAACCCCCTCGAAGCGCTTCCTGGCATCGTCGGGCTTCTTGTCGGCAAGATCCAGGCTGGCCAGATTGGCTGCGGCCGGGAAATAGGCCGGGTTCAAAGCCAGAGCCTTTTCAAAACTCTTCCGCGCCGCCGCCATATCCCGCTTGCCGAGCAGCGTTGTGCCCCGCAGGTTATGCGTCAGCGGATTATCCGGCTGTTTTTTCTCGAGCGCGGCGATGGCCTTCAATGCCTGATCGTACTCGCGTCGTTGCATGTGCGCGGCGATCAGCGCCAGATCGGCGCGGGTCCCGGTATCACCCGACGCCACCTGTTCCAGATCACGAAACGCCACATCGCTGTCGCCTTTCAGCATGTTCACCATCGCCAGGGAAGTACGTTTGCCGGCGTTCTTGGGGTCGAGTGTGGCGGCCTTCGCAAAGTACTGACCAGCTTTGTCGACCTGGCCATTCTGCAGATACACCTGACCGGCAAGCGCCAACATGTTCGAGTCCTTGTCGATCTTGTCGAGCACCGGCTCCAGGATTCCCAGCGCCTTGCCCGGCTGCGAGTCGCGAAGGTAACTGGCAATCAGCACGCGGCGCGTGATGCTCAGGGGCGGCGTCCGTGGAAGTGCCTTCAGCAGGTACGCCTCGGCCTGGGGATACGCCTTCACGTCGTACTCGATGAGCCCGGCCAACTGCAGACCGAGAGGACTCTCCGGATAAAACTTGAGGTGCAGCAGGATGGAGTCCCGGGCCGCCGCGTAATCCTTCTTCTGATACGCATACATCGCCTGCAGGTAGTGTGTTTGCGGATGGTTGGGAGCAGTCTCCTTCAACAAGTCGATCTGCTTGCCGGCCTCGTCGAGTTTGTTGTCCGCCAGCAACATCCTGATGATTGCCGAGTGTGCCGGCAGGTACTCGGGCTTGACTTCGAGGACCTTGCGATAGGCTGCCATCGCCCCCGCCGAATCACCGTTGGTAGCCAGCATGTCCCCCTTGAGCTGCAGGGCATCATGGAGTTTCGGCGATTTTTCCAAAGCCGCGTCAAGCAGTGCCACGGCGCCCGGCAGGTCGCCCCGGCTGGCTTGCAGCCGAGCCTGGCCCAGCAGTGCGGGCGCGTAGGCGGGTTGCGCGACCAGCGCCGCCGCGTAAGCGGCCTCCGCCCGGCTGTCCTTTTCCTGCATCAGGTAGGCCTGCCCGACCGAAGTCAGCAAGTCAGCCCTGGCTTCCGGCGTACTGAGTTCGGTCGTGGCCAGTTCATCGGTCACCTTTTGAGGCTGACCAAGCATGAGCATGGTCCGCGCCAGCAGCGGGGTCACCTGGTCGGCCGAATACTTCAGGTCGCGCGCCTTGCGCAGCTCGACCTCGGCGCCGGTCGGATCACCGCCTTCCAGCAGAGCCTTGCCGAGCAGGAAACGCGCTTCGGCCAGTTGCGGTTCCTTCTGCAAGACGTTCTTCAACTGGATGGCTGCCGCCTTGTGGTCGTTCTTGACCAGATATTCCTTCGCCGAGGCGAGCATGGCTTCCGGTTTTTCTCCACCGCAACCGACCAGGAGAAGGGTAGCCAGCAATGCCGAAACGCCTGCCCTGCGCAGTTTGTGCAGCGAGTTGCGAGTATTCATAAGGGTCCTCACGGAGTCGATAAATCGTCTTGGACAGGCGCTACTTCAGTCCAAACCTATGCATCATATCGTACAGAGTCGGTCGGCTGACGCCAAGCAGCTCGGCAGCCTTGACCACGTTGCCGTCGGCGCGCGCCAGGGCGGTGATGACCACCCGCCGCTCGGCGTCATCGCGCGCATGTCGCAGGTCCAGCACCGCCTCGTCTGCCGGCGCCGCGCCGGCAAGGCCGATGTCATCGGCCGTGATCTGGTTGCCATCGGCCATGATCACCGCCCGTTTGAGGCAGTTCTCCAGTTCCCGAACGTTGCCCGGCCAGGGATAGGCTTCGATCGTCCGCAAGGCATCCTCGCGCAGGGTCATCCCGCCGCGATTGTTCTCGGCGGCAAAACGCCGCAAGAACGCATGCGCCAACAAGTTGGCGTCGCCCGAGCGCGCCCGCAGGGGCGGAATGTTCACGACAATCTCCGCCAACCGATAAAACAGGTCCTCACGAAAACGTCCCTCGCTGATCAGGGTCTTGAGATTCTGGTGCGTCGCGCAAACGATCCGGACGTTTACCGGGATCTCCTGCCGCCCGCCGATCCTCTCGATGACCCGCTCCTGGAGGAAACGCAACAGCTTCGCCTGCAGCGAATGCGGCAGGTCGCCAATTTCGTCCAGCATCAGGGTGCCGTTGTTCGCCGTTTCGATCTTGCCCGGGGTGGTTCTCGCCGCACCGGTAAAGGCCCCCTTCTCGTAGCCGAAGAGTTCGCTTTCCAGCAGGTTTTCCGGAATGGCCGCACAGTTGATGGCCACGAACCGCTCGCGGCGACGCGGCGACGACTCATGCACTCCTCGCGCCAGCAGTTCCTTGCCTGTCCCGCTCTCGCCGAGCAGCAACACCGTCGCATCGGTCACCGCAACCCGCTCGATGGTACGACAGACGCGCAGCAGCTCCGGGTCTCGGGTGATCAGCCCGGCCAGCACGTCGGGATGCTGCATCGATTGCAGCCGCTCGTTTTCCTTTTGCAGTTCATAGAGACGGTAGGCACGCTGAATCGTCAGGCCCAACATGTCGATTTCGAACGGTTTGGCAAAAAAATCATAGGCGCCGAGGGCAATCGCGCGCAAAGCGTTGGCCCGGTCGTTCTGTCCGGTCAGGACAATGACCTTGGTATCCGGCGCCAGGGTCAGGATCTCTTCGAGCAACCTGAAACCTTCGGAGACCGAGTCGGCGTCGGGCGGCAAACCGAGATCCATGGTGACCACCGGCGGCTGATAGCGCCGGATCAGCACCAGGGCGCTCTCTCGATCGTCGGCGGTCAGGGTCTCGTACTGGTCGAATGCCCAGCGGATCTGTTTCTGCAACGCTCGATCGTCCTCGACGATGAGCAGGTGCGGCAACTTCTCGGAACTCATGCCGACTCCTTCGGTGTCTCTGTGGGCTTCATGCCATGGCCGGTATCGAATAGGGGCAGCAGCAACGCCACTTGCGTGCCGACATCGACTGCGCTATCGACCGACAGTTTGCCGCCCAGTTCGTGAACATACTGGAAACTCTCGTAAGCGCCGATACCCATTCCTGTCGGCTTGGTCGTCTGGAAGGGTTTGAACAGCCGTTCGCGAACAAACTCTGGACTCATCCCATGCCCGGTATCGCCCACCTCGACCAGAGCATGCGTCCCCTGACGGGCCACCCGGATCCAGACACGCCCGCCGTGCTCGGTGGCATCCAGCGCATTTTGCACCAGATGACCGATCACTCGCTCAATCCGGTCTTCGTGCCCGCGGGCGACGACCCTTTCGTCGACCGTCAGTGCGACCTCCCGCCCCTGCCCAGCCTTGGCCGACTGGATCCGCCGCAGGACGTCGACCAGATCGATTCCCCTGGGACCGTCAAGCGGTGTTGCTCCTTCACGCAACTGCATCATCAGTTGCCGCATACGCTCGACAGAGTGTTCGACGGTCATCAACATGTCCTTCTGGAACTCGGGGTTGTCGCGATGACGCTCGGCGTTCTTGAGCATCAGCGACAACTGGGCAATGATGTTCTTCAGGTCATGGACCACAAATGCCGACATGCGGTTGAACGAATCGAACTTCCGCACTTCCAGCAGGGCTTCGCTGGCTTGCATCTGGCCAAGAAAGGCTCCTGCCTGCCGTGCCGCCGTCTTGAGCAGGTCGTTGACCTCCCAGTTCACGTCGATTCTTGTCCGCGCCGTGGCCAGCACAACGAAAGCGATCAGTTCGCTGCCCGTCGTCAGTGGCACCACCAACCAGGCATTCGGCACCTCGACGACCCATGCCGGAAGTTTGAGGCCATCGTAGCGACGCGGCAGCGAACGATACTCTTCCAGATTGATCACCCAGCCACTTTCAAGCAGGAATTTGCACAAGGGGCTGTCGGCATCCTCCGTGACCACTGACGCGGGCATGTTCCAGCAGGCCGCCTGCGCAAAGAAGCGACCGGAGGGATCCTTGAGCCACAGCGCCCCGCTCGGACTCTCGACCATGTCGGCCAGACCACGCACCACGTGCCGCCCCATGCCGGTGAAGCCGCCTTGCGAGGAAAGCGTCTGGGTAAAACGCAGCCACTCCTCACGGTAGTCGTAACGGTAGCTGAAGAAGTGCTTGCCGACCTGTACCCGAAGTCTGGCGCGCATCGAACCCGACAGGGCCAACCCCGCGAGGACCAGCAAGGCCGCAAAGAGTAGCGCCAGTTGCAGCGCCCTTCCCCATTCGCCACCAAAAAAACGGACGTAATAGCCGGCGGACGCCATGAACAGAAGATAGGCGCCGACGATCACCAGGGTCGCCGACTGCAGCGCGGCTCGCTGCGACATGACCAGCCTTCTCTTCCAGTCATGGCTACGGATCGCCGACAGCGCCACCAGCGGCAAGCCGAGGGCATGCGCAAAGCCGCGAATGCTGAAGGCGTCCACATCGACCCGATTGAACAGCAGCGCGTCCGAATACAGGTACAGGTCGAACAGGAAGACGCCCCCGAGCCCAAGACACAAGGGCTTGATGCTCCAGCGAAAGTCGGGAGAAACGGTGCGAAACAACTGCTCGATCAACACCAGGCCGAACACACTCATCGCCAGCGAGGCAAACAGGACCACCCGCTGCGACGGCAGCACCAGATCGATTCCCAGTACAGCCAGCAGCTGCGCGGCAAAGCCGACCAGACAGAGCAGCCATGCGATCGCGCCCAGCCAGCCGGGACGTGGCGTCGGACGCTCGCCTTCGGTCGCTTCCGGCTTCATCAGGATCAGGAGGAAGAAGTACCAGCCACCGAAACGCGGCGCATCGGCCAACAGACTACCGGCAAGAAACACGGCCTGCCCGGTCAGCGCAAATGCCAGGCCCAGCATTCCCCACAGGGCACACAGTGCAACCGCGAGAAACATGGCACGACTGCGACCACCGGCGCGCCAGCCGGAAGCCAGGTACAGCGTCAGGAAGGCCGCAAAAACCCCCGCCAGCCCGTAACTCCAGGCGGCAACCATCGCCATCTTGCTATCCATCACGGTCTGAAATCCTCGCGCATCGCCACCGGACGGCGCTCGTCAACTCGTAGCGGACTTCTCACCGGGCACCCTTGCCAGTCAAGACCACACCAACCGTCTGAAACAGAATCACGATATCCACGAACAGGGTATGGTTCTTGACGTAATACAGGTCGTACTGCAGTTTTTGCACCGAATCGTCAACCGTCGAGCCGTAGTGATAGCACACTTGCGCCCAGCCGGTGAGCCCTGGTTTGACACTGTGGCGCACGGCGTAGAAGGGAATGTCGCGGGTCAATTGGTCGACAAAATAGGGGCGCTCAGGGCGTGGACCGACCAGGCTCATGTCACCTGCCAGCACATTGTAGAGTTGCGGCAACTCGTCGATACGCAGCTTGCGGATCACCCGGCCGACACGCGTCACCCGATCATCATTGGTACTCGCCCAGCGCGGTTTGCCGTCACTCTCGGCGTCGTTGCGCATGCTGCGAAACTTGATGACCTTGAACAGGCGGCCATCAAGACCAACCCGCTCCTGCCGGTAGAATACCGGGAACCCGTCTTCGAGGATGATCAGGAGGGCGGTCACCAGCATCACCGGCATCGCCAGGAGCAGGAGCATCGACGCCACCACGACATCAAAAAACCGCTTGATGGTGGTACGCCGCCAACTCTGCCGGAATCCCTCGCCGAAGATCAGCCAGCCGACACGCAGGGAATCGAGACGAAGCTGACCGAGGGCGCGTTCGAAGTAGCTCGCCAGATCCAGCACCCTGACGCCGGAAAGTTTGCAGTCAAGGAGTTCGCGCAGTGGGAGCGCGCCACCGCGACGCTCACGCACCGCGACGATGATCTCATCGACCTTCAAGGCGTGCGCGGTGTCAGGTAACGACATCTGGCGCGACAGCACCACCTGCGAGGGAACAACGATCTCGGTGTCGGTGGCACAGGGATAGAAACCGACGATCTCGATGTCCGGGTCCGACTTGCGCAGCACTCGCCCGACATTTTCCGCCTCGTCGCCGACACCGAAGACCAGCACGCGATGTCGCATCAAGGAGCCGCTGCGACTGTGCGCCGAATGCACGCGCCGCACCAGCGTCGCAAAGAGGGCGGCCATGCCGGATAGCAGAAGAAATCCCTGATCGACCTCTTCCACCGAAAGCAGGGAAAAGACGACGTAGGCCAGCGGAATCGCCAGGTACAGCGACAACACTGCGCGTGCGCGCGTCTCCGTGCGGGTACGGCTATGCACGCGTTGATAGATACCCAGCCAGGCGTTGAAGACGATCGTCGTCACCGCGAAGATCACCGCATAGAAAGCCACCTTCTCCACGGCGAGATGTCCCGAATGTCCAATCCAGGCAGCGGCAAACAGCACGCACGCGACAGGAAACATCAGGTCTACGGCCACCTGGGCAACGGTCTTCCGATGGAACCAATGATTGAATACCTTGATCACGATAGACTCCTTGCAAGCACGAACCTGAAAACTTTCCGTTGATGACCGATGCTTGAAGAACCGCCCTCCCAATCAGGAAAGCGCAGCAAACGTCACGAAACGAAGGCTATCACTGCGGAAAACAGGAGACCGTGACCTAATGCACAAGGAGAGGGCAATGGCTGGGGAAGCAAGCCCTGCCGGGCTCGCCGAAGACTTGGGTGCTACCAGATAAAAAACTTATAACCATATGATTGAAAAACATGTTTCTCGCAAAATAGAGCAGGATTATGCCGAAATTATACAGCGTGCAGCGCCTTTCGGGGAGCCTTGAGGGATCCGGACCGAGGGTTTGACGGGGCATCAGGGGGATGCCCATCGAGAAACAGGGCAGAGCATAGCAGCAAGTAGAACAGGAAAGCTGACCTCGGCATGTCCAGTACGTTTGAAAACACAGCGACCGCAAGACAGCCGCTCAGCGCCGCCAACAGGTAGGGCGCGAGCACATGCTCGCGCCCACGGCCCCACAGCAGCCTGGCGAAAGCCATCGCCAGGAGGGTGAGCAACAGTGACAGTCCAACCGCCCCCTGGTCGATCAGCACCTCAAGAAAGAGGTTATCGACGTGCCAGGGCAGGAAGTAGTGCCGAGCGGCAAAATACCACTGCCCCAAGCCGCTGGTGAAAGAGCCATTCGCCAGGAGTTGCCTGCCCCGCCCATCCAGAAGGCCCAGATTGTCGACATCGACGAAATCCGCCCCCCCCTCCAGATGCACGGCAAGAAATCCCAGCGCGGGCACCCACCGGCGATCGGGCAACTCGCTTCGAAAATCGAGCGGCAGCGAGAAGTGGCGCCATCGCGCTTCCCCATCCGTCACGACAACGACCTGTCGCGTACACGCCGCGACATAGAGCAGATGTTGCTGGCACACGCCGACGCTGACCCGCGCGAAGCGTGGCGCGCGCAGGTCAAAATTCAGCGTGTAATTCCCGTTGACCAGCGGTACCCGTTGCAGCAGTTCGAATGCGCCGGAAAGGCGCACGCCCGGTGCCGGCCCGAACAGACGCAGGTAGCTTTCCTCAGGGTCGTCGACGATCTGCAGATGACCCGGCAAGCCACGCCCCGCGACCGCCTGCGAGTAGTTTGTGGGGAAACGCCCGAGACCTCTGCCCAGCAGGAACTCCGACGGCGTGCGCAGCAGGCTCAGGCCCTCGCGCCAGTGCTGCAGGCGCCCGCCCAGATCGCGTTCGCCGGCGGCAAGCCTGGTGCTCATGAAATCGCCCAGACCGAGAACCGCCGCGCCCTCACAGACGAGGAGCACGACCAGCACCCGATTCCCCCACACTCGCCAGCGCTCCGGTTGCGGCGCATCGCCCCGGAGGTCGTACCCGGTCGCCGCAGGCGGCCAAGAACGCTGCCGCCGGCGGCCCGGCAGCAGGCAGGCCAGTACGCCCAAGGCAAGCCCGACGCCGAGATAAACCCCGCGCGAGAAAGTGGTCAGGCAAGTGTAACCGGCGGCGACCGCCAACGCGGCGGCGAGTACCCAGCGCCAGGGGTTACGGGCCTGCACCAGAGCATGCACGGCAAAGGGAACCGTCAGCACGAGGAAGACATCCAGTGCTGCGCCGCCGACATGCATTTCCCAGAACAGCGCCGTAGTGCGGTACGGTGTTGAGAAATCCAGCATGCCCGGATAGGCGGCGCGCTCACAGAGCACGACCAGGCTCACCAGCCCCAGCCCCGTCGCCATGCCTGCCGATAACCGGCGTACCACCAGAGCGGGTGCAGCCTGCTGCAAGCTGCGCAAGGACGGCAACAGCAGCAGCGCCAGCAAAAGACTCTTGCCGATACGCAGACTGTTCAAGGGATCTTCGTAAGCCTGGAACCACCCCAGATCCAAGCCATCCGCATCGGCCAGGCCACGCACCATGGCCAGCACGCTGGACGCGGCCAGGGCGGCCAGGCCGATCCAGGCAAACCGGAACGGATCTCGGGCAGCCGCAGCGTCCCGGGGCGCGAGAGGGACACGATTGGGGAACGGCGACTGGCAAGCCGTCAACGGGATTTCAGCACGGACGCCGGGCCTCCTCGTTCTTCGGCCCGGCAGGTTTTGCGGTGCCGGACGGAGCAACGCTGCCGGCGCAGGCACCGGCTCGCTGGTTCGGGTTTGGCAACACCACCTCACGCCCTGCAAGGCCATGCGCGCGTAGCACCCTGACGCCGCGCCGAGGGCCAGGAGGTCGAACTCCTCGACGCCGATCCAGCCGGTCCACGCCGAAAGCCCGGCGATCGGCAATGCCGCAGGCAGCACAAAAAGCCAGATCGCCGGGCGCAGGCAAACGGCCAGCCCCCAGGCGACCACAAGACAGACCAGCAACCGCGGAGCCAGAGGATGATGCAGCGCCAGAAACACGCCCAGCGTTGCGGCGAGGATCGCCAGCGTGCCATGCAGTAGCCTCACCGCGTACTCCAGCAACTCATGTTCTGCAACGGCATCACGCCGCCACTGGCCGATCCTGACCGTATTGAAACCGCTGGGCTCACGCTCAGCAGCGATTCATCCTGCCGCGTTGCGGTCATCACGGATCTGTGTCAGGCCAGCCTCCTCCGCGCACCACCTGTGCGTCACCATCGCCAGCGAGGGATTCTGTCGTCTCGCCAGAACTCTGTCAATCGACCGCCCTTGCCCGCCAGCGCCGCCCTTCGGCAACCTGACAGCCGCCACGCGTCCGCTGTCGGCGCATGCCCGGATCGACACGCCGCGCACTTGCCAGCGACGCGCTTATGGCGTCTAATCGTCAGGCATCCCGGCCCCGAAGGTGTGCGGTTCCAGGCACATCACTGTGCTGCCGACATCCTTCGCTTCCGGGCAGACGGAGAATCACGCCATGTTCCTGGCCGAATGGTGGCACTGGATGGTACTCGGACTGCTGCTGGCGATGGCCGAAATGGCCATTCCGGCCTTCTTCCTGATCTGGTTCGGGCTCGCTGCCGCCGGCGTCGGGATCATCCTGCTGGCCATACCCGATCTCGACTGGTCAACCCAGATCCTGCTGTGGACCGGACTGTCGGCGGCGCTGGTGGCGATCTGGTTTCGCTATCTGAGGCCACGCACGATGAGTGCGGTCGGTACTTCGGCCGCGGCACTGGCCGGCGAAGTCGGCCTGCTGGTCAGCGACATCAGCCAGGATAGCCGTGGCCAGGTCCGTTTCCAGAAACCGATTCTCGGTGCCGACGTCTGGGAGTGTTATTCGGAAACCCGCATCAAGGCCGGCGAGCGCGTACGCATCGTCGCCGTTGAAGGCAGTTACATCAGAGTGGAGCCAGCAAAATGACCGGCATGACCGTTTTCTCGATCGTCCTCCTCGTCTTCGTCGCAGTCACTGTCGCCAAGGGTGTGCGCATCGTCCCGCAGGGCGAAGAATGGATCGTGCAACGCCTCGGCAAGTACCGCACCACGCTGCTGCCGGGTCTGCGCTTCATCATTCCCTACATCGACATCGTCTCCTACAAGGTCACCACCAAGGACATCATTCTCGATGTCCAGGAGCAGGAGGTGATCACGCGCGACAACGCCGTGATTCTGGTCAACGCCATCGCCTTCATCAAGGTGACCGATCCGGTAAAGGCCGTCTATGGCGTACAGGATTACTCGGAGGCGATTCGCAACATGATCATGACCACCCTGCGTTCGATCGTCGGCGACATGGAACTCGACCAGGCGCTGTCGTCCCGCGACACCATCAAGGCCCGCCTGAAAGCCGGGGTCGCCGACGAAGCGCTGGACTGGGGCCTGACCGTCAAATCGGTGGAGATCCAGGACATCAAGCCCTCGCAGTCGATGCAACGCGCGATGGAAATGCAGGCTTCGGCCGAGCGCGAGCGGAAGGCCATGGTGACCCGCGCCGAAGGCGAAAAACAGGCCATGATCCTGACTGCCGAAGCCCGCCTCGAATCGGCGAAACGCGATGCCGAGGCACAGGTCACGCTCGCCGAAGCCTCATCGCAGGCCATCCGCAAGGTCAACAGTGCTTTTGGCGACAACGAACTGCCGATGCTCTACCTGCTCGGCGAGAAGTACATCACCAGCCTCGGCCGGCTGGCCGAGTCCGACAACGCCAAACTCATCCTCCTGCCTGCCGACCTGCAAAGCACCCTGCGCGGCCTGTTCCAGCGCGTGACCAAGAACGTGCAGGCGCAACCTTTTTCGGATCGGGACGTGCCATGAACGCGGGCTGGATCATCTTTGTCATCTGCATCATCTTCGTCCTTGGCGCCGCCATTCCCCTGGTCAGGGATCGTGGTGCCGGCAGGAATCCACCCTTGCCGCGCAAGGAAACGCTACGCGACTGGCGCAGCGAAGAAAGGCGGCGCCAGTCGAGCGACGAGCAATGACCCTGGCACGGCACCTTCGGTGAGCCATGCCCGCCAGGACGTCGCCGCCTCCGGCACGACTACCGGCCGGGCCATCAGTCGGCACAGTCCGCCTGCAAGCGATCGCGGATCAACGCGAGAACATCCACCCGCTCACGGTGTTGCTGGTCGGCCAGTACCGGCATCGCGGGCCAGCCGGAATCAAGCCACTCCAGCCCCGCAAACCGACGGCCGGCCGGATAGCGGGGAATGACGTGGAAATGCACGTGCTTGTCGACCATCATCAACATCAGGTAGTTGATCGCCTCGTAGGCAAACGCAGACTGGAGCGCCTGCTCCAGTTTCGTCAGCAAGGCGGCGAGGTCGGCCATTTCCGCCGCGGTCACATCGGAAAACCGGGCGGCGTAACGGTTCAATGACAGGATCCCGGCGCCCAGAGTCGCCTGCGCGGGTCTGACGGACCACGACCAGGCGGTGGTCCTGAGCACCAGTAGCTCATCTACCTGAAACTTTGCCCGAAAGCCACTTAGAATCAGCGATTCCTTCGTCTCGTCCATGCCTTCTCCAACAAGTTTTTGTAGAATTGCCAAGGTAACAGAAGGCACCGAGCACGTGAACCCATCAACACCCCGGCAAGACACGCACAGGGAATGACCATGACCAGATACGGTTTCGTCGCCTCCGGTGGCGGCTATCGAAGCTTCTATACCGCAGGTGTGCTGGTCTGGTTGAAGCAGCACCAGCAGTCGGTGGTACATCTCAGCTCGACCAGCTCAGGCAACAACATCGTCATCGACTACCTGCTGTGGGACTCGCAGAACGAGGAATTGCCGCCGGTCCTGACGCGCACGGTCAGGCTCAGCGTAACCGACATCTTCCATATCTTCTCCAACTTTCTCGGTTTACGTCCGCAGTTGTTACCGAGCGGCACGCATCTGTTTACCGTCGACCGGGACAGTTGCCGCAAGTCGCTGCTGCTCGACGACCAGCGGCGCCGCGAGCTATTGGCCGAGAATCTGAAGCACGTGCGCTGGGACATTCGCGCCACCAATCTGAGCCAGCGGCGGGGGCGCTTCTTCAACGTCAATGAAATCCTCAAAAACATCGACGATGGCAGTCTCGACGTCTTCATGGACGCCTTCCTCGCCGGCATCACCACCATCCCGTATTTCAAGGCGATCACCATCGATGGCGACTACTACATCGAGGGCGGCTATCTGGACAACACGCCGCTGCGCACGCTGTTCGAAGACGATCAGGTGGACGAGATCATCGCCGTGGATTTCACCGACTACGACTATCACCGCGAGCTTGACAAACTTTACCGCTCGAAATCGTTCACTCTGCCGTTCAACAGCATCGATACCCACCTGCTGGTCAGCGACATGCAACTCACGCTGCCGAACACGCGTATCTTCGCGCAGGCGACCCTGATCAACGAGATGCTCAAGGCGATGGGCAAACAGAATGCCGAGATCGGCGGCAAGCGTTTTTTCGCCAAGCCCTTGCACGTGCTGCGACCGAAGGACCTCGAAAGCATGACCATTTCGCTCAAGGACAGCAGCGCCCAAAAGCGTTATTTCGAGCTCGGCCAGCAGGAAGCAGCGGCGATGTTCACCGCCGACCAGCGGATGGACGACGCAGGTGCTGGCTGATTGGCGGCTGGGCGTCTACGGAGCACACTCCCGTGACCGGGACTTAAAAGCTGTCGAAAAAACTTACAGTAGACCGGGCCAAGCTCCGCAGGAAATCGCTATGCATCAGCTTTAATTGGCTAAAACTTAACTGGCACACCTCTTGCTATTTGATTTACACAAGGTTTTGAATGTGTGCGGGCTCACCCCGAAACCCGCGGCCAAGTGCCTTGACTGAATGGGCGCAACGAGGGGCATGACCTGCGAGTCCTGATCGACTCACCCCCTGATGTTGTTTCGCCAAGTGCGCAGCAGTCTGATCGAATATGTCACACTACTTTTTGGAGATCCTCATGAACAAGAAATTGAGTTCCACCGCAGTACTCTTGCTGGGCGCACTGGCGCTCGCCGGCACCGTCCAGAACGCGACTGCCGCTGGCGCAATCTTCAGTGCCACCGGCGCCGTCGTCAACGCTGGCGACTTGCCGGGAAACGGGTCGATCAACGATACCTTCAACCATAATGGCTTGCTCTCGGACTACACCAGTGGCGTCACCAATTTCGACGCCTATATCGCAACCAACCCGTTGCACACCTCCACCTTCGCCGGCTTTGAATGGTTCGGCAATGCGGGGACGACCACTGCCACTGTCACCTACGATCTGGGCTCGGTCCGCTCCTTCGACCGCCTGGCGCTGTGGAACGAAGAATCCTCGGGTATCGGCCTGCTCGACCTGTGGACCTCGATTGATGGCACCACCTTCACGTCACTGGCCAGCGGTCTGACCCCGTTCGACAACCCCCTGGCCAATTACCCGGCCGATGTGTTCTCCGTGGGCGCGACGGCACGCTACGTTCGTTTTGACATGTCGCGTTGCCCGCAGTCCAATCCCGGTACGTTCCCGGCCTGCGCGATCGGCGAAGTCGCCTTCCGCAGTGCCGACGTCCCCGAGCCCGCCATGCTGGGTCTCCTGGGCCTCGGCCTCGTCGGACTGGTGGGCAGCCGTCGCCGCAAAGCCGCGTAATTTGTAGTCTGCGGGTATGCGGCCGGACTGAAGACCGGGCTGCTGCGACATGGTCGCTGCAGCCCGGTTTTTGCTTGTGCGACAGGTTCAGGCCGAAGCGGTCGCCGGTGCACCAGCAGCCACACCGGCGACCTCATCGGCCATTCGCCACCCAACGGTTGAAGCAGGCACGCGCACTGTCGATCAGTTCGCCGGCCGTCAGCCCGATCGGCCCATAGCCACCGGCGACACACTCGTCGGCGGCTGCGCCGTGCAGATGTACGGCGGCCAGTGCCGCTTCGACCGCCGGCCAGCCTTGCGCCAGCAGGGCCACGACGAAGCCGCTGAGCACGTCGCCGGTGCCGGCCGTGGCGAGACCGGGATTACCGCTGGTGTTAACGAACCAGCGACCCGCCGGTGTGGCGATGATGCTGCCGCAACCTTTCAGCACCACCAGGGCCTGATACCGGGTGGCAAGCTGCAGCGCCGCACCGGCACGGTCGGCCTGCACCAGTGCCGTATCGCAGCCCAGCAAGCGCGCGGCCTCGGTCGGATGTGGCGTCAGCAGCGTACAGGCGCCGCGCCCTTGGCGTGCCGGTACCACCTGCTGCAAGGTGTGATCCGCAGCCAGCAGGTTCAATGCGTCGGCGTCGAGCAGCAACGGGATGTCGAGCGCGCACGCGCGCTCGAGCAGGGCGGGTGCTTTCTCGCCGCTGCCCATCCCTGGGCCGCAGGCCAGCGCGGTCAGCGCCGTAGCCAGCAGGGCGTCGGGCTGCCGCAGCATCAGTTCGGGCTGCAGTGGGTCGATCGCCTGCGCCTGCCAATCGAGCAGCCCCAGGTACACGCGACCGCTGCCGAGCCGCAGCGCTGCGCGTCCGGCCAGAAACGCGGCGCCAACCATGCTGCTCGCGCCCCCGATGATGCCGGCGCTGCCGTTGCTGCCCTTATGACTGTTCCTGCTGCGCGGACGCAGCCAGTCGATGAACAGGTCACTGCCGACTGTCCGGGCACTGGCCGTCGTCAGGCGCTCGGCGTCGACGTCGAGCGCGGCCAGCGAAATGATGCCGCAGTGGTCGGGACCGTCGGCGGTGTGCAGGCCCGGCTTGCCGGCGATGAAGGTGATCGTGTGGCTGGCCCGAATCGTCGCGCCACAGAGTCTTCCGGTATCGGCGTCGAGCCCGCTGGGACAGTCGAGGGCCAGCAGCGGGCAGCGATCGCGGGCGGCAAGCGCGTTGGCGGCCAACACGAATTCGCCGTAACGTCCGCTGATCGGCCGTTGCAGACCAATTCCGAAGAGGCCGTCGATGATCAGCGCCCAGCGCTGACCCGTAGGAATGCTCTCGAGCACGCTGCCGCCATCGTCGATGAAACGCTTGTACGCGGCGGCAGCATCCTTCGGCAGGCGACTCCCCTCACCGGCAAAAACGACATGCACCGCGAAACGCCGTTCGCGCAGGTGGCGTGCGGCGACGAAGGCATCACCACCGTTGTTGCCCGGCCCGGCGAAGATCAACAGCGGCGCCCCCTGGACACGACAAAGCGCCGTCGCGAGATCGGCCGCCGCCAGCCCCGCGCGCTGCATCAACGGCTGATCGGCGGCGGCGCTCTCGATGCTGCGCAACTCGGCGGCACGGTAGAGCGCTTCTGATCGGAGAGCTGTTTTCATTGCCGGATCCTAGCCCAACGGGCTCGACTTTGCATGCCCTTTGCGTCGGCTATAATCGCCCCTCACCGTTGTTCCCGCCAACGCAGCTCAGCCTGCCCTTCTCTGCAGCCCACCATGGCCGATATCCTCTTTCTTCGCGGCGCTCCCGCCGTTTCGTCCTTCCGCCTGCAGAGCCTGCAGCAGGCGGTGGCCATTGCCGTTCCCGGAGCGCGCATCGCTGCCGCCGACTATTGGCACTTCGCCGCCTGCCGGCGGCCGCTCAGCGAAATCGAACGTCGCCAGCTTGCGGCGCTGCTCGAAGAGCGCCGGGAAGACGAAACGGAAGGCGGCGAACTGTTTCTGGTCACCCCGCGTATCGGGACGATCTCGCCCTGGTCGTCGAAAGCCACCGACATTGCAGGCCACTGCGGCCTGCGCGCCATCATCCGCATCGAGCGGGGCATTGCCTACCGGCTGCACGCACCCAGACGTCATTTGTCGGCGACCGAGCAGAGCCGCGTCGCTGCCCTGCTGCACGACCGCATGCTCGAATCCGTGCTCGGCGACTTTGCACAGGTTGCCGAGCTGTTCCGTCACTTTGCACCGAAGCCGCTGAGCAGTGTCGACCTGCTGGCCGGCGGTCGTGCAGCACTGGTTGACGCCAACAAGCGCCTGGGGCTGGCGCTGTCCGAGGATGAAGTCGATTACCTCGTCGATCTCTTCCTGCAGGCGCAGCGCGACCCTACCGACGTCGAATTGATGATGTTCGCACAAGCCAACTCCGAACATTGTCGGCACAAGATCTTCAACGCGTCCTGGATCGTCGACGGACAAATGCGCGACGAAACCCTGTTCGGAATGATCCGCGAGACACACCAGGCACACCCGGCGGGCACCATCGTCGCCTATTCCGACAATTCATCGGTCATCGAAGGGGCTCTGGTCGCACGCTTCCATCCCGGTGCCGACGGCTGTTACGGCTATCGGGAAGAGCAGACGCACATACTTGCCAAAGTCGAGACACACAACCACCCGACGGCGATCTCGCCTTTCCCCGGAGCGGCGACCGGATCGGGCGGCGAGATTCGCGACGAGGGTGCCACTGGCCGCGGCTCCAAACCGAAGGCCGGCCTTTGCGGTTTTTCGGTCTCCAACCTCAGGATCCCGAATTTTCCACAGCCCTGGGAAATGCCAAGCGCCGCGTATGGCCGTCCGGGACGCATCGCCTCGGCGCTGGCTATCATGCTCGAAGGACCGATCGGCGCGGCCGCATTCAACAATGAGTTCGGCCGCCCGAATCTCGCCGGCTACTTCCGCACCTATGAACAGTTCACCGGCCACGGCGACGATCAGGTCATGCGCGGCTACCACAAGCCGATCATGCTCGCCGGCGGTGTCGGCAACATCGCCGCCGGGCAGTCGTTCAAGGCCGACAAGCTGCCAGCGGGCACGCTGCTGATCCAGATCGGCGGCCCGGGAATGTTGATCGGGCTTGGCGGCGGCGCCGCCAGTTCGATGAGCACCGGCAGCAACAGCGAGGATCTCGACTTTGCCTCGGTGCAACGCGGCAACCCCGAGATCCAGCGTCGGGCGCAGGAAGTCATTGACCGTTGCTGGCAAATGGGCACACCGACCGCGGACGCTTCTGTTCCGGGCGACGGCAATCCGATCCTGTCGATACACGACGTCGGCGCCGGCGGGATCTCCAACGCCCTGCCCGAACTGGCGCATGGCGCCGGCAGCGGCGCCCGTTTTGAATTGCGCGCCGTACCGATCGAGGAACCGGGCATGTCGCCCGCCGAGATCTGGTGCAACGAAGCCCAGGAACGATACGTGCTGGCCATTGCTCCAGGCCGCCTCGCGGAATTCTCGGCGCTCTGCGAGCGCGAGCGTTGCCCCTTCGCGGTCGTCGGCGTGACCACCAGCGAAAGGCGCCTGCTGGTCAGCGATCGTCATTTCGGCAACCATCCGGTCGATATGGACCTGGCCGCACTGCTCGGCAAACCGCCGCGCATGACGCGCAGCGCGGCACACCTGCCTGCGCTGACGGTGCCCTTCGATGCCACTGCGGTCGACCTCGGGGAAGCCGCCTATCGCGTGCTGCGTCTGCCGGCGGTCGCCGACAAGACCTTCCTGATCAGCATCGGCGATCGCAGCGTCGGCGGCCTGACCGCGCGTGACCAGATGGTCGGCCCGTGGCAGGTGCCTTGTGCCGACGTGGCGGTGACCCTGATGGGGTTCGACACTTACCTTGGCGAAGCCTTCGCGATCGGCGAGCGCACGCCGGTCGCCGTCGTCGATGCCCCGGCTTCAGGCCGCATGGCAGTCGCCGAGGCGCTGACCAATATGGCCGCCGCCGACATCGCGACGCTCGGCGATGTCAAACTCTCGGCCAACTGGATGGCCGCCGCCGGCTTTCCGGGCGAGGATGCACGCCTGTTCGACACCGTCCGGGCAGTCTCCGACCTCTGCCGGCAACTCGGCGTCGCGATTCCGGTCGGCAAGGATTCGCTGTCGATGCGCAGCGCCTGGCAGGAAACCGATGGCGAGGAGCGGGGCCGCCAGAAACAGGTGGTTTCACCCCTCTCGCTGGTCGTCACCGGCTTTGCGCGCGTGCAGGATGCGCGCCGCACGCTGACCCCGCAACTGGTACTCGACGCCGGGGAAACCGACCTGCTGCTGATCGATCTCGGCGCTGGCCGCAACCGCCTCGGCGGTTCGGCGCTCGCACAGGTCTATAACGCCACCGGCAGCGCCGCGCCCGACGTCGACGACCCGCAGCGCCTGCGCGCCTTCTTCGCCGCGCTGCGACAACTGGCCACCGAGGATCTGCTGCTCGCCTACCACGATCGCGCCGACGGCGGTCTCTTTGCGACCGTCTGCGAGATGGCTTTCGCCGCCCACTGCGGTGTTTCGATCGATACCGACGGACTGTGTTTCGACCCGCTGGTCAACGACGTCGACGGCAATGAGAAGCGCCCCAATCTGCTCGGCGGCCGTTCCTTCGAACTGCTGATGCGGGCGCTGTTCTGCGAGGAAGCCGGCGCCGTTGTGCAGATTCGACGTAGCCAACGCCACCGGGTCATGCACCTTCTGCGCGCCGTCGGACTAGGCGCCTGCAGCCACTTCATCGGCGCTCCCAACCCCTGGGATCAGATCCGCGTCATCCGCAACGCCAGGGCCGTGCTCAACGAGAAGCGCATCGATCTGCAGCGCGCCTGGTCGGAGACCAGTTTCCACATGCAGCAGTTGCGCGACCACCCACAATGTGCGCAGCAGGAATACGACCGCATTCTCGACACCACCGACCCGGGGCTGTCGGTGACGCTGAGCTTCGACCCCGCCGTCGACGTCGCCGCCCCGTTCATTCACACCGGCGCCCGGCCGCGCATGGCGATCCTGCGCGAGCAGGGCGTCAATGGCCATGTCGAGATGGCGGCCGCTTTCGATCGCGCCGGGTTCGCCGCCATCGATGTGCACATGAGCGACATTCTCGCTGGCCGCGTCGCGCTCGGCGATTTCAAGGGCGCCGTCGCCTGCGGCGGTTTTTCCTACGGCGATGTGCTCGGAGCAGGTCAGGGCTGGGCGAAGACCATCCTCTTCAACGAACGCGCACGCGACAACTTCGCGGCTTTCTTCGACCGCCCGGACACCTTTGCCCTCGGTGTCTGCAACGGCTGTCAGATGATGAGTGCCCTGAAGGAAATGATCCCCGGCGCCGATGCCTGGCCACGTTTCGTGCGTAACCGCGTCGAGCAGTTCGAAGCGCGCCTCTCGCTGGTCGAACTCCCTGTCTCGCCGTCGATCCTCTTTGCCGACATGGGCGGCAGCCGCCTGCCGGTCGTCGTCTCGCATGGCGAGGGGCAGGCGGTATTTGCTTCGCCGGCACAGCAAGCCGACGCGCTGGTCAGCGTGCGTTACGTGGACCACCACGGCCAGGCAACCGAGGTCTATCCCTACAACCCGAATGGTTCGCCGGCCGGCGCTAACGGGTTCACGACTCCCGACGGTCGTTTCACGATCATGATGCCACACCCCGAGCGTGTCTTCCGCAGCGTCCAGATGTCCTGGCACCCGGCCGACTGGGACGCGCGCGGCTGGCACGATTCGCCATGGCTGCGCATGTTCCGCAATGCGCGGCGATGGGTGGGGTAAATGACGGTCACGGGCGCAGCCGCTCGATCACCTGCGCCCAGTTCGGCCCATTTCAACAGGATTGTGAATCGTCCCGGCAGACTGCTCTTCCCGGCTGGCTACCCGGCCATCCTGGAATTGCGCAAAGCTGGAACCACTGTCGAATAGCGTCCGGCAAGGCAACAGGCGCCGCGCGGTGCAGCGCCTGTGCCGTTGCGGGTCCTAATCGACCTTGGCCTTGCTGCGCAGTTCGCCGACGAATTTCTGCAGTTGCTCCTGCTGCAGGCGCTGCGCGATCTGTTGCTTGATCTGGTCAAACGGCGGCGGGGTCAGCGGGCGGCTGTCCTCAAGCAGGATGACGTGATAGCCGAAATCGGTCTTCACCGGGGTTTCGGTGTACTTCCCTTTGCCCAGACTACCGACCGCATCGCCGAACGGCTTCACGTAGTTGGCAGGGCTGCTCCAGCCCAGGTCGCCGCCCTTCTCCCGCGAACCTGGATCCTTCGATTGCTTCGCCAGGTCGTCGAACTTGGCACCCTTCTTGAGGTTGGCGATGATCGTCTTGGCGTCATCTTCCTGTTCAACCAGGATGTGACGTACCTTGTACTCGGTGTTGCCCATCTGGGTTTTCATCTTGTCGTATGCAGCCTTGAGCTGTTCGTCGCTGATCGGATGCTTCTTGACGAAATCCTGGACGAAAGCCCGAATGAAGATTGCCTGCCGTGCCAGGTCAGCCTGTGCCGCCACATCGGGGTTCTTGTCGAGGCCCAGCTTCTTGGCTTCCTGGACCAGCAACTCGCGACGGATCAGTTCTTCGCGGACCGCCTTCTTGAGTTCCGGGCTATCCGGGGCGCCCTGTGCCTTCTGCTCGGCGACAAAAGCATTGGCGATGCTTTGTGGAATGGCAACCCCATTGACGGTGGCTACGGTCCCGGTCGCCGCGGGCTTGGCTTTTTCGGCAGCCATCGCCGGGAGCGAGATGAGCGCGCCGAGCAGCAGGGCGCTGGCCAGTTTGGAGAGCTTGTGCATGTCTGGTTTTCCTTCTGTTGGAGTGGGTATTGGGGTACAGCGGTCGAGCATTCTGATCAGGAAACCGTCGCGGCCGTCGATGCAACTTCCGCTGCGGTCAGCGCCTGGATACTCAGGGCGTGAATCCGGGTCTGCAGCAGGTCGCCAAGCGCGGCATGGATCAAGCGGTGACGAGCCAGCCGAGCCTGGCCGGCAAAGGTGGCAGCGACGATCAGCAGACGATAGTGCCCGCCGCCGCTTTTGGCACCTGCATGGCCCGCGTGCCGAGCCGAGTCGTCGATCACTTCAAGTCGAATCGGATCGAGGACCGCGAGACGTTGCCGGATGATCGTTTCGACGTTGCAGGCTGTGCTCCCCGCGTGCTTTGCAGTCACGCCGGAAGCACTTTCTTGAACGGCTTCACGGCAACCGTCGCGTAAACTCCGGCGGCGACATAGGGATCGGCATCGGCCCAGATTCGGGCGGCCTCGAGTGAAGCGAACTCGGCAACGATCAGGCTTCCCGAAAAACCTGCAGGCCCGGGATCAGGAGAGTCGATGGCCGGAAACGGACCGGCAAGCAAGAGACGGCCCTCTTCCTGCAACGCCTTGAGACGCTCGACGTGCGCCGGCCGGGCGGCGAGGCGCTGCACCAGCGAGTCCAGGCGATCCTCACCGACGATGGCGTAGAACATCATTCTTTCTCCTCGATGTACTTCTGCAGCAGCAAGCCTTGCGCGAGAACAAAAGCCAGCATCAGCCCGGTGGCACCGAACAGTTTGAAGTTGACCCAATCGTCGGTGGAAAAGTTGAAAGCCACGAACAGATTGGCGATCCCCATGAAGACGAAGAAACCGATCCACGACCAGTTGACCTTGGCCCATGCGACGTCAGGCAATTCCATCTGTTCAGCCAGCAGCACACGCATCAGGTTTTTCTTGAAGAAGACGGTGCCGCCAAACAGCACCGCCGCAAACGCCCAGTAAAGCACCGTCGGCTTCCACTTGATGAAGTCCTCGTCCTGCAGAAGCAAGGTCAAGCCACCAAAGACGGTGATGATCACCAGGCTGACCCAGAGCATGGTGTCGATCTTCCGACCCCTGAACCACAGCCAGCCGATCTGGGCAAAGGTCGCCGCCATGGCCACGCCGGTCGCCGCGTAGATGCCGGCAACTTTGTAGGCAACGAAAAACAGGATGACGGGGAAAAGATCGAAGAGGAACTTCATGGCAGGGGCGGTGGACAGATGGCGCGATTATGGCCGATTTGACAGGGCGCTGTCCATGCCGAAGCGTGACGGACAACGGATCACAAGGCGCCGCAAAGGAGAGAGGGCGGCATCCTGCAGGATGCCGATCAGCGCCCTGCAGAATGGCCGGTACCCTACTCGACCTTCTTCCAGCTGGCATCCGGATTGAAGCTGCGCATCCTGATCGCCTCCACTTCGGTGGCTTTGCCCAGATTCTTCTGGAAAACCGTACCGTCGTGGTTGACGATGAAGGTCATCACACCCGAGATCCCATACTTTGCCGGATACGCGACGACAGCAAAACCACCCATAAGCCGATCCCTGACCAGATAGCTGTAGGCGCCGCCCGGGGCGTCCTTGCCCTGCGCAGTCAGCATTCGATAACGATAGCCGTGATAGGGCTGCGGCTGGCCACCCTTCTTGCCATAGCCCTCGCGCGTCGCGGCGCCGACCAGCGGCCCCAGGGGGCTTGGCGGCTCGTCTGCCTCGACCGGCCAGAAGAGGCCGTCCCTGGTCCCTTCGGACGACACGAAGCGCCGGGCGTAGTCCACCGACCCATTGCCGTCGGGGTCAGTCGCGGCATACTCGCGCTGGGCATCGACGATGGCCAGCAGGGTCTGGATCGCATCCAGCTCATTCCGGCCGACCCGGCGGTTGATGACTTCCTCGCGACCCGCCGCAGAATCGAAAACCCAGCCATCACCCTGGCGCACCAGAGGCGCCGGGAACGGCCAGTCACCGTCGCCGACCAGCAGGATCGCCCGGCCATCGGCCACCTGGCTGATGCTGTGCTTGCGATCGTAATCGACCAGGAACTTCCGCCAGCTTTCCCGATCCGCAACCTCGTCACCGCTCGATAGCCAACTCCGGGATGCCGGGCCAACGACGTTCAGGAGCAATTTGACGTCTTGCGCACGCACCGCGTCCGCCAGCGCGCGTGCGGCATCTTCAGGCGTGGCAAAACTCTGGTGCACGACCGTCTGTGCCGCCGCTGCCGGCGGTGCCGCGTTGATCGCTGGGGCCATCGTGATCAGCAGGGCGGCCGCGAGCGCCTTCATCGTGTTCTTCAGTTTCATGATCGTTTCTCCGCAGAAAGTGATGGTCAAAGGGGATTAACGGCCGCCACGCCCGCCGCCACCTCGGCCACCGCCACCTCCCCCGAAGCCTGCGCCACCGCCACCTCCCCGGCCGCCGCCACTGCCGAAACTGGCTCCGCCACCACCTCCCCGACCGGCCCCGCCACCGCCGAAGCTGGCGCCACCGCCTCCCCGACCGCCTGCATCCGCCCGGCTGGCACTGCCGCGCTGACTCGCCTCACGCGTCGACGCACCATTGCCCACCCCGGAGAAGCCTCCACCAGCCGAACGGTCGTGCATGCCGGCGGCACGATTCTGCGCGCCGCCAGCGTCGCCGCGGTCACGCCCCGATGCACCGCTGCCACGTTCGCCATTCTGCATGCGGTTGCTCACTTCACCGCGATCCCTGCTCCTGGGCTCGGCTCGACCGGCATCAGCCCGCCCCGCATCGCCTCGGCCACCCAGGTTTTCCCGTGCTCCGCGATCGGCGTCCTTGACGCGGTGGTCGAGTTCGCCCCGATCCATGCCCTTGAGTTCCGAACGTCCGCTCTCGGCGCGGCCACGAAAATCCTCGCGCGCCTTGGCGGCCTGTGCATTGCTGCCGCGGTTGTACTGGCGGGCAACATTCTGGTCCCGATAGGCCACCCCACGACGGTGCTCGACATTATGATTCCAGTTGCTGCTGCTGATATTCGTGCGGTTGAACGAGTTGTAGCGATTGACATTGATGTCAACGTTGCTGCGCCCCCAACCCCAGCTGCAGGCACCCCAGATCGCCGCGCCGACGACAACGCCGGTCGCGAATGCGAGGCCGGGTGGATAGACATAGGCCGGCGGGTACACGGCGTATGGCGGTGTCGGATACCACCAGGTCCCATACACCACCGCCGGATTGTAGGTCGGCACATACACCACGTCCGGCTTTGGCGATTCGACGACGTAGATCGTCTGGCTACCCTGTTTCTCGGTCTTCACCACCTGCTGCGGCGAGGACTTCAGATTGCCGGCGGCATCGGCTCTGGCACGCAGACCCTGCACCGTGTTCATCACGTCCTGCTGCTGCGCGAGGAACGCGTCTCCCAACTTCTGGGTCCAGTCGAGATTCTCGTTCATCTGCTGCAGCACCTGCGGCACGGTGGCCAGCGACTTGACGGCAGGATCCCACGACTGCCTGGCCATTGCATCCTCGAGCGCCTTTCCGGTGACCTTGGGATTGGCCTTGGCCCAGCGAGCCGCCTCGACGACCTCGAGGGGATAAGTCGACGCCATGAGCACCTGCGCCAGCAAGGGATCGGGATACAGCGCAACCGGGGCCAGCAGGCGATCGAGTTCCTGCTGCGAGAAGGTGTTCGCTGCCGGACCGCCGGCGGCCGACGCGGGCGAAACCGTCGATGGGGATTGCTGCGCCGCAGCCGGCGACAAGGCAAGCATGAGTGCCATGAACAGCGCACAGGATCGGGCAGGTGTTGATGTCATCAATCATCCTCGAACACAGAAAGAAGCTTCACAAAATGAACTGACCGCCAGAAGACGAATCCTGGTGGCAGGATCCGGGTCAATGCTGGTCAAACAGACCTTCGGGCTGGAATCCACAGCCGCCCACGCCGGGGGTCGTGGCCCCTCGGCTGACCTCACCTCAGGCGGCACTCAGCGCGCCTTCGCTGCTTACCGTCTGCTGCAGGATATCGCGCAGACTCCGGCCGATCTGGGCGAGCGCTCCCACCTGCAGGACCAGCCGCTCCTCGACATGGGCGAGTTCCTCGATGCGTTCTTCCAGCGTGTCGGTCGCCTGGTGGATGCGCTTGATGCTTTCCAGCCGCCGTTTGAGCTGGATCTGGTGCTCGCGGATCTGAATTTCCATCGGTGCCATGATCGCCTTCAGCCACGATTCGGCGTCACGGTTGGCGTGTTCGAAGCTCTTGCGCACCTGCACCGTCACTTCCTCGAAGAAGCGCTGCGTCAACTGGCTCTTTTCGTGTGTCAGCAACTGGAACATGGTGTTGATGTGGGTATCGCACCATTGCTCGAGACGGTCGATTTCCTTCTCGTAACGCAACAGCGAAAAACCGATCGGCGATCCGAGCTTGAGGCCATGCTCAACCGCGAACTTCTTGTAGATGGCTTCCATCATGGCCAGGATTTCGGTTACTTCACCCTCGGATCTCGCGAGGTTGCCACGCGCGACGTCAAAGAAATGCGCCATCGCCCCCGACAAGGTCTTCGAGAAGGTGGCGTTGACCATCGCCTCACGCGTCGTCGTCGTCAGCAGACGCAGCGAATCGAGCCCGAGGTGAGCAAAGAGGTTGTTCGTCAACTGCGAGAAAACACTGCGCACGGCGTAGTAGCGCTGCAGGCCGGATTCGAACTCCTCCTTTTCAACCCGCACCTTGCCCATCATGTACTCGACGACGCCCTTGTTCTTGCCGCGCAGTTCGGTGAGTTCGGTCACCTGTTCGCGCAGATTGACCAGGCGCGACTCAAGCAGGCTGCGCGCGCGCTGGTAGCAATCGGCAAACTCGGCGTCGGTATTGTCACGAACGATTTCCTGTTTGGCCGGGATCAGTTCTTCGGAGAGCGCGAACTCAAGTTCCGACAGGCGGCTGCGTTTCAGCAGTTCGGCATCGCCGTTGATCTTGGCAACCAGCGCCTTCTGGGCCGAAACCGGGAACACCTGGTCTTCCGGCAGTGCCAGCGTCCAGGCGCAGGTATCGACCTGCCTGGTAATCTCGGCGTCGATTTCCTCTGCCGACTTGAGTTCGTCCCACAGGCTGTCGATCTTGTTGAGCACGACGATACGTCCCTTCCTGCGGCCACCGGTGTTGCCGATGTGTTCGCGCCAGACGGTCAGGTCGGACTGCGTGACACCCGTGTCGGCGGCCAGAATGAAGAGTACGGCATGCGCGTTCGGAAGCAGCGACAAGGTCAGTTCGGGTTCCGTGCCAATCGCGTTCAGACCGGGCGTATCGAGTATGACCAGTCCCTGCTGCAAAAGCGGATGCGGGAAGTTGATGACCGCATGACGCCAGCGCGGAATCTCGACGCACCCGTCGGCGTCTACGCGAAACAACGCGTTATCGCCATCAGCAATCGCAAAACCCAGCTTCTCGGCCGTCGCCGGGTCGACGCGAATGACGTCACTGACGTGTCGAAGCGTTTCCTGCATGGACTCGGCCGAGCCCGTGGCGAGCGGCACAACCTCCCATTCCTCGGGAAAGCGTTTGTACTCGCTGATACTGGCGTTGGATTCGCGGCTGCCGATCGGCAGCAGTTCGATCGACGGCGCCTTGGTCCGATCGAACATCAGCTCGGTCGGGCACATCGTCGTGCGCCCCGCGGTCGAGGGCAGGATCCGGTTGCCGTAACCGGCGAAAAATATGGCATTGATCAACTCGGACTTGCCGCGTGAAAACTCGGCGACGAAGGCCACATGCAGGCGATCTTCGCGCAGTTTCTCGAGCAGTTGAGTGATGCGCCGGTCGGTCTGGGCGTCGCTCAACTCGTTCTCGACGAGCCAGGCGGCAAAATTGTCAAGCACCCCGGAGAGCTGAGCACGCCATTCGCTGTAGGCGGCAAAATGTTGGGCAAGCGTCATGGCAGGTTCCGGCACAAGGTACAGGTTTTCACTCTATCACAAAGATTCTTCCAATCAGCGACATGGACCTGATCCTCAGCGCTGGCAGCGGGGGCAGTAGAAAGTCGATCGTCCCGCCTGGCGAATCACGCGCACCGGCGCGGCGCAAGTCGGACAGGCTTCACCGGCCCGGCCGTAGACCGCGCAGGAAAGCTGGAAGCAGCCTGCCCCCCCGTCGCTATGCACGTAGTCACGCACACTGCTGCCACCGGCAGCGATTGATGCGGCGAGGGTCGAACGGATGGCATCGGCGAGCACCAGGTAGCGCCTGAGGCTGATCCGATCGGCGCTACGCTGCGGCGAAATGCCGGCGTGGTGGAGACTTTCGGCGGCATAGATGTTGCCGATGCCCACCACCAGGCGGCTGTCCATCAGCAGCGGTTTGATCGGCATGCGGCGGCGGTGTGCCGCCGCGTACAGCCAGTTCCCGTCGAAGTCCTCGGACAACGGCTCGATGCCCAGATCGGCCAGCACCGGATGACTTTCGACGCCGATGCCTTCGTGCCAGAGCAGCGCTCCGAAGCGACGTGAGTCGCGAAAACGCAGAACGGTGTGCTTGAACAGCAGGTCGACATGATCGTGCTTCTGGGCGGGCGTATCCGGCGGCACCAGCCGCAGACTACCGGACATGCCGAGGTGGAGGAGCAGCCAGCCGCCGCCGCAGGTGCTTTGACAGTCCAGCAGCAGATATTTGCCGCGGCGCAGGATCGCGTCTACCCGCAGACCGGCAAGCCGCGCATCGAGACCGGCTGGAATCTCGTGACGCAGCCTCGGCGTGCGCACCACGGCGCCGACGATGCGTTGCTCCGACAGGTAAGGAAGCAATCCTTGCCGGCTCACTTCGACTTCGGGAAGTTCTGGCATTGCTGCTACCGCGAAAAGTCCATAACATGCGTGAAAAACAATTATGACGCAATCTCCCCGTCAGTTCCTGCAACGTTCTGCAGCAGGCAAGGAAACCATGAAACCGATCAAGAACATTCTCCTCTGCGCAGCGTTGGCGCTGGCCTTCGGCATGCCGGCACTGGCCGCCGGCAACGGCAAGCCACAGCAGGCTGCGCCGCGGGAAAGCAAGCGCAGCACGCCGGACCCGGTCGCCGCACCACGCGCCGACGAGAAGGACTACAAGGAACTCAGCGGACAGGTGGTGTATCAGGTGTTGCTCGCCGAAGTTGCGCTGCAGCGTGGCCGCAACGAGTTCGCCAGCCAGGCCTACGCCGACCTGGCCGTGCGCACTCGCGATCCGGGAGTGATCGAGCGGGCCGTCGAGGTCGCCGGCTACGCGCGGCGCATGGACGTGGTGCTCGACATGGCGAATTTGTGGGTTCAGGTTCAACCGGATTCGAAGCGCGCGCAACAGGTCATGGTCGGCGTACTGATCATGTCCAACCAGCTCGATGGCCTTGCTCCACGATTGATTCGCATGCTTGAGGCGGACCGGGAGTCGCTGCCCGCCAACCTTCTGGGGCTCAACCGAATGTTCGCCCGCAGCCCGGATCGTCGCGCGGTTCTGCAGTTGATCAGCAAGGTCTGCGCGCCCTTCTTCGGCCTCGCCGAAGCACACTACGCGGTTGCCGTCGCCGCCACTTCGGCTGCGGAATCCGAGCGCGCACTCGCCGAAGTTCGGCAGGCTCTCGAATTGCGCCCGGACTGGGAAGCGGCCGCCCTGCTGCAGGCGCAGATCCTGGCCCCGAAGTCTTCCGCCGAAGCCGTCGCCTCGCTGCAGCGCTTTGCCGACCGCAATCCCAATGCGCGCGAGGTACAGCTGCATCTGGCGCGTGCGCTGGTCGGCGAAAAACGGTATGCCGAAGCCAGGCGTCTCTTCGAACAGTTGTTGCTCACCTACCCGAACAACCCGGACGTCGTCTTCCCGGTGGCCATCCTCGCCCTCCAGGAGAACGACACGGTGCTCGCCGAAGCACAACTCAAGCACCTGATCACGCTCGACATTCCGAACAAGAGTGCGCCCTATTACTATCTTGGCCAGCTTGCGGAAGAAGGCAAGCGCAGCGACGAGGCTCTGACCTATTATCGGCAGGTCGGTACAGGCGAGCACTATCTGCCGGCACAGATTCGCAGCGCAAATCTCCTGAGCAAGGCGGGCCAGCCTGAGGCAGCCCGCAGGCAACTGCACGAAGCCGCCGAACTGGACCCGAAACAGGGCGTCCAGTTCCTGATCGCCGAAGCTGCCTTGCTGCGCGACGCCAGGCAGACCGAGGCCGCTCTCGATTTGCTTGAACGCGCGCTGAGCAAGCAACCCGAGCAGCCCGACCTGCTCTATGAGTCGGCCCTGCTGGCCGAAAAGCTCGGACGCGTGGAGTTGCTGGAAAGCCGACTGCGCAAGCTGATCGAATTGCAACCGGAGAATGCACAGGCCTACAACGCGCTCGGCTACTCTTACGCCGATCGCAACATGCGCCTCCCCGAGGCCCGGCAACTGATCGAGAAAGCGCTGCAACTCGCTCCGAACGACCCCTTCATCCTCGACAGCATGGCCTGGGTCCTCTATCGACAGGGAGATCTCGAAGGTGCGCTGAGCCTCCTGCAGCGCGCGCACGGCCTGCGCCCCGACCCGGAAATTGCGGCACACCTCGGTGAGGTATTGTGGATGCTTGGCCGCAAGGATGAAGCGCAACGCAGCTTGCGCGAGGCGCAGCAGAAGAATCCCACCAACGAGGTCCTGACCGAAGCCGTCAGGCGGTTTGCCCCCTGAGCACAAGGCACGCCGTATTGTGCACCTGCCTGTACCTGTTCAGTGGGGGTCGCTCGCTCGCGCGCCTGCTCGGCGCGCTTGGGCTGAGCGCCTGCACGGCCCTGCCGCCGCCGGCCGGCGGCGCGCTGCCCATGACGCGCGCCGGCTTGCATGATTTTGCGCTGAGCGGGCGTTTCGCACTGCGCCAGGACGGCCAGAGCCATGTCGGAAGGCTGAACTGGCGCCATGACGATAGCCGCAATGAACTGCTCCTGTCGTCACCGCTGGGGCAGGGCATGGCCGAGATGGTCAGCGACGCCAGTGGCGCGCGTCTGATCGCCGGCGATGGCAGGACCTATGCGGCGGCAAACGCCGACGAACTGCTGCAGTCGGTACTCGGCTATCCCTTGCCCCTGAGCAGGCTGGTGGACTGGCTACGCGGCAACAATCCGGGTGGCGGCAGGATGACGCTGGACGGGCATGGGCGTCCGCTGCGCCTGCTCGACGAAGCCTGGCGCATCGACTACGAGTACGACAGCGACGACCCACAGGCCCTGCCCGGTCGTCTGTTCGTCGAGCGCGAGGGCGGCTTCGAGTTGCGTCTGCGCATCGACGAGTGGAGCACCCTTTCCCCCGCGAACTGAGCCCGATGAATACCACCAGTCAGACCTGGGGCTGGCAGAGCGCGTATCCGGCGCCGGCCAAGCTCAATCTGTTTCTGCATGTCGTTGGCAGGCGCGCCGATGGCTACCACCTGCTGCAGACCGTCTTTCGCTTTCTCGGACATGGCGACAGCCTGTACTTTGCACCGCGCGCGGACGGAGCGGTTCGCCTGGCCACGCCGCTGCCGGGGGTTCCGGCCGAAGACGATCTGACGGTTCGCGCCGCCAGCCTGTTGCAGACGGCGACGGGTTGTCGCGCCGGCGTGGACATCCGCATCGAAAAACGTCTGCCGCTCGGAGGCGGCCTCGGAGGCGGCAGTTCGGATGCGGCGACGGTATTGCTGGCCCTCAACCATCTCTGGCGCCTTGCTTTGCCCCGTTCGCGCCTGCAGGAGATCGGCCTCGCCCTGGGTGCCGATGTGCCGGTCTTCCTCTTCGGGCACAACGCTTTTGCCGAGGGCATCGGCGAAACACTGCAGGCTGTCGAACTGCCGCCCTGCTGGTATGTCGTCCTTGAGCCACCCGTACAGATCCCGACGGCAGCAATCTTTGGTGCCCGCGAACTCAAGCGCGATTCGCTCCCGATCGCGCCCCGCGATTGGCGCCCGGGTTTTGGTGGCAACGACCTCGAAACTGTGGCCTGCGCCCGCTTTCCGACCGTTGCCGAACATCTGGCCTGCTTGTCGGCGCTTTCGCCGGCCCGGATGAGCGGGTCAGGAGCTTGTGTTTTCGCCGAGTTTGCCAACCGCCGTCAAGCCGAGGCAGCGCTGCGGCAGTTACCCAAGGGCGTACGTGGCTGGGCGGCCGCCGGCCTGGCGGAGCATCCCCTGCTCGGCCTCTCGAACTGACTGCGCCGACGGCATCGCCGGATTTGTTCACCGCAAACGGCACTGGAGCTTCTTTTCCTGAAAAATCCCCGGTATAATGCGCGCCTCGTTCGCTATCAAGGCGATGCGAGCGACAGCTGGGGAGTCGCCAAGTTGGTTAAGGCACCGGATTTTGATTCCGGCATTCGAAGGTTCGAATCCTTCTTCCCCAGCCAGCCATTCCATTTCTGTCAAAGCGGGCAGGCGTCCTCTGACCTGCCCGTCTTGCTTTATACGGCGCTGATTCTCCAGCCGCCACGGGAAGCGCACCATGGCCTATGACAGCCTGATGGTATTTACCGGCAATGCCAACCCTGCCCTGGCTGCCGACGTCGTCAAGCGGCTCAACATCTCGCTCGGGCGAGCGCAGGTCGGCCGATTCTCTGACGGCGAGATCAGCGTCGAGATTCAGGAACACGTACGCGGCATGGACGTGTTCATCCTGCAATCGACCTGTGCGCCGACCAACGAGAACCTGATGGAACTGTTGGTGATGGCCGACGCGCTCAAGCGCGCCTCGGCGGCCCGGATCACCGCCGCCATTCCCTATTTCGGCTATGCCCGTCAGGATCGCCGCGTGCGATCGGCGCGCGTGCCGATCGCTGCCAAGCTGGTTGCCGATCTGCTGACGGCATCGGGAGTCCACCGGGTGCTGACCATGGACCTGCACACCGAGCAAATCCAGGGTTTCTTCAACATCCCGGTGGACAATATCTATTCCCTGCCGATCATGCTCGGCGACGTCTGGAAGCGCAACTTCGACCACCTGATGGTCGTTTCGCCTGACGTCGGCGGCGTCGTCCGGGCGCGGGCGCTGGCCAAGCGCCTCGAATGCGACCTGGCGATCATCGACAAACGTCGTCCAAAAGCCAACGTTTCCGAGGTGATGAACATCATCGGCGAGGTCGAGGGGCGAACCTGCGTGATCATGGACGACATGGTGGACACCGCCGGAACGCTGTGCAAGGCCGCAACGGCACTCAAGGAACATGGCGCGCAGCAGGTCCTCTCCTATTGCGTACACCCGGTGCTTTCGGGCAATGCCGTCGAGCGGATCAATGCCTCCGATCTCGATGAACTGGTCGTCACCGACACCATTCCGCTACGCGAGGATGCGCAGAAGTCGCCGCGCATTCGCCAGTTGTCGGTGGCCGAGGTGATGGCCGAAACGATCCGCCGGATCAGCAACGAGGATTCGGTGTCCTCACTCTTCATCGAGTAAGACGCCACCCGCCTCGGCAATCTCTTTTTCAACCCCCCGCCTGGTCGCGGGCGGGGTTTGTGTCAACCCAGGAGCTGTCCATGAAGTTTCAGATTGAAGCGCGCAAGCGCACTTTGCAGGGGTCCGGAGCGAGCCGCCGCCTGCGCCGCGAAAAAAGAGTGCCGGCCATCGTTTACGGCGGATCGGCTGCACCGCAGTTGATCGATATCGATCACAACGAAATCCTGCTGAACCTCCGCAAGGAAGCGTTCCATGCTTCCGTCCTGACGCTGAACATCGAGGGTGCGATCGAAAGCGTCGTGCTGCGTGACACGCAGAGACACCCGTGGAAGCCGCTGGTCCTGCACATCGACTTCCAGCGTGTCGACGCGGTTCATGCCATCCATCAACGCGTACCGCTGCACTTCATCAACGCCGACATCGCGCCGGGCGTCAAGATCAGCGGCGGCAACGTCGCGCATGTGCACAACGACGTCGAGGTGAGCTGCCTGCCGCAGGACCTGCCGTCCTATATCGAAGTCGACCTCAAGGACCTCGAAGCCGGCCACTCGATCCACGCTTCCGAGCTGGTTTTTCCGCCAGGTGTCGCGCCGGTGGTGCACGGCGAGGATTACGTGGTGGTCTCGATTCCCGCCAAGAAGGCAGGTTCCGGCACCGACGCCGCCGAGGGCGAAACCGCCGCGAGCTGAGCGCTGCCATTTCGGCAATGACCGTGCCCGCATCGCCAGCCTCACCGCCCGTCCTGCGGTAGCCGAGGCGACTGCCAGGGCCAGCCCGCACGCCATTCCAGGCCGCCGTTGGGCACCCGTTGCCCACGGCGGCTTGTTCTTGTGAACCTGTCATCGAGCTCATGTCATCACCCCGCCTGATCGTCGGTCTCGGCAACCCCGGCAGCGACTACGCCGACAACCGTCACAACGTCGGTTTCTGGTTCACCGACCAGCTCGCGCGGCGCCTGCAGGCACCGCTGCTGCCGCAGGGCAAGTTTCTCGGTCGGGTCGCCCGGGTCGGTGAGCTGTGGCTGTTACAACCGATGACCTACATGAACCTGTCCGGGCAGGCGGTGGCCGCACTCGCCCGTTTCTACAAGATCGCCGACCACGAGACACTGGTGGTGCATGACGACCTCGACCTGCCGCCGGGCAGCATCCGGCTCAAGCAGGGTGGCGGCAACGGCGGGCACAACGGCTTGAAGGACATCCAGGCCCGCCTCGGTACGGCAGACTTCTGGCGGCTGCGGCTGGGGATCGGCCATCCCGGCGAGCGTGCCGAAGTCGTCAACTACGTCCTCAAGGCACCGAGACGTGAAGAGCAGGAACTGCTGGATGGCGCCATCGATCGCTGTCTGCTGGCCTGGCCCTTGCTCGCCGCCGGCGATTACGCTGCCGCACAACGGCAATTGCACCTAAAAACTGTTTGAGTATGGGAATCTGCGCATGAGCCTCCAATGCGGTATCGTCGGGCTGCCGAATGTCGGCAAGTCGACCCTCTTCAATGCCCTGACCAAAGCTGGAATCGCGGCCGAAAACTACCCCTTCTGCACCATCGAGCCGAATGTCGGCATTGTCGAGGTGCCGGATCCGCGCCTCCAGCAGCTTGCCGTGATCGTCAAGCCGCAACGCATCCAGCCGGCGATCGTCGAGTTCGTCGATATCGCCGGCCTGGTCGCCGGGGCCTCGAAAGGCGAAGGCCTGGGTAACCAGTTCCTGGCCAATATCCGCGAAACCGATGCCATCGTCAGTGTCGTGCGCTGCTTCGAGGACGAAAACGTCGTCCATGTCTCCGGACGCGTCGACCCGCTGGCCGACATCGAAACGATCCTCACCGAACTGGCGCTCGCCGATCTGGCCGCCGTCGAGCGCACGCTCAATCGCGAAAGCAAGAAGGCCAGGGCGGGTGACAAGGATGCCCAGAAGACGGTCGGCGTTCTCGAGCGTCTGCTGCCCCATCTCAACGACGGCAGACCCGCGCGCACGCTGTCGATGTCCACCGAAGAAAGGGCCCTGCTCAAGCCCCTTTGCCTGCTGACCATCAAGCCGACGATGTACGTCGGCAACGTCCTCGAAGACGGGATGCAGAACAATCCGCACCTCGACCGCCTGCGCCAGCATGCGGCCACCGAAGGGGCGCCGGTGGTCGCCCTGTGCGCCAAGATCGAGGCCGAGCTCGCCGATCTCGACGACGAGGACAAGGCCGTCTTCCTCGCCGACCTCGGACTCGAAGAACCCGGACTGAATCGCCTGATTCGTGCCGCCTACCAGCTACTCGGCCTGCAGACCTATTTCACCGCCGGCGTCAAGGAAGTCCGGGCGTGGACCATTCACGTCGGCGATACCGCGCCGCAGGCCGCAGGCGTCATCCACACCGACTTCGAAAGAGGTTTCATTCGTGCACAGACCATCGCGCTCGCCGACTTCCTGGCCTGCAAGGGCGAGCAGGGAGCCCGGGAGGCCGGGAAAATGCGCGCCGAAGGCAAGGAATACGTCGTCAAGGACGGCGACGTGCTGAACTTCCTGTTCAACGTCTAGAGCCCGTACAGTGGGATCAAGGCATCCCATTGCACCCTGAGAAGCGGGAAGCCCCGTAAATCCCTCTGTTTACGGGGTTGTTAGTGGGTACGGTCCAGAAACTGCTGCGTTGCTTGTCCATACCGGGTTTTCCTTTCTTTGATTCGGTGAAACGTGGGTGCTCGTGCATCGGCGGGTTCCATGCGCCGATGCCAGGCCAGAGTTTGCACCATCGCCATGCGAAGGCCGCGCAGGGGTGAGTAATAGCGATTGCCAGCCAGCATGCGTCTTGCGCAATGCGGCGTTTGCCGTAGCGAACCAGATTCTCTAGGAACCCGAGGCCACCCCGGTGGCGTGTCCTCCTGACCGGTTCCCTTGCGACACCGCGAACTCGTTCCCCATCGCCGGCTTGACTGGCAACACTCGTTCCGCGACAGAAGCGCAACGCTGTTCACGCAGGCTGTGGCGCCGTACCGACGTACGGCCCGCCCACGGCTGACCAGGGTCAGCGCGTGAGTGCGAAGGGAAGGAACTGGCCCCATGGTCAAGCCATGGGGCGCTGACCCTGGCAATGAGGTTACAGCCGACGACTGGTGCGTGACGCTGACCACTTGCCCAGCCAGTTGGCAGCCATGGTATAGCCTGACTTCCTCAATGCCCGCATGGAGTGAACAATAGGCTTTGCAATGTACCCACCCTCTGATACATTGCTACTCCATGAAACGCCTTGAAATGGGACTTCAAAGAGATCAAATAGACCAACTCAAGCTTCAGCATGCTCAAGCCTGAGGGGCGAAGCCGTCTGTCTGCCGTGCTGCGAGGGGGGCGGACATTGATCACCGTCGACGATGCCACGCAGGCTCTCGGGATAAGCCGCAGCGCCGCGGCAAAGGTTCTCGCGCGATGGCAGCGGCAGGGCTGGATTACGCGCGTTCAGCGCGGCTTGTACGCCCCCGTACCACTGGCTTCCACGCCCGGTGATCAAGTAATCGAAGACCCATGGACACTGATTCCCGAGTTGTTTGGCACAGCCTATGTCAGCGGCGCCAGCGCCGCCCATCACTGGGATCTAACCGAGCAGATGTTTCGCAGCATCTTTGTCTGCACTACCCAGCCCGTCCGCCGCAAGACGCACATCGTCCACGGCGCGACATTCGTCCTCCGGCATTTGGCCGAGGACAAGATTTTCGGCACGCGCGTCCTCTGGCGCGGAACCACGAAACTCCAGCTGTCTGACCCGCACAGAACCGTCATTGACATGCTCGACGACCCGGCATCTGGCGGCGGTATCCGCCACATCGCCGATTGTCTTCAGAGTTATTTGAGACGTCCCGATGCATCACCTGAAACGCTGGTCGACTATGCCGCACAAATCGGCAACGGCGCAGTTTTCAAGCGCCTGGGTTTCCTAGCAGAGCGTGCCGGCGCACCGAATCCGCTGCTCGCGGCTTGCGCCGAGCGGCTCACCATGGGCAACGCGAAACTCGATCCCGCGCGACCTTGCCCGCGCCTGATTCGCCGGTGGCGGCTGTGGGTTCCGGAGAGCTGGAAACAGGAGGCCGTCGATGATTGATCGATCGGAGATCCTCGAAGTGGCTACCGATCTCTCGCTCGCGCCCGAAGTCGTCGAGAAGGACTACGTCCTCGGCTGGCTCTTGGCTGGCATCTTCCGTAACGAGGAACTGGCCAGCGCCTGGACCTTCAAGGGCGGGACGTGCCTGAAGAAGTGCTATTTCGAAACCTACCGGTTCTCGGAAGACCTTGATTTCACGATCGCTGCGGAAGCGCAGATGGACGGCAGCTTCCTCAAAGTCGCTTTCACACGGGCCGCCGAAGCTCTGTATGACGAGGTGGGCCTTGAGATTCCGGTGGACCGGGTGCGTTTTGACGTCTACCGCAACAAGCGCAACGGACTGAGCTGCGAAGGCCGCATCTACTATCGTGGGCCCCTCGCCGTTCGAGCGACCCTGCTCGCGTCAAGCTGGACCTGACGGTCGACGAAGTGCTCGTGCTACCACCAGTCGAGCGCCAGGTCGGCTCACCCCTACAGCGACATGCCCGAGGGCGGCATCACCGCGCGCTGCTATGCCTACGAAGAAGTCTTCGCCGAGAAAGTCCGCGCCCTCGCGGAGCGCACTCGGCCGCGCGATCTGTACGACGTGATCAACTTGTTCAGGAATGGCGAGTTCCGGCCGGCGGCGCATGCCGTCCTCGATGTCCTGAGAAGCAAATGCGCTTTCAAGCGCATCGAGGTGCCGACCTTTGCGAGCCTGGCAGGTGCCACTGACGAACTGCTCGGCGACTGGCAGGCGATGCTTGGCCATCAACTACCGATGCTGCCGCCATTCGAAAATTATTGGACGGCACTGCCGGAGTTCTTCGATTGGCTGCAGGGCGGTGCAACAGCGGCCGAACTCGCGATCGCGCCGATCGCGGCCCAAGAGATGGTGTTCAGGCCGGCCGTCGGAACTCTCCGGCGCCAGGGCCTGGCCGGATCGTCGCATCTGGAGATCATCCGCTTCGCCGCATCCAACCACCTCTGCGTCGATCTCGGTTACCAACGCAGTATCCGCCGCATCGAACCGTATTCACTGCGGCGCACGCAAGCCGGCGACATCCTGCTGTACGCAGTCAAGACCGATACCGGCGAGCCGCGCAGCTACCGGCTCGACCGCATCGAGAGCGCGCAGGCGACGTCGCAAACCTTCACGCCACGTTACGCCGTCGAACTCACTCCGACCGAGACGGGGCCAATTTCGCCTGCCGCGCGAAGTGGCGGCAGCGGCGGGATTCGCAGCACGCAATCGAGACGATCCTCTGCTCGTGCATCTGCCTTCCAGGCGCACGGACCGATGTTCATCTATCAGTGCGCGGTGTGCGGTCGCAAGTTCGAGCGCAAGACAACCGACTCGACGCTTCGGCCGCACAAGACCGAGCAGGGTTGGCCATGTTCAGGGCGGACGGGTTGGCTAGTGGAGACCAGGTACCAATGATGATCGCACGAGGTCATGCTCCTATGCGCCTGCGACTTGACAAGAAACAGGAGGGCTAGGCTTGAACGTCTTCGATTTCCGCCAGCACATCGTCAACGAGTACTCGGAGTTCACCCGCAGTTTCACGCGTATCAAGGCCGACGACATCCGGTCGTACGTCAGCAAGGCGTACGACTCGCAGAAGTACTGGCCCGAGCCGCTCATCCAGGTTAAACCGAATTTCAAGCCCGGAGGAACCGTTCAACAACTCGTACAAGCTGGGCAGTTACACCCTACGTGCGCGGAGATTTTCCGCCTGGGCAAGAGCGAGTCATCCGTCGGGGTTCCGCTGCCCCTTCACACCCACCAGCAAGAGGCCATCAGCCTCGCCGCAGCGGGTGAGAGCTATGTGATGACCACCGGCACTGGCTCCGGCAAGTCTCTTTCGTATTTCATTCCCATCGTCGACGCTTGTTTGAAGGCGAAGCAGGCCGACGTGGAGCGTCGGACCCGTGCCATCGTCATCTATCCGATGAACGCGTTGGCGAACAGCCAGTTGGAGGAATTGAAAAAGTTCCTCGGCAGCGAGCCCGGCCGGCGGCCGGTCACCTTCGGCCGTTACACCGGCCAGGAGGATGACGCAGAACGCGAAGCGATGGCGGCCAATCCGCCGGATATCCTGCTGACAAACTTCATGATGCTTGAACTGCTCATGACGCGGCAGAACGACATCGACAAAGCGGTGATGCGCAATGCCAAAGGGCTGCGGTTCCTAGTTCTGGACGAACTGCATACTTATCGCGGGCGGCAAGGGGCCGATGTGGCCTTGCTGGTTCGCCGTGTTCGCGAGGCCCTCGGTGACAAACTGGTGTGCATCGGCACCTCTGCGACGATGGCGACCGATGGCACGGAGATGGAGCGCAACACTGCGGTGGCCAGAGTCGCCACGCGGCTTTTCGGAACCGCCATTCCCAGCCACAACATCGTCACGGAAACTCTGCAACGCGTGACACCAGCAGCGGAGACGCTGAAGACAATTGCTCCCGTGTTGGCTGCTGCAATCGATGCCGGTGTACCGTATATCTCCTTCGACGCGTTGGCCACACACCCCGTGTCGGTCTGGGTTGAGCTGACGCTTGGCCTGGACTACGAAAGTGGCAAGCCGAGGCGGGCGCGTCCAAAGACGCTGAAGCATGCGGCGATTCTCCTGGCTGAGGACTCCGGGTCGACCTGAAGAAGTATGCCGTGGATACCTGGAGCAGTTTCTGCTACGCGCCTACCGCGTCACTGATGACAACGGCAGGCCGCTGTTCGCATTCAAGCTGCACCAGTTCATCTCCGGCGGCGGCAAGGTCTATGCAACCCTCGAGGCCCCTGGGAAACGCGAGATCACCCTCGACGGCCAGCAGTTCGTAGCCGGCGACCGGAGTCGCCACCTCTACAACCTCCATTTCTGCCGTGATTGTGGCCAGGAGTACGTGCCCGTTTGGGACGTCGACGGAGCGGAAGGGCGCGCCTTCGAGCGGCGTAACATCGACGAACGCCAACCGAGGATGATGGCGTGAAGTTCGGCTTTCTAATGCCCGACGCAGCAGGCATCTGGAACGACGCTGAGATTGACCGCTACCCGGAAACTTGGGTCGAGGAGCGTGCCGACGGCGAGTGGCGCATCAAGTCAAGCTACCGCAAGTACGTGCCACAGGCGACAAAGGTGCGGCCTGATGGAGTCACGACAACTGAAGGCGGGCTGCGCGCTTGGTTTATTCCGGGGAGCTTCCGCTTCTGCCTCGGCTGTGGCACGACCCACGCAACCTCGGGAAGGACTCGTTGCGATTGACGTCGCTATCCGGAGAGGGTCGGAGCTCGGCAACTACGATGCTCACCTTGGCATCGCTGCGCTACCTGTACGAGCAGGACGAACACCTCGGTGCCGAGGCCAAGAAGGTCTTGGGCTTCTCGGACAACCGCCAGGACGCGGCGCTTCAGGCAGGCCATTTCAATGACTTTGTGCAAGTCCTGCTAACGCGTGCTGCGCTGCTGGCGGCCTTCACCAAGGGAAACGGTCAGGCCCTGTCGGAGAAGGAGGTGGCCAATGCCGTATTCGAGGCGCTGGGCTTTGACCGTGATGACCCGGCGGTTCGCGCCGAATATATGCAGCAGCCGGATGTCAAGGGTAATACCCGGCGCCAAGTTAAGGATGCCATGCGGGCAATCCTGGGCTACCGGAGTTTCTTCGACCTGCGTCGCGGCTGGCGCTTCAACAACCCCAACCTCGAACAACTCGGACTCGTCCGCATCGCCTATCAGGATATTGACGACCTCGCGGCAGATGCCGACGAATGGGCCAATGCCCCTCAGGTGCTGCAGGCCGCCACTTCGCAAGAGCGCGCTGCGGTCTTGCGCGTTCTTTTCGAGACCATGCGCCAAGGTTTGTGCATTGCCACCCGCTACCTTGATCGGACTGAACTCGACCAGTTACGCACGCAGGGTTATGCCAACCTTCGCGAGCCCTGGGGATTCACAGAGGATGAGCGACCCGTTCCAGCGCGCTGGTTCGTCACACGTCGTCCGAAGGATGAGGTGGGCCCTCGGGGGCGGAAGCTCAACATCGACGATTTCCTGGTCATCGGTTCGAGCCGCTCGCGTATAGGGCGCGAACTGAAGAAGTCCAGCACTTGGGGCGGCGGCAACCCCTATGTGGGGCAGATCAAGGACGACAACTACCCGGAAGTCATTGGCGCGCTGCTGAAGGCGGCCGAGAGCTATGGCATCGTCCGGCAGGAAGAAACGGATGTGGGTGTTACAGGCTGGCAGCTGAACGGTGCTGCTCTGCTTTGGACACCGGGTGACGGCGTCGGTCCGAAGCAATCGAATGACAATCGATTCTTCCGCAACCTGTACCGAAACATCGCAGCGATGCTCGCCAAACCCGAGCACCAGCTCTTCGATTTCGAGGCGAGGGAGCACACGGCGCAAGTCGAGCAAGAAGACCGCCTCGAGCGCGAGGCGCGTTTCCGCTTCACCGACAAGGACCGCAAGGAGTGGCGCGACAAGAAAGGTAGCTGAGCTCGAATGGCTGCCCGTACTGTTTTGCTCGCCGACCATCATCGATAGCTTCACCGTTCGTGCCGTTGCCAAGGGGCGCAAGGAATATGAGGTGTTGGTGAAGACACATCCGAAGTCGCCCGAAGTTAGGCTGACGGACGTGGGCTTCGGTGTTTCGCAGGTATTGCCGGCGCTGGTGCAGGCCTTCTATGCACCGCATGGCTCGACGGTGTGGATGGAGCAGCCAGAAATCCACCTGCACCCCATGGCGCAGTCCAACTTAGCGGACGTGTTCGTCAGTGCGGTGAAGTCCTATGAGGATAGCGTCCCGCGCAACATGCAATTGATCATCGAAACCCATTCCGAGCACTTTCTGACGCGTCTCCAGCGGCACGTAGCCGAGCAGTTGATTGATGCCGACGATGTGGCGATCTATTTCGTCAATCGGAAGGGGGCAGCGGTAGAGATGGAGGCGCTGCGCTTGAACATGTTTGGCGAGATCGAGAACTGGCCAGAAAACTTCTTCGGTGACGAGATGGGCGATATTGCGGCGCGAACCATGGCGGCACTGCAGCGACAGGCTACTATCGCCGATGGGGAACGCTCGTGAGCGCTGTCGTGATCGACACCAATGTGTTGCTGGTTGCCAATGGCATGCATCCGCACGTGTCTGCGCCGTGCTGTACCGAATGCGTGACTAGGCTCCAGGCACGCCAGAAGGCAGGCGTGGTGGTAATCGACGATGCTTTCAGAATTCTCAAGGAGTATCAAAAGAAGACGCGACCCAACCAGCCCAAGGGTGTTGGCGATGTATTTCTCAAATGGCTGCTGCAGAACGCAGCCAATCAGCAGCGAGTTCATCAAGTTCCTCTAACCGAGACGGCGCCCAAGGAATTCGCTGAGTTCCCGGATTCGGCCCTGCAGCCGCATTTTGATGCCTCTGATCGCGTGTTCGCGGCGGCGGCCCATGCTCACCCGGACAAGCCGCCAATCTGGCAAGCCTCCGACTGCAAGTGGCTGGCGTGGTGGCCGCAACTTCATGCCTACGGTGTCAAGGTCGAGTTTCTTTGTCCGGCGGACGTGCAACAGGTCTACGCATCGAAGTTCCCGAAACGTCCAATACCTGACTTGCCGAAGCGCGCATGACCGAGTTCTTCCGCTTCCCTCACACCCCACACCTTGCCTGGCTGGGGGAGGGTGAGCCGCGTGATGACAAAGTGCTGTCACCGGCCGAGGCGAGGGCGCTGTTGGGTGCCGACGTCGTGGTTGAGGAAAAGCTCGATGGTGCCAACCTAGGGTCTCTCGATCGGGGTCGAAGGACGTGTGTGCGCGCAGAACCGCGGCCAGTACCTGCAACCGCCGTTCGGCGGCCAGTTCGCGCGTCTGGCGCTATGGCTGGCCGCCCATGAAGACGTACTGTTTGACGCCCTGGATACACATCTGATCGCGTTCGGTGAATGGTGTGCAGCTAAGCATTCGCTGGACTACACGTCGCTGCCCGATTGGTGGCTAGTCTTCGATATCTATGATCGGCGCGAGGCGCGCTTTTGGAGTACCCACCGACGCGACGTTTGGGCGCGCGATCTGGGATTGCCATCAGTCCCCATGGTCCTGCGCGGTCCGACCGATCTGCCTGGCTTGAAGGGCATGCTGAAAAAGCAACGCAGTCGATACCGCCACGGACCCATGGAGGGGGTGGTAGTCAGGGCGGAGGACGATCACTGGCTGAACCAGCGCGCCAAGCTGGTTCGGGCTGAGTTCACGCAGCAGATCGAGAGCCACTGGCGCAACCGCGAATTGGTGTGGAATCACCTCGAACGGACGACCTGAGCGACATCGACCGATGACACCACTGGACCGCACCCGCATCGAGAAAGCCGCCGCCGACTGCGGCTTGGATCTTCCGCCAGAGCTGCAGGAAGGCGGCCTGATTCTTCGGTCGACAAGGTTTCCTGAGGCCGTGGAAGTGCGGCTCATGCAGGACGCCCGTTTCGAGGTGCGTGCAAGTGATTCGACTTTGCTGGAAGGCCTACCGCTCGCCCGAGAGGGCTGGACGCTCGCGGATGGAATCCCGACGCTGTATGCAACGCTCGAGCGGGCCGCCGCGACGGCTCGAACGATGCCAAATCGCGTCGCGGCGCAGTTCGAGCGAGCGACGAAGTCGATGCCGCGATCCACGGAAGCGGAGCGCCTCGTCGTTCAGCGCGTGGGGCAGGATCTCTTCAGACGGGCATTGCTGGACTACTGGCGGGACCGATGTTGCGTCACCGGCCTTGCCGTTCCGGAATTGCTGAGGGCGTCTCACATCAAGCCTTGGGCTTTGTGCGACTCGACGACGAGCGACTCGATGTGTTCAATGGTCTACTGCTCGCTCCGCATCTGGATGCGCTCTTCGACGGCGGGTGGGTGAGTTTTGATGACGCGGGCGAGTTGCTAGTGTCGACCACGCTGCCTCAGGAGGCGTTGATCTTGTTCGGCCTTCGACACTCACTTCGTGTCGAGTATCTGACCTCGCAGCACCTGCGCTACATGGGCTTCCATCGCGCCGAAGTGTTCAGTCAGTGAGGGTTCGGCGAAGGAGGACATGAGAAGAATGGAGAAAATTCGTGGCACTTAGAAGAAGAACCAACTCCGCCGAGGATCTGATGGACGTCGTGGCCATGTTGCCGTGGTGGGCTGGTGCGGCACTGGCTGCAGTCTCGTATCTCGTCCTGCATCGTATGGCCGGCCAAGAGGTGGTCGTGGCCGTCAAGCCGGGTGAGATGGGAACCATGGTCACGCAGACGCTCTGGAAGACCTTGGCGACTTTCGGGCAATACCTCTTGCCGCTGATTTGCGTGGCGGGTGCAGGCATCTCGGCGTGGCGCCGGCGAGAGCGCCGCAAGCTCATCGCGGATGTCGGCCAGAGCAAGGCGGCCGACGCACTCGACGGCATGAGCTGGCGCGAGTTCGAGATGCTGGTGGGCGAGGCCTTCCGGCTGCAGGGCTACGGCGTACTTGAAACGGGCGGCGGTGGCGCCGATGGCGGTGTCGATCTGGTGCTCTCCAAGGGCACCGAGAAGTACCTTGTTCAATGCAAGCAGTGGAAGGCTTTCAAGGTCGGCGTGGACGTGGTGCGCGAACTCTATGGCGTGATGGCCGCCAAGGGCGCAGCCGGCGGCTTCGTAGTGACCTCGGGGCGGTTCACCGAAGATGCTGTTGGCTTCGCCAGCGGACGCAATCTGAAACTCATTGACGGGCCGTTGCTGCAAGGTTGATTCGTCAGGCTCGGAATTCGAGAGGGCAGGCACCTGCACAGCAGAGCGGAGCATCGCCAGTATCGGCGGCGCCGGCGGATACGCCATCAGTGCCAAGCTGCCCGGCCTGTAGCAAGCCCATGGTGAAGCGCGCGGCGAAGCGCGGAGCCAACGCGGGCGAGGAGTTTTGGGGCTGCTCGGCTTATCCGGCTTGTCGCGGCACGAGGCAATTAGGATGAAATTTTCCCGACGGCCGTGCGATGGATTGGCTATTTCCGGCATCTGCGTCCTGCCGGGGCGCCTTGAGGACGACACGCAATGAATACCCTGCGGCAATTTTCGATGGGGCGGACGGCGATACCGGCTTCAACAGCCTGGCATCTCGCTGAATTGGGCGAGTTCCGCGGCAAGCAGGAGCTCTACACCCGGCAATCGCCGCAGCGCCTCAAGGCCTTGCGCGAACATGCGCTGATCGAAAGCGCAGTCTCGTCGAACCGCATCGAGGGCGTTTCCGTCGAGCCGTCGCGGCTGCGCGATGTGCTCGTATCGCCCAGACCGCTGTTCCGGGATCGCGACGAGGAAGAAGTGCGCGGCTACCGCGACGCCCTGACCTGGATTCACCAAGATGCCCAGCGCCTCCCGGTTTCCAACGAAACCATCCAGCGTCTCCACGCGATGACGCGGGGGCAGATCTGGGATGCTGGCCTGTACAAGGAGAAGGATGGCGACATCATCGAGCGCTATCCCGATGGTCGCGAGCGGGTGCGCTTTCGCACCGTGCCGGCCAAGGAAACGCCGGCAGCCATGGCCCAGTTGGTCGGCGACTGGCAGGCCTGCCTCGAAGAGCGTTGGTTTCCGCCGCTGATCGCACTGGCCGCGTTCAATCTCGACTTCCTGTGCATCCATCCGTTCCGCGATGGCAATGGCCGGGTGTCCCGACTGCTCTGGCTGCTGCAGAGCTACCAACTCGGTTTCGAGGTAGGCCGCTACATCAGCCTGGAGCGCCTGGTCGAGCAGAACAAGGACCGTTACTACGAGACCTTGGAACTGAGTTCGCAGGGCTGGCATGAGGGCAAGCACGATCCATGGCATTACATCAATTACGTGCTGTTCATTCTCAAGAGCGCTTATCGTGAGTTCGTCGAGCGGGTTGGGGAAACCTCGGAGCCGCGGGGATCGAAAACCCAGATGGTGCTGGAGGCGATCGCCAAGATGGCGGAAACATTCTCCCTGGCCGACCTGGAGCGTGCTTGCCCGGGGGTGAGCCGGGACATGATCCGGCGGGTGCTCAATACGCAGAAGGGACAGTCGGTCGACTGCATCGGCCGAGGCCCCGGTGCGCTTTGGCAGAGAAGAGGTAATTAGCGTGAAAGGATGTAATAAAGAGGGTAATGTCCTCAAGCAGCCGGGAACGGGAGACAAAGAGGTCAGGCCGGCGCTGGAAGTGGCGATGCCTGCCGCGGGAAGGCCCCTTCACCGGCCAGACCACAGTCGAGGCCAGGGTCAAGGCCAGGGTCAAGGCCAGGGTCAAGGCCAGGGTCAAGGCCAGGGTCGGAGGGCGAATGGCGCTCCCGGCCAGTCGAATACCTCGCCAAAAGGCGCTTTGCTAAGCCCGCTGTGAGTCTTCGGCCAGGACATGTCGTGTCTCTGCTGGTCAATGAACAAGACAGCCATGAACGCTGCGTTTGACTCAAGTGGTCGCAGACCGTCCATTTGGAGCCCGCACTTTGCGGGTAGCTTGATGGGTGGCTGGCGACGGATCAGAGATATGCATGCATCGTATGTTGTTGATAGTATTGGATAAACTTGCGATGCATCTTATCTATACGACATCGTTCTGATGTGAGCAGCTGTCGATACCTGCCCGGTCAGTGTTGATGAAGGTGGGAAGTCAACCCGTGGCGCCAAACAGGACATCGAATATCGGAGGTGGCAAATGCGCGTCTTTCAGATTCAGGACGACTGGGGAATGGCCAATCTCAAGCTTGCCACGCGTCAGCGACCCCATCCGGGCCCGGGACAGGTGCTGCTGCGAATGCTCGCCTCGTCGCTCAACTACCGCGACCTGGTCGTGCCCGAGCGCGGTTATGGCAACTTCACCGGCACGCTGCCGCTGATTCCGGTTTCCGACGGTGTTGGCGAGGTGGTCGAGGTGGGGCCTGGCGTGACCCGTGTCGCCGTCGGCGAACGCGTCTGCCCGACCTTCTTTCAGGGCTGGATCGCGGGCGAGCCTGACCTGGTGCGCATGACGGGCTCGCTCGGCGGTCCGATCGACGGGACGATGGCGGAGTTCATGTGCCTTTCCGAGCAGGGCGTGGTGAAGTTGCCGACCCACCTCAGCGATGTCGAGGCCGCGACACTGCCCTGCGCGGCGCTGACCGCCTGGAGTGCGCTGGCTACCCACGGTACGCTCGGGCCAGGCGAACAGGTCCTGGTGCAGGGCTCGGGCGGGGTCGCCTTGTTCGCGCTGGCGTTCGCCGCTTGCCGGCGCCGGGTGACGATGATCTCCTCCAGCGACGAGAAGATCGAGCGGCTCAAGGCGCTTGGCGCGGACGCGACGATCAACTACCGGACGACGCCGGAATGGTCGAAGCCGGCGCGCGAGATCACTGCCGGACGTGGCTTCGACCACATCGTCGAACTTGGTGGCGAGAGAACGCTGCCGCAGTCACTGCGCTGCATTCGCCCAGGCGGCACTCTGTCGATGATCGGTGTTCTCTGGCTCATCGCTCTCGACGCCACTCGGCCTGATCATCACCCGCCAGGTTCGGCTACAGGGCATTACCGTCGGCCATCGCGATGGCTTCGAGGCAATGCTGCGGGCGATCGATCAACACCGCCCGCCGATCATCGTCGACCGGTGTTCGAGTTCGACGAACTGCCGGACGCGCTGGCGTACCTGAAGAGCGGCGCGCAATTCCGGCAAGATCTGTATCCGCCATTGAGCGGCAGAGCGAACAGATGCGGTACCGGTCGCCGCCGCTGAGCGACTCGAGCGCAGGGGTTTGACTTCAGCGATTCGGTAATTGTCGTGGTGCCCGGGGGGAGCGGAGCCCGGAGGGCTGATTGCCTGGCTGGCGATCAACGGGGCCGGACCGTGCGACGCCGAGCGCGATGACGTCGGCTGTAATACCGCACAATTGGGCGCCAGCGTCACCCACTGCCTCATTCGTTGCGTGCTTGCGTGACGTCATCCTCCTTGTCCGTGCAGATGAGGCGCAGCACCGCGACGTCAATCACGAATTTGCCGACCAGTTGGCTCATCGCCAGACCTGACTGCCAGCCTGAATTCAGCCAATTTCCACTGAGTGCCGGCAGACCGCCCAGCAGCCCTTGTGGCGGGGCGTTTTGTTCAGCGCTTTCTGAGGGTAACGTCACACATGAACCCTATCCCTTTCGCGGAGTTTCTCGAGCGATTTCCATGTATCCTCGGCGAGGGGGCGATAATCGAGCGCCTGCGCCGCAACGGTGGCCTGGATCTGGACCCCTATCTGGTCAATTCGGCATTCATTTATGAAGGCGAGAAACGTGCGGCCTTGGAAGCCATCTATCGGCAGTACTGGACATAGGTCGTGACTCCGGCCTGCCGCTCCTCATGTCCACCCCAACCTGGCGGGCAAGCCGCGAACGAATCGACGCGGCCGGTCACGCCGGCAAGGACGTCAATGGGGACAATGTCAGGTATCTCGAGGGGCTGCGGAGGAGCTACGGCGAATATGCTGAGACGGTGGTCATCTGCGGCTTGATGAGTTGTCGCGGGGATGCCTATGACCCTGCCGAGGCGCTGGCCGTCAACAAGGCCCTCGAGTTCCACGCCTGGCAGGCTGGCAGGCTGGCTGATGCCGGGGTGGATTTCCTTCTGGCCGCCACCCTTCCGGCCTTGAGCGAGGCCACGGGTATTGCCCTGGCCATGGCCGCCACCGGTACGCCCTACGTCATCAGTTTCGTTGTCCGCCCCGCCGGGACACTGCTCGACGGTACGCCGCTGAAGGATGCGGTTGACGCGATTGATTCCCTCGCGGCCCCGCGGCCCCTGGCCTATCTGATCAACTGCACGCATGCCTCCTTCGCCCGGGCGGCGCTCACCCACGAGGCCAATTCTTCCCCCCGGGTCTTGCAGCGCATCATCGGGCTGCTGGCCAATACTGCTCTGCTCAGTCCCGAAGACCTCAACGACAGCACCATTCTGGTAGAAGAAGATCCGCAAAGGTTCGGACGAGCACTCGCCGATTTGCATCGGGAATTGAGTCTGAAGATCGTGGGCGGCTGCTGCGGAACCGACGACCGGCACATCCGTGCCTTGGCCGCACAACTTGCAACTGGATTGCAGGAGGAAGACGAGTCTAAGGCGGGAAGCCGGCTACACTCTGGACGATCTGCATCCGTCATTGAGCGGCGAAGCGAACAGATGCGGTACCGGTCGCCGCCGCTGAGCGACTCGAGCGCACGGGTTTGACGTCAGTGATTCGGGAATCGTCGTGGTGCCCGGAGTGCCGGGAACGACCACACCCGCCGCAGGAGGGGTGCCTCGCACCTTCTGAGGGGCATTCAGATCAGGGGGCAAGGTCGACCCTGCGGTCTGGCCACCTTGCCGCGCCTCATTTCACATTACTTGATCTCGAGCAGGCTCTCGTCCCACTTGGCGTGTTTCTCCAGGCCAAGCAGATTGGCAATCGTCGCGGCAATGTTGGAAAGACCCGCGGTGGGCGTCTGCCTGAGACCCAGCCTGCCACCGCTGACGTTGTCGTAGAGAACCAGGGGCACCGGATTGAGGGTGTGCGCGGTCTTCGCCTTGAAGGACCCATCCGGGTTCTTCGCCGGCTGCCCGGTTTTCTTGTCGATCTCGTACATTTCGTCGGCATTGCCATGGTCGGCGGTGATCAGCGCCACACCACCGAGAGCGTCGATGACTGGCAGCAGGCGTGCCAGCTGCAGGTCGACGGTCTCGATGGCCATCGTCGCGGCACGGAAGTTGCCCGTGTGCCCGACCATGTCGCCATTGGCGAAATTGCAGCGCAAGGTCCGATACTGCCCGCTCTTCAGCGCTTCGATCATTGCGTCGGCGATCTCCGCGGCCTTCATCCACGGGCGCTGTTCGAAAGGCACGACGTCGCTGAGCACTTCCTGGTAGGTTTCACCGTCAAACTTGTTTGACCGGTTGCCGTTCCAGAAATAGGTCACATGCCCGGAACTTCGCGTCTCCGAGCAGGCAAACTGGGTAATGCCGGACTTGGCAAACCACTCGCCCATGGTATCCAGAATGGCTGGCGGATCAACCAGGAAGCGTTTTGGCAGCTTCAGGTCGCCGTCGTACTGCAACATCCCGGCGTAGGTCACGCGCGGGACGCGGACGCGATCGAACTGGTCGAAAGCCGGTTCTTCAAACGCCCGCGTGATCTCGATCGAGCGGTCGCCGCGGAAGTTGAAAAAGACCACCGAGTCGCTGTCTTCGATGGTGCCGACGGGCTTCCATCCCTGGGCGATGACGAAGGGCGGCAGATCCTGGTCGATGGTCCCCGGGAACCTCGCGCGCAGGGTGTTGATTGCGGCCGAAGCGCTGTCGTACTGGTCCCCTTCGCCGAGGACGTGCGCCAGCCTTCGACCATATTCCAGTTGGCCTCGTAGCGATCCATGGTGATGTTCATCCGGCCACCACCCGAGGCAATCCTTGGCGTCAAACCGGTTGCTGCCGATTTCGGCCAGGAAGGCCTCGAAAGGCAGCACATAATCGAGAGCACTGGTCTCGGGGGACGTCCCGCCCGTCGATCAGGATGAATCCGCACCGTCGGGACGCCTTCTTCCTGGCGCGCAGGATCATCGCCCGCAGATGGTCGATGTGGCTATGGACATTGCCGTCGGAGAAGAGACCGATGAAGTGGATCACGCCGCGCCCGGCGTGGCGCCGGCAACGATCTGTTGCCAAGCGGAACCCCGCCAGATCGAGCCCGCGGTGATGGCGTTGGCGACCAGGGCGCCCTGACTGTAAACCCGACCGGCGCCGATCGCATTGTGACCGACTCCGGAGTTGCCCATGTCCCCGTCGGAAGGCATGCTGACGGCAATTCCATGGGCGCGCAAGGTGATATTCGGTAGTTGGCGAAAAGCCGGTCAAGGGTCGGCTTTCTGGCAGCAGCGACGGCGCTCCGACATCGGACTTGGCGATGCCAGCCGTCCATGATGATCGTGACGATAGGGCCCCGAATTCCAGGGAAAGAGGCAGATTTCGCAACATGATGGATTCCTGGGGAAATGGAACGATAGGGGAACAAAGGCCGCCTCGCATCCATGACCAGCGGCGTCAATGCCAGAGGCTCACGCAAGGCAGCCACCCCAGCTTGACAAAGAATATCATTTGAAAACGGTTACTTGCGCAGAAATGCCAAGTATTCTTTGAATGCCCGCGGTGGTTCAGTGAGGCCTTCACCCCCGCGGCCTGGGGGGGTGCCAGTGGTATCCGGCCTGCGTTGACGTTTTCGAACAGTTCTGCAAAGCTTCGGCCAAAGCCGACGGCTGTTCAACCGGATCCGCTGAAATGCGGTTAAGGGCTCCTGCAGGCCCAACTGAGGATGTCGGCCGCTTGAACCTGGATTCGCACGCGTATAGGCTGCGGTGCGCGTCCGCTTGACCTTTACTTGTTGGCTGCCCTGGGAGCTTCCTGTGGGTTCGTCTTCTGCCCCGGCGGCTGGCGATCGTCAGTGCGATCTTGCCAATCAGCGGCATCAGGATCACCACCGCAGAACATTGGATACTGCACGATTTCCAGAATGAACCGGCGGATCGTCCATCCGCCATCGGGCTATCTCTGGCGGCGCCGACAGTTGAGTGTGGTCCGCGCTGGTCAGTCTGCCGGGTCTGCTCACCCTCTCGACTGCCAGCGTGGTTGGTGATGACAGTGACAGATCCCCATGCCCGATCGACACCCGCCCGCCTTCGCAGCGAAGTGAAAACCCTCCATACCGAAGAGCGAGAAGCTCGCCCGCTCTTCCTGGGCCCATCTGGCGCATCGGTTGCTGCGACAATCGCTTCAACCACCGACTCCTCCAGATCGCGAATGGCTGCCCCGATTTCTTCGCCAGCCAGCGAGCTCGCTTCCTGAGTGGACCCTGCCGGGCCCGCCGGAGACGAGGCCACATCTTGTCGAGTCCTGTCTGTGGCAGTCGGGCGACGCGCTGTGGGGAAGGGATTCACCTCCTTGTCGCCGGTGAGGGCTGAGCGGACATCGATCGGCAGCCGCCCCGGCTCAAACGGGCGAAGCGACGGCCTCGCTGCTGATTCCAGGGAGTGTGTCCGCAGGTGGCACGAAGGGCCGTCATCCGGGCAGCGATGCCGGGAGGGGCTGTGGCAGTGGAGCGATGGGAAGCGCCCGCCCGCTGGTCAGTGCGGTTGGTTCACCCGATCCTTGGTTGCTGCCGCCCGCTGGGCAGATAGCGCGTGATCCTCCTGGCAATTGATGCGCTAGAGTGTCGGGCAACCAGCAGTGTGGCTGACAGAACCTGGATCAGCACAGCCCATCGCGTCCGAGGTGACAACGTTCCAATGATCATGGCCATCTTTCTGGACCCCCCCTCCAGGGTGGCTTTCTCCCGCCTGTTGTCGCCTTCGCGCGATACCGACAACGCGGTTCTGACCAACTTGTCTGACGGATCCCGCCGTACGCGAACTGGTAGAATAATGCAAAATCTCGGTCGGCTGCCACTTTCGGCGAGAATTTGCCAGAATACAGGTGGTTCGCCAAATATCGACGGTGGATGCCACAGGATGCAGCGAGGCCGGGAGTCCGTGCCGGCATCCCGGGAACCCGGATGAGCGAGGAATCCGCGCAACTGACCGCCTGGCATTGCCTTCCCGCTGACCGAAGGTGCAACGCGCCCGACAGCCAGCTTCGGTGAAGGGCTCGGTGACAATGAAGTCGCCAGCCGCCGCGCGCAACATGGCGAGAACCGGATCACGCCAAGACCCGGCAGGGGCCGTTGCTGCGCTTGCTCTACAGTCTGTCCAGCCGCTGGTCGCGGTGCTGCCCCGCTCGCCGGCGTGGTGACGGCGATTCTCGGCGAGTGGGTCGATTCCGGAGTGATTTTGGCGTCACGCTGATCAACGCGGTGATCGGCTTGATCCAGGAAGGAGGTGCGGAGAACGCCTGGAGGCTCTGGCGCGTTCGGTCACTAGCGAGGTGACCGTCCTGCGTGTCGGCTGTAAGCAGCGCTTGCTGTCAACGACCCTGGTTCCCGGCGACGTTGTGTCGCTGGCTGCGGTGTGACAAGGTTCCGGCTGATCTCCGGCTGTTCCGTGCTGGGGACCTGTAAGCCATCGAATCGGCATTGACCGGCGAATCATCGCCGGTCCTCGGTACGGCGATGTCTAGCGCAAGACACCTTGGTGCGCCGAGCGCCGTAACATGGCTTACGCGGGTGCCTCGATGATCAGCGGACAGGGGGCCGGGGTGGTGGTGGCAACCGGCGATCATACCGAAACCGGTCGCATTTCCCGGTTGACCGCCGACTCCGATCTGACAACGCCATTGACGCGCAGGATGGCGGTGTTCGGCAACTGGGTCCTGATTGCCATCGGCTTGCTGGCTGCGCTCACCTTTGCTGTCGGTATGTCGCGTGGCGAATCGGGCATGCTATGTTCATGGCCGCCGTGGCGCTGGCCGCTGGTGCGATCCCCGAGGGGCTGCCGGCGGCGATGACTATCACCCCGGCTATCGGCGGTCCTGCACGCATGGCCAGACGGCGGGCCATTATCCGCAAATTGCCGGCGGTCGAGACGCTCGCAGCACAACCGTCATCTGTTCGGACAAAACCGGCACCCTGACCGAGAACCAGATGACCGTGCGCGAGCTATACGCCGGCGGTTCCGGAACGATGGTCAGCGGCAGCGGTTATACGCCCAGCGGCAAGATCGGCGAGGGCCACAACGTCGCTGGCGCGTTGCGTGAGTGCCTGCTCGCCGGCGTGCTGTGCAATGACGCTGGCTTCGGCAGGAGTAATCGCCACTGGGAGGTGGTTGAGACCTGACTGAGGGTTCCCTGCTGGTTGCCGCGCGCAAAGCTGGACTGACGAGCGAACCCCAGAAGCCGTTTCCACGCCTCGACGAAATCCCTTGATTCAGCGCGCCAGTACATGGCGACCCCGGCATCGAAATCGAGGGGCGTACGCCTTGCCTATTTCAGCGGTGCTCTGAACAGTTGCTGCGCGCTCGACCAGCATGCCTGATGGTACGGGCTAACCGTCGCACTGCGCAAGGAAGAGATCGAGGTGAGCGCCCGCAGCATGGCCGCCGAAGGTCTGCGCGTGCTGGCCGTGGCTCGTCTGACCGCTGCCGGTTCGACGATGTCGCTGGATGTCACCAGCGCTGATGCCGGGCTGCAGTTTGTCGGTTTGGGGGGATGGTCGATCCGCCCCGCCAGGAGCGATTGCCGCGGTCAGGCTACCACGGCGCCGGCATCAGGGCCGAGATGATCACCGGCGACCATGCCATCACGGCGGGGCTTTCAATCGCCCGGCAAGGGCACTGCCAAGTGGTGAGGTTGTGCTCACCGGCCGCGAACTGGCCGTGCTCGACGACGAGGGGCTGCGAGGCGGTGCGAAAGGGTGAATGTCTTTGCGCGGGTGGAACCGGCGCAGAAACCGCGTCTGCGTGCGGGCACCCCGGGCGGGCCAACGGTGGCCGTGGTGGCAATGACCGGTGATGCTGTCAACGACGCGCCAGCGCTCAAGCGGGCCGACATCGGCATCGCCATGGGGCTGGCGGGCACCGAAGCTGCCGGGGGGACGCGGCGGACATGGTGCTGACGTGATGACTTCGCCGCCATCGAGGCGGCGGTCGGAGGAAGGGCGCGGCGTTTACGACAATCTCGTCAAGTTCATCAACTGGACGCTACCGACCGGTTTCGGTGAGGGCCTGGTCATCGTTGCCGCGATTCTCGCCGGCGCCACCTTGCCGATCACTCCGCTGCAGATCCTCTGGATCAACATAACGACAGCCGTTTTTCTCGGCTTGATGCTGGCCTTGAGTCAATCGAGCATGGCGTCATGCGTCGCTCACCGCGGGCCACCGGGCACACCGATCCTCGATGCGGCGCTGGTCTGGCGGATCGTGCTGGTAGCCGTCCTGCTACTGGCGGGCCGTTGGGCTTTTTTTCTGCGCGAACTGGCACAGGGGCAGTCGCTTGCTGAGGCGCGTACGCCGCACTCAACGTTTTTGTCGTTGTCCAGGCGATGTGCCTCTTCGCAACTGCCGCTCACTGACACTCCGCGCCACGAGTCGGCCTGTTCTCCAATCCGGCGATCTGGTACGGCGTCCTGATCATGGCTCTCCTGCAGGCGCTGGTTGCACCTACTCGCCGGTGATGAATCGTTTGTTCGCAACTGCGCCGATCGGCTGGTCCGAATGGCTGGAAGATCTTCGCCGTCAGCGCGTTGGCCTACCTGGTCGTCGGCCTCGAGAAGCGGTCCGTGCGGCGGCAGCCAGCGGGTGACCACCGCGTGGCCGCCAGGGCAGTGGAGTGCCTGCCCATACGGGCGGCTTCCGCTTCGTTCCGTGGTTCGCTGGTCACCAGGCCATGCGCTGCCGTCAGCCGCCAGCCGCCTGCCCAGGGGTCGCATCAGCCAGCCGATTCCTGGCAGCCTGGGCGCAGGCTTCTTCGGCGGCATCCCCAGTAGTCGCGGTGCCAGGCCACCTCGCCGTCGGCGTCAAACCGGAGATGAGAGGCGCTGCGGATCACCTGCGGTTTGGCTTCCATCGCCCCAATGGGGTAGGTCGTAGTTCCTGACCAGCAAGGCGCCGCGTTCGTTCACCACGACTCTCGATCGAGGACGACAAATCGCGGTTCGGCGACCCGTCTGAACATGTGCATGAAAATGTGCTGGATTGGCGCAACACCACGGACTTTCAGCGATCCTTCTGAAACAGGCGTCGGCTGCGTAAAACTCGAAAGCGGGCACCACTCCAGGGGCTGACTCCTCGAAAAAGTCGGTCAGCGCATTGACGGCCAGGCGGTTCATACCGGATTTTCACTCTGGCCGTGGACGAAGCAGCGGGAGCAGATCCGGTACGGCAGATGGGCAAGCAGCTTGAGCATTCTCGTGAAGGCCGATAGTGGATCCGAAAGCGCCACCGGCAAAGCTGGCGATGGTTCTCGCTGCCGCCTGCTCGCAGCAGCGCCGGCATGGCGAAATCGTTTTGGGCGGTGAGCGGCGTCGCGACAAACCCGGGATTGATCACGAACACTAATTCTTTCGGTTCGCGATCGAGGTACAGCGCCCGGCAAAGACCGCGGCCTCCGTGGGACCGTAGATCGTCGATTTCGCGGCGGCCGCGATAGCCGGCGACACTGGCGACGAAGCGGCGTTGCCCTGACGCAGCAGCTGCGGCAATTTAGACACAGGCGGCGAACGAGACAGCACCGCCGAAATTCACGGCTACTCGCGTGGTGCGCCTCAGCTACATCGAGTTCCCAGGCGCGGACCGGCAGATAGTCGCCAGCGACGAGGGGCCACGTCGACGGCGCCCCAGGCTGCCAGCAAGGCCTCCCCAGGCCGTGCGCAAGCTGGCTTGTCGGCGGCATCGCAGGGTGCATCGCGCCTGCTGCTCACCCATCACGCGGTCGTCCATCAGGAACATCCAGTCGTCGAAGTCGACGTTGTACACCTTGCCATCGACGGGCAGCGCCAGGACATATCGCCAGCGCAAGGCGTTCCCCGCGGCGTCGCCGCTCGCCTCGCCGACCACATCGTCGGCGCGGCCTGAATAGCGTCCCGGCCCGAGCCGGGTGATGGTCCACACCCGGCGCTGGGGTAGCTCCGTCCGAATAGGTGAAATGCTCGTCGAGCGTGCCGGTATCGCCCTGCCAGCTCGCTTCGATCAGCACGTGGAAGCGCTTGACGACCTTGCCCGAGCGATCCTGGAACATCCCCCAGGCGTCGATCGTGCTGAAAATAGCGGGCCAGATCAAGCGCCGGTTGTTCAGTCGCAGCGTTCGACGGATAACCGGCCGCAGCCGCCAAGACTAAGGAGACCATGGTGTTAAAGCAGGTCAGCCACAGGGTTTTCAACGCGCACCTCGAGAGTTTCTTTTCGCCAGCGCCACGCGAGCACGGTAGCGGTGGTCTTGAAGAACAACGGCAACAGACAGCATAACCCGCCGCCAGGCCCTCGTTTTCCTCATCACCAACGCTGATAACCGACCAGATCGCGCAACGGTAGCGACAGGCCAGCGGCCAGCGCCAGATTACTGGCAACCAGGTTCCACCAGCCAGTAGGCGTTGTACTCGCGCCGGCTGGCTTTCTCTTCTGCTGCCGCCAGCAGCCGGCGAGTTCTGGAATATCGGCCAGTAAGGCGGCTGGTAGCGGTTGCGTCATGGCCGAGCGCCGCACCCGGAGAGCAGACAGACAATGCGTGCACGACGTCGCCGGCGCCCAGCCCCAGGCCCAAAGAAGCGATTACCATCAACATCGAGGCCACCAGCTTGCTTTGGCGCACGGCCAAAGCGCTCTGGCGAGCACCACCTATAGCGGCAGAAAGGCGACGCGCCGCTGACGAAGTAAAGGGCCAGGAAAGCGCCGCCCACGCTTCGGCCTGTAGCAACTCGGTAACAAAGAACAGTACCAGCGTTGCTGGCAGGGCGGCGGCGGTGATGCCATTGACCACGAATACCGTCAACAATCAGCTGGAAAGCGACGATCGCTTACGCTGCGCACGCAGATCGCCGGAAGAAATTGCGGGTTGCTCGTGGTCATGCCACCGATGGCGGTGTTCGAGGAATGTCCAGCTTGCCAGCAGGGGCAGGAGCAGTGCAAAGTTATCCGCGCTCGCCGAAAGTCCCTGGGCAAGATCGTTCGATAGCAGCCCTGCAGAGCTGCCGCGATGACCACGCCGAGCAGACCGAAGCCCTCATGACTGGCAGTCAGGCGGCGATGCTCGCCGCCACTGCGGCTTGTTCTGCGCCCCACGCCCCATAGGCAACGCTGGCCAGCGAAAGCCGAACGAGGCGGATCAGCGAAGCCAGCAGCCAGAGGGGCGCTGCCACCGCTGGCGGCGGTGCGGCGAGCATCCCGACTGCGGGCAGGGCGATTATGATCAGACGCCATGCGACCGGCGGGCGGTCGCCCCAACCACCGAGCAGCGGATCAATACCGGCGTCGAGCAGACGCGCGGCGCTGCCAGCAGGGCACCCAGCAGGCTCAGGCCCGTGCCGGCGGCTTCGGCGACAGAGCCGCGGCAATATGCACGTGGCGCCCGGCAGGGCGGCCAACGCCAGTGGCAGCCCGAGCGCGCCGTACGCGAGCAGATGCCAGCGGTGGCGGCGCCAGCGTCGGGAGAGTACTACGTTCAGCTGTCCTGGTCGTTTGAGCAGCGCGGTCCGCAGACTGGGGCTGCGGCTGCGTGGGTCGAGCCAGAGCGGCGAAGAACAGGCGCGCGAAGTCTGCATCTCGCACCTCGCCGGTCGGGCGGCCGCGATGAAAGCGAAGGCCGCACCCGCCCTGGGTAGCACGCCAATGATGCTTTCCGCCTTCCTTGACGCTCCTGGAAGACCTGCCGCAACTGGCTCCCAGCGCGGCACCCGTCCTTCGCTGGCGCCCAGTCTGACGCATTTCCTGGTCGACACCGGTTCGCACCAGGCGGTCGCGTGGAATGTCGCGCTGGTAGTCCAGCCGCAGAGCAGTTTGGGAGCTTGCCGGCAGTTCAGCGGCCGGCTCACCGACCACCGCCAGGGTCGCACGATAGAGCGAAAAACCCAGCCAGGTCATTTCGCCGCTGCCCCACTGCCGCCAGTCAGCTTCGCCTCTCGCGCACCGCCTCGGGCAGGGCATACACCAGGCTGCCGCAGGCAACAGGAGGAGGGCAGATTGCGCTCTCATCGATGCCCCAGTTCGAATTCGCATCACGTCGGTACAGCCGCTGATGAATCCGGCCCGGCAATACTCCAGATAGAATCGCCACAACTGGTAGCGTTCATCGAAACCCAGCGCCTGGATCTGCGGCCACCGCTGTTCGAAGTTAACTGACCACTCGCCGAGCGTCCGCGCGTAGTCGTGGCTGAAGGAAAGACTGTCGCGCATCTGCAGCCCGCCGCCGCCATTCGTGTCCGAAGGCCGCTGGACTCGGCAGCATGCCGCCCGGGAAGATGCTGGGGGCGATGAAGTCGGTGTTCGCGACGGTAACGCGCGAACAGGTCCCTGCGAATCGTGATGCTCTGCACGACCACCTCGTGGCGGAAAGCCGGCAGGCGCCGGAGTCCTGAAATAGGGTTGGCCACCAGCGTTCGACCGCTTCTGAACATCTCGATCGACACGATATGGTCGAATTGCTCACCGATCAGGTCGTTGATAGTCACGCAACTCGACAGTCAACGGCTGGGCTTGCCCGGCAAGTTGCATGTGCTGACGGGCAACTGAAGTTAAAGCTGGCGACAGCGTCAGTCCAACGACGGCGGAGGCCGGCTTCACGTGCCGCGGTTTTGGCGGAAGGCACCTCAGCCGCAGCCGATTTCCAGCACCTGCTGGCCAGGGCTGGCGTCGAGCCGCTGGAGGGATGCGTGGCGGTACGCTGGCGAGTTGTGCGGCGGCCGGGGCGACGCGGTGCGGCTGTCGGGCGGGGCGTGCTCGAATAGGCCTAATCGTCGGGTCCAGCTATAACCGGTAGAAGTCATGGCTCAAGTCTAGGCTATGATGTTGCCAGGGTTTCGGCGCGCGTGTTGGCGTGCAGAAAGTGCCGCAGACGTGCGGCCAGCAGACCCCACCATTGGCCACGACCGCGCCAGCGATTACCTGACGATTGCTGGCTCGCACCCGCTCGGTGAGGCTTCAGACTGCTCCAGTCGCCGGTGATCCAGGACGGCGAAGCCGAGGTCACCCCGTTCGAGCACGCTGTCGAACACCGACCAGGCATCGATTTTGAGCATCGCGTCTTGCTGGCCCGGCTGACCAGTAGCGCTGCCGCGATCCGTCGGGCAGGCGAACTTCCAGCGTACCGTGGGCCATCTTCCTCCAACAGTGACAGGATGACCCGCGCACTTTCGCGGTGGTCGTTGTTCGGCAGACTCCGGCCGGCAGGGCCAGGTGTTTTCGAGGGCATTCATCGTGCTGTTCTTCCAGTGGAGGCTCCTGCTTGGTGGAAGAAGGGCACGCTTGACCCATAGCGTCGGGGCTTAAGCGGACCAAGTCGCAGGACGATACCGTTGCGCAGTAGTGGAAAGCGGACAAAGCGCCCAGCAGGCGCCAGTAGTCAACGGTTCAGCGTCGCCCGAGATCGAGGTATGCAGCAGGTCGCCGCCAGCATCGCCGTGGTCGATGCGCGCCAGACGCCACGCGGGTCTCTTCGTCACGGGGTGCATGGTACCGGAAATGGTAGTGTCCATCATCGGCCATGAACGGTGAGACATGAAAGACTTCAGTGCCGCTCGGATCTGCTCGCCATCGCGGATCGGTCGACCATCGGCGCTGGCCAGCAGGCAGCCGTGCCGCCTCGCCGGGGCTGTGCCGGCTCACTTCGGCCAGGATGGCGACCGACGGATCTCCCTTCGGGTCGTGGCAGAAACCACATGTTGATCGGGTTGAAGACGAAGCCGAGAACACGCGGAAAGCACTGCAGCCAGACTTCACCATCGGCGCGAATACCTTTCTGCAGCAGTTTGCGTATCCAGGCAGGTGGCGAGCCGTCACGGGCACCGTGGATCCGAGAAGCGGAAGCTGAAATAGATTCCAGCGACGGATCGGAGTATCAGCGGCGCACATGGTTCCTGCCTGACGCTGGAAAGGGCAGGCAAAGATCAGAGACGGAAGCGGTTGGCGGCCGGACGGTAAGCGATGTACGACATGTCCGAAGGCGAGGCGCGGCGGCGAAGCGTTCGCGCCAAGAAAGTTCTTTCAGCGGTTTAAACAGCCGGCTTCGCCGGGGAAGCTGCCGCCGTGGCCTTGCCAGGAGCGCGATACGCGAGCGCGCCTGCTACCCGCAGCGCCGACTTGAGGCCGTCTCCTGCAAGCGCCAATCATTCCAGGCTCTCAGAACCAGACGCTGTTGTCGTTTCCGAGACGGTCGGCAAGTCGCGCTGGGCGGCGATCGCCGGGCCATCAAAGATCGGGTGCGTAGTCGAACTCGGCAATCACGGGCGCTGGCTGGGGCTCACGCTGCGGGTTCAGCGAGATCTTCGCGACCGGTGCCTCGAACGGCAGGGGCCGTGGAAGGCGGTTGATTTGACACGAGGCGCTGACTGGACGGCGGTCAAGCTCCAAAAGTTGGACAGACGTTCCACGCCGACCAGAGGCTGCGAACGCGGCAGCAACGCGGCGTCGGTGTGCAGTACGGCACGGTTCGGGCGCATCACCGCATTGAGCAGTCGACGCCTGCATCTGTCGCGGACTCGCCGAGAA
>JADKBU010000003.1 GCA_016714935.1 Candidatus Accumulibacter propinquus | reverse complement strand
ATTGATCGGCAGACTCTACCCGAGTTCCGGCAAACGGATGGTGAGCGATATTGACGTTCTGGTTCCCGCTGCACGCTTGCCCGATATTCTCGACAGGCTGGCGAGTGTGGACTATCGCCTGGTGAATCCCAAAAAAGACGTTTCAGACGTTGAACATCCAGACGCTCTGTCCCACCACCATTATCCGGCGATCTATAGCCCCGATTGGCCGGTGGCGGTTGAGCTGCATGTGCAACCGGTCCTGCTGTCGTTCGTAAACCTGCTCTCCTGTGACGAAGTCTTCCAGGATGCCACGGCAGTCAGGTGGCGTGGCGGCGACTGCTTGTTGCCCTCGCCGACTCACTTCGTCATGCACAACATCATTCACAGCTATCTTGTCGATACCAGGTACCATCTTGCGTCGATGTCGTTGCGGCAATTGTTTGAATTCGTCCTGGTCAGTCAAAGCTATGGGGAGCGCATCGACTGGCATGCCATCAACAGTCGTTTTAGTGCTGCTGGTTGCCGGGACGAGTTGGCGCAATATCTGGTCCTCGCACAGATCTGCCTCGGTTTTAACGTGGCAACGGGCATCGATCTTGACGGTTGGGATCGACTGCGGGTTCAACCGTATCTGGCGCGCCTCAATCTGGAGAATCGTGCGCTCCGGTGGGCTGTAATCGTGGTCTGCCAGATCATCGTCCGGCTGCGAAATCTGTGGAAAGATCCCGGCAGCATCAGAAAGTTGTTGACGGCCGATTTATATACCAATTTTCGTAACAGCATCCGGTTCTAGCCGCGCGCTTGCTCACCCATGGCAAGTCGACGGCCTGCTCGGCGCCTTGCCTGTTGAGCACCATATCGGGTCTTCTCCGACCTGGCACCAGGTCGCGGCGGCTCGCCCATCACCCCATGCAGCACTTCTTGTACTTCTTGCCGCTGCCGCAGGGGCAGGGGTCATTGCGACCCACTCTTGGCGCTTGCGCGACGACCTGGGAAACCGCGGTGTCGCCATGGCCGAGGCCGAATTCCCGTCGCAGGGCGTTGTACATCCGGGCAAACTCGACACGTGCTGCGCCGGACCGCTCAGGCAGGGTTTGCCAGCGGTTCCTGTCCTTTTGGGCGCCCTCCAGGAGGTCCAGGGCCTCGGTCTTGTGTCCGGAGTCGATCAGCAACTGCGCCAGGTTGATGATGGTCTCCAGCGAGAGGGGGTTGATGCTGTGCGCCTTTTCCAGGCAAGACAGGGCGGCTTTCGGGCGGTTGATGTGCAGTACGATGTTGCTCAGGCGAAACCACGAGCGCCAATCCTGCGGGTTTCGCTGCAGTTTCTGGTGCAGACTCGCGTAGGCTGCGGGGATCGTTTGCAGGGTGCCCTCGGGCGATCGTACCCGGTCAAAGAGGATTCTGCGAGACGCAGGGTCCGGGGTGTTTCCGGCGGCCGCCGCGGCCTGTAGCAGGACCGATTCAGCGAGCACCGCCATTCTTGCCTGGGCATCGAACTCGAATTCGTCGAACGCGCCGCAGGACAGGCAGGCGATCTCGTCGGCCAGCAGCATCTTGTCCTTGCCGGGGTCGCCGATGGCCACGCCCTTGACGTCGTAACCGTTGACCTGACCACAGGCGGAACACAACAACTGCAGGTGCATCGCGGGGCGTTGCTCAGGAAAAATCGCGCTTTCGAAGTTTTCCTGCATTTCCTTTTGTCGGCTTCTGCGCGCCAGGATTCCGATGCGCAACTCGGGGATCTCCGGGCAGTTCGCGTCGAGCAGGCGGCACAGCAGGTAGTAGGTCTTGTCAATCAGCGTCTGCCGGCGGCGCAACTCGGGCTGCAACCGTTCGAGCAGGCGTTGGTCCGGCGCGCCCAGGGCCAGGTCGCACCAGCGCTCCACGTCGTCGCGGAGCATTGCATCGGCATGGGCAAGGGCGAAGTCGGCGACCGGTTTCCCGCCGACCGCCGCAAGCACCGACGCACCGTAGATCTGCTGCGAGTGATCGAGCAGTTCCCATTGCGCGATCAGCGCATCGCGTGCGGGTTCGCCGATCCTGAGCAGTGCACGCTGCGCGGCTTCGCACAGGAAATCGCCATCAATTTGGGACAGGCAGGCAATCAGCCCCGGGGTGAATTCGGGATACGCGAGTTCTCCGGCCGCTTCGGCCAGGTGGACCGGCCCGTAGCTGTCGCTGTGGTCGGTGAGCCGTTGCGCAATGCTGGCCGCGGATTCGTTCCTGGGGAAGTCCTGCAAACGGGCGACCAGGCGCGCCGAATGGATGTTGGTGCGCACATCGAGTTGCAGCAGTTGGAGCACCTGGTCGACAGGCATGCTTGCCGGGTCGATGTGCTTGCGTTCGAACGCGTCCGCTACGGCAGCCAGGACCAGCGCTGCCAGAGCCGTGGGCGCTTGTGCGTTGCGGAAAGCTGCGCTGCCCTGAATCGTGTGCCAGGCCAGTGTTGCGCCTGGCGAGCGGACGTGGCATTTTTCCAGCAGGTTCAGAGCCGGTTGCAGCGGCGCGTCCGACGCGAGGATGGCGTCCATCTCGGACAGGGGCGTATCGGCTTCGAACAGGGCGGCCAGATCGTGGAAAGAGACGGACTGAAAGCCCTTGACGCGCAGAAGGAAGAGATCGGCGTACGAGTCGTGAGCAAAGAAACAGGCGGCCATATGCTCGACGGTGCTTTCCAGACGCGAACCTTCCTGTGCGCACAAGTGGTCAAGGAGGTCGGGCAGGGCGTCAGTCTTCTTGAGGGCAACGGCGGCCCGGAAAACATGATCACTCAAATAGCGGGACAGCCGCGGCTTCTGCGCTTGGTTCACCGGTAGCAGCTTGTCGGCCAGGGGCAGGGCGGCCGGCAAGGGCAACTGATCCAGGCTGTCCAGGATGCCGAATACCCGGTCGATCGACCAGGGAGGTGGATTCTCCAGATACTGGCCAAACACCCGGGTTGCCAGGTCCGGTGCGACACGCGCCAGGATTTTCGCGCTCGCACTGGCCATCCGCGGCGGCCAGTCATTCCAGCGCGCGGCCATCGTCGCGGCGAAGGCCGACCAGCGGGCTTCGGGAAGTTCCCGCAGGAGAATAGAGAGCGTGTCGAAGTCACCGGCTTCGATCCAGCGTTCAAGGACGGCGTCGGAAAACCACAGGCTGAGCAGCCGTTCGCGCGCTTCCGAGTGGGGCGGCAGATCGCTGTAATAGTGGACGGCCCAATCGATCACGATCGGGTCATCGAGTGCGGCAGCGGCGCGTGCCAGGCAGGAGTAGTCCATCAGCGCGGGGGCTTTCTCAATGGCGAAGAACGGGCGACGGGAAGACGCTGTTGGTGAGGAATTCATCGAATTGCGCAGCGCTCAATGGCTGGCTGAACAGGAAGCCCTGCATGTCGTCACAATCCAGTTCGCTGAGCAATTGCCTCTGGGTTTCGGTTTCGACGCCCTCGGCGATGATGCGCAGGCCAAAGCTGCAGGCAATGCAGGCGATGGCGTGAATGATCGAGGTCGAGCTTTGGTTGTTCGGGTTGAGGTCGCGAACGAAGGACTGGTCGATCTTGATGTTATTGATCGGGAAACGGCGCAGGTAGTTGAGCGATGAGTAGCGGGTTCCGAAGTCGTCGATGGACACCCGTACACCGCAGTGTCGTAGCTGCTTGAGCATGTTGATGTTCTTTTCGGCGTCTTTCATCAGCAGGTGCTCGGTAATCTCGATGTCGAGAACCTCTGCCGGGATGGCATGCGCGCTGAGACGCCCGAGGAGTCTTTCCGGCAGGTCGTGCCGTTCGAATTCCTTCGGTGAGAGGTTGACCGCCAGTTGCAGGCTGGTGAAGCCCCTGGCACGCCAGACCGCCATCTGTCGCAGGGCATTTTCAAGCACCCATTCTCCGAGCGGTACGATCAGGCCGGTTTCCTCGGCCAGCGGAATGAAGGCGTCCGGGCTCAGCAGGCCATGCCGCGGGTGGTGCCAGCGGATCAGCGCTTCCATGCCGCTGATCCGCTGCTGGCTGAAGCTGATTATCGGTTGATAATGGAGCTCGAACTGGTCGCCGCTTTCCAGCGCACGGCGCAGGTCGTTCTCGAGCGTGATCCGCATGCTGTGGCCGCTGTGCATCTCCGGCGAGTACTGCAGAAAGCCGTTCTTGCCCTGGCCCTTGATCTGGTACATCGCGATGTCTGCATTGCGGAGCAGGACTTCGGGCGTTTCGCCGCTGTCAGGGTACAGGGCGATGCCGATGCTGACCGTGGTGAAGAAATCCAGCCCGGCGATCTGGAACGGCCGCTTCAGTTCGGTCAGCATTTTGGCCGCAATCAACGCGGCATCTTCGCCGCTACCCAGATCCGGCAGCAGGACGGTGAATTCATCGCCCCCCTGACGTGCCAGCGTGTCTCCCGAGCGCAGGCACGCGCGCGCGCGCAGGGCGAAGTTCTTGAGCAACTCGTCGCCTTCATGATGCCCGTAGGTGTCATTGACCAGTTTGAAGCGGTCGATGTCGATGAACATCACCCCAAGCCGCTTTCTCTTTCTTTTCGCATGCTTCAGGGCCACGCCCAGCCGATCCTTGAACAGGGTCCGGTTGGGCAGTCCGGTGAGCAGATCGTGAAAGGCCTGGAAGGCGATGGTTTCCTCGGCCTTCTTGCGGTCGGTGATGTCCCGCGCGACGCCCGAGGTGCCCATGAAGTGCAGGTCGGCCGGCCCTTCATGGGCGGCATAGATGCCCTGGGAACTGAGGATGGTGACGATGGTGCGGTTCTCGAAATGCCGGATGCCGTTGGACTTGGTCTGCAGCCGGATTTCGACGTTGGTGCTCGCCCGGTCGCCGATGCGACGTTCGTTGAACGCAAAGCGGGCGTGTTCCTGATCATCCGGATGCACGATCAGCGAATAGTGCTTGCCGAGGAGTTCTTCCCGGGAGTAACCGAGCAGTGCCTGCACGCGGCCGTTCACGAAAATGAAGACGCCGTTCTTGTCGAGCGTGTAGATGATGTCGGGAGACTGTTCGACCAGAAAGCGGTGCAGTCGCTCGGAGTGTTCGAGCCGGATGGTCATCATGGCGTGTTCCCGCTCCATGCGGCGGCGGCTGAGGACGCGGTCCACGGTGTCGATCAGTTCCTGAGGATCGCCATGCTTGCGGATGAACTCGAAGGCGCCGTGGCGCAACGCGCGAATGGCCGAGTCGATGGATGCGTCGCCACTGAAGACCACGACGGCCGTCGGCACATGCCGGCGCAGCATCCATTCCATGATTTCCAGCCCGTTGATGTCGGGCAGATTGAGATCGAGGATGAGCACGTCGATGTCGCGGCCTTCCAGTCGGCGCATGGCTTCACTGCCGGTGCCGCAGTCCTCGATGCTGCGCTCTGGTGCGGATAGCAGTTGCCGGTAGGTCGCCCGAATGCGTTGTTCGTCGTCGACGATCAGGATGTTGCTGCTGCTCTCCTTGTGGCTGTCGGGAACGTGCGGCGAAAAATCAACCTGGGGTATGGCCTTCATCGTTACTCCTGACTGGTGTCCGGCGACGAAATCGTCTGATGGCGAGTATTGCTGTCGCTGGCCCGCGACTCGGCCGCGGTCGGGGTGGGCAACAGCAGCGAAATCATGGTCCCCAGGCCCGGCTTGCTGCGGCAGGTGACCGGAATCCCCAGGCGCTTGGTCAGCGTGCCGACGATCGACAGGCCGATGCCGCGTGCGCCGCCGATTCGCCCGGCGGCCGGACGATGCAGTGCGTCGATCGCCGCTTCGCCCATGCCTGGCCCGTTGTCTTCGATCCTCAGTTCGGCGAAGCGCCGCCCCTGGTGCACGACATCGTCGCTCAGCAAAAGCCTGATGCGTTGCCCGCGGGACAGCGCCTCGGAAGCGTTCTTCAAGAGATTGAGGAGGATCTGCTTGATGCTGTCGCGATCGCAGGCAATCGGTATCGCCTGCCCCGGCAGGACCGTTTCGACGGCAATGCCTTTTGCGTCAAACAGCGTTTCGCGATAGAGCGTCAGCAACTCGCGGAGCAGGTCGCCGATGTCGAGCGCAGGTTCGGTGGCCAGGATCTGCGGGATCTCGCTCATCCGCCTGACGATCGTGCTGACGCGTTCGATTTCTTCGCCGAGCACGGTCAGTTCGCGGCGAACGTCGGTTTCCGGCGGCAGTTTGCCGTCGAGGATTCTGAGATAGCCCTTGATGATGGTCAGCGGGTTTCCCGCTTCGTGGACGATTCGTCGTGCCTGGCGCGTGAAACGCGCCGAAGCATCCTCGACGGTCTGCTCGCGGATACGCTGTGTCTGGCGCCAGTTCTCCAGGCTGAAGCCGGCCATCCGGCCAAAGTTGACCAGGCAGGGCAAGCGGCGGCCCAGGCGGCTGTATTCGCCGGCACTCAGCCCGGCGACGATGACGCCGACCGTGCTGCCGTTGCCGAGCATCGGAATGCACAACAGGCCCTTGCTCGAAAAGGCCCGGGCAAACTGCAGGTCGAGCAGCGAGTCGGCGGGTCGTGGCTCGCGGTCGAACGACGAGCAGATGACGTTCCGCAGCGCGGCGACGGCGGCCAGGCTGCGGTGTGCCTCGGGAAGGACTTGCACATGCGCAAAAATCGCCGGTTGTCCGCCAATATCCTTGCCGGTCAGCCGGCCATCGAGCGGGTCGCAGAGCAGGAAGGCGACATGGTTCAGTTCGAACAGGATGCGTAAGGACTCGCGCAGGGCGAGGAACAGTTCGGTGGCGTCATCGAGCTCGAAGAGGTCGCGCTGCAGGGGCTGCAGCAAGGCCTTGTTGCCGAGGATATCGGCGAGTTGGCCGCCGGCGGCGGCTTCGGCGTGCGTCCGCAGGCCGCGCACCCGCGGCAGTCCGACCGAACCGCCAGCAGCCGTCCGGTCCTGAGCCGCTATGCCGATGGCGTCGGCGATGACGCACATCCGTTGCTCGGCCTGATCGCACAGCGTGCTCAGCCGCGCCTTGTCGATATCGGCGAACATCTGGCCGGCGACTTGCACCAGTTCTTCCGGCACGCCGTTGTCGCCGGCCAGCATGTGCGCCAGCCAGACCACTTGCGGCAGCGGCGCGGCCGTCAGGATCTGCTCTGCCGGCAGATGATGGAAGAGGATGCCGTCGGCGAACGGCGAATCGAGATGCCATTGATCGGCCAGCCAGGTGCCGACCTCGCCATGATGGACACCGAAATTCTCGGTTTCCATCTCCGCCAGTGTGGCTTCGCCGCTGCAGACGGCGAGGACTTGCAGATAGGGCTCGCCGAGTGCCGAGAGCAGCAGGAGTTCCCCGACATCGTGCAGCAGGCCGGCCAGGTAGGCTTCGTCCGGCCGGTGATAGCCGGTTGCGGTGGCGAGGCTTCGCGACAACTCGGCAACCAGCAGCGAGTGGCTCCAGAACGCCGAGAGATCGACCGTCCGCGTCGCCTTCCTTTCGTCGAAAAGACTCTGCACCGACAGGCAGGTGGCAATCGAACGAACCAGACGGGTGCCGAGCGCCATCAGGCAGCCCTCGATACTGTGGAACGGCTTGCCACGGCGGATGGCCGACGAGTTCGCCGCGGTCAGGACGCGGGTGCACAAACCGGGATCCTGCTCGACGAGCCGCGCCAGTTCGGTCATCGTCGTGCCGTCATCGTCTACCAGTTGCAGGAGCCGCAGCAGGATCTGCGGCGGCGATGGCGCGCGTCCTGACTCAATGGCGTGACGGATCGGCTCGGGCAGGCTATACATTGTGCTGACCTGCGGTGCTGATTTCGGCCGTCTCGACCGCGAACAGGAGGGGAATCGCTGGCATCGTTCGCAGCCGATCAGGGAAGTGGTGAGTGATTCGCCCGTACGGCGTGCTGACCAGCCAGATCGATGCCTTCCTTGATCTCGCGCGAGATGATCTCGAACAGCGCGCGCACCAGGATGTTCATGCCGCCGATGACCTCGTCTACCGACATCAGTGAAGGAAAACGCACGCCGCGGTGGTGTACTTCGCCGCCGATCCGCTCGAACCGCACGCCGAGTCGTGCAAGGTTCGTGGCCAGCCGCGGTTCGGTCAGTACCAGCAGCGTGCTGATGCCGTAATGGCGAGCCAGCGAGATCATCCCAAGGTAGACGGCAAGGGCCAGATAGGGCTGGCGGGGCCTCGTTTCAGTGCCGAAATCCTCGTCCGAAATCGAGATCGGCCGGTCTTGCTCACCTTGCCGGCGGCGGTAGTTGCCGACCACCGCCAGACGCGAGATCTCTGCGATCTGCGACCGGTCGCGTGCCATCGCTTCGACCAGCGAGCGGTCAAGCGTGGCTGCACAGGTGACTTCCACCGGCAGCGGGGTCTGCGGTGTGTCGGCATCGGTCAGGACCAGGCGCGCGCAGCCCACGTAGGCGCCCGTCGACACCGACTGTACCAGACAGTGTATCGACCGTTCGTCGTAATCGTCCGCTTCCAGACTGTCCGAGCGCAGCGGCTCGAAACCCAGATCACGGCAGTACACCTCGTGCCGGATGCGGTAGTTTTCGGAACGCAACGCATCACTCAGCGCCGGCACGACCCTGAAGAACCGGCGGTATCCCTGGCCCATCGTCAGTTCTGTCAGATTCGAAAAAAACATCCGGCCCCCACCGCCAAGCGCCAGCCAGGCGGGTTGCCGCCGGCACAATGGTCTGCATAGTACTACGAAGTAAGCCGTGCACAGCGACGCCAGAACGCCTCTCCGCGTCGATCTCGATGCGATCGACGCGAGAAAACCACGCTGTCTTCCAGCCGTTGCCGCAGGGAAACGGCAACAGATCAAGCCGGGAAGGCTAATCGAGCTTCTTGAGATAATCCTTGGTGAAAATCTTGTCCGGGAGATCGCGCAACTTCATGCCGCCATATTCGAGAACGGACTGCTCGCCGCCGCGCAGCGCGTCTTCCATGACCAGCCGGGTGGGCCGCTTCCTGCCCTCCATGGTCTTGTAGTTCTCGTATCGGCAGGTCTTCAGCAGGCGGTTGGAGAGCGAGTAGAACTCCGCCTTGTGCGGCCAGAAATCCTTTTCCCGAACCCAGTAGTGTACCCGCTGATAAGTGACGCTGCGGTCTACGCCGATCAACTCCAGGACGTGGAAGTCTTCGTTGCCGATCTTTTCGCTGCGCAGCAGCTTCGGGTTATAGTCGGCGGCGAAGTTGGCCCGCGCCAGGTCGCCGTTGGCCACCTGACCGGTCAGTCGCTGCGACAGCGAGAGCCGGATCGGTTGTGAGACGTCGGGCATGAACACCCAAAGGTCGCGGCCTTTCATCAGCAGGATCTGGCCACGCTCGGAGGCGGGTTCGGTGACCATCACCACGCTGTTGGTGTTCCCCTTCGAGAGAACACGGTATTTGCGAACCTCGGTGCTGGGTCCGCTGCCGGTGGTGGTGATGCTGACGTCGACCTGGAAGCCGTCCGCCGGAAAGCGAACCTGGTCGGCTTTTTCGACGATCATGCGGGCCTCGGCGTCGTCGCCGCCGGCTTGCGGGACGGCCTCGGCGGCCCTGCCGGGTGCAGCACAGGCGAGGCAGGCGGCAGCCAGGAGCGCCAACACGGTGTTGACACCAGAATGACGGATGGTCATGATTTCCATAGTTTTCACCCTCTTGTGCCGACCGTCGACGCGGTTGGCGGGAAGTGCCAGCGAATGAGCGTTGTCCGCATCGAACACGTATCCAAGGATTATCTGCTCGGCGAGCAGAAAGTCCAAGCCCTCAAGGACATTACCCTGGCCTTCGATCCGGGTGTCTTTCTGGCGATCGCCGGACCTTCGGGCAGCGGCAAGACGACGCTCCTGAACCTGATTGGCTGCATCGACACTCCGAGCAGCGGCAAGATCTACATCAACGATCAGGATGTCAGCGGGCGCACGCCCGACCAACTTGCCAAGCTGCGCGCGCGCACCATCGGTTTCATCTTCCAGACCTTCAACTTGCTGCCGGTGTTGTCGGCCGCCGAGAACGTGGAATATCCACTGCTGCATCGCACGGATCTGTCGCCTGCGGAGCGCCAGAAGCGCGTTACGCACTTTCTCGACGTCGTGGGCCTGTCGAAATACGCCAGGAATCGTCCGAATCAGTTGAGCGGTGGCCAGCGGCAGCGGGTGGCGATCGCCAGAGCACTGGCGATCAAGCCGGCCATCGTCCTGGCCGATGAGCCGACAGCCAACCTCGATCACAAGACCGGCGAGGAAATCCTTCTGCTGATGAAGAAGATCAACCGGGCCTACAAGACGACCTTCATTTTTTCGACGCACGACAAGCGGGTGATCGCCAGGGCTGACCGTCTGGTGCGCATCGAGGATGGACATATCGCGCTGCTGGGTGTGCGTTCGCACACCAAGTGGTCCTTTGCCCGCCATCGTCCGCCCGAAGTCGGTGCCAACCAAAACCAACAGGCCAGCCCGCCCGCCGAAGCGTCGGCTGCAGCCGGGGAAGAACGCCATGCGGAATAGAACCAGCAGCAGCCTCCTTGGGTGTCTTGCCCTTGCCTGTACGACCCTGCCGGTGTCGGCAGCGGACAACGCGGCGAACGGCACCGAGCGCGGCGGCCTCGCCGTGTCCGGGCGCGCGTCGCCGTCGTCGGAGGGCTTTCTGCTCGCTGCCGCCGACGCGCTGCCGACGCGCCGCGACGCGCTGTTTGGCGACGACGAGTCTCCGGGCGAGGACGACGCTCCCGAGAAGCAGGAGCCTGAAGTTCCCGCGAGCCGGGGGGCCGACGCGCCCGCGAGTCGGGACGCGCTGTTCGCCGACGAGCCTCCGGCGAAACCGACGACATCGGCATCGCCGGCCGGTCGCGACGCGCTGTTCGGGGACCCGCCGGCGCGGCCGCAGGCTCCGCCCGAGCCCTCGTCGCGGGTAGCCGGTTTCCGGGGTTTCATCCAGAACGTGATGGCCTACGACTGGCCGAAGCCGCAACACTGGTCGGAAATGATGACCCGCGCCGATGTCAGCGCCCAGGGTGACTTCAGCAGTAACGTCAAATGGAAGCTGGGGGTTCGCGTCGACTACGACGCGACATACACCTTCACCGATTTCTACCCGCAGGCGGTTGCCGACAACCAGCGCTTCAATATCCTGTTGCGTGAAAACTACCTCGACATCAGCGCCGGTGACTGGGATTTTCGCCTCGGCCGGCAGCAGATCGTATGGGGGGAAATGGTCGGACTGCTGTTCGGCGACGTGGTTTCCGCCAAGGACATGCGGCAGTTCATCCTGCCCGAATTCGAGATTCTGCGCATACCGCAGTGGGCCGCCAGGGCGGAGTATTTCAAGGACGACTTTCACGCCGAACTGATCTGGATTCCGATCGCCAGCTACGACAACATCGGCAAGCCGGGATCGGAGTTTTACGTTTATACCTTGCCGCCGCCGCCGGGCTTCGGCACGTCTTTCCGCAATGAGAAGTTTCCCACCCGCAGCCTGGCCAATACCAACTACGGCCTGCGCCTGTCGGTGTTGAAGGACGGCTGGGATGTGGCGGCTTTTGCGTACAGCAGCATGAGCGTCGCGCCGACCTTCTACCGCGAGATCGTCGCAGGTCCGCAGCCGACGGTGGTCTACCAGGCCAGGCATGACCGCATCCAGCAATTCGGCAGCACCCTGGCCAAGGATTTCGGCTCGGTGGTGTTGAAGGCGGAAGCGGTCTATACGCGCGGCCTGAACTATCAGGTGACGGATCCCGGCGATGCCGACGGGGTGGTGCCGCAGAACACCCTGACCTGGGTGCTTGGCCTCGATTTCACCGAGTTCGCCGACACGCGGATCAACACCCAGATCTTTCAGAGCCATTTCTTCAACCACAACCCGGATATCATCCAGTCGACCAACGAATACGGCTACAGCCTGCTGGTGAACCACAAGTTCAGCGACAGGTTCGAGGCGGAAGCGCTGTGGATTGCCAGCCTGAATCGTACCGACTGGATGCTGCGCCCGCGTGTGACCTGGAACCTGGAGAAGAACTGGCGTATCGCGCTGGGTGTGGATATTTTCAACGGCTCGCCACCGGGGTATTTCGGGCGTTACGACGCCAAGGACCGCGTCTATTCGGAGCTGCGCTACAGCTTCTGAAGCCCCGCGGCGGATTCCCGTTTTCGCCGCTAGCCGGTGACGAGAACTGCCGCGCCGCGTACCTGACCTGCCCGCAATTGCTGCAGGGCCTGGTTCGCGGCCGCCAGCGGAAAACATGCCACTTCGGTCCTGACACCGGCCCTCGGCGCGATGGCGAAGAACTCCTCGCCATCGCGGCGGGTGAGGTTGGCGATCGAGCGCACGCAGCGTTCCCCCCAGAGGATCTCGTAGGGGAATTCGGGAATGTTGCTCATGTGAATGCCTGCGCAAACCACCGTTCCGCCCTTGGCGGTGTGGCGAAGCGCCTGCGGAACCAGTTCCCCGGCCGGCGCGAAGAGAATCGCCGCGTCCATTTCCTGCGGCGGGGCCACGTCGGCGCCGCCCGCCCAGGTCGCCCCCTGCCGGCGTGCAAACTCCTGGCCGTCAGCGTCTCCCGGCTTGGTGAAGGCGAAGATTTCGCGTCCCTGCCAGCGCGCGACCTGGGCGATGATGTGGGCCGCCGCGCCGAAACCGTAGATCCCGAGCCGCCGGGCGTCGCCGGCGGCGACCAGGGCGCGATAGCCGATCAGTCCGGCGCAGAGGAGGGGGGCGGCTTCGGCGTCGGAATACTCTTGCGGCAGGGCAAAGCAGTAGCGCTGATCGGCCAGCGCGAACTCGGCGTAACCGCCATCCAGGGTATAGCCGGTGAACTCGGCGGCGTCGCAAAGATTCTCGGTGCCGCTGGTGCAGTAGCGGCAATGTCCGCAGGTGCGTCCCAGCCAGGGCACGCCGACACGCTGACCAAGGGCGAAACGTTCCACCTGTTCACCTTTCTCGACCACCCTGCCGACGATTTCGTGGCCGAGGATGAGCGGCAACCTGGGCTCATGCAGATCGCCGTCCATGACGTGCAGATCGGTACGGCAGACGCCGCAGGCCTGCACCGCAAGCAGGATCTGGTTCGGCCCGGCGCGCGGCCGGGGGACTTCGGCCAGTCGCAAGGGCTGGCCCTGGGCGTCGAGAAGCATGGCTTGCATGGGTCTCTCCTGTCGGATTGTTGCTGGCTGCACTCGCGGTGGCGCGGGCTGCTATCGAGCACTGCTCGAGTCGCCGCGAGGGGGCGGCCCATTCTAAGCGCGGCTGCTCGCTGCACGCAAACCCGCCGACGGTGGCGGTAATGCCGGCGCCGTTGTTTCCGTGTGGGTTCCCTCCTGGTGCGTACCGACATGCCCTCTTCACAGCCACGGATTTTCTGGTATAGACTCTGCGTCGCCATGGCGCTACTCGAAATCCGTAAAGTCAGCCGACGTTTCGGCAACCTCAAGGCCCTTGACGACGTTTCCCTGTCGATCGAGGCCGGCGAGTTTTTTACCCTGCTGGGACCCTCCGGCTGTGGAAAGACCACGCTGCTGCGCCTGATCGCGGGCTTCGACGAGCCCGACAGCGGCGAGGTGCTGCTCGATGCGCAGCCCCTGGCCGGCATTCCTGCCGAGAAGCGGCCAGTACACACGGTTTTCCAGAGCTACGCGCTGTTTCCGCACATGACCGTCGCGCAGAATGTCGCCTTTCCCCTGCAGATGGCTGGAAAACACCCTGAGGAGATTGGCCGCCGTCTGGGCGAAGTCCTGGAAATGGTGCACCTCGCGGACAAGGCACAGCAGTTTCCAAACGAACTTTCCGGTGGCCAGAAGCAGCGCGTGGCACTTGCCCGTGCGCTGATCAACAAGCCGCGTCTGCTGTTGCTCGACGAACCGCTGGCCGCGCTTGACGCCAAGCTGCGCGAGCAGATCACCAGTGAACTGATCGCCCTGCAGCGTGACGTCGGGATCACCTTCGTCTTTGTCACCCATTCGCAGCAGGAGGCGTTGGCGGTTTCGCACCGCGTCGCGGTGATGAATGGCGGCCGCGTCGAGCAAGTCGGCGCTCCCGAGCAGATCTACGGCTTCCCGCGGAATCGCTTTGTTGCCGATTTCATCGGCACCATCAACTTGCTGCCGGTCGAAGTCCGGGTAGCCGGTGGCGACGCGCTGCGGTTGGTGGCAAACGGCCTCGGGGAGATCGTCAGCACACCGGTAGCCGAGGCCAGCACCGGTCAACGCGGCGCCTACGCGGTGCGACCGGAACGCGTGCGCATTTTCAGCGCCGGTGACGTTTGCGAACTGGACAACCATTTCCAGGGCACCGTGAACGAGCACCTTTATCTGGGCGATGTCACGGTCTACAAGATTGCGCTCGACAACGGCGCCGTGCTTGAGGCGCTGCTCGCCAATTCGACCTCCGGACGCACTGGTTTTCTCGAACGTGGTGCGGTGGTCGGAGTGGGCTGGCACCGTAGCGCCGGGGTTTATCTGCGTGACTGAAAGCCGGCAGGCGGGCCGCAGCCCCGGCCCAGGAGAGAATCTGCAGAAGTGGCTGGTCAGCCTGCCGCCGACGCTGTTTCTGCTGGCCTTCCTTGTTGCCCCCGCACTGCTGATGGTCGTCGCCTCGTTTCAGCAGGTGGGGGATTTTGGCGGGCTGCTGCCTGTCCTGGAGAACGGCCAGTCGACACTGTCGCTGGAGGCCTACCGCTTTTTCTTCGGCGACTGGATTTATGCGGAAATCTTTCTGCGCTCCTTTCTCGTCGCCACGGCGACGACGCTGCTCTGCCTTCTGCTGGCCTATCCGCTGGCCCTGCTGATCGCGACCGGTGGCAAGCGGCATCGCGATCTGCTGGTGCTGCTGGTGATCCTCCCGCTGGCCAGCAACTTCCTGATTCGCATCTACGCCTGGATGATCGTGCTCGGCCCCGCCGAACTGCTGTACACGCCGTTTGCGGTGATCGTCGGCATGGTCTATGTTCACCTGCCGTTCATGATCCTGCCGTTGTATACCAATCTTGAGAGCCACGACCCGGCATTGCTCGAAGCGGCACAGGATCTCGGTGCCGGCGCCTGGACGCGTTTCTGGCGCATTACCCTGCCGTTGTCCCTGCCAGGCGTGTGGTCAGGTTCGGCCCTGGTATTCATCCCGGTTCTCGGCATGTTCGCCATCCCCGAATTGCTCGGGGGTACGCGCGATATCCTGATCGGCAATCTGATCAAGGAGCAGTTCCTGGACAATCGCGACTGGCCACTCGGCTCGACGCTGTCGATACTGCTGACCGCCGCTGTATTGCTGCTGGCCTGGCTGGCGGCCTGGGCCGGACGGCCGCGACGGGGGAGGGCGTGATGACCCGCGGCGGTCGCCTGTTCGGCCTCTGGACCGCGGCCCTGGCGGTTTACGCCTTTCTTTATTTGCCGCTGGCGGTCGTCGTGATCTTCTCGTTCAACGACTCGCTGCTCAATGCCGAATGGGTTGGCTTTACCACGCGCTGGTACGGGCAACTCTTCGAAAATACGGAGATGCTGCGCGCGGCGGCCAATTCGCTGATCATCGCTCTCGGCGCGGCGACGCTGGCGACGGTGCTCGGCAGCATGGCCGGCATTGCGCTGCAGCGCTGGCAGTCGGGCTTCCTGCGTGCTTTGCCGTTCCTGGTCCTGGCGCCGGTGGCGATGCCCGAGATCCTGCTTGGCGTTTCGCTGCTGCTTTTCTTCCGTCAGGTGCTCGATCTGACGCTCGGCCTGGTGTCGATCCTGGTCGCGCACATCACCTTCTCGATCGGTTTTGTCGCGATCATCGTCCGCGTTCGTCTTGCGGGCCTGGATGAGAGCCTCTTCGAAGCGGCCCGCGATCTTGGCGCCAGTCCCTGGCAGACCTTTCGGTGGGTGACGCTGCCGCTGATCCTGCCGGGCATCCTGGCCGGCTTCCTGATGAGCTTTACCCTCTCCATCGACGATTTCGTGATCACCTTCTTCGTCGCCGGCGTTGGCGTCACGACGTTGCCGTTGCAGATTTATTCGATGATCAAGGTGGCGGTGAGTCCCGAAGTGAATGCCGTGTCGACGTTGCTGATGGCGCTGACCCTGACGCTGATCGCGCTGGCCTCGAAACTGGCGCCGGACACCCTGCGGGGCAGGGCATGAAGTCACTGCGCGTCGCCCTTGCCGGCTTGCTGCTGGCAGTGCTTGCGACGCTGGTGCGCGCCGAGGACGTCCTGTACCTCTTCATCTGGAATACCTACCTTTCGGAAGACACCGTCCGTCGTTTCGAGACGCAATGTCGCTGCCGACTGAATCAGGATTTCTATTCCGACAACGAGGAGATGCTGGCCAAGCTCGAAGCCGGCGCCATCGGCTATGACCTGATCGTTCCCACCGGTAACGCGGTCGAGACCTTGCTGCGGAAGAAAGCGCTGCGTCCGCTCGACAAGACGAAACTGCCGAATTTGAAGAACCTCAAGACCGAGTTTCGCGATCCCTGGTACGATCCGGGCCTGCGTTACGCCGTGCCTTATGCGACCTCGGTGACGCTGCTCGGTTATAACGCGACACGGCTGGCGGAACGCGGTTTGCCGACCGACACCTGGGCGCTGATCTTCGAGCCGCAGCACCTCGAAAAGCTGAAAGGGAAGGTGACGGTACTCAACAGCCAGCGTGAACTGATGGCCGCGGCGATGAAATACCTCGGCTACTCGGTCCAGGAGACGGATCCCGCGCGCTGGGAAGAAGCCAAGCGTATGATCCTGCGCGCCAAGCCTTACTGGGCGAACTTTTCCAACAGCACCTACATCAAGGATCTGGCGATCGGCAATATCTGGGTCGCGCATGGCTATTCCAGTGACATGTACCGTGCGCAGCAGGATGCGCTGGAAGCCAGGCGCCCATTCCGCATCGATTTCCGGACGCCGAAGGAGGGCGCGGTGCTGGCGGTCGATAGTTTCGTTCTGCACCAATCGGGCGGGCGCCCCGACCTGGCGCACCAGTTCATCAACTTCATGCTCGATGGCGCCAACGCGGCCGATGTCTCGAACCTGATCGGCGCCGGCAATCCGAACGCCGCGGCAACGCCGCACATTCTTCCCGAGATCGCCCGCAACCCCGGCATTTTTCCGCCATCGGAAGAACTGCTGCGACTCGAAATGCTGCGCGATTTCGACCCCAAGACCCGTCGCGCGCTCTCGCGCATGTGGACGGAGATCAAGGTTCGCTGAGCGCGCAGGGTGGTGCCGCTTGCCCATAGCGGGAGCCGGCTGCTACTCGGCGACCACGACCACCCCGCCACGTCTGCGGTCGCCGGCGCCGCACAATCGGCCATCGCTGTCGGCGACGCAATTGACGCCGCCGAAGAACATGCTTTTCGCGTCGAAGCGGGTCGCCTCCGGCCACGCGGAGTGCAGCGCGTCGACGACTCCGGCTGCCAGGCCAGGGCTCTCGAACCAGAGTTTCCGGCCCTCGACGTGCAGGCGCGCGGCGTTAACGGCTTCGTCGAGCGGGCGTCGATAGGCCAGCAGGTTGAGCAGGGCCTGCAGGATCGCACTGCGAATCCGGTTCGAACCGCCGCTGCCGAGCGCGAAACACGCTCGATCGCCGGCGAGGACGACGGTCGGGGACATCATCGTGCTCATCGACACTCCCGGCGGCAACTGATGGAAGCCCGCGGGGTTGATGTCATCCTCGCCGAGAAAGTTGTTGACGTGGATGCCCAGTCCCGGCAGCACATGCCCGCAACCTTCGCCATTGCTGGTGGTCATCGCCGCCGCCATGCCCTGCGCGTCGAGTACCGAGATATGCGTGGTCGCGCCGAGCGGGTTCTCGCCGCGCAGCGCGCGCGCGACCTCGACCCAGGCGGGCTGGGCGACACCGGCGACCAGGTCACGGATCGACGCCGGGTCGCGGTGCAGGCGCTCGTCGTAACCCGACTGGCGGATCTGCGACACCGTTGCCAGCACCGCCGCAATCGCCAGTTGATGCTGCTCCGACAGGAATGCCTCCTCGCCCAGACCGAGTGTCTCGGCGAGGCGCAGGCCGACGCCGATCAGCCCGCCGCCCGCCGAGGGCGGTGGGTTGGTCAACACCGTATAGGAGCCGAAAGGGACCCGCAGGGGCTGCCGTACCACCGGTGCGTAGGCGGCGACGTCCTGCGCGGTGATCAGCCCGCCGTGTGCCGGCCCGAAGTCCTCGATCAGCGACGACCAGTACCTGGCCACCTGGGCGTCGGGATCGCCTTCGCCGAGCGCGTGCAGAAAGTCGCCGAGGTCGGGATTGGCCAGGCGATCGCCGGCTTGCGGCAACACGCCGCCGGGCAGAAACAGGCGGGCCACCGCCGGCGATCGGCGGGCGATCGGCGCGATCAGTCTGACGACCATCGCAATCTGCGGACTGATGGCGAACCCGTCGCGCGCCCAGGCCGCCGCCGGCGCGACGACTGCACGCAGCGGCAGGCGCCCGGCACGCCGGTGCAGTTCGAGCAGGCCAACGAGTTCGCCAGGCACCGCCGCTGCCGCCTTGCCGACGTGAAAGACTTGTGTGGTCTGTCCGAAATCGACCGTCACCGGTGCGAAGTCGAGGACCGGTGGACCGGCGAGGCCCTGTCCGGGCGTGTGGGCAAAAAAATCGAGGACTTCGTAACCGTCGGCGGCGTCGCCCCAGACGCAGGCGCCGCCGCCGCCGAGCGAGGTCAGCGGCAGTTCGGTGACGCATGCCGCGAGTTTGGCGGCGACGATGGCGTCGATCGCGTTGCCACCGCGGCGCAGGAGGCGCGCTCCGGCCTCGGCCGTATGCGGCTCGGAAGCCGCGATCACTCCACGAATGCTCATGGGCAGAGAATACGCGATGGCGCGGCGGCCGGGAAGGTGTCGTCCGCCTGCCGAATAGTGCCAACGGTTGGGAAATTGCTTGAACCTGACCCGCTGCTTGGGCTAAAATCGCGGGCTTTCTTCCCAAAAACAATTGGAGCAACAATCATGGCGCGTGTTTGCCAGGTTACGGGCAAGGGCCCGATGGCAGGGAACAATGTTTCCCATGCCAACAATAGAACGAAGCGCCGCTTCCTTCCGAATCTGCAGTATCGCCGCTTCTGGATCGAGAGCGAGAACCGCTGGGTGCGCTTGCGTGTATCGAACGCTGGTTTGCGAACGATTGACAAGAATGGTATCGACGTCGTGCTCGCCGAGTTGCGCGCGCGCGGCGAGATCTGACCAGGAGAGCAGCCATGCGTGACAAGATCAAGCTAGAGTCTACCGCCGGTACCGGCCACTTCTACACCACCACCAAGAACAAGAAGACCATGCCGGGCAAGATGGAGATCAAGAAGTACGATCCAAAAGCCCGCAAGCATGTGATCTACAAGGAAATCAAGCTCCGCTAGGCGGCGCGGTCAGGACCGCGCCCCGGCGACGGGCCGCCGCCGCCAAAACGCGCGAAGGGTGGCGCGCCGCCAGCGTGCGACACCAAAGGCGTCACGCGCCGGTCACTGCGCCGCTTCTACCAGGCGGCGCGCGCGTACCCCATTGGCCAGGGTTTCGAGAACCAGCAGCGAATCCTCCCAGCCCAGACAGGCGTCGGTGATGCTCATGCCGTACGTCAGCGGCTGCCCCGGTACCAGATCCTGACGTCCTTCAACCAGGTGCGACTCGATCATCACGCCGATGATCCGCTCGTCGCCGGCCGCGAGCTGGCTGGCCGTGTCTCTGGCGACTTCGATCTGTTGCTTGAACCGCTTGCTGCTGTTGGCGTGCGACGCATCGATCATCAGGCGTGCGGCGAGCCCGGCCGCCGCGATTTCCTTGCAGGCGGCGTCGACGTGCGCCGCGTCGAAGTTGGGAGCCTTGCCACCGCGCAGGATCACGTGGCAGTCCTCGTTGCCGCCGGTGGATACGATCGCCGAGTGGCCCGCCTTGGTGACCGAGAGAAAATGGTGCGGTGTCTGTGCCGCACGGATCGCGTCGATGGCAATGCGGATGTTGCCGTCGGTCCCGTTCTTGAAGCCGACCGGACACGACAGGCCGGAGGCCAGCTCGCGATGGACCTGTGATTCCGTGGTGCGTGCGCCGATCGCCCCCCAGGCAATCAGGTCAGCGGTGTATTGTGGGGTGATCGTATCGAGAAACTCGGTGGCGCAGGGTAGCCCCAGATCGTTGATTTCGAGGAGCAGGCCGCGCGCCAGGCGCACGCCTTCGTTGATGCGAAAGCTGTTGTCGAGGCGCGGGTCGTTGATCAGCCCTTTCCATCCGACCGTCGTGCGCGGCTTTTCGAAGTACACCCGCATCACGATCAGGAGGTCGTTTTCGAAGCGAGCGGCTTCCTTCTGCAAACGCGTGGCGTATTCGATGGCCGAATCGACATCGTGGATCGAGCACGGCCCAACCACGACCAGCAGGCGGTTGTCGGCGCCATGCAGGATGCGGTGGATGTTCTGGCGTGCGTTGTAGGTCGTCAGCGCAGCGCGTACACCGACCGGAAACTCGCGGAAAACGTGGGCCGGTGGGACCAGTTCCTTGATCTCCCTGATACGGACATCGTCGGTATTGGGCTTGCTCTGCAAGGTCATCGTGCGTTCTCCTGGCTTCCGGCCGGACTTGGTCAAGGGGTCGATTCTAATGGAAACGCCGACTGGATGGTGCACTGCGGTATCGGGCGCAAGGTTGGGCTGCAAACCGCTGGCCGCGGCCGCGCTGCTATCCGCCGGCTGTCGGCGAGCCTTGCAATTGACGGGCCTGCCGCGCGCGCCGCAGCGTGTGCAGCGCCTGATGGAACCGGAAGTTGGTGATCTGCTCCTCCAGGCGAGAGGCCAGCGGCCCGAGTGCCGTCCGGAGACGGTCCGCGGATTCGTACCACAGGTCGATGGCCCGCGTGTCGTCGTCGGCGAGCAGCGCCTCCAGTTGTTCCAGGACCTCCAGCAAGGGGGATGGAGCAGCCTGCTGGGCGGGCGGCTGCCGCTCTGCCTCCAGACGCTGGATCGCAGTCACCAGGGGGTGCAATTCGCCGGCCAGGGCGTCGATCGCCGTTTCCAGTCGAGCGGCTGAGGCCTGTTCCCGAATGGCGATTTCGAGCGCAGCGGCCCGCTCACGCAGGGGTTCGGCGCCAATCGTCGCGGCGATGCCCTTGAGCGTGTGCGCCAGGCGGCGAGCGTCGGCGAGTTCTCCGGCAAGCACTTTGGTGCGCAGACGCTCGACATCGTCGCCATGGTTGTTGGCGAACATCCGCAGCAGGCGGACGTAGAAAGTCAGATCGCCGCCTGCCGCCTCCTTGCCGAAGTCGACGTCGAGGCCGGCGATGTCGGCCAGGGCCAGTGCGAGCGGCGTCGTGTCGGCAGCCGGGGCCGGGCGCTCGGCTGTCGTCGCGGGTTCTTCGGCAGTTGCCGGCAACCAGTGCAGCAGCATCTCGTAGAGCCGGGTCGGGTTGGTGGGTTTGGCGAGGTGGTCGTTCATGCCGGCTTCGAGGCAGCGCTGACGGTCGTCGTCGAAGGCATTGGCGGTCAAGGCGACGATCGGCAGCAAGCCGCGGCCGGGGAGTTGCCGGATCAGGCGAGTCGCCTCGGGGCCATCCATCACCGGCATCTGCATGTCCATCAGCACCAGGGCGTAATCGTCGGCACTTCCCGGCTCGGTCGCGCGCAGCCGCTCGACGGCGTGCGCGCCATTGCCGACGACGTCTACCTGCAGACCGACGGCCAGCAGCAAGGCGCGCGCGACCTCCTGGTTCACGAGATCATCCTCGACCAGCAGCAGCCGCAGGTTCCGGTAGTGGGGTCGCCGGATCTGATCGGCGGGCAACGGTTGGACCGACGCCTGTGCCGCCGAACGGTCGGCTGCGGCGGGCAGGTCACCGGCAAGTGCCGGTGCACCCGCCTGCGGTCGCTGCAGGCGGACGTTGAGCCAGAAGGTGCTCCCGACACCGGGTTCGCTGCAGACGCCGACCTCGCCGTGCATCAGGGTGGCCAGGCGTTGACAGATCGCGAGTCCGAGACCGGTGCCGCCATACTTGCGGGTCGTCGATTGGTCGGCCTGGACGAAGGGCTGGAACAGGCGCGCCTGTTGCTCGCTGCTGAGGCCCACCCCCTGATCGGCGACTTCCAGCCGTAACAGCGCTGTCGTACCCACGGATTCGACCAGCCGGGCGCGCACGCTGATGTTTCCACGTTCCGAGAACTTGACGGCGTTGCTGACAAAGTTCAGCAGCACCTGCCCGAGGCGCAGCGGGTCGCCGCGCAGGCAGGCAGGAATCGCCGGATCGATCTGCCGGCGCAGATGCAGGCCTTTGGCCCGGATTCTCTCGTCGAGCAGATTCAGCGTATCGTCGATCACCTCCAACAGGGAAAAGTCGGTTTCTTCGAGAGTCAGTCGGCCCACTTCGATTTTCGACAGGTCGAGCACGTCGTTGATGATGCCGAGCAGGTGCTGAGCGGCATCGTTGACCTTTCCCAACTGGGCTCGCTGCCGGGAGTCGGTAATCTCCTGCAGCAGCAGGTACGTGAGCCCGAGAATGGCGTTCATCGGTGTGCGGATCTCGTGGCTCATGTTCGCCAGAAACGTGCTTTTCGCCCGGCTGGCGGCCTCGGCGCCTTCCTTGGCTTCAGCGAGCTCCGCCGTACGCAACTCGACCAGTTCCTCCAGGTGATAGCGGTGTCGCTCGAGCTCTGCGTCGGCGCGATTGCGTTCGGCCAGATCGACGTCGATGCAGAAGAACTCCGGTGCTCTGCCCGGCGCCTGCAGCACCACATGACTCGAAAAGACGGCGACTCGCGAGCCGTCCTTGTGCTGCAGCAGCAGTTCCTGCGGGGGAGTGGCGACGCCGCTTCGACACATTGCCTCGATCGCCTGTCTGACCGACGGGCGCATTTCCTGTGGAATGATCAGATCCAGCAAGTTGCTGCCAATCGCCTCGGCTGCCGAATAACCGTACAACTTCTCGGATGCAGGGTTCCAGAAGCGGGTTGTGCCGTCGGCCGAGTAACCCTGCATCGCGATCGAGTCCACCTCCTGGAGGATCCGGCGGAATCGATCCTCGGAGTCCCGCAGGGCGTCGGCCGCCAGCTTGTCTTCGGTGATGTCGCGCGCGTACCCGACGGTACCGATGACCTTGCCGTCGAGCGAAAGTGGCGACTTGTAGGTTTCGAACCAGCGGCATGCGCCGCCGGTTTCGATCAACTCCTCGACCCGCTTCGGCTGGCCACTGGCGAGAACGGCCAGGTCGTCGGCGCGGTACGCCGCAGCGAGCTCCGGGGTGGTGATCAGCGCGTCGGTCTGGCCCAGCAGCGACGCCGCCGAGGGCTGCCCGAAGGCGGCGGCGAAGCGTGCGTTGACCGCCAGGAAGCGGCTCTCGTTATCCTTCAGCCAGACCATGAAAGGGAAGTTGTCGAGCAACGCGCGCTGGTATTGATCACGCGCCTGCAGCGCTGCTTCGGCATCGGCCAGTGCCCGTTGCGGCAGGCGGCGCAGCGGGCCCCAGATCAGCCAGGCCATGATCAGGCTGCCGAACAGCAGTGGCATCCCGGTCAGCAGTTCGCCGGCAATCGCCTTGTCGATGTCGATCTGGCCGACCGGCTGGCCAAAACAGTGCAGGGTCCGCTGACGCGACAACGCGGGGCCGGCGAGCGGCTCTCCGGACTCGAGCAGCCGCTCGCCGCCCGTCTTCGACACCGTCACCCGCGTGCCTGGAGAGGCATGGCGCTCGACAAGGCTGCGCAAACGATCGGATGCCAGGTCCCATTGCTGTGGTTGCGCGGCGATGAACTGCTCGAGTACCAGAGCCTGGTAGTGCAGGGATTCGTCAAGACGCTCGTAGACGTTGCTGCGCAGGTGCAGCCAGTAGACGGCTGCCGGCAGCAGCGCGACGCAAAGCGCCAGCGTCGCCGCCAGTCGCGTCAGCAGCTTGACCACCGGGGGTTGCAGGGGCGCATTCACTTGCCGACTGGCAGGTAGTCGTGCGCCAGCAGCAGTTTTTGCGCGTCCGCAGAACGCAGGAAGAGAGCAAAGCGTTCCGCAGTGGGACCCGGGTGCTGCGGCAGTACGACGGTGAGCGTCTTGCGCCAGGGGTACGTACCGCTTTGCAATGCGGCGAGGGACGGTGCCACCCCATCGATCGGGAAGATGATCAGACGAGCGTTCTCAGTGTTGAGCAGGCCCAGCGTGCTCGGTCCGAGCGAGCCGGATGTCCTGGCGATCAAGCGCAGGGTATCGAGGTCATGGTCGCCGGTCACCATGCCCGGTCGCTGGGCTGCCGCGGCGACGGACCTGGCCATGGCCGGTGACATGCTCCGGAGCAGGGCGCTGTCGCTCTCGAAGCTGGCGCGCAGAATCAGCCGGATCGGCGAACCGTCTTGCCAGGTTTGCTGTTGCCCCTGGTAAACCGCGGCCAGTTGGTCGAGGCTGAAGCCGCGATCCTGCCGCCCGTCGCGAGAGGCAAGTACGAAGGCCGTTTCGGCAAGAACGAAGTGTTCGCCGACGCGCGCCGCTTCCTCCGGATGCAATGCCCGACCGACGACCGCCAGGTCGATCCGGCCGGCCGCCAGTGCCTTGACTGCGCCATTCGAGCCCAGAGGCGGTGACAGTTGGATCAGCGTGGTATTGGGGGCCTGCTTGTGAAATCGCTCGAAAAGCAGCCGGACCAGCGGTTCGACCGAGCCGATGCCGCCAACCGACAGCGATTCGGCGTTGGCCGTCAGGGCCGCGCACAGCGCGGGCACCACGATCAACGACGTCCAGCACGACCTGTGGGTGAGTGCTGGTGTACCGGCATGCTGCGGCAAACCGCGCGCCAGGGCATTCAGCGTCACGGCAGGGGTTTCCGATCGGCGGCCATTTCGGCGTGCCGTCCGGCGATGGCGATGAATTCTGCCGCACGCGAGAAGAAGGCATCCACCACATCCGGGTCGAAGTGGCTGCCGTGCCCTTTGCGGATGATCTCCAGTGCCTGGTCCAGGGAAAACGCCTGCTTGTAGGGGCGCGGGGTGATCAGCGCGTCAAAGACATCGGCCAGCGCCATCAGGCGAGCCGAGATCGGGATCGTGTCACCGGCCAGTCGGTCCGGATACCCGGAACCATCCCACTTTTCGTGATGGGAAAGGGTGATCTCCTTGGCCATGCGCAGGAAGGCGACCGGCTGTTCGGCTTCCTCTTCGGCCTGTTCGAGCGCCTGGAAGCCGAGGCGGCTGTGGGTTTTCATGATCGCATCCTCGTCTGCCGTCAGCTTGCCGGGTTTGAGCAGGATGTGGTCCGGAATACCCACCTTGCCGATGTCGTGCAAGGGTGCCGATTTGACCAGCAGTTCGATGTTGTGGGGCGTCAGAAAGGTGGCGAACCGAGGATGCGAGCACAGTTCCATGGCCAGGGTGCGTACGTAGCCCTGCGTACGCCGCAGGTGGTTGCCGGTTTCCGGGTCGCGGACCTCTGCCAGACGCGCCAGGGCGCGAATGCTGACGTCCTCGACGCGCAGGGTGTCGGCCACCCGCCGCGTCACCTCCTCCTCCAGGCTGCGGTTGCGGTCGTGCAACCAGTCGCGGGCGGCTTTCAGTTCGAGGTGGGTCTTGACCCGTGCGCTGACGATCGCCGGCCTGATCGGCTTGGTAATGTAATCGACGGCGCCAAGGGCGAGACCTCGCTGCTCGTCGTCACTGGCTTCGCGTGCGGTGATGAATATCACCGGGATGTCGGCCGTGCGTGGATTGGTCTGCAGGCGCTCGATCACCTGATAGCCGTCGAGTCCAGGCATCATCACGTCGAGCAGGATCAGATCGGGTCGCGGTTCGCTGTCGGCAACGCGCAACGCGCGTTGTCCCGAACTGACGGCACGTATCCGGTAGTGACGACCGAGTAGTCCGCTCAGGACCGCCAGGTTCTCGGGTGTGTCGTCGACGATCAGAATCGTTGCCATGAGCATCCTAGCGGTAAACGGCCCCCTGCAGCCCGGGCATTATTACCGCTTCCAGCCAGTCCGGCAATGCTTCGACAGGTTGAGCCGAGCCGTATTCCTGCTTTCCGTTCGGATGTCGGGCCTCGGCTTGCCGCGCACAGTGTTTGCCTCGTCTGGCGCGAATCGCTAAACTGGCCTCGATGGCTCGGTGTGAGTCAGAGGAGCAGCGGAGAATCATGTCCCGGACCAACCCCAGCCACGATGATGCGGTCAACGCCACGCGCCACTGGTTAGAGGAAGCGGTGATTGGCCTCAATCTCTGTCCCTTTGCCAAGGGTGTGCATGCCAAGGGGCAGGTGCGCTACGTGGTCAGCGATGCGCACGATGAGGAGACCCTGCTCGCCGATCTGGAGCATGAGTTGCACGCCCTGCTGGCGGTGCCGTCGGAAGAGGTGGATACCACGCTGCTGATCCACCCCTGCGTGCTCGGCGGTTTCGACGAATTCGTCCGCTTTCTCGATCTCGTCGAGGTGGTCCTGAACATGCAGCGGCTGCAGGGTGTGCTGCAGGTCGCCAGCTTCCATCCGGACTACGTCTTTGCCGACACTGATCCTGATGACATTACCAATTGCAGCAACCGCTCGCCCTATCCGACCCTGCACCTGTTGCGGGAGGCCAGTCTCGACCGCGCGGTGGCCGCATTTCCGGACGCGGCGACGATCTACGAGCGCAACATGCAGACCCTCAGGGCACTCGGGCACGATGGCTGGCGAGCGTTGCGCCCTGGATTCTCGCCAGACGGGTCGAAGTAGGCTGTCGATGCCGGTGCCTTGTCCAGAATTCGACCTGCGCGCGGATGAAGTCGAGTTGACTGCCATCCGCGCACAGGGCGCCGGTGGCCAGAACGTCAACAAGGTTTCGAATGCCGTCCATTTGCGTTTCGACATCGCTGCCTCGTCGTTGCCCGATGCGCTCAAGGAGCGCCTGCTGCAAAGACGCGATCAGCGGATCAGTGCGGACGGCGTGGTGATCATCAAGGCGCAGGCGCATCGGAGCCTCGAACGCAACCGCGTCGACGCGCTCGCGCGTCTGCGTCAACTGATTGCCGAGGCGGCCTTCACGCCGGCGCCGCGGCGGCCGACGAAGCCGACGCGCGCTTCGCAACTCCGGCGGGTCGAAAGCAAGGTCAAGCGGGGGATGATCAAGTTGTTGCGCACCCGGGTCGGCGAGGCATGAACAGGGAGTTCCTGATGATCAGCGCCGCCGGATACACCACCAAGGGGGAGTGAAGATGACGCCTGCCAGCGTTCTTGATTTCTGGTTCAGCGAGACGGATCCGGCGCAATGGTGGGCGAAATCGGACGACTTCGACCGCCTGGTCGAAGCCCGTTTCGCGGCCTTGCATGCCGCGGCGCTGCGCTGCGAGTTGTACACGTGGCGAAACAGCGCCGCTGGCCGTCTGGCCGAGGTCATTGTTCTCGATCAATTCTCGCGCAACATGTTTCGCGGCCGCCGCGAGGCGTTCGCCGCCGACGGCATGGCCCTGCTGCTTGCGCAGGAGGCTGTCGCCGCCGGGCTGGATCAGGAACTCGAACCGACGTGCCGGGTTTTTCTTTATCTGCCGTACATGCACAGTGAGTCGCCGGCCATGCACCGGCTGGCCGTCGGCCTGTTCGCGGCACCGGGAATGGAAGGCAACCTCGACTTCGAACGGCGACATCAGGCGATCATCGAGCGTTTTGGCCGTTACCCGCATCGCAATGCGATTCTCGGTCGCGAATCGACGGCTGCGGAACTTGCCTTCCTGCAGACACCGGGGTCGGCCTTCTAAGGCAACGGGAAAGGAGTCTTCGTGGCCTATCAGCAAAGCTTCGACATCCACAGCCGTGGTCGCGGCAGCACCGAGATCACCGCCGAGGTGGCCCGGGTGGTGCGCGCGGCAGGGGTCGCCAGTGGCCTGGCCCATGTCTTTGTGCAACACACCAGTTGTTCGGTGGTGTTGACCGAAAATGCCGATCCCTCGGTACGTCGCGATCTCGAGATGCTCGCCGCCAGGTGGGCACCGGATGGTGACCCCGCTTATCGCCACGACAGCGAAGGTGACGACGACATGGCGGCACATGCACGCAACATTCTTGCCGGTGCCTCGGTGACGATTCCGGTCGGCCAGGGTGAATTGTTGCTGGGAACCTGGCAAGGGATCTATCTCTGGGAGCACCGAACGATGTCGCACCGGCGTACGCTGGTGGTGACGGTGATCGGATGACGGCGAGAGCGTGGCACGTTTGGATTCTGCCCGCCGGCATGACCATTCCGGATAAACTTTGCCGCTTGATCGGCTGGCAACTCGAAGAGGAGGCTCAATGAAAATCGGATTCATCGGTCTGGGTATCATGGGGCGCCCAATGGCGCTGAACCTGTTGCGTGCCGGTCACGAACTGACCGTCTGGGCGCGCCGCGCGGAGTCGATGCAGCCCCTGCTGGATGCCGGCGCCGGCGCCGCGGCGAATCCCGCCGGCCTCGCCGAAGTTGCGGACGTGGTGATCTCGATGGTTGCCGACGCGCCCGATGTCGAGCAGGTGATGCTCGGCGAGCAAGGGGTGGCGAGTGCCGGCCGGCCAGGCTTGATTGCCGTCGATATGAGCACCATCCGGCCCGCGGCGGCACGCGCGATGGCTGCGCAACTGCTCGCCAGGGGCATCGATTTTCTCGATGCGCCGGTGTCCGGCGGCGAGGTCGGCGCGATCGCCGGAACGCTGTCGATCATGGTCGGTGGCGGCGTCGCCGCCTTCGAAACGGTGCGGCCGGCGTTTGCCTGCATGGGCCACAACATCGTGCATGTCGGCGATTCGGGCGCCGGGCAGGTGGCCAAGGCCGCCAACCAGATCGTCACCGGTGTCGGCGTCCTGACCGTTGCCGAAGCGCTCAACTTCGCCGCCAGGAGTGGTGTTGACCCGGCCAGAGTGCGCGAAGCGCTGCTCGGCGGTTTTGCCTATTCGAAGATTCTCGAGAATCACGGACAGCGGATGCTCGACCGCAACTTCAAACCCGGCTTCAAGTCCTGGATGCACCAGAAGGACATGAATATCGTCATGCAGAGTGCGCATGAACTGGGGCTGTGCCTGCCGGTTTCGGCCGCGACAGCGCAGATGTACAACGCGATGGTCGGTTCGGGCCTCGGCGAGGAGGACTCGATCGCCATCCTCAAGCTGCTCGAACGCCTGTCGGGCGTAGACCACTGATGCGCCTGGGTTTCATCGGCCTCGGCGTGATGGGGCGGCCAATGGCACTGCATCTGCTGCGTGCCGGGCACGAACTGGCGGTCTGGGCGCGGCGACCGGCATCCTGCCAGCCTTTGCTCGACGCCGGGGCGACAGGCGTCGCCACGCCCGCCGACGTCGCGCGGCGTGCCGACGTGGTGTTCACCATGCTCACTGCCGGGGTCGACGTGCAGCAGGTGACTTTCGGGCCCGATGGCCTGGCGGCGGGGTTTGCGGCGCATTCGGTGCTGATCGACATGAGCACCATCGCACCGCAACTGGCGCGCACCCTGGCGCAGGATCTGCTGGCCCGCTGCGCTGTCGAGATGCTCGATGCGCCGGTGTCCGGGGGCGCGCAAGGCGCCATCGCGGCAACGCTGGCGATCATGGTCGGCGGCAAGGCGACGGTGCTCGAACGCGTGCGGCCGCTGCTGGAAGTTCTCGGCAGGACCCTCGTGCATGTCGGCGAGCATGGCGCCGGGCAGGTCGCCAAGGCCTGCAATCAGATGCTGATGGTGGCCGCCATCCAGGCGGTGGCCGAGGCGCTGCATTTGAGCCGCGCCGCCGGTGTCGCCCCGGCCGGGGTGCGACAGGCCCTGGCGGGCGGTTCGGCCGGCAGCCGGGTGCTCGACGTGATGGGCGGCAGGATGGTCGACCGCGACTTCGTCGCGGGCGTCGAGGCGCGCCTGCATCACAAGGACTACGCGATCGTGATCGGCGAAGCGCATCGACTCGGCGTGCCCTTGCCGGTGTCCACGCAGGTCGGACAGCAACTCAACGCCCTGATGGCGATGGGCTGGGGGCAGAATGACACGGCGACGCTGTTGCGCGTTCTTGAAGCCATGGAAGGGGCGGTATGAGAAGATGTTTCGCACTGCTGGCGGTCGCCTTTCTGAGCGCCTGTGCCGGTCTGGCAGGCCTCGCGCAGAAGCCGGAGGTCAGCGTTGCCGGTCTGAATCTGGTGCAATTCGGCCTGTTCGAACAGCGCTTCGCCCTCAAGCTGCGCATCCAGAACCCGAACGACGTCGAGTTGCCGATCAACGGTCTGAATTTCGAGATCGAACTCAATGGACAGCCCTTCATCAAGGGGCTGTCAGACAAGAGCGTCACCATTCCACGTTTTGGCGAGGGGGTGCTGGAAGTGATGGCGACCAGCACGCTCGGGAGCGCGCTGAAACAACTCCGTGAGTTGCAGAAGGGAGGCCGCGAGCGCGTCGACTACCGTATCGTGGGGCGCCTCAACGTCGCCGGCGGTGTTTCGCTGCCATTCGAACGGCGCGGTGATCTGCAGATGCCGGCGGTCGAGAGTCCGCCGAGGAAGGTGCTGCCGCCGGGATCGGACCGGACCTGAGGCTGGCTTGCCGGCTTGTCGAAAGGGCTGGAAAGGCTGGAGGAAGCGTGCGCATCATTCGAGGGGAATGATGAGTTTGTCCCAGCCCGATCCGTCGTCTTCAAGGCCGATTTTGGCGCCAGGAACAAGCCTGGCCACCCGTGCTTCCACTTCAGCGAGCGATTCCTCGGTCAGATGGAGCGTCCGGCGGTCGGCACCGCAGCGTCGTTCGCGCAACCCGGCGGGTGGCCCCAAATGACATTGACGACGTTCCGTTCCTCTGTGCGTGCGCATTGCTCACTCCTCGAAATCACTTCATCCGCTTCTGAACGTTGCCGCAGTCAGGTGGCAAGAGCTTGCCGAGCGTTGGCGACACACCTTGCACGGTAGCACAGCGCGCCCATTGTCCAACGAACCCTTCCGCCCGTGGCGTGGTTTGGCTGGTCCGGGCTCCGCTTCCTGGCGTGTGGGCGGTGGGCCGGCCGGGAGCGGTCGGGGCGTCGTGCCGGCCTGACCGGCGGATGGCCCGTACGTAAAAACGCGCGGGCGCGGCTGCGGGCCAGGCGGAATTATCCCGACAAAACCGTCCCGACGCCAATGCATCGATTTTATGAGGCCGCGCCATCTGCCCTGCGTGGGCGAGGATTTCGGTCGGCAGGGTAATCCTGTGGGAGTAGTCGCAAGCCGGCCGGCAGGGACTCGCCGAAGGCACGTCGTTCATCGGCCTTGTCGAGTTCGATCACGGTCCGGACCTGGTTGATCCAGGTGACGCTGGCGTTGCTCGCCGTCAAGCGCGCCAGGACTTGCTCGCGCAACGCGTCGGCGAGGTCGCGCGAGCGGTCGCCGGTCAGGCGGGCGATCTGCGTGGCCGCAAAAGCGGCCGGTTCGACGCGCTTCCAGTCGATCGCCAGCAGAGCCTGCAGCCAGCGCTCGGCTACCTCGGGCGGTACCACCTGATGCGCGCTACCGTACAGCGACTGCCGCGCGCCAAGGCGGCCGAGTACCCACCAGCCCAGCGGCTTCTCGGAGGCCTTGCGTAGCCGGTCGAGCAGCCAGTCGCCGATGTCCACCTTGCGGGTGATTGCCAGCCGTTCGAGCGACGCGACCAGGCGCAACATGTCGTCGTGACTGCCGGCAATGGCCGTCGCCTGGCGGCTACGCGTCCTGGTCGCCTCGCTGCGCAGGCACGGCGCCACTTCGGCCAGCAATTGTTCCTGCTGGGCGGGCGGCAGACCGCCGGCGGCGCGTCGCCAGAGGGTCCACCATTCGGACCAGTTCTGGCTCTCGTGGACATACTGGATTCCCTGCGGCAGCAATTCGCACAGTTGCTCGATCCGCCATTCGTCGAGCGGGTCGCCCAGGCCGGGTCGCAGGCAATAGCCGCTGAGGTTGAGCCACAGGCGTTCGTGCTCAGCCGAGCGGCGGCGGCGGCGCGAGCGCTGCATCAGGGCGTCGAACAGGGCGCGCAGCAAGGGCATCTCCCAGTCGTCGCGTTTGCCCAGCAGGTGTTCGAGATGCGCGCGCAAGCGCCGAACCTCCTTGTTGTCGACCGGCTGCGAGCTGGCCCCGAAGATGCGCTCGATCGCCTGTACGGCGTCGGCGAAACGTGCCGGCAGGGCCGCCGCGGCAGCGGCCGGCGTGCCGTCGTCGCCGCGCAACTGGAATTCGAGCAGCCAGCGACGGGCTGCGTCCTCGCTGCCGACGCAGTGAATTTCGAGCGTGCCGACCTCGGTCATGGCGGTCAGCAATTGCACCCGCACGTCCCGCTGGGTGCTGCCGGCGGGTGCCTGCACGACGGTGGCGATCGGCGGCAGACGGACGAAGTCCTCGTCGTCGAGGGTGGCGATCTCGCCCGGCAGGTAGCTGGCGTCAGCCACCGACGAGGCGAGGTGAAAGCGCACCGGCTGCCCCAGGCGCAGGCTGAAGGTGCGCTCCGGCAGCCGGACTTCGTGCCCTTCCTCGGTGCCGCGCGGCAGTACGCAGATGCCTTGCCGCCGTTGCCCCTGCTCTTCGAGAACCAGGAAATAGCTGCGCGCCGAGCCGCCGCCGATGCGCTGCCCATGCCCTTGCCGGACCAGTGCGTAGGCGACCGCGCCGCGTGCGACGGCGACATCGGGATTGTCGTTGTGCAGGATGCGCAGGGCGGCGCCGCGCCAGTCGCCGAGCGTGGCCTGCAGGCGTTCGGCGAGCGCCGCGGCGCGAAAGACGCCGCCGTTGAACAGCAGCGTATCCGGCAGCGGCAGTTGGCCTGCGCTCAACTCGTCGCCCAGCGCCTGGCGTGCCGCCTGCGCGTGCCGTCTCAGAAAAGCGGCGACATGCCGCGTGATCGCCGGGTCGGCGGGGTAGGGCAGGCCGAATTCGACGATCGCCGCGCGCCGCTGGTGGATGGGCTCATCCGCCGCAACGCGCGGGAAGAAGCCATCGACGATCACCTGCAACACCTCGTCGCGCTGCAGTTCGACGCTGCGGGCGCCGCCGATCAGCCGCGAACCGCCGCCGAGCAGGGTCAGTTGCACGGCCGCGGGGGCGCCGGCGGCCAGGAGCTGCTCCTTGGCGGCACGGCAGCGTGCCGTGAGCTGCGAAAATCGCGCCGCCGACAGGCGACCCTCTCCGGCAGGCAGGCGTCCTTCGACGAGATGGGCGAGGGCGAGATCCATATTGTCGCCACCGAGCATCAGGTGATCGCCGACGCCGATGCGCGTCAGTGTCGGCGTGCCGTCCTTGATCGACACCTGGATCAGCGTCAGATCGGTGGTGCCGCCGCCGACGTCGCAGACCATCAGCAAGCGCGTGGCGGCAAGTTCTTCGGCGAGTCGGTCCTGATGCCGGAAGAGCCAGTCGTAGAAAGCGGCTTGCGGCTCTTCGAGCAGGCGCAGATTCGGCAAGCCGGCCTGGCGGGCGGCGGTCAGCGTCAGCGCGCGTGCCCCTTCGTCGAAGGAGGCGGGAACGGTCAGGATCAGTTGCTGCTGTTCGAGTGGCGCCTTCGGGAAGCGGTGCTGCCAGGCGGCGCGGACATGCGCCAGATAGCTCGCGCTGGCCGCGACCGGCGATACCTTGACGACCTCGCTGTCGGCGCCCCAGGGCAGGATTGGCGCCAGGCGGTCGACCGAGGCGTGCGACAGCCAGCTCTTGGCGCTGCTCACCAGCCGGCCGGGGACCTGCGCGCCGAGATCGAGCGCCAGGCGGCCGGTGATCACCTGTTCCTCCGCATCCGGCGTGTGCCACGGCAGTTGCAACTCACCGGCAGCGATTTCACCGGCTGCCGGATGGTAACGCACCGACGGCAGCAGCGGCCGCGCCGCCACCTGGCCGGGCCCGACCAGTTGCTCGATCTCGAACAACTCGACCTGGCGCTTGCCCGGCGCTGTGTAAGCGACGACGGTGTTGCTGGTCCCGAGATCGATACCGACGATGTACTGTTTTTTCATGGTGCCATTCATTCAGTTACTGGCTCCTTAGGTAAGCCCTTCCACAACCCTCGGGACCAAACGCCCACTCTTTCCGAGGGTCATCCGAACGACTTTCCTATGATGGTTTGGGCCGTAACTGACGTGAATTGGTCTATCCTCAGCGTAGAAGTATAAGCGGTCGAAAGGCGTGTTGGCGACAAGCCATTGCGCTACCACGAGCATATTCTCGGTACTATGGAGCAGCCACCCCCAGCGCCTGCCCCTCGGCCCGGAGAAAATTCTCCTGTTTTCAACGAGCGGGAGCATTTTCCCTGGCGGAGAGCCCCGTGGTTACGGCACTGATCAACAAGCGCGCCGAACTGGCTGGGCTGATCGAGCATCATCCGAAGGAAATGGGGCATCTGGCGGATGATCTGGCCCACCTTGACGCCACCCTCAAGCTGTTCTCCTCGGCAATCGACCTGCGGACGACCCGGGCCAAGGCCCACCGGTTGCGGAGCCGTTTCTTCCGGCCGGGGGAATGGCAACGCATGGTTCTGGACATCTTCCGCGAGGCTCAAGGCGCAGCGCTGCGCAGCCGCCAGATCGGCGAAGCGCTGACGGCACGTCGGGGCCTGGAACCGACCCCCGTCATGATCGAGCAGATGCGGAAGAGCGGCATTGGCGTGGTGGTCGAGGTACGTCGGCGCCGCCTGGCGGATCTGGCCGATGTGGAAACGACGAAAGCGGGAGAAATACGATTCTGCCAGGTTGTTGGTCGTGCCGTCATCGGCGCGGTACGCCTTGCCGTGGTTCACCCGGCGGACCGCGTACTTGGCAGGGAGTCGGTCGTAGGCGTCCGATTCGTCGGCACAGATCATGGAACCCTGGGCGATGTAGGCCGGCGCCAGTTTGCCGAGGTCGGCCTGGTTCTCATTCTTGACGATGAAGGTCAGTGTCTTCTTGGCCCCGGCGTTGCCGGCCTCTACCTCCGCCTCGGTGTGCGCCTGACGCATCACCAGGATGCAGCGCTTGTCCGGGTCTTGATTCTCGGCCAGACGTCGGTCTACCCGGTCTTCATTACTGTTCTCCGGCCGGACCTTCCCGCCGACATACGCGCCATCCACGTGTATCTCGCCCGAGGGCGTGGAAACCGAAGCCCAGAGGGATTTTCTCGCCAGTCAGGGCTGTCACGCGTACCAGGGCTACCTGTTCAGCCGACCGCTGCCGGTCGAAGGCTTCGAGGCGTTTGCGCAACGGGCGTGAGTACGTTTGGGACGGTTGCTGGGCAAGGGCCGAGATGAATCCCCAAACCTTAACTACTCGACCAGTCGGTAACCCACTCCAGGCTCAGTTCGAATATGCCGTGGAAGATTTGCGTCAATCTCGAGTTTCCGTCGTAAACCCGCCATATAAACCCGCAGGTAATGCGTATCGTCAACGTGGCTTGGTCCCCAGACCTCGCACAGAATTTGCCGATGCGTGACCACCTTGCCGAGGTTTCTCAGCAGCAGGGAGAGTAGCTTGTATTCGATGGGGGTCAGATGAATTTCCAGTTCGCCGCGCCAAACCTGCCGCTTGATCAGGTCAATCCGCAGGTCACCCACAATGAATTGCGGATTTTCCGTTCCGGATGAATGTACAGCCCGTCGGAGCAGGGCACGAACGCGTGCCTGCAACTCCGGGATGCCGAAAGGCTTGGTCAGATAATCGTCGGCACCGGCGTCGAGTGCCCTGACTTTATCGCTCTCCATGCTGCGGGCCGAGAGGATGAGGATGGGTACGCCAGACCAGGTGCGAATTTCGCGGATGACATCGATACCGTCACGGTCCGGCAATCCCAGGTCAAGGACGATCAGATCAGGTTTGCGCGTTCCGGACTCGATGATCCCGCGTTCACCCGATCCCGCCTCGGTCACCTTACAGTTTTCCGCCTCAAGCGCCACTCTCACGAAGCGCCGTATCTGGACTTCGTCTTCAATGACGATGACGCTGTGCGGGATTGCGCCAGTGCTCATTCGACAACCTCCCTGGGGACTTCCGGGGCGTTCCCCGCCGGCAGGCGGATGACAAAGCGCGTTCCACCCTCGTCGCGATTCCCGGCGCTGACGGTACCCTCGTGCGCTTCGACAATGGCCCGGACAATGGACAGCCCCAGACCAACACCGGTGACCGCTGATTCGTTCCTGCCACGAGCGAATGCTTCAAAAAGGGCTTCTTCCTTGCCATGGGGCAGTCCGGGCCCGTTGTCCTCGACGATGATTTCAACCGAATCCCCATTCTGCCGTGCCCACAGTGAAATTGTGCTGCCTGTCGGGGTGTATTTTGCAGCATTCTCCAGCAGGTTGCAGAACACCCGTTCCATCAGAATCGGGTCGAAATAGAGCAGTGGCAGATCGGCCGGCAGTGTCACCTCAACCGAATGGCCTGACAACTGGTGGGCGCGGGCTTGCAGTGCGACGCCGATGATTTCTTCCAGTGGTTGCCAGTCGCGATTGATCTTGACGTTGCGCGACTGCAAACGCGCCATGTCGAGCAGGTTGGTGACCAGCGCGCTGGTTCGCAGTGCCTCGTCGCGAATGGACTGAGCTATGTCGGCTTGAGCCTTGGGCAACGGCGGACCGGCCAGGCTGAGGGAGTCTGCCAGGCCGGTCAGCACTGTCAGCGGTGTGCGGAGGTCATGGGAAAGCGCGGACAACAAGGAGTTCCGCAACTGCTCCGATTCCATCTGGATCAAGGCTTCCTGAGCGACGGCGATGAAATGCACGCGTTCGAGGGCAATCGCAATCAGCGTTGCGCTGGTTTCCAGCAGTCTTTGTTGTTCCGGAGCGGCAGTCCATTGTCCGGCTGTTGGCAATATTGCCAGGATGCCCCGCGTCCGCATCGGCGCCTTCAGCGGGACGTAGAGCACGGGTGCCGACGGCAGCGTTCCGGTCGAGAATCCGGCCAGTTCATTGTGATCAAATGCCCATTGAGCGATGCCCGCATCCAGTTGCGGCAAGGCCTCCGTTTCACTCACCGACACCAGTTTGTCTTTCGTGTCCAGAGCCAGGAGCAAGGACGGAGCGCCGAACACGCGTTGCACAAAGCGCTCGCTGATTTCAGCAATCTGTTCAGTGGCCAGAGCGCTGGACAGTTCTCTGGCCATTTCGAACAGGGCGCGTATGCGCTGCTCGCGACTCTCGGCAACGGCCACCTGAAACTTCAGGCCGGCGGTCAGTTGCCCGATCAGCAGAGCAACGGCCAGCATGACCGCAAAAGTCAGGATGTACTGAACGTCGCTGACCGCGAACGAGAAACGCGGCGGTACGAAGAAGAAATCGAATGCGGCGACAGCCAGAAGCGCCGCGAAAGCACCGGGGCCGCGCCCGAGTTTATAGGCGACAAAGACCGCAGCCAGAAGGAAGACCATGACGATATTGGCCAGGTCCAGGAGGTGGAGCAGAGGCGTCATCAGACACGCGACCAGCGCGACCGCTGCCGCAGCCCAGGCATAACCCGGCCAGTCCCGAGCGACAGCAGTCGGGGTGCTCTCGGATAGCGTAGGCGGCGTGCTTTCCCGTTCATCGCGGTCGCGCGCGACCAGGACGACGTCCAGTTCAGGACCTGCGCGGCTCATGCGCTCGGCGAAGCTGCGTTGCCAGGGCCAGAGTCTTGCCGTGTCACGACCGATAATCACTTTGCCCAAATTGTGGTCGCGGGCATAGGCCACGGTTACCGCGATGGGGTCCTGTCCAGACAGGCTGGCCGTGGTCGCGCCCAGATCCTGGGCAAGCTTGAGCGTACGCAGGATGCGGGCCCGCGCATCGGCCGGCAAACGCTGAAGCCTGGGTGTCTCGACGTAGATCGCATGCCAGGACACGTTGAACTGCGCCGCCTGGCGAGCGCCGGCCCGAATCAGCTTGTTGCTTCCGACGCCGGCGCTGACGCAGACGAGCAGCGATTCCTGGGTTGGCCAGACGGTCGAGACGGATTTTTCCCGGCGGTAGGCGAGTACGTCGTCGTCTACCCGATCCGCTGTCCGGCGAAGCGCCAGTTCGCGCAAAGCCAGCAAATTGCCTTTGCGGAAAAAGTTCTGCACTGCTCGCTCGGCCTGTTGCGGTATGTAGACCTTGCCTTCCTGCAGGCGCCGGAGCAGTTCTTCGTGTGGCAGATCGACCAGAATGATTTCGTCGGCACTGTCAAATACGTGATCCGGCACCGTTTCCCAGACCTTCGTCCCGGTAATGCCGCCGACGACATCGTTCAAACTCTCCAGATGCTGGACGTTGACCGTAGTACATACGTCGATGCCTGCGCCGAGCAATTCCTCGACATCCTGCCAGCGTTTGGGATGGCGTGAGCCGGGTGCGTTGGAATGCGCAAGTTCATCCATCAGGATCAGTTCCGGAGCGCGCGCCAGGGCCGCATCGAGATCAAATTCCTGGAGTTGATGTCCTTTGTAGTCAATCAGGCGCAACGGGATCAGATCCAGGCCCTGGAGCAGCGCCGCCGTCTCCGAACGGCCGTGCGTTTCCACCACTCCGATGGCCAGGTCGACGCCCTGGCCAACCAGCACGCGGGCGGCGCTGAGCATTGCATAAGTCTTGCCGACCCCCGGGCTGGCACCGAAAAATATCTTCAGTTTCCCGCGCCGGGCCTGAAGGGCATCGGCTTCAAGCTGGGCGAGAAGCGCGTCCGGATCGGGGCGCTGAACCATTTCAGCCATGCCCGGTCTTTCTAGCCTCTGGCATCGAGTCGACTTCGGACATGATGAGTTCTAGCGGGGAGTTCCAGTCTTGTCCAGGCGCAGGTTCAGTGCCAGGACATTGACCCGGGGTTCGCCGAGGAAGCCCAACTGGCGACCCTCGGTTTGGGCAATGACCACAGTCCTGACTTCCTGTTCGGAAAGATGCCGCTCGCGGGCGATCCGTGGCACCTGCCAGAGGGCTGCTGCAACGCTGATGTGCGGATCAAGGCCGCTGGCCGAGGTGGTAACGAGATCGACCGGGATAGGGGAAGTCTGCGTCGGGTCGCTGGACTTGAGAGCCTTGATACGCTCCTTGACGGCTTCGGCCAATGCCGGATTGAGTGGCCCCTGGTTGGAGCCGCCGGAAGATGCTGCGTTGTAAGGCATCGGTGAAGTGGCAGAAGGACGCCCCCAGAAGTGTTTGGGGTCGGAAAAGTGCTGCCCGACCAGGCGGGAGCCGACGATCCTGCCGTCACTTTCCAGCAGGCTGCCGTCCGATGCGTTGGCAAATGCCACCTTGGCCAAGCCGGTGACCAGCGCCGGATAGAGCATCCCGGTCAGTATCGACAGGGCCATCAGCAAGATGAGAGCGGGTCTGAATTCCTTGAGCATGGCGATCTCCTCAGGCGAGATTGAGGCCGACCAGCAGGAGGTCGATGGCCTTGATGCCGATGAATGGAACCACCAACCCGCCCAGCCCGTAGACCAGCAGGTTGCGGCGCAGGATGGCGACGGCACCCGACGGGCGATAGGCAACGCCCTTGAGAGCCAGCGGGATCAGGGCAATGATCACCAGCGCATTGAAGATCACGGCCGACAGGATGGCCGATGAAGGTGTTGCCAGCCCCATCACGTTGAGCGCATTCAGGGCAGGATAGGTGGTTGCAAAGGCGGCTGGGATGATGGCGAAGTATTTGGCGATATCGTTGGCAATGGAGAAGGTGGTCAGCGCGCCGCGGGTCATCAGCATCTGCTTGCCGGTTTCGACAACCTCGATCAGCTTGGTCGGGTTGGAGTCCAGGTCAACCATGTTACCGGCTTCCTTGGCGGCCTGGGTGCCGGTGTTCATGGCTACCGCCACGTCGGCCTGGGCCAGCGCCGGTGCGTCGTTGGTGCCATCGCCGGTCATTGCGACCAGACGGCCTTCCGCCTGGTACTGGCGGATCAGCTTCAGTTTGGCTTCAGGAGTCGCTTCGGCGAGGAAATCATCGACTCCGGCTTCGGCCGCGATGGCCGCTGCCGTCAGGTTATTGTCGCCGGTGATCATCACCGTCTTGATGCCCATGCGGCGCAGCTCGGCAAATCGCTCCTTGATACCACCCTTGACGATGTCCTTGAGTTCGACAGCACCCAGCACCCGGTTTCCTTCAGCGACGACCAATGGTGTCGAACCACGCCGGGAGATTTCATCGACCGCTTCCTGTACCTTCGCCGGCCAAGTACCGCCCTGGGTGGTGATGTAGGCACGCACGGCATCGGTAGCACCCTTGCGGATACAGCGACCATTCCAGTCGATGCCGCTCATCCGGGTCTGGGCGGTGAAATGGACGAAGATTGCGCCTTCGGCATGGATGTCGCGACCGCGCTGATGCAGCGTTTCCTTGGCCAGCGTGACGATCGAGCGACCTTCCGGAGTTTCGTCGGCCAGCGAGGCATAGAGCGCCGCTTCGGCCAGTGCTGGCGCCCCGACGCCGGGTGCGGCGACAAAGGATGAGGCCTGGCGATTGCCCAGGGTGATGGTGCCGGTCTTGTCGAGCATCAGCACATCGACGTCGCCGGCTGCCTCAACTGCGCGGCCCGAGGTGGCGATGACGTTCTTGCCCATCATCCGGCTCATGCCGGCGACGCCGATGGCTGACAACAAGCCGCCGATGGTCGTTGGGATCAGGCAGACCAGCAGGGCAACCAGAACCGTCACCGTGATCGGCGTACCAACCCCTGCCGAGTTCACACTGAACAGCGAAAATGGCAGCAGCGTCGCGGTGGCCAGCAGGAAGGCCAGGGTCAGTGCCACCAGCAGGATGGTCAGGGCAATTTCGTTCGGTGTTTTCTGGCGTTTGGCCGCTTCGACCATGCCGATCATGCGGTCGATGAAAGTTTCGCCCGGGTTGACCGTGATACGCACGACCAGCCAGTCGGAGAGAATGCGGGTACCACCGGTCACCGACGAGAAGTCGCCACCGGCTTCGCGGATTACCGGCGCCGACTCACCGGTAATCGCCGATTCGTCCACTGATGCGACGCCCTCGATGACTTCGCCGTCGCCGGGGATGATGTCGCCGGCAGCGACCATGACCACGTCACCCTTGCGCAGATCCTCGGACGGTGTCGTGTGGATCTGGGAGCCGTAGTGCGGTTCCAGCAGCTTCTTGGCCCAGACCGTTTTACGCAGTCCTTTCAGGGCGGCGGCTTGAGCCTTGCCGCGTCCTTCGGCGACCGCTTCGGCAAAATTGGCGAAGATCACGGTGAACCAGAGCCACAGCGTGATGGCCAGGATGAAGGCGGCCGGTGCCTCGCCTTCGCCGGCCAAGGCCTGGATGAACAGGCCGGTGGTCAGCAGGCTGCCCAGCCAGACGACGAACATCACCGGGTTCCTCACCTGATAGCGCGGCGATAGGCGCTTGCAGGATTCCCAGGCGGCTTCCCGAAGAATGGCCGCGTTGTAAAGTGTGTGTACGGTTTGCATACGGGTTTTCCTCAGTGCGCGCCATGCATTTGCAGTTGTTCGACGATCGGGCCGAGCGCCAGGGCCGGCAGGAAAGTCAGGGCGCCGACGACGATCACCGTGCCGATCAGCAGAAGGACGAACAGCGGGGTGTGCGTCGGCAAAGTGCCGGCACCGGGTGGAATACGCTTCTTGGCGGCCAGCGAGCCCGCGATGGCCAGTACTGGCACGATGATCCAGAAGCGCGCGAAGAGCATGGCGAAGCCCAGCAGCGTATTGTAGAACGGCGTATTGGCCGACAGTCCGGCAAAGGCGCTGCCGTTGTTGTTGCCGGCTGACGAGAAGGCGTAAAGGATTTCCGAGAAGCCATGCGCGCCGGGGTTGGCGATGCCGGCCCGGCCCGCATCGAGCATCACCGCCACCGCCGTACCGACCAGCACCAGCAGCGGCGGCACGAGGATGGCGACGGCGGCCATCTTGACCTCGAAGGCCTCGATCTTCTTGCCCAGGTATTCGGGGGTGCGGCCGATCATCAGGCCGGCGACGAAAACCGCCACCAGAGCGAAGATGATCATGCCGTAGAGGCCCGATCCGACGCCGCCGAAGATCACTTCGCCGAGTTGTATCAGCCACATCGGTACCAGTCCGCCGAGCGGTGTGAAAGAGTCGTGCATGGCATTGACCGAGCCGTTGGAGGCCGCCGTCGTTGCCGTTGCCCACAGCGCTGAATTGACCACGCCGAAACGTGCTTCCTTGCCCTCCATGTTGCCGCCGGCCTGCAGGTCGGAGGCCTGCGTTGCTAGCCCGAGGCGTTCGAACAGCGGATTGCCGGCCTGTTCGGCCGCGACACACAGGCCCATCAGCGCAACCAGGACAATGGTCATTGCCGCCAGGATGGCCAGGCCCTGACGGTGGTCCTTGATGTAGATGCCGAAGGCCACGCAGAGGGCGGCAGGGATGATCAGGATGGCCAGCATCTCCAGCAAATTGGAGAGTGGGGTCGGGTTCTCAAGGGGGTGCGCCGAGTTCACGTTGAAAAAGCCGCCGCCATTGGTACCCAGTTGCTTGATGGCGACCTGCGACGCCACCGGGCCGACCGCGATGCTCTGTTCATTGGTGACCACCTTTTCGGTCACCGGCTGGTTTTTGTCATCCACCAGCGCTTGCCCGTCGGAACCGAGTTTTGGCTGTTGATATGCAAGGGGTTCCATGAGCGTTGCGGTATGGTGAGCCGAAAAGGTCTGCACCACGCCCTGGCTGCTTAGTGCCACGGCCAGACAGAGGGAAAGTGGCAGCAGGATATAAAGCGTCGAGCGCACCATATCCACCCAGAAATTGCCGACCACATTCGCTTCCCGATTCACGAAACCACGGGCCAGAGCGATCAGCACGGCCATGCCGGTGGCGGCAGACAGGAAATTCTGGACCGTCAGGCCGAGCATCTGGGTCAGGTAGCTCATCGTCGACTCGCCGCCGTAGCTCTGCCAGTTGGTGTTGGTGGCAAAGCTGACGGCGGTGTTGAAGGCCAGGTCGGCCGTCGTGCCGGCCATCCCGTCGGGATTGAACGGCAGGTCGGCTTGCAGGCGTTGCAGGGCATAGACGACGACAAGGCCCAGCAGATTGAAGATCAGCAGGGCGACGGCATAACGTGTCCAGTGCATCTGGTCTGCATCGCTGACGCCGGCCAGCCGGTACAGGCCACGCTCGACCGGGCGCAGCCAACGGATGAATAGCGGAATGTCTCCCTGGTAGATGCTGGCCATGTAGATGCCCAGAGGCCAGGCGAACAGCAGCAGTGCGGCAAGGTAGAAACCGATTTGCAGATAGCCGTTGCCAGTCATGAAAAATTCTCCGGAAAAAAGAGAACTGCGAAAAGGTAGACAAAGACGCCTAGAGCGGCAATCAGCGCAATCAAGTACAGGAGACTCATTTTTGCCTCCAAATCTTTTCAAAGACAGGGGCAAGCCCCGCCGTGAGGACAAAGAAGCCAGCGGCGAGCAGTAGATATATTGGGTCCATGGCACCTCCGAATGAACAAGCGGGTCAGAAACCCAACGTTACCAAAGGCGCCATTAAGATCGAACTAATAGTCGAGGTCGAGGCGTTAAGGAAACGTAAAGCTCCCCGGATCTCGGCGTGTTCTCGTGAGTCAGGCGGACGGTACTCCGTCGTGTCGGTCAATACCCAGAGTATGCGTGCCAGCGTACCGACTGCGTGCGCGGGTTCTCTTAGTCTCATCGCCAACGGTGCTGCGCTGACCTCGGAAACCAGCTTTCAAGTGGCTTCCGAAGGTCGGTCAGGTTTCGTCCTTGCAGTAGCGATGGCCCGATCCGCCGCCGCCGAATATTGCCGCCGGGATCTGATCAAGTCCGGGGGATTGCTCACCATGACGTGGGTCGATCCGGTAAGTCAATAAGAAGGAATCATCATGAACTATTCGAAGCTGATTGCCGCCACACTGACGACGCTCGCATTGAGCGCCTGCTTCACCCTTCCCGCGGGTCCGGCCGGACCACAAGGCGCGACGGGGCACACTGGTGCAACGGGCAATACCGGTAATACCGGATATACGGGTGCAACCGGCGACACCGGTGCCAGTGGCGGAACCGGTGCTACCGGAAGCACCGGGGCGACGGGATATACCGGGGCGACGGGTGATACGGGCGCGACCGGCAACACGGGTGCACGCGGCAACACGGGTGCAAAGGGAACGACCAGCGGTGGCACGGTGGTCATCGTTCCTCCCCGCTGAGGACCACTGCCGCAAGGTGAGGACCAGGTTTTCGGTCGCCTCTCCGATGCTCTGGAGTGGAAGATGGGCGCGGGTGCGGGTCGGCAATCGCCGGCGTTGTGGCATTCGCATGTTCTGTCGGTGTGTTTTGGCTGGCATCGCGGCGCGCACAGATCGTGACAAGGCGTCACAACACGATCGTCGTCGAGCGTCTATGCCGGCGCGTTGATCAAACGTACCGACAACAAAGGGTCCATCATGAAACGTCTAATAGTTGCAGCAGTTCTCTCCGTCGCTACCAGCGTGACGGTACTTGCCGCCGACCTTGGTGTATCGGTCAGCATCGGCCAGCCCGGTTTCTACGGGCACGTGGACATCGGGGGCTATCCGCCGCCGCAGCTCATATACCAGAGGCCGGTGGTCATCGAGCGGCGGGTGCCGATGAGTCGTCCGCCGATCTACCTGAATGTTCCACCTGGCCAGGCGAAACATTGGCGCCGACACTGCGGCGCCTACAATGCCTGTGGCGAACGGGTTTATTTCGTGCGGAACAGTTGGTACAACCACGAATACGTTCCGCGCTACCAGGAATTTCACGGTGACCGCTGGCACGACCGACGAGATGAGCGCCGGGGCGAGAACCGGGGCGAGAACCGGGGTGAGTACCGGGGCGATGGTCACCCGGGGCAAAACAACCAATACCACGGTGGCGGCCGTGGCCAGGGGCGTGATCAATGAGCGATGGGCTCAGGGTCGCTGCCGGTACCTGCCGTGGCGCCGCGCATCGGCGTAAGTACGCTGGCGTACAGACGCTGTCGGCCACGCGCAACGATAATCAACGAACAACCAGTGGATTCGGCAGATCGCCGGACCGGGTTTGGCGCATGCCTTGTTCGCGTCCGACCGTGGTTGATTTCTGGAGCAGAACATGACTAACCCACTGACAACGTTCGATATACAGATTCCACAGCGGCTCCGCCGCGTTTCTCTCCACAGTGGGCTGCTGGCCCTGTTCATTGCCTTGCCGTGCGCGCCGCTGCTGGCCGAGGCGGTGGGTGACGTGAGCAGGGCCAACACCGTCAGCGCGCCACACGAAGAGTTTGCCTGGATGAGTGGTGGCGTTGGCGACGAAGCGCGGGAAGAGATGCGCAAGGCGGCGGCATCCTACAACGTACACGTGGTGTTCAGCGAGCAGCGCGGCAGCTACCTTGCCGGCATCCCCTTTACTGTCACCCGCGTGGCGCCGGGCAACGAGAGGCGGCTGCATTCTGCACTCAGCGACGGGCCCTTGTTGTATCTGAAGCTGCCGCCGGGCTCCTACCGGGTTGCTGCCCAGATCGACGGGGTATGGCAAACCCAGCAGGTTCAGGCGGGCGCCGCCGGTAGCCCGGCAAGGCTGTCGTTTGTCGGCAAGGATAAGTGAGTGCTGCAGGAGCACGGCTTCTAAGACATCACACGCCATGCTCCTGTCGTATTCTCCGGTAGCGGCGCCGGTATCCGTGCGTCACGCGAGCCCGGGAGGCGTTCCTTGGTGCTCTCATTTTCGCCCTGGCGATCGATGCGGGTGCTTGGCAAGGTCCCATGCGCCCCTATTGCTGTTCTTGAGGTGCTGCCCGGCAGGCGACTGATCGCCGACCCGAGTCTTGACCTTGCCTTGGCGCAAGGGGGCAACCGATGCTGGTGCAGCCATGATCCGCTTTGATCTTCATCTGTGGCAGCGCTTCCGGGCGATCGCGATACCCTACTGGTTCCGGGAAGAAAAATGGCCAGCGAGGGGTCTGCTGCTCCTGCTGGTGATGTTGCTGCTGGGGCAGACCGGCGTCGACGTGCTGTTCAATCAGTTGACCGGGGAATTCACTTCGGCACTGGCGGCAAGAGACGCCGTGAGGTTCTGGAGTGCGATCAAGAAGTGCCTTGCCATCCTGGTCGTGGCCGTACCGATCTATGCGTTCTACTACTTTGTGCGCGACAAGCTCGGCCTGCTCTGGCGGCGATGGTTGACGCGGCGTCTTCTCGGCAGCTATTTCAACAAGCGGGCCTATTACCGTCTGAATGCCAGTGTCGCGATCGACAATCCGGACCAGCGCATGGCCGAAGACATCAGAACCTTTACCCAGGAATCCCTGCACTTCCTGCTGGTGATGGTTGGCGCCGTGCTGCAGCTCGTCGCCTTCAGCGGCATTCTCTGGTCGATTTCCAGGGAAATGGTCGCCTTTCTGGTCGTCTATGCGTTTGTCGGCACCGCCGTGACGCTGCTGGTGTTCGGCAAGATCCTGATCGGCCTCAACTTTTACCAACTCAAACGCGAAGCCGATTTTCGCTTCAGCCTGGTGCGCATTCGCGAAAACGCCGAGGCCATTGCGTTCTATCGCGGCGAGCTACAGGAGTTGCGGCAGGTCAGCCGGCATTTCGATGCGGCCTTCAGCAATTTCAGAAGGCTCATCAAGGCGCAACTGCATCTGAACCTGTTCCAGTATGGCTACCGATTCATGATCATCATCCTGCCCAGTGCGATCATTGCCGGGCGCGTCATCTCGGGGGAACTGGAGGTTGGCCGGGCGATCCAGGCGACCGGCGCGTTCGCGGCGATTCTCAGCGCGCTGACGGTGATTGTCGATAACTTCGAAGCCTTCAGCAAGTTTGCCGCAGGGATCGATCGCCTGCATGGCTTTGCCAGATTCGTCGCCGCGGCGAAAGGCGATCAACCAAAGACCGAGGATGGCATTGCCTTCGTGCAGAATTCCCGCCTGGCCATCGAAAACCTGACCGTCGAAACGCCCAACCATGCTCGAACGCTGATCAAGGACCTTTCGCTGACGATCAGTCCGGGCCAGAGCGTGCTGATCGTCGGCGCCAGCGGTTGCGGGAAGAGTTCATTATTGCGCGCGATTGCCGGTCTGTGGCGCTCGGGAAGCGGTCGCATCATACAGCCGGAAGCCAGCGAAATGCTGTTTCTCCCACAACGCCCCTACATGCTGCTGGGTAGCCTGCGCAGCCAGTTGCTGTATCCGCTGGGGGATCGGGAGATCGCGGACGAGGAACTGCTGCGCTTGCTGGAGAAAGTCAATCTTCCTGACCTGGCCGCCCGCTTCGATGGCCTGGACTCGGAACTGGACTGGGCGAAGGTGCTGTCGGTGGGCGAGCAACAGCGCGTGGCCTTTGCCCGCGTACTGCTCTCGGCGCCCCGCTACGCCATCCTCGATGAAGCCACCAGCGCACTCGACATTGCCAACGAGGACCGCCTCTACCAGCAATTGGCAGCCAGCGGGACGACGCTGATCAGCGTTGGCCACCGTCCTTCGATCCTGAAATATCACCCGCAGGTGCTGGAACTCACAGGCAATGGGGGATGGCAGTTGTACGCGGCGAGCGACTACCGCTTTGATCGGGATCCGCCCGCCGGATCTGGATAGCGGGTTACGTTGTCGGTTGTGCTTCCAGTACGTCGTTCGTGGCAGCACCGTGTGGGGGTCTGCGGCGCTTGATCGTCTGTGGGCCAGAACAAGCGCTCCGACGCTGGTCACCAGCAGACCATGCCGCTACCCCGCTCGCTGTTCTGTTTGCCAGCGTACATACTTGCTTGCGTGTCGGAACTAGGATGGTTACCTGCCCGCGGTGGCTGTATGGATCGCGTTGGCCGGCGGGCGGGTGCACGTTGCTCTTGTACAGGCCGCTTGATGTTCCACCACTACGCAGGAGAGATCACCATGGACCAGCAAAGTCATATCGTCAGCGGAATTTATACCAGTCGCGCAGAAGCCGAGGCTGTCTGCGACCGCCTCATCGAACGCGGCCTGTTGCGCGAACAGGTCAATATCGTCGACCACGCGCAGCCTGTCGGCAACAGCAGGATGGCCGATGACGATGAAGCGCTGAAGGACGTGCTGGTCGATGGCGCCGTCGGCGCAGCAGTCGGCACGGGTCTAGGTGTCGTGGCGGAAGTCGCTCTGATCGCTGCCAACGTGACGCTGTTCGTCGCCAGCCCGTTGATTGGGCCGCTGGCCATGCTCGGCTGGGGAGCGGCCCTGGGGGGGCTGGTTGGTGCTGCTGTGGGTGCTGAAAAGACGGAAGAGAAGAAAGAAGGGAAGTTTTCGGAGTTTGTGCTGGATGCCATCCAGAGCGGCCATGTCGTGCTCGTCGCGCAGACCAGGACCGAATCGGAAGCCACGCTGGTGCGCGAAATCGTCGGCGATTCGCTGGCCGCGCCAGCGCCAGCTTGAGCGCGGTACAGCCAGCCCGCAGGCAGCGTGCCCGACCTTCGTTCCTGGGTACCCAGACAAGCATGTGCTTTCGCGGCATCGGCACCGCCTCCCCAGCGGTGCGCCATCTTCCTTCTAGACAACCAGGCAAAACAGTCTGCAAATCGGATCGCAGAGAGATCAGCAGGCCACGACATTCATCCTGGCGACCGTAAGGATTTCGATCGTTGTACTTGACAACTCGGGTGCGCCCGACGCAACAAAGGCGACCGCGCTGCTCTGCGCGGTCGCCTTGTCCGGACTACAGGCGTTCGACTTGTTTGGAGGTTGCCACCGCAGGCGCCGATGCCTTGCCGGGCGTCTTCAGGCGATTGAACGTGTTGTCGGGCAAAACGGCTCAGCCGCTGCTGCGGCTTGGCCTAGAGCCTAGAGTTGTGATTTGAAGTAGTGGAAGGAATGGGTGAATGCGTCGCGTATCTTCTCCATTTCGGCAACCATGGTCTCCCAGGTGTCTTCGCCGGCTACTCGCAGTTCGTCGAGTTTGGCGAGCGCAAGCTGGGACTGCTGGCGCAGCTTGGCCATCTCTGCCTCGTAGGTGTCACGTGCATCCTGCTTGGCTGCCTGGGCCTTGGCCTGCAACTCGTTCATCCTGGCATTGACCTCGTCGAGTTGAAGTTTCATCTTCTCAATGTATTCGTCTCGTTTTGACATGGTAGTCGCTCCTTGCGGTTGAAAAATGGTCCGGCCGAAGGGGGCTGTCGACGATGTGTGGCGACTTCGCTCTCCCTTGCATCTTCGTCAAGAATAGCCTGCGGCGCGCGCCGGGTCTGTGCGCTGGCGAACAGAGGGCTCGCGCTGGACAAGCGGGTGGCCGCCGTGCCGGTCGGTTTCTTGAACGGCAGGATTCACGAGAGAAAGTTGCGCAATGTGTACGCCAGCACACCGAACTTGTGGAACCCGAAGCCGAGAATGTGTATCGAGTTCGGCAGTACCGGCGGCGGGGTGAAACCCCGGCCGGTGGCCAAGAAGCCGATCAAGGCCGGGTTCGCGCTTGCTTGATCGGGGAAAGTCTGGTTCAACCTGGAAAGGATATTCGTCATGCTCTACACCATCGCCGTCATTCTCATCATCCTGTGGCTCCTGGGCCTCGTTACGTCCTACACCATGGGTGGCTTCATCCACATCCTCCTGGTGATCGCCGTGGTTTCCATCCTGGTCAACCTCATCAGCGGGCGTCGCTCCGGCTGATGGCATGGTGACCATACGCAAAGGCATGGTAGGCACATGAGCAGCAGCCGAGTGCTTTTCCTCACCTTGGCGGTGGCCGGCTGTGCCGCAGTGGTTCTTGCCATTGGCCGTCGTACCCGGCATCTGGAGCAGTGGCAACTGGAAGAAGGCTTGCGCAACTGGGAGGATGAGGGCGGCCAACTCGCACCACCAGCGGCGCCTGCATGCGTGGCTCCACGGCGTCCGGCCCCGTTGTACTGAAGCAGGGTCAGCCAGCGAAGAAACCGGCTGGCAGCGTATCTGGCGCCGGCTTTCGGCAAGGGGAGAGTCCACTCGGCGCAGCAGCGCAACGCCCCCAGTGAGCGCCGCGAATGGCTCCAGGCTGCCGCTGTGGCGTCTAGTGACCCTGATTCCGGTACGCGTTGGCACGCGCACTGTGCTTGCTCGAAGAGGAGTCGTTGCCCATGAAGACCTGGTTGGCGACTGCTCTTTGCCGGTTGTAGGCCGCTCCTGCGGCGGCGGCCGATCCGGTAGGGGTCCCGGCAGTGACGCGACCCCAGGAGTTGACGCCGCCCCAGGTGTTGAATCCGTCAGTCATGATGATGTTGGGGCTATGCCAGAACTCGCCGCTGCTGTTCCGGGATTGTTCGACGATTGCGCGCTGCCGGTTGTAGGCTGCCCCGGCCGCCGCCGGTGATCCGGTTGCTGTCCACGCGTTGACGCCACCCCAGGGATTGACGCCGCCCCAGGAGTTGAAACCGTTGGTCAGGACAATATTAGGGCTCAACTGAAACTCACCGCTGCTGTTCCTGGACTGCTCGACGATTGCCCGCTGGCGGTTGTACTGAGCGCTCTGGGCGGCAACACTCGCACCGGGTGCAGGCACCGACGGGCCAAGAAGGATTTCAGCGGACGCCGGTGCCATAAAGGCGGTCAGCAGGCAGCCCAGCGAAGCTGCCGAGAAAAAGCAGCTGGACCATCGACTGTTGGACAATGTCTTTATCAGGTGCCGGGTTCTGCTATCCATTTCATCCACCCCGAGGTGATCGTGATGTCAAGCAAGTCCCGCAAGGCCGGCAGCATGTTCTTCGTGTTGCCAGATGCCGGGACCGAAAGCGAGCCACGGGTCAAGGCCAGGATCCGACAGGACTTGACTTGAGGATAGCATGAAATCACGGTTGTTCAAGTCGCGGCGAGAATGCGGCAGTTGCCCATTGTTGCAGTCTACATTTCGACTGGCGGTAGCAGGTTGCGCGGCACGCTCAACAGGCAGCGCAGGCCAGGCTCGTCAGGCCTGGCGCCGTAAGCTCCGGACAGTGCATCGACGTAGTCCTGCTCGGTGATTTCCCGGTGGTAGTAGCGCGAGGTCACGTCCAGGAAATACGCATCACCCTCTTGCAGGAAATCCCCGCTGATGCTCTTGCTCCCGATCCGCTCGTCTCCACATTTTCTCTGAATCTGGTCGAGAAATGCGTCATAGGGGCTGTCGGGTCGCCAGGCGTCGGGCGCACACCCCGCCAGCACGCAGAACAGTATGCCGGTCAACACCAGGCCACGGGCGGGGGACCGTTGTTGCTGACAGTCAGGACGGCATCCGCCGTGGCCGGGTGAAGGGATAGGCATGTCTGGTTCTTCCGAGAGCGGGTCAGCGGCGTCGGCGAAGGTCCTGGCCGTCAGCGCGGGACGACGCGAGCGTTTTCACCGTTGCCTTCGATGAATACCCGCTGGCCCTGGTAGAGACCGGAATTGACCGGTTGCGTTACCGAAACCAGGACACCATTGCCGGTACGGACGACGATCTGCTGGCCCGGAATCGGCTGGTCGTATTTCTTCTGGACCTCGTTGCCGGCGATGGCGCCGCCGACGGTCCCCAGCACCATCGCCACATCGCGCCCGGTACCACCACCGATCAGGCTGCCGATCCCGAGACCGGCGAGACCACCGACAACGGCACCGACGCCGGCGTGGTGATCGCTGTGCAACTGCACCATATTGATCTGTTCGATTTTTCCGGTGCGAATTTCCATTTCACCCGACTGTGTTCCGGGTACGGCGCACGCCGTCAGGAACAGGGCGAGTGTGAATGCGGATACGCACGCGATGAAATTTCTGGACATGCTTGACTCCTGCAGGGTTGGGTGGGCGACACCCGGAAGTATGTCCGGTCTTGGCAATCGCCGTCAATCGGCACTGCCGGGGAAAAGCGCCGAAACGAAGACCGCATCGACACGGTGCACGCCGTTCGGCCGCGGATGGCGCTGCATGTGGGCGTTCAGATTCGCTGTTGCCCCGGCTCGTCGCCGAGCGTCTAGCTGCCGGGTGAGAACCATCGGTTGTGGATCTGCTCGTATTCGCCATCTGCGTACATGGCGAGCAGCGCCTCGTTGATGCGCTTGCGCAAGGGGTTTTTCTGGGCGATCGCGATGCCGTACTTCTCCGGGCCGAAAATGGGACCGACCACCCTGAGCACTCCCTGACCACGCCGGGCTGCCCAGTACTGCAGGCTCGGCGCGTCGAAAACGAGGGCCTGTATGCGGCCATCGATGAGCATCGCGATACCCTCTTCGCTGCTGCTGATTTCGCTGTACGGCAAGCCGCGCTGCTGCAGGTAGCGGGCAGCGATCGACGCCGGGACCGTGGCGATCGTCTTGCCCGGAAGGTCGCCAGGACCTTCGATGCTCGAGCGGAGTTGTTGCAAGGTCAGGGATGCGGTCACTGTGGCGGTAAACTGGGCGACGAGTACCACACCGATCAACCAGATCAGGGCGACCATCAGACGCCTGGCGACTCCCGGGGCGTTGCGATCACTGTTCTCGCCGGTGGCGATCAACAGATACACCCCCCATAGCCCTTCGAGAACGCCCCTGATATAACCCTTTTGTGAGTCGGGATTGCTGCGCCGCTCGACCAGCCAGAAGACTTGAGCGAGCAGGAAGACGATGAGGATGGCGGCGGCCAGGAAGGGCCAGACGTTCGACGACACCAGCGACAGCATCGCCGTCAGTACCGGTCTGTCGTTCTGGACGCGAACCATGATCTTCAGCCCCGAGTCGAGATAGGGATGGCAGAAGTCGACCATCGCTTCACGTTCGGGCGTCATCACCAGCTTGGATATGGCGACATCGACCCCGCCACTTTGCACCGCCCGCAACTGTTCGTCACTGGATGCCCATGGATATTCGACCCAGGAGTACTCCAACTTCAGGCGTCGCGCCAGGGCCTCCCACAAGTCGATGCTGAAGCCAGTCAGGCGCTTGTCCTGCTTGATGACAAACGGCTCCAGCACGCCGGTTGCGACGCGTAATGGCCGAGCTGCGGGCCGCGCGGGATCGGCCGGGGTGGCGTCGATGCTGCCGCTCAGGCAGCAAAGCAGCACGCCCAGGCAGGCCAGACGACTGCACAAGCGGCTGCGGTGACGGTGCGCCGGTGTGGGTGACGTTTGCGGCGTCGTTCCGGCGGCCGCTGCTGATTGCCCGCCGTTCATTGCGCCTGGTAGGCGGCGACGCAGTCGCGCAGCTTGTCGAACAGCCGGTTTTCGCCGATGAGCTCGGTCAATCCCAGGCGATCGAGGTTGGCTTTCAAGTCCGCATTGACGTGCGCGAACGCCAGGCTCGCGGCGTGCTTCCGGAGGTTCTCGTGCAGGTCCTTGAGGGCGGCGCCGGCGGAGTAGTCCACGCCGGTGATGGCACCGGCATCGACGACCAGCCAGCGCACCGGCTGCGGCGAGTCGTGCACCAGTGCCAGTACCTGCTCGCAGAAGTGACCGGCACTGGCGTAATAGAGATCGGCGCCGAACCAGAAGACGACCAGGCCCGGTTCGGAATGTTTTCCCGGCATGACCGGTTCCATGCGCCAGTTGTCCGCGGTGTCTCGCAACATGATCGCCGTATGCGGTCGGTAGCCACGGCGCACGTGATCGAGCAGGGACAACGCGATGGCCAGCAGGATGCCATGTTCGACGCCGAGCACCACGACGGCGCCGGCGGTGACCAGTGCCAGCAGCCATTCGTGGCGGGATTTTTGCCGCAGGTCGTCAAGGCCCTTGAGGTCCACCATGCGGATGGCGATGGTGAAGACGATTGCGCCGAGTGCGCTGATCGGCAGGTACTGCAGCGGGCCGGTGAGAAACAGCACCACCAGCATGACCACCAGGGCCGTGGACAGGTGCGCGAGCTGGCTTGAGCCGCCGGAGGTTTCGACCATGGCGGTCTGTGTCGGACTGCCATTGACCACGAAGGTGCCGCTGCACGCCGCCGCGGCGTTGGCCGCCGCGAGGCCCAGCAGGTCCCGGTTGCCGTCGAGAGCCTGGTGATGCCGGGTCGCGTAGGCACGGGCGGTTACCGCACTTTGCGAGACGATCATGATGAAGCAGGCGCCGGCGATGGGCAATAAGCGGGTGATTATCGACATGTCGATCGGGGGCAGCGCGAGGCGTGGCAGGCCACCGCTCACCGGTCCGATGACGTCAATCCCGTGGCCGGCAAAATCGCAGGCCGCACTGGCCGAGATCGCGGCCACCACGGCGATCAGCGCGCCGGGCAGGCGGGGAGCAAAATGCCGGAACGCCTGGACAATGGCGATGACGCTGATGGCCACCGCCAGGGTCGGCAAATGCGCCTGCGGCAACTCGCGGATGACCGTCAATAACTGCCCCAGCGGTTGGTGGCTGCTCACCGGCACACGCAGCATTTCGTCGAGCACGGCAATGCTCACCTGGAAGCCGACGCCGGTGAGGAAGCCGACCAATACCGTGCGCGACAGAAAGTCCGACAGGAAGCCGAGCTTGAACAGGCGTGCCAGCAGCAGAAATCCGGCGGTCAGCAGGGCTACCAGACTGGCCAGTGCCAGGTAATGTTCGCTATCGACGGCAGCCAGGCCCGCCAGTCCAGTAGCGAGGATCGCCGCCGTCGCCGAGTCTGCCGCCACCACCAGATAGCGTGATGAACCAAACGCAGCGAAGGCCAGCAGTGGCAGCAGCAGGGTATACAGGCCGCTGATCACCGGTGTCCCGGCAATCTTGGTGTAACCCAGCGCTTGCGGCACGTTCATCGCCGCCAGCGTGAAACCGGCCAGCGCGTCGCGGAACGCCGCGGCCTTCTGAATCGGCAACAGGCCCTGAAACAGTTTGAATCCGCTCGGCTTCCGTTCTGGTGCTTCGGTATTCATACGGCTCCTCGCCATGGCGTGGTTGAGGACATGGTCAGGCCTGCGGCAAGCCTGCCAGGGTCAGCGTCAACGCGCAAACACACCGGTAAGCTGGCAGCGGAGTATCTGCGGTTCGGGCAAGCGAAGTCAAGGGGCAGCCGGCACCGCGACGCGCACGCTCGCCGGCTGGTCATGGCGCGCCCAACCGTGACATCGCGGCGAGGACGTTCCCGCCACATTGATCGGTATCCTCCCGTTCGACCAGGGTCTGGGGTGGTGCCGTGCATCGCCGCTATGGTCCATGGCCCGTGGCTTCAGGATGTTGCCTGAAGCGGCGGCCGCGGGGCGGTGCTGCTGGCGCTGCTGACCCGACCGTGTGGGCCATGCGCTACGTACAGGATCTGTGCGGTTTGCCATTCGGCGAGTCGGTCCGGGTCGAGGGCCGCGCCGGTTGCCAGGCGTGCCATGCCGATCGGGCGCCAGCGCTCGTCGGTCCTGACGGGGCGAGTCTTTTCCCGCAGGTAGCTGAGTGCGACCACGGCCACCGCGCAGCCGACGACGTAGGGGCCGATGCGCAGCAGCGCAAAAAACGAATCGAGGCTGACCTGACTCGGGAAAGCGATCGCCGGCAACGGGTAGCCCAGGTGGCGACCAAGCGCCGCGAGAAACGGAATCCACATGGCCAGCCACAGCAACCAGGCGAGCGAGGTGGCAAACAGCGCCAGCACGCGCCGCAGCGGGTGCGCCAGGTCTGGCCTCTCGATGATCAGTGGGAGGCGTCGGGTTTGATGCCGCGGTCGGGGCTCGTCCATCGTGCACGTTTTCCGGTGTCTCGGAGAAGGATCCGGGGCAGGGCCACCACCGACGTCGCGGCCGTGATGACCCAGTAGATGATCGGATACCAGATGGTCCAGAAGTAGTTCCTGAGCAGGCCGTGGTCGTAGGGACGGTCGAGGATCAGGCTGAGCATCATCTGCAACAGGCAGGTTGTTCCGATCAGCAGGCCGGCCCAGCCGAGGAGCAGAATCGGGGCACTCTGCAGGTCGATCCGATAGAGCACCAGGTCAGTCACCCGATACACCGCGAGCAAGGCGAACAGGCACGCCCAGAGGATGCTCAAAGCGTATTCGATGCACAGCGGCCAGAGTCTGGCCCGCCTGAGGGACAGCAGTTGCGGCCAGTAGTCCAGGAGTACCTGGGTGCCGCCCATCGACCAGCGCAGGCGCTGCTTCCAGAGCCCGCGCAGGGTTTCGGGCATCAGGATCCAGCACAGCGCGCGCGGCTCGAAACGGACTTCCCAGTCGGCCATCTGGAGTTTCCAGGAAATGTCGACATCCTCGGTCAGCTTCTCCGGACTCCAGTAGCCGACTGCGTGCAGCGCGCTGCGTCGGAAAGCAGTGATCACCCCGGCGACGGTGAAGATCAGTCCGACGGAACGCTGCGCGCGCTTGATCAGGCCGACGATCGACGAAAACTCGCCAACCTGGATGCGGCCGAGCAACGTCGAACGGTTGCGCACACGCGGATTGCCGGTGACGGCAGCGACTTGTGGTTCGTCGAAGTGGCGCACCAGCCAGTGCAGTGAATGGGGATCGAGTCGCGCATCGCCGTCGATGCCGACGAGGATTTCCGCGCGCGTCAGCAGCGCCGCGGTGTTCAGCCCGACCGCCTTGCCCTGGTTCTCGACCTGGTGGATGACGCGCAACTTCGGGTAGCGGGCTGCCAGCGTGTTGAGCAGTTCGCCGGTACGGTCCTTGCTGCCGTCGTTGATGGCGATCACCTCGAAGTTGGGGTAACGCAACTCCATCAAGGCGTCGACGGTTTCTTCGACGTTCGCTTCCTCGTTGTAACAGGGCACCAGGACGGCGATCAGCGGGTAGTGCTCGCGCAGCGGCGGTTGGTCGACACGGCGATGCGGCTTGCGCTCGAAACGCAGGTAAAAGCCGATGCCGCCGATCATCCAGACCAGCGACATCAGTACCGGATAGAAAAAGACGTAGGCGAGGATCGCGCCCCAGAGGTCGCCGAGCAGGGCAGGCAGGGTCATCGTAGCTGCGGCTGCGAGCGCAGCGAGAGGACCGGTGCGATGGCGTCCATGCCAATTTCCGGAAAGCCGGTGAGACCGAACTGGCGGAAACCCGCGGCGTCGAGTTCACGCATTCGCCGCGCGATCTCGGCCGCCGGCAGGCGCGGATCGAATTCGAACAGCACCTGGTCGGCAAGCGCCTTTGGCAAGGTGGCCATGGTCGATTCGCCGGCTGCCACGGCCAGCAGATCGCCGTTGGGCAGTGGCTGTCCTGGCTGCGCGGGTGGTGGTTCCTGGCGCGCATAGATCAGTCGCAATGGCCAGCGCCATTGCCCGGCAGCTTGCCGGAGTCGCTGCGCGGCGTCGCTTCCCGGTGCCGCCCTGATGCGCAGGCCGGCGAAGTTGACGTGTCGGGCGAGGTCGCCGACCAGTTCCGGCTCGTTCAGCCAGTCTTCGGGCAGATCGATGAATACCGGCACGCCGGCGCGCCGCTCGGTCTGCCAGGCGATGTGATTCAGCACATCGGCGGCAACCGGTCGCCGACGGGTCGGAAAAAGCACCGCCTCCCGGCCGTCACGCACGACCGTTGGCTTGACCAGGGCGATGTTCGGGCTCAAGGTCAGCAGGCGATCGAGCGTCGCCGAGAGCCCGGCTTCGAGATCGGTCCACTGGCCGGGATCGATGTGCACGCTGCGTGCCGGGTCGGGCGCCCAGGCGGCGCGCAGCATTTCGGCAAAGGCCTGCAGGGAGGGGCTGTTTTCGATCAACTGCCGTTTCCATGCCGCCTTCGGTGTGCGCGCGTCGTTGTGGCCGTCCTCGAGGCTCAGGCCAATCGGCATGCCGAGGCCGGCGGCGATTTCCTGCGCGGCCAGGTTGCTGCGGCCGTAGGGCCAGACGATGATGCGCGGCGATTTGCCGAGACGCTCGCCGAGCACGTTCTTCAGGCCGGCCCCGAGGCGGGCGGCATAGGCCCGGTCATCTTCATAGCGACCGTCCGCGTAGAGGCGCGTCGTCGCCGCGGGCTGGGTGTTGCCCTGCGGATTGGCGAGGATGCCATGGTGCAGGCTGTAGGCGTGCGAGGCCACCTCGACCAGTCCCGAGGCCTGCATTTCCCTGACGTCCTGCCAGGTGACGAAAGCGCTGCGCGCTACCTGCTGGCCGTCGTAATCGACCATCGCGTTGGCCGGGACGTCCAGCCACTGACCGACCAGGGCGATCACGGCTGGGTACCGGAAGAGCTTGAGCAGTGGAAAGACACGACTGTAGACGTCCTTCTTGCCGTCGTCGAAGGTCAACAGCACGGCATTTGCAGGCAAGGGTTCGTCGCCCCTGCGGGCGGCGAGAATCTGGTCGACGCTCACCGGGTGGTAGTCGTTGGCCGCCAGCCAGGCGAATTGCGCGGCAAGGTCGCTGGCGCGTACCGCGGTTGGCGTCAAGGGCTCGTGGTCACTGAGCACTTCGTGGTAGCTCAGCGCAATGAAGCGGGAGTTGTCGTCGCGTGTGTCCTTGCGTGGAGCGTCCTGTGCCGCCGGCAGCGTGCACAGGCAGCACAGCGCAGCGGCCAGCAGGGCGCGGATCAGAAGCGCCATAACATCACCAGCGTGCCAAATGTTCGTCCTTCGCTGACCCCGTCGTAGGGACGCAGGCTGCGTCCAATGCCGTAGCGAAGCGAGAGGTTGCGATCCAGCTCCCAGCGATGAGTGTATTCGATCGCTTCGATGGCACCCGCGGCGTAATCAGCCTGCCAGTAGCGGCCGCCGGTCAGCGCCAGACGTTGCCGGAAGGAGTAGTCGTAGTGACGCCAGGACAGGTTTTCGATGGCCGCGGTTAACCACAGCGAATGGTCGTTGGCCGGGTTGAAGTAGCTGACGGGGCTGCTCAGTGTGTTGTGCGAGGCGTCGGCGCCGAGCGTGGTCTCGAACATCCAGCGCGGACCGCTGTACCAGCGTTCGAACCAGGCGGCATTGACCGCAGTGCGTCGGTTGTTGTCGGAGAAATCGCTGGCCGCGAGCGCTAGCGCGAAATTGCGTGACTCGTGAGCGCGCCAGTCGGCACCGACACTGACCCGGCTGGCCTCGACCCCGTCGGCCACGGCGCGCAGCGCAATCTGGTTGGTGACGCTCTCGGCCGTGCCGTAGAGTGTCCAGTGGTCATCCGGCTTCCAGCGAGCGCTTGCGGTCAGACCCGGTTTGGTGTTGCTCCCCCCATTGATCTCGCCAGTCAGCCGCCAGTTCAGCCAGCGCCACTCGGCGCCGACGCCGGAGCGTAGCCACCTGCCGAGGCTGCCGTCGAAATCGGCGGTGCTGCTGTAATTGTGGGCGAAGACTCGCCAGCGCTCGGCCAGTGGGCGGCTGTACAGGAAGCTGTCGACCACCCAGTCGCGATTGCCAAGGAAGCCGTTATCCTTTCCCTGGCCATAGCCGGCCTCGACATGGAGTTCGTGGCGATCGTGCAGCGCCAGGGTTTCGCGCGCGCGCCGCGCGCCGCTGCTGTCGCGGTCGAGCCGTTCTGCGTCGTCGAGGCTGGCCCGGGCTGCCGGCCAATCCTGCAGGGTCAGCAGCGTTTCGGCGAGATCGGCGTGCAGGGCCGGGTTTAAAGGATCGGAACCGAGCGTACGGCGCAACATCTGCTGCCCCAGTTGTGGCCAACCGCGGGCCAGGTACAGGCTGGCGGCGGCCTGGCGGGCTTCGCTGTTGTAGGGAATGGCGCTTCGGCGTGCGCTGATCCGTTGCTCGGCTGCCTGCAGGCGGTCGGCGTAGGTGCGCGCCTGGTCGGCGGTGATGTCGGCGCTCAGACGTTCGCCGTTGTATTTCCCGTCGAGGTGGCGACGTTCCGGCAAACGACCGGCGAAGCGGTCGATATGGGCGCTCGCCGCATCGAGTTCCTCGTTCTCCACGAGCGCGTAGAACAGCCCAAGGTTGGCGTCGAAATCATCGGGACTGGCGGTGACGACCTGTTTGTAGAGTTCCACCGCAGGCTGCGGACGCCGCCGTTCGAGATAGCTGCCGGCGACCGCTTTCCTGGCCCACAGAGGTACCGGCAGCTCGCGCTGCAACAAGGTTTCGTACAGTTCGACGGCATCGGCGGCGCGGCGGCGGGCGGCGAGGGCACTCAGGCGGTCGCTGAGCCGCCGCAGTTCCTCGGCATCGGGCGTCCTGCCGGCGAGAAACTCTGCCGCCAGGGTATCGCTGGCGGTCAGGGCCTGGTCGAGACGCACAAAACGTGCCGGCCCGCGCAGCGTGTTGCGGTCGATGATGCCGTAGCGGATTGCCAGCGCGATCCGGTCGCCCTCCATGGCGCGCTGCTCGTCACCAGTGAGCGGTGCCGCGAGTGCCGCGGCCTGTTGATAGAGTCCGAGGCGCATGGCGGCGCGCCAGGCCGTCCTGCGCGCCGCCGGGTCTTCCGGCTGCCGGTCCAGTACCGTGAGTTGTTGGCCCAGCAACACGGCCCAGTCGCCGTCGGCCGCCGGGTCGACGGCTGTGCTGTGCGCGTTGAGGCCGGTCAGCAGCAGGAGGGTCGGAAGGAGGCGGCGCGGGTGCATGGTCCGTGATTCTAGCGGCTCTCTGTCGCAGCACATTGCCGATCTCAGAGCAGCGGGCTCATGGTCTGTACGGCGTTCTCCAGCAGTCGCCGCCACTGTGGCCGGGCGTGCCACTGTGCGAGTTGCAGCGGTAGCGATCTTGCTTCGTACTCGCTTTGCAGCCGGCGGGTCTGGACCGCGAAGACCTGGTCGTAAGCGATCAGCGAGACCTCGAAGTTGAGTTCGAAGCTGCGCAGGTCGAGATTGACCGTTCCGAAGATCGTGATCTGCTCGTCGATGACCATGCTCTTGGTGTGCAACAGCCCGTCGCCGAAGTGCAGGATGGTGATTCCGACGCTCAGCAGGTCCTCGATATAGGCGTTGCTGGCGTAGCGGACGAGCAGCGAATCGACCTTCGCCGGCACGATCAGGATGACGCGGACGCCGCGTATCGCGGCTGAACGCAGGGCGGTCAGCAAGGGCTCGCTGGGAATGAAGTAGGGGGTGGTCAGGACGATCTCGCGGCGGGCCGCGTACACCGCGGTCAGCAGCAGCGCTTCGATGTGCCGGGTGGCGCCCTGCGGACCGGAAGGGAAGATCTGGACGTGGCTGTCGCCTGTTCGCGGCAGCTCGGGCGGTGGCGGGGGGGCAAAGTCGGCTCCGGTCTGCAGTGCCGTCAGGGACAGCGAGACGGCTTCGAGGACCCAGGCCGCCGGCCCTTCGATGCGGACCATCGCATCCACCCACTCGCCAACTCCGGCATCCTGCTTGAAGAAGCGAGGGTCGGCGATGTTCATGCTTCCGGTATAAGCAACGCGACGGTCGATGACCGCAATCTTGCGATGGTCGCGCAGGTCCAGGCGGACGAAGAGGGCCCGTAGCGGATTGACCGGCAGGACTTCGACGACGTTCGCGCCGGCGCGACGCAAGCCTGCGAGCGCTTCGCTCCGGAAGAAGGCGCGGCTGCCCAGCGAATCCATCAGGACGTTGCACGAGACGCCACGCTCGGAGGCACGGACCAGCGCCGCCACCAGTTCGTCGACGAAACCGCCGGCACTCCAGATATAGAACTCCATGTGCACTGACGTGCGGGCGGCGTCGATGTCGGCAATCAGCGCGCGCATGATGGACGCACTGTCGGCGAGCAGCTGCAGGCGATGGCCACCCAGCAGGGGCAGACCGATCGAACCCGTGGCGAGGCGACTGATGCTCTCGGCCCCCCGGTCCAGGAAGCCTGGCGAAACCACGGTTGTGGCCGGGATACGCTGTGCCCAGCGCAGAATTTGTGGTTGCAGGGCAATCGCCCTTTGCATCCAGGTCTTCCCGAGTCGGCGCTCGCCGATGAGGAGATAAGCCAGGGCGCCGACGGCGGGTACGAGAAGAACGAGCAGCAGCCATGCCAGGGCTGATCCGCGTGAACTCCGGCGTGAAAAGATGCGTAGGGAAACCGCCACGGCCAGGGTCAGGTGAACGAAGGACAGGAAACTGAAAACCATGCCCCGGAGTATGCGGCTGCTGCGCCGACTCGGTCAACGAGCGCCCGCTTGCGGATCCGGCCGCGGTTAGCGTCGAGGAATCGTCGCCGTGACAAATGTTTGTGATAGCCTCACGGCGCTCGTCGCTTGCCCCTCATGAGGATTCTGCTCGTTGCCCCGGGTGAGTGATCTTATGTCTTGAACAGGACCGCAGCCCCATGAAACCTGCCATTGCCCTTTTCATCAGCCTGTTTACCACGCTGGTTGCGATCATCAACCCGCTGGAGGCGATTCCAGTCTATCTCGGATTGATGGACGGCAAGTCCGACGACGAGCAGCGCCGTGTCGCCCGCAGGGCCTGTTTCTACGCGATGTTGTTGTGTTTTTTCTTTCTGTTTTTCGGCACGTTGCTGCTACGCTTGTTCGAAGTGCCGCTGAGCATGGTGCGGGTGGTTGGTGGGGTGATTCTGACCCGCGTCGGTTTCGAATTGTTTGCGCCTACGCCGTCGGGCGGTTTGATTCCACGGGCGGACACGCAGACCGACGTTGCCTTCATTCCGCTCGCCATGCCGATCATGTTCGGTCCCGGAGCGATTGCAACAGTGATCAGCATGGCGTCGACCATCAAGCAGTCGGACACCGAGTTGGTCCATTTCGTCGCCGCCTGCGCGGCGATCGTGGCGTGCCTGGGGACTACCTATCTATCCCTGATCTACGCCAAGCCAATCCTGCGCAAGATCGGCAATCAGGGCATCGATGCCGCAACGCGGATCGTCGGATTTTTCGTCGCAGCGATGGGTATGGGCCTGATATTTCAGGGCGCGGTGGAATTCCTGGCGCCTTATGGCCGTGTGGCCGGAGTCGCTGTCGGGACCTAGGTGCGCTATCATTGCTGCCGTCCGGCGACTCGAACGCGCTGGCCTTACCTTGATGAAGGAGTTCGCAGAGATGAGAATTTGGACATTGGCGGTGCCGTTCAGTGTGTTGCTGGCGGCAGGCTGCGTATCGCAGCAGACCTACGATCAGCAGGTGCAACAGACGCAGAAGGCGCAGACGCTCGAGCGGCAATACCAGGCGCTGAACAGGCAACTGCAGTCGGAAGTTGCGGCGGACCAGGTGCAGATCAAACAACTCCAGGATCGATTGGTGGTGACCTTCGTCGATGAGATCCTGTTTGCTTCCGGCAGTGCCGAAATGCACGCCAAGGGTCGGAATGTGATCAACCAGGCGGTTCCGACCCTGGTTGGCCTGACCGGCCACTGGATCGATGTGCAGGGTTATACCGACAGCGAGCCGATTGGCGGGGCGTTGCGGGCCCGTTATCCGAGCAACTGGGAACTTTCGGCGGCGCGTGCCGCGGATGTGGTGCGGCATCTGCAAGCGCAGGGCGTCGATCCGACGAACCTCGTTGCCGAGGGATTTGGGCAGTACCAACCGGTGGCGTCCAATGCGACACCGGAAGGGCGTGCCAAGAACCGCAGAATCGAGATCGTGCTGCGAGCCAAATAGCCGGGTCGGTCAAGCAACGGACATGCCTGGTTGTGGTCGAGGTGACTGCGTATGCACCGATGTATTTACGCGGTGCATACGCGTAGAGCGTGCCAGGCAAGGAATCCGGGACGGGTTGTGCTAATCGGGTGGTCGCGCCGGGTCTGGGCGGACGGCGTCCGGTGAGAGCACCGGCGATGAGGTCGTTTCTTCCGGGGAAAGGGCCGGGTCGCGCGGCACGGCATCGGGTGAGAGCACCGGCCCAGGGTGGGTTTGTTCCGGTGCGAGTGCACGCTCCGGTCGCACCGCGTCGGGCGAGAGCACCGGCCCGGGGTCAGTCTGTTCAGGCGACAGCGCGGGGTCGGGACGTACCGATCCGTCGCTGTTGTATTGCTGAGCATTTGCCGAGGGCAGGCTCAGGAAGGCGATTGCGCCGCCAAGGATCACGCTCGACAGGCGTCGACGGTACGAACTCATTCTTCCACCCTTTCCGCGCTACGGAAACTTGAGAGGAGAGGAAAGCCGAGGTGCCTGTTCCTCCACCCTGAATGTAGCGCGTGTTCCCCTGATGGTCAATCTTACAGCCGCCTGGCGGTCGAAAGGTGCCGCGAGCGGGGATTCGGGCTCATACTGTGCACCGCAGGAAAGGGATACCGAGTGTGCCCCTTGGCTCCGGATGCCGCTCGGCAGAATCAATGAAATCGTAACGCTGACAGGAATGGACATGTTTCCCAGATTGATGCTCCCGGTGTTGGTTTCCTTGCTGGCCGTTGTCGGTGATGTCGGTGCTCAGCCGATCCCCCAGGCCTCGCGCGGCGAGTTGCTATATACGACGCATTGCATCGCCTGCCATGACACACAGGTGCATTGGCGCGAGAAAAAACTGGTGACCGATGACAAGAGCCTGCGCCGGGAAGTCAATCGTTGGCAGGATGTCGCCGGACTCGGGTGGACCGGGCAGGATGTCGAAGAGGTGGCGCAATATCTGCGGGCGCTCTACTACCGGCATCTCACGCCGAACTGATTGGGTCGTGCAGTGCGGCGCGCGCCTCGGTCAGTTCTCCGTGGAATCGAGCGGCGCGGATCGGTGTTCGTCATCGAGCACGCTTTCCATCAGATCGGCTTCCTGCTTGTCGCGAACGGTCTTCGCCAGGGTGAACACCGAGCTGACCAGGAACAGCCAGGCGACGATCATATAGCCCTTTTCCCAGCCGCCGATAGTCATCCTGAACAGGCCCCAGGCGGTCAGGGATACTGCGGCGAAGAAACCGATCCATACCGTCATCACCCAGGGCGTCGTGTCAACCGCTGCATCGCGGTTGTCGCGGATCATCTTCGCGAGGGTAAACGAGGCGAACAGGCAGAAACAAAAACCAATCGCCAGAAACGCCCGGTCGAGTTCCTGACCAGGCATGTTCCAGACACCGATGATGCAGGCGGTGACCGCAATACCGAACGATAGCCACACCTGTATTGTCCAGCTGGGCGTGTCGCGGCGAAACAAGGACTTCTGAGGCATCACGGCGCTCCGGTTTGAGGGTGGACGGTGGCGCGAATCGCTCCTTTTCCGGTGCCGGCCGGAGCGCCGCAAACCCTTGCGCGGCGAAAGCGTTGCTCGACAGACGGCAAGGCGGCTATAATACGCGGTTTTTCCACCTTGCCCCACCGTTCGCATGGCGGGGGGTTAACCCATAAGGAGTGTGCATGCGCCACTATGAAATCGTTTTAATCGTCCACCCGGACCAGAGTGAGCAGGTCCCGGCGATGGTCGAGCGCTACAAGACACTTGTTGCCACACGTGCAGGGCAGATCCACCGTCTCGAAGACTGGGGACGCCGCCAACTCGCCTATCCGATCCAGAAGCTGCACAAGGCGCACTACATTCTGATGAACATCGAGTGCGATGACGCCACGCTGACCGAACTCGAACACGGCTTCAAGTTCAACGACGCCATTCTTCGTCATCTGACGATACGCACCAAGCGTGCCGTCAGTACGCCATCGCCGATGATGAAGGATGAGAAGTCCAAGTCGCTGCTGGAAGTCCGTGAGCCGGCGCCGGCTGCGACTGCCGGACAGCCAGCCGCCTGATTGACGAGGCGCTGCTGAACCGCGTCGAGCTCACCGGAACCCTGATCGAGCGCAAGGCGCTGCGTTTTACACCGGCTGGTGTGCCGGTCAGCGAATGCCTGGTCGGGCATCAGTCAGAGCAGCTTGAAGCAGGCAGTCCACGCCGTGTCGAGTGTGAAATCCAGGCGATTGCCCTGGGTGCGACGGCACAGTGGTTGCAGGCGGCAAGCCCGGGGGCGGCGCTGCATCTGACGGGTTTTCTTGCCGCCAGGAGCCGGAACAGCAAGCAGCCCAGGCTGCATATCACTACGATCGAATTTGTCGAAGGAAATCAAGATGGCCAGGTTCTTCAAGAAGAAGGATGACAAGAATGTCAAGAAGCGCGGCAGTGGTTTGTTCAAGCGGCGCAAGTTCTGCCGCTTCACTGCCGAGAAGATGGAAGAGATCGACTACAAGGATGTCGACCTCTTCAAGGAGTACATCGCTGAAAACGCCAAGATCATGCCGGCGCGTCTGACCGGTACCAAGGCCGGTTATCAGCGCATGCTGTCGGTGGCCATCAAGCGGGCGCGCTTCCTGGCGCTGCTGCCGTATACCGACAATCACCAGTAAGCGAGGACATGACGATGCAAATCATTCTGATGGAAAAGGTCGCCAACCTCGGGAACCTCGGTGACCTGCTCAAGGTGAAAGATGGTTACGCGCGCAACTTCCTGATCCCGAAGGGCAAGGCCAAGCGTGCGACGCCGGCGGCCCTGAAAGAGTTCGAAGTCAAGCGAGTCGAGCTCGAGAACGCGGCCGCCGAGAAACTGACGGCTGCGCAGGCCTACGCGGAAAAACTTGGCGGCGCCGTGGTCAGGATCGCGCGCAAGGCTGGCGTGGATGGCCGTCTGTTTGGCTCGGTCACCAATTTCGACGTCGCGGATGGCCTGCAGGCGCTCGGTTTTGCAATCGAAAAGTCTGCCGTGCGCATGCCCGCCGGTCCGCTCAAGATGATCGGTGAGAGCCAGTTGCAAGTGGCCCTGCACAGCGACGTCATGGCGACGATTACGGTGGCAGTGGTCGTCGAACAGCTGAAGATTTAGGTGCTGGATTCGGCGTCGCTTTCCGGCGCCGAAGAGGAAGCCTTGCCCGCGGGCAAGGCTTTTTTGCGTTCGCTTGCCGGTATCTCGTTCCTGGGCGCGCTAAACTCGCAGCCCAACTCGTTCTCCTGAAGGATTCCTCATGGTCAAGCCCTTCGATTCCTTCAACTCCGAGAATGTGCAACGTGCGAACGGTCGTGGCGCGCGGCGCGAAAGGAATCCGCAGGCTGACCCCGCGCTGTCCGAACTACGCGTGCCGCCGCATTCGATCGAGGCCGAGCAGTCGGTACTCGGCGGCTTGTTGCTCGACAACGCTGCCTTCGACAAGATCGCCGATGTGATGTCGGAAGGCGATTTCTATCGGGACGAGCACAAGCGCATCTATCGCCAGATCCGTAAACTGCTCGAACGCGGCAAACCGGCCGACGCGGTGACGGTCGCCGAAAGCCTGGACCAGGCCGGGGAGGGCAAGGATACCGGCGGGCTGGCCTATCTCGGCGAACTTGCGGCCAACACCCCGTCGGCGGCGAATATCCGGCGCTACGCGGAGATCGTTCGCGAACGGGCGATTCTGCGCCAACTGGTGACCGCCGGCGACGAGATCGCCGGCAGTGCACTCAATCCACTCGGACGCGATCCGAAAACCCTGCTCGATGAAGCCGAGGCGAAGGTCTTTGCGATTGCCGAAGGTGGCTTTCGCCATCAGAGCGGCTTCGTGCACATCAACCCGCTGTTGACCCAGGTGGTCGAGCGCATCCAGGAACTACACGATCGCGACAATCCCTCGGACATTACCGGCGTGCCGAGCGGTTATCACGATCTGGACTCGAAAACCTCGGGCCTGCAGGGCGGAGATCTGTTGATCGTCGCCGGCCGGCCGTCGATGGGGAAGACCTCGTTTGCGCTCAACATTGCCGAGCACGTGGCGATCGAAGTCGGTTTGCCGGTAGCCATTTTTTCGATGGAGATGGGCGGTACCCAGCTCGCGATGCGCATGCTGTCCTCGGTCGGCCGGCTCGATGCGCATCGCGTCCGCACCGGCCGCCTCAATGATGACGAGTGGTCGCGCCTGTCCTTTGCCCTGGGCAAGATGCATGAGGCGCCAATCTACATCGACGAGACGCCGGCACTCAACCCGATCGATCTCCGGGCGCGGGCCCGCCGTCTGCACCGCCAGTGCGGCAAACTCGGGTTGATCGTCATCGACTATCTGCAGTTGATGTCCGCAACCTCGCACGGCGAGAACCGGGCCACCGAAATTTCCGAGATTTCGCGTTCGCTGAAAGGACTGGCAAAGGAGTTGGGTGTGCCCTTGATGGCGCTCTCGCAACTCAACCGCTCGCTGGAACAACGGCCGAACAAGCGGCCGGTGATGTCGGACCTGCGCGAGTCGGGAGCCATCGAACAGGACGCCGATGTGATCATGTTCATCTATCGTGACGAGGTCTACAACCCGGACACGCCGGACAAAGGCGTTGCCGAGATCATCATCGGCAAGCAGCGCAACGGCCCGATCGGTACGACTCGCCTGACATTCCTCGGGGAGTACACCCGCTTCGAGAATTTTGCCAATCCTGGCTCGTACTGAGCCGGCGCGCCGGGCAGGGTGTGCTCAGCCGTCGACGCGGCTGGCGTTGACCAGGTAGCTGCAGCGGTGGGTGTCCGTGCTGTCGAAACGGGCGCCCGCGGCCTCCGCCTGCGGCAAGACCAGGAAGGGCAGTGGGCCGCCGCTGGCGCCATGCAGCTTGACGTCCTGGGCGGCGTTGTACGCGATCCAGTTCATCTCCCAGAAACCAAACAGCAGCTTCCTGAGAACGACCAGTTTTGCATCGCCGCTGCTCAGGCGTTCGTCCTGGATGGCCTTGCGGACATCGGCAGGATCGACCGGAATCCAGCCATAACCGGGGGTGTAGAATTCCGCGCGACAGTGCTGCTGGACGCGCAGGTTGCCGGTCGCGCCAAGTCCCGAAAACAGTCGCGAGCTGTCGACCCGCAGCCCGAATACCGGACGTGCCGGAATGCCGATCGATCGGCACAGGCCGACGAACAGCAGGGCGATGTCGGCACTCTTGCCGCTCAACTGCCCGCTATCGAGCATGGCTTCGACATCGCCTCTGCCGATGCCGCTTTGCGATGACTCGAATACGGTGTTCTCCACCACCCAGTCGTAGATCGCCTTGCCCTGCGCTACCGGATCCTTGATGCGACCAATCGCCCGCTCGGCGGTACGGCGCACCAGTCCATCGGTCGGGACCAGGTTGGTGGATTGCAGGCAGCGACGAAGCACTTCGCCACGTTCGGCGATGCTGCCGCGTCGGGTGATATCGAAATGGCGATCCTGTTTCGCCACCTGACTGACCAGTTGCAGTTGCGGTGTGACGGCACCATCCTTCCAGTCGGCGTAGAAGACTTCCATCTCGGCCACCGGGTCACGGTAGATGCCGGCGCTGTCAAAATTGCCTCGCCAGCTGTGGCCGAGCGAACGTTGCCAGAGCGTGTCCTTGTATTGCGCCAGCGGCAACCATATCCGCACCTTGCCTTTGACATGGTTGAGCGTGATGGTCGAGGTAATGTCGTAAGTGCGCCATTGCGGCAGTGGCTCGTCCGGCAGGCTGATGGCGTTGCGTGGCTCGAGTGCGGCGGGCGGCGGGCTCGCCGCAGCAGCGGGAGGGGTGGCTGGTGTTTCGACGACTGGCCGGTAGGTGTGCCTGCCGCCTCGTCTCGCGCTGGCCCTGCCGCTGGATTTCGTTGCGGTCGCTTTGGGGCTGGCCTTGCCGGCTGCGACTTTGGACGCGCCCTTGGCTACCGGCTTGGCGGCAGTGGGGGCGGCAGCCTTCTTTTTGTTGGCGGCGAGCGCCGACGAAGGGACCAGCAGCGAAAGCAGCGCAGAAGCAGCAAGGAAATCGCGTCGTTTCAATCGACTCTCCGGTAAGCGTAGGATCCTTATCGCACGGAGCCGGCAGCACGGATCGGTGGCCAAAAACGACCGGGCCGTGTCACAAGACACGGCCCGATAACGTCCAGAAAATTATAGCACTTCAGCGGCGTAGTCGGCGAGGCGGGAGCGCTCGCCACGTTGCAGGGTGATGTGCCCGGCGTGTTTCCATCCCTTGAAACGGTCGACGACGTAGGTCAGTCCAGAGCTGCCTTCGGTGAGATAGGGCGTATCGATCTGCGCAATGTTGCCGAGACAGATGACCTTGGTGCCGGGGCCGGCGCGGGTGATCAGGGTCTTCATCTGCTTGGGTGTCAGATTCTGCGCCTCGTCGATGATCAGAAACTTGTTGAGGAAGGTGCGACCGCGCATGAAGTTCAGCGATTTGATCTTGATCCGGTGGTGAATCAGATCACGAGTGGCTGCACGACCCCAATCGCCGGCGTCCTCGTCGCTCTTGTTGAGTACCTCGAGGTTGTCTTCAAGGGCGCCCATCCAGGGGCCCATCTTTTCCTCTTCGGTCCCCGGCAGGAAGCCGATGTCCTCGCCAACGGGCACGGTGACGCGGGTCATGATGATCTCGCTGTAGCGTTTGCCTTCGAGCACCTGGGTCAGTCCGGCCGCCAGGGTCAGCAGCGTCTTGCCGGTACCGGCCTGGCCGAGCAGGGTGACGAAATCGACTTCCGGATTCATCAGCAGGTTGAGGGCGAAGTTCTGCTCGCGGTTGCGCGCCGTGATTCCCCAGGTATTGTTCTTGGGATGCGTATGGTCGGTCAGCGTCTCGATCTCGGCCGTCGTCTCGGAAACTTCACGGACGATGGCCTGCAAGGGTTTTTCCCCCTCCTGGTAGAGGAACTGGTTGACCAGCAACTGTGCGCAGAGGGGCCCGTTGAGTCGGTAGCGTATGCGGCCGTCCTTCTTCCGGGATTCGACGTCGTGGCCGCATTGGTCCCAGAAGTCGGAGCCCAGTTCGCGCATGCCGGTGTACAGGAGGTCGCTGTCTTCGAGGACCTTGTCGTTGAAGTAGTCCTGCGCCTGCAGCCCGAGTGCGCGGGCCTTGATGCGCATGTTGATGTCCTTGGAGACGAGGATTACCGGACGCTCCGGATGTCGCCGTTGCAGGTGGATGACGACTGCCAGAATCTGATTGTCGACCTTGGCGGTCGGCAATCCTGCCGGCAGGTCGCCGGTGATGGCTTCGGTCTGCAGGAACAGACGGCCGCTGGCCAGCCTGCGGGAAGGCCCGAAGAGTTCGATGCCCTGGTCGATGGCCGCATCCACGCTGGTGACGATCTCGTCCAGGGTACGTGTCACCTGGCGGGCATTGCGGGCGATTTCCGATACGCCCTTCTTGTGGTCGTCGAGCTCTTCCAGGGTCATGATCGGCAGGAAGACATCGTGCTCCTCGAAGCGATAGACACTGGTCGGGTCGTGCATCAGGACATTGGTGTCGAGGACGAAGAGCTTGCTGGCCTTGGCGGCAACGTCGTTGTCGGCGCCGATTGCGGGTGTGTGGGGCATTCGAGCGCTTTCCGGGTGAGGGTGGGTCACAGCTGGGCGAGGAAATCCAGCACTGCCTGTGCGTGGCCGGCCACTTTCACGGCGCGCCATTCGCGCCGCAAGACCCCTTGGCGGTCAATGACGAAGGTGCTGCGTTCGATGCCACGCACCTGTTTCCCGTACATCGACTTCATCTTGATCACCGCAAAGCGGGCGCACAGCAACTCTTCGGTATCGGCGAGCAGGTCGAATGGCAGGTTCTGCCTGGCCTTGAAGTTCTCGTGCGACTTGATGCCGTCACGTGAGACGCCGACGACGACTGCGCCGGCCTTGACGAACTGCGGGTACAGGTCACGGAACTGCTGGGCCTCGGTGGTGCATCCCGGCGTGCTGTCCTTGGGGTAGAAATAAAGCACGACGATGCTCCCGCGGCAAGCAGAGAGAGTGAACGCCCGGTCAGAGGTTGCCGGCAGGCTGAAGTCATCTACGGTCTGGTCGATCATTGCGGGCTTTCAGAGGGCGGAGAGTTCGATTGTTGTAAGAAACCGGAGCATCGGTCAAGCCGATCGACAAGAGCGATGGCCAGGAATTTTGCACCCATGGTTCTCGGTGCCGGGTGTCGGCACCAGCGCGACGCAAATTTCCTCGATTCCCTTTGGCGTCGCGTTCCTGGCCGGATTCAGCATCGACACGCTGTTCGCGCTGCTGGAGAGACTCACCCACTCGCTTAGCGCTGCGCCACGACGGCGCCCTGCCAACACCCACGGTTGACCTGCGGCGCCCGTCTGCACGGCGCTGCTGTCGGAATATTTTACACCTTGAGCCAACAAGCTCCTGATGATCCCCGCCTGCTTGTTCGGCAAACTGGCGGTGCTGATCGGGCATGCAATAAAATCAATCAATTAACTTCATGTGTTGAATTCTGGCGCGAATTGTGCTTGGTCCGAAAAGCGCTACAGGAATTTGCGCTCTTCTGGCTTCTTTCTGACAAATAACGTCATGCCACGATGACTGCCCGCCCGCGATCGCTGTTGACTGATATCAACAAGACAACAAGGAATATCGTCATGAAACTGAATCGACTCTTCACCGCACTGCTGACCCTGGTGGGCTTCGCCACGGCGGCGACGGCGGAGCCGTTTGGCGGCGCCTATTACGAAACCTTCGCCGGAAGCGAAATCGTCGCCATCGACCTGGCCAACCCGTCGCTCCTGCTGGGAATCAAGACCGGCAACATCAGCAACGTTGCGGTCGGTGGTGACACGGTTTACTACCAGGATGGCAGGCAGATCTTCGCCGGCAATGCCAACCTGTCGAGCACCTCGCTGTTCCACACCAACGGCGCGGTGGCGACAGATCTGGCGATCAACGTCGCCGGCAATGCGTATTATGAAAGTTTCGGCACCGAAATCGTGGCGATCGAATTGGCCAACCCGTCGCACCTGTTGGGCATTCGAACCGGTAACATCACCAACATTTCGGTTTCCGGCGGCAAGGTGTATTACCAGGACGGGATCAAAATCTTCGTCGGCAACGCGGATCTTTCGAGCGTCAGCCTTTTCCACACCAATGGTGTCGCACCAACGGATCTGGCGGTCGATGCCGACAACAATGTGTATTACGAGAGTTTCGGCGACGAGATCGTCGCGATCGAACTGGCCAACCCCTCGCACCTGCTTGGGATCCGGACCGGCAACATCACCAACATCATGGTCGGCGATGGCAATGTGTATTTTCAGGAAGGACTGAAAATCTGGCGCGGCAACCGCGACCTGAGCACGGTCAGCCTTTTCCACACCAATGGGGCCGTCGCCGCAGACATCGCGTTGATGCCGCCCGCGCGGCCTGTGTTTGACGTCGACGAGCCGCCCAGCCTCGGCCTGCTGGCGTTGGGCATCGTCGTGGCTGGGGGGCTGCGCCCGCGGCGCCGTTCCGCGGCCTAGATCGTCTCAAGCAGAGCCGATCGACGCGGAGCCGGCCGGCGCCACGCGTCGTCGGCCGGGTTCTGGTTCTTCCACAACCAACGGGCGCGGCCTGCCCAGGTCACGCCAGGCCGCGTGCATCAGTTCCAACCCATCAAGCGCTCACCTCCTGCCCGCCCGCCTGCTGCAGCCAGCGCAGCAGCGTCGCATAGAGCGCGTCCGGAACCGTCGGCTTGGTGATGTGATCATTCATTCCGGCTGCCAGGCAACGCTCGCGGTCCTCGTCGAAGGCATTGGCGGTCAGGGCCAGAATCGGGATGGCTGACAGCCCGGGCAGTCGGCGAATCGAGCGGCTCGCTTCCAGCCCACTCATCACCGGCATCTGCACGTCCATCAGAATCAGCCGGTAGTCGCAGGCACGCGCCTGCTCGACCGCTTCCTGTCCATTGCTCACCACGTCCAGCACCAGGCCGGCGTCTTCCAGCAACAGGCGAACCACTTCCTGGGTCAGCGGATCATCTTCGGCCAGCAACACGCGCGTGCCGAGCCAGCCGCGCGTCAATCGCTCTCGGGGTGTTGCCTCTGGTGGGCGAATTTCGGGGAGAGAGATGGCGGTCCCTCTTTTCACGCGCGTGGTGACCCAGAAGGTACTGCCGACGCCGGCTTCGCTGCGCACCCCCACGTCGCCACCCATCAGCCTGGCCAGCCGCTGGGAGATGATCAGGCCGAGGCCGCTGCCGCCGTACTTCCGCGTCAAGGAATCGTCTGCCTGCGTGAAGGCGTGGAACAGTCGCGCCTGTTGCTCGGGAGTCAGGCCGATCCCCTGATCGCTCACCTCGATACGCAACAACAGGCTGCAGCTATCCTCTTCGATGACTTCGGCACGCACCTCGATCTCTCCGCGCTCGGAAAACTTGACGGCGTTGCCGACCAGGTTGAGCAACACCTGTTTCAGGCGCAAGGCGTCGCCACAGCAGCGATCGGGCAGCGTCGGGGTGATCTCGCTGGACAGGCGCAGACCTTTGGCACGGGCCTGTTCGCCCATCATCTGCAGGACTTCGCCGAGCAACAGGACGAAGGAAAAATCCTGGTCGTGCAGCGTCAATCGATCAGCCTCGATCCGGGAGATGTCGAGGATGTCGTTGATCAAGTCCAGCAGATGCCGGGAGGCCTGCAGGCTCCTGCTCAGGTAATTGCTCTGCCGGGGGTCGGTGGCATGGCGCAACGCGAGTTCGGTCATGCCCATGATGCCGTTCATCGGCGTGCGCAGTTCGTGACTCATGTTGGCCAGGAAGACACTCTTGGCGCGGTTCGCGGCTTCGGCAGCGTCGCGCGCGGCGGCGAGTTCGGTGGTGCGTGAGAAGACCAGTTGTTCGAGGTGGTGGCGATGTTGTTCAAGTTCGGCTTCGGCGGCCTTGCGCTCGGTCACATCGTGGGAAACGACCACCACGCGTGTGGTGCGGCCGGCGTTATCCTTGATCACGCCGCCGCGCGATTCCATCTGGCGGACACTGCCGTCGGCCGCCATGACGCCATATTCGAGATAGCGGCCGATGCCCGTGGCGACGGTTTCGCGGAACGCCTTGACGACGCGACCGCGGTCGGCAGGACGGATATCATCGAAGGAAAGGGTTCCGCGAAACTCCCGCTGGCCCAGCAGACGTTCGTAGGACGGACTGGCATAAAGCCGCCTGCCGTCGACGTCGAGCACCGCGACGAAGCCTTCGAGGTTCTCGGCGATCAGCCGGAAAAACTCCTCCTGCTCGCGCAAGGCATTTTCCGTATGCTTGCGTGCGGTGACGTCCCGGTTCGCACCGGCGACGCGCACCGCCTTGCCTTGAGCGTCGCGCAGGATGGTCGCGCGCGAAACGACGTTCAGATAATGACCGTCCTGGTGCCGCAGCCGGTACTCCATTTCATAGCCGTCCGTACCGCTGGCGATGGCGGTGGTGAAAGCGGCATCAACCTGCGGCAGGTCGTCGGGGTGAATCAGGCGGCGCCACAGTAGCGGATCGCTTTCGCCGGGGTCGTTGGCGTAGCCGAGCATGCGCCACCAGCGCGGCGAGTAGAAGATTGTGTTGCGGAGCAGGTCCCAGTCCCAGAAGCCGTCCTGAGTGCCGTGCAATACCAGGGACAGACGTTCTTCGCTCTCGGCCAGTGCGCGTTCGGCTTCCTTGTTTGCCGTGATGTCCTCGCTGAAGATGACGATTCCACCGATGTGCCCGTGCGGGTCATGCCACGGACGAATCTCCCAGCGTTCCCACTGCACCGAACCATCGAGCCGCTCGAAGCGATCGCCTTCGGAACGCAAGATCTCGCCGGCCAGCCCGCGGCGATGCGCCGCCTTCCATTCCTCGGGGATCTCGGGGAAGATCTCGTAGTGCGAGCGTCCATGCAGATCGCGGTCGCCCAGCGCGTAGTCGGCAAGCCAATGGTTGCTCGCGTACAGATAGCGCATGTCGCGGTCGAACATCGCCAGACTGACCGGGGCGTACCTGATGAACAGCCTGAGGTGTTCTTCGTTCTCGGCCAGCGCCTGTTCCGCGAGCTTGAGCGCGCTGATGTCGGTATGCGTGATGGCCACGCCGTCCCTGGCATCCGGTCCCAGCGGCATGACCACCATCGAAAACCAGCGCTGTCGCTGTGGAGAGTGGCAAGGGTATTCGAGGCTGAAGCTCGGCAGGGCTCCGTCCAGAACGGCCCGGATCCCGCTGCCGGCGTTCATTCCTCCATGCGGCGACCTTGAGTCGCCCTCGGTCGCGCACGCGGCAAGATAGTTGGCGCCGACTTCGGTATTGCTCACTGGCTTGCCGGGTTCTACGCCATTTTCCAGCGAGAAGCCCCGCCAGCGTTCGTTGGCCGCCCGAATGACGCCGTTGCGATCCACCACCACGATTTCGGCAGCCACCGAATTCAGGATGACGCTCTTGAAGGCTTCGCTTTCCCTGAGGGCATCTTCCGATTGCTTGCGCTCGGTGATGTCCATGATGTTGCCGACGACCTTGACGATCCGTTCGTCGTGGCAAAGGGCCTCGGCCGTCGTGCGCACCCACTTCGCCGAGCCGTTGGGACTGTTGAAGGGGACTTCGATATCGTAGGATTCGCCGTGTTCCGCGCAGCGCCGGAAGGCGCGCACGATGGTGTCCCGGTCCTCCGGTCGGTAGCACGCCAGGCTCTTCTCGATGAGTACGGGAGATCCCGGCGCCGTGCAGTCGGCGGTAAAGCCGTGCAGGCGATACGTTTCGGCCGTCCAGGTCATCGTCTGTTGCTCGATATCCCACTCCCAACCCCCGACCTTGCTCAGGCGTTGGGCCCTGTTCAGCAGCGCCTCGCTGTGCGCCAAGGCTTCTTCCGCCAGTTTTCGGTCGGTGATGTCGCGACCGCTGACCCGCGTGCCGAGCGGCTTGCCGTGGGCATCGAAAATCGGCTGCCAGGAGAAGGCGAGCCAGCGCTGGCCACCCTGCTTGTGCTGGCAGCGGAAATCCACGTCTTCCCCGTGGCTGCCCCCCAGGGCACTGACGAAGCGTGCACGGAATGCCGACCGGTCCTCCGCGGCGATCAGGACGGAGACGAAATCGGGCATCGCCAGCACCGCTTGCGCAGAATATCCGGTGATCTTCTCGACCGCGGGATTCACCCAGAGATACTTGCCGTCCGGTCCGAACCAGGACTCCCAGTCTGCCGTGTAGTCGGCGATGGCCTTGAATCGCTCCGCGCTCTGCCGCAAGGCATCCTCGGCACGTAGTCGTTCGTGGTTGTCGCTGATCGCGATACGACAGACTGTCGTCTCCCACGGGTCTGACGCGACGATGCCTTCCAGGTGTGCCCAGAATGTCGTGCCGTCGCGTTTGACCATCCGCAGTTCACACACCTGCCGTACACCGGTGTCGAAGAGTTGCTTCCGATACTGGTAGTAGCTGTTCTGGTCCTGATCAAGGACGAACGCGGAGAAAGGCTGCTTGAGCAACGCCGCGCGCACTACATCCACCAGGGTCCCCGCGACGAGGTTGGCCTCCAGGATCAGCCCCTTCTTCGAGAGGGTGCAAAAGCCTATCGGCGCCAGTTCGTAGAGGTCGAAATAGCGTGCCCGTGCGTCCTCCAGTTCCCCCTGGATCCGGCGCAATTCGTCATTCTGCATCTCCAGTTCGACCTGATACACCCGCAGATCATGCAGTGTCGCCTGCAGGGCCGCAGGCGACATCGCTTCAACCTGGTCGGGATGCTTGGTAGTCTTGCGAAGAAACGCTTCAGCCTGCGAGCGCAATACCTGTTCATCGGAACTCTTGTCCTCGGTACTCACGGGCTATCTCCTGCACGCATTGCGGCCGCGATGCTGCCGCTCTCCCTTCCGGGCCGGCAATCGCGCGCCGCCGCCCCGCCTCTCCGGAAGCGGCGCACAAGGAATCGATTTGTCGGCACGGGAATCCCTCACGATGTCATCTGCAGCAGTGCTCAGGTCTTGTCCCCTGCTACGCAGGCCTTGCCGCCACAGGCCGGCGACCCGGCGCGTACCCCGACGCCGTGTGCTCCAGCCATCCGCAGTTCGACGAGCAATCTCACTATAAGCCCTCTGGCGGGTTCCCGCCACGGCAACGACGAACGATCGGCTCAAGGCCATCGATCGAGGCCTCGCCGGCGTTGCCGGATGGGTTCTCCAGTTCCCGTCGTGCGTGCGACAGCTTCGGATGCCTTCGGACGCCGCGGCCGCTTGATGAGCAGGCGGCCTTGGTATATAAGTCGACATTCAGCAGTGGTTTCGTGAGTGGAGGCGTGGAAGTGGACCTTATCGTAGAGCATGCGGAAGTCTGGGCAGGGACCATCGACGACCAGCCCGGTGCCCTGGCCGGCGCGCTGGCGGTGTTGAACCGGGCGGGAGCCGATCTGCAGTGCGTGATTTCCCGGCGATCGCCTGATCAGCCCGGGAAGGGGGTGGTTTTCGTCACCCCGCTGCTGGGTGATGGCGAAACCGCCGCAGCCGCACAGATCGGTTTCAACGTCAGCCAGACCTTGCACTCGGTGCGCATCATCGGGCCGAACCAGCGGGGCATTGTCGCGGAGCTGACCGAGAAGCTGGCGGAAGCCGGCATCAACCTGCGCGGTTTTTCCGCCTCGGTGATCGGCGCACGCTTCATTGCCTACGCGGCGGTCGACTCGCATGCGGACGCCAGGAAGGCGATCGAAATCCTGGGGTGGGATTGATCGCTCCGGCCGGCGCGCGCGTCGCCGCATCGTAGCCGGCGAGCGCATCGTCGCAAGGTATGGGCCGATCGCCGTCGGCGCCATTCGCTTGTTTCGTGGCCTGACGGGATGCCATCGATGACCGGGTCGAAAGCAGGGGTCTGCGGAGCGCCGCACCCGGCCGCGGGCGGATCGGGAAAGACCCGCGGGATCGTTTCCGCGTGTCGAAGAGGCGATTCCCAAGGGCCGGCAGACGTTTTGCAGGGTCAGGCAGGCGTTTCCAAGGCGGCGTTTCCAAGGGTCAGGCAGGCGTTTCCAGGGGCCTGGCAGGTGATTACCAGGGACAGGCAGGCGTTTCCAAGGGTCGGGCAGGGGTTTCCAAAGGTCGGGCAGGTGTTTCCAGCGGCCGAGGAGGTGATCATCAGGGCCAGGCAGTCGATGCGCATGGCGAGGGCGCGAGTTAGCAAATGATTTCGGAAAATCCAGCGAGGCGACCCATGCCGCGCAAGCCAAACGATGCGGACACCAGCCTGGAGAATCGAGGCTCCTCTGATCGCCCGAGTTGCTCCGCAACCCCTCTGATCAATCTTCCCTGATGGCCGACAATTACGACGACTATTCCCGCGATCAACTCTTGCGCCTGCTGCGCGAGCGCGACCGTCGGCCGCGTTTCGGGCTGGTGTGGGAACGCGACGAGATCGACCACGATCTGTCGGTTAACAACGATTTCGTCGCGCTCGATTGGGATGCCGAACTGTCGTGCGGCGACGGCCCGCAGCGCAACCTGATCATCGAGGGCGACAACTTCGACGCCCTGCGCACCCTGCGCATGACCCACGCCGGCCGCGTCAAGTGCATCTACATCGACCCGCCCTACAACACCGGCAACCGCGATTTCATCTACAACGACCGCTTCGTCGACAAGGAAGACAACTACCGCCATTCCAAGTGGCTGGAGTTCATGTATCGCCGACTGGAACTGGCGAAGGAACTGCTGCGCGAGGACGGCGTGATCTTCGTCTCCATCGACGACAACGAGGTGTTTCATCTCGGGCTGTTGATGGAGCAAATATTCGGCGCGGCGAATTTCATCGCCAATGTGATCTGGCAGAAGGTGTACTCGCCCAAAGGAACCGCCCAACATTTTTCCGACGACCACGAATACATCGTCTGCTATGCGCTTAACAAGGCCGTCTGGCGGCCAAATCCCATGCCCCGTTCGGCTGCGCAGGACAAAGCTTACAAAAATCCCGACAACGATCCTCGCGGGCCATGGAAAGCCGGCGATTTTTCGGCACGCAACTTCTACAGCAAAGGCACCTACGCGATTACCTGCCCCTCTGGGCGTGTGGTTGCCGGGCCGCCGCCCGGCAATTACTGGCGATTTTCGGAGGAAAAGTTTCTCGAATTGGACGGAGACAAGCGTATTTGGTGGGGCAGAGACGGCAATAACGTGCCGGCCTTCAAGCGGTTTCTTTCCGACGTGCAGCAAGGCGTGGTGCCACAAACGCTGTGGAAATACGATGAGGTCGGTCACACGCAGGACGCCAAGAAAGAAATCCACGACATTCTGCAATTCGAAAAATCGGAAGATGTGTTTTCAACGCCAAAGCCAGTCGCCTTGCTGGAACGTATTATGCGGATTGCTACAAAGCCCGGCGACATCGTGCTGGATTTCTTCGCCGGCAGTGGAACCACGGCGCAGGCGGTGCTGAATCTGAATCAGGAAGACGGTGGCGATCGGCGCTTCATCCTCGTTTCCAGCACCGAGGCCACGCTCGATCTGCCAGACAAGAACCTTTGCCGCGATGTCTGCGCCGAGCGGGTGCGGCGGGTGATCGCCGGCTACGTCAACAAGAAGGGGCAGTCAGTCGCCGGTCTCGGCGGCGGCTTCGCTTATCTGCGCTGCCGGCGGATTCCGGCGGCGACGGTGTTTCGCGGCATCGAGCACGCACAGGTGTGGACGGCATTGCAACTGATTCACGGCGTGGCACTGACGCCCTATCAAGCCGCACTGCCGATGCAGACGGCGGAAGGCCAGCGCGGACTGGTGATCTATCTGCCCAAGCTGACGGACGCGGTACTCGATGCGCTGCAAACCGCGATTCACGCTGTCGGGCAGGCGGTGGTGTATTCGTGGCAGCCGGCGCTGCTGGCCCAGCGGCTGACCGATCCGCGCCTGGCCTTCGAGCCGATTCCGGCGTTCCTGGTCAATCGCTTCGGCGCACGTTCTTCGGCGGCCATCGGACGGCCATGAGCGCGCCGGCACCCAAGGGCTATCAGCGCGAGGCGGTGGTCAACGCGCTGGAGATCTTCCGCTACGCCGAAAGCCAGTTGCGCCAGGCCAGCGACGACGCCAGCCGCGCGGCTGCGACGGCCTTCAACGGCTGCCTGCTGCTGGAAGCGCCGACCGGTTCGGGCAAGACGCTGATGGCCGGCATGATCGCCGAGAGTTTCGCCGCGCCGGATCGGGACAGCAATGCGCGCATCGTCTGGTTCTGGTTCACGCCCTTCGCCGGACTGGTTGAGCAGGCCAAGGGGGCGATCAAATCTACTTTCGTCGGCCTGCGCGTGCGCGACCTGCAAGGCGACCGCAAGACACGGGGCACCAAGAGCGGCGACGTGTTTGTCACCACTTGGGCCTCGGTAGCGGCGGCGAGCAAGGAAACGCGCAAGATTCGCAGCAGCGGCGAATTCGTGCTGGCGCTGGACGACCTGATTGCCGAATTGCGCGAAGAAGGGTTCCGCATCGGCGTCGTGGTGGACGAGGCGCACCACGGTTTCACCCGAGCGGCCGAAGCAGTGCGCTTCTACCGCGAGACCATGCGGCCCGACTTCACGCTGATGATTACCGCCACGCCCGACGATCAGGACGTGGACAAGTTCAAGAAGGCGGCGGGTATTGGACACTTGCACCGCGTCCGCGTCAGCCGCAAGGAGGCGGTGGATGCGGGGTTGATCAAGGACGGCATCAAGTCCATCGCCTATCTGGCGGCGGACGATCAGAAAGAACTGGTGGACTTTCCTGCGACCGCGCTGGCGGATGGCTGGGGCATGCACGGGGCCATCAAGCACGGTTTGCAGGCTGCCGGCATTGGCTTGGTGCCGCTGATGCTGGTGCAGGTGGGCAACAGCAACGCGGCGGTCGAGGAAGCGCGGACCCGGCTGGCGGCCTTGGGCGTGCCGGATTCGAAAATCGCCTGGTACACGGCGGACGACCCGAACGACGATCTGTTGGCGGTGGCGATCGACGAGCAGAAGGAAGTGCTGATTTTCAAGGTAGCGGTGGCGCTGGGTTTCGACGCGCCGCGCGCCTTCACGCTGGTGTCGATGCGCGGGGCGAAGGACACGGATTTCGGCATTCAGGTGGTGGGCCGCATTCTGCGCGTGCATGGCCGTTTGCAGGGGCCGACGCTGGAACAGAAGCTGCCCGAGCTGCTGCGCTACGGCTATGTGTTTCTGGCCGATGCGGCGAATCAGAGCGGGCTGGTGCATGCCGGCGAGAAGATCAACGCGATCCAGAGCGAGCTATCCCAGGTTTGCCCGTTCACGATGGTAGTGAAAGTGGCCGGGCGCAACGAAATTCAGGTGACGCACAGCGGGCAGCCGCAATTGCTGTCGGTGCCTTATACGCCGCCCGCCTGGACCGTGCCGGTAACGGACAGCGGCAACGCTGGGTCACAGGTGGCCGCACCACCGGCCTGGCAGCCGACCGGGATTCTGACGCATCTGGTGCTGACGCCACCGGAAGCCGCGCCGCCAACGCCGCACGCACCCCGCACGAGCCCGCTGCTCGCGGGCAATCGACGCTTTCCCATCCGCCAGGGGGTGCCGCGCGTCCATCGCGCTGAGCGCCTGCCGTTGTCAACCGGCGATCTGTTGACCTGCATCGCGGCCAGCATCGCCATTGACCATCAGGTCTTTCAAGCCGGTTTGCGCCAGTCGGTGAAGGTGACGCGGCGGATCGTTGACGTATTCGAGGGCAGCGAGGAAATGCAGTCGCTGCAGGCTCGCCTGTCCGACGAGGAAATCGCGCGACGGGCGCAAGGTGTGATGTTCGACGCCGACTATGTCGATCCACGCGATCTGCACGATGCCCTCCTGGCGCGCCTGAAAAGCGAGTTCGGCCACCGTGGCATCGACGTCGACGACGCGGGGCTGGAACGTGCCTTGAACCGCATCATGGCGGCTTACCCCAACTTGATCCGGGTGGCGGCGCGTACCTGCGCGGCCCGTTTCAAGGAGGTCTTCGATACCGCACCCTTGCCCGAGTTTGTCGAACTGCCGGCGGGCGTGCAGCGGTCGCGCCGCAATGTCTATGGCGTCATGCCGCAGGACCTGAACGGGTCGGAGCGGGCGTTTGCCGACCTGCTCGACGCCGATACCACGGGCATGGTCGACTACTGGTTCCGCAACGAACCGCGCAAGCCGTGGTCGATCGGCATCGTGATGCCCAGCGGCGATCGTTATTTCCCCGACTTCGCCGTCAAGGTGGCTGGCCGTGGGCCGGGTAATGCACTGCTCCTGGTGGAAACCAAGGGTAGGCACATCCTCAACGGCGATGATACGCTGGACAAGATTCTGGCCGAGCACAAGGAGTACGGTGTGCCGCTGATGCTGGCACAGGATGACGGCGGCCGCTTCATGACCGTCAAGTTCTTCGCAAAAACCGGTCGCAACGAGGAAGACCAGGTTTTCCGCCTGGAGAATCTCGCGGGCTACTGTCGCGCGGCATTCATCTGACGCCGCTGTGGGCGCGGCGGTCGGCATTGTCCGGTAACAGCATGGCAGCTTCGCGGGCATAGCGCAGTGCGGCCTGCCGGTCACCTGCTTCGCGGTTGATCGAAACCAGCGCACCGAGGATGTCCAGGTCCTGCGGGTGGCGCTTGTTGGCGCCACGCAGGATGGCCAGCGCTTCAGCACGCCGGCCGGCGGAATGCAGTGCGATGGCCTGGACGTAGGCGTAACGCGCGTTGTCGGGCGCCAGCCGGGCGGCCTCGACCAGTTCCTGCAGGGCGCCGTCATGGTCATGCCGACGCACCAGCAGCAGGCCCAGCGCATAGTGCAGTTCGGCGTCCCGCGGCATGACCGCCAGCCCCTGGCGCAGCACCTTCTCCGCCTCCGCTTCGCGCCCCTGCTGGCGCCAGGCGTCGGCGAGGTTGATGTAGGCGCCGGGGAAACGCGGGTCGAGCCTGATGGCTCGCTCGTAGGCGGCCAGCGCCGCGTCGATCCGGCCCTGACGCAGGCGCAGGTTGCCGAGATTGACGTTGGTCGCCGGCCAGTCGGACTCCTGCGCCAGCGAGGCCTCGTATTCCTGCAAGGCAGCCTGGCGGGCTGCACGCTTGTCGTCCGGAAGCCGGCTGTCGGGCACATCGGCGAGGATTTGTGCCGCCTCGATGCGCACCCCGCGCACCGGATCGCCAAGCAACGGCACGCTAGCCGCCACGCGCTCCGGCACGTCGAGCGGCGCCAGCAGGCCGAGCGCCGCGATGCGCACCAGCGGGTCGGAGTCGTGCAGCAACGTCCGCGCCGCCGCCTGCGTGGCGGGGGAGGCGTAAGGCTGGGCGAGCGTCGCCGCCGTGGCGCGGACGATCGCCGGGGCGGTCGGGCTGGCGGCCAGTTCGAGCAAGCCGGTCAGGGCCGGTGCGCCGCGCGTCTCGCCGGCATGCAGCGTCGTGCCGTACTGCGGGCGTTCGCGCCATGCCTTGCCGTACCACTTGTCCATGGCACTCGCCGCCCATGCCGGCTTCTTGTCCGTATGACACTGGCTGCAGGCATTCGGGCTACCGAGCGACTGCGACAGGTCGGGACGCGGGACGCGCAGGCTGTGGTCCTGGCGGGCATGGATCACCATGTAGTTCTGCGTCGGCATGTGGCAGGTCACGCACTGGGCGCCCTTGCCGCCGGCCTGGTGGTGGTGGTGCCTGGGGGCGTCGAATTCGGCGGCGTTGTGGCAGCGCGTACACAGCGCATTGCCCTCGGCACGCAGCTTCAGGGCATGCGGCTCATGACAGTCCATGCACGTGACGCCGTTCTGGTACATCCTGCTTTGCAGGAAGGAGCCCCAGACGTAAACTTCCTCGCGCTGCTGACCGTCGGCATGGTAGTTGGGCGCGGTCAGCATGGCCAGCCGGTGGCTGTCTTCGAGCGCCGCGTCCGGCTGGCGTTTCTCGCTCAGCGTCGAGCGGCGGGCGTGGCAGGCCGCGCAGGTGTTCATGCCGGCGCGGTCGGCCGGCTGGTCGCGCACGGCAATACGGGCATCGCTGGCCGGGAATTTCCAGGCCTCGTTCCAGCGCGTAGCCAGCGACGGCAAGCCCTTGTCGCCGCGCTGTGCCGTGTCGGATGGCCGGGCATTCCGCGCCCGGTCGACATGCCGGGAACCCTGGCCGTGGCAGGCCTCGCAGGCGACATTGATTTCGCTGTAGGTCGTTTGGTAGGTGTCGCTGGCCGCAGCGTAACCCTTCTTCAGATCGGTCGAATGGCATTCGGCGCACTGCAGCGCCCAGTTCTGGTAGCGGCCGGTCCAGTGCAGCGGATCCTGGTGATCGATCTTCTCGCCTTGCTGAAGATGGAACCAGCGCTGGCCACCCTGATCCTGCGGCCGCGCATCCCAGGCGATGGGTAACGCCTGGTAACGCCCGCCGGGAAAGGGGATCAGATATTGCTGCAGCGGATAGACGCCGAAGGTGTAGGCGATCGGGTAGTCGGCAAGCTTGCCGTCGGGGCCGTCGGTGCGCACCATGAACCGGTTGTCACGCTTGAAGAAGGTCGATTCGACGCCCTGGTGCCGGAACCTGACGTCGGCGAAATCACCGAGAACGCTGTTCTGCGTCGCCTCCTGCATGGCCAGAGCGTGATGCGATCCTGCCCAGGCCTGGTATTCGGCTGCATGGCAGGTCATGCAGACCGCGCTGCCGACGTAGGTGGCCAGCTCGCCGGAAGGCGCGGGGGTGAGCGGGGTGGGTGGCCCGGATGGGCTGTGCGACAGGGATGGCTTGACCATGCCCGCCAGGAGATAGACGCTCGCGCAGCCGATGGCAACCAGCAGCAGGATGACGGTGGCTTGCTGTAGCCGGCGCTGTTTGTTGCTCTGCGTCGAGTCGGGTACTGGTACCCCATCGGGAACCGGGTTGATGGGCCTGTTTCTGGATTTCCTGGTCAAGGTCAATTGTCCGTTGTCGTCAGCCAGCTACTGAATTGGTTATGCGCTGAGCAAGCCGACTTCCTCCGGCATCCCTCTCGAAGCGAATCAGGGCGTCAGTTCGGCACCAACGGCACGCATTCGGCAACCAGCCCGATACACGCTTCCAGCAGCCCAGGTGGAACTTGCTGAACCCGTGTAGTGGTGACGCGACTCCGCCTGTACAGACCACTCGTTAAGCGCGGCGGCGTGGCCATCACTCGAAGGCAAAAACTTTTCTCCAGTCATTCTTCATGCTGACGACCGTCCAGCCCTGCTTCTGCGCCTCGTCGTAAAGCGGCTGCGTGAAGTTGCCCACCTGGGTTGCCGGCAAGCCCTGCGCCGGTCCGTAGGCATATTCGCGCCTGGCATCGTCGTGCAGGACCAGCATCGCCAGCCGTGCCCCGTCGCCGGTCCTGGTGTATTCGAGCATCTGCTGGTCGCCGATCGAGTTGCCGACCGCCATGTTCGGGCGACGCCCGATCATCAGGTGGATGGCTTCCGGCTTGCCGGCGTTGTTGTCGTTGAGCAGCAGTTTCGGTGCCTTGGTCAGGAAGGGTTTGCCGTCCTTGCCATAACCGTAGGTGGTGCCGAAGGCGGTGCCGACCACCTGTTCCGGTGGGATTCCGTAGGTGGCTTCGGCATACGCGCGCACGAAGTCCTGGCCGCCGCCAGTGACGATGTAGGTCTTGTAGCCGCTGGCACGGAGGTATTTCAGCACTTCCTGCATCGGCAGGTAGGTCAGGTCGGTATAGGGCTTTTTCCAGCGCGGATCCTTGGCCTCGGCCAGCCATTTCTGCGCCTCGCCCTGGAAAGTCTCGACCGGCATGCCGCTCAGCGTTGCGCCAGCCAGTTTCGTGAGGTCGGACAGGGTCAGCCTGGCGATAGCCGAACGATCCCCCTTCAGGATCTCCAGCACGGTAGAGAACGGTGCTACCTTGGCCAGTTCGGGCTTGGTCCTGACCAGCGCGGGTACACGCTCGAGGATAAACATCACCTGCGAATACATCGGCTGTTCGACCCACAGCGTGCCATCCTGGTCGAAGGTGGCGACGCGCTCGGCGGTCGGTACGAAATTCGGACTGCCCTGGGTCGTGGTCGTGTGAACGAAGTCGAGGATTGCCTTCTTGGCGGGTCCGTCATTCCATGAGGGCAGCGGGTCGGATTGGGCGCTGGCCAGGCCACCAAACGCGATGCAGGCGGCCAGCACCAACGCTCGGACAAAGTGGGGTCGATTGAAACCGATCTTCATGATTGTTGCTTTCCTGATATGCGCACGCACGGGGGCGGTAGTCTGCCGCCCCCGTGCCTTTCCAACAAGTACTATCTTTCGCCTTGCTGGTGTGCTTAGTTTCCGGTCGGTATGCCGATGTTTATCCCATCCTTCTGGAGTTGTTCCCGCACCGATTGAAATTTCTGGAACTTCGACAACTCGATCGGCCCATCATAGCCCATGCTCTGCAACTTGCGCGGCGGGTGCTGGATGTAGGTCTTCATCAGCTTTTCGATCGCCTGGGAGATCGGCACCAACGTCCATGTGCGCTCGGTGAAGTTGTTCATGAACAAGTCATAGCGCTCCTGCGGATCCTGCCAGAGGTCGAACACTTGCGGCACGGTCGCCACGTATTTTTCAGCCCCTTTCCAGCCCAGGTTGGAGTCGACGGCCAGACCGCCGGTTGCCTGCCCGTTGTCGCCACGCAGGTTGAACACCGCCTTGTAATTGCCGACACGCGCTGCGCCCGGCGACAACTCGTTTTCGGTAAAGTAGAACCACTCGTTGCGCGGTGACTTGCCGGAGCCGAACAGGACCGGGGTGATGTCGTAGCTGTCGAAGACCATCGACTTGCCTTCGCGGTCGTTCTGCGGGAGTTTGACCCCGCAAACGTGGCCATGCAGTCGGCGGCCGACGATCTCGTGATTGACGGTCCCCGCCTTGATGTTCGGCCCCCAGGCAATCGATGGAACCCGATTGCCGCCCTCGCGAACGGTACCCTTGGTGCCGCGGAACGGGGTGTAGCCGGCATCCGGATAGACGTCCTGCCAGGCACCGTTGTCGGTGGTCCAGAAAATGTAGGTATTCTTGTCGAGGCCGAGCTGACGGACCTTTTCAATGACGCGGCCGATCCGGGTGTCGTTCTCGACGATGGAATCGGCATACTTGCTCTTGGACATCGACTTGTGCACAAAGTCCGGGTGCGGCATGTTCGGCTGGTGCACTTTCATGAAATTGACGCTCATGAAGAACGGCGTGCTCGATTTCGCCACCTTGTCCAGGTGCTCGATGGTCGCCTTCTCGACATACTCGTCGAAGAAAGGAATGCCGACCACGCCTTTCTCGGGGGTGTTGACGTACTGCCCGTTGATCTTGAAGTCCTCGCTGACTTTACCGCCCGCCGTGCCGGAAAGAGCGCCCTTGGTCACTTTCTGGAACATCTCGCGCAACTTCGGATCCATGTCGGGGAACCAGGTCGGATCAGCGTAGGTGTAGGCATTGAGGTGGTAGAGACCGACATATCTCATTTCGTCGTAGCCGTGGGCCGTGGGCAATGCGTAATCGGCTTCGCCCAGATGCCACTTGCCGGTAAAGAAGGTCTGGTAGCCACCCTGCTTGAGAACGGAAGCCAGGGTCCACTCCGCCTTCGGCAGCCCGCCGCCCTGGCCCTGGAAGGCGACGGTCGTCATGCCGCTGCGGTTCGGGATGCGCCCCGTCTGTACGGCGGCGCGACCGGGGGTGCAACTGGGTTGGGCATAGAACGAGTGGAACGTCATGCCCTCCTTCGCCAGCCGGTCAAGGCTTGGCGTCGGCATGCCCCGCCCTTCGCCGCCGCCATAAGGGCCAGAGTCACCGTAGCCGAAGTCGTCGGACAGGATGAGGATGATGTTGGGTTGCTTGGCCGCTGCGCTGGACTGAGCCACCGCCGTAGACATTGCCGACATGGCCAAGACCGTCGATGCCAAGGTGCACCCGAGCAAACGGACGAATGGGTTTGTGTGATTCATGTGGCGCTCTCCATACAGAATCAAACGATCCGCGACCCAGCCCGGTCGCATCACTGAAAGTTGCCGGACCAATAATACTGATTTCAGACATGAGGTCAATGGCCGAGTTGAGTTCACGGATCGACCTGGTCAACCGGCGAAACCAACCTGTTGACGGCAAGCGGCACGGAGAGCAAGCCGCGTGCGACGGCTAACCGATATGACGACGCCAGTTCCCGGAAAGTCGGCAACAGGCCAGGCAGCGAGGGAAATAAGTAGATAACAGCGACCGGGTCAGAGACCCGTTCTGGTCGTGCTGCTCTAGTTTTCCGCAGTCACCGACTGAGCACCGCTGATCCTGCTGCTCTGAGCCGCTTCGAAGTCCGCGTAACCCTGTTGCACCAGTTCATAGGTCTTGCCGATACCGCTGGCGACATCACCGTTCAGCACGTTGAGGCCTTGAAGAATGTTGCTCGCTTCCTTGTAGCCCTGCTCGAAGCCGCCTCGCAGGGTGGTCATGAAATTCTTGAGTACGGTCGCCTCGTCCTCCCCGACATGCTGGTTCTTGAAGGCTTCATAGAACCCGGTGGATAGCGACACGATGCGTCCCGCCGTGCCTTCGGCGGTGTTGTCCTGGCCCGCCGCACGCTGCAGGGCATTCTCGCCAAACTCGGGTTGCAGCAGGTCGTTGATGCCGGTGATCGCGGTCTTCAGCAGTAATGCCAGCGGTTCATTCTGTGAATTGATCGCGACTTCGAAAGAAGCGGTGATAATCGACGCATTCAGTTGCGAGCGGGCCTGCGCCGGCGTGGCAATCTTTTCGCCCGGTTTTGCCGCGGTTGTTGCCGCTTTCGGGGTGTTGACGTCCGCTAACTGAAGCGAACTGCTGGCAGTGATGGACAAGGACATGCCGATCTCCCTGGTTTCGTCTGTGGATCGATGACGGCTGGCTTGCTTCCCCCGTACAGCAACTCGCCAGCGGTAGTGGTCCCCCTTGCGATGACCCGACCCGAAAAGTCATACACTGTCTTCACTTTACGCCGATGCCATTGGCCGCACAATGTTGTTGCAATCAGGTCGGCACGTGAGAGTCCGGAGGGTATGTTCCATGGTAGACCATTCGTTCCTCCTTTGCCTGGCTGATGGCCGGTCTGTGGCGATAGAATGGATGGGAGTGGACGGCACGATCGCTCGCGCCGGCGCCTGGATGTTGTGGCATTGGGCTGAGGGCAGGCTTGGCGGCGATCGACCGGTCTTTGCTCGCCAGGAAAGGGAAAGCATGCAGACCACAGGGGATTGCCCGTGCGCGGTTTCTGGCCGTCGCCGAGTCACTGCGCAGCGACTGCGGGTGAGCCGTTGCCGTCCTGGCGCGCAGTGCGCAAGCGGTTGCTGGCGATGAACGATTCGCCGCTGCTTCGCCGACTTGCCGGCGCACTTGGCGGGGACACCGGCAGTGGGCTCGCGGAGTTGATGCGGGCGCTCTCCAGCCGGGAGCCCGAACTTGCCGGTAGGGTGACCCAGGTCCTGGAAGGCGTTGATGTTCTGCTGGCCAGGCATGCCCGGCTGCGCAGCGTGCAGGCCCACCTGTCGGGCGACGCCTTTTCCGATTGGCACTTGCGCAGCGGTCGCATCGAGTCCGGTCGGGGCTGGAAAGCGTTGCTCGGTTACCCGCCGGATGAACTGGCAGACAGCATCGCGGCGTGGCAGAGCCTGATGCACCCGGATGACTTGACGTTGTTCAGGACGGCGATCGCGGTGCACGCTCAGGGAAAGACGCCGATTTTCGAAACCGCCTGCCGTCTGCGCAGCAAGGCCGGGCCCTGGCGGTGGTTGCTGCTGAAGGGCCGCATCGTCGCCCGCGACGACCGCGATGAGCCCCTGCGCATGCTGCTCCTGCAGCGCGACATCACGGCCTTCAAGCAGGCCGAGCAGGCGGCGGTGGTGGCCAGGGACGCTGCCGAAGCGGCCAACCGGGCGCGTGGCACCTTCCTGGCCAACATGAGCCACGAAATTCGCACGCCGATGAACGGGATTATCGGGATGACCGATCTGGCGCTCGATACCCGGCTCGACGCCGAGCAGCGACGTTACCTGAAGACGGTCAAGGCGTCGGCTGAATCGCTGCTGGCCATCGTCAACGACATTCTGGACTTTTCCAAGATCGAAGCGGGCAAGCTGCGATTCGAGGAAGTTCCCTTTGCCTTGTCCAACCTGGTCTATGAGGTGATCCGCGCGCAGGCGGTGACCGCTCACCTGAAAGGCCTGGAAATCCTCGTTTCGGTCGCGCCCGAGGTGCCCGCGCGCGTGATCGGTGATCCGGCGCGACTTCGCCAGATTCTCGGCAACCTGGTCGGGAACGCGATCAAGTTCACCGAGCGGGGAGAGATCGGGGTCACGGTTTCGCTCGAAGGATCCGCTGCCGACGCGCCGACGCTCCGTTTTGCGGTGCGCGATACCGGCATCGGCATCCCGGTGGACCGACAGCGCGCAATCTTCGATGCCTTCGCCCAGGGCGACGATTCGACGACCCGTCGTTTCGGTGGTACCGGGCTGGGCCTGACGATCTGCAGCCACCTGGTGCAGATGATGAATGGCCGACTGTGGCTGGACAGCTCCGAGGGCCAGGGGTCGTGCTTCTACTTTACCTGCCGCTTCGGCAACGCCGCGGGTACCGCCGTTGCCCCTGCAGTGCTTCAGTGCGCTGGCCAGCGGGCGCTGCTGCTCGAACAGCATCCGGCGGTTGCCGAGCAACTGGTGGCGATGCTTGCCCGCCACGGCATCGAGGCGTCGGTGATCAGCAGCGCCGCGAAGGCGGTGCAGGTGATCGAGCAGTCGCGGGCGGTCGGTTTTCCGTACGACTACGTGCTGGTTGACGCCCAGATGCCGCCTCCCGGAGGTCTGACGCTCGCGGACTCGTGGCGGGAGGGGGCTTGCCCGGAGAAGCTGATGGTCTTGCTGACCACCGAACAGCAGCGCCAGAACATCGAGCGTCTGCGTGCTCTCGAAGCGGTTACGCATCTCGTCAAGCCGGTTTCGCCGGAAGATCTGCTGGCCGCCCTGCAACTGCTCTGCGAGCCGTCCGGCGGTGAAAAGCTGATGCTGGCGCCTTTCGAGTTTGAAGCGCCGGCGCTGACGAGCAACGCGCGGACGATTGAGGTCCTGCTGGTGGAAGACAATCCGGTCAATCAGGAACTGGCCAGACGGTTGCTGGAAAAGCGCGGCTATCGTGTGACGCTGGCCAACAATGGTGCGGAGGCCGTTGATTGCTTCGAACAGGGGCGTTTCGAACTGATCCTGATGGATATGCAGATGCCGGTGATGGGCGGCATCGAGGCGACTGAGTCGATTCGGGCACGCGAGATGCGACGGAGCTGGGTGATGTCGCAGGAATTCAGTCCGGTGCAGATCATCGCCATGACCGCCAACGCCATGGATGGTGACCGTGATCGTTGCCTGCAGGCGGGTATGAACGACTATGTGGCCAAGCCGATCAGTTCGCAGGAACTGTACGCGGCGATCGATCGTTGCCTCGTCGCGCGCACTGAAGGGGAACTGCTGCGATCAGGCGCCGGCGTGGCACTCACCGCCACTTCGCTCGACCTCGCGGCGGCAGCGCGCGATCTGGGCGATAACGATCTGTTGTCGAGGATGGCGGACATGCTGCTCGGCGAATGGGATGATCACCTGTTGCAGATCCGCTCGAACCTCGGCCACCGCGATGCACCGCAATTGTCCATGGGCGCACACACACTCAAGAGTCTGCTCGCCATCTTCCATGCCGAAAAGGCGCGCTGTCTGGCCCTCGATCTCGAACGCGCGGCGCAGGCGGCTGCGGGGAGCGTCGATTGGCCGCGCTGCGCGGGAATTGCTACCGCGCTCTCCGAGGAAATGGACCGTTTGAAGCCCGAAATGGAACGTTTCGTCCGCGGCGATCTGCCACTGTAGGTCGGTGTTGCCTTTGACGTGGCACGATGATGACACCGCCCCGGCCACCTTTCGGCAGTCGGGGCGGTGTGCATCTCTTTCAGTACTGGCCTGGATTTCCTGCGGAGTGGCGGACAATCCCCCTGGGACCGCCGGGAGATTGTCCTGAGCCTGGTGGGACTGGCTTACCGGCGGGTTTCGACCAGTACCAGGGGTTCGTCAGGAATCTCCACCACGGTTCGCCGGCGGCGCGGAGGCGTCGCCGCAGGTTCCTCGCTGCTTGCCTGGGTTGGCATCGCGGCGATGTCCCGGCGCGTTTCGACCATGATCAGACCGCTTTGCTCGATCGCTTGCTGGATGGCGAGTGACGGTGTCGTCGCTGGCGCCGGTGCGACAGGCTCGGGAACGTCGTCCGCCGGGGCGACATTGTCGAGGGCGGCAGCGGTTGTGCTGCTGGTCGACACGGTGCTGGTCTCCGGGAGCGGCGATTCTGCCACCGTGGGCGTTGCCGGAGGCGTTGCGGCCGCGCCTGCCGGATCGACGAACTCCGCCATCGCCGGCGTTGCCGGCGTATCGGACTCGGCAGGCGGGACAGCAAGGGGAGCGGGATCGGCGTCTGCCAGAGCGGCATGCACCTCGTCGGCAGGAGCCGGAGTTGCCGCCGTTGGGACGGATTCGGCAATCACCGCAGGAAGTTCCACGCTGACGACAGCGGCCGGCTCTGCGACAGTAACTGCCGGGCTGGACGCCGGTTCCTCGGGAGCACCGGTTAGCGGTGCAACGGCGAGCTTGCTGTCGGCGGGAGCGCTGCTGACAGCATTTTCCGCGGCGATCGCGCGGTTGTGCAGCTCAACCGGGTCTTCCATCCTTTCTCCGCGCTCACGGCGGCCACCGCGACGCCCCCGTCGACGGGTGTTGTTGCCGGACTCTTCGCTGGTTTGCCCAGGCTCGGACGCGGCCAGCACGGGCGCGGTCGCCGGTGGCGCAAGGTCGGTGCCGGTCGCCGCGACGGCGGTGGCCGTTGGCGGCCGCCGCTCGCCGCGTGGTGGCTGACGGCGGGGTTCGCGCGCCACCCCTGGCTCACGCGCTGTCCCCGCCTCGCGTGGCGTGCCGGCAGCCGCCGGTTCACGCGGCTCACGTGGGGGGGCCGGCTGACGAGCGCTCGTCGCCTCGCGTGGCTCACGCGGTTTCTGCACGCCGTTGCGATCGGCTGCAGCCGTCGGCCGTGATGTTTCCCTGTTCTCCCGGCTGCCGCGCGTCTCACCCTCGGGAAGCTCGCGCGTCTCGTCACGGCGTGGTCCGCGGACACTGGGTCGACGCGGGTCGCGCGTGCCATCACGGGCAGGTGTGCCGGCGCGCGTCGATGGTGGGGGTTGTGGAACCGCTGCGGGCTCGTCCTTGCGGCGGAACCAGGAAGCGATCCACTTCAGGAAGCGACTGATGACCGTGCCGGTCGGTTCCGGTTCGAGCGCTGTTTTTTCGGCGACGATCGGCGCCGGCTGCGACGCCGTGACGCCCTTGATCGCCGCCTCAGCGCGCGGCGCCCTGTTTTCCGGAGTTGACGCGGCGTCCTTGCCGTCATCCGCTGTCGGCAATGCGACCATCCGGTAGGAGGCCTGCTGCAGATCCTCCTGGGCGGCGTCGTCGTTGCGAACGCGTGTGATGGTGTGCTGCGGCGTTTCGAGGTGAATGTTGGGAATCAGGAGGATGGTGACCTTCTGCCGCAACTCGACCGCCTGGACATCGGTACGTTTCTCGTTGAGCAGGAAGGTGGCCACATCAACCGGCACTTGCGCATGCACCGCCGCGGTGTTGTCCTTCATGGCTTCCTCTTCGAGGATGCGCAGGATATGCAGGGCGGCGGATTCGGTGCTGCGAATGTGGCCCGTGCCCGAGCAGCGCGGGCAGGGGATGTAGCTGGTCTCGGCGAGTGCCGGGCGCAGGCGCTGGCGCGACAGTTCGAGCAGGCCGAAGCGGCTGATCTTGCCGGTCTGCACGCGCGCGCGGTCGAAGCGCAGCGCCTCGCGGACGCGGTTCTCGACTTCGCGCTGATTGCGCTGATTTTCCATGTCGATGAAGTCGATGATGATCAGGCCGCCGAGGTCGCGCAGGCGCAACTGCCGGGCGACTTCTTCGGCGGCTTCGAGGTTGGTCTTGAGTGCGGTTTCCTCGATGTCGGCACCACGTGTCGAGCGGCCGGAGTTCACATCGACCGATACCAGCGCTTCGGTGTGGTCGATGACGATCGCCCCGCCCGAGGGCAGGCTGACCTGGCGCGAATAGGCGGACTCGATCTGATGCTCGATCTGGAAACGCGAGAACAAGGGCACATCGTCGCGATAGCGCTTGATGCGGTTGACGGTGCCCGGCATCACATGTTCCATGAACTGCTGCGCCTGGTCGAAGACCTCGTCAGTGTCGATCAGGATCTCGCCGATATCGGGCTGGAAGTAATCGCGGATCGCGCGGATCACCAGGCTGCCTTCCTGGTAGATCAGGAAGGCGCCTTTCTGCTGCTGGGCAGCGGCCTCGATGGCCTTCCACAACTGCAGGAGGTAGTTGAGGTCCCACTGCAGTTCTTCGGCGTTGCGTCCGATCGCTGCGGTGCGCGCAATCAGGCTCATGCCCGGCGCGACCAGCAACTGATCCATCACTTCCCGCAACTCGGTGCGCTCGGTGCCCTCGACGCGCCGCGAAACACCGCCGCCGCGCGGATTGTTGGGCATCAGCACCAGATATCGTCCGGCGAGACTGACGAAGGTGGTCAATGCCGCACCCTTGTTGCCACGCTCGTCCTTGTCGACCTGGACGATCAGTTCCTGCCCTTCGCGCAAGGCCTCCTTGATGGTCGCGCGCCCGGCTTCCACGCCCGGCTGGAAGAACGCGCGCGAAACTTCCTTGAAGGGCAGAAAGCCGTGCCGTTCCGATCCGTAATCGACGAACGCCGCTTCCAGGCTGGGTTCCAGGCGGGTAATGACCGCTTTATATATGTTGCTTTTTTTCTGTTCCTTGTTGGCCGATTCGATGTCCAGGTCAATCAGCTTCTGACCATCGACGATGGCGACACGGAGTTCCTCGGCCTGTGTCGCGTTAAACAGCATGCGTTTCATATTTTGGCTCCCGCGCGCTATCACGGGGGCAGGGCCTTGTGCAGGCAGTAACGGATTAATTGCGGCTGGGATGCCTGAGAGGCTTTCCGGCAAGGCAACTAATAGGGGTATCTCGCCGACTCGACTGCTCGTCGGGCCTTCAACGTCAAGGACTCGGGAATCTGCCTGGGCCACGCCACAGGTGCTCGGCGCGCAGTTCAAGTAGTATCGCTACTTTGTGGTGAGCGTACTTAACCAGGTGTTTGGCGTTGAGTGATCTTGCGCAGGTGGCGCAAGCGAGGCGGCTGAGGCCTGCCGGAAAGTGCGTCGCAATGGCTTTAGATTCGGCGTCGCTCGACGGTCTCACGGGTCAGCGCCTCTTTCAACCCAAGACGCAAAACGAATGAAGTATATTCAAAATGGCCGAAGTTAGCAAAAACTCCGTTACCACGACGCTGATTACCGAGAATGAGCACGGACAGCGGCTCGACAATCTGCTGCTGAAGAAATGCAAGGGGGTGCCCAAGAGCCACGTCTATAGCATCGTGCGCAGCGGCCAGGTGCGCGTCAATGGTCGGCGCGCGGAGGTTTCCTACCGCCTGCAGAGCGGTGACCTGCTGCGCATGCCGCCGCTGCGCATCGCCGTCGCTGAACACGAAGTCGTTGCCGGTGCCGAGTTGAAGGTGCACCTGCCGGTGATCTTCGAAGACGAAGGCCTGCTGGTGGTCGACAAGCCGGCCGGCATCGCCGTGCATGGCGGCAGCGGCGAAAGCTTCGGCGTGATCGAGGCCTTGCGCCGACAGCGGCCACAGGCGCGTTTTCTCGAACTTGCACACCGGCTGGACCGTGAAACCTCCGGCGTCCTGCTGCTTGGCAAGAAGCGCTCGGTGCTTCTGGCGCTGCACGAGATGTTTCGTGCCGGCGGTCTCGGCGGCGGCGCGAGGGGCGCCGACAAACGTTACCTGGTGCTGGTCTGCGGCCGCTGGATGGACCCGCTGCGCAATGTTCGGCTGCCGTTGCTCAAGTATCTGCAGGCCTCGGGTGAGCGGCGGGTGCGTGTTTCCGAGGAGGGCAAGGCGGCGCATACGGTGTTCCGGCTGCTCGCGCGCTGGCAGCACTTCAGTCTGCTCGAAGCGGAACTGCGGACGGGGCGAACGCACCAGATCCGCGTGCATCTCGCGCATCTGGGCTATCCGATCGCCGGCGACGAGAAATATGGTGATTTTGCGCTGAACAAGGCCTTGTCCAGGGAAGGCCTGAAGCGGATGTTTCTGCACGCCTGGAAGATGCGCCTGCCACATCCGTTGCACGGCACAGAGTTGCGGCTGGAAGCGGCGCTTCCAGCCGCCCTGAACGGCTTCCTGCAGGGAATTTCGGTGAAGGAAACGCAGGACTATGGCGAGAAGATTTGAATTGCTGGTGTTCGACTGGGACGGCACGCTGCTCGACTCGGCGGCGGCCATCGTCGCCGCCATCAAGGCCGCCTGCCGCGATCTGGGGTTGCCGACACCGGACGATGAACGGGCGCGGCATGTGATCGGACTCGGGCTGCACGACGCCTTGCGGCACGTGTCGCCCGCCCTGCCCGAAGAGCGCTACCCGCAGATGGTCGCGCGCTACCGTCATCACTACCTGTCGCACGACCACGAGTTGCAGTTGTTCGCAGGGGTGGCGGAGTTGATCGGCGAACTGGCCGAGGCGGGTTACCTGCTGGCCGTGGCCACCGGGAAGAGCCGTCTCGGTCTCGATCGCAGCTTGCGCATGAGTGGCCTGGGCAGGTATTTCCATGCTTCGCGTTGTGCGGACGAGTGTTTTTCGAAACCGCACCCGCAGATGCTCGAAGAACTGCTGGCGGAGTTGTCGATCGACGCCGGGCGGGCGCTGATGATCGGCGACACCACGCACGATCTGCAGATGGCCAGGAACGCCGGCGTCGCGTCCCTGGCCGTGGCCTACGGTGCGCATCCGGCGGTGGCGCTGGACGCACTGCAACCGCTGGGGCGGGTGCGCACGCCCGGGGAATTGTCTGCATGGCTGCGCACGCACGCCTGATCTGCCGTTCGGTGGACCTGGTCGACGGGGGGCCGGGGGTCCGGTTTACGGTCGCCGGCGAAGGGGCGGAAGAACCGGCATTTGTCGTGCGTTACCAGGGCCGTGCGTTTGCCTATCTCAATCGCTGCGCGCACGTGCCGATCGAACTGGACTGGCAGCCCAATGAATTCTTCGCCGATTCCAAGTTATACTTGATCTGCGCGACGCATGGCGCGCTCTATGCGCCGGAATCCGGTCGTTGTCTGGGCGGCCGTTGCAACGGCAAGGGCCTGACGCCAGTACCCGTCGAAGAACGTGATGGCGCGGTGTACTTCACGCCAACGGTGATGGACTGCTTCCAGGACTGAACCGCATGCGCGTTGCGCACCCCCGTCCCACTGCCGCTTGCGGGAGTGGGGAGTTTCGTGAGCCGTTGACACGGCGCTTACAGTAGGCGAGCAGAAATCTTGAGTACCCCTGAAGAAGCACCACCCTGGGAACGGCAGTTGCTGGAGAAGGTCGCTTTTGCCGCCTTGCACGAGCAGCGGGCGAAGCGGCGCTGGGGAATCTTTTTCAAGCTCGCGGGCTTGTCGTATCTGGTCGCGGTGCTGGTCCTGGTGGTCGATTGGGGCGGTTCCGAGCAGCTTGCCGACGGCCGTCATACGGCGGTCATCCATCTGCATGGCACGATCGAGGCGCAGGGCGAGGGCAGTGCCCAGAACATCAACGACGCGCTGCAGGCGGCCTTCGCTGACAAGGGCACTGCCGGCGTCATTCTGCGGGTCAACAGCCCGGGCGGCAGCCCGGTTCAGGCCGGACTGGTGCACGACGAAATTCGTCGCTTGCGCACCAAGCACCCGCAGATTCCGCTCTACGTCGTGGTCGAGGATCTGTGTGCTTCCGGCGGCTATTACGTTGCCGTGGCCGCCGACAAGATCTACGTCGACAAGGCCAGCATCGTTGGTTCGATCGGCGTGCTGATGGACGGCTTCGGCTTTACCGGGACGATGGACAAACTCGGCGTCGAGAGAAGGCTGCTCACCGCCGGAGAGAACAAGGGTTTCCTCGATCCGTTCTCGCCACAGGACGCGAAACAGAAAGAGCACGCGCAGGTCTTGTTGCGCGAGATTCACAAGCAGTTCATCGAGATCGTCCGGCGCGGGCGAGGGCCGCGCCTGAAGGAAACACCGGACATGTTCAGCGGCCTGATGTGGACCGGTAGTCAGAGCGTTCGCCTGGGTCTCGCCGATGGTTTTGGTACCGTTGGTTCGGTGGCCCGCGACGTGATCAAGGCCGACCGGATCGTCGAGTTCACGATCAAGGAGAACATCGCCGAGCGCTTTGCCAAACGCCTGCGTGCCGATTCGACGCAAGGGGTGGCAGGTACGCTGTTGGGGACACTCCTGGGCTCCGGACGGCCGCTGTTTCGTTGAGCATGCGCGGGGCGCAGTCGCTAGGCCTGCATCAGGAAGACGGTCGGCCGGCGGGCGATTTCGGGTAGCGGCTGGCTCCGCCATGCGGCTGCCGGGCGTGTCGTGATCTGCTCGGTGTCCAGCGTGAGATCGGTCGCAACGCAGATGCGCGTGCCTGCGGCGCAGGCGTTGACCAGGGATTCCAGCATCTGACGGTTGCGGTAGGGCGTTTCGATGAAAATCTGGGTTCTTTGCAGCAGCCGCGATTCCTTTTCGAGGTCACGCAAGCGTTTTTCCCGCTCCTGACTGCCGCTTGGCAGGTAGCCGTGAAACGTGAAGCTTTGGCCGCTGAGTCCGGAGCCCATCAGGGCGAGCAGGATCGCCGAAGGGCCAACCAGGGGAACCACCTGGATGCCCTGCCGGTGGGCCAGGGCGACCAGTGCTGCCCCGGGGTCGGCCACCGCCGGACAGCCTGCCTCCGAGACCAGGCCGAGGTCGCTTCCGCCCAGCGTCGGCGCCAGCAGTTGCGGGAGGGCGCTGGCCGCGGTGTGTTCGTTGAGCTCCTGGATCTCGATCTGTTGCAGTGGCCAGTCGGACGGTAGCGCTTTCAGGAAGGCGCGCGCTGCCTTGGCGTTCTCGGCGACGAAATGGCTGAGTCGCTGCGCGCACGCCCGCACCGATTGCGGCAGGGCAACAGCGATCGGCGTTTGCCCGAGCGGCACCGGGATCAGATAAAGTCTGCCGGTCCTGGGCGCTTGCACTGGGCGCGAGGGCGCCGGGTCTGGGTCAGAATACAGAGACGTTCTCGATTCGCAGCAGGTCGCAGAGCGCGATCAGCGGCAGGCCGATCAGTGCGTTGGGGTCTTCGCCATCGATCCGGGCAATCAGGGCAATTCCCAGGCCTTCCGACTTGGCGCTGCCGGCACAGTTGTACGGCTGTTCCTTGCGCAGGTAAGCGTCGATTTCCGCGTCGGTCAGGTCGCGGAAGGTGACCAGGGTCGGCACGCCTCGCAGATGGGACCTGCCACTGCTGGCGTCGAGGAGGCAAAGGCCGGTGAAGAAATTGACGCTGCGACCCCGCATCGCCCGCAACTGGCGCACGGCGTTGGCGTGGTTTCCAGGCTTGCCGAAGACCTGACCATCAAGACAGGCCACCTGGTCGCTGCCGATGATCAGGGCTTCGGGGTACGCACTGGCGACCGCTTCGGCCTTCGCCTGCGACAGGCGGAGCGCGCCAGCTTCGGGTCGTTCATCCGGCAACATCGTCTCGTCGACGCCTGGGTTTGCGGTTTCGAACGGCAGGCCCAGACGGGCGAGCAGTTCGCGTCGGAAGGGGGAGGTCGAGGCGAGAATCAGCGCAGGCTTGGGCATTGGCGGGTCGACCACATCGTGAACAGGCTGGAAGGCAGGTTGGGCAAACGGAAAAAACAGCAAATAACCGATTTTCTACTGTCGCTGCTTTGACTTCAAAAGCCGAAAATAATATCATGCGCCCCTTATGTCGCGACGCGTTGTTATTGACAGCCAGGTTTTTGGACGCGAGGGCGGTTCGCTGCAAGGCGAGTTGCCGGTCGTGTCGCTGCGTCGACTGCATGACCTGTTGACCGATACGGCCGGCAGTCTGGTGTACCGGATCGCGGGTGCGATCGGATTGTCGAACAGGCCACAGTTGCTGGTGGAGGTGGATGGTGTCTTGTCTCTCTGCTGTCAACGTTGTCTTGAGCCGGTCGAGTACCCGCTGGAGTTGCGCAGTCTGCTGGAGTTCGTCGATCACGAGGGCGACCTGACGCAGGATGAACTGGAGGATGACTCCCGGGACTTCCTGCCGCATGCGAAGGAACTGGATGTTGCCGTACTGATCGAGGACGAGATTCTTCTGGCGCTGCCCTCCGTGGCGCGACATGCGGACTGCATGCTGCCCGGCGGTGGGCAGGAATCTGCGAAGGTATCGCCCTTTTCGGTGTTGGCCGGCCTGCACGGCAAGGCTTAATGAATTAGTTTTTAGGAGTTGGTCATGGCTGTTCAACAGAACAAGAAGTCCCCGTCCAAGCGCGGCATGCATCGTTCACACGACTCGCTGGGCGGCCTGCCGCTGGCGCTTGAACCGACCACCGGTGAGGTGCACTTGCGTCACCACGTCAGCCCGTCGGGCTTCTATCGCGGCAAGAAGGTGGTGAAGGGTTCGGGCGAGTGATTTTTCTGGAATGGGCAGGCAGTTCCCCGCATCGGTGAACTGCCTGCCTTTTCTTTTGTCTGCCAGCGGATGACTATTACCGTCGCCATCGACTGCATGGGAGGGGATCACGGTCCCCAAGTGACCGTTCCCGCGGCACTGGATTTCGTTCGCGATCATCCCGACGTGCGCGTCGTCCTCGTTGGTCTTGCCGAAAGCATTCGTCCCTTCCTGGGGGATGCCGCCGTTGGACGGATTGCCGTTCGCCATGCCTCGGAAGTGGTGGCCATGGATGAATCGCCGGCGCTGGCCCTGCGCTCCAAGAAGGACTCGTCGATGCGGGTGGCGATCAATCTGGTCAAGCTCGGCGAGGCGGATGCCTGTGTATCGGCGGGCAACACCGGGGCGCTGATGGCCATTTCCCGCTTCGTCCTCAAGATGCTGCCGGGCATCGACCGCCCGGCGATCTGCGCCGTTCTGCCGACGCTGGGCGGACACACGCACGTGCTCGATCTCGGCGCCAACGTCGATTGCAGTCCGGAGCATCTGCTGCAGTTCGGGATCATGGGTGCTTCGCTGGTTTCGGCGATCGAGCACCGCGATCGACCAACGGTGGGGATACTGAACATCGGCGAGGAAGACATCAAGGGTAACGATGTGGTCAAGCGGGCCGCCGATCTGCTTTGGGATTCGGGCCTGAATTTCGTCGGCAACGTAGAAGGTGACGGCCTTTACAAGGGCGAGGCCGACGTCATCGTCTGCGATGGCTTTGTCGGCAATGTCGCGCTCAAGACCTCGGAAGGTCTGGCGCAACTGCTGGCCACCTTTCTCCGCCAGGAGTTCCGGCGCAACCTGTTGACCAAACTGGCGGCACTGATCGCCATGCCGGTCCTCAAGCGGTTCAAGAACCGGGTGGACCATCGGCAATACAACGGTGCCACTCTCCTCGGCCTGAAAGGAATCGTCGTCAAGAGTCACGGCTCGGCAGATGCCCTGGCCTTCACGCGCGCGCTGGAACGCGCCGCAGATGAGGCCCGCAGCGGTGTCCTGGCACGTATCAGCGAACGCGTTGCACAACAACAACCGCTACAGGAGACCGCATAACATGTTTTCCCGCATTACCGGGATCGGCAGTTTTCTGCCCGGCGAGGCTGTCAGCAACGACGATCTGGCTCGCCGTGGTATTGAAACCAGCGACCAGTGGATCAGCAGTCGTACCGGCATCAGGTTCCGCCATCTGGCGGAGAACGGCGAAACCTCCAGCGATCTGGCCCTGGAGGCAAGTCGCCGGGCGTTGGCCGGCGCAGGTCTCGCGGCCTCCGATCTGGATCTGATCATCGTTGCGACCTCGACTCCTGATTACATCTTCCCGAGCACGGCCTGTCTGCTGCAGAGCAAGCTGGGTAATCATGGCGCGACGGCCTTCGATGTCCAGGCGGTCTGCAGCGGTTTCGTCTATGCGCTGACGATTGCCGACAAGTTCATTCGTTCTGGCAGTCATCGGCGGGCTCTGGTGGTCGGTTCCGAGGTCTTTTCGCGCATTCTCGACTGGTCCGATCGTGCCACCTGCGTGCTGTTTGGCGACGGTGCCGGTGCGGTCGTGGTCGAGGCTTCCGAGCAGCCGGGAATCCTGGCCACCGCCCTGCATGCCGACGGCGCGCACCACGGCATTCTGTCGGTTCCGGGCAGCGTCTGCGGCGGGCAGGTGACTGGCGATCCCTTCCTGCGCATGGATGGGCAGGCGGTATTCAAGTTTGCCGTCCGCGTTCTGGCCGAGGTGGCGGAGGAGTGCTGCCGGGCGGCCGGCATCTCGCCGGCAGACATCGACTGGCTGATCCCGCACCAGGCCAACATTCGCATTCTCGAAGCCACCGCCAAGCGCATGAAGCTGCCCATGGACAAGGTTATCGTCACCGTCGACCGGCATGGCAATACCTCGGCGGCCTCGGTACCTCTGGCTCTGGACGAAGCCGTCCGCGACCGACGCATTCAGGCTGGACAGAAGATCCTGCTCGAAGGCGTTGGCGGTGGTTTTACCTGGGGCGCGGTGCTGATCGAGCTCTGAAGGAGGATAAGGTACATGGCGTTCGCGTTCGTTTTTCCAGGTCAGGGGTCGCAGTCAGTCGGGATGATGGCGGCCTATGGCGATTCGCGCGTCGTGCGCGCCACTTTCGACGAGGCGTCGGCGGTACTCGACCAGGATCTCTGGCAACTGCTTGCCGAGGGACCCGCTGAAGCGCTGGCGCAGACGGTCAACACCCAGCCCGTGATGCTGGTCGCCGATATCGCGGTCTATCGGCTGTGGCTGGACAAGGGCGGCAGATTGCCGGCGGTGGTGGCCGGACACAGCCTGGGCGAATACGCGGCACTGGTCGCCGCCGGGGTGATCGCGTTTGCCGATGCGGTGCCCCTGGTGCGTCTGCGTGCGGCCGCGATGCAGGAAGCGGTGCCCGTGGGCGCTGGCGCGATGGCGGCCATTCTTGGTCTCGACGACGACAAGATCGCCGCTGCCTGCGCCGAAGCAGAGGCATCGGCAGGCGCTGGCGCCGTGGTGCAAGCGGTCAATTTCAATGGCCCCGGGCAGACCGTCATCGCCGGCAGCAAGGCAGCAGTCGAACTCGCCTGCGCAGGGTGCAAGGCGCGTGGTGCCAAGCGTGCGCTATTGCTGCAGGTTTCTGCGCCTTTCCATTCCTCGTTGCTGCGACCGGCAGCGGACCGACTGGCCGCCGGGCTGGCCGGAGTGAACTTCGCAAGCGCATGCATTCCGGTGATCAATAACGTCGATGTGCTGATCGAGTCGGAGTCCGACAGGATCAAGGACGCGCTGATCCGGCAGGCGTACTCGCCGGTGCGTTGGGTCGAGACGATCCGGAAAATGGCGGCGATGGGCATCACGACGGTGGCCGAATGCGGTCCCGGCAAGGTCCTCGCCGGTCTCAGCAAACGCTGTGCCGACAATCTGGCCAGTGTCGCGCTGGCTGATCTGGTGGCCCTGGAAGCCGCCGTTGCAAACCTGGAGTAGGTGAGAATGCTCGACGGACAAGTTGCCCTCGTGACCGGTGCGTCGCGTGGCATCGGCCGGGCGATTGCCCTGGAACTCGGCCGCCTTGGGGCCAGCGTGGTCGGGACGGCAACCAGCCCCACGGGTGCCGACACGATATCGGCGTTTCTGGGTGAGGCAGCTTGCCGGGGTGAGGGAGCAGTACTGGAAGTGCGCGATGCACTGCAGGTCGATGCGTTGATCGGTCACATCGAGAAGACCTACGGAGCGGTGACGGTCCTGGTCAATAACGCCGGCATTACCCGCGACAACCTTGCTCTGCGTCTGAAGGACGACGAGTGGGAGACGGTCCTCGACACCGACTTGAAGGCCGTCTTCCGACTTTCCAAGGCGGTCATGCGCGGGATGATGAAGGCCCGGCAGGGTCGGATCATCAACGTGACTTCGGTTGTCGGTCACGCCGGCAATCCGGGGCAGGTGAATTACTGCGCCGCCAAGGCCGGGGTCACCGGCATGAGCCGCGCGCTGGCTCGCGAGTTGGGCAGTCGCAACATCACCGTGAATTGCGTCGCGCCCGGTCTGATCGATACCGACATGACGCGGGCGCTTGACGACCGGCAGAAGGAGTCCCTGCTCGCGGGCATTCCGCTGGCGCGGCTCGGATCGCCTCAGGAGGTCGCCGCCGCCGTCGCGTTTCTCGCTTCGGCCGGCGCCGCTTATGTCACCGGCACGACGATACACGTTAACGGCGGCATGTTCATGGGTTGAGCAGTCCGGACACTCGCCCTGGGTCATGGTCATGAGGTTTTCCGGCAAGTCAACCAGGGCTGGGGCAGCGTTTCCAGGATGATTGGTAAGTTGCAGCCATTTTGTTAGAATGGCGCGTTTTGTTTTACTTTTGAACTTTGGAAGGAACACTTTGATGGAAAATATCGAGCAGCGTGTCAAGAAGATCGTCGCGGAACAACTTGGTGTCAATGAGGCGGACATCAAGAATGAATCGTCGTTTGTCGATGATCTGGGGGCCGATTCGCTTGACACGGTGGAACTGGTGATGGCTCTCGAAGAAGAGTTCGAGTGCGAGATCCCGGATGACGAAGCCGAGAAGATCACCACCGTTCAGCAGGCCATAGACTACGTGTCTGCTCACAAAAAGTAATCAACCGTGCGTGGGAGGTCCCTGTGGACGGGTCGCTGGCCGTGTCCTGCAGGGGTGACCATGAAGAAGGGAAGTTCCGGCTTCCGCATGTTCTAGTGTTCGGAGTTCAAGTTGGCACGTCGCAGAGTGGTCATCACCGGCCTTGGCATCGTTTCTCCAGTCGGTAATTCTGTCGCTGAAGCTTGGCAGAATATTCTTGCGGGGCGCTCGGGGATTGGCCCGGTTACCCGTTTCGATGCTTCGACCTTTCCCGTTCGCATCGCTGGTGAAGTGAAGGGTTTTGACGTCGGCCAGTATCTGTCGCCGAAAGAAGCCCGGCGGATGGACGTTTTCATCCATTACGGCATGGCGGCCGGACTTCAGGCCATACGTGACGCGGGATTCGACGCCAATCAGGTGCGGCCTGAGCGGATTGGGGTGTCCATCGGCTCGGGGATTGGCGGCCTGCCGATGATCGAGAGCACCTGCGACGATTTCGCTGCGGGTGGAGTACGCAAGGTGTCGCCATTCTTCGTCCCTGGTTCGATCATCAACATGATCTCGGGCAATCTGTCGATCATGTGCGGCTACAAGGGTCCCAATATTTCGCTGGTCAGCGCGTGTTCGACGGGTACCCACAGCATTGGTGATGCCGGGCGCCTGATCGAATATGGCGATGCGGACATCATGATTGCCGGCGGGGCTGAAGGCTGTGTCTCGAACCTGGGGCTGGGGGGCTTCTGTGCGCCGCGTGCGTTATCGACGCGCAACGACGATCCGCAGACGGCAAGTCGTCCATGGGACAGGGATCGCGATGGCTTTGTGCTTGGCGAAGGGGCCGGCACCGTGGTGCTCGAGGAGTACGAACATGCCAAGGCTCGGGGTGCCAGAATCTACTGCGAGCTAGTAGGGTTTGGCATGAGTGCCGACGCCCATCACATGACTGCACCCTGCGAGGACGGTGAGGGCGCGGCGCGCTGCATGACCAACGCCCTGCGTAATGCCGGGTTGAATGCGGACGAAGTGCAGTACGTCAATGCGCATGGGACGTCGACCCCGCTGGGCGACAAGGCGGAGACGATCGCCGTCAAGCGTGCCTTCGGTGATCACGCCAGCAGGCTGGTGGTGAACTCGACCAAATCGATGACCGGCCATTTGCTGGGCGCAGCGGGTGGTATCGAGGCCCTGTTTACCGTGCTCGCGATTTATCATCAGGTGTCGCCGCCGACCATCAACCTCTTCAATCAGGACGTGTCCTGCGACCTTGACTATTGCGCCAACGAAGCGCGTCCGATGAAGATCGACGTCGGAATCTCGAACTCTTTCGGCTTTGGCGGCACCAACGCCACGGTGGCCTTCAAGCGCCTCTAGATTCGCACGCGGGGCCAGGTGCAGTTTCCGATCCAGATCGAACTGCGCCGCTCGCGCCTGCTGTGGTGCCTGACGTCCCTGCTGTATGTCGTCGCTGCCAGCTGTTTGCTGGCCTTGCCCTGGCCTCCGGGGTTGCTCTGTGTGCTGCTGGTCGCGCTTGCACTGTCGGCTTGGCACGCGTTGCGGCCATCGAGAGTTGTCGGCCTGCGCCTTGGTAATCGCGGCGATCTGTTGCTGCTCCTTGCTGGTGGCGACGCGCTGTCTGTGGCGGTGCAGCCGGAGACAGCGGTGTTTCGGCAATTGATCGTCCTGCGCGTGCGCGGCGACGATCAGCGGCGTACAGACAGTCTTGCGCTGTTGCCGGACAGCATGTCGGCAGAGCAGTTTCGTCGGCTTCGCTTATGGTTGCGCTGGCTGGCCGATGCTAGAGATCAGGCCGCTGACGGCGTTTGAGCACCGTGTTGCGCGCGGTTGGCAGGATTTCCGGATAGTTGCGACTGAAGTGTAGTCCTCGGCTCTCGTGGCGCCGTAGCGCACAGCGGACGATCAAATCCGCAGTGACGACCAGATTTCGCAGTTCGATCAAGTCGTGGCTGACACGGAAGTGCGAGTAGAAATCGTCGATCTCACGTACCAGCAGGCGGATGCGGTTCTGGGCGCGCTGCAGGCGCTTGGTGGTGCGCACAATACCCACGTAGTCCCACATGAAGCGGCGCAGTTCGTCCCAGTTGTGCGAGATGACGATTTCCTCGTCGGGATCGCTGACGCGGCTGGCATCCCACGCGGGCAGCTCCGGAAGATTGCGGGCGGCTTGCCCAAGAATGTCGGTGGCCGCGGCTTCCGCGAAGACCAGGCATTCGAGCAGCGAGTTGCTGGCCAGCCGATTGGCACCGTGCAAGCCGGTACAGGAGGCCTCACCGGCGACATAGAGGCCCGGGAGGTCGGTGCGCGCGCGCAGGTCGGTGACGACGCCGCCGCAGGTATAGTGCGCGGCCGGCACGACAGGTATTGCCTGGCGCCGGATGTCGATGCCCAGATCCAGGCAGCGCGCCAGAATGTTCGGGAAATGCTCGGCGAGAAAATCCGCCGATTTGTGCGAGATGTCGAGATAGACACAGTCCAGTCCACGTTTCTTCATTTCGAAGTCGATGGCCCTGGCGACGACATCGCGGGGCGCGAGCTCGCCGCGCGCATCGTGTCTGGGCATGAAGCGGCTGCCGTCTGGCAGCAGCAGGCGTCCGCCTTCGCCGCGCACCGCCTCGGAAATCAGAAAGGACTTGGCCTGAGGATGATAGAGACAGGTCGGATGAAACTGGATGAATTCCATGTTTGCCACGCGACATCCGGCACGCCACGCCATCGCAATGCCGTCGCCGGTCGAAGTGTCCGGGTTCGTCGTATACAGATAGACCTTGCCGGCGCCACCGGCAGCGATCAGCGTGTGCCGTGCGCCGAAGGTCAACACTTCGCCGCTGCTGCTGTTCAGCACGTAGGCTCCAAGGCAGCGCTTCTCCCCGAGTCCGAGCTTGCCGCCGGTAATCAGGTCGATGGCGATGTGGTGTTCGAGGACGGTGATGTTCGCTTGCTGGCGAATCTTGCTGGTCAGGGTGCTCTGCACCGCCAGGCCGGTGGCATCGGCAACGTGGATGACGCGGCGGGCGCTGTGACCGCCTTCACGGGTCAGATGATAACCGTCGTCGTCGCGTGTAAAGGGGACGCCCTGCGCAATCAACCAGTCGACCGCGCGTCGACCGTTTTCGATCACGAAGCGTGTCGCGCGCGGGTCATTCAGAAAGGCTCCGGCGGTAATCGTATCGCGGATGTGCGCTTCGATCGAATCGCGATTGTCCAGCACTGCGGCGATACCGCCCTGCGCCCAACTGGACGCACTGTCTTCCAGCGTGCGTTTGCTGATCAACGCCACTTTGTGTGTTGGCGCAAGTCGCAGTGCGGCGGCTTGTCCGGCCAGACCACTGCCGATGATGAGTACGTCGAAGCTGAGCGCCAAGGTGGGGTCATCCTGCCAACAAGGGGCTGCAACTATAGCACGGGTTCAGCCCCTGACCCGACTACGCGGTCTGCTGCCGATCCTTCAGCCAGGCCCGGAACTCGAGGCCGAGTTCCGGGTGTGTCTCCCCGAGTACCACGCTGGCCTGCATCAGGCCCAGCTTGCTGCCACAGTCATAGCGTTGTCCGTGGTAGCGATACGCCAGCACCTGTTCGCTGGCCAGCAGCGCGGCGATACCATCGGTAAGCTGGATTTCTCCGCCCGCACCACGTGGTTGCTCGCGGATCCGGGCAAAAACGGTTGGGGTGAGGATGTAGCGCCCTGCCACGGCGAGATTGGATGGGGCAGCGCTGGGGTGGGGCTTCTCTATCAGACCCCTGATGTTCACCAGATCTGGTGCCAGGGGCTCGCCCTTGACAATTCCGTAGCGGTTGGTCTGGTCCAGGGGGACCTCCTGTACGGCGAGAATGCTGCACTGGTGCTCATCGAACAATTGCGTCATCTGTTGCATGATCGGTGGCTCGCCGATCATCAGGTCGTCAGCGAGCAGGACGGCGAAGGGTTCACCGTGTACCAGACGCTCGGCGCACAATACCGCATGCCCCAGGCCGAGTGCCCGGGGTTGCCGCACATAGACGCAATCCATGTCGTCCGGCTTGATCGAGTGTACCAGCGTCATCAGTGCGTCCTTGCCGGTGGCGGCAAGTTCGGCTTCGAGTTCGTAGGCGGTGTCAAAATGGTCTTCAATGGAGCGCTTGTTGCGGCCGGTGACGAAGATCATCTCCCGGATCCCAGCGGCGTAGGCCTCTTCAACAGCGTACTGAATCAACGGCTTGTCCACCACCGCCAGCATTTCCTTGGGGCTCGCCTTGGTGGCTGGGAGAAAGCGGGTCCCCAGGCCAGCGACCGGGAATACCGCCTTTTGAACTTTTGTATCGACTTTCATTCGAGTTCCCATGAAATCCAGGTTGAATGGAGGTGCCTGCGGGCAGTATGCCCAATCCCTTGCAAGTTGATGTTTCCCGGACCATGTCCGCGCTACACATGTTTTTCTCGCGGGTGGACGTCAGGGATGTTGGGCTCTGCCACCCCGCGTGCCGATCCGTTTGCAGGTTCGAGCGCGGGCCATTCTATGCCCGTGCAAGGTCTCCGGTGGTGACTTTTTTCCTCAGCCTGTGACGCGCGCCGCTGCCCATGACATGCCGCCGTTTATCGCCAGCACCGCGGCGACCAGCAAGGCCACGCGCAGCGTCTGGTAGAGCCTCGGCCGGTGGGCCTGGTCCGCAATCGCAAGAATATGCAGGGCACCCCAGGCGACAACCAGTCCGGCGACCAGCGAGATGCCGAGGACCTGCAATTCGACTGCGCTGAGCGACAGCAGCCGCCCTTCGCGCCAGGGCACCGCGAGAAAGACGCCGAAGGTCCAGAACAGGGCGGTACTGCCGCCGGCGCAGATTGCGGCGACGCCGCGCGTGATCCAGTTTTCCATGGCAGGTCCTTGATCTGCCAGGTTAGTCGTCCTGGCAACGTGGGTCGGTCTGAAATTTGTTGGCGGCACCACGGCGAATGCTGCCTCGCTGCCTCGGTCAAGGGCTGAAACGTGCATGCAATTCGTCGAGATTGAGCAGGTGCAGGATTTCTTCGAGGCGCGCAGCGGCATTGCTGCGGGCTGTGCCGGTGTACCTGGCGATGATCAACTCGTTTTTCAGCGAGTGTTCCCAGCCGACGAGTTCAGTCACCGTCAGTTGATAGCCTCGCGCTTCGAGTTGCAGGCAGCGCAGGGCGTTGGTGACCTGGCTGCCGAATTCGCGGGTGTGGATCGGATGCCGCCAGAGTTCCGCGAGGGGTGTTCTGGCGAAGGACTCGTTTTTCCTCGCGCGCAGTACGGCAGCCACTTCAGCCTGGCAGCAGGGGACGAGAATGATGAACCGTGCCTGCTTGTGCAGCGCGAAGCGAATCGCGTCGTCGGTGGCCGTGTCACAGGCATGCAGCGCGGTGACCATGTCGATGCGAGCAGGCAACTCCGGCGAATCGATGGCGTCTTCGACCAGCAGGTTCAAAAACGACATGCGCGCAAAGCCGAGTCTGCCGGCCAGACCGCGTGCATGCTCCACGAGTTCGGGGCGTGCCTCGACGCCGTAGACGTGGCCCGTCGTTCTGCCCTTGAAGAACAGGTCGTAGAGGATGAACCCGAGGTAGGACTTGCCCGCCCCATGATCGGCAAGGGTCGGGTGGCTGCCCGGCGTGTCGAGTTCGGCGAGCAGCGGCTCGATGAAGTGGCACAGGTGGTACACCTGCTTGAGCTTGCGCCGACTGTCCTGATTGAGCTTGCCATCGCGCGTCAGGATGTGCAACTCCTTGAGCAGTTCGATCGACTGCCCAAGCCTGATTTCGGGGAAAGACAGCAAGCGTTTTCCTGACACTGGAGGGGAACGATCCGCATTCTAGCGCCTTGCAGGCGGTTGTGAACGCAATGCGCGCGCCAGGGTTGCCAAACAGGTGGGATAATGGCCCGTTTCCCGTTCGTTGGACTGTTCATGGCCATCCAGTGGTATCCCGGTCACATGACCTCGGCGCGCAAGAAGGCGGCCGAGGCAATGGCGTCGATCGATGTGGTCATCGAACTGGTCGATGCTCGCCTGCCCGAAGCAAGCACCAATCCGCTGGTTCGAGAACTCCGTCAGCAGCGTCAACGTCCGTGTCTCAAGGTGCTCAACAAGGCTGACCAGGCCGATCCGCTGGTGACCCAGGCGTGGATCGAATACTACAACCGGCAGGACGGCGTTCTCGCCGTCGCTCTGTCGTGCAAGAAGCCTGCGGACGTGGCACGGCTGCCTCGCCTGTGTCAGACACTGGCGCCGCATCGTAGCGACAACACGAAGCCGCTGCGGATGATGATCATGGGCATTCCCAACGTCGGCAAGTCGACACTGATGAATGTCCTCGTCAAGCGCAAGATTGCCAAGGTCGGCGATGAACCAGCGGTGACGCGTGCGCAGCAGACCTCACAGATCGATGTTCGGCATACCCTGACCGATACGCCGGGGCTGTTGTGGCCCAGGATCGAGTACCCCGGCGACGGCCTGATGCTTGCTGCCAGCAATGCTGTGGGCCGCAATGCGATGATCGAAGAAGAAGTGGCGACCTTCCTCGCCGGGCTACTGCTGGTGCGTTACCAGCCCCTGTTGGCCAAGCGTTACGGATTCTCGCCGGACGCCACCGGCGTTGATGCGGTGAGCCTCATCGACAAGATCGCCAGAGTTCGCGGTCTGCGCATGCGCGGCGGCGGCGTCGATCGCGAGAAGGCAGCCAGGGTGCTGCTGCAGGATTACCGCGATGGTCTGCTTGGGCGCATCAGCCTGGAGACGCCGTCGACGCGCAGCGTGATGCTGGCCGCTGAACGGGCCGCGAAGGAAACCCCACCGGCGGTGTCCGAGGACGACCGGCTGGTCGGGCAGGACGCGGACGAACTGCGGGAGTGCGGGGCGTCTGCAGGCGTTCGGACCTAGCTCATCATGCCGAGCATGCCCCACTCTTGGCGTCACTTGTCGCCGCGGACGCAAGCAGGCGACGCCGGCGCTCCGGCCGGTGTCGTCGATTTTTGCTCGCAGGTGTAGTCATGCTCGGTTTTCTGCCCGCGCCGTTGATCGGCCTGATCGCTGCCATGCTGCTGGTGCTCAACAGCTTCTTCTGGGTCCCGATCCTGCTGCTGTTGGCGGTGTTCCGGTTGATGCTGCCGTTCAAGATGGCACGCCTGCGTCTCGATCCGCTGCTGGTGCGCATTGCCGAAGCCTGGATCGTCTGCAACAATGGCTGGATGGCACTGACGCAAAAGGCAACGTGGGATGTCCAGGGAATCGCCGGCCTTGACCCGTGCGGCTGGTATCTGGTGAACTGCAATCATCAAACCTGGGCCGACATTCTGGTACTCCAGCACCTCTTGACGCATCGCATTCCCCTGCTCAAGTTCTTCCTCAAACAGCAGTTGTTGTGGGTGCCGGTAATGGGACTGGCCTGGTGGGCACTCGATTTTCCGTTCATGCGCCGGCATAGTGAGGAAGTTCTCAAGGCGCATCCGGAATTGCGCGGCAAGGATCAGGAGGCGACGCGTCTGGCCTGTGAAAAGTTTTCGCTGATCCCCACCAGCGTGGTCAATTTCTGCGAGGGGACGCGCTTCACCCCGAGCAAGCACCAGCTACAACAGTCGCCCTATCGTCATCTGCTGAGGCCGAAGGCCGGGGGCATTGCCCTGGCACTGAACGTGATGGGCGACAAGTTCCGCGCCATTCTCGATGTCACCATCGTCTATCCCGATGGGGCACCGGATTTCTGGCAGTTCCTCAGCGGCGGTATGCGACGGGTTCGGGTTCGGATACAGACGCTGCCGGTACCCAGGCACCTGGCATGTGGAGATTATGCCAACGATCCGGCGGTTCGCGAGGCCTTCCAGCAGTGGATGCAACAGATCTGGCAGGACAAGGACGCGCAGATCGAGACACTGCTCAACACTGGACCATGAGCGAAGGCTGCTCACCTGCCGAGGCCGAGCCACAGACAGAACCGGTTGCCTGCACACTTTGCCTTGCCTGGAAGTATCATCGCGTACTTTCAGTTGAGGCTGCGCGGGTCAGATGATGGCAGCCGCGTCAGGAAGAAATGTCAACCGTCCAGATCATCCGTAGCAAACTGCAACGTCCGCGTGTCGCGGGCGACTTTGTCAACAGCAGCGATTTGCTGGCCTTGCTGGAAGGTGGCCGCAGCCTGCCCTTGACCTTGCTGTCGGCGCCGGCAGGCTATGGCAAGACTTCCCTCGTCGCGCGCTGGCTCGATGGCCGTGATGGCTTGTCAGCCTGGCTTTCACTTGACCGCGACGACAGCGATCCGGCGGTCTTCGTGAGCTATTTCGTCGCCGCCGTGCGGACAGCGATAGCCGACGCCTGTGCCGACACGCTGGCCTGCCTTAACGCCGGAACGCCCTCGTCGGCGGCCCTTCTGGCCAGTTTGAGCAATGACCTGGATGCATTGTCAGCGCCACTGGTCGTGGTGCTCGACGACTACCACCGCATTGACTCGCCGCAAACGCACGCCTTGCTCGATCGCCTGTTGGCGCATCCTGTGAAGGGTCTGCATCTGGTGGTGTGTGCTCGTCAGGATCCCCCTTTGTCCCTCGGGGTACTGCGTGTTCGTGAGGCGATGCTCGAGATCCGCATGCGTGAACTGCAGTTCAGCGAGCGCGTCACGGCGATCCTGATCGAGCGCTGTAGCGGACGTGCCATTCCCGAGATGATGTTGGCCACTCTGCAGCACTGTACGGAGGGGTGGCCGGTTGGCGTTCGCCTGGCGGCGCTTGCGCTGCGCAACAATGGCGCTGCCGGCGAAAGCGGGAGTGCTTTCAGTGGTCGTGCGCTGCAAGTGCAGCAGTACTTCGTCGAGGAGGTACTTGCACGGCAGTCCGATCGCATGCGTGACTGCCTGCTCAGGACGTCGATCCTCGGGCGCTTCTGTGTGGCGTTATGCGATGCCGTCCTGGGGGAATGCGTGTCGGTTGGCGAGGGAACCGATGGCCGGGAGTTCATGCGTCTGGTATCGAGCGGTGAGTTGCTCTGCAGCCCCGTCGACGATAGTTGCGAGTGGTATCGGTATCACCGTCTGTTTCAGGAGTTTCTGCAGCGGCAACTGGGCTTGCAGCATGCGGCGGGAGAGATCGCCGGGTTGCATCGACGGGCGGCGGCCTGGCTGGAAGCGCAAGGTCTGCTGGAGGAAGCGATTCCGCATATTCTGGCCGCTGACGGCGCGATCGCCGCGGGAGAATTGCTGGCGCGTCATCGCAATCCACTGCTCAACCGGGAGCAGCGGCACCGACTCGGTCGTTGCCTGCAGCTGTTGCCGCCAGATACCGTTGAGGATGCCGTCGAACTCCTGCTGATGAAAGCCTGGCTGATGTATCACCAGGGCCGTCACCTGGAGACGCCTTTGGTTCTCGATCGCATCGAGGCTTTGCTCGAGCGCGATCATGAGATTCTCGACGTCCAGAGCGTTGCTTCGCTGCGTGGCAGCGTTCTGGCGCTGCGCAGTCTGCAGAGATACCAGCAGGGGCTGGCTGACCTCGCAGTCGCCTGCGCGGAAGACGCACTGCGGCACCTGCCCACTGATTGCTCGCATGCCCGAGTAATTGCGCAGGCGGTGTTGGCCGGTACCCGCCAGATGAACGGCGACCTCGGTGGAGCACGCCAGTGGATTCATGAGGCGCTGACGCGCGCGTCCGGGCCGATAGACATTTGCCAGGCCCCGTTGGTGGCAGCATTGTGCTTCATCAACTGGATGGCAGCCGATCTGTCGGCGTTGCAGCGAACTGCCAATCAGCACTACAAACTCAGCGAGGAGCGTTTTCCCAACGAGGGCAGTCAGGCACTCGGGCGTTATTTCCATGGACTGGTTCAATACCAGCGCAACGATCTGGCGCAGGCCGAAGCCACCCTGGCCCCGGCGCTCGCCCCGCAGTATGCCCCCCGTATCGGCTACCGCACCGAAGTTTCATTCGTTCTGGCAGCGGTCTACCAGGCGCTCGGTCAGGCGGACCGCGCACGTGAGATTGTCGATACGGTCTGCGGACATTTGTTACGCAGCGGCGATACGCCGGCCTTGTTTCGTGCTCAGGCCTGGCAGGCTGACCTTGCTCTCCGCCAGGGGCGGATTGACGAGGCACAGGCGTGGGCGCGCAACTTCGATCCGGGCCCTTTGCAATTCGTCTACCGCTTCTCCAGCGCGCCGCACTTGACACTGGTCCGGGTGTGGCTTGCCGAGGGGAGTGCCGAGAGTCGCGAGCAGGCAGGACGGCTGTTGAACCTGCTGGAAGCGGAGTTGACGTCCAGGCACAATGTTCGTTTTCTGATCGAGGTGTTCGCACTACAGGCACTGCTACAACACGCGCTCGGCGACGAAGTCGCCGCTGATGATCTGCTGGGTCGTGCGTTGGCACTTGCCCAACCGGCTGGGTTCATTCGTTTGTTCGTCGATCTCGGGCAGGAACTTGTGAGGCCGCTGAAACGACTCGACCCCGTCAAGGGCAACGCCCGCTACGTGGCGCAGATCCTTTCCGCACTCAACGACGACTGGCTGGTCAGTGCCGGTCGCCAGCAAGTGGGCGCCGACCTGACCCGGCGCGAACTCAAGATCCTCAAACTGTTGGCGGTCAGGCTTAGCAACATCGAGATTTCGGAGGAGTTGTGCATTTCGCGGGCGACGGTGAAGAGACATACACAGAACATCTACCGCAAGCTGCGTGCGTCGAGTCGCCGCGAAGCGGTCGTCAGGGCCAGGACACTCAACATTCTTGCCGACGGCTAGGCGCCTGTGCAACAGTCGCCGGGCCAGTCAGAGCAATGGCTGTTGTGAGCCGGGCCAGCGGGTTTTGCTACAGTACTTTTCAGGCAGCGAGGGGGCCTGGCGACGGGTTTCGTTGACTTACGTCATACAATGGTCCGTTTGCAAAAAAATGGCCCATTTCATGGCCCGTTACAGTCCCATTTCGGCTTGTCCGATTTTCCCGCGGTGGCATAATCGTCACTTATGCGGATCCACATCCACACGCTTCTGAAGAGGTAGGATTCATGTCATTGTCATTAGGCCGGGTGATTGCCGTCGTCTCGCAAAAGGGCGGCGCCGGCAAGACCACTGTCGCCATGCAACTCGGAGGAGGGTTTCAGGCTATCGGCGCTTCTGTGCTGCTGGTCGACCTGGACCCGCAGGAAAGCGCATTTCGCTGGGCAGAGTCGGCGCCGTTGCTCGATTCTGACCTGCAACTCGATGTCCGCAAGATGACCGGCCTGGAACTGATCAAACACATCGGAAAACTGCAGAAGGAGGCAGATTACGTCGTTCTCGACACCCCGCCGTCGATCTACCATCCGTCGACACTGGCGGCACTGGCGGTTGCACATCTGGCGGTGATTCCGGCGGTGCCCAGCCCAACCGACCTGTGGTCGACGCTGGCGGTCGAACGTCTGGTCCTCAATCGCATGGAGCAAAGCCATCGTCTGCATGGTTGCATCCTCCCGAATCGCGTGCAAAACACGGCTTTGGCCAACGATGTGCTTGAACTGCTGCATGAATTCACCCTTCCGATTCTCGATGTGGTTCTTTGTCAGCGCAATGCTTATGCCCAAAGCGCGGTGATTGGGGCATCCGTTTTTCAACTCGGTTCTGCTGCTGATGCCGCGCAGCAAGAAGTGCGCAAGCTGATCGCGGCCGTTCTTAAACAATTGGGAGAAAACTGATGACGACCCCTGTAACCACCAGCAACAAGACCGCTTTGCGTGCCAGTCTGAAAAAGGAAGACGAGTCGCTCGCCGAGCGTTTGGTGGCCACTGACGTTCCCCTGGTTGCGCCTCCTGAGACCGAAGTCGTTGCTCCCACACCACCCGCAAGCCCGGTTGTTGCTGCGCCGCCTAGCGTAAAACCGGATGCGACGCCCGCTCCAAAGGCGAGCACCAAGGCAGCCGCCAAGCAGGTTGCCAAAGCAAGTCCTGGGCCAGCAGGTAAAGCTGACACCAAGGGCTTGAAGAAGGCGGTTGATGCGAAGTCCAAGCCGAGCAGCAAGAAAGCAGCCGCTAATAATCCTGGCCTGTCGGCAAAGGTGCAGAAGGCGGTCAAAGCCGGGGCCGAAGCAGCGCCAGTCAATAAGGGGGATACCGGCAAGCAATCGGCCAGGCTGGCGGAAGCGGTTGAGATGCTTGAGAGTGCTGCCAAGGCGAAGGGTGACAAACTCGTACGCTACACCGTCGAGTTGCTGAAGACCGAAGAGGCCGCCATCGAAGCCTTGCGGGCGGAATTGTCCAAGGCAGCGGGTTGGGCGGCGAGCAAGTCTGACATCCTGCGTGCAGGTGTACGCCTGTTTGCCGAGCAAAGGCTCGAGCAGATGAAAGAGTTGCTTACGGCACTGGCAGCGCCAGCGAAAGGGAAGAAAAAAGGCTGAGCGTGGAGCGGTTTTCGTGAAGGTCGGATAGCGACGCGCTCCCGCCCCCGAGCTGTGAATGGCTTGGGGTGATGGGCGGTCGCAGCAGCAGGTCGCAGCAGCAGGGGGGGTTCAATATTCGAAGTGAAATCTGCGCCTTGACCTCGTGGGGCATTGGAAGCCTTGCGCCCGTCGATTCCTTTAAGTCGACAACGTCCTTCCGATCTGTGGATGCGCTCCGAAAGAATAAAGTAAGTTCTGGCAGATCCTGAAGTGGTGCCGATCCCCGATCGGGGCCAAAATTTTAACTGAAATCTGCTCGCTTGGGCAGATAAACCCATGGAGGTCGTATGTTTAGTAGTCTGATGCCGCAACGCCGGGAATTTTTCGAGCTTCTTGCCGCGCATGCCGAACAGGTTGCCGCCGGCGCCAATGCCACCTTGCGCCTGATCAATGGCCTGGGCGATGGCAGTGGCAACGCTGCTGCCCTGGTCGCGGAGGTCAATCTCAACGAGAAGAATGCCGACCAGATCAAGGCCAAGGTGATTTCTCGCCTGCACCAGTCCTTCACGACGCCGATCAACCGCGATCAGATCCATTCGCTGGTCACGGATCTCGACATGACGCTCAATGTCCTGCAGTCGGTGGCCAACGCAATTGACATGTACGGCATCAAGCAGTCTACGGTGGAGGCTCGCGAAATGGCTTCCCTGAGTGCTGACGCCTGCATGCGTCTCAACCGTGCGGTCGCGGCTCTGGGCGACAAGGCGCGCGGCGCTGAGACGCTCAACCTGTGCAAGGAAATCGAGGAAATCGAGAGCAAGGCCGACCGCGTACAGCACAAGGCGATCACGGCGCTGTTTCAGGAGGGGGCCAACGTCTGGCAGACGATGCGGATGCGGGAGTTTTATGCTCTTCAGGAATCCGTCCTCGACTGCTGCCAGGATGCGGCCAAGATGATCGAAGAGATCCTGATCGAAAACTCCTGAGAGGTAGTCGAAAATGGAAGGCCTAAATATGAGCATCTGGACGCTGGCGTTGCTGATCGCAATTGCGCTGGCGTTCGACTTCATGAACGGGTTTCATGATGGTGCCAACTCGATCTCGACGATCGTGGCAACCGGCGCCCTGACACCCAAGCAGGCGGTACTGTTCGCCGCGTTCTTCAACTTCGCCGCCTTGTGGGTGTTTCAGCTCAAGGTGGCGGCAACGATCGGCAAGGGCACCGTCGACCCGACTTTCGTCGATTATTACGTGATCTTCGGGGCCTTGATGGGAGCCCTGATCTGGAACATCATCACCTGGTACTACGGCATTCCTTCGTCGTCGTCGCACGCACTGGTCGGTGGCCTGGTCGGAGCGACGGTGGCCAAGGCCGGTTCGGGGGCGCCGATCGTCTGGGAGGGTTTCGGCAAGATTCTCGCTTTCATCATCATTTCGCCGCTGGTCGGGGTAATCATCGGCGGTTTGCTGATGGTGCTGGTGGCCTGGATATTCCGCGGTACCTCGCCGTATCAGGCCGGGAAGTTTTTCAAGGGCGGGCAGTTGTTCGCCGCTGCCGCGTACAGCCTGGGCCACGGCGGTAACGACGCGCAGAAGACGATCGGCATCATCTGGCTGCTGATGATCACTGCCGGGGTGGCGACCAAGGACGTGGCGACCCTGCCGTCCTGGGTGATCTATTCGTGCTACGCCGCGATTGCCTGGGGAACGTACCTGGGTGGCTGGCGCATCGTCAAGACGATGGGCACCAAGATCACCAAGCTCAATGCGGTGAGTGGTTCGTGCGCTTCGATGGGTGGTGCGATCACGCTGGGTCTGGCGACGCTGGGCGGCATTCCGGTGTCGACCACGCACACCATCACCGGCGCGATCATCGGTGTCGGCGCGGCGACCGACGTCAAGGCGGTGCGCTGGGCGATTACCATGAATCTGATGGTCGCCTGGGTGCTGACGATTCCTGCCGCGGGTTTGGTCGCGGCGTTTTTCTGGTATGTCGGGACCAAGTTCATGTAAGCGCGGCGCGCTCGCACGACCCCCCCCCGTCAGGGGGGGCGTCGGAGTATCAGAATCCACCACACCGTGTGCACCACTCGTTACAACAGATGAATATCAAGGGAGTTACTTATGCTACCGAAGCGGACCGAGTTTTTTGAGCTTCTCGCGGCCCACAGCGAGCGTGTCCTGGCAGGTGCCAATGCGATGTTGCGCCTGATCACCAGCCTGGGGGTCAGCCAGGCGGATGTCGCCGCGCTGGTTCAGGAAATCAACATGAACGAAGCGAGCGCGGACCAGATCAAGGCTGATCTGATGACGATGCTGCACAAGTCCTTCGTCACCCCGCTCAACCGCGATCAGGTCTACGCACTGACGCTGGATATCGACCGCGTGATGAATGCGGTGCAGGATGTTGCCCAGGCGGTCGGCATCTACAACATCACCGAGGTCAATGCCGAATCACGCGAACTGGCGTCGATGGCGGTGGAGGCCTGCTCGCGGCTGACGCGCGCCATCGCCGCCTTGAAGGAAAAGGAGCGCAGCGACACGACGCTCAACCTCTGCGTTGAGATCGAGCGCATCGAAGAGAAGTCCGATCTGGTCATGCAACGGGCGATCAAGGCGCTGTTTCAGAATGAGGGTGATGATCGTGCGGCTTTGCGGGCGCTGGGCTTGCGGCAGTTCTATGCGCTGCAGGAGAAGGTGCTACGTAGCAGCAAGGCTTCCGCCCAGATGCTCGAAGAGATCCTGATTCAGAATGCCTGAGCACTGGCGTTGAACGCACGGCACACGACGCTCATCTGATGGCGTGTTAGCCCACTGTAATAATGCGACGCCCCGGCAACAACGGGGCGTCTTCTTGTGTGCCCGGCGTTGCGACGACAAGAATGTGAAGGCGTCGGGCGTGCTCACCGGTCCTGGCCGGCGCGCGCGCCTGCAGCTGACGTGGAAACGTAGGTCTGCACAATCTCCCCTCTGTCGAACTTCGGAATACAATGCGCGCGCAGAGTCGCGTGCGGGCCAGAAGGGGGTCGAAGAGTATCTGATCCGCCATAGGCGACCGTTCGAGGCGTCCATTTGCCTCGATTTCTTCACCTGCGCCAGCGGAGGATGCCGATGTTATCGACCAACCCGATGGCGGCTTTGTTCGGCAGGTCGCCGTTCAAGCCGCTGCAGCAACACATGTGCGTCGTGATCGAGTGCGTTGCCGAGGTGCAGCCCTTGTTTCAAGCCTTGATTGATGACGATCAGGAGCAACTCGAAGAGCGAAAGAACAGGATTTTTCTCAAGGAGCGTGAGGCTGACGCGATCAAGAACGACATCTGCGACCACTTGCCGAAGCGGCTGCTGCTGGCCGTGGACCGCCAGGATTTGCTCGAACTGCTGGCCATGCAGGACGCCATTGCCGATACCGCACAGGACATTGCCGGCCTGCTCGTTGAACGCCGGATGGAACTGCTCTCAGGGATGGCCGAACCGCTGATGCGGCTGGTGGTACGCTGCCTCGAAACCTGCACGCAGGCTCAGGCGACAATTGAAAGACTCGACGAGTTGTTGGAAACCGGTTTCCGCGGGCGTGAAGTCAAGCGGGTGGAAGCGATGGTCGTGGAATTGGGAAACATGGAAAGCGATACTGACGTAATGGGCATGGCGCTGACCCGCGCATTGTTCTCTGAGGAAGAGAAGCTCAAACCGCTGTCGGTGATGTTCTGGTATCAGTTGATCCAGTGGGTTGGCAATCTGGCCGATCACGCCGAAAGAGTGGGCGATCGGCTACGGCTGCTGATCGCCCGTTGACGATGGTCATTTCGACGCGTAGACAAGGTCCGTCCTCCGACCGGTGGCCATTGCCCACGCAAGATACGCGAGTTCTTTGCGGCGATTGATGGCTGAGCGCCGGAACATGGAAATCATCGAACAGCATCAAACCATCCTTCTGGTCATGGCCCTTGTTTTTGGCCTCTACATGACTTGGGGAATCGGTGCCAACGACGTCGCCAATGCCATGGGCACGTCGGTTGGATCAGGTGCGATCAGCATCAGGCAGGCGATCGTCCTGGCAGCGATCATGGAACTCTGCGGCGCCTACCTGGCGGGAGGTAAGGTGGCCGACACGATTTCGAAGGGCATCCTCAACGGTGGACGGTTTGAATCGACTCCGGAGCTCTTGGTGTTCGGCATGATTGGGGCCTTGCTGGCCGCCGGCATCTGGCTGATGCTGGCGAGCATGCGTGGGTGGCCGGTGTCGGCAACGCATGCGATCGTCGGCGCAGTGTGCGGCGCCGGCCTTGCTGCGCTTGGTGTTGACGCCGTGCAATGGGGAATGCTGGGAGAAATCGTCGCCAGCTGGTTTGTCTCGCCGGTTCTTGGCGGTTTGGTGTCGCTGGTGCTGACCTTGAGCATCCGCAGACTGATTCTGAACCGCGCGGACCCCATCGGCCAGGCGCGCAAGTGGGGCCCGATGTACGCCTTCCTGGTCGGCTGGATCGTCTCGCTGATCACCGTCAGCAAAGGACTCAAGCACGTCGACCTTGACCTCGGCGTGGTCGATGGCCAGGTGCTTTCGATCTTGATCGGTTTGCTCCTGGCCGTCGTCGCCTGGCTGATGATGCGGCGCATCAAGCTCGACGATTGCGCTGATCGGGCTTTTCACTATGCCAGCGTCGAGCGGCTTTTCATCCCTCAGATGGTATTCACCGGCGCTGCCCTGGCTTTCGCGCACGGTTCGAACGATGTGGCCAATGGCATCGGGCCGATGGCTGAGGTCATTCAGATCATCGAAACAAGGGCGGTATTGGCAGAGTCGGCGGTGACTCCGTTCATGTTGTTCATCGGCGGCGCCGGCCTGGTCGCCGGTCTGGCGACCTATGGCTACAAGGTCATCGCTACATTGGGCTACAAGATTACCGCCTTGACGCCAACACGTGCTTACTGCGCCACGGTTGCTGCCTCGTTCGTGACCGTGGCAGCTTCTGGCCTGGGCCTGCCGGTGTCCACCACCCACATTGCGGTGGGTGCGGTGATGGGGGTGGGGATTGTACGCGGGATCGGTGCCCTGGACCTGCGGGTGATTGGCGGCATCGTGCTCTCCTGGTTCATCACCGTGCCGGTTGCGGCACTCCTGGGAGCGCTCATTTTTCACTTGCTCCGTGTTGTATTTTCCTAGCATGGCCGCCATAAACCGCTTCGCTTGCCCGAGCCCCTGAAGCTGCAGCCATGCCGGATCTTTCCACACAACCGATCGACTCGGTGCAGCACTTCAAGGGGACGGACTTTCCCGCCGACATACGGTTTCGCCAGATCCTGGTGACCGGTCCCCCCGGGGCTGGCAAGAGTACCTTGATCATGCACCTCGGCGGCTGGTCTGAGGAGGGCTACCTGGACCTCGCCCGGAAGCATTGGTGGCGATCCGAGGTGCTGTCGGTGCGGCCGCGCGAGATTCATCTGGGAATACCCTTCCAGGGTCTGCCCAATGCGGTTTCGGTTTTTGATGCCGAGTTCCTGGAGTGCGATCCATTTCCGCCGATCGATTTCGCTCGTGTCGTCCTGCCGCCTCGCAAGCGCTATTTTTTCTCGGTAGACTGGTATCGCCGTTATGTGTTCGAGTTCCTGCTGCCTCCCCCGGAACTGGTCCTGGCACGTCGTACGGAACGGGCGCGCCATAGCACACACCCGGTTGATGCCCAACTCAGCCTCGAAATCTGCACCGCGCAGCTTGATGTATTCCGCCGTATTGCGGAGTACTTGCACCACCAGGGGCTGAATGTGTATCTTCGCGAGGGCATGGAGGGATGTCTGCGACGTTTCGTCAAGTCGCAGTCCGAACCGTGAGAAGGACCGCGACCCCACGCGTATTCAGGCTGGCAAGCCTGCTGGCCTGGCTGAAAGCCGTCGTCGCCCGGCTGGGTTTTGGCTGGGGGCATAACCTCAAGCTGGGCGATGCCTACCGCTTGGGTAGTACCAAGGTTCGAGTCCCGCTCGACGGCCTGTCTATCGAGATATCGCTCGGGTTGAACGAAAAGCGGCTGCACCTTTACCCCGAGACGCGCCTCAACCCGCGCGGTGAACCGGTCCCGCTGGAAAGTTTCGTGATCGTTGATCCCAGTGCACATCGTCGGCGGATCAGCGGCTTTCTGCGCCTGACGCAAAAAAAATGGCTGGCTCTGGGCTCGGCCGACGCGGTGCAGCAGGCGCTTTTCCAGTATCCGCCGGCAGTTGCCGAGCAGCATCTGGTCCTCATTTATGGTCGGGATGCACTGGTCTTTCGCAATTTGAGCGACGCCGGCACTTCAATTGGCCCTGCGCTTGATGAGCCAAGATGGATTCGTGACAGCCGTTTGCGGCGGCTGCGCCAGATCTTCGGCGGCCCTATCCGGTTGCTGCCGAGAGACGAGGCCATACGCCTCATCGACGAGGTCATTACGGTGCTGCAGGGGGAAAGCTATCGCGCCAAGGATGACCGGGGCTTGCCCGGTGGGCTGCTGATGCTGCCCCAGAGGCTGACTCCGATTCTGGTCGCCGACCTGCATGCGCAGGTCGACAATCTGCTGACCGTGCTCAGTCAGAATGCTTTTCTCGACGCCCTGGAGGACGGTAGCGCAGCCCTGATTCTGCTGGGGGATGCGGTGCATTCGGAGGAAGACGGACAACTCCGGGAAATGGACAGTTCGATGCTGATGATGGACTTGATCTTCAGGCTCAAGCTGCGTTTTCCGGAGCAGGTGTTCTATGTTCGGGGTAACCATGATTCGTTTTCCGAGGACATGTCCAAGGACGGGATTCCACAAGGCCTGCTGTGGGCCCGGGCACTGAGCGAGCGCCGGGGAACGGCCTATTTGAAAGCCATGGAGGCGTTCTATCGACTGTTGCCTTATGTTGTCGCCTCCCCGGACTTCGTGGCCTGCCACGCGGCTGCACCGACGACCCGTGTGAACCAGGAGATGCTGGTGCAAATTCACCGTCACCCGAAATTGATGCTCGAATTGATCAACAACCGCTTGCGTCGTCCCAATCGCCCGCAAGGTTATTACCGCGGCGACGTCGGACGCTTGCGGCGCGCTCTGCAGCTTGACCCGGCGACGCCTTTCATCGTTGGTCATACGCCGATCGATCGGGAAGATACCCTTTGGCTCGACGTGGACGGTATCGCCAACCATCACGTGCTGTTCAGCGCCAACCCCGATCAGGTCGGCGTATTCACCCGTGTTGGTGAGACGATGATTCCCCTGGTGTATCCGGTCGACGCGTTGACGCCGCTCATCAATACCCTTGAAGGGGAGGTGGGCTGATTTGCGTTGCCGGGTTCGACATACAATGGCTGCACGCCTGCGGCCCGCGATAGGGGTTGCCTGGGGTGGCGCAGCATCAGGAGAAGTCAGCGATGGAAGAACGCCTGAACGAAGTCGAAACAAGGATTGGTCTCGCCGAGGATCTGGTGGAAGAACTCAATCTCGTGGTTTACAGGCAGCAACAACAGATCGAGCTTCTGCAGAGCCAATTGCGCCATCTGCATCAGCAATTGCAGGACGGTCTCACCGCTGCCGGCGAGCGGCACCCACGTGAGGAAATTCCGCCGCACTACTGAGCCGGCAATACCAGCTATCTTTCCCGGACCGGCAGCGTGCGCTGCTTGCCGGGCTTGCCGATGACATGCATTTCGCAGGCCTTGCAGTCGAAGCGCAAGGTCAGTTTCTCCTTGCCGTTGATCAGGATCATCGGTTCGGGGCGGATTCCCTTGACCTGCTTCGGGCAGAGATCGAAGGAGTAGCGCAGACAGTGCTTGGTGATCATCAGCGAAACCTCGCCTTTGACCTGACCACATTCGTATGCCGGTTCAATCACACTGACTCCGTGGCGCGCATAGAAGGCGCGCGCGCTGGTATTGAAAACACCAGCCAGGTAGTCCAGAGACTGTTCAGGGTAGGGAACCGGTGGTTCAATCGGCGGCCGACGAAGAGGCCGCTGGTAGGCGGCGCAGCGGGCTGCATCCAGCGTTGCAAGAGTATCGCGTCGCAACTGGTTCAGGGTCGCTGCCGGAAGGAACCAGTCGCCTGCCAGATCAATACCGATGCGCTCGGCGAAATAGATGCTCTCTCCCAGTCGACCTAGGCAGTCACGCATGCTCGTCCTTGCCTGCTCGGCGTTGCGGGCCGGTTGCTGGCAGTGGCTCGTGGTGACAACGACACTCACGCCTTGATCGTCGGTCATCATCAAGGCGAAACCGTCGCCACTTTCGAAGAGGCGCAGGTGCAGGGGAATTCGGCGGTGGGCCGATTTCTTTGCCAATACTCGCTCGAACTCCTGGTCTCGATTGCGATAGATTCTGGTCCCGGGCCTGAGTTCGGGAGGAAGCCGCTTGGCACCGCTCAGTTGTGGAAAAAGGCGGTAGCCATCGGCGCATTTTTCCGCTCGATTGACCTGTGTGCCGAATAATTCCCCCTTTGCGTCGAACCACGCAATGCCATCACCATTGTGCAGCTCGGCGCAACTGCTTACTTCGAAATTGTCGGGGCCGAGAAAGGTGAGCGTGCCGATTTCGTCGCCGATGAACTTTGGCGAGTCAAAGGCACCGATGTCCAACTGGCGACCTTTGACAAAATAATCGGTGCTGCCCCTGTTGAACGTCTTGTCGGGCTGTGGCGTGAACAGGAAGGTGCTGCGGCCCGAGGAACTGCGGCTGTAGTGCGGCCGTTCGGCGATAATTTCGTCGAGCAGCAGACGATAATGTGCGGTGATATTCTTGACATAAGCGAGGTCCTTCAGGCGACCCTCGATCTTGAACGAACTGATTCCGGCATCCAGTAGCGCACGCAGGTTGTCACTCTGGTTGTTGTCCTTGATCGAGAGCAGATGGCGATTGGCAGCGACGAGTTGGCCGTTCTGGCTGGCGAGCGAATACGGCAGTCGGCAGGCCTGCGAGCACTCGCCACGGTTGGCGCTACGCCCGGTCTGGGCATAGCTGATATTGCACAGACCACTGTAACTGACGCAAAGCGCGCCGTGGACGAAGAATTCCAGCACGATCCTGGTTTTGTTGGCGATCACACGAATCTGATCGAGCGCCAGTTCGCGCGCCAGCACGATCTGGGAGAAACCCACCTCCTCGAGGAAACGTGCTTTCTCAAGCGAACGGATGTTGGTTTGCGTGCTGGCGTGCAACTGGATCGGCGGCAGGTCGAGCTCGAGCAGCCCCATGTCCTGGACGATCAGGGCGTCTGCGCCGGCATCGTAGAGTTGCCAGATCAGGCCGCGCGCCTGCTCAAGTTCCTCGTCTTTGAGCAGGGTATTCATCGCCACCAGTACCCGTGCGTTGTAGCGGTGGGCGAAGCTGGCGAGGCGTCCGATATCGGCCACGGAATTGTCTGCCTTGGTCCGAGCGCCGAACGCCGGACCGCCGACATAGACAGCGTCAGCGCCATGGATGATCGCTTCGATCCCGAACTCGGCATTCTTGGCGGGAGCCAGCAGTTCGATCCTTTTTCGGTTCAGGGGCATGTGGGGGGGCACGCAAGCAATGCACGCATTGTATAACGTACGCATGTCAAGGCTGATGGCCATGGCCAATGTGCTGGGCCGTGTGGGAAGGGCAGCTTTCTTGACCCTGGCTGTCAACCGCTGCGCACAGCGAGCGTTACTCGGACCATGGGTGAGACGCTAAAATACTTCGACAGGAGAACAAAATGGGTAGCTTAAGCACCGAGTCCTTTGACCAGTTTCTGGATTCACTCAAGCAGGCTGGTGTAGAAATCAGCAATGAGTGCGAATTGCGGGAGCGGTTGGCAGAAGCCCAGCGCTGGCGTTTTGCTTTTGCCACCTTGGCGGCCAATGGCCGACCGTTGGGAATTCGTTTTCAGGACAGGAGCAGTGGGGCTAACGAGGCAGATATTCACCGGACCCTTGCGCGCTTCCAGTTTCCAGAAGTCCTGCAGACGACGTTTGCTGCCAGCTTGCGGGCTGAGCATTGATTACAAGCTGATCTCCCCGCGGGAAGATCAGTCTCATCGAGTCCGCCGATCCTTGGGTCACTCCGGGGTGTCGGGGAACTAAAAGGCCCGCTTCGAAGCGGGCCTTTTTCAGTGAACCTGATGCCCTGCTGACTCTGACTCGGGTGGCGGATATTACCCCTCGGCTCTCCGCGCATCAGTGTCTAATCGGTTTGGCTTGTGGGGGGAGTAGGCTCCCTGCGAGGATGCCCCTTGAACGCTGCGACGAAATCGACACGTGCAAGCTTGAGTATTTTCCAATTCAGGTGAGCCTGAACGAGTAACGGAGGTGAGCGGTGTGTGGGTGAGGGGTTGAAAAGGAGTCTAACTGCGAGGGCGTTGAGTGTGACGTTGGTTTGATTGGGGTAAAGGTTCTGGCGTGGGCCCTTTCCGTTGGCAAGAGGGCAGTGTTGGCTCTGTTTTTGGGATTCCGTTGTGTTGGTGAGTCGGTGCCATGACTGTGGGTACTTGGCCAATGCACTTAGCTCTTGATTTTGACTGCCTTGTCTTAATGGAACACTCATGACCGATAACTTCTGGTAGAACTGTCTGATCACCACCTTTTCCACTTTCTTGCTTGCAGACTGTTGTTGCCATCCGTTTCCAGCACTTCGCGACGTGATGGTTGTTATACCTTGTCGGTGAATCCGAGATGACGAACGGACTGTGGAAACACAGGCAACAAAATTGTTGCACCATACTGCCCTGATGACACCATGTGAATGACCCGCGCCCGAATTCAACACACAAGCTTGTTGAACCTCTGCCGCTGTGTGAGTCATAATGTCGGCATGAACGATCCAATTCCTCAAGACCCGCGTCGGCGGCTTCGTGAACTTCTCGCCATACCAGAGCGAGATCGCTCCGATGAGCAGTGGGATGAGATCATCGAGATCGAAATCACCATCGCTCCGGGAAACCGCGAGTCCGACCGACCTGCGGACAGACAGCCAGAGCGGCAGGCCGAGAAACGTCAGGGCGTCCCTTCGCCGGGTCGTCGCCAGGAACAGCGGAAGACTGGAACCAGACCTACGCCTCCGAGACCGGAGCAGCGGCCACCACCGGCCCGACCCGAGACTGTTTCCGACGCGCAGCCTGATGCGCGAGCGTCCGAGCCTCGGACGCCCAAGCGGCACGTTCGGCGACCCCGACGCCCTCCCGATACGCCCGGCGAAAGCTGATACACGCTACGGCACGCCTGGTTGCAGGCATTCACGAGGATGGGTGTAGCCTCAGCCGCTGCTGTCGCGTGGTAGCCACAGGCATTTGCCTTTGCTGAATTGCTCTATGCTCGCCAAGACATCCGCGTGGGCAACGATTTCTTCCGGGCTGGCGCGCCTGACCAGTTGTGGCCGGTGGCGGTTGGCGATAAACGCGTTGCTGGTGACTTCGATACCCGCGTTGTTATCGTCGCCGAGGTCGATAATCAAGCTTTCCTGACCGCGGGTCATTGCCAGGTAAACCTCGGCGAGAATCTCCGCATCAAGCAGGGCACCGTGCAATGTGCGCTGTGAGTTGTCGACTCCGTAGCGCTCGCACAGGGCGTTCAGGTTGTTCTTCTTTCCGGGATGCAGATCCTTGGCCATGCGCAGGGTGTCGCAGATGCCGTTACAGACCGTGCCGATCGGAGCCATGTCGAGAAGAGCCAGTTCGGCGTTCAGAAAACCGATGTCGAAAGCGGCGTTGTGGATGACCAGTTCGGCGCTGCGCACAAAGTCGAGAAACTCGACCGCAACGTCGGCGAAGCGCGGTTTGTCGACGAGAAACTCGCGGCTGATCCCGTGCACCGCCAGAGCACCGGCGTCGATATCCCTTTCCGGGTTCAGGTAGCTGTGGAAATGCCGGTTGGTCAGACGCCGATTGAACATCTCGACACCGGCGATCTCGATGATGCGGTGTCCGAGCTTGTGCTCCAGGCCGGTGGTTTCAGTATCGAGAAAGATCTGGCGCATCAGTAGGTTCCCTGGTAGTGAAGGTCGCTTCAGCGAATCGTGATCGGTGCTGCGGCTGTCAGGACGTAATGCTTGTCGGCGCCCGTTGCAGTTCGTCCATGCCGCGATTGGCCAGGGCGTCGGCACGCTCGTTTCCGACGTGACCCGCATGTCCTTTAACCCAGCACCACTTGACCTGGTGTTGCCCGGCGAGTTCATCGAGTCGTTGCCAAAGGTCGGCGTTCTTTACCGGCTTCTTGTCCGAGGTTCGCCAGCCATTGCGCTTCCAGTTGTGGATCCACTCGCTGATGCCTTTTTGCAGGTATTGCGAATCGGTATGCAAATGTACGGTCGCAGGCTTCCTGAGCGCTTCCAGGGCGCGTATGGCGGCGGTCATTTCCATGCGGTTGTTGGTGGTAGTTTTTTCGCCGCCCCAGAGTTCCTTTTCCTGACCACCAGCCTGCAGGAGAACTCCCCAACCACCGGGCCCAGGGTTGCCACGACAGCCTCCGTCGGCGTAGATGTTGATGATCGGTTCATGGTTCATACAGTTCAATCTCCTTCTTGCTGACTACCGACAAGGCCTTTCGTGGTGAAGCTTGCTGCTTCCAGTTCGGAAGGATCAAGCGCATGCCATGCACGCGCTTGATCGCACGCAGCAGGTAGACACCTCCGGCAGGGTTCCACCAACGATTGCCGGCGGCCTCCACGAAATGCCAGCGCTTGAGCCAGCGTTGATGATGGCAGGGTGGCGAATAACAGCCGAAGCACCCGCGGTCGACCTCAAAACCGAGAAGTTGCAGCCAGTCCTTGAGGCGCGGCACCGAGAGATAGTGGCCGTTCCACGGGAAGCCGCCGGGGCAGTTGGGCAGCCGGCGCCGCAGCCCCCAAAGTGAGAGCGGATTGAAACCGGTAATCAGCACTTCGCCTTCCGGAATCAAAACGCGCTCAACCTCGCGCAATATCTGGTGCTGGTGGTCATGGAACTCCAGTACGTGCGCCATGACCACCAGGTCGATACTGTGCGCCGCGAATGGAAGTTGACGCAGATCACAGACGACGTTGACGGTTGCTGAATCACCAACCACCTGTCGCAAGGGGATGCGGTTCTGGGCCAGCAGGTCGCGTTGCGGCAGGCCTAGCTGGATCGCGTTGTAGCCGAAAAGGTCGGCAACGATGGCGTCGATCCGTGCCTGCTCCCAGGCCATGACGTAGTTTCCTTGCGGGCTTTGCAGCCAGTCGTCGAGTCCAGCGATTGACATTTTCCGCAATTCTTCCAAAATTCAATGATGTTCGATGTCATCCGTATTCCAGCATTCAAGGATAACTACATCTGGCTGTTGCGCAAGGGCGCTGCAGCAGCCGTGGTTGATCCCGGCGATGCGCAGCCGGTCCTCGAAGTGCTGGAGCGCGAGCACTTGTCTCTGACCGCAATTCTCGTTACCCATCACCACGCCGATCATCAGGGAGGGGTGTCCCGCCTGCTGGCGCACTACAGGGCCGAGGTTTTCGGTCCGGCGGTGGAATCGATCACCGGCAGGACCACCCCGGTACGCGGCGGCGATACGGTTCGCATTCCCTTCTGTGACATCGAGTTTCAGGTGCTTGATGTGCCGGGGCATACACTCGGACACGTCGCGTATTATGGCGCAGGCTGTCTGTTCTGTGGCGACACCTTGTTCGGTGCCGGTTGTGGACGTTTGTTCGAGGGGACGGCGACGCAGATGGCCGATTCTCTGGCCAGGCTGGCGGCGCTGCCGGACCAGACAGCGGTCTATTGCGCACATGAATACACCCAGGCGAACCTGCGTTTTGCGTTGGCGGTTGAGCCTGGGAATCGTTGCCTGCGCAGCCGGGCGGAGGCGGTGTCGTTGGCTCGCGACGAGGGGTTGCCGACGATTCCATCGACCATTGCGCTGGAAAAGGCGAGCAACCCCTTTCTGCGTTGTGGAGAACCGGAGGTCGTTGCCTCGGCACGACGACGGGTGCCTGAGGCGAAGGATGCGGTGGCCGTGTTTGCCGCCCTGCGTGCCTGGAAGGACGGCTTCTGAACGTTCCTTCAGGCGCTTACTCGGCGTGCGGCAGGGCTCTTTGCGGCCCACGCCTGCCTGACCGTATCGAGCACCTTGCCGGCATTGAATGGCTTGATGATGAAGCCGCTGGCACCGCCTCGGATTGATTCCCGGACGTTATCCACGCTGGGGCTGCCGGTAACCATGACGATGACGATCTCCGGGTGCATCGTCTTGATTGTGTGCATGGCTTCTATGCCGCCCATCTCGGGCATCATGACGTCCATGCAGATGATGTCGGGCCGCAGGCGTTCGGCGAGTTCGAGTGCACCGACACCATTCTTGGCCTCGCCGATGACCGGGTATTCGCTGTTGCGCAGTATGGTGCGCAGCAGCGTCCGCATCAACTCGCAATCGTCAACGATCACGATGCTCGGAACCGGGGGAGAACTCATGTTCCTGCCCTGCTTGAACTGATTCTCAGCAGCACGTGGCGGCTGCCAGTGGCGGTGGCGCATGCCGGGCTTGCCTGTTGAATCGCCCGTTCGCTCGCGACGCTTGCTGCGCCGCCGTCCGTTCGTGCTAAATTCAGCATTCCACCTGCCAGTCCGCGCCTTGCTGCCATGACTACAAGAAACGATAGCCCTCCCAAGGCGAATGCCTCCCTGAATGTCAGAAAATACGCACTGCGTGTCGCCGTCGCCTTGTCCATCATCGGCGTGCTCGGTTTTCTTGTGCTGCCACCGCTGGTCAAATCTACGCTGGTCGAGAAGCTTTCCGCAGCACTCCACCGACCGGTAAGCGTCGGGAACATCAGCATAAACCCGTACACGCTATCCGTGCAAGTTGCCGGCCTGGCCATACAGGAAAAGGGGGGGGGCGAAACGGTAGCAGGTTTTGAAAGCCTGTATTTCAATGTCGAGGCGGTTTCGCTCTTCCGCGGTGGGCCGGTGATCAGTGAGTTGACGCTGCTGGGACCGACAGTCAAGGTCATCCGCCTGGCTGACGGGAGGCTCAATTTCTCGGACCTGATCGACGAGTTCATGGCCAAGCCGGATTCGGATGATCCTGCTCCCCTTTTTTCGTTCAACAACATACAACTCAACGGCGGCAAGATCGAATTCGACGATCGGATGATGAACGAGAAGCATCTCATCAGTGAGATCAAGATCGCCTTGCCTTTCATCTCGAGCTTGCCGCACGCTACTGAGATTTTCGTGGAGCCGGCCTTCTCCGCATCGATCGATGGCTCGCCGCTGGTCGTCGAGGGCAAGAGCAAGCCCTTCACCAATTCTCTGGAAAGTGAGTTGGCTTTCGACCTGCATGGTGTGAAGCTCGGCAGCTACGTCGATTATGCGCCGCTCAGCTTACCGATTCAGGTCGTTTCAGGGGCCCTCGACAGTGATTTGAAGCTGCGCTTTCGCCGACAGGAGGCGAATCGTTCGACGCTCAGCCTGGTCGGCAATGTGGTGATCAAGGATCTCGTGGTGCAGGATTCCCAGGGTGCTCCACTGCTGTCCTTGAAGCGTCTGGAGGTGTTGCTCGGAGACGTCGATCCGCTCAACCGCCGCTTTGTCATCGAGCGCGTGTCAGTAGATTCGCCGGAGATTTACGGTCGGGTCAGTCGGCAGGGAACGATCAACTGGGTCGACTTCTTCACCAGGGAAACGGCGGCGCGTGCGGCCACCGCGACCGGCCCTACTACACCGGCTGAATCCTTGCCGGTGGAGTGGTCTGTGGGCGAAACGAAGATCACTGGCGGTGCTCTCCGCTGGCTCGACGAGTCGCATGGCAAGCCGTTCAATGCGAGCGTTGAAGGGCTTGACCTGGGGTTGCGGAAGCTTGATAGCACGTCTGGCGCACCCGCTGAGTTCGAGGCTGCCTGGCGTCTGCAGGCGGCCCCATGGGTCAAGGCGGACGCGGTATCGATCAAGGGCGGTCAACTCGATCTGGCAAAGCGTGCAGTGGTGATCGACGAAGTTGCGGCACGCGGTGTCGGCATGCTGATCCGGCGTGCCGGCAACTCCGGCATCGAGTTTGTTCAGGGCCCTGTCTTGCGCGTCGTCAAGGCCTCTCAAAAAGACACCGCGGAGCCATGGAAGCTGATGGTCGCCAAGTGTCGCGTCGCCGACCTCGGACTGCGTTTCGAAGATGGTGCCGTGACGCCGGCCGCAACCCAAACCATTGAAGGGTTGAGCGCCGAGGCTGAGAACCTGTCGACCGAACCCGGCCAGGTCGCCAAGGTATCGACCCGTTTTCGCGTCAATCGCAAGGGAGATGTCGAGGTCGGCGGTAGCGTCAAGGTGTTCCCGCTCGATGTGGATCTCAAGTTGGCCGTCAAGACCCTGGAGCTATTGCCCCTGCAACCGTATTTTACCGATCGGCTGAACATCGACGTCACGCGCGGGCAACTGACGCTGAGTGGCGCTGTGCAGTTGCGGCAGACCGGCAAGGGCGAAGTGGACCCGAGCAATCTCAGCGGTGGCTTTTCCGGACAGGTGACGGTCGGCGATTTCTACGCGGTCGACAAGATCAATTCCGCCGACTTCCTGAAATGGAAATCGCTGTACCTCGGCAAGCTCGACGTACACGCCAACCCGGAGTCGCTGTCGATTGGCGAAGTGGCACTCGCCGATTTCTTCGCACGGGTAATCATCAGTCGCGAGGGCAAGCTGAATCTGTTGCAGATCATTCGGCAGCCTGGCGTGGTGCCCCCGGTGGCCGCAGGCGAAAGGTCTGACAAGGCACCGCCGCCTGCTGTCGCTGCGGGCAAGTCCGTGGTCCCGGTCGTTGCTGGCGACAGACCGCTGCTGCCGGTAAGGATCGGGAAGATCACTCTCCAGGGCGGCGACATCAAGTTCAGCGACAACTTCATCAGACCGAATTATTCGGCGAATCTGAAGAAGATCGGCGGCACGATCAGCGGTCTGTCATCCGCGGCGGACAGTGTCGCAAGTCTCGAACTGCGGGGCAGTTACGACAATATCGCGCCACTCAACGTGTCAGGGCAAATCAACCCGCTGTCGGCCAAACCCTATCTCGATCTGCAGGCAGACATCAAGGGTATCGAGATGACCTCCCTGTCGCCCTATTCGGGCAAGTACGCCGGTTACGCGATCGAAAAAGGCAAACTTTCTCTGTTCGTCAAGTACAAGATCGAAAACAGTCAATTGACAGCCGAGAACCGCGTTTTTCTGGATCAACTGACTTTCGGCAATCCGGTCGACAGCCCGGATGCGACCAAGTTGCCGGTTACGCTTGCGGTTGCTCTGCTCAAGAACCGCAACGGGGAGATCGATATCAATCTGCCAATCGCCGGTTCGCTCAATGACCCGGAATTCAGCGTCGGGGGTCTGGTGGTCAAGGTGATCGTGAACCTGTTGGTCAAGGCAGCGACCTCACCGTTTGCCTTGCTGGGGTCGATATTTGGCGGTGGCGAGGAACTGTCCATTGTCGAGTTCGATTTGGGGCAGGCGGCGATCACGCCACCGGCACAGCAGCGTCTCGAGAACCTGACCAAGGCCCTCCTCGATCGGCCGGCGCTGAAGCTGGAAATCGAGGGGCGAGCCGATCCGCTGAGCGATCCCGAAGGCTTGAAGCGTGCTCGCCTGGAGCAAAGGGTGCGGGCGCTGAAACGCGAGGAACTGACCAGGAAGGGCGTGGAAAGCGGCTCGGCGGATGCCGTAGAAGTCAGTGCCAAGGAATACCCGGTATTGCTTGAGCGCGTTTATCGGAGCGAAAAGTTTCCCAAGCCGCGCAATCTGGTCGGCATGGTGAAAGGCTTGCCGGTGGAGGAAATGGAGAAGCTGATTCTGGCCAATTCGAGCGTGGATGACGAAGATCTGCGCGATCTTGCCGATCGACGCGCCAAATCCGTCCGCGATTGGCTGATTTCCCGAGGTCTCCCTTCCGAGCGTCTGTTCCTGCTCCCGGTCCAGCTTCTTGGTGCGAAAGACAAGTCGGGATCCGAAGTCCAGGCCAGGACAGGCCGCGTGCTTTTGAACTTGAAGTAAGAAGGCCATCGGCAATTGTGCTGTTGGTCAGTCGGCAGTCTTCTGAAAGAAGCGGCACATGGGTGAGGGCGTGGGGTACATCGTGGTGTTGCTCGGTCTCGTGATGATCGTTCTTCAGGTCGTGCTGCTGTTGCGCACAGGGGGTTCAGCGAGCGAGATTATGGAGGCGCGTTTTCGCGACCTGCAAGGTGGTCAGGAGCGGCTCGAGCGCGAGTTGCGTCAGGAAATGGCGCTGGGTCGGCAGGAGGCGGCAAGCGCCGCACGTGGCGACCGGGAGGAGCAGTCGGTGTCGCTGACTCGCCTGTCGCAGACCCTGGCCTCGCAGTTGGCGCAGCTCGGCAAACTGCAGGCGCAGCAACTGGAATCGTTCGCGCAGCAGTTGGCGCGCTTGATCAACAGCAATGAGCAGTGCTTCGAGAGCTTGCGCCTGGCGCTTGAAGTACGCCTAGCGGCCATGCAGGCGGACAATGCGGCCAAGCTTGAGGAGGTGCGCCGAACGGTGGACGAAAAGCTGCACGCCACGCTGGAGCAACGACTGGGTGAGTCATTCAAGCTGGTCAGCGACCGCCTCGAGCAGGTGCATCGCGGCCTGGGCGAAATGCAGACTCTGGCTACCGGCGTCGGCGACCTCAAGCGCGTCCTGACCAATGTCAAGACGCGTGGTAGTTGGGGCGAGGTGCAGTTGGAAGCGCTGCTGGAGCAGTTGCTGACCGCCGAGCAATATGCCAGGAACGTCGCAACCCGGCCGGACCGGATTGATCGCGTCGAGTTCGCGATTCGTTTGCCCGGGCTCGAGAAGGGTGATCAGGAGCAGCGGCCGGTGTGGTTGCCGATTGATGCCAAGTTTCCGCTGGAGGACTATCAACGGATGCTCGAGGCGCAGGAGCGCGCCGATCCGGTAGCGCTCGAGATGGCAATCAAGGCACTGGAAACCAGGCTGCGTGAGGAGGCGAGAAAGATTCACGACAAGTATGTCGAACCACCGTACACGACGGATTTCGCGATCCTTTATCTGCCGACCGAGGGCCTGTACGCCGAGGCCTTGCGCCGACCTGGACTGGTTGACGCCTTGCAGCGCGAACTGCGGATCTGTCTCGCCGGCCCGACGACCCTGGCGGCGCTGCTAAACAGCCTGCAAATGGGCTTCCGAACGTTGGCCATCGAGCGCCGATCCTCGGAAGTCTGGGCGGTTCTTGGGGCCATCAAGACCGAGTTTGGCAAGTTTGGAGAGGTCCTCGAAGCGACACGCCGGAAGCTCGAACAGGCGAGCAGAAGTATCGAGTCAGCGGGCGTTCGGACGCGTCAGATCGAACGCAAGCTGAAGAGCGTCGAAGCCTTGCCGGTGATCGAAGCCCAGTTGCGGCTCGGTGATCTCGAAGACCTTGCGGCAACTACCGGGGAGGCATGAATCGCGCAGCGCTCGACGCCGCGTTTCGGGCGACAAGCTATCGGGTAGTGACGTCGAAAGGGATCTTTGCTCTCCGGATTGGCGTTGCCGATGCCGCTTTTGACGCCTTTCTGTATCGCGAGGTGACCTTGGGACAGAGCCTGGGCAGCACTGGAAGGGCAATCCACTGGGGGATTGTGACCGCGTACAACCCCGGGGTTCTCCTTTCGACCGAAGAGAACCAGCTTCGGCAGCAGCGCCTGCACGACCGTATCGCCGCCGCCGGCTGGCGTTTCCTTAGAGGTTGCAACCTGGCTGACGATGACCTTTGGCCTGCCGAACCGAGTTGTTTACTGCTGCACGTCGATGAAGGGCAGTTGCGTATCCTGGGACGCGAGTTCGATCAACTTGCCGTCGTTTGTGGGCGAACGGGCACGGCGCCAAGACTGCTCTGGATTTGACGATTCCGGTGCCTGCCAGTCGTGCCACTTCCGGTGGCGAGCAGACACGTATGGAATGCCAGTCTTCTGTGAGGACGATCGGATACTGTGAGCAAGACTATTGGACGTTTCGAGATCATTCGTGAGTTGGGTCGGGGTGCCCAAAGCATCGTCTATCTCGCGCGTGACCCGCATCTGCAGCGGCAAGTGGCGATCAAGACGCTGCACTTCGCGCACGCCGATCCGCAGCAGAACCGCCAACTGCTCGACGAGGCAAGGATGGTCAGCCAGTTGCGCCACCCGAACATCGTTCCGATCTTCGAGGCGGCCGAGACGCAAGGTGATCTCTATCTCGTCTTTCAGTATGTGCCGGGCAAGAATCTTGCCGAATTCCTGAAGGTCAGTGGTGGGTTGACGCCTGCCAAAGCGATCGCGATCATGCAGCCGATCCTGGATGCCATTGCGCATGCGCACGCGGCAGGGATCATTCACCGGGATCTCAAGCCCAGCAACATCCTGATTGACGACGATGGCGTGCCGAGAGTAATGGATTTCGGCATTGCGGCGCGTACCGAAGGTTTGACCGACGACCGCGGGCAACTGATCGGCACACCCGCGTACATGGCTCCAGAGTACATCCTGCGGCGAAGCAGCAGCAAGAGATCGGACATCTTTTCAGCGGGACTGGTGCTTTACGAATTGCTCACCGGGCAGCGGGCGGTTCCTGGGACCGACAGCGCGGAGGTGATGAAGCGGATTGCCAGCGAAGATATCCGCCTGTCGCGAGATGCCCGCAACCTGCTTGAGGAGCGGCTCGCAAACCTCGTGTACCGGGCGCTGGAGCGCGATCCGGAGAACCGCTACGAGTCGGCCGTGCAGATGCGCGAGGCCCTGGACGACTACTTGGTACCCGAGAACCTGGCGCCGTCAACGGATCCCAGGCAAAGCACGATCGACTTCCTGCTGCGGCGAATGCGCCACAAGAGTGATTTTCCGGCTTTGTCGGAGGCGGTCGGGGCGATCAACAGGATCACGACGTCTGAGAATCAGAGTATTTCCGAGGTTTCGAACACGATCCTCAAGGATTTCTCGTTGACCAACAAGATCCTGCGGATGGTCAACTCCGCCTATTACCAGCAAGCTGGTGGGGGGAACATCAGTACCGTCTCGCGCGCAGTGGTTGTACTGGGCCTCGACGCCGTGCGAAGCATTGCGATCACGGTGATGCTCTTCGACCATCTGCAGAACAAGGAGAATGCCAGTCAGCTCAAGGATGAATTCCTGCGCGCCAATCTGGCCGGGGTCCTGGCCAAGGACATCGCCGGCAAGGTTTCTGCACGCGCGGATATCGAGCAGGTGTTCATCTGCTCCATGTTCCACAACCTTGGCCGCCTGTTGAGCCAGTACTACTTTCCTGAAGAGAGCGCCGAAATCCGGCGCCTGCTGCTGCAGAAGAGCTCGTCCGAAGAGGCTGCGGCACTGCAGGTACTGGGCATCTCGTTCGAGGAACTCGGTGTCGGTATAGCCCAGGCGTGGGGCTTTCCGAAGCTGCTGGTCAACAGCATGCGCAAGTTGCCGGCAGGCAGCATTCGCCGTCCCGCGAATACTGAGGATCGCCTGCGCATTCTGGCGGCGATGTCGAACGAGATCTGCACGGTCATCGCAGATGTCCCGGCCGATCATCAGCAGAAGGAGCTACGCAAGCTTGCAACGCGGTTCGGGGAGGTTGTCGCGCTCGACGAGCAGGATCTGCGCGATACGCTGGAGAGGTCGTTTGAACAGGTGGGACAATTTGCCGGCATCATCCACCTCAATCTGCAGCAGACGCGGCTCGGCAGGCAGATCAAGGCCTGGACAGGGACTTCGGCCAACCTGCCAAGCACGCAGGCGTCACCTGATGCTGAGGACGGGTTGGCGGGCACCGTGCTATCGGACGTCCTGGCGGCCGAGGTGGCGAGCGATGACATTGCCGGTGAGGCCAACCTCGCCGTGGAAGATATCGCGGCGGTGGTGAGCGAAGCCATTCTTCTGGCAGGGATTCAGGACGTCAGTAACGCGCTGGTCAGTGACTTCAAACTCAATGACGTGCTGCGGATCATTCTCGAGACAATCTACCGGGCGAAGGGCTTCAAGCGTGTAATCCTGTGCATCCGTGACGGTCGCAGCAATGCGATGCAGGGTCGTTTCGGGTTTGGGCCCGATGCACTGGAGATCGCCAAGAGTTTCAGGTTTTCACTGGTTTTTACGCCGGATATCTTTCATGCGGCGCTCGCCAATGGCGTCGACATCCTGATCAGCGACACCAACGACCCGAAGATCGCGGCGCGCATCCCCGGGTGGTTTCGCAAGGCGGTGGCTGCCGAAACATTCCTGGTCTTCCCGCTCTGCGTCAAGGGAAGCGGGCTGGCCATGATCTACGCCGATCGCGCACAGGCGGGCGAGATCGTCATTTCCGAGAAGGAATTGTCCTTGCTGAGGACCTTGCGCAACCAGGCGCTCCTGGCCATCAAGCAGTCCATATGATTCAGCCGTTTGCGATCAGGCATCAGGTCTGGCGGCCTACCAGAGTTTCCACCACGGTTCCTTGCGCTCCAGTCCGCGCACGTAGTATTCGCTGTTGGGAAAGTTCTTCCGCATGACGCGTTCGGCGTCATCGCGCAGATCGTTCAGTGCGAGCGCATCATAGGCCTTGACCATGATGAAGAGCGCCTCTTCGGTGGCCGGTGCCCCTGGGTAGTTGGTGACTGTGTACTGGGCACGGTTGGCTGCAGCCAGATAAGCACCGCGTTTCATGTAATATCTGGCGACATGCAGTTCCAGTGAGGCCAGGGCATTGACCAGATACTTCATCCGCAGGATCGCATCGGGTGTGTACTTGCTCTCCGGAAAGCGTGTCACCAGTTCCCGGAAGGCATCAAACGACTCGCGGGCACCTTTCGGATCGCGTTCGGTCATGTCCTGGTTGCTGATGGCACCCATGATGCCCAGGTTTTCGTTGAAATTGATGAGCCCGCGCAGGTAGTACACGTAGTCGACGTTCGGGTGATTGGGATGCAGCTTGATGAAACGGTCGCAGGCGGCAATCGCCGACGCCGGCTCCTGGTCCTTCCAGTAAGCGTAGGCGATGTCGATCTGTGCTTGCTGTGCGTAGCGCCCGTAGGGATAGCGGGATTCCAGCTTCTCAAAATACTTGATGGCCTTGGCGTAAGAGCTTTCGTTCAGCGCATCCTTGGCTTCCGCATACAGTTTGTTTGCCGACCAGCCAGACGTCTCATCCTTGTCTTCCGGGAGTAGCCCACAGCCAACGATCAGAGAGGCGACAAAAAGAGTGACGATAACCGCTACACTACGCATGATGGAAAACCCAAAGAATAGGAAGTCTGTAGCCGACGCCGCTATCCAGGACATCGGGCACGGCGATTATAGCTCAAACCCCCGAATCACCCTGAGCGTGCCCAGAGACTGCGGCGGTCAACGCCTGGACCAGATTCTTGCGCGGCTGCTGTCGCGCCATTCGCGGAGCCGTCTGCAGGTCTGGATACGCGAGGGCAGGGTTGTCGTAAACGGTATACCGATCCTGGAGCCAAGGCAGAAGCTGTGGGGCGACGAACGCATCGAACTGGCCGAAGCGCCTGACGAACGCACAGAATCATCGATGCCCGAGGACATCCCTGTGCCGGTGACGTACGAGGACGAGACCTTGATCGTCATCGACAAGCCGGCCGGACTGGTAGTACATCCAGGCAGTGGGAACTGGAGTGGCACTCTGCTCAATGCACTGCTGTACCATGCCCCTCAACTCGACAAGGTGCCGCGGGCCGGTATTGTCCATCGCCTGGACAAGGATACCAGTGGCCTGATGGTCGTCGCCAAGACGCTGGAGGCGCAGACCCACCTGGTGCGGCAATTGCAGGCGCACACCGTCAAACGCTATTACCAGGCGCTGGCGAGGGGGCTTGTCGAGCGTTCCGGTACGGTGGATGCGCCCATCGGCCGGCATCCGACATTGCGGACCAGAATGGCCGTGGTGAGAACGGGCAAGCCGGCGCGTACCCACTATCGAGTCGTGGAGCGGTTTCTCGCCTGCACCTTGATCGAATGCGCGCTGGAGACGGGGCGGACGCACCAGATACGCGTGCACCTGACATCCGCCGGGCATCCGCTGGTGGGTGACCCGGCGTATGGCGGCGGTGTCAGCCGCGTTCCGCGCGGACCGCACTTTGCTCGCCAGGCGCTGCACGCGTGTCGTCTGGAGTTGGTGCACCCGCTGACGGGTAGAGCGATGTTATGGAAATCCTGCTTGCCGGAGGACATGGCCACGCTGATCGAGATGCTGCGGCTAGAGACACTGGAGGCCCTCAGTGACGAAGCGGAGCTCGAAGATGTCCAGAATGGTGACGATGAAGATGACTGGGACGAGGATCAGGGCGAGGGTCCGGAGGTAATCTACGTCGCCGGTGACGATTCCGATGACGAGGATCCGGATGAGCAATAGGACCTTGCGTGACTGAGGGCCTTGCGTGATTGACCGTTGAGCCGATTCCATGCAACCTGATGCCTTGATCAACGAGGACTGGATCATCCCCGACTGGCCAGCACCGGCGCGAGTGTGCAGTCTGATCACGACTCGCCTGGGCGGCGTGAGCGTTAACCCGTACGCCAGCCTCAATCTCGGCGATCACGTCGGTGATGATCCCCTGGCGGTGGCAGCAAACCGACGGCGGCTGAACTGTCGGCTGCCGGCGCCGCCGTTCTGGCTCAACCAGGTGCACGGCACAGCGGTCGTTGACGCTGCCATTTCTGCAGCCTCGACGCAGATTCCGACCGCCGACGCTGCATTTACGCACCAGGCTGGTATCGTCTGCGGGGTGATGACGGCAGACTGCCTGCCGGTGTTGCTCTGTGACCGCTCCGGCACCGTTGTGGCAGCCGCGCACGCCGGTTGGCGCGGCCTGCAGGCCGGCATCCTGGAGCGAACCGTGGCGGCCATGGGCTTGCCCGGTACGCGCCTGCTTGCCTATCTGGGTCCCGCCATTGGTCCGCAGGCTTTCGAGGTTGGTGCCGAGGTGCGCAGCGCTTTTGTCGAGGCCGACGCGGAGGCGGCAGGGGCATTCAGGCGTTTGCCGCGCCGGAACGAAACACCTGCAGAGGATCTGATCGGGCAGTCCGGGCATGGTGTAGGCGTGCCTGTGGGCGGGTGGTTGGCGGATATCTACCTGCTCGCACGACAATCCCTTGGTCGACTCGGTGTCGAGTCCATTTACGGAGGGGGTTACTGCACTGCGTCTGAGGAGGCGCGTTTTTTTTCGTACCGGCGCGACGGCGTGACCGGACGAATGGCGTCGCTCATCTGGCTGTCCGCGGAGTAGTCACTGCGCGGGCTTGTCGGCATCGGCGCCGCTTGTCGTTCGACTGGCATCTTGTGATAGGCGGGCTGCGCGCCGCCGCACGGGACCACCGAAGAGCCGAAGCAAAAGCGCTATCGGCACCACCCCGTAGAAAAGCAGGGTCAAAATCCCGGCGACGAGGCTGCTCTCGGCAAGCGCCATCAACACGGTAACGTACAGCCAGGCAATCACGACGATGTGCATGAAGCGATTATAAGTCGCCGCACTGATGCACGGAGGCCCGGGGCGCAGCCAAGTCACTCAATTGGTCATTCTTGCATTGACAGCGCGGTTGCTGCAATGCAGAATCAATGACGATTTTGGATGGCACGTTATCAAGTGGCGCAGTCGGGAGATGTCGGGGAAGTCGCAGTGGGAGAGTGTGGCTGCGGCGGTGCGGTCGGATGCGCGCCGGGAAGCGACCGGCAGGTATTCCGACGAGCCATGTGGTACGCGTAACGGTTGGGCGGACGACTCTGGCTTTCGTTCGACTGGTGCATACAGGCGGACTACGATCAAGGCCCCGGGTATTAAGCAGAGGTTGTAATCCTGGCGGTGTCACACCGCCAATTGTTTCAATCGTCAACAGGAAAGGAAAGAGCTATGACGCAACGTGTTGCTTTGGTTACAGGTGCTATGGGTGGAATCGGTACGGCCATCTGCCAGGAACTGGCCAAGGCTGGTCACAAGGTAGTTGCTGCCTACCATCCGCAGTTCGACAAGCCGGAAGAGTGGGGCAAGGCCATGGCAGACGCTGGCTTTAACGACTTCATTACTGTGGCCGGCGACGTCTCCGACTATGATTCATGCGTTGCTCTGGCTGCGGAAGCTGAAGCCAAGGCGGGTCCGATTGACATTCTGGTCAACTGTGCGGGAATCACTCGTGACAAGATGTTTGCACGCATGGAACTGGCGCAATGGAATGCCGTGATTTCAACGAACCTTGGCAGCCTGTTCAACATGACCAAGCAGGTTTCGTCCAAGATGGCCGAGCGCGGCTGGGGCCGGATCATCAACATCTCATCGGTCAATGGCCTGCGTGGTCAGGCCGGTCAAACCAACTACTCGGCAGCCAAGGCGGGTGTCATCGGTTTCACCAAGGCTCTGGCTGCTGAACTTGCCGCCAAGAACGTGACGGTCAACGCCATTTGCCCCGGTTATGTGGCGACCCAGATGGTGATGGCCATCAAGCCGGAAATCCTGCAGAGCATCGTCGATACGGTACCGATGAAGCGTCTGGCCAAGCCGGAAGAGATTGGTGGCGCCTGCGTTTACCTCGCCTCGGACATCGCCGGCTTCATGACCGGTTCGACGCTGAACATCTGTGGTGGTCTCTACTATCAATAGACGCAGGATTTTGTTTTACAGCAGTCAGGACAGGCTCCAACAGGAGCCTGTTTTTTTTGGCTGGCGTATAATTGTGTTGCATTGCATCATAGTGCGCGAAAGAGCGTTCGCCGAGTGATCTGTACATGGAGGAAGGGTCGTCATGCCCGAGCAGTTGCGCCTGATCAAGAAATACCCGAACCGTCGTCTTTACGACACCAAGACGAGCGCCTACATCACCTTGAGCGATGTCAAGGATTTGGTGCTATCGAGAGAAAACTTCAATGTCCTCGATGCCAAGACCAGCGAAGACATTACCCGCAGTATCCTGCTGCAGATCATCCTTGAGGAAGAGGCGGCAGGTGTCCCGTTGTTTACCACCGATCTGCTGGCGCAGATGATCCGCTTCTACGGCCACGCGATGCAGGGAATGCTTGGCAAGTATCTGGAAACGAACATGAAGTCGTTCGTGGACTTCCAAGAAGCTGCAGGAACAGTCGCAGCAGCTCTACGGAGAAAGCAACAGCCAGATGATGCAGAACGACATGTGGTCGCAGTTCATGAACTTCCAGGGTCCGGCGATGCAGACGATGATGGCCACCTATATGGAGCAGAGCCGGAAGATGCTCCACCAGATGCAGGACCAGTTGAAAACGCAGACTCGCACGCTGTTCACCAGCTTGCCGCTTCCCGGCTTTCCATCGGATGCGGGGAAGCGGCCGACTGACGCCGAGAAGTAGGTTTCTTCAACTGGCATTGTCAGCCCGCCAAAGCGTTGCTGTCCGGAGTCAGCCTAGCGACCCGTGAGTGGCCAGCCGGTTGATCCGGGTTTGCGACAGCTTGCTTGTGCGGCGACAAGCAAGCTGTCGGCGTCTTGCCGGCGGTTGGTTCGCTGCTTTCCAGGGCCGGCTAGCGTAGCATAGAGATGAAGGTTGCCGCGATGATCGCCGAGGTGATTACGCCGCTGATATTCGCGCCCAGCGCCTGAGGCATGACGATGGCTCCAGCGTTGGCCGCGCTGGCAACCTTCTGCACGATCTTGGCTGTGGTCGGTACGCAACTGACCCCGGCAATCCCAATGATCGGGTTGAACTTGCGGCCCTCCAGAAATAGAGAATGCAACCGCCGAGAAGGCCGCCAAGGGCCGAGATCGTCAGGGCCAGCATCCCCAGCAGGAGCAGCTTGAGCACCGTCGGCTCCAGCAGGGTATTGGCCTCGCAGAGCACGCCCAGGGTCAGGCCGAGGAAGAAGGTTGCCGCGTAGAGAAACACCTCCCCGAGCAGTTTGGTAAACGCGTCGATACCGCTTTCGCGCACCGCGACGCCGACAAACAACGAGAAGAACAGCGGCGCAGCCACCGGAAACAGCAGGCATAGCAGCGTGCATGCCACCACGGCAAAGGTGAGCTTCTGCGAGCGGCTGATCTTCGGTCCGCGGTCGGCGGCCATGCTGATCCCGCGTATGCGCTCGGGTACCAGCCACTTGATCAGGTAAGGGTAAGCGCCATAAGTCAGACCGAGATAAAGGTAACCAACGACCGTGATCGGCACGAAGAGATCCTTGGCCAGCACCAGCGAGGTGAATAGCACCATCGGGCCGTCAGCACCGCCAATGGTGGCGACGGCAGCGGCCTGGCCCGGATTGAGGCCCAGCCAGACGGCAATCGGAAAAACGGCGATGGTTCCCAGTTCGGCGAAGAGGGCAATGAACATGCTCTGGAAGGGCGCGCCAGCGCGTAGCCCACATCGAGCAGGACGCCGATCCCCATAAACACCAGGCAAGCGATCAGACCATTGCTGAAGGTCAGCGTGTAGATCGGTTGTAGCCAGTCGATCTGCATGACGTTCATCAGTTCGATCGGATCGGACATCAGGGGGTCGACGAACAGTGTTCCCATCTTGTTGCCGTCGAGGAACATCACCCCGGCGTTGACCGACGACATGCCCAGGCCCATCGGGATCATCAGCAGGGGTTCGAGGATGTTCCTGGAGCCCAGATAGATCAGCAGGAAGCCGAGCAACATCAGGAAGATGCGCCCGAACATGATTTTCGGCTCGGACGCCACCAGCGTGGCAATGCCCTGGAACAGATCGAGAAAATGAATGCCTTCCATACGCTTCAGTCCTCGCGCCAGGCGGCAGGAATCATCCGCCCGCGCATCGAGTTGCAGACGACAGGAACTCGCTCCTGCCTGTTGGCCTGGCTCAAGCGATGGTCAGCAGCGGCTGACCGCCCTCGACCGCATCGCCGGGTGCGACCAGCACGCGTGTGACCTGACCCGCGCGCGTCGCCATGACCGGGGTTTTCATCTTCATGGCTTCGAGGACCAGCAGCCGATCACCGGCCGCCACGGTCTGGCCGACCTTGACGTCCACTTCGACCACGACGCCACCCATGCCGGCCAGTTCGTCGCCGGCTCCGGCAACCGCGGCTGGTCGCGGCGCCGCCGCGGCCGGTGCGGCGCTGGTGGCGCTCCCTGCGGCCGCTACCGCCATCGGAGCGGCCGGAGCGGATTGCTGCGCCGCCTGGCCGGCAGTGAGTTCGAGAACGCTGACCTCGTACTCGCGTCCGTTGACGGTCACCTTGAATTGTCTGGGCATTGTTTGCTCCTTCTACCTTCTATCTGGGGCCTCGGCCCGTGGGCCCCGGCGTATGGGAATGCTGGGCGGCGCGTGCGCCTGCTGCCCAGCCATGGCTGGTTGGTGCAATGTGCAAGATGTGGTGCGCGCCGATGGCCACGAAGATCGCCGCCGACAGCGCGGCGACGTCTTCATCCGGAACGCCGAGTCCGATGGGGCAGACGGTTCCCGTCGGCACGTCGATCGGCTTCGCCTTTTCGATCCGGCCGGTCACCGCAACCAGCACCTTGATCAGGACGGCAACCACCAGCGAGATGACAATGGCGATGCCGTGGTTTTGCAGCGCCTTGAAAATGGCGTCGACACCATGGGGTCTTCCTTCCGTTGCCGATTACATGGGAATGTTGCCGTGCTTTTCGCCGGCCTGAGTTCACGCTTGTCGAGAATCTTGCGCAGTGCGAGGGCGACCATCCAGCGCGTATCCTGCGGTTCGATCACGTCGGTGATGTAGAAATTGCTGGCCGATACATAGGGCGACGCGAATTCGTCACGGTATTCCTGCGCCAGTTCAGCAGCCTTTGCCTGGCGATCCTCGGCCTGATCGAGTTCCTTGCGGTAGAGGATCTTGACCGCGGCCTCGGCGCCCATCACGGCGATCTCGGCTGTTGGCCAGGCGTAAACCATGTCGGCTCCCATTTCCTGGCTGCACATGGCAAGGTAGGAGCCCCCATAAGCCTTGCGCAGGATCACCGTGATTTTCGGCGCGGTGCACGATCCGTAAGCAAATAGCATTTTCGCGCCATGGCGAATGATACCGCTGCGTTCCTGCTCGACACCAGGCAGAAAACCCGGCACATCGACCAGAGTCACCACCGGCACGTTGAAGATATTGCACGTTCGTACGAAGCGGGCCACCTTGTCGGCCGCGTTGAGGTCGAGCGCGCCGGCCATCACCATCGGCTGGTTGGCAACGATGCCCACGACGACGCCGCTGATGCGGGCAAAGCCGACGATCACGTTGCGGGCGAAGCCGGCATGGACTTCGAGCAGTTCACCCTGGTCCACGACACGGCGAATGACTGCATACATGTCGAGCGGGTCGGATGGGCTGTCCGGAATGCAGTCATTGATTCCGGGGTCTTCTCTTTCCTCGATCGGAACGGCGAGATCGTGCGGCGGATCCTCGGTATTGTTGGCCGGCAGATAAGACAGTAATTGTTTGACCAGTGTGATCGCATGCCGGTCGTCCTCGGCAACGAAGTGGGCGTTGCCGCTGACCGTCGAATGCATCTCGGCGCCGCCGACTTCCGCCATCGTCGTCGCGCGGCCGGTGACCGCCTTGATCACTTCAGGGCCAGTGAGGAACATGTGCGCGTTGTTGCGGGTCATGATCACGAAGTCCATCAGCGCCGGCGAGTAGGCGGCACCGCCCGCGCACGGACCGCAGATCACCGCGATCTGCGGCACGACCTGAGAGAGCAGGACGTTGGCGTAGAACACATCGCCGTAGCCGGAGAGCGCATCGACGCCTTCCTGAATGCGCGCACCGCCTGAATCCTTGAAGGCCACCAGCGGTACCCCGATCTTCAGGGCATGGCGCATGATCCGCGTGATCTTTCAGGCCTGCATCTTGCCCGAGTGTCCCGGCGACGACGCTGAAATCCTGGCTGAACGCTGCGACCTGTGTGTTCCCGACGTAGCCGTTGCCGGTAATCACCCGTCGGCGGGGAGGGATCGCCCGGCCATGCCGAAGGACGTCGCGTTGTGCGCGGCATGCAGACCGAGTTCCTGGAACGTGCCCTCGGCAAACAGGGTGTCGAGGCGCTCGCGAGCCGACAGCAAACCCTTGGCGTGCAACGCCTCCAGCTTCTCTGGACTGACGTTTTCAGTGAGCTTGTCGCGCTTCGCGCGCAGCTTTTCTATCAACTCCGGTCGTATCGTCATCTGGATTCCTAACGGGTGGCTAAGTTGGAACTGGTTCTCATTCTCGCAGCAGTAAGCTGCTGGCGACCTCCGGCACCGTAGTATCCATATTTTCACGCGCGTTGGCTAGTAGTGAGAAAAATTTTCGAGAGACTTTGGCCAGCATTCTCGATGCGTCGCCGTAGCACTTGACCTGAGAAGCGCCCGGCTCCGGGCCATGCAGTGAAAGCCACGAGGGCCCAGCGGTTCGGGCCGATGCGGCCGCCTGCGGGGAATGCTGGGAGGGGAGTTATGCCTGTTCGTCACGAGGGGGCAGGCGTGATGGCGTACAATGAGTACAGGCCGGGTTGCACACCGGCCTGCTGCGTGCGGTGCAGCCTTGAGGGGGGTCGTCAGAAAACGAAAAAGCCCCGAAAATCGGGGCCTTCGTGTATTGCCTGGTGCCCAAGAGAGGAATCGAACCTCCACGGTGTTGCCACCACTAGGACCTGAACCTAGCGCGTCTACCAATTTCGCCACCTGGGCATTTCCAGCGAAGTCCGAATTCTATAGGAACATGAAGGAATGTCAATAATGAAACTGTCGACCGTTCGCCGCCGCGATCCCTATCTGGAACGCGAACTCAAGCGCTACGAGAATCCCTTGCCTTCCCGCGAATATATCCTGCAGGTCCTTGAGGAACAGGGAAGGCCAGTGCCCTTCGAGGAACTCCGCGAACTTCTCGATATCGACAAGCTTGAACTGGACGCGTTCCAACGCCGCTTGCGGGCGATGGAACGCGAAGCCCAACTGTTGCGCAACCGCAAAGGCTCATACATCCTGCCGGAACGTGCCAGCCTGATTGCCGGGCGCGTCGAGGATTATCCGACGGTTATGGCTTCCTCGTCCCGGATGATGGTAGCGAGGACCTCTCCCTCGAGGCCCGTCAGATGACCAAAGTCCTGCATCGCGATCGCGCGCTGGTGCGCGTGATCGGGGTCGATCGCCGCGGGCGCCGCGAGGGAGTGATCGTCGAGGTCCTGGAGAGGGCCAATACCGGGGTCGTTGGCCGCGTGCTGATTGAGCATGGCATTACGCTGGTGGTCCCGGAAAATCGCCGTATCAACCAGGACATCCTGGTCGCGCCGGGCGGTGGCGGCACGGCCATATCTGGCCAGGTGGTCACCGTCGAGATCATCGAACAGCCAGACCGGCATTCAAAGCCGATCGGGCGCATCGTCAGGTGCTCGGCAACTATACGAACCCGGCATGGAGATCGAGATCGCCTTGCGCAAGCATGACTTACCATTCGAGTTCTCGACCAGGACGCTTGCAGAAGCCGATGCCTTGCCGGAGACGTTGGTCGCCAGCGATTGGGAAGGCCGCACGGACTTGCGGGCCCTGCCGCTGGTGACCATTGACGGCGAAACGGCAAGGTTTCGATGATGCCGGTTTCGCGGAGAAAAATGGACGCGGATGGCGCTTGCTGGTGGCCATCGCGGACGTCAGTCACTACGTACAGCCGGGCACGGCACTGGATCGTGACGCCGGCGAGCGCGGCAACTCGGTCTATTTCCCCCGCCGGGTGATTCCGATGTTGCCGGAGAAGCTATCCAATGGTCTGTGTTCGCTGAATCCCGATGTCGACCGCCTGGCGATGGTTTGCGACATGGCCATCGACCACACTGGCGAGATCAGCGACTACCGTTTCTATCCGGCGGTCTTCCGCTCGCACGCGCGGCTGACCTATAACCAGGTGTGGCACTGGCTGGACGGTTGTGACCAAGCCGGAGAGCGATCTTCACCAGCGTCTGCTGCCGCATCTGCAGGCGCTCTACGCCGCTGTTCCAGGTCCTCGGCGAGGTGCACGCGGCAAGCGCGGTGCGATCGACTTCGAAACCATCGAGACGATGATGCTGTTCAACGCGCAGGGCAAGATCGAGAACATCGTTCCGGTGCGCCGCAACGACGCGCACCGACTGATCGAGTGCATGCTGGCCGCCAATGTCTGTGCTTCGGCTTTTCTCCAAAGCAACCGGCAGCCCTGCCTGTACCGGATTCATCAAGGTCCGACGCCGGAGAAACTCGAGGCCCTGCGCGCTACTCAAGGAGTTCGGTATCGGCCTTGGCGGTGGGGACGATCCGACCGCCAAGAGTTATGCCCTGTTGCTGGACAGCATCAAGACCCGCCCCGATGCGCAATTGCTGCAGACGGTCGTGCTCCGCTCGCTGCGGCAGGCCATGTACAGTCCCGACAATGTCGGCCACTTTGGCCTGTCGTACGAACACTACACGCATTCACCTCGCCGATACGTCGCTATCCCGACCTGCTCGTGCATCGTTCGATCAAAGGCGGTGCTCGCCGGGGCGCACTACGCGCCCGGCAAATGGGAAAGATATCGGTCTGCACTGCTCGATGACCGAACGGCGCGCGGATGAAGCGACGCGCGATGTCGGCAACTGGCTCAAGTGTTACCATGCGCGACCGTATTGGCGAAGTGTTCGCCGGGACGATTGCGGCGGTGGTCCCTTTCGGCGTCTTCGTCGCCCTCGACGAGGTGTATGTCGAGGACTGGTACGTTTCCGAGCGGCGAAGTTACTTTCAATACGACAGTATCAAGCGCAGATGCTCGGCGAGCGCAGCGGCAGGCCCTTTCGTCTCGGACCGCCTGCAGGTGAAACTTGTCCGACCGACCTGGAAACCGGACGGATTGATTTTGTGCTCTCCAAGCTTCGTGATCGATGCCCTGCCAAGGACCGCGGGCGGTCGCCCCAGCGTCGCGGTTGCGGCCAGTCTGGTAGACTCGCGCCGGTTCGATGATCGCCGGAAGGCTGACGGCGGTACCCGAAGGTCTGCCGACCGGCGTAGCCGGAGGCGAGAAGGGTCGGTCTCGACCGCACGATCCGCGGCAGCCAGTTTGGAGACAGGAGTTGCGACGGTGAACAGAGGTTGGGGAAGGTCTGCCGGCGGAGCTATCGTCGAGGTTTCGGCAAGACTCTTGCGAGTGGTGTCGGTAATGGTCGAGGAGACCCGCGCCCGGGACGTGTCGAACACGTGCATGCGCAGCCATCTGGAGCGTGAACTGGGCCTGGATAGCCTGGCGCGCGTCGGCTGCTGTTGCGCGTGGGTAGCGAGTTCGGCAAGTCGCCACCCGAGTCGGCACTCGCTGAAACAGAGACGCCGCAGGACCTGCTGCAGTTCATTGTCCGGGCTGGGGATGACGGTTTTTCGGCGGCGACCGTCGAGTTCGCCCCAGCCGCCGTCCCGACCAACTTTCCCGAGCAGGCGTGCTTACGCTGGTCGAGAAGTCCTCGAATGGCATGCCGTGCGCAATCACCCGCGTCACGTGTTGCTCTATGGCGATGGTGGCGGCGAGCAGGGTGCTCCGGAAAGCATCACCTATGGCGGACTGCTCGAACAGGCGCGCCGGGTAGCCACCGGCCTGGTGACACGCGGCTTGCTACCACGTCAGACGGTTGCCCTGATGTTGCCTACCGGACGCGACTATCTGACGAGCTTTTTTGGGGTGATGCTGGCTGGCGGCATTCCGGTCCCGATCTATCCTCCGGCAAAGGCTGGCGCAGATCGAGGATCACCTGCGCCGGCATGCGCTTATCCTGGACAACGCCCAGGCCGTGTTCATCATCACCGATGCCACAGGCGAAAGGTTGCCGCGCTGCTGCGTGCCGAGACGCACCGACGTTGCGCGAAGTCCTGACCCCTGAGGAACTCGACATCGAGGCGATCAGCCTGCTCTACCGCGCGCGGCAGACGACATTGCCTTCCTGCTAATATACCTCAGGCAGCACCGGTGATCCCAAGGGCGTGGTACTCAGCCACGCCAACCTGTTGGCCAACCTGCGTGCCATAGGCGGGAGCTGTCGGAGTCTGCAGCGAGGACGTTTTCGACTCCTGGCTGCCGCTCTATCATGACATAGGCTGAACGGCGCCTGGATCGGGTCGCTCTATTTCGGCATCCGTCTGGTGTTGATGTCGCTGCTGGCTTTCTTTCGCGTCGTCGCTGGCTTCGGGCCATCTCGCAGCATCGCGGTACGCTTTCACCGGCACCGAACTTCGCTTACGATCTGTGCGCGAGAAAACTGGCCGACGCTGACCTTGTAGGACTCGATCTACCAGCCGTCCTGGGAGGCTGGCACTCAATGTCTCCGGACCCGTGAGTCCGGCAACCCTGGAAGCCTTTGCCGAGGCGTTTTTCGCCTTATGGCCTGCGCGCGGAGGCGATCACTCCGGTGTATGGCCTTGCCGAATGCTCCGGTTAGTTTGGCCTTTCCAGCACTGGGACGCGGCCCGCGGATCGACGACATCGGGCGCGAAGCCCTGGTCGACCACCAGTGCGCGATCCTGCCGCTGGCGGCGAAGCCAATCTGGTGCGCGTGCCGGCCTGTGGTCGGGTCCTGCCGCGGCATGAGATCCGCCTGGTCGATGAGCATGGGGACGAGTTGCTCGACCGGCACGTCGACGCTTGCGTTTCGCGGTCCGTCGGCGACGGTAGGCTATTTCCGTAATCCGCTGGCGACGCAACCCTTTTCCGCGATGGCTGGCTGGACTCCGGCGATTTCGCCTATATACCGTTGACAGCGCGATACTATCTGACCGGCGGGGTCAGGGATCTGATCATCCGCGGTGGTCGCAATCTCTATCCCCTACGAACTCGGGCAGGCGGTCAGCAACCTGCGGGTCCGGCGCGGATGCGTCGCGGTATTCGCCAGCACGGATCCGCCAATACCGAGCGGCTGGTTGTGCTGGCCGAAGCACGTGAAACCGGATCGGCCTGCGCGAGGCGCTGCGGCGGGCGATCAACGCAGCTGCGGTCGACGCCATCGGCATGCCGGCTGACGGGTCGTGCTCGCGCCACCGGATTCCGGTGCTCAAGACGTCCAGGCGGCAGATCGCCGCAACGCATCACGTAAGCCTTCGGGCGCGGTGTCATCGCGCCAGCGTGGTCCCTGGATCGACAGCAGCTATGGCGCCTTGGCGTGGCATCACTGCGCGCGCGCCTGGCCGAGTCGGTGGGGCGTTTTTGGCCGGTGGACTTTTGGCGTCTGGTGCTGGACGATCTTTCTCCTTCTGGCGGTGCCGGTCATGCTGTCTGTACTGGTCCTGCAGGCGCCGACGATCGAACGCCATCGTTCATTACTCAGCCCGGATCTTTTTCTGGCGCTGGTGGGCATGCAAGTGGGCACCATCCCGGACCGGGATCTTCTGACGGTACCCCACCTCCTGCTGGTTAGCCACTGCAGCTGTTTCGACGCTGCTGCTGTGCGCGGCCCTGCCACTCAGTCGGGCTTACAGCTTTGTGGCCAAACAAGAGTTCGTCGATCAACCCATGCTACACGCTTTCCTGCACACGGGACCCTGTTTGTCGGGCGCTTCAAGGCGTCGAAAAGCGTCGAGGATCGTTGATGGCATCATCGCTGCGCTACCATGACGAGGCAGCGTATCGTGTTGATTTTCGAAGGCACATTCTCGCGTGAAGCGGGTCTCAAGCCCTTTCGCATGGGGCGTTTGTCGCCGCAGCGCGGGCCGGGGCTACCGGTGTTGGTGAGTGGCCTGAAGGGCACTCCGGGCAGTCCTGCGCGATCGGACGTGGATGCCGCGGCGCGGCGCCGCTTGTGCCCCTACGAGAAATCGGGCCGCTGCTGGAACTGACCGGAAGACTGGACGGCGGCGGTGCGCCTGCGCGGTGCAGCACGTCGGGAATGCTGCGGCTCTGCGGTGAGCATGATCTGGAACGGTGACCACCGGCAGACCATGTGGGGCGCTTCCGCGTAGCCAAACACCGTTCAACGCTGGAGCGTCAGGCCGCATCAGCGAAAGGTGGTCGAGAATAGGCCCGGTCGCCAGAACGCGGTGTCAGGTCGAACCGGGCGGGACGTTCAGACCGGGCAGCGGTTCACTGCCTTGCCGGTGGAGATGGTATGTTGCCTTCATCGCTTCGAGACTGGCATGGACGATGCGGTCCTCGGTGTTTCGGTGCAAGGCGGGATGCTGCACGTGCCAGCCGTTTGGTTCAACGCTGGTTTCTCCGGGCTTCTGCTTGCCGCATAATGCTACTTCATGGCTTGCGTCCAACGCCGGTATTTTCCTCTGACCCAGCGGGATGGCCAGGCAATAACCGCGTAGCGTCGATCACTTTCCTTGTGCCGTGGGAATCCATCGACCGTGAAACCTGAGCCAACAGCGTTCCTCAAGCTGGAGCCGTCATGACGTCCAGCCCCTCATCCTTTTCCGCCGCTCATCACGCCTTCCGCCATGTCGCCCTCGGTCTGGCCGGCGCGGCCCTCCTCCAGATCATGGGTTGCGACAAGGAGAAGCCCGCCGCCCCGCCGTCACCAACCGTCGAGTTGGTCACCGTCACGCAGCAGGACGTGCCGATTTACATGGAATGGATCGGGTCGCTCGACGGCGACGTCAATGCCGTCATCCGCCCGCAGGTGACCGGCTACCTCGTCAAGCAGAACTACCGCGAAGGCGACCTGGTGAAGAAAGGTCAGCCGCTCTTCGAGATCGACCCCCGCACCTTCGAAGCCGCCGTGGACGAAGCCAAGGGCGTACGCGCCCAGCAGTTGGCCCGCTACGAAACGGCCCGTGCCAACCTCGCCCGCGTCAAGCCGCTGGCGGCCAAGAACGCGGTCAGCCAGAAGGACCTCGACGATTCCACCGGCACCGAACAGTCTGCCAAGGCGCAGCTTGAGTCCGCCGACGCGGCGCTCAAGACCGCGAAACTGAATCTCGGTTTCACGCGCATCACCTCCCCGGTCACCGGCATCGCAGGCATCGCCAAGGCACAGATCGGCGATCTCCTGAGCCCCAGCATGCCGACCGAACTGACCACCGTGTCGACCGTGGAACCGATCAAGGTCTACTTCAACATCAGCGAACGCGAATACCTGAAGATGGCGACCGCGGCGATCGCCAGCGGCAGCCGGCCGGAGAAAGTGCCGCTCACGCTGATCCTGGTCGATGGCTCGGTTTACCCTCAGCCGGGCAGATTCTCGATCCTCAACCGGCAGGTGGACACCAGCACCGGCACCTTCAAGGCGGCCGCGCTCTTTGGCAACCCGGACAACCTGCTGCGCCCCGGCCAGTACGGCCGGGTGCGCGCCACGATGTCGGTCCAGAAGGGCGCGCTGCTGGTACCGCAGCGTGCGGTCACCGAACTGCAGGGCAAATACCTGATCGCCGTCGTCGGCCCGGACAACAAGGCCGACATCCGTCCGGTCAGCGTCGGTGAGCGGATCGGGACCGACTGGATCATCACTCAGGGGCTGCAGCCCGGCGAGCAGGTGATCGCCGAAGGCACACAGAAGGTGCGGCCGGGAATGACCGTCAATCCGAAACCCTTTGTCCCGGCTGCGCCGGCGGCGCCCGCCGCAGCCAGCCCGGCCAAGGCCGACGACAAGCCGGCGGCGCCTGCGCCCGCCGCCAAGGGGTAAGGCACCATGTCCAAGTCTTCATCAACCGGCCGATCGTGGCCATGGTCATCTCGATCCTGATGACCATCGTCGGCCTGGTCGCCATGTCGGGCCTGCCGACCGCCCAGTTCCCGAACATCGTTCCGCCGCAGATCCAGGTCAGCAGCACCTACACCGGCGCCGACGCGCTGACCGTCGAACAGGCGGTCGCCACGCCGATCGAGCAGCAGATGTCCGGCGTCGACAACATGGACTACATGTACTCGATCAACGCCAACAATGGCCAGTCCACCCTGTACGTCAACTTCGCGCTGGGCACCGACGCCAACACCGACCAGTTGCTCGCCCAGATGCGCGAAGGCCAGGCCGAGTCGCAACTGCCCTCGGACGTGCGCAATTACGGCGTGACAGTCCAGAAATCGACGTCTTCGCCGCTGATCATGTTCGCGCTCTACTCGCCGAACGGCACCTACGACAATGTTTTTCTCGCCAACTACGCGTACATCAACATCAACGACCAGATGACGCGCGTCAAAGGGGATCGCCAGCGTCACCGTTTTCGGCGCCGGCCAGTACGCGATGCGACTGTGGGTCAAGCCCGACCAGTTGGCCAAGCTGAACATCACGGTTCCGGAAATCATCAACGCCGTCCAGAACCAGAACACCGTCAATCCGGCCGGGACGATCGGCGGCGAGCCGGTGCCGGCGGGGCAGTCGTTCACCTACGCGGTGCGCGCGCAGGGGCGGCTGCAGAGCACCGAAGAGTTCGGCAACATCGTCCTGCGCGCCAACCCCGACGGTTCGGTGGTGCGCGTCGCCGACGTGGCGCGAATCGAGCTCGGTGCGCAGACCTACAGCCAGCAGGGCCGGCTGAACGGCAAACCGGCGGCGCTCGTCGCGCTGTACCAGATGCCCGGCGCCAATGCGCTCGACGCCGCCGACGGCGCCAAGGCGCTGATGGCGAAAATCAAGGAGAGTTTCCCGCCGGACCTCGAATACGTCATCGCCCTCGACACGACGCTGTCGGTCACCGAAGGAATCAGGAGATCGAGCACACGCTGATCGAAGCGCTGGTGCTGGTGATGATCGTCGTCTTCGTCTTCCTGCAGGGCTGGCGGGCGACGCTGATCCCGCTGCTGGCGGTGCCGGTGTCGCTGGTCGGCACCTTCATGCTCTTTCCGATGTTCGGTTTCTCGATCAACACGCTGTCGCTGTTCGGTCTGGTGCTGGCCATCGGCCTCGTCGTCGATGACGCGATCGTCGTCGTCGAAGCCGTCGAGCACCACATCGAACATGGTTTGTCACCCAAGGACGCGACACTGCGGGCGATGAGCGAGGTGACCGGGCCGGTGATCGCCATTGCCGTCATCCTGGCGGCGGTTTTCGTACCGACGGCTTTCATTCCCGGCATCACCGGCCAGCTCTACCAGCAGTTCGCCGTGACCATCGCCATCTCGGTGATCATCTCGGCCTTCAACGCGCTGACGCTCAGCCCGGCGCTCTGTGCGCTGCTGCTGCGACCCAAGGTCAGGGGTAGTGGCCCGTTGCAGAAATTCTACGACGGGTTCAATCGCGCTTTCGGCCGGGTCACCGGCGGTTACGTCGGCGTCTGCCGGCTCGCCATCCGCCGCAGCGTGATGAGCCTCTTTTTTCTGGTGGCCGTCGCGGTTGTGGCGGGTTTCTTCGGCAAGCTTGTCCCTGCCGGCTTCCTCCCGGATGAAGACCAGGGTTACGTCTTTGCCGCGATCCAGCTCCCCAATGCCTCATCCTTGCAGCGCACCTCGGATATTGCCGCGCAAGCCGAAGATCTGATCATGAAGGTGCCAGGCGTCCAATACACGACCACCGTCATCGGCTACAGCATGCTGAGCCAGGTGACCAATACCTACAGCGCTTTCTTCTTCATCACGCTCAAGAACTGGGGCGAACGCAAAGCACCCGACGAACAGTACACCGCGATCAAGGCCGAGTTGACGAAGCGGCTTGCCAGCATCCCCGGCGCCATCGCTTTTGCGTTTCCGCCACCGGCCATTCAGGGGGTCGGCACCTCCGGCGGGGCGACGTTCATTCTCGAAGACCGCGCTGGAAAAGACATCGCCTTCCTCGCCGCGAACACCACCAAGTTTATCGAAGCGGCGAAAAAGCGCCCCGAGCTGGCCAGCGTTTCGACCACCTTCCTGCCGATCGTGCCGCAGCTTTTCATCGAAGTCGATCAGGACAAGGTATTGAAGCAGGGGGTCATTATCAGCGATGTCTACAAGACGCTGCAAAGCTTCCTCGGCAGCGGTTTCATCAACTACTTCAACCGCTTCGGACGCCAGTGGCAGGTCTATGTGCAGGCCGAGGGCGAATACCGGACCAACATCGAGAACGTCGGGCGCTTCTACGTGCGCAACAACAAGGGTGAAGCGGTGCCGCTCTCGGCGCTGACCTCGATCCGCAACATCTCGGGTCCGGAATTCACGATGCGCTACAACCTCTACCGCAGCGCACAGATCAACGCTTCGGCAGCGCCTGGTTACAGTTCGGTGCAGGTGATGCGGGCGCTCGAAGCGGTTTTCGCCGAGACGATGCCAAGCGAAATGGGTTACGACTACTCGGGCATGTCGTTCCAGGAGCAAAAGGCTCAGCAGGGCGTCTCGCCGATGGTCATCTTTGGTTTCTCGCTGCTCTGCGTCTTCCTGATCCTGGCGGCGCAGTACGAAAGCTGGTCGCTGCCTTTCTCGGTCCTGCTCGGTACGCCGATCGCCGTCGCCGGCGCCTTCGCCGCGCTGCTGTGGCGCGGCCAGGAACTCAACGTCTATGCGCAGATCGGCCTGGTGATGCTGATCGGTCTGGCGGCCAAGAACGCGATCCTGATCGTCGAGTTCGCCAAGATGGAATACGAGAAGGGCGAACTGTCGCTCGCCGAATCGACGCTCAAAGGCGCGGAACTGCGCCTGCGGCCGATCCTGATGACTTCGTTCGCCTTCATTCTCGGCTGCGTTCCGCTGGCGATCGCCAGCGGCGCCGGCGCCATCTCGCGGCAGGTGATGGGCAGCGCGGTGATCGGCGGCATGCTGGCCGCTACCTGCATTGCCATCTTCATCATTCCGGTGACTTTCTACGTGGTCGAAAAGATCAGTCACAAGGGCAACACCGGGGTCGGTCACCACGCTGGGGAGAGCGTCGCCGCGGCCACCGAGAGTTCCACGGTACCGATTGCTGGAAAGGAGGGAGATAGCCATGCGTAAGCCCTTGTTGGCCGCACTGCTGGCGCTGCTGGTCGGTGGCTGCATGGTTGGACCCGATTACGTGCGTCCAACTATCGACACGCCGACGGCCTGGCGTCTGAGTGACCAGGACGCCAGGGATCTGGCCAATACTGCCTGGTGGGAGCAGTTCGGCGACCCGGTACTCAACGAACTGGTCAGCGCCGCCCTGCTTGCCAACAAGGATCTGCTGATTGCCAGCGCGCGCATCGAAGAGTTTGCCGGCCAATATGGATTCGTCCGTTCCGCCCTTTTTCCGCAGGTTGGCGCCGGCTACGAGGTGAGCCGACAGAAGGGCGTCGCTCCGGGCGCATCGACCTCCTCGACCTACAACAACTATCAGGCGGTGCTCAATGCCAGTTGGGAGATCGATATCTGGGGCCGCATTCGCCGCCAGACCGAAGCGGCGAGGGCACAGCTCCTGGCCAGCGAGGACGGCCGGCGAGCGGTCATCCTCTCGCTGGTCGGTAGCGTTGCCGGTGCCTACGTCAACCTCCGCGACCTCGATCGCCAGTTGGAAATCGCCAGGGCGACGGCGAAAAGTCGCGGCGATTCGTACGAGATCTTCAAGGAGCGTTACGCGGGTGGCATCATCTCGTTGCTCGAACTGAGTCAGAACCAGTCCCAGTACGAGGAAGCTCTGGCCACCATCCCGGCCATCGAGAAGTCGATCGTACAACAGGAGAATGGCCTGAGCGTGTTGCTCGGTCGCAACCCCGGGCCGATTACCCGCGGCAGGAACATTGATCAACTGTTGCTCCCGGCCATTCCAGCCGGTCTACCCTCGGATATTCTTGAGCGACGGCCAGACATCCAGCAGGCGGAGCAGAGCCTGATTGCCGCCAATGCCCTGATCGGCGCGGCCAAGGCGGCTTACTTTCCGACCCTCTCGCTGACTGGTCTGTTCGGCTACGCCAGCAACAGCCTTGGCAATCTTTTCGACAGCCAGTCGAAGGTCTGGCAGTACGCTGCACCGATCAGCATGCCGATCTTCACGGCCGGCGCCATCGCCGGTCAGGTGCAGGCAGCGGAAGCGCAACAGCAGCAAGCGCTGTTCGCGTATCAGAGGGCCATCCAGCAAGCCTTTCGCGAAGTCAATGACGCACTGATCGACCAGGACCGCACGCGTGCCCAGTTGCAGGCGCAGAAACGCCAGGTGGGGGCTCTGGAGCAGTACGCGGGGACCGCGCGGCTGCGCTACGAAAACGGCTACACCAGCTATATCGAAGTCCTGGATGCGGAACGTAGCTTGTTCAATGTCCAGTTGCAGTACACGCAGACGCAGCAGACCCAGTTGCAGGCGATGATCAATCTCTACAAGGCAATGGGCGGCGGCTGGGTGGTCGAGGCGGAGAAAGTCGCCGTTGCAGGAGGAGTGAGGCGGGACGAGGTCCTCCCGCAGTAGGCCTGGCAGGTGCCGGCGCAGTGGTCTTCCCGTCGGCGTGTTTTGGCATGCCTGACTGCTCGGCGCCCGCCTGTGGGGTCGCCAGCCAGCCATGGCAGTCCATCGAAGCGTATCAAGAGGAGAAGTCAATGAGCAAGAAAGGCAAGTCGGCAAAGCGCGTCAAGGCCGAGCAAGTGATCAGCCCTGGTCCCGAGTCGCCGGCAGAGCAGACCGAGGGCGAGCCCCAGAGCAAGCCAGCGAAAAGAATGTCCGAGCGGAAGATACCTCAAGGAACTCGAAAACTCGAGGCCGAGTTGGTACACCTGCAAACCTGGGTGATCGAGAAGGGCCTGAAGGTGGTGATCCTCTTCGAAGGCCGTGACGGGGCCGGCAAGGGCGGCACTATCAAGGCGATCACCGGGCGCGTCAGCCCGCGCATCTTCCGGGTTGTCGCCCTGCCGGCTCCGACCGAGCGCGAGAAGACCCAGATGTATGTACAGCGTTACCTGCCGCACATGCCGGCGGCCGGCGAGGTGGTGATCTTCGACCGCAGTTGGTACAACCGCGCCGGTGTCGAACGCGTCATGGGCTTTGCCAGCGACGAGCAGGTGCAGGGTTTTCTCAAACTGGCGCCCCCTCTTCGAAAAGCTGGTGGTCGGCAAAGCCAACAACATCATCCTGCTCAAGTACTGGCTCGAAGTCGACATGGATGAGCAGACGCGCCGCCTGGAGGCCCGCATCACCGATCCGCGCAAGCAGTGGAAGCTGTCGCCGATGGACCTCAAGTCGTACAGCCGCTGGTACGATTACTCGCGCGCGCGCGACGAAATGTTCAAGGCAACGGACACCGAGTGGGCGCCCTGGTTCGTCGCCCGCTCCGACGACAAGAAACGCGTACGCCTGAACATCATCAAGCATATTCTGAGCAGCATCCCGTACGAGGTCGTCAAGCAGCCAAAGATCACCTTGCCGAAACGGCAGAAAGCCGGCGACTATCAGGAAGCCGATCTGCCCCTGAAGTACATCCCGGAAGTGTATTGAACCGGGCAGCAGACCCCCTCGTAGAGGACTCTGAGACGCATCCTTTCAAGACTGAGTGAGGGTATTAGCTATGACGTAAAACACCTGTTTTCCAACCCAACCGACGGCTTGCGGCGAACGTTGCTCCCAACCGGGCAAAATGTGGGCGAAAAACCGTGTCGGATAGGCGTTGTGGCCGAAAACTTGGCCGCAGTGGTTTCCCGACGGGGTTTTCTGAGGTACCAGCTTACATCCCCCATGAGGCACAGTCCGCTCGGCTGAAATTTTCTCGATAACCATTCTTCACAGGAGTGCTCCATGCCTAAGACATTTGCTCGATTCTTTCAATGGTTTCTGTTAGCCGTCATTGCGGCTCTGCTGACTCCGGTCACGGCCAGCGCGGCGGATCATACCGCCCTCGAACGCGACGCGCGCAATATCTATCAGAAGTTGCTCGCCAGGGTTCCTGCGGCGAAAGCGCTGTCCAGGAATGCGCTGGCCGTTCTCGTCTTTCCGGAGATCACCAAAGCCGGTCTGGTCGTTGGTGGACAGTACGGCGACGGTGTTCTCTTCAAAGACGGTCAGGCGGTGGGGTACTACAACACCACCGGGGCTTCGTACGGTCTGCAGGCCGGCGCCCAGAAATACGGCTATGTGATGTTCTTGATGAATGAAAATTCGCTCGAGGCGCTGAACCGGAACGACGGATTCGAAGTCGGTGTGGGCCCCTCCATCGTGGTGGTGGATGAGGGCATGGGCCGTTCGCTGACCACGAAGACCATAAACAAGGACATCTATGCCTTCATTTTCAACCAGAAGGGCCTGATGGCGGGCTTGGGTCTGCAGGGAAACAAGATCACGCGCCTGAACGACTGAACCAGCCCATGAGGAGAAGGCAGCAACCTGGCAGTCGAAGCTGCCGACAATGATCCGAAAGTGATGCAAGGAGAGAACCGTGTCCCTCAAAACCACCTGCCTGATTGTCGCCTCCTTCCTGATCATTCAAGGTTGCTCGATGACACCGCCGCGCCTGCCGGCGGTGCCATCAACGTGGACGGCGAAGGCCGAGATACCGGGCATGCCCGGCGTGCGGCATGTCCCGGGCGACATGGCCGAGTTCAGCCGTGATTCGTTCGACGCGCTGCGCCGGGAACAGGCTTACCGTGCGCAGCAAGGACAGCAGGGCAGCTGCCGCCCGCTGTTTTTCTCGCCATCTCCGGCGGCGGGGATAATGGCGCGTTTACCGCGGGCGTGATGAATGCCTGGACAGCGACCGGCACACGCCCGGAGTTCAAACTCGTTACCGGCATCAGTACCGGGGCGCTGATCGCACCCTTCGCCTTTCTCGGCTCAAAGTACGACGGTACGTTAAAGGAAGTGTATACCACCATCTCGCCGAAAGACGTCATCGAGCCACGCGGCCTGGTTTCAGGCGTACTGAGCGACGCGATGGCCGACAATGCGCCGCTCGTGAAGTTGACGCGCAAATCGGTGAACGAGGAACTGCTGCGGGAAATCGCCGCCGAGTATGCGAAAGGTCGCCTGCTGCTGATCGCCACCGCCGACCTGGACGCGCGTCGGCCGGTGATCTGGGACATGGGAAAAATTGCCACCTACGGCGGTCCCGGAGCACTCGATCTTTTCGTCAAGGTCATGATTGCCTCGGCGTCGATTCCAGTAGGCTTTCCGCCGATGATGATCGACGTCGAAGTCGACGGCCGGCCTTATCAGGAAATGCACGTAGACGGCGGCATTGTGGCGCAGGTCTTCGCCTATCCTGCGGAGATGCGCATCAATGAGGCGGCGATGGCGGTCGGCGTCAGCCGTGAGCGCAGGCTCTACGTGATCCGGAACGCGCGCCTGGACGCGGAGTGGGCCGATGTCGAGCGCAATACGATGAGCATCGCAGCGCGTGCCGTTGCTTCGTTGATTCACAGTCAGGGAATTGGCGACCTATATCGCATCTATGCCACCGCCGAGCGCGATCAGGTCGATTTCAACCTCGGTTTCATCCCGGCCAGTTTCAAGGTGCCGCACAAGGAAGAATTCGACAACGCGTATATGCGCGCGCTCTACGACCTCGGTTACCAGATGATGGCGCAGGGCTTCCCGTGGCTCAAGGCGCCGCCTGGTTTCGCACTGCCGAGGGCCGTGGCGGCCGGCCAGGAGTGCGTCCGGTAAAGGGTGAACTTAAACAAGAAGGTGCTTCGCCTGGGGAGACGATCATCCCCGTGATGCGATCCTCAAGGAGATCGAAGCCAAGGGAAGCCCCGGCTGGAAGAACGAGAGCGGCTACCACCGGCGCAGCATCGCGGAGAATATGATGTACCGAAATATGCCAATATACTACACCAACGCCGGCCAGATGCAAAGATCGTTGGCGATGTGATCAGGTGAGTGGGAGATGAGCAAAATCAATCGAAGTGAGAACCCTCGGAATACGGGAACGGACAACGAAAGGGCGATTCTTTCCCCGGACGAGCGCCGCGTGCAAGGTAAGGCGCTGCGCGAGGCAGTACCTCGAGAAACCCAGGGCGGATGGAAGCCGCTCAGGAAGCGGCGCGATCCGGTTGAAGTGCTCACCGAGTCCAACGAGGGGCGGTTGTCCCAACTCGTGCCCATCCGCTTCGGTCGGATGCTGCAGTCGCCTTTCACCTTTTATCGGGGTTCGGCAGCGATCATGGCGGCCCGATCTGGCGTCCACCCCCAACTCCGGCCTACGGGTACAGGCATGTGGCGACGCCCATCTATTGAACTTCGGCGGCTTTGCCACACCCGAGCGGCAGGTGATCTTCGACATCAACGACCTGGATGAGACCCTGCCGGCCCCCTGGGAGTGGGATGTCAAACGTCTGACGGCGAGCGTGGTCATCGCCGCGCATCACCTGCGGCTCCACGAAAGCCAGGCCGCACGCGCGGCGACGGCGACCGTGCGCGCGTACCGTGAGCGGATGGCCGACTATTCGTCGATGCCCGCGCTCGACGTCTGGTACGACAGAATCACGGTCGAACAAATACTCGCCGAAGTGTCCAGCGAAGAAGTCAGGAAACGCATCATCAGGCGGCTCCAGAAGGCGCGCCAGCAAAGCTCTGCCGAAATTATCTTCCCCAAGCTCGCCGAACACCACGGGACGCTGCCCAGGATCAAGGAAGAGCCACCGCTGATTTTTCACCCTTCGGAGGAACTGGCGCCAGGACTCAGAACACAGTGCAGCGAAGCGTTGGCCGCTTATCGCGCGTCACTCCCCGAACACGTGCGCGTGCTGTTCGACCGCTTCCATTTCTGCGATCTGGCGATCAAGGTGGTCGGTGTCGGCAGTGTCGGCACGAGGTGCACGATCGGGCTGTTCATGGCTGCGGACAATGATCCCCTCTTCCTGCAGATCAAGGAAGCGCGGGCGTCGGTCCTCGAACCCTACGCGGGCGCGAGCCTGCACCCGAATCACGGCCAGCGAGTCATTGCCGGGCAGCATCTGATGCAGGCCGCCAGTGACATCTTTTTGGGCTGGACAACGGGCAGCGATGGGCGGCATTACTATCTGCGCCAACTGCGCGACGTCAAGATCAGCGCCATCATCGAAGGATGGGATGTCGAGCTGCTGATGACCTACGGCCGGCTGTGCGCCTGGGCGCTGGCGCGCGCGCACGCTCGCTCGGGGGACGCGGCGCTGATCGCCGGCTACATGGGTTCGAACGCGGCTTTCGACGACGCGATCTGCGAGTTCGCCGTCGAGTACAGCGACCAGAATCAGCGCGACTACCGGGCCTTCGTCAAGGCGGTGCGGGAAGGACGAATCGAGGCTCAGGTGGAAGAAAATCCATGAGTACGACACCGACTGCCGAAGAAAGGGGCTCTGCCAGTGGCGTGGCGCGCGCAATCCCGGCTCGCGGCTGGCGGGCGGTCTTTCCGCCGGCGCAGTGGCTCGCCGGCTATCAGAAGCAGTGGCTGACGCACGACGCGATCGCCGGCGTCACGCTGGCGGCCTACGGCATCCCGGTGTCGCTCGCCTACGCCTCGCTCGCCGGCCTGCCGCCGCAGTACGGCATCTACTGCTATCTGGTCGGTGGCCTGTTCTACGCGCTCTTCGGCTCGTCGCGCCAGTTGGCGATCGGCCCCACCTCGGCGATCTCGATGCTGGTCGGCGTCACGATCGCCGGCATGGCGCAGGGGGATGCCGGACGCTGGGCCGACATCGCGGCGCTGACGGCGGCGGTCATCGCCGCGATGTGCCTGCTGGCGTGGCTCTTTCGTCTCAGTTCGCTGGTCAACTTCATCAGCGAGACGATCCTGCTCGGCTTCAAGGCCGGCGCGGCGCTGACGATCGCCATGACCCAGCTGCCCAAGTTGTTCGGGGTCAAGGGGGGCGGACACGGCTTCTTCGAGAGCGTCGCCGTCCTTGCCGGGCAGCTTCCCGACACCAACCCCGTGGTGCTAGTTTTCGGTCTGAGCGCGCTCGCCGTGCTGCTGCTCGGCGAGAAATTCCTGCCCGGCCGGCCGGTCGCGCTCTTCGTGGTGGTGCTTTCGATCCTCGCGCTGTCGCTGACGCCGCTCGGGGATCTCGGCTTCAAGGTGGTTGGCTCGCTGCCGCAGGGCTTGCCCGAATTCCGTCTGCCGGGCCTGCGGCTGCGCGACGTCGACGGGGTTATCCCACTCGCCTTCGCCTGTCTGCTGCTGGCCTACGTTGAAAGCGTTTCGGCGGCCCGCGCGCTGGCGCAGGCGCATGGCGACGAAATCGATCCGCGCCAGGAACTGCTCGGCTTGGGGGCGGCGAATCTGGGCGCGGCGCTCTTTCAAGCCTACCCGGTGGCCGGCGGTCTGTCGCAGTCCTCGGTGAACGACAAGGCTGGCGCCAGAACGCCGCTGGCGCTGGTCTTCGCCTCGCTGACCATCGGCCTGTGCCTGCTCTACCTGACCGGCATGCTCTACAACCTGCCGAACGTGGTCCTCGCGGCGATCGTCCTGGTCGCCGTCAAGGGACTGGTCAATATCGGCGAATTGCGCCACGTCTGGCGGGTGAGCCGGCTGGAGTTCGGCGTCTCGATGATCGCTTTCGCCGGCGTGCTGCTGCTCGGCATCCTGAAGGGCGTGATCGTCGCGGTCGTCGTCTCAATGCTTTTGCTGATCCGCCGCGCGGCGCACCCGCATGTCGCTTTCCTGGGCCGAATCCCCGGCACCCGGAGTTACTCCGACAGCGAGCGCAACCCGGACAACGCGCCGGTCGCCGGGGCGTTGCTGTTTCGCGTCGAATCCTCCCTGCTCTACTTCAACGTCGAGCACGTGCGCGAAGCGCTCTGGCAGAAGATCCGCGCAAGCAACGCAGCGCTCGACCTGGTGGTCTGCGATCTGTCCACTTCGCCGGTGGTCGATCTGGCCGGCGCGCGGATGCTGGCCAAGCTGCATCAGGAACTGCAGGCAGCCGGGATTCGCCTGCGGCTGGTAGGGGCGCATGCGGCGGTGCGCGACATCCTGCGCGCCGAAGGATTGGAGGAAAGCGTCGGCTACTTCGGCCGGCGGATCACGGTGGCCGACGCCATCGACGAGTTTGATGGCGGTCCCACAAAGGCGTCGCGCGCATAATTCGGAGATGCCGCGGCGTTTTGGCGAGCGCCGCCGGTCGGCGATAAGGATGTAGCCGCTGGTCAGCAGCACCCGTCGCGGGAAGACCAGGATCAGGCCATCGATGTCGCGGCTGCTATAGTCAAGTTATGGGTAATCGAGTGTTGTTACGCCACGAGAAATGGATGGCTGCGCTGCCGGGCAGCTGCCCGTCGAGGATTGATAGATCATCGGGAGAGTGCCATGGAAGCAAAGAGCCAGAGTGCAAGAACCAAGGTCGTCATCGTCGGTGGCGTGGCGGGTGGTGCCTCGTGCGCGGCACGGCTGCGCAGGCTGGACGAAAACGCGGAAATTCTCATGGTCGAACGGGGGCCGTACGTTTCGTACGCCAATTGCGGGCTTCCTTACCATGTCGGCGGCGTGATTGAAAAGGAATCGAGCCTGCTGGTGGCGACTGCTGACACCTTCCGCCGGGTGTTCAATATCGATGTCCGAACGAACTGCGAAGCCGTCTGGATCTCGCCGGACACAAAAACCATCGAGCTGCGCCATGTGGAAACTGGCGAGGTGACCAGCGAGTCCTACGACAAGCTGGTGCTGTCGCCCGGTGCGCCGTCAGTCCGTCCGCCGTTGCCGGGAATCGACCTGCCGGGGATCTTCCAGGTGCGGACCGTTCCCGATGCGCGGGCGATCCGTGAGTGGATCGAACGCGGCTCGCTGTTCCTTTCCGGGATGGACAAGTACTCGGGCTTCCAGACGGTCAGACCCAAGACCCGTGCAGTGGTCATCGGCGGCGGTTTCATCGGCCTCGAAACGGCGGAGAACCTTGTGCATCGCGGCTTCGACGTCACCCTCGTCGAGATGCTCGATCAGGTCCTGGCGCCACTCGATCAGGACATGGCGCGCATCGTGGAGAACTATGTGGAGCGGCACGGTATCCGTCTCGCGCTCAATGACGGGGTGGCCGGATTCCAGCAGGCCGCGAACGGCTCGCTCGAGGTTCTGACGAAGTCGGGCAAGGTGCATCCGGCCGACATCGTGATCCTCGCGCTTGGCGTGCGTCCGGAGACGGCTCTGGCGAAGACGGCCGGCCTCGCTATCGGCGAACGCGGCGGGATTCGCGTCGACGAGCAGATGCGCACCAGCAACCCGGACATCTTCGCCGTCGGTGACGCGATCGAAGTCAGGGATTTCGTGACCGGTGAGTGGAGTCTGATCGCGCTCGCCGGGCCGGCGAACCGGCAGGGCCGCATCGCTGCCGACGTCATTGCCGGGCGCGAGTCCGTTTCCGCGGCACCCAGGGTACCTCGATCATCGGGCTGTTCGTGCCGCGGCCGCCTGGGTTGGTGCCAGCGAAAAGACGCTCAAGCGGCTCGGCGACAGCGACTATGAAAAAATCTATCTCTACCCGAATTCGCACGCGGGCTACTACCCAGGTGCGCGGCCGATTGCGCTGAAAGCGCTCTTCCGGAAATCCGACGGACGTTTCCTGGGTGCGCAGGCGCTTGGCGAGGATGGCGTAGACAAGCGGATCAGCGCGCTCGCCATGGCGCTCCAGATGGGCGCCACGATCCATGACCTCGAAGAAGCCGAGCTGTGCTACGCGCCGCAGTTCGGCAGCGCGAAGGATCCGGTCAACTTCGCGGGCATGGTCGCTGCCGATATTCTCTGTGGCGACATGCCCTTGAGTCATTGGGATGCCGCCGACAACGCATTCCTCCTCGACGTACGCGAACCCGGTGAACTCGCCGTGGAGAGCGTGCCGGGCGCGCTCAACATCCCGCTTGGCCAACTCCGGGCGCGGCTCGACGAGCTTCCCCGCGATCGGGAAATCCTGGTCATTTGCCGTTCCGGCCAGCGTGCCTATTACGCGACACGCGCGCTCTGCTGCAGAACGGGTTCAAGGCGAGGACGCTGGCCGGCGGGATGTTGTCAAGGTTTCACACTCGCCTGCTGGTGAATTGAATGAATCAAAGGGTCTTCGCGGTGGCGACTTTGAACCTGCCACTGGGCATCGGCGGCGGAGCAGGAATTCGTCGGGGGCGGGAGGTGGATCATGGCCGGCGCTGACCGGCAACAGGAAAGCTGGAAGGAACGATTCTTCCACGAGATGGCCGAGTACGGGATCAACGTCATTTATCTGGCGCTCGTATTCGCCGCTTTCACGCAGTACCGGAGACTCGTTCTCGCCGCTCACGACATCATCTACACCAATTACTGGGTGGCAGTGATCCAGGCGTTGATCCTCGGAAAGGTCATCATGATCGGCGCTGTCTTCCATGCTGGTCGCGGCCTTGAGCGGAGACCACTGATTTATCCCACTCTTTACAAGGCTTTGGTCTTTACTCTTCTTGTCGTGTCACTCAACGTCATCGAGCATGCGATCGAGGGCCTCTGGACGGGAAAGGGGCTCGCGGGTGGCTTCGCGGAGTTTGTCGCCAGAGAGCCCCACGAATTGCTCTCCGGATCCCTGGTTCTTCTTGTGGCCTTGATTCCTTTCTTCGCCGTCAAGGAGCTTGGGCGAGGGTTTGGACGGGCGAGGATCAGGGCTCTCCTTTTCCACGAGAGAACAGGGCAGTTCCTTGAGGGCGAAAAATGATCATTGCAAAAACGGTCCGCAGCCTGCAACGACGTTTCAGCCCCAAGGGAAAAACGGCTCTGCGGGTCACTTCTTGGTGCCTGGTGACGGCGGTGATGTTCGCCGCGGGCGCGGAGGCTACCGACTTCGGAACCAAGGGCGGGGCCGAACCCGCCAACATCAACGAGATAGTTGGCGTCCTGCGACAGGATTCTTACGACATGGAGTTGCTGATCAGCTTCGGTACCTCCAAGGGCGGCTCGGCGGGTCACCTCGCCCTGGGCCTCCGGGACGAAGTGCCCGGTGATGACCTGGTCTACTCGGCAAACTTCTATGCCGACCGTGCGCGCAAGCACGAAACTGGCTTCTACACCGAAGATCTCATGATTGGCGTCCCCAAGAAGGAGTATCTGTTCAAGACACGCTCATCGCTCGGCGACACGGCCGCGTTTGGTCTCGACTTTGGGGAGATCTACAAGCGATCGGTCATTGGCGTGCGCGTGTACGGCGTACCGGCTGGCGAGAAGGAAGTGATAGTGGCGTACTTCAGGCGCATCAATGACGACTATCACCGTCACGCCAGGAATACTCAGTACCACGACGGCGAAATCAGGTATGACTACATGCGTCTCAACTGTGCCAAGACCATCGGCTCGGCATTCAGATTTGGCGCTGGATACGACAAACTGGAGGTTACCAGCGCAAAGGTGCTTACCAGACGACGGATCCTGGTGGCGGCAACAGCCAATATTCCCACCGAGATGGCAATGAAGCTCATCAAGGAGTGGAACGTGCGCGGATACGGAATGGACGTGGTGCTTTACAGGAAGTACGAGGGCTCGACCTATGTCGATCCAAACGAGGAAGAAAAGGTGGCCTTCAAGGACCTGCCCAACCGCTTTCCTTCGGTGCTGTCGCGCGACTTCCGCAAGGAACAGGGGCGTTACGAGGACTTCGACAATCTCTTCGCGATGTACCTCCTCCACCATATGGGCAAGTACAGCGTGCGGGTTAACGGCGAGACGACGCTGCTCGAGATCGAGAAGACCAAGGATCACATGGCCTACGCGCAGGCCGTCGAACTCGCTACGCGGTGCGCCCGGTCGGACAGTGAAAACGTCCGTCGGCGCTTGCCGATGCGACCGCTGGGGAGCGGGAACGGGGCACCCACGGATAACGAGCACCTCGACAAGTGCACCGACCAGGCGGAAATGCAATGACGAGACTGCGCGCGCGCTTGCCGGTGATGTTCGCCACGCTGCTTGTTCTCTGCGCTTGCGCAACGCGACCGATCAATCCCCCGATCACGCAGGCCGACCCCGGCGTCGGCTACCGTTTCGAAACACGGCAGTTGTATTTCAAGGACCCGGAGGCGCTGGTCCTTCTCGCCTTTTCCGGCGGGGGCACGCGCGCGGCCGCATTTTCTTTTGGCGTCCTGGAATTCCTGCGGCGTACCGAGGTCGACAGGGCGAATGGCGAAAAGGTCCGCCTGCTCGATGCGGTCGGCGTCATTACCGGGGTGTCGGGTGGCAGCTTCACAGCGCTGGCCTATGGTCTCTATGGAGACAAGCTGTTCGCCGATTACGAACAACGCTTTCTGAAGCGTAACGTGCAAGGCGAGATCATCAGCCGCTTATTCAACCCGGCCCGCTGGGGTGACCTTTGGTGGACCCGGTGGGGGCGCTCTGAAATGGCGGCCGATCTGTATGACGAGATCCTGTTCAACGGCGCGACCTTCGCCGATCTCGAACGCGGCAAAGGTCCGCTTGTTCTCGCCTCGGCCACCGACCTCTCGACCGGAGCCCGTCTGGTCTTCGACCAGAACGTCTTCGACGCGCTGTGTTCGGACCTTGGCGCGGTGAAACTCTCGCGCGCCGCCGCGGCCTCGTCGGCGGTGCCGGTGGTGCTTTCGGCGGTCACGATCAACAACTACGGCGGCACCTGCAATTATCAAACACCTTCCTGGCTGCAATTTCTTGGCGGAGCGGCTGACCCGCCGCGCACGGCCGCGCGCGCAAGGCGCGACTTTGACGAACGGCTCGCCTTCGCCGATGGCGCGCAACGCCCATACATCCATCTCGTAGACGGTGGTGTCGCGGACAACGTGGGCATGCGTTCTGTACTGACCCTGCTCGAGTTGATGGAGGCATTGCAAGGCGCCGGGGTGCCGACACCGTTCGACCGCACGCGCAGGATCGTCGTTTTCGTCGTCAACTCGGTGTCCTCGCCCCCGACCCGCTGGGACCAATCGGATACGCCCCCGGGCATGATAAGCACATTGCTCCAGGCGTCCAGCGTGCCGATTGATCATTATTCCTACGAAGCGACGGAGTTGCTGCGAGACAAGGCGGCGCGCTGGCAGTCGCTGCGTCGGCTTCGGCAATCGGCGGCATTTGCGGACCACCAGGATGCCGCGATCGCTGACGACCTTAAAGGCCCGGAGGTTGAGATCTATGCCATCGACGTCTCGTTTGCGGCCCTGCAGGACAAGGCCGAATTCGACTACCTGAATAGCCTGCCCACCAGCTTCGTGCTGCCCGCTGAAGCGGTGGATCGTTTGCGTACCGCGGCAGGAGTGATCATCATGGCGTCACCCGAATTCCAACGGCTCCTCAAGGACGTCGGGGCGAAGGTGGCTCCCGAATCCGCATCGATGGAACCGGCGACATCAGCGGTGCGGCGTGCGTTCCCGACGGCTACACCGGCGGCCAGATAGCGGAAACCCATTTTCGGCTTTGGCTCCCTGCTGGTAGCCCTGTAATTGAATCAGCCAGCGCTTTCGATTGGAGGGCGACATGGGTATTCTCGATTGGTTCAAGAACCGACCGGGCCAGTACGATCCGGATCGGGTATCCGACGAGTTGGTGCAATGGGGGGTCGAGAAAGCGATGACGCTGACCAACCCCAGACTCAAGCTGTTGCCAACCTGCCAAAAACGCCTGACACCCGCCGTCGCGACGACGATCGAATTCCTGCGCGCGCAGGCCCGGGCGCTGCCAGCCGTCCGACCGGTTTCGTCGACGTCTTGGTCAGCCGATCCGGCCTTGCGGGCTTTCTTCGTCGCGCCTTCGGATATACCGCCGGTAATCAGGAATGTGGCAATACTAATACCGCATGGGCTCACAGAGCGAGCCTTTCAAATCGTCTGAAAAAAATAGTCAGCGCTGGCGGGACGACGATTCTGCTGGTTGGTGGCTCTGTTGGTGCGCGGTTTCACGGCGAAATCGGCAACGCCGGGCTTGACGCGCAGATACTGGCAAAGCCTGCCCAGCACTTCGCGATCAATACTCTTCACCTGGTCGTGGTAGTAACGGTCCAGCGTGGTGCGGGCGATGCCTGCGGCGCGGCAGATATCGGCAAGCTTGAGACGGCGCGCGCGGCATTCTGTCCGACACGCAGGGCCTGATGGACTGGTTTGGCGGTCTGTTTGCGACACCGGAGCAGGATGGCAGGACGCCGGCGGAATTCGCGGCGGCCTATAACGCCTCGGGGGCCGACGCGTCGAGCCCTGCCAGCGCGGCCTCGACCCAGCCAAAACCGATCCGCTCCTGTTCGAGACGCAGATTTCTGCGCAGGCGGTTGTCGCGCAGGTCGTCGTACAGGGCACCCTCCTCTGCGTTCAGTCGTGGCAGATCACGCAACGTCTGCCGGTCCTCCTCGCCCCATTGCGTGGCGAAAGCCAGCAGCGTCGCACGATCCATCAGGAACGATTCGACGTCGGCGAAATGGGCGCGCAACTGGTCGAGGATGGCGAAGCCGTGGGTGTCGATGTCGCCCCAGTAGTGGATGCGGCAGCGCGACAGCCATGCGGCCTCGCGCAGCATCTCGAAGCCGTAACCGGCGCCGAAGAGGATCAGGCTGTGCGGCACCGCCGGAAAGGCGAGGAAGTTGATCTCGTTCTCGGTAATGAACACACGTTCGACTTGCGGGTCGATCCGGGCAAAGCTCCGGGCATCGAGGGTGAGGTCCTGCTCGGGGTCGCCGGCCAGCAGGGCATGCCGACGATCGAGAATCCGGAAGCGGATGCGCTGCGGTTTGTCGCGGAAGCCGTAGCGGCGGGCGAACTGGCTCACTCCGGCGGCCGATGGGTCGATCGCCGCGGGCGGCAGCGCGAGATCGAGCAACTCGCCGAGCACGCCGCGCTGCGCTTCGATGAACTTGCTGTGCACGCCGGGGATATCCACCTGCCGCAGGTAGACGCCGGGGCGAGGATGGCGCTGCAGCCAGGCGACGATGTCGAGCAGTCGGCGCCATTCCTCCGCCAGTTCGAGCGCCCGCAGCGGCCGCTTCGCCAGCCATGCCAGGAGTTCCGGCTGGCATGCGCGCGTCGCTTCGAGCAGGCCGCCGAAACGGCTGGCCTCGCGCCGCTTGCCGACGATCGCCAGGGCGTCGTCGAGGGTATCGATCCACACTTCCTGCGGCACCGCGTTGGTGCCGAACAGGCGGTGCCGGAACTCGCGCATCTCGACCCGGCAGTGCGGCATTGCCCGCAGTTCGCCGATCCAGGCGCGCACCGCGTCGAAGCGGTCGGTCATCTCCTGCGAACTCGGCCCGCGCAGCGTCAGGCGCCTTGGAAACAGCGGCTCGCCGGTGACGACGCCGGCCAGCAGATCACCACGCTCCCACAGCTTCTGCACCTGGGCGCGCAGCGCCGCCGGCCCGGTCCAGCTCATCCCGACGCCTTCGCCTTCTCGGCGCGGTACTCCTCGATCGACAGGTTGCGCAGCTTCGAGGTGCGGCCTTCCTCGTTGTGGACGAAGCCGACGCTGGCGACGAAGGGTTCGATGATGTGGATCTTCTGCAGCGGCGTGACGATCAGCAGTTGCAGGTTGAGCTGGGCGAACAGCCGCAAACCGTATTGCGCCGACTCGTCCGAGCCGCGCCCGAAAGCCTCGTCGATGACCACGAAGCGGAACGACCGCGAACGTACGGCGCCCCATTCGAGGCCGAACTGATAGGCGAGGCTCGCCGCCAGGATGGTGTAGGCCAGCTTCTCCTTCTGGCCGCCCGACTTGCCTCCCGAATCGGAATAATGCTCGTGTTCGCTGTGGTCCTCGCGCCAGCGCTCGCTGGCGGCAAAGACGAACCAGTAGCGCACGTCGGTGACCTTGGCCGTCCACCGGCGGTCGGCTTCGGAGAGACCCTCGCGACCGCGCAGGCGCTCGATGATCCGCCGGACCTGCAGGAACTTGGCTTCCGAATATTGCGCGTCGTCCGAGCCGGTCAGCGACCCTTCGGTGCAAGCCCGCAGCTCGCTCTGGAAGTCGCGGATGTCGGCATCCGGCGTCGGTTGCACTTCGAGCGCGATGTAACGTCCCGGGTTGTAATCGATCTGCGTCAGGGAGGTGTTGATGCGCGCGATGCGTTCGCGGATGGTCTCGCGCCACATCGCCAGTTGCGCGTTGAAGTTCGCCACCTCGCGGATGGTGTTCTCGTTGAGCAGTTCCTTGAAGCGCGCCTCGAAGCGCGGCAGGTCGTCGGCCTGCAGCTTGTCGAGCATGTTGCGGTATTCGAAGACCGCTTCGATGCTGGCATCGACTTCCGCGGTGTCGAGTTTGAACTCCTCCTTGTAGGCGACCATCGCCTGGATGATCCGGTCACGCAACCCGTTGAGCTTGCGCGACTCGGCTTCGATCCGCGTCTGCAGCCAGTCGCGCGTCTCGCGCTCGCGGTTCTCGCACGATTCGACGCTGAGCTGATGCTCGCCGAGCGCCTCCTGGCGCACGCCGTCGAGGCGTGCAAAGTACGGCGCCTGTGCGGCCATCCCCGGCTCGATCAGCAGCGCCTGTGTCTGCGCGTGCAGGGCGGCGGCATCGCTCTGCCGCTGCTCTAGCCGTGAACGTTTGTCGCGGTGCTCGGCCAACTGGCCTTCAAAAGCCTTGAGCGCGGCGACGACTTCGCGCAAGCGTTCGCTGAGTTGCTTGAGCAGGTCGGAAGCCGATTCCAGAGTCCGCTTCTCGTCCTGCAGCCTGGCCACCTCGGTCGCCAGCGACTGCCAGTCGAGCTCATGGAAATCGGCGTACTCGTCGAGCCGCGACAACGCCGTCAGGCGCGCCTTGAGCGCGTTCTGCTCGTGCTGGATCCTGCCGATGCGGCTACCCAGCTCGGCGAGGCGCGCTTCGAGTGTTCTGGCGTTGGCTTCGAGCGCCGCGATCTTGGCGGCGTTGCTCCAGCCGAGCACATAGCGACTGCGGTCGTCGAGGCGATGGCGATCGTCCTTTTCGTGCCGCTCGCCGGGCGCCTTGATCTGGCCGGCGCGCGTGATCGCCCGCAGCTCGCGCCGGAACTGCTCCTGGGTGGCACAGCAGGCGACGTCGAAGCGATGCGCCAGTTCGCGCTCCAGCCAGTCGTAATACGGCGAATCCGGCTTGACCGAAAGCTTGCGCACCAGCGAGTCGCGGTGCAGATCGGGGAGTTCATTGCGCGCACTCCGACGCACCCGAAAATAGACCAGACGCCCCTTGAGCTGGGTCTTGTCGACCCACTCGGCGACGCGCGCGTAATCGTCGTCGGGCACCAGCAGCGACAGGCCGAAATTGCGCAACAAGCGCTCTGCCGCGCCTTCCCAGTCGCGCTCGTCGGGGCGCACCTGCAGCAGTTCGCCGGCAAACGGCATCGCCTCCTCGGACAGCGCCAGCGCCCGACAGAGCGCGCTGCGCATCGCCACCTGTTCGGCCGGGATATTGCTGCGCCGGGCCTTGAGACTGCGGATCTCGGATGCCAGCTCGTCGTGTTCGAGCTTGCCCTGGCGCAAGCTGACACCGTGTTCGGTGAGCGCGTTCTGCAAGCCCGCCTCGCGTTCGCGTGCCTCCTCGGCCAGCGCCGAGCAGCGCTGGCGCTGGTCAAGAAAAGCCGCCTCATCGGCGCCGGGACTGTCGCCGATGGCGCGTACCAGTTCGGCATAACGTTGCGCCTTGCGCTGGCGCCCCTGGCAATCCTGATCGAGCCGGCGAATCTCGGCGGCCAGCCGTTCGAGCCGATCGCCGCCGTTGTCGGCGATGTTCTGCTTGAGTTCGGCCTCCAGTGCGCGCTGCGTGTCGCACTGCGCCTCGCCGCGCCTGACCTGCGCGTCCTGGCGGCGCCAGTCTTCGGCCAGGCCGGCGATGCGCTTGTCGAGCAGGCCGAGCTTGAGGCCGGCGAAGTAGGCCTTGAGCGCCTCACGGCAACTGCGCAGTTCCTCGACCTGCAGCGCCAGCGCGCCATGCTGGTTGCCGTGGGCGACCAGCGGCGAGAGTAGCGCCACCTGGCGCTTGGCCTTCAGCACCGCTTCATGGGCGCGGTTCAGGTCGTCGAAATGACCAAGCAGCGCGGCAATCCGTGGCTCGACGTCGAAGGGTTCGAGCATGTGACTGCGCACGAAGTCGGTCAGATTGCCGACCGACTTCATCGACACCGTCTGGTGAAAGAGATCCAGCGCCTGTTCGTTATCGATCCCGAAGCGGCGGCGAAACCAGGCGCCATACGGCGGGAAGCTGTCGAAGACCTCGCAGCCGGGTCGCCGCAGCCGCTTGCGCAACGCCGCGATGTCCGTGCCGAAATGGGCAAAGTCGCCAGCGATCGAGAGATCGCGTTCGGCGACGACGAAGAAGCGCGCCGGCTGCCCCTGTGCATCCTTGATCCAGAAGACCTGTGCCAGCGTCACCGTCTGGTCGTAGCCGGCGTTGTGAAAGACGCCGAGGATCACCGAGTAGTGGTTGTGGTCGCGCAGCGCCACCGGCCGGGCCGTACCGCTGAGTTCGTTGCGCTCGGACTTGTAGTGACCGAGAACGTACGAGCGCAGCGTCCGCTCGCGGCTGTCGGCGCCGGCCGCCTTGTTGTAGGCGATGCGCTGCGCCGGCACCAGCAGCGTCGTCACCGCATCGACCAGCGTCGACTTGCCCGAGCCGATGTCGCCGGTCAGCAGGGCGTTCCTGCCCTCCGGACTGAGCGTCCACACACGCCCGTCGAAAGTTTTCCAGTTGAACACTTCGAGACGCTGCAGGCGGAAACCCGAAAGCGTGTCGTCGGCCATGAAATCCAGGCCGAGGCTTTGCGGCTCACTCATCGACGACCCCCTGCTGCCCGGCGAGCAGCGCGCGATAGCCGGCCAGCCGCTGATCGAATTCGGCCAGCCACTGCGCATCGACGAAAGCCTTGAGGATCCGCCGCACCTCGACCATCGTCGGCTGTCCAGGGCCGACCTTCAGGCGACGCAGGAACCCGAGTTCGATGACCTTGCCGAGATGGGCATCGATCTGGTCGATCAGCCGCGCCTCGTTGCTGCCTTCGGGCAGGAACACCCGCATCAGTTCGGCGACCTCGTCGCGCGCAAGGACCAGGCGCGTGTCGCCACCGCTGGCATCGAACTCGGCCAGCTTCTTGCGCAGCAACGCGAGCAACAGACTGACCGGAAACGACAACGGGCGCCGCGCCACCAGTCGCGGCAGGCGCGGCGTCGAAGCGTCGTCGGGTTCCGGACGCGAGCGCAGGAATGCGTAGCCCTCCGCTTCGTCGAGCACCAGTTCGAGGTTGAGCACCGCGACGTAGTCGCGCACCCGGCTCTGGAGAGTGAGCAGAGCATTCCACAGACCGGCGTCCGCTTCCTGGTAGATCACCCCCTTGAGCAGGGGAATCACCAGGGCCGACAGGTCGGGGCTGGCAGCCGCCGTCGCGGCAGAGGCTTCGAGATCTTCCTGCATCATTCCGCCGGCGCCTGTTTGACGATCATTTTCTTGCGGTCTTGTTCAAACTTCCGCACCGCGCGACTGACGGTCATGTAATGGACCGCGAAGTGGCGCCCGATCTCTGCCATCGTATAAGCACCGGACAGATAAGCCTCTGCCATCGCCTGATCTCTATCGGCGTGGCGCGCCCCGTATTCATCCAGCGACAAGGCGATCGATCGTCGGTGCGCCCTGGAAACTTCGCGCAGATCCTCTGCGTTCCTGGTCTGCGAATGGCGCCCCACGAACGCCTTGTCACCCAGCAACAGTTGATGGCGAGTGGCCAACATCGGGCTAGGCAAGCCCGCGCCCGCCATCACGAACTGACCATAGCTCCTGAGCGCTTCGCCGCGGTTGGGACCAAACTGACCCAGCAACCCCTCCGTATCCAGCCACGGCGGCGGAGCCTCCTGGCCGGCAGTGCAAGGGTAACTGCTCCAGCGCCAGTCCTCGAGCGATTCCACCAGCTTGGCGCGCAGTGGGTTCAGCACGACGTAGCGAGTCAACTCCAGCAAGTGGGCTTCCTTTTGTACGAGGATCGCCTTGTAGCGCCCCTGAAAGAGATGGCCAACCAGGCCATGGCGGCGGTTGAAACGCTGCGTATAAAGGCCGTTCAATTGCCGCATCCCACTCGATAGATTACCGTCCACTGTCTCCACCAGCAGGTGATAGTGATTGGTCATCTGGCAAAAGGCATGCACCACCCAGTTGAACCGCGCGCAAGCAAGACCCAGCACCTCCAGCCAATCCCTGCGATCATCGTCGCTCAGGAAAATATCTTCCCGACGATCACCGCGCGAGGTGACGTGATATACAGCACCCGGAAATTCCAGCCTCAATGGTCTAGCCATCTGTGGAGTGTAACAGAAATGATTAAATGTTAGAACTGACCCCGTTTAATGACCCCGTTTAATGACCCCTTTGCTGGCCGCCGCACCACCCTGCCCTATTGACCAGAGCCTGCACTATGAAAAATTGCTCCAACCCCTTTGTGGTTGTGGTCACGATTTGTTCGTCAAGGCTGGAAATTGGCAAGTCTGGCAAGTCCGGGAATCGGGGAGTAGTTGGTCAATGGAATTCTGTATTGTCGGCGAGATCGCGAGTGTCGAGACCATCGCCGAAGGCAGTGGAATTCGGGAGCTTGCCCTGCTGCGGCAGCGATACGGGGTTGGCTATTGGCGCAAGAAGAAGGGGATCGCCACTGTGCGCCTTCTTGATGGAACGACCGCAAGGGCCGAACTTCACTGGTATGAGGCGCATGGAATCGGCAAGGTGAAACTGAAGATAAAGGAATGGCTATGAGGTTTGTGGTTTGCCTGTCTCGCGAAGGATTTGGCGAGTTCTCGACGGATGATCTGACGCTCGGGCGGCTCTATGAAGTGCTTGCCCCGGCGGACAGCCACGACATGCTGCGGATCATTGACGATTCCGGCGAGGACTTCCTTTACCCGGCTTCTCTTTTCGAGGGTGTAGAGGTGCAAGAGAAAACGGCCACCCGTCTGCACGAATTACTGGCAGCGTAACGCAGGAATCAGAAAAGCCATCCTCTGAGATGCTGTAGTTGTTGCAACAGACCGGGTCGAGTCCTGCCTCACTCACCGCACGAAGATCACACGCGGCAGCCGCGCCTGCCTGGCGTGGGGGTGACCTGCCGGCGTCAGCCCGGTCCAGACGATCAACTCGGTCACGCCTTCGTCGATCACCGCCTTGAAGGTATCGTCGGCGAGTTGCAGGTAGGCCACCAGTTCGGCCAGGCCATGCTGCAGCGGTCTCGTTTCGCACAGTTCGCGCAGCGTGATCTGCGAGCGATCCTGCAAGGCATGGCGAATGTGGCGTGCGAGTTGCGCGCGGTCGACCACCACCTGCGAGAACAACACCGCGGCGTCGACCTCGCCGTCACCCGCGGCGAGCGCGACATCGGCGATCGACGGCCTGATCGCCGGCGTGTACAGCGGCCGCTCGATCGGCAGTTCGATGGCGGCCGCGGTATCGGCGATGCTCATCACCGTACCCGTCGGCGGCGTGTCGCGCAGCGCCAGCGCCTTGGCTTCGATGCCGTGCAGGATGTCCATGATGCGGCGATTCTCGAGCCAGGCCTGATCGTCGAGAAAACGGCGCAACTGCTGCGAGAGCTGGGCCACCATGCGCTGCGTGTGCTCGCCGGCCTCCAGCCAGTCGTAGTGTATGCGACGGGTGCGTACGTCGGGGCGCAGTTCGAGCACCGGCGGTAACGCCAGCACCCGTTCGAGCAGGGTGGTCAGCTCTTCCTGACGGCGGCTCGACATCAGGAAATCCCAGAAGGCGCGAAAGCTCCGCCCTTGATCGGAATCGGCAATCGCGTCGCGCTCGCCCATGATTTCTTCGAGCAGCGCGCCCTTGGCGCCTTCCCACAAGGCGATGCGCTCGCGCACGCGCCGGTCGAGCCCACGGAAGTTGTGCTCGACCTCGCGAAAATCGGTCAACAGTTCGCGCGCCAGCGTCGTGAACTGCTGGAAGCGATCCTTCAGCCCGGTGGCGTCGAGCATCGGCAGGTCACCGGACAGGACGCGCGCGATCTCGGCGTCGATCTCGTCGCGGCGGCGCTGCAATTCGGCGATGCGCGCCTGCGGATCGCTCTCGCTGCCCTCGCTCATCTGCTTGAGCAACTCAAACAGGGTCAGCAGGCGTGACTCGGTGCCGACGAAGCTGCGTTCGGCAAGCGTCTCCAGCCAGGCGATCGCCTTCTCGGTGGCCGGCATCAGGTCGAAATGCGGTTCGTCCGAGCCCTGCGCGTAATACTTGCGCAGCCAGCCCTTGTCGTTCGCCGCCCAGTCGTTGAGGTAGTCGAGCGCCGATTTCGGGAAAGCCGCGGCGCCGAGGCGCTCGCGCAAGCCATAGAGTTCATCTTCGAGCGCTTCGGCCAAGTCGGCCTGCGTCATCACCCGCACATTCGGCGCGATGAACACGCGCTGCAGAAAGCTCGCCACCAGCGGCGCGTGCTCCGAGCGCAGCAGGCGCCAGGCCGGGTGGCTCTGGCGCAGCAGGTCGAGGGTGGCGTAGTCGAGGCTCATCGCAGCAACCCGCCGATCAGGCGATCATCCGCGGCCGCTGTCCAACACAGCCGGCACCCTGGTATTCGACAACCAGCGTCTTCGACCTGAAACGCCCGCCGAATGGCGACGAGGATCCATGCTCCACGCAGGACCGGATTACCTGCCGATTCGAGAGGATTCTTCATCTACAGGTGATGCTCGACGACCGCCCCCTTGCCGATCCAGTTGAGCGTCGGCAAGCGATCAGGACTCCGGCGGTGGCGTCAGACGCGTCACCTCGTCGAGCGCGTCGGCCAGGTTGCGCAGCGTGCGGTCGGGATTGTGAAGTTTTTCGAGGCCGAACAGGCCCACCCGGAAGGTACTGAAATCGGCCGGCTCGTCGCATTGCAGCGGCACGCCGGCGGCGGTCTGGACGCCGATCGAGACAAATTTCCGGCCCGACTGGATCTCCGGGTCGTCGGTGTAGCTGACGACCACACCCGGCGCCTGGAAGCCTTCGGCGGCCACGCTCTTGAAACCCTTGCCGGTGAGCAGCGCACGCACGCGCAGGCCGACCTCCATTTGTTCCTGGCGTACCCGCTCGAAGCCGTAATTCTCCGTTTCCCGCATCACGTCGCGCAACACCGCCAGCGCATCGGTCGGCATCGTCGCGTGGTAGGCATGGCCGCCATTTTCGAAGGCCTCCATGATCTGCATCCACTTCTTGAGGTCGCAGGCGAAGCTGCTGCTGGTCGTGGCGTCGATCCGCGCACGCGCGCGCTCGCCCAGCACCACCAGGGCGCAGCACGGCAAACCGGTCCAGCCTTTTTGCGGGGCGCTGATCAGCACGTCCACCGCGTTGGCGACCATATCGACCCAGACCGCGCCGGAGGCGACGCAATCGAGGACGAACAGCCCGTCCACCTCGCGTACCGCTTCGCCGACGGCGCGCAGGTAGTCATTCGGCAGAATGATTCCGGAAGCGGTTTCGACGTGTGGCGCGAAAACGATGTCCGGCTTTTCTTCGCGAATACGGGCAACGACCTCCTCGACCGGCGGCGGCGCGAACGGCGCCTGCCTGTCCTCACCGACACGGCGGGCCTGCAGGACGATGCTTGCCGAGGGAATGCGCCCCATGTCGAGAATCTGCGTCCAGCGGAAGCTGAACCAGCCGTTGCGGATGATCAGGCACTTCCTGTCGTTTGCAAACTGGCGGGCCACGGCTTCCATGCCGAAGGTGCCGCTACCCGGCACGATGATCGCGGTCTTGCCGTTGTAAACCGTCTTGAGGATCCGGGAGATGTCCTTCATCACCCCCTGAAAGCGCTGCGACATGTGGTTCAGGGATCGGTCGGTATACACCACCGAGAATTCGAGCAGACCATCGGGGTCGGTTTGGGGCAGCAGTGCAGGCACGATTGTCTCCAGTTGGTAAGGTGAGAGCATGGATTGCGGCTGGCGAAGGACGGGGAGCATACCGCCAAGTCCGCACGCCGCGCTAGTCGCCGCCGCGCTGCCGCAGAAAAAAGGCGCCGCACCGAGCCTGTCAACGCGACCAGGTGACGCGGCGGGGGACATTTTCGGGCACCGGGTATCGCCTTATCGCCTAGAATTCGGAATCTTCCGACCCTCGCGACCGTGACCGCGGCCGCCTTACTGACAACAGGACACCCCAATGGCCGGAGCCAGCCTGCTTGCCCTGATCGACGACATTGCCTCGGTCCTCGACGACGTTGCCCTGATGACCAAGGTTGCCGCCAAGAAGACTGCCGGCGTCCTTGGCGACGACCTCGCGCTCAACGCGCAGCAGGTGTCGGGTGTGCGCGCCGAGCGCGAGTTACCGGTGGTCTGGGCGGTCGCGGTCGGTTCCTTGAAAAACAAGCTGATCCTGGTGCCGTCTGCGCTGGCCATCAGCCGCTTCATCCCCTGGGCGGTGCTGCCCCTGCTGATGCTCGGCGGTCTGTACCTGTGTCTTGAGGGCGTCGAAAAGCTGGTCCACAAGTGGCTGCACAAACCCGGCGACGAGGACGCCCGGCACGCCGAACAACTGACCGCCGTTCTGGGCGACGATACGGTCGACCTGGCGGCATTCGAAGCCGACAAGATCAAGGGCGCCATCCGCACCGACTTCGTGCTCTCGGCGGAAATTGTCGTGATTGCGCTCGGCACCGTCGCCGGGCAGCCGTTTTCCACGCAGGTCGCGGTGTTGTCGGCTATTGGGCTGCTCATGACGGTGGGCGTGTATGGGGTGGTCGGCGGCATCGTCAAGATGGATGACCTGGGGCTCCACCTGCTGACCAGGAACAACGCGCTGCTGCGAACGATCGGCAGAGGCCTGCTGCTGGCGGCGCCACGCCTGATGAAGGCGCTGACAGTGATCGGCACGGCCGCAATGTTTCTGGTCGGCGGCGGCATCCTGACGCACGGCATCGCGCCGCTGCATCATCTGATCGAGCAGGTCGCCGGACTGGCTGGCGGGATTGCCGGCGTCGGCGGCGTGCTCAAGGCTTTGACGCCGGTCGTTTTCGACCTGCTGGTCGGCCTTGCCGCCGGCGCACTGGCTCTCCTCGGCGTGCACGCCTTTGCAGCCGCCCGTGCGGCGCACGGACGCCAATGACCGTTTGGGCTAATCTGCGCCCCCCCGGGGACGATCGTCGGGCCATTATTTTCGAGAAATGCGGTAAAACCCAATGACAAGAAGCAGAATGCTGATGGTGGCTGCGATGGCCGCCGTCGTCGGCGCGGGGTACTGGTATTACAGCACCCGCAATGCCACCTCCGGCGGCACCGCCAAGGTGCCGCCGCCGGTACCGGTGACGGTCGCCCAGGCGAACCTTGGCGACGTGCCGGTCCTGCTCGATGTCGTCGGCCGCGCGGAAGCATACGAAAGCGTGACCCTGAAATCGAGGCTCGACGGGCAGGTCGCTGCCGTGCCTTACACCGAAGGACAGCATGTCAGGCAGGGCGAGGTTCTGGTGCAGCTCGATGCCGGCGATTTCGACGCCCGCCTGCTGCAGGCCGAGGCCAATCTGGCCAGGAACGAGGCCCTCATGGCCAAGGCCAGGGCCGATGTCACGCGTTATCTCGCCCTGCAGGGACGCGGCTTCGTGTCCGAAGAAAAGGTCAACGAGCTGCGTACCGCCGAAGCCGCCGCAGCGGCCACGCTGAAGGCCGACCAGGCGGCCGTCGAGCTGGCCAGACGCCAGATCTCCTACACCACCATCCGCGCTCCGTTCGCGGGCGTCGTCGGCGCGCGCCTGGTCTTCCCCGGTTCGGCAGTGAAGATCAATGACACGGCTCTGGCGGTGGTCAATCGCATTCGGCCGCTGTACGTGACGTTCTCGGTTCCCGAAAAACACCTGCCACGCCTGCGCAAGGCCATCAGCAGTGGTGAAATGCGCGCCGACGTCACGATTCCCGGCGACCGGGAGCAGCGTTTTGAGGCGACCGTCAGGTTTATCGACAATACCGTCGATACCGCTACCGGCACCATCCTGATGAAGGCCTTGCTCGAAAACCGCGAGGAGAAGCTCACGCCCGGACAATTTCTCAATGTCAGCATGTCGCTCGACACCCTCGCCAAGGCCGTCGTCGTTCCCGCCGAAGCCGTACAACAGGGGCCGGAGGGCAACTTCCTGTTTGTCGTCAGGCCGGACAACACCGTCGAGCCCCGCAAGATCGAGGTGCAGGCCAGCTATCGTGGCCTGGCAGCGATTGGCAAGGGCGTCGCCGCGGGGGAAACGGTGGTCACCGACGGCCAGCTCAGATTGACCCCCGGCGCCCTGGTCCAGGCCAGACCTGCCCAGCAAAAAACCGAGTAGCGGCGCATGAACCTGCCCGAACTGTGCATTCGCCGCCCGGTGATGACCACGCTGCTGATGGCGGCGTTACTCATCTTCGGCTTCATCGGCTACCGCGCCCTGCCGGTGTCCGAGTTGCCGACGGTGGACTTCCCGACCATCGCGGTGACCGCCAATCTCCCCGGCGCCTCCCCTGAGACCATGGCGGCAGCGGTCGCGACGCCTCTCGAAGGACAATTTTCGACCATCGCCGGCCTCGATTCGATGACCTCGACCAGCGCGCAGGGCTCGACTTCGATCACCCTGCAGTTTTCGCTCGAACGCAACATCGATGCCGCCGCGCAGGACGTCCAGTCGGCCATTTCGGCGGCGCTGCGCCGGTTGCCGCCGAACATGCCGGCCCCACCCTCGTTCCGCAAGGTCAACCCGGCCGATTCGCCGATCTTCTACATCGCCATGTTATCGCCGACGCTGCCGCTTTCGCTGGTCAACGAATATGCCGAAACGCAGCTCGCGCAACGCCTGTCGACCATTCCGGGCGTTGCCCAGGTGCAGATCTTCGGCTCACAGAAATTTGCCGTCCGCGTCCAGGCCAACCCCGACCAACTGGCCAGCCGCGGCATCGGCATCGACGAGCTGCAGCAGGCGCTGGCGCAAAACAACGTCAATCAGCCTGTCGGGCAGCTCGACGGCAGCCGGCAGACGTTTGCCATCAAGGATGGTGGACAGCTGTCCACTGCCGCAGCCTACCGTCCGCTGATCGTCACCTGGCGAAACGGGGCACCGGTTCGACTGGAGGAAGTCGCCACGCCCATCGACAGCGTCGAGAATAAAAGGATCGCCAGCTGGAACGTCGACCAGCGCGCCATCGTGCTGGCGATTCAGCGGCAGCCCGGCGCCAATACCATCGAAACCGTCGATGCCATCAAGCGCGTGCTGCCGTCCTTCCAGTCCAAACTGCCGGCGGCGATCGAGATGAGGATACTCTTCGACCGCAGCGTGTCGATCCGCGAAGCCATTGACGACGTCCAGTTCACGCTGATTCTGGCCGGTTTCCTGGTCATCCTGGTGATCCTGCTGTTCCTGAGAAACCTCTCGGCGACGGTCATCCCGGCGCTGGCCCTGCCGATTTCGGTCGTCGGCACTTTTGGCGCGATGTCGCTGCTGGGTTACAGCCTGGACAATCTTTCGCTGCTGGCGCTGACGCTGTGTGTCGGCTTCGTCGTCGACGATGCGATCGTGATGCTGGAGAATATCGTCCGCCACATCGAGCAGGGCGACACGCCTTTCGACGCGGCGCTCAAGGGCGCCCGGGAGATCGGCTTCACCATCGTTTCGATGACCCTCTCGCTGATTGCCGTGTTCATCCCGGTGCTGTTCATGAGCGGCATTGTCGGGCGCCTGCTGCACGAATTCGCGGTCACCATCTGCGTCGCGATTCTGGTTTCCGGCTTCGTGTCGCTGACCCTCACACCGATGCTCTGCAGCCGTTACCTCAAGCACGCGGAACCCGATGCGCACGGCCGCCTGTTCCAGATCTTCGAGCGCTTCTTCGACGCCTTGCTGGCCGCTTACCAGGCCAGCCTCAAGGTGGCGATGGCACACCCCCGGAGCATGCTGGCGGGGTTTTTCGCCACGCTGCTGCTAACCGGCCTGCTGTTCACCGCGGTGCCCAAGGACTTCCTGCCGAGTGGCGACTCGGGGCAGATCCTTGCCTTTACGGAAGGCGCCCAGGACGTGTCATTTGCCTCGATGGTCAGGCATCAACGTGCCCTCGCCGAGATTGTCGCCCAGGAACCCGACATCCGTTCGTTCATGTCCTCCGTCGGAGCCGGTGGCATTCGTCCGACAGCCAACACCGGCACCATTTTCATGATCCTCAAACCCCGCGCGGAACGTCGCTCGTCTCCGGACCAAATCATTCAGCGTCTGCGCCCGAAGCTGGCGGCCGTGCCGGGCATCAAGGCGTACATGCAGAATCCCCCGGTGATCCGCATCGGCGGACAACTGACCGCCGCGCAATACCAGTACACCCTGCAGGACACCGACCTCGTCGAGCTTTACCACTGGGCCGGCACATTGACCGACCGGATCCGTCAGTTGCCGGGCTTCGTCGATGTCACCAACAATCTCAACAACCTCAGCCCGGTGCTGGCGCTGGATATCGACCGCGACAAACTGGCCAGCCTGGGCCTGACCTATGGACAAGTGGAAGATGCGCTGCAGAGCGCCTTCAGTGCGCGGCAGGTCTCCACCATCTACGGTTCGAGCAACCAGTACCAGGTAATCCTCGAAGTGGCTCCGGAATTCCAGTCCGACCCGGAATCCCTGCCCCGCCTCTACGTGCGCAGCAGCAGCAGCGGCAAGCTCATCCCGCTCGACACCGTGGCGCGCTTCAGCCGCAAGACGCAGGCGCTGACGGTTAACCACCAGGGCCAATTGCCCTCGGTGACCATTTCATTCAACCTGCTGCCGGGCGTATCCCTCGGTGAGGCAGTGAGCAGGATCAAGGCGCTGGAACAGGAAGAGCGCGTGCCGGTTTCGCTCAGCAGCAGCCTGCAGGGCACGGCAAAAGCGTTCGAGGCCTCGCTGCAGGGTCTGGGCGTCCTGCTGCTGGTGGCCATTCTGGTGGTCTACCTGGTGCTCGGCATCCTCTACGAGAGTTTCATCCACCCTCTGACCATCCTTTCCGGGCTACCCTCGGCCGGCCTCGGCGCGCTGTTGACGCTGTTGATCTTTGGGGTCGATCTCAGCCTCTACGCCTTTGTCGGAGTCATCATGCTGATCGGCATCGTCAAGAAGAATGCCATCATGATGATCGACTTCGCCCTGGATCGCCAACGGCGCGATGGAGTTGCCGCCGCCGAGGCGATTTTCCAGGCCTGCCTGATCCGCTTCCGGCCGATCATGATGACCACCATGGCGGCCCTGGTGGGAACCCTGCCGATCGCCCTGGGACTCGGGGCGGGTGCCGAAGTCCGGCGGCCCCTCGGGCTGGCGGTGGTCGGCGGACTCCTGCTCTCGCAGTTCCTCACGCTGTACCTGACGCCGGTGGTGTACCTCTACCTCGACCGCTTCTCCAGAGACCCGGCGACAGCAGCGACCGCCCTGGACAGCCAAACGCCGCCTACAGATTCTCTACCGGAATCGGCCGGCCGGTAAGAAACCCCTGGATCAACTGAAAACCCATCTCCCGGCAGATCTGCGCCTCGACTTCCTGCTCTATGCCCTCGGCGAGCGGCACCGAACCCAGGTCGAGGACGAGCTTTACGAGATCGCCGACGACGCGGCGCTTGCGCGCGCCGGCCAGATGGATGTCGTGCACCAGGCCCATGTCGAACTTGACGAAATGTGCCGGCGCGTCGCCGAGTTCGCTCAGCCGAGCCTGGCCGGCACCGAAATCGTCGTAGGCGAAGCGGACGCCGATGTCCCGGAAGCGCCCGGCGAGTTTGATCAGACGCGCGCTTTCGGTCACGGCGGTTTCATGGATCTCGATCACCAGATCGAGTTCCGGCCGCTGCTCGCGCAGGCTCACCAGCGAGTCGAAAAACTCTTCGCTGAAGGTTTCCTTCGGATGCGTATTGGCAAACAGCGGGAAACCCTGCAAACGTGGGGCAATCGCCGCAATACCGAACTTGCGGAAAGCGACGCTGAGGTCAATTTCGCGATCCAGCGCGCTCGCCAGTTCGAACAGACGAATCGGCGAGATCGGCAGCAAGGGGTGGTTGGCTCGGCCGAGCAATTCGTAGGCGACAATGCGGTTGGTCGTCGCATCGACGATCGGCTGCGCGGCACCGGAAACGCCGTGTCCTTCCAGCAAGGCCAGAAACTCGGCTTCGTTTCGCACAAACCGCGCCGACAGTTCCAGGCCCTGGGGCATCAGCATGGTCCGCATGTCGTCGATGCGCAGGTGGCCGCCCAGGTTCACCCGCATCCGGAATTCAGTGGTGCCGAAGTGCACGATGTCGTTCTCGTCGAGCAGGCAGGATCCTTCGATGCGCTGTCGATTGACGAAACTGCCGTTGGTGCTGTTCAGATCGGTCAGTCGAATACGACCACTGATATCGCGTGTCAGCGCCACATGATGTCGGCTCAGGTCACGCGAGGCCACCACCAGGTCGTTGTCGGCATCGCGGCCGATGCAGAACGGCAGATGGGTGATGTTGTAGGTCATATGCGAGCCATCCGCCGCGACGGACTCCAGGAACCACTGCCTTTCCAAGCTACGCTCCGCTGATCGGTATTGAAGGAGATCTCGTGCCACTGTCCACGCAGAATCGTTCCTGCCAAGCCAGACGCAACGACCTGCACAACTACTCGAGGATACTGACAGCTAGCCCCAACCTTGCCGTCAGCCGGGAGCATACCCCGGAGGTCTTCAGAATGTCCACTACATACGATGCAGCGGACAATCCGCAAGCCGCCCCTGCCGCTGTTCGCGCGGCTAGCGCGCCGGAACCAGTTGCCAGCCTTCGGGACAGTAGCGGACGTTGGGATAATATTGCCCCGCGGAACCGCAGTAGTTCCAGTATGCGGTCGGCGGCGGCACATAGACCGGCTGTGGCGCCACCACCTGCACGGGTGGTGCGTAGTACGTCGAGGCTGCGAGCCCGACGGCGAGTCCGGTAATGGCCAGTACGGCTGCCGGTGCGACCCAGCCATATCCACGCGAACCGCCGTGGTGGTAATCACGGTGCTGCGCCGGCTGATAATAATAGCCACGCTGCCCACCGCGATCCGCCAGAGCGGGAGTGGATGCACCCAGGGCCAGGCAGAGTGCGATGCAGAGAGAGGTCGTATTGGTTTTCATGAACCAAGTAACGCTTCTGGACTACCGGCGATGACGAGCAGACGGCGGCGATTTGTAAGCAATTGTGACGGGGCAATCGCGGGCACGCACATTCATCCCTGCCGCGGTGGCTGCCACCGGCGGTGGCAGCTCACTTTGGATCGTTCGCGCACCGCTGACGAAAGGCGTTCGAGGGAATTGCCGACCGCCTGGCAAGTTTTCCCGGAAGACGGGAATGATCAGCGACCGACGACCATCAGCCGGTGGACTGCGTGCCGGCGCGGTGTTCAAGTTCGGCCCGCAGCGCGGCAATGCCCAACTCGAAGTCGGCGCCGAGAGCGGCCAGGGCCTCCTCGATCCCGGGACCGTCCTCGCTTCGGGCGAGTGCTTCGATGCGCGCAGCGCCGCTTGAAACAGCCGTCAGGCCAACCGCGGCACTCGAAGACTTCAGGCTGTGGGCTGCGCGTGCAAGCTCCGGCCAGGCGCCTTCCGGCAGGTGAGTGCGGATGCCGGCGAGCAGGTTCGGTGCATCGCCCAGGTAGAGACCGACTACCCGCTGCACCAGATCGCCACTGCCGCCTCGGTTGAAGCTCGGGTTGTCGAGCAGGGCGTGGCGGTCGAGCACGGCGCTCGACGGCGCCGTGACCGGGAACGCGACGGCAGCGACGGCCGGCCCGGGAGGCGGCGAAGCCCCCGGCGAGGCGTCGCTTGCGGGCAGCCAGCGAAGCAGGCAGGCATGCAGCGGATCAAGGCGGATCGGCTTGCTCAGGTAATCGTTCATGCCGGCATCGAGGCAGCGCTGCCGATCCTCGGGGAGTGCGTTGGCGGTAAGGGCCAGGATCGGCACCCGTGACGCCGCAGTCGGCAGTGCGCGAATCGTCGCAGTCGCTCGATAGCCGTCCATGACCGGCATCTGGCAATCCATCAGCACCAGATCGAAGCTGCCCTTGCTCAATGCCTCGATCGCCAGCGCACCATTTTCGACGATCGTCGGGGTGGCGCCGATCTGCCCGAGCATGGCTTCGATCACCGCCTGATTCACCGGGTTGTCCTCGGCAACCAGAATCCGGGCCGCAAGCCTGTGCAGGCGGCGGCGCTCCGCCGGCTCTTCGGCTGGCGGAGACGCCGCTTCGACAAACGGCAGTTCGATGGCGAACACGCTGCCGCCGCCGACGACGCTGTCCGCACTGATTGTTCCCCCCATCAATTCGACCAGATGTTTGCTGATCACCAGGCCCAACCCGCTGCCGCCGAAACGACGGGTAGTGGACTGGTCTGCCTGGACGAAGGGCTGAAACAACCCGGCAATCGCCTCGGGCGCGATGCCGATGCCGGTGTCGCGGACGCTGAAGCGCAACCAGACGCGTGCATCGCCGGGACGCGGATCGATCCTCGAGGCGGTCAGCGTAATCGTGCCGCCCTCGGTGAACTTGATGGCGTTGGTCATCAGGTTCGACAACACCTGGCGCAGCCGTGTCGGGTCACCGTGCAGCGGCAGGCTGGCGGGGGTTCGGAAGTCGGTCAGCAGGGTATTCCCACGCGCCGACGCGAGCTCCCGAAAAACCTCGGAGAACTGGGCGAGCACGGTCTGGAGTTCGAAGTCGATGCGCTCGAGAACGATCTTGCCGGCTTCGATCTTGGCCAGGTCCAGAATGTCGCCCAACAGTTCGTGCAACGCTCGCCCGGCGCTGGTAATGGCGTGCAGGTAGCGGTTCTGCTGCTCGTTGAGGGGCGTACGCGCGAGGACCTCGGCCATGCCCAGGATACCGTTGAGCGGCGTACGGATTTCGTGGCTCATGTTCGACAGGAATTGCGACTTGGTGCGACTGGCGGCCTCGGCGGTCTGCCTGGCCTCGACCAGTTCGCTGTTGCGCGCCACCAGACGGTCGGTCAAGGTCTCCAGAACGTTCACTACCGACTGCACCTCGTTGCCGGTGTTCGCCGCGATGCTGCTGCCGGTCATCTCGGCAGCCATTCCTTCGGCTTTCCTGCGCAGCGCCCGCAACGGCCTGAGAACCCAGCGCAATAGCAGAATACCAAGCACGCTGCTGGCCGCCAGGATGACCAGCGCATACCCGGCGGCACGTTGATTGGCATCCTCCAGCCGTTGGTAGGCCGCAGCACTGTCCGTCACGGCGACCATCACGTAGGCGTTGTCAACAATGGTCAGCGGCAGATAGCCAACGGTTTCGTGTGCTGCACGCGACTGGCGATAGACCGGGATCTTCTGGGTCAGCGCTTCCTGAATCAGGAGCGGGTCGAGCGTGCGCGCCCGGTTCGTCGACACCGCCAGGCGCTCGCCGTTCCTCGACACCAGAAACAGATCGGCATCCAACTCCCGGCCCAGCCTCTCCAACAGCGCGTTATCCACGCGGACGCCGGCACTGACCGTGCCGACAATCCTGTCCTGGACACGGATCGGTTCGATGGCGCGCAGCGTCAAGGCGCCGCCGTCAAGGTCGCTGACCATCTGGCTGGCGCCTTCCAGCGCCTCGAACACGCCCCAACTCGACGACCGATCGCCATGTCGTTCCGGTTCCTGGCTCCGGTAGACGATCACTTCCCGACTGTCGGTCACCTCGATGAGATCGATCTCGCTGGCCTCGCGCGCGCTATCAACGACCGCACTCAGCGTCGTCGTTCTTTTGCCCTGGGCGTTATTGGCAAGCGTCGCCCCGAGGCTGTCCCGACCGGCCGTGAGACGGGCCGTCAGGCGGGCCCGCAACGAATGTTCGACAACGAGTTCCTCGAGCACGCGGCCGATGGTCTGCATTTCGTCGCGCTCCTCGGCTTCGACGGTCGCCTGCAGGGCTCTCCCGGATACCTGGAAAGCGGTCCATAGCGAGATCGCCGCCAGCAGGGCAAAAGCCAGGATCAGCGTGAAGGTGAGCGAGAAGCGGCGCATCGGGAGCGCTGCGATGCGCCGTCGGTCAACCCGGGCCGCCGGGGGGCAGGATACCGTAGCGACGAAGCATGCGCTCTCCCTCGGGCGAACGGATGAAATCGAGGAAAGCCCTGGCGGCGGGAGTCAGTCCATTCGGCTTGTGGATCAGTCCGAGTTCGACCCAGGCCGGGTAGCTCCCACGTTCCAGGTTTTCCGGAGTCGGATCGACGCCGTCGAGGGCCAGATGAACCACCCTGGTGGTGCACGCGGCCAGCGCCGAACGATTCAGGAACCCGAGGCTGCTGGGGTAACGGTCGAGCAAGGCGAGCAACTGCGGGTCGAGGTTCACGATCTTGACACCGGGTCCGAAGGTGATGTCCTTGAACGCTTTGATCACTCTGGCGACGGCCTGGCGACTGGCGTCGGAGTTTTCGCGTCCGACCGCGCGAATCGGCGCCGCCTTGCCGCCGAGATCGCTCCAGTTGGTGATCTTGCCGCTGTAGATGTCGACCAACTGGCTGGTGCTGAGGTTGCGGACGGTGACGCCGGCTCCGCCAGCGATGACCACCGGATCGCGACCGAGCGAAACATAAAGGAAACCCTGCTTGCGCTCGTCATCCTTGAGCATCCGCCCGACGCGCCCCAGCGGCGAGAGGCCCTCCCCGACGTCGCGCAGGGCGCCCGCCGTTCCGGTAGACGGCGGCACCACCACCCGATGTTGCGACTGACGCGCATTGAACGCCTGCGCCAACTGGCCGAGAACATATTCCGGATTGCCGCTGCCGGGGATGACCAGATCTTCCGCACGACTTGTCCCGGCCAGCACAAATGTCAGCAGCGCGAGCCACAGCGCGCGCGCCAAACCTGAATTCAGCATCATTTATTGCCCCTCAAGGCAGGCCAGGTTGAGCAGTACCCCGCTCGGTGGTCGCACCGCGTCGGAAAGCGCCTGCGGCAGTTTACCAGACCATCCGTAGAGCGTAGCGAATTCATTTCCCCTGCCCTGCTGACCTGATTACTCGCCGGGCCGCCGGTCGATGACCCGCCGCGCCTTGCCGAGCGAGCGTTCGATGCCGCCGATGTCGACGATGCGCACCTCCGTCGAGATGCCGACAAAGGATTTGATGTGGCGTTGCAGCGTATGCGCGACGTACTCCTTGTCGACCGCCGGCAGGTAGCGGTACTCGCGCTTGAGTTCGACGTCGACGGCAAAGGAGTCGAGGTGACCGTCGCGCCAGACCTCGATCAGGTAATGCGGCGAAAGCTTCGGCTGCTTGAGGATCAATTCCTCGATCTGCGAAGGAAAGACGTTGACTCCGCGAATGATCAACATGTCGTCCGAACGGCCGGTGATCTTGTCCATTCGCCGCATCGAGCGCGCCGTGGGCGGCAGCAGGCAGGTCAGGTCGCGCGTGCGGTAGCGGATCATCGGCAGCGCTTCCTTGGACAGCGAGGTGAACACCAGTTCGCCGTAGCTGCCGTCGGGAAGCACCGCGCCGCTGGCCGGATCGATCACTTCGGGGTAGAAGTGGTCTTCCCAGATCACCGGCCCGTCCTTGCTTTCGACGCATTCGCTGGCGACGCCGGGGCCGATGACTTCCGACAGCCCATAGAGGTCGATGGCGTCAATGCCGAAAGTGGCCTCGATTTCAAGGCGCATCTGTTGCGTCCAGGGTTCGGCCCCGAACAGGCCGAGCCGCATGCCGGTCGACGCCGGGTTGACGCCCTGCCTCTTGAACTCGTCGGCGAGGTTGAGCAGATACGACGGCGTGACCATGATGATGTCCGGCTTGAAGTCGACGATCAACTGCACCTGTTTTTCGGTTTGCCCACCGGACATCGGGATCACCATGCAACCCAGACGTTCGGCCCCGTAGTGCGCACCGAGACCGCCGGTAAACAGACCGTAACCGTAGCCGATGTGCACCATGTCGCCGCGCCGTCCTCCGGCGGCGTGGATCGAACGCGCCATCAGTGTCGCCCACATGTCGATGTCGTTCTGCGTATAGCCCACCACGGTGGGCTTTCCGGTGGTGCCCGAAGACGCATGCACCCGCACCACCTGGTCGCGCGGTACGGCGAACATCGCGAAGGGGTAGTTGTCGCGCAGATCGGCCTTGGTCGTGAATGGGAACTTGCGCAAGTCGTCGAGCGTCTTCAGATCGTCGGGATGCACGCCGTGCGCATCGAACTTGCGGCGGTAATGGTCGACATGATCGTAGGCGTGCCGCAGCGACCAGCGCAGGCGCTCGATCTGCAGCGTGGCGATCTCGTCGCGGCTGGCGGTTTCGATGGCTTCGTAGGCGGTAGTGCTGGCGGCTGCGACCATTTTGCGCGTCTCCCTGCTGGGCAAAAGTCGAAACCCTATTACAAGCGCGGTTGTGTTTCAACCCGCAGCGTCGGAATCCGGGCAGAAACTTCGCGCAGCCGCAGCAAAATCCGCCTTTACCGGCGTCGTGCCCCCGCTCAGCCGCAAAATCCGGTAGCCTGCAGGGACTTCCGAGCTGCCTTCGTCCCGCATGCTGATCCTTCTTGATACCTTCGATCGCGCCACTCGCACGCCTGCCCGTTGGCGCGCGTGCGCTCGCCTTGCCGAGATCCGGGAAGCCGCCGGCAGCAAAAGCTTCGGCAGGCGTGTCGCAGCGCCGAGGCGACGGTCGAGCGCATGTTAGCGCAGCAGTTCCGACGGATTCTCGCGCACGCGCTGCCGATGCTGGTCGCGCACCTGGCTTCGATGGGCATGATGGTCATCGATACCGTCCTGCTCGGCCACTACGCCACCGACGACCTGGCCGCGGTGGCGGTGGGCGGCGGCATCTACATCTCGGTGCTGTTTGCGTTGGCCGGCATCCTGCAGGCCGTCGCACCGACCGTCGCGCACCTGCACGGCGCCGGCCACGACGAGCAGATCGCCGCAGCCCTGCAGCAGGCGCTGTGGCTGGCGCTGCTGCTGAGCGTGCCCGGCGTGCTGATTCTGCTCCACCCGGATCCCCTGCTGGCACTGTCGCGGATCGACCCGGAGGTCGAAGGCAAGGCCCGCGCCTACCTGGGCCTGCTCGCCATCGGCCTGCCGGCAGTCCTGCTCTACCGGACCTTCCACGCTTTCTGCAACGCCCTCGGCAAGCCACGGCCGCTGTTGCTGATCAGCCTCGGCAACACCCTGCTGCACGCCGTGCTGGCCTACTTGCTGGTCACCGGCCGCTGGGGAGGCGAAGCGCTCGGCGTGCTCGGCTGTGGTCTGTCGAACGCCAGCGTGGGATGCTTCTCAATGCTCTGTGCGGCGGGCTACATGGCCTGCGGCAGGCCATTGCGGCCCTATCGGCTGTTCAGCGGCTGGCAACCACCGCGCCGCAAGGCGCTGCACGATCTGCTGCGGCTCGGACTGCCCATGGGCTGTTCGCATTTCGTCGAGATTTCCTCGTTCACGCTGATGGCCTTGTTTGTCGCACAGCTCGGAGCAACGGTGCTGGCCGGCCACCGCATCGTCGCCAACCTCGCCGCGATCTGCTACATGCTGCCCCTGGCACTGGCCGTCGCCACCCTGGCGCAGGTCGGACAGGCAGCCGGCGCGCGTGACTGGCGACGCGCCGAATCGTCGATCGCCGCCGGCATGCTGCTGGCAGGTGGCCTGTCGGCGCTGCTCGGGCTGCTGTTGTGGTCGATCGCCGGGCCACTCGTCGCCGCCTACACCGACGACCCGGCCGTGCAGACGGTGGCCCTGGGACTGCTCGGCTATGTGGCCCTGTACCAGGTCTTCGACGCCGTGCAGACCGTTGCCGCGCACGCCCTGCGCGGCTACCGGATCGCCTTCGCGCCGATGCTGGTGCACCTCGCCTGCTTCTGGGGCGTCGGCCTTTTCGGCGGCTGGTGGCTGGCCTTCCGAATCAGCCAGCCGATGGGCGTCGCCGGCTTCTGGCTGGCCTCGGCGCTCAGTCTGCTGCTCGCGGCAATCCTGCTCGGCGCCTTGCTACGGCATGCTGTCTCGGCGATCAAGCAGTAGCCGGTGGTGCCAGAAGTGGAATATCCCTACAATCCTGCCCAACCCCGGATGGAGAAATAACAATGGAACGGCGTCCTCCTGGCACGTTGCGATTCCTTCCCCTGGCCATCGTACTGGCCCTGGGCTGCGCCTCGGTCACCGCCGCCGACGCGCAGGACCCCCCGGACATCGGTCTCGAGGAACTGCTCGGCGTCGAGGTCACCAGCGTCTCACGCAAGGCCGAACGCCTGCACGATGTCGCCGCGGCGGTGTTCGTCATCAGCCGCGAGGACATCGAACGTTCGGGTGCAACCAGCATTCCCGAGGCCTTGCGCATGGCGCCCGGGGTCAACGTCGCCAGCCTCGCCAACAACCGCTGGGCGGTCAGCATCCGCGGCTTCAACGACCGCTGGGGCAACAAGCTGCTGGTATTGATGGACGGGCGCAGTATCTACTCACCGCTGTTTTCCGGCGTCGTCTGGGAGGACCAGGACACGCTGCTCGAAGACATCGACCGCATCGAGGTGGTGCGTGGCCCGGGCGCGGCGATGTGGGGCGCCAACGCGGTCAATGGGGTGATCAACATCATCACCCGTCGGGCGCGCGACACGCAGGGCGACCTGCTGGTCGGCGCGGCCGGTACCGAGGAACGCGCACTGGTCGCTTTTCGCCATGGGGGAGAGGCGGGCAACGGTCATTTCCGCGTCTGGGGAAAAGCCTTCACGCGTGATCAGGCAGTCACCGCCGATGGCCGCAGCGGCAACGACTACTGGCACGCCGAACGCGTCGGGTTTCGTGGCGACTGGGTGACCGGCAACGGTCAGCGGCTGATGACATCCCTGACGACCACCAGTTGAAAGTCGAAACGGTGCTCGCCTACGAACTCGGTTACCGACAACAATTCGCCGCCAACCTGTCCGCCGATGTCGCCACTTTCTACAATCAGTACGCAGACCTGCGCTCGGCGATGCTGGGCACGCAACAGCTTGCGTTCGCGCCGGCAGCGCACCTTATCCAGGACATCATCCCGGACAACAGCATCAAGGCGCGGACCAGTGGCGTGGAAGTCGCGCTCGACTGGTACCCGCTGACGTGGTGGCGAATCCAGCCGAGTTACAGCTTCCTGCGCCTGACCGCCACGTCGAAAAGCGGCGACCCGATCTCGGTCAACAACGCGAAGAACATCAATGCCAGCGATCCGCAGCATCAACTTTCGCTGCGTTCTTCGCTGTCGCTGTCCGACCGGCAGCAGTTCGACCTCTGGCTGCGCTACGTCAGCAGGCTCGGTGACAAGGATTCCCCACTCGGCGTTCCGGCTTACATCAGCCTCGACCTGCGCTATGCGTGGCGGCCGACGCGCGATCTCGAAGTGTCGCTGGTCGGGCAGAACCTCCTCGACCACAGCCATCCGGAATTCGTGCCCGGTCTGCTGCCGTCGCAGCAACTCGAACTGCAGCGCGGCATGTACGTCAAGGCCAAGTGGCAGTTCTGAGAACAGGTGGCGTGATTTCCGTCGCCTGGCGCTGGTCGGCTGCACTCCCGGCAGTCGCCCTCGCCATGGCGCTCAGCGATACCGCCCCGGCACAGGGCAGCCTGGCCGAACCGCAGGCCAAAGCCGCCTTCGTGCTAAACTTCGCGCGCTATGTCGAGTGGCCAGAACGCACTTTCGCCACCCCGGAAGCGCCCCTGTTGATCTGCCTGCTTGGCCGCGATTCGATCGGCAGCGCATTGACGGCACTGGAAAACCGCCAGGCGCAAGGACGTCCGGTAGCGGTACGATTGCTCGGCCACGTGGACGAAACGCGGCCCTGTCATGTGCTGTTCATCGGCGCTGCGGAAACCCGCCGCCTGGCCTATGTACTACGCACGCTCGCCGGCCAGGCGGTGTTGACCGTCAGCGATGCCGACGGCTTCATCGATGTCGGCGGCGCAATCGGCATCGTTCAGGGCGAAGGAAGGCTGCAGTTCGAAGTCAATCGCGAAGCGCTTGAGCAGGCGCAGTTCAAGGCCAGTTCCAATCTGCTCAAACTCGCACGCAACCTGGCGAACTTCAAGGGAAAAAACTGAGATGCGCTTTGCCGATCGGCCACTGAAGGCCAAACTGATGCTGATCATCGGTCTGACGTCAGGCGCCGCCCTGCTGATCAGCACGCTGCTGTTTGCCGCCTCGGAGATCAACAACAACCGCGAAGCCGAACTGGCCAAGTTGACCGGCATGGCCGAGGTTCTCGCCGCCAGCAGCGCCTCGGCGATCGCCTTCGACGATCCGCGCACCGGCAGCGAAACCCTTTCCGGCCTGCGCGCGCGCCCGGAAATCCTTTCCGGATCGATCACCCTGCCGGGCGGCGCGATCTTCGCGCACTACCCCACCACGCAGGCCGCCACGGCAGCGACACAACCCGGCGCCGGCACGGCAATGGTCTCCGGATCTTACTGGAGCGACTCGCTGAAGATCGACTACCCGATCCGGCAGGGCATGGAGGTCATCGGCACCCTCAGCATCGTGTCCGACCTGAAGCCGATGTGGACCGCCACCGCACACCGCATGCTGCTCGTCTTCGCCGACGCGCTGGTCGCTTTCGGTGCGGCGCTGCTGCTCGCCGCACGCTTGCAGCGCTCGGTTTCGGGTCCGATTCTCGACCTGACGCGGGTGATGCGGCTGGTCGCCAGCGGCAATGACTATTCGCAACGCCTGCCGGTCCAGCGCCGCGACGAGGTCGGCGAACTGATCAGCGGCTTCAACGCCATGCTGCATGAAGTCGAGAGCCGCGACGATGAACTGCGGGAGCACCGCGCCACGCTCGAAAAGCAGGTCGAATCGCGCACCGCGCAACTACGGCTGGCCAAGGAACAGGCCGAAAGTGCCAACGTCGCCAAGTCGCGTTTCCTGGCCAACATGAGTCACGAGATCCGCACGCCGATGAACGGCGTCATCGGCATGGCCGACCTGCTGCTCGATACGCCGCTCTCCGAAGCGCAGCACCGCCAGATCGATACCTTGCGGATGTCGGCCGAGTCGCTGATGCACCTGCTCAACAACATCCTTGATCTGTCGAAGATCGAGTCCGACCGGCTCGAACTCGAATGCGTCCCTTTCAGCCCGAGGCGACTCGCGGAAGAAGTTGTGCAGCCGTTCATCGAAATGGCCTCGGCGAAGGGCATCCTGCTGAGCGCGGTGATCGCCCCGGACCTGCCCGAGGCGGTGCTCGGCGACCCCTATCGGGTCAAGCAGATCCTCAGCAACCTGTTGAGCAACGCCGTCAAGTTTACCGAGCGCGGCACGATCTTCCTCTCGCTCACTTGCGAGCCCTCCCCCGCAAACCAGGACAGCACTGATCAGGCGCGCTGCCGGATCTGTTACGCGGTCAGCGACACCGGCGTCGGCATCGCGCGCGCCACCGGCGAGAAGCTCTTCACCCCCTTCACCCAGGCCGACAATTCGACGACCCGCAAGTTTGGCGGCACCGGCCTCGGCCTGGTCATCATCCGCGAACTGGCGCAGCGCATGGAAGGTGAAGTCGGCTTCGAGAGCGAGGAAGGATGCGGCTCGACCTTCTGGTTCCGGCAATCCGCCGTGCGCCATCACGGCGCACTGCCGCCGCAGGCATCGTTGCCCGCCGCCGGCGCGCGCGTCGGCGGACGCGTGCTGCTCGTCGAGGACAACGAGGTCAATCGCGAAATCTCCGGCGCCATCCTCAGGAGCCTCGGCTGCGAGGTCGATCTGGCACACGACGGCGCGCAGGCCGTAACCGCGGTGCGCACCACGGCCTATGACGCAATCCTGATGGATTGCCAGATGCCGGTGATGGACGGCTTCGAAGCGACGCGTCGGATTCGTACCATCGAGCAGGCTGCCGGTCGCAGCCCATTGCCGATCATTGCCCTGACGGCCAACGCCCTGGCCGGCGACCGCGAAGCTTGCCTGACTGCCGGCATGAACGACTATCTGGCGAAACCGATCAACCGGGCGCAACTGACTGCCGCTCTCGAACGTCACCTGCGGACGCAACTGCCTGCCGACGGCGCCGGCCCTCCGCGCGACGCCGAGGCGGCGCTTCGCGAGCGGCGCGAAGTGTTGCTTTTCGACCCCAGCGTCGTCCAGTCGCTGCCGATGGTTGCCGACGGCAGCAATCCTGGGTTCGCCGACCGGGTCCTCGACCTGTTCGTCCAGAATGCCGTCAAATTGCTGGCGGAGATTGACGACGCCGCCAACCGGGGCGACGCGCCGGCACTGCAGCGTGCGGCTCATACGCTCAAGTCGTCGAGCGCGACGATCGGCGCCCTGGCGCTGTCGGAGCAGGCGAAGCGACTGGAGTTGTTGCTGCGCGCCGGTCAGCCGACCACCGCCGACTGGCCGGATATGTTGCGACGCGCGTACGCCGATTTCGAACAGGCGTTGACGCGACATCGTGCACTCGCCGCTGCAGCCTCCGAGAACAAGGGCGGAGGCAGATGAAAACACAGCCTGAACACGGGCGCGTGCTGCTCGTCGATGACGACGCGATGATCCGCATGCTGGCCGCAGAATCGCTGCGACACGCCGGCTTCGAGGTCAGCGAAGCCGACTGCGGTGAACAGGCGCTGCGCGTGTTCGAGGAAAGCCCCTTCGACCTGATGCTGCTCGATGTGCTGATGCCGGGCATCGACGGCTATACGGTTTGCGAACGTCTGCGCCGGCACCCGCGCGGCCAATGGTTGCCGATCCTGATGCTCACCGGCCTCAACGACAGCGAATCGATCGAACGCGCCTACCGCGCCGGCGCCACCGACTTCATCACCAAGCCGATCAACTGGCTGTTGCTGACGCAACGTGTGCGTTATGGTCTGCGCGCCAGCCACGCCATCGCCCTCGTGACGCACAGCCAGCAGCGACTGGCACACGCCCAACGCCTGGCGCGGATGGGCAGTTGGGAATGGTCGATCGCCGAGCAGCGATTCTCATGGTCCGACGAACTGCAGCAGATCTTCAGTGGCGACTGGAAGCTGGCCGGCGCGGCGACGCCCGAGAGGTTCCTCGACATGGTCCGCGAAAGTGATCGCGCCACCGTCGGCGCTGCTCGCCAGGCGCTGCTCTTCGAAGGTACCGCCTACCAGCTGACCTACGGCATCGATCGACCAGACGCCACTCTTTGCGAGGTTTTCGAACAGGCGGTCGCGGTCCGCGACGGCAGCGGTCGCATCATCACGATCGAAGGCGTCACGCAGGACATCACCGAGCGCGTCGAGGCGCAGCGGCGCATCCAGCACATGGCCTTGCACGACGGGCTGACCGGCCTGGCCAACCGGCAGTTCTTCAGCCAACTGGTCGAGGTCGAACTCGAACGCTCCCGCCGCGACAAGAGCGCGTGCGCGATCCTGTATCTCGACATCGACCATTTCAAGACGGTCAACGATGCGCTCGGCGACGCGGCCGGTGATCAGTTGCTATGCACGCTTGCCGAACGGCTGCGCGCGGAGGTCCGCGGCGCCGACCTGCTGGCACTGAAACCGCCGATGCGTACCGCCGAAGTCGTGGCGCGCATCGACGGTGATGCCTTCACGGTGCTGGTGCTCGAAGTCCGCGCGGCCAGCCACGCCGCGCTGGTCGCCGAACGCTTGCTGAAGACGATTTCGCTGCCGCTGTTGCTCGGCGGCAGCGAAATCGTGCTCACCGCCAGTATCGGCATTGCCGTCTTTCCCCGCGACGGCAAGACGGTCGAGACACTATGGCGGCACGCCGAGCAGGCGATGTACGCCGCGAAGGCGACCGGCCCTTCGACCTGCCATTTTTTCGATAAAGAGATGAATGCCGCGGCCAGCGTCAAGCTCGGGCTGGAAAACGCGCTGCGACGAGCGATCGGCAACGACGAATTGCGCCTGCACTTTCAGCCCAAGGTCGACGCCGGCAGCGGCCGGTTGATCGGCGCCGAGGCACTGGTACGCTGGCAGCATCCGCAACGCGGCCTGCTCGGACCGGATCAGTTCATCGGTCTGGCCGAGGAATCGGGGCTGATCGTCGCGCTCGGTGACTGGGTGGTGACCGCTGCCGCACGCCAGTTGCGGCAGTGGCAGGACGCCGGCCTGCCGCCGCTGCGCCTGTCGATCAATCTGGCCAGCCCAAGCTTCCTGCAGGAAGACATCGCCGACCGACTGGATGACGCGCTACGCCGGGCAGGCGTGTCGCCAGGGCAACTGCTGCTCGAACTGACCGAATCGCTGCTGATGGTCGATGCCGAGAGCACCATCGCCCGCCTGAACCGCTTGCGCGAGAAGGGCTTCGGCTTGTCGCTCGACGATTTCGGGACCGGTTATTCCTCGTTGAGCTATCTCAAGCGTTTTCCGCTCGACGAGTTGAAGATCGACCGATCGTTCATCACCGACGTGACCCTGGGCGACAAGGACGCCGCCATCGCCCTGTCGGTGATCGAACTCGGACGTCGATTCGGCATGCAGGTGGTCGCCGAGGGCGTCGAGACCCGCGCGCAGGCCGGCTTTCTGCTGGCCCACGGCTGCCCGATCCAGCAGGGTTACCTGTATTCGCCGCCGATCGCGGCCGATGACTTCGCAGCGCTGCTGCGCCGCGGCGACCGCTTCGATCGCGGACTGTCGGCGCAGACCGCCGAGTGACCCCCGCCTGCGCCGCCGGCACCGTAGTACTCTGCCATCCCCGCCCGTGAAAGGACCAGCGCATGACCAGCCGCTTCCGCAGTCTGTCGATTGCCCTGAAACTCAACTGATCGTATGTCAGGCACTTTCCAATCGGCTTGCACCGTGTCATCGCTGCCGGAACCGGCACGGCGATCATGGCCACGGCGCACAGGCTGGAGCTGGAGGTGATTGCCGATGGCGCCAAAACCCGCGCCCAGTTCGAATTCCTGCCACGAGCAAAATGCCCTAAACTACAAGCCGGTTTGTCCAGTCGCCTGCTGCCGCCCGCGACGCCGGCAGCGCCGCGGCTGCAGATTCACCCTGCCCCCGACAGCGAGAAACTGGCTTCGTGGAGAATGGCCGGTCAGCCAGACCCAACAGAGAGAAACCGACGATGAAGTATCGCCACAGCAGCGCCCAGAGCGCAGACTATCTGCGTCTGGCACTGAAGCAAATGACCAAGCAGAAAGCCGGCCTGCATCCGGCGAGTTATGCCATCTGGTACGAGTACGTGGCGAATCTCAACCCGGCGCTGCAGGCCGCGATCGATAACCACCTCGGCGACGAGGGGCCGCTCGACGACGAGGCGACCTACGCACTGTATGACCGCTACCTGGCCGAGCTCGACTCGAAGACCGCCTTGCGCATCGGCGACAGCGTCAGCCAAATCGTCGGCCAGGTTTCCGATTCCGCGGCGGAGGCGGTCGATCAGGCGTCCCGCTACGGCAGTTCGCTGGAACGCTGGACGGATACCCTGCTGCGCCCTGTAGACTCCCCCGGACCGCTGGCCGCCGGCGTCGAGGACATCCTGCGCGGCACCCGCGAGATGCAGGGCGCGATCAGCAGGCTGCAGGAGCAGCTCGCGGAGAGTACCCGCGAAGCGCAACAGCTCCGGCAGGAGGTCGCGCGCGCGCGCGAAGAGGCGCTGATCGACGCCCTGACCGGGCTGGCCAACCGCAAGAGCTTCGATCTCGCGCTGGCGGCCTGCCTGGCCGAGGCGCAGCCGGACCTGTCCGGTCCGTGCCTGTTGATGATCGATATCGACAATTTCAAACGCATCAACGACGCGCACGGACACGTCTTCGGCGACCGGGTCCTGGCCAAGGTCGGACAGATCCTCAGGGCCAATGTCAAGGGCAAGGACACGGCGGCGCGCTACGGCGGCGAGGAGTTCGCGGTGATCCTGCCGACAACACCGCGCGGCGGCGCCATTGGCCTGGCCGAGGCCCTGCGGGCGCTGGTCTTCTCCAGCCGGGTGCGGCGCAGTGGCGACAAGGAAGCGCTGATTGGCAACATGTCCGTCTCGATCGGTGTCGCCGACTACCTCGGCGGCGAATCCGGCAGCGAATTCGTGGCCCGCGCGGATCGTGCGTTGTACACCGCCAAAATGCAGGGACGCAATCGGGTCATCCTTGCACCGCGTCCACAGCCTGAAGCAAGCCGTTGAGGCCGCAGCCGACGTCAGCCGCCGGTGCCGAAGCCAAACCGGCCGGGATGCCGTGGTGATGAATCACATCGAGCAGATCGACCAGCTTGTGCGGCACGCCGTAATCCCGATCTCGGGTTTGCTGTCGCTGTTGATGCCGGCCAATTCGCGCGTCGGGTTCGGCATCAAACGCCTGGACGGACGCTACCGACTCGCCAACCAGGCCATCGAGCAACTCCTGTGTCAGGGCACGGGTCGGTTGGCCGGAAGGTCGGAGAGCGACCTCCTGCCCGCAGATCGGGTCGAACGACTCGCTCACTGCGACCAGCTCATCATTGACGGAGCACCAGCGGCCTGCGTCGAGATCAACCTCCCCGCCAGTGGTGAACAGGGACGTCCCTATTTATGGCTGAAGCTCCCTGTCCTGGGCACCGACCAGCGTCTGCAGTCGATTGCCTCGGTCATCCACGAGATCTCCTCGCCACAAGCCAGTTCGGCCCTGCACCAGACACTCGACCGGCTGCAACAGGTCAACCAGCAATTGCAGCGAACCGTGATCGAACTCGAGCAGGTAGCCAGCACCGACAAACTCACCGGTGCCTGGAACCGGCGCCGTCTCGAAGAGTGCGCGCGCAAGGAAATGGATCGCCTCCACCGCTATGGTCAGCCGTTGAGCATGATCCTCATCGATATCGATTTCTTCAAGGCGATCAACGACCACAACGGCCATCACGCCGGCGACCAGGTGCTGCAGGCCTTGGCCGAGTTGCTGCAGGGACGACTGCGCGGGAGCGACTCACTGGCCCGTTGGGGAGGCGAGGAATTCGTCATCCTGTGCTCGGATACCCGACGGGCCAGTGCGGCGATCCTTGCCGAACGACTGCGTCAGCAGGTCGCAGCCGCAACCTTCATGGCCGTAGGGCAACTCACGGTCAGCATGGGAGTTGCCGAATGCCGGCCCGAAGACTCCTGGGAGGAGTGGTTCGAGCGCGCCGATCAAGCGCTTTACCGGGCCAAGAGTGCCGGCAGGAACCAGGTCCAGGTCGCACCACAGGCGACGACCACGGACAGCATGAAGGATTGCGTCATCGGAAGTTTCGTGCAACTGGTCTGGCACGCGGCGTACGAATGCGGCGACGAACTCGTCGACCGCGGTCACCGACTGCTTTTTGCGGACGCCAACGAACTGCTGTCGGCCATCCTCTCCGGACAAGCCGCGGCCAGCGTAGACGAGATCATCGACCGCCTGCTGGCCGACGTGCTGCAGCACTTCAACGATGAGGAGTCGGTCATCCTGGCGGCCGGTTTCCCCGGCACCGCCGAACACGTGCTGCTGCATCGACAACTCGTCCTCCAGGGACTGACGCTGGTCGACGCCTACCGCACGGGCAAACAGGGGGTCGGCGACGTTTTCCAGTTTCTGGCCTATGAGGTGGTCACCAAGCACATGCTCGGTGCCGACCGCGAGTTCTTTCCCTGTCTGCGAGCACAAGCTTCGTCAGCCTTCCGGCAAGGCGCAGGGGTCGCGGCGACAACGCCGCCCCAGCATGCTGACCACAGCGCCCCGGCGACGCCAGGCGACCTGGTCTGCGAGGCCTGATGTACGGCCGCGCATCGCAGGAAGCGCTTGTCTTGCCTTCCTGGGCGGCCGAAACTTACTTCGACACGGCGGCCTTGGTGGCGTCGGCGGCCTTGACCACCATTTCCTTGCCGGCCTCCTTGGTCGCCTCGACGGCCTCCTTGGTGGCCTCCTTGGCAGCGGCTGTCGCGCCGACCGCACTCTCCTTGGCTGCGACGGCCGCGTCCTTGGCGGCTTCCTTGGTGGCCTCAGCCGCCGCGCCAACGGCTGCGCCGGCCTTCTTGGCCGATTCCTCGGCCTTCTGCCCGGATTCGGTGGTGGCCTTTGGTTTGTTGTCGCAGGCTGCAACGGCGATGGCCAGCATGGCGGAAAGGACGAGCAAGCGGGTTTTCATGGGAAGTGCCTCCGGGATATTGAAGTGATCTGGATAGAGAGTGTACACGGGTCGTTTCGAGAACGCGTCGCGCGAGCCGCAGCCGCGACATGCCTGCCTGGTGCGTGGTCACCGACAGCCGGCACGCGTCGCCTTATCACAACACATTCCCCGGCACGAGTAAACCCGGCCCCGTGCGATGGCTCCAGGGTCGCGATGCTGACCGGCATTCGACTCAAGCCGCAAGCAGGGTCATGAGACCGGACCAGGAGCAACTCGATGCGCCGCTTGCTGCGGCACTGTGCGAGGCCATCAGCGTCGGCACGGGTTCACCGGCAAACATCGACTCGCTGACCGAAATCACCGGTGGTTCGATTTCGCGCGCGCTGATGTTGGCAAGCGCGGGCGAACGCTACTTCGTCAAACTGAACGACGCCAAACTGGCCGACATGTTCGCTGCCGAGGCTGATGGCCTGCGCGCGCTGGCCGCTTGTCCCGCACTGCGCGTGCCGCGGGTAGTCGGGCACGGGGTGAGCGGCCGGCAGGCTTATCTGCTCCTCGAATACCTGCCGCTGCAAACCTTGCGTACAGGCCAGCAGGGGGCGAAGGCGGGGCACGCACTGGCTGCACTGCACCGCCAGCGTGGTCCGCAGTACGGCTGGCATCGTGACAACTTCATCGGCAGCACAGTACAGCACAATGCCGAGCATCGTACCTGGCCCTTCTTCTTTTCCCACCGGCGCCTGTTGCCGCAGCTCGAACTGGCCAGGCGAAACGCCCAGTACAACCGGCTGATCGCCGACGGCGAACGCCTGGCCGGCAAACTTGCAGCATTGTTCGTCGACCATCACCCACAACCCAGCCTGCTGCATGGCGACCTGTGGCACGGCAACGCCGCGACTGACCAGACGGGCACCCTGACCCTGTTCGATCCGGCCGTCCATTTCGGCGACCGCGAAGCCGATCTGGCGATGAGCGAGCTGTTCGGAGGTTTTCCGGACAGTTTCTACGCGGGCTACCGTGAGGCCTGGCCATTGAGCGACGGTTACGAGCAGCGCAAGACGCTGTACAACCTCTATCACGTGCTCAATCACTTGAACCTGTTCGGCAGCGGCTATCTTCGCCAGGCCGAGCGTATGGTCGGGACGCTGCTTGCCGAGCTTGGCTGCTGAATACCGGACAAGGCGAGCGCAGCAGCCTTCCGTGATGACCAGCCGCGGAGCAACCGTCGCACGGATCTTTTCTTGGATTCTTCATGGAGGTGAACATGCCAGCAGAGATCAGGGCCGCAGACCAGCGGGTCAGTCATTTCCGGCAGATCCTCATGTGGCCGCTGCAGTTGATGCCGTTGCCCGCCGATGCCCCCATCGACAGCCATAGCCAGTTGCTCGAAGCGGCCTCACCCGACAATCCGTGGCATGAACTCGTCGACGAGTTTTCCGGCGACCCCGGTCAATTCCACGAGCGCCACTACAGCGAGTTCGTCACCTTTCTGCCGTACGTCCAGCGCTTCCTTTACGGTGAGGGCGGAGGCCAGAAGGCCATCGCGCGCTACGGCGAGTCACCGATCCGCATTTTCCGGCGTCATGACGTGGCGAAGGTACGGATGACCTTCAAGGAGGGCGACGAGGCGCTCAACTTCGAGATCGTGCACCTGGACCTGTATTTCTTCTACGACATCGACGTCGTCATCCTGGTCGTCGAAATTTGCGCCGACAACCTCGAACTGCGACAGGTACAGGACACGCTGTATCGCTTTGGCCGCGCCTATCCGCCGTACTGGGACGACGATGGCAGTGGCGGCCATTGCCTCAAACGTTGCGAGTGGCTGGCGGCGGACGGTCAGTTGTTGTCCGCTTCCGACTACGAGAAGCGCAGCAAGTACCTGTCTTTCGTCAGCCGTTTCCGTGCGCCGTGTATTTCCTCGCACTGGGAATTTTTGCTGCGCCCCCTGGTGCTGCACCACTCGGATGCGCAGGGTCTGGTCCGCTACCGGCAGATCGAGTATCACCGCATGCCGCTGCTGGCCTACCTGGCGATGGACGATCCGCGCACCTTGAGTCGCGGCGACTTCGCCCGCCTGGTCCTGGTCACCGGACCTGGAAAGCACGGCTCCCTGCCCTATTCCGACCAACATCTCGAAGGTTTTGAAAGCCGCTACTGCATCGACCGCTTCTGGCATCCACAGGCTGACGATCCGGGAACGCGCCTGCTGTCCTGCGGCCACGCCTTCGTGATGGTCGGCAGCGCCCATGACGATTACTTCACTGGACTGGAAACCGGTCTGCTCGGGCAGTTTCGCCACCAGTTCTTCCTGCTGGCACTGATTCCGCATTTCCACAAGGCGGCGCTGCTGATGCTCTCGGATCGTCTGGTCACGGCGCTCAATCGTCTGGAAATTGGCAACGCCGAATCGGTCAAGCAATTCAAACGCGCCATCCGGGAGATCCTCGAAGTCTTCCTGCGCTTCAGCCATCGCTACTGGTTCCATGAGATCTCGGATCAGGCACAGGCCAGAGCGCTGTTCAGCATGACCCGTGATCACCTGGGCACCGAAAATCTCTACACCGAGCTGCGAGAGGAAATCCAGGACATGAGCCAGTACCTGGACAGCGACAGCCTGCGCCGGCAGGCCAACACGGTGGTGCGGTTGACGGTGGTGACCACCGCCGGACTGGTGGCGACGATCACCACCGGCTTCCTAGGAATCAATCTGATCGACACCGCCCAGGACGGGTTGATCGACAGAATCCTCTTCTTTGCCCTGGTGGCCATTCCGTCGGTACTGCTCACTGGCTTCGCGGTCGTGAAGTCGAAACCGTTATCGGATTTTCTTGAGGCGCTGTCCGATGAACGTCTGTCGCATCGCGACAAGCTCGCCGCGCTGCTCCCCGTATGGCGAAAAAAGCGCCCGCCGGACGCCGGCTGAAGCGATCCAGGCCATTTCGGCTGATGCTTTGTTCCGGACAAGGGTGTAAATTGCTGTCTGGCTTCGCGCCATTAGCAGGAGTTTCGCCCCTTGCGGATCCACGCCCTCGATGTCGATGAAGCACTGGCCAGCCTGAAAACGGTGGCTGGCGGCCTCAGCACCGGTGAGGCGGCGCGTCGTCTGACGGAGTTCGGTCCGAACCATCTCGAAGAGGTGGAACGAGAACCTCTGCTGTTGCGTTGCGCACGCGAGTTCACCCACTTCTTTGCCATCATCCTGTGGATCGGCGCCGGTCTGGCCTTTATCGCCGAACATTTCGACCCGGGTCAGGGAATGGCGCGCCTCGGTGTGGCCATCGTCGGCGTCATCGTGGTGAACGGCATTTTCTCGTTCTGGCAGGAGTACAAGGCCGAACGCGCCGTCGCCGCGTTGCGCCAGTTGCTGCCACAGAAGGTCAAGACCCTGCGTGGCGGCGAGATCGTCGAGATGCTGGCCAGCGAACTGGTCCCGGGCGACATCGTGCTGCTCGAAGAAGGCGACTACGTTCCCGCCGACTGCCGGCTGATCGAGGTTTTCGGCCTGCGCGTCAACCTGTCTACGGTCACCGGCGAATCGCTGGCCAAGGCGCGCAACGTCGAGCCCAGCACCGAGGAATCCGCATTGCAGGCAAAAAACGTCGTGCTTGCCGGCACCTCGGTCGTTTCCGGACAGGGCCGCGGCGTCGTCTTCGCCACCGGCATGCACACCGAATTCGGACGCATTGCCCATCTGACGCAGACCGCAGGCGCAACAACTTCACCGCTGCAGCGCGAAATCGCGCGCCTCTCGCGCATCGTGGCCAGCCTGGCCACCGGCATGGGCGTGCTGCTGTTCTGTGTTGGCCAGGCAATGGGGCTGCCGACCTGGGAGAACCTGTTGTTCGCGATCGGGATCATCGTCGCCAATGTCCCGGAAGGATTGCTGCCCACCGTGACCCTGTCGCTGGCCATGGCCACGCAACGGATGGCCAGGCGCAATGCGCTGGTGCGCCATCTGCCGGCAGTCGAGGCCCTGGGTTCGACGACGGTGATCTGCAGCGACAAGACCGGTACGCTGACCCAGAACCACATGTCGGTACAGCAACTGTGGGTCGGTGGGGCGTTCCTGCCACGCGCAGATCTCGATAAGCAGGAGAACCTGATACCAGAACACCGCGAACTCTTCATCAATGCCGCCCTGTGCCACAACCTGAAGGACGTCGACGTGCACGGTCAACGCACCCAGCACGGTGATCCGATGGAAATTGCGCTCGCCGAGATCGGACGGGAAATGGTCGGAGATCTTCAGGGTTTCAGCCGCGTCGACGAAATCGCCTTCGACACCGACCGCAAGCGCATGTCGGTACTCTGCGAGACACCGCAGGGTCGCATGCTGTATTGCAAGGGTGCCCTCGAAACGGTGCTCGCCACCTGCCGGTTCATCCACTTCGATGCCGGTTTGGCAACGATCGATCCCGCCGCCCGCACACGTTTGCTGGCGGCACAGGACGAAATGGCTGGCGCCGGTCTGCGGGTGCTCGCTTTCGCGCATCGAGCGGTCGCTGATGGCGTTGTTCCCGTCGATGAGCAGGAAATGATCCTCGCCGGGCTGATCGGCCTGGAAGATCCACCGCGCAGCGCGGTGCCGGAAGCCATCGCGCGCTGCACGGCGGCGGGCATCCGGATCATCATGGTCACTGGCGACCATCCGCGTACGGCGCTGGCGATCAGCCGCCAGATCGGCCTCGTGCACAGCGAACAGGTGTCCGTGATCAGCGGCGAGCAGTTGCGTTTGATGTCCCCGACGCAACTGCAACTGGCACTGGATGCGCCGGAAATTATCTTCGCCCGCGTTGCCGCCGAGCAGAAAATGCGCATCGTCGAGGCGCTCAAGAAGAAAGGCGAGATCGTTGCGGTCACCGGCGACGGGGTCAACGACGCCCCGGCGTTGAAGACCGCCGACATCGGCATCGCCATGGGTATCAGCGGCACCGACGTCGCGAAATCTGCGGCCGACCTGATTCTGCTTGACGACAACTTCGCCAGCATCGTTTCCGCAATCGAAGAGGGGCGCGCGGTATTCGAGAACATCCGCAAGTTTCTCACCTACATCCTCAGTTCGAACATCCCGGAACTGGTACCCTATCTCGCCTTCGTGCTGTTCAGGATCCCGCTGCCGCTGACCATTCTTCAGATCCTGGCCGTCGACCTGGGCACCGACATGCTGCCCGCGCTGGCACTCGGCGCCGAGAAACCCGACCCGGCAGTGATGACCAGGCCGCCGCGCGCACGCGGCGAGCGCCTGCTGTCCTGGGGCCTGCTCGCGCGTGCCTATCTGTTCCTCGGCATGCTCGAAGCGACCGCGGCAATGCTGGCGTTCTTTTTCGTGCTCGACACCGGTGCCTGGCATTACGGCGAGGTTCTGGACCGCGCCGACCCGCTCTACCTGCAGGCGACGGCGGCCTGCCTGGCAACAATCGTCGTGATGCAGATGATCAATCTCTACCTCTGCCGGCACCCGCGCAGGTCCTCGTTCACCTACGGCCTGGGCGGCAACCCTTACCTGCAGTTTGGAATTCTCGCCGAACTGGCAGTGATCGTCTTCATCCTGTACACCCCTGCCGGCAACTGGCTGTTCGGCACCGCGCCGATTAGCGGTGCCAGCTGGCTGCTGGCCATCGCCTGTGCAGCCCTGATGTACTTGCTCGAAGAGCTTCGCAAAGCCGTGTTGCGGCGCACCACGAAAGACTGAGACTATGCGCCAACCCCTGCCGCCACTGATTGAAGCGATGTTCGATACGGCACGATATCCCGACCCGGCGGCGCGCGTCGATCTCGTCGAGACGCACGCCTCGTGGCTTCTGCTGGCGGGGGATTTCGTCTACAAGATCAAGAAACCGGTACTTCTGCCCTTTCTCGACTACGGCTCGCTCGACAAGCGGCTGGCGTGCTGTGAAGCCGAGCTGCGCCTCAACCGACGCTTTGCCCCGGAGCTCTATCTGGCAGTCGTGGCCCTTACTGGCACGCCGGAAGACCCGCAGGTCGGCGGCTGCGGGCCGGCAATCGAGTACGCGGTCAAGATGCGCCGGTTCGCCGAAGCCGGCAGACTGGACCGCCTCTGCGCGCGCGGCCAATTGCGACCGCATCAGATCTCCGAACTCGCCGCAACCATCGCCGGATTTCATCAGGAGGCGCTGGCAGCGACCCCCTCGACGCGCTTCGGCGAACCCGAACAGGTTCTGGCACCGGCGCTGGCCAACTTTGACGAACTCGCCAGGCTGCTGTCCGGCGATACCGAGCGCATGCGACTACTGCAGCTGGCCGACTGGACCCGCAGCGAGTTTGCCCGCCTGCGCCCGCGTTTCGCGTTCCGCAAGGCGGAGGGACGGGTGCGCGAGTGTCATGGTGACCTGCATCTCGGCAATCTGGTGCAGATCGACAAGCGCGTGACCCTCTTCGACTGTATCGAATTCAGCGAAGACTTGCGCTGGATCGACGTCGCCAGCGAAATCGCTTTCACCTACATCGACCTGCTCGACCATCAGCAACCGGGGCTCGCCAACTGGCTGGTCAACGAATGGCTCGCGTGCAGCGGTGACTACGACGCGCTGCAGGTGCTGCGCTTCTACGCCGTCTATCGTGCACTGGTACGTGCCAAAGTGGCCGCAATCCGGTCAGTGCAGAGCAGCGCTGCTCACCGCCAGGCGTACGACTACCTGGCGCTTGCCGAGCACCTCGTCGCCAAACCTGCAGCACGCCTGCTGATTACTCATGGGGTCTCGGGCTGCGGCAAGAGTCGCGCATCGAAACGTATCCTGCTCGGCGACAATTCGGCAACGACCGTCCGCCTGCGCTCCGACATCGAACGGAAACGACTGTTAGGCGTCGCAGCAACCGCCAGCAGCGGCTCGCCCCTGGATCGTGGCATCTATTCCAGGAACCGCAGCGAACTCACCTACCGACGCTTGCACCTGCTGACCCAGGAGTTGCTTGCTGCCGGCTGGTCGGTCATCGTCGACGCGACCTTCCTTGAGCGCGCCTGGCGCGATTCCTTCCGGACGCTCGCTACTCAGTCGGGAGTAGCCTTCGGGATCGTCGCGCCGCAGGCGAAACCGGCACAGTTGCGGTCGCGGGTGCGCGGCCGACTCGCAAGTGGCCACGACGCCTCCGAAGCCACTCTCGCTGTGCTCGCGCAGCAATTGGCGCGAGTCGAACCGCTGAGTGCCGACGAACTCGGTTGCCTGCTGTAGGAGGGCCATACCGGCATACCAAGCGCTCAGGGCATGTCACCGTACCGTTTGTCGGAAAATTTTACATATCAATCCGACAGGGTCGTGATCAGCAGCCGTAATCCTTTGGTTTACATGCAAACATGACGAAAACAGGCGACTAGCATGATTTTTGCTGGTGCATGCTTGCCAAACGCTTTAACCGCTGCAAGCAGCGTGCTCAGGCGGGGCGCGGGGCGATGATGGTCATCCCGGAGGCATATGTCGCGATTCCCCCTGGGGGCTTCGAGCTTGAGTGCAAACTCCCTGGGGGCACCAGCTGACAGGAGCCTGCCGAGCCATGCGGTTGGCCTGGGACCCGCGTCGGCAGGCACGCGTTTTCAGTTGTCCTTGTAACCTCTTGCATGTCCTTGAGTGAATATTATGACTGTTGTTTGCATCGGTCACAGCGACCACGAAGACCTCGGCGCAGGGTTCTCACTCGTCAAACGCCACCTTGGCAGCGCCTGGAGTAGAATGGGTCCTTGTTTCGGCGCTTCGCGTCTTGTTTTGGGAAAGGCCGCGCCATGAATATCTTGAACAACTGGAAGATGCTCGATTTCGTCACGCGTGACGGTGAGGCGCTGGTGTGTATCGAAGGGCGAGTGTATGGCAACAATCCGCGCTTCCCTTCGTCTTCGCACATCCGGACCTCACCGGTCGTGGGTTACAGCCTGGACTCCAACTCGATGGTGGTGATGACTCGGCGCGGCTCCGAATACCTGCTGGGCAAACCTGATCCATCAGAAACCTTTGCCCAACAGCGTCTGATCAGACGCCTGACGCGCCTTCATCCGACAGCAGAACCAGGCTTCAACGCACTGGAGTCGCAATTGACTGGTTTCAGCGAGCGCGAAACTGAAGAGACAGTCAAGGAACGCTGACCGCACGAACAGATCTGTCCATCGGGTACCGTTCGCGGGTTGAACGAGACGTGGACGCGAATTACGACCGATGAGTCAGAGGGCGTTGCGCTTCTGCCAATCGTTTCGTGCAACCCCGCGTTACAGTGACATGACTTCCGCGGTGGTCGATTTTTCCCTGGCAAACGCTTCGAACTGACAACGCGACGGCGGGGGCCGAAGCCCCCGCCGATAGCCATTCTGTTTATTGGACGGCTACGTCCTCAGCAGGCCTTAAGCGGCCAGTGCGAAACGCTCATCGTTGGCGTTTATGGATTTGCTCGGATTACGTCCGTCGCCTTTCGGATCGCCTGCGCGCCATCTGTCACCCTGTCGAAACCAGTGCACCCCCGCATGGTGGAGGTGGCGGGAATCGAACCCGCGTCCAGAACGCTTCCGGTCTGCCGGAATTACGATCATGCTTGGCATTATGGGGGCCCGGACGCCCGAATACAAGACCAGAACGCCATTGCTCGCATCAGATCTGCATGTTCATCACATCGTGGTAAGCGGAAACCAGTTTGTTGCGCACCTGGATCATCTCCTGAAAAGAGATGTTCGCCTTCTGCAACGCAATCATGACCTCGTGAAGGTTCTCGGTGCTGTTGCCGGCGGCAAAATTTGCCGCCATCGTCTCCGCCTGTTGCTGCGTCTGACTAACCTGTGCAATCGAAGCCTGTAATACCTGCGCGAAGTCGGTGCCACCTGCAGGTGTATTCTGCCCCTCGGCGACGCGACCACCCGCCGCTGCCGACGAAGCCCGCAGCATGCTCAGCATCTGGTCAATTCCCTTGCTTTCCATTCGTCTCTCCAAACCGTCATGACGCACAAACGCGCGTGCCTGCAGCGCCGCTCAGTAACATAAAGCAAAAATTACGCCGCACCTTCGGTCGTGCCAAACATTGCAACCAGGAATTCAGTTCTTCAGGAAACCCTCAAGACGATACTGCCGCAATTTGTAGCGCAAGGTTCTCTCGGACATGCCCAGACGCTCCCCCGCCAGCTTTCGTGACCCTCCTGCGGACGCCAGTGTCTCCAGGATGTGGTCGCGTTCCACTTCCCGCAGCTTGTCGGTTTTCGGGAGCCTTGCCGGAGGTGTGCTGGCGTTCGGAAGCTGCGGTTGCGGTTGCGGTTGCTGGACGTCGAGCGGAGCGATGTGAGTCGCCGCCGTCAGATGGAGCGCTCCGACTTCGACGATATCGCCGGGTGCGAGAATGACGGCTCGCTGAATCACGTTTTCCAGTTCGCGGACATTGCCAGGCCAGGCATGCCGCAGGAGTGCGGATTCGGCTGCCGCCGACAGGCGCAAACCGGGACGACCGGCGCGGCCGCCGTGTGCCGCCAGAAAATGTCGGGCCAAGGGGACGATGTCGTTGGCGCGCTGCCGCAGCGCCGGAATCAGCAGCGGAAAGACGTTGAGCCGATAATACAGATCCTCACGAAACAGTCCCTTCGCCACGGCTTCGGCGATGTCCCGATTGGAGGTAGCCACGACACGGATATCGAGCGCTACCGGCTTCTTGCCACCCACCCGTTCGACTTCGCGCTCCTGCAGGACACGCAACAGTTTGGCCTGCAGGCCAAGCGGCATTTCGGTGATCTCGTCAAGCAACAACGTGCCATGCTGCGCCTGTTCGAATTTGCCGGCCTGCGCCTGCTGGGCACCACTGAACGCACCCTTTTCATGACCGAAAAGCGTTGCCTCAAGCAGTCCATCCGGGATGGCCGCGCAGTTGATGGCTACGAAAGGGCCTTTGCTGCGCCCCGAGTACTGGTGAATATGGCGAGCCACGACCTCTTTGCCGACGCCGCTCTCGCCGGTCAGCAAGACCGTGGTATCACTCTGCGCGACCCGGCCGGCAAGCGCAAAAAGGTTCCTGGTCAGCACATCATGGGCAATGACGCCATCGTCGTCCAGCGCTTCCGGCAGGCGATAGCGCAGCACATGTTCGAGTAGTGCCTTCGGCTCGAAAGGCTTGAGGAGAAAATCACACGCGCCTGCGCGCATCGCTTCGACGGCCCGGTCGACGTCGGCGAAAGCCGTCATCAGGACCACCGGAAGTTGCGGAAAGCGGCTGCGGATTTCCTTCAACAAGGCAATGCCGTCGATCGGAAGCATGCGCACATCGCTGACGACCAGCGACACGGCACGCTTGGCGAGCAATTGCAACGCCTCCTCGCCGCCGCCGGCCGAGACTACCGCCTGCCCGGCCAGTTCAAGCGTATCGCATACCGCCTCACGCAGTGCGGCGTCGTCCTCAACAATCAGAATCGGGAATCCGCCCGCCATCCGTTCCAGCCTTCCTCAGTGATTTCGCTCTTTGGTGGTGTCGGCGGGCAGCACGATAACGAACTCCGACCCCTCGCCCGGCACCGAACTGACCTCGATGGTCCCCCCGTGCGCACGCGCAACCCCCAGAGCAATCGCCAGGCCGAGCCCGGTACCCTGGCCGCGTGTGGTGAAGAAAGGCTCGAAGACGCGTCCTTGAACCTCGGGTGCAATGCCGGAGCCTGTATCGCGAACGCCGATGCGCAACTGTAGGCCGATGAGGGTCGCGCCAAGCACCACTTTCCCACTCGATGTGCAGGCCTGCAATGCGTTCTCAAGCAAATTCACCAGGGCGCCGACCAAGGCCTTACGGCTGCCGGTGACGACTGCCTCGCCAGCTTGGCAGGTGACCCGGAAATTCACTTCCCTTTCGATGAACAATGGTTGCACGGTTTGCGCGGCATCGGCAAGCAGTTCGTCGGCACGAATCGTGTCGCGGCCGATGCTCTCGCCACGGGCAAAGAGCAGCACTTCCTGGATCAGGCGCTCGAGGCGCTTCAACTGGGCAGTCGCCTTGTCCGCAAAACGCCTGCGAGCGTCGTCGGCGAGCTGCGGTTGACCAAGATTGGCGCTGTACAGCAATGCCGTTGCCAGCGGGGTCCGCAACTGGTGCGCCAGCGACGCCGCCATCTCGCCCATCGCCGCCAGACGCTGGTGACGTTCGAGATCGGCCTTCAGACCGTGCGCCGCAGTCACATCGTGAATCAGCAGAATCCGCCCACCTGCCGAGTCTAGCGGGCTCTCGACAATGGCCAGGCGCCGCACATCGAGTTGCCACTCGCCAGGGGTCTCGGTCGCCAGCAGTCTGGCCTGCATCAACGCCGGCCAGGATTCGGTGATGATCGGCTGGGCAAACATCTGGCGTGCGGCAGGATTGGCCTCGCTGACCCGGCCTGCGCTGTCGAGCACGACCACTCCCGCCGGCAAGGCATTGAGCAACAAGGAAAGGCGTTCCGAGAGCGCCTGCTTCTCCTCGTACTGCCGACGAAGTTCACCATTGGCGACCGCCAATTCCGCCGTCAGCGACTCGACCCGGCTCTGTAGCCCCTGATACGACTGTGTCAGCGCCTGCGAAACCTGATTGAACACATCGAAAGCGCGCTGCAGTTCCTGCGCTTTGAGTTCGGGGCTCGGCATTTGTCCGACTTCAGTCATCCGATCGAAGGTCCGGTGCAATTAACAGCTACAATAGCAGCCAGATTATCAGCCCTTTTTCACTTTTTGCCTGCTTAATCGCAGGTTTATCACCGTATCGCAGGCATGGCGGCAGCCGGAACCGAAACCACAGGTACAACAGGCGCGGGCAATCCGCTCGATCGCGCTCGCGAGGCGCTGGCGCGATTGAGCAACCGGCAGAAGGTGGTGCTGATGGTTTCGATCGCCGCGGTGATCGCACTACTCGTCGCGGCCGCCACGCTCCTCAGACAAAGCGAGTTCAGGATACTCTTCTCCAACATTACGGAGCGCGACGGCGGTGCCATCATCGCATCTCTGGAACAGATGAACATCCCGTTCAAGTTCAACGAATCCGGCAGCGCCATTCTCGTTCCTTCGAACCGGGTTCACGATGTGCGTCTGCGGCTCGCTTCGCAGGGACTGCCGAGGGGTGGAGCAGTCGGCTTCGAATTGATGGAAAGTCAGAAATTCGGCATCAGCCAGTTTGCCGAACAAGTGAATTATCAGCGCGGTCTCGAGGGCGAGTTGTCGCGCACCATCCAGTCGGTGGCTGCCGTTCAGGCCGCGCGGGTACACCTGGCGATACCCAAGCCGAGTGTCTTCATGCGCGAAGAGCTGAAGCCATCGGCTTCTGTAATGCTCAATCTCTATCCTGGACGGTCGCTGGACGCGGCCCAGATCGCCGGCATCCAGAATCTCGTAGCCGCCAGCGTGCCACAGTTGGCGGCTTCAAGCGTCACCCTCCTCGATCAGAGCGGGACCCTGCTGTCGCAAATGAAAAGCAAGTTGCTCGAAGCCGGCCTCGACCCGACACAGGTCAAATACATCCAGGAAGTCGAGGCGAGCATCATCAAGCGCGTGGAAGACATTCTGGCGCCGATCGTCGGCCCGGGCAATGCCCGTGTCCAGATCGCCGCAGACATCGATTTTTCGCAGTCCGAGCAAACGGCAGAATCGCATCGACCGAACACGACTCCCCCCGAGATCAGCATTCGTAGCCAGCAAACCAGTGAAACCGCCAGCACCAACCCGACCGCACAAGGCGTTCCGGGTGCCCTCAGCAATCAACCCCCCGTGCCGGCAACCGCCCCGCTGACCCAACCGGCGGTGCCGGGCGCGGGTGCAGCCGCGACGCCGGCGCAACCACTGCCAGGACAGCTCAACGCCGCCGGCGTGCAAGCACCGATCGCCAGCGTTGGACAACCGATCAGCACCAGCAAGAATTCGACCATCAACTACGAACTCGACAAGACCATCCGCCACGTCAAACAATCGGTCGGCACGGTAAAGCGCTTGTCGGGTGCGGTGGTGGTCAATCAGCGCAAGGAAATCGGCAAGGACGGCAAAGCGGTCAACAAGCCGCTGCCCGACAACGAACTGAAACAGATCAGCGACCTCGTCAAGGAGGCCATGGGCTACAGCAAGGAGCGCGGCGATACCATTTCGGTGGCCAACGCGCCGTTCACCGTCGTCGAGAAGGATGAGGGACCGCCGCTGTGGCGAGATCCAGAAACGGTTTCCCTGGCCAAAGAGTTGATCAAGTATGGCGTGATTGCCGCCATCATCGCCTATCTGCTGCTCGGGGTGGTGCGGCCGCTGGTCAAGACGATGCTCCCCAGCCCGCCGGAGAGCGAGGCCAGCGTCGGCGGCAATATCGATCTCGTCGCCGGCGAGGAGGAAGATGAAGCGAAGGAACATGTCCCGACAGCCGCCGAACTGTTCGAAAAGAAACTTGCGGTGGCACGCGCCCTGGCACAACAGGACCCGCATATCGTAGCCAACATCATCAAGGAATGGACCGGCGCCAATGCCAGCTGACGACGGCGTCGAAAAGAGCGCCATTCTACTGATCGCGCTCGGCGAGGACTACGCCGCTGAAGTCCTCAAACACCTGGGGCCGAAGGAAGTGCAGAAGCTCGGGCACGCCATGGCGGCGTTGAAATCGGTACCACGCGCGCGTGTCGAAGAGGTACTGAGCGAGTTCCACAAGACCGCGGAGGAATCCGCCGCAGTGAACGTCGACACCGACGCCTACGTTCGTTCGGTCCTCACCAAAGCCCTCGGAGATGACAAGGCGTCCAACCTGATCTCAAGGATCCTGCAACCGGGCGAGACCAACGGGATTGAAGGCCTCAAATGGATGGATGCGCCGACGGTCGCCGACCTGATCAAGAACGAGCACCCTCAGATCATTGCGACCATCCTGGTGCATCTGGCCCATGACCATTCCAGCGAGATCCTGAACCAGTTTTCCGAACGTCTGCGCAACGATGTCGTCCTGCGCGTGGCCACCCTCGAAGGCATTCAGCCGGAAGCCTTGAAGGAGTTGAACGACGTCATGCTACGCCTGCTCTCGGGTTCGTCGAGCATCAAGAAATCGGCCATGGGTGGCGTACGAACGGTCGCCGAGATGCTCAATTTCATGGGTACCGCGAATGAGACCGCAGTCCTCGACTCGATCCGCGAATACGATCCTGACCTCGCGCAAAAGATCCTCGACGAGATGTTCGTCTTCGAGAATCTCCTCGATCTGGAAGACCGGGCAATCCAGTTGCTGTTGCGCGAAATTCAGTCCGAGTCGCTGATCCTGGCCATGAAGGGAGCCACCGAGCCCCTGCGCGAGAAGATCTTCCGGAACATGTCGCAAAGGGCTTCGGAAATGTTGCGCGAAGATCTCGATTCGCGTGGCCCGGTTCGGCTCTCGGAAGTCGAATCCGAGCAGAAGGAAATCCTCAAGATTGTCCGCCGTCTGGCTGACGAAGGCCAGATCACGCTTGGCGGCGCGGGTGGTGAGGAAATGGTTTGAGCATCAACGCCACATGAGCCACTGGATTCCCAAGGAAAAAATGACCGCCTACCAGCGCTGGGAAGTGGCGGCCTTCGATGAAGAGCAGCGGGCGACGGTCAACCCTCCGCCGCCTGCCGAACCGCCAGTCGCGGAACAACCCATCGACGTGCCGGTCGAGTCCGCTAGCGTGCCGCAGGAGCAGGAGCCGCCGGTTGTCCTACCAACAGCCGAAGACATCGAGCGCATGCACCAAGAAGCGCACGCGGCCGGCCATGCCGCAGGCTATGCCGAAGGTATGGTGGCGGGCAAGGCCGCGGCGGTGAAGATCGCCGCCCTGATGGACAGCCTGCAGCAGGCGCTGGCGGCCATCGACCAGGGCGTCGCCGACCAGTTGCTGGCGCTGGCGATCGAAATTGCCAATCAGGTGTTGCGTCAAAGTTTGCGCGTGCAACCGGAACTGCTCCTGCCGGTGGTCAGGGAAGCGGTGACGGTGCTGCACCCCCATCATGGTCAGCCGCTGCTGTTCGTGCACCCGGATGATGCGGCCTTGGTACGCAGCCAGCTAGGCGATCAGCTCGCGCACAGCAACTGGCGAATCGTCGAAGACAAGGCACTGAGTGCAGGCGGCTGCCGCGTGGAACTGGGTGCGAGCGAAGTCGACGCGACGCTGGAAACACGTTGGCGACGTGTCACTGAAAGCATCGGCTCCAGCCAGGAATGGCTCAAGCCCTGAACGTCACAGCGAGTGGCCCATTGAGCAACGCTTCCGGAAACCCACATCTCGACGAATGGCGCGGCTTCCTCGAAGGTTGCCGACAAGTCACCAGCCAGGTCAGTTCGCTGCTTCCGAGTGGCCACCTGACACGCATCAACGGCCTCGTCATGGAGGCCTCGGGGCTAAAGTTGCCTCTCGGCAGTTCTTGCCGGATCATGCCGGTTGGTGGCTCGGCGATCGAAGCTGAAGTGGTAGGCTTCAATGGGGAACGACTCTTTCTGATGCCCTCTGAGGACGTCTACGGTCTGTCGCCGGGTGCCAGGGTGGTTGCCCTTGAAGCGCCGAGCCAGCCGCCGCGACTGGGTCAGCCACCGCCGGCACGTCGACGCTCGATCGACCGCGCCAAACTGGTGCCGGTCGGCGAGTCCTTGCTCGGCCGGGTGATTGATGGCGCCGGCCGCCCGCTCGACAGGCTGGGCCCGTTAGGCGCGAGTTCCCTGCGCCCACTGCAGAGTCGACCGGTTAACCCGATGTCACGGGCACCGATCGAGCAGGCGCTCGACGTCGGGGTACGCGCCATCAATGCCCTGCTCTGTGTCGGCCGCGGGCAGCGGATGGGGCTTTTCGCCGGATCCGGCGTCGGCAAGAGCGTATTGCTCGGCATGATGGCCCGCTATACCGCAGCCGACGTCATCGTCGTCGGCTTGATCGGTGAACGTGGTCGCGAAGTCAAGGAGTTCATCGAGCAGATTCTTGGAGAACAAGGTCTGCGGCGGGCGGTCGTGGTTGCGGCACCTGCCGACGTCAGTCCTCTGATGCGTTTGCAAGGCGCGGCCTACGCCACGTGCATTGCCGAATACTTCCGGGATCGGGGTCGTCAGGTCCTGTTGATCATGGATTCGCTGACGCGCTACGCGATGGCGCAACGCGAAATCGCTCTGGCGATCGGCGAGCCGCCGGTCACCCGCGGCTACCCGCCATCGGTTTTCGCCCGTCTCCCGCAACTCGTCGAACGTGCCGGCAACGGCGCCGAGGGCGGAGGTTCGATCACCGGCTTCTACACGGTCCTTGCAGAAGGTGACGACCAGCAGGATCCCATCGCCGACGCAGCGCGCGCCATCCTCGACGGTCACATCGTGCTATCACGCACGCTGGCCGACGCTGGCCACTACCCGGCCATCGACATCGAACAATCGATTTCCCGCGCGATGGTGAATCTGGTGAGCCCAACTCATCTGGAGCACATCAGGAGATTCAAGAGCCTCTTCTCGCGCTACCAGCGCTCGCGCGATCTGATCAGCGTCGGCGCTTATGCCGCGGGTTCAGATCCGCAACTCGACCAGGCCATTGCCATCTATCCGCGCTTTGAGAGATTGCTGCAGCAGAACCTGAGCCAACGCGCCGACTTCGCGAGCAGCGTCGCTCAACTGCTCGGCTTGTTTGGCCCAGGTGGCTGACACCTGTTGCGCTAGACTTCCGGCACTTCCCTTGTACCAGTCGGCGAGTTGATCATGGCCAGACCCTTTTCCCTGCAGACTGTCCTCGAACTGATGCAAACCCGCAGCGACGAAGCAACGCAACGCCTCGCCAGGCTGATTGCAGCGGAACGCGACGCCAAGGAAAAGTTCGCCATGCTGCTGCAGTACCGCGACGAGTACACCGCGCGATTCCGGCAAGCCGTACAGAATGGACTGGGGCAACCCGAATGGCGCAATTACCAGGAGTTCCTGACTCGTCTCGACGAAGCAATCAAGCAGCAGATGAAACTCGTCAGCGTGCAGGAAACGCACACGGCTGCCGGGCAGGAGGACTGGAAGCGGCAGCGGACCAAGCTGAAAGCACTCGATGCACTCTCCGAACGCCATCGCGCTAGTGAGGCACGGCTGGAAATCCGCCAGGAGCAAAAGGCGCAGGACGAGTTCGCTGCGCGCAGTAAGGACAACGAGCAAGAGTCCTGAACCATGCATGGCGCAATGTTTGCTTGTAGCGGACTGGCTCCTGCCGAAGAGGATTGATCATGACCATTGCCATCGTCTCAACACTTGCAAAATCGCCTATCCGGGAAACCACGCTCGAAAGCCCGGCGGTTTCCGACCGCCAGAACACTGGGGGTGACTTTGCGAGCATCCTGCTCGCGCTACCAGTGACCGAGGGCGAAGTCGTGTCCGCCGGGGAAGAGGAGGCAGCCAGAGACCCGGCAATTGCCGAAGACAGCCTTGTTCCCGCCGACCCCCAGTTCCTGTCGACTTTCGGCCTGCCGCCACTGAAGCCGGCAGGTGACGCAGCCGCGGGAGAGGTCAAACTGCCCACGCAGCCTGCGGCCGGGATACTGCTCGCGCCCACTCCGGGGAAAATCGAGAAGGATCCACTGCAGATCAAAACCGAGGCTGGCGACAACCGGCAGGCTGCCACTTCTCAGACGTTGTCAACTGCCGTCAAAGCGGCAAATTTTGCCGTTCCCGACGTCGCGCTGCCCACTTCCGAACAGACCGCTCCGGGCAAAACGGAACCGCTGTCGGCGGCAAACGATCCCAATGTGGTCGCCACTCCCCTGCCCAGTGTCGCGAATGGCGCAACAGGCAGTCAGGACATCCCGCGCGATCTGAAGACGCCCTTGCGTGACCCGGCATGGGCCGGTGAGTTTGGCCAAAAGCTGCTGTGGTTCGCCGGCAACGAAAAGCAGTTCGCGCAGCTTACCGTACACCCCCCACAGTTGGGTTCGATCGAGATCACCCTGAACATCGACAAGAACGGCGCCAACGCACACTTCGTTTCGGCGAGCGCTGAGGTTCGCGGAGCCATCGAAACGGCGCTCCCACGACTGCGTGAAATGTTTACCGCGAATGGAATGGATCTGGGGCAGGTCAGCGTCGGCAGCGAATCGTTCCAGCAGCAGTCCGGCGGCCAGCAAGAACCTTCGCGCCGGCCCCGCCTCCTGAGCGATAACGGTATACTTCGTGTAGATTCGGCTGGCGGGCTGCCAAATCATGCAGCCGCAGCTCGTGGTGGCCACGGACTGATCGACACCTTCGCGTAGTGACCGCGTGGCCGGCCAGATTCCGGATCGGACGTGCCTGACCGAAAAACCCAGGGAGAGAAATACTGAATGGCAAAGGATGCAAAGACCGCAGTAGATGGCGCAGAAGCTGCGCCGGCAAAGAGCAGCAAGAAACTGCTGATCATCATCATCGCTGTGGTGGTGCTGGTGCTCGGCCTGGGAGGCACAGCCGCCTACGTCCTGTTGAAACATGGGCCGGCGGAAGAGGATGACGGCGAGGTCGCCGTGGAAAAGGTCAAGCCGGCCAAGAAGAAGAAGGTGGACCGGGGAGCGCCGCCGGTCTATGTCGCAATTGATGCGTTCACGGTCAATCTCGTACCGGAACGCGGCGACCAGTTCCTGCAGTTGTCGCTTTCCGTCGAGGTCGATGATGTACAGATCGGCGACCAGATGAAACAGTACATGCCCAAGCTACGCAACGACCTGACCTTGCTCCTGTCCAGCAAGAAGGCTTCCGATCTGGTCACCACCGAAGGCAAGGAACTCCTGGCACAGGAGATCAGGGAACAGATCAACAATATTCTCGATCCGGCCAGCAAGGGGAAAAAACGTGACGGTCCCATCAAGGACGTGCTGTTCACCTCGTTCATCATCCAATGAACTGCGATGAGCGCCGATTTCCTCTCCCAGGATGAAGTCGACGCCCTGCTCAAGGGCGTCAGCGGTGAAGCCGACGAAACGGAAGCCGTTGAGGATACCGACGATGGCCCGCGGGCCTATAACCTCGGAACGCAGGAGCGCATCGTCCGCGGGCGGATGCCCACGCTCGAACTGGTCAATGAGCGCTTTGCCCGCTACCTGCGCATCGGTCTGTTCAATTACATGCACCGCACCACCGAGATCTCGGTGGGCTCGATACGAGTGCAGAAATACAGCGAGTTCACCCGCAACCTGGTGGTCCCGACGAACCTGAATCTGGTCGCCGCGCGGCCATTGCGCGGCACGGCATTGTTCGTCTTCGACCCCAGTCTGGTATTTCTGGTCGTGGACAATATGTTCGGCGGCGACGGTCGCTTCCACACCCGGGTTGAGGGCCGCGATTTTACGCCGACAGAACAACGCATCATCCAGGGACTGCTCAAGATCGTTTTCGCTGAATACTCGCGATCATGGAAGTCGGTCTACGACCTGACTTTCGAATATCTGCGCTCGGAAATGAATTCCCAATTCGCCAATATTGCGACGCCTTCCGAAATCGTCGTGTCGACGACCTTCTCGCTGGAATTCGGTGGCTCCAGCGCCGATATGCACATCTGCTTTCCGTATTCGATGCTTGAACCGATTCGTGACCTGCTCTACAGCGCCATGCAGAGCGACCAACTGACCACCGACCGACGCTGGATCATCATGTTGCGCAAGCAACTGAAAAACGCCGAGGTTGAAATCAGCGCGAAACTGGCGACCACGACAGTGAGTCTGCGCCAGATTCTAACGATGAAAGTCGGCGACATCATTCCCCTCGACGTCCCGGACAAAGTCGTCGCCCTGGTCGACGATGTTCCCGTAATGGAGTGTCACTACGGCCAGCAAGGTGGGCAATACGCGCTCAAGATCGATCGCTTCATCGCTTCAGAGAACGCAGACGTTCCTCTGGGAGAAATCAATGGCTAAGGAAACAGACGCGGCGCCGGCAAGCGACGACGCTGGACTCGACGATGACTGGGCTGCGGCGATGGCCGAACAGGCGATGGCTGAAGGCACGCCGTCCAGCAGCGCACAAGCCGCCAATATTTTCCCGAGTTTCGATACCACCGGCAACAAGAGTTCGCTGATGAATGAACTCGACATGATCCTGGACATTCCGGTCCAGATCTCGGTCGAACTCGGACGCACCCGGATCACCATCAAGAACCTCCTGCAACTGGCGCACGGCTCGGTCGTCGAGCTGGACGCGCTGGCCGGGGAACCGCTGAACGTTTTTGTCAATGGCACGCTGATCGCCCAAGGTGAGGTCGTGGTGGTCAACGACAAGTTCGGCATTCGCCTGACAGATATCGTGACCCCATCCGAAAGAGCACGCAAGATCGGGCACTGAGCACGGCAGCCTTCCACACCTGCACTCACGCTGTTCGTGCACAACGTTTTGACCTTCGCCATGCTTGCTTTAAGATAGTCGTCAGCATCCACGTCCGGCCAACCCTCTTGATTCGACACGCCCCCTCCATCCTCTCCAGCGGCACCGGTAAAGCATGCCGTTTGCTTCTCGCGATGTTGCCGGGTGGAGCTTTTGCGCAGGCAGCTGCCACTGAAACCCCGGGGGTTTCAGCAAGCACACTGCTGCAGACCGTTCTTGGGCTGGCATTGGTCATCGGCATTCTGTTGCTTGCGGCCTATTTTTTGCGCCGGCTCAATGGTGGTCGCGGCTTTGGCAGCAACGGCCCCTTGCGCGTCGTGGGTGGCCTGATGATTGGCCCGCGGGAGCGCATCGTGCTCGTCGAAATCGATGATACGTGGATCGTTGTCGGCCTTGTGCCAGGCCAGATCCGCACCCTGCACACGCTACCAAAAGGAGAACTGAAACCCGGGAGTGATGGTGAACGACATTTCGCACAATGGCTGAAGCAGATTACCGAACGCAAGAATGAAGGCAGCTAAGGCCGCCAGCTTCCTCGTTCTGTGCACATTGCTCTGCCCGTTGGCGGCTTGGGCGCAAACGGGTGGGTTACCGATGGTCACCAGTACTCCTGGCGCGGCCGGTAGTCAGACCTACACCCTGTCGATCCAGAGTCTGCTGACGCTGACCGCGCTGACGTTCATCCCGGCAGCGCTGTTGATGATGACCAGCTTCACGCGGATCATCATCGTTCTGTCACTGCTGCGGGCCGCGCTGGGCACGCAGAACTCGCCACCGAACCAGGTACTGCTGGGCCTCTCGCTGTTCCTCACGTTCTTCATCATGTCGCCGGTGCTCGACACCATCTACACCGAGGCTTATCTGCCCTTGTCGGAGGACCGGATCACCTACATCCAGGCTGTCGAGCGAGGTGCCGTGCCGCTGCGCAAGTTCATGCTCAAGCAGACACGCGAGGCCGACATCGCCTTGTTCGCCCGCATGGCTGCATCCCCGAAATTTCAGTCTACCGACGACATTCCCATGCGCCTGCTGATCCCGGCTTTCGTCACCAGCGAATTGAAGACGGCCTTTCAGATTGGCTTCATCATCTTCATCCCCTTCCTGATTGTGGACATGGTGGTGGCCAGCGCGCTGATGTCGATGGGAATGATGATGATGTCGCCGGTCATGGTGGCCCTGCCCTTCAAGCTGATGCTCTTCGTGCTTGTCGATGGCTGGAATTTGCTGCTTGGATCGCTGGTCGCGAGCTTCGCCGCGTGACTCCCGAAATCGTCATGGATATCGGGCGGCAAGCAGTTGAAATGACCCTGCTGTTGTCCGCCCCACTGCTGCTGGCAGCGCTGGTGATCGGCCTGATCGTCAGCGTCTTTCAGGCTGCGACCCAGATCAACGAACAGACCCTCGCCTTCATTCCCAAGCTGGTGGGCATGTTCCTGGTACTCCTGCTGGCCGGCCCCTGGATGTTGCAACTCATGGTCGAGTACGTCCGTCGGCTGTTCGAGAGCATTCCGCTGCTCGTCGGCTGACTGCGCGATGATCAACGTCACCGCCGCCGAGATCAACGCCTGGGTAGTGGCCTTCCTGTTCCCTCTGGCGCGCGTCCTCGCCCTGCTGAGCGCGGCTCCACCATTCAACAATCCGGCACTGCCGACTCGCATCCGGCTGATACTCGGCCTGGCGATCACCTTCGCCATCGCCCCGGGACTGCCACCGATGCCGTCGCTTGACCCGGGGTCAGGGGCCGGGCTCCTGTTGCTCGCCCAACAGCTTGTTGTCGGATTGGCCATGGGTTTTGCCATGCGCCTGGTGTTCACCGCGGTCGACATGGCAGGCAATCTCATCAGCCTGCAGATGGGGCTGGGGTTTGCCACCGCTTACGACCCGCAGACCGCCGGTCAGACGGCGGTGATTTCGGAATTCCTGGGATTGCTGGCCCTGCTGGTGTTCATGGCCATCAATGGCCACTTGATGGTCATTGCCACCTTGGCACACAGCTTCACTGTTTTGCCCGTCGGTGCCTCCAGTCCGCAAGCTAACGCCTGGTGGAGTCTGGCAAGCGCTGGCGCGGTCGTCTTTTCCTCGGGGCTACTCCTCGCCCTGCCGGTGCTTGTTGCACTGATGATCAGCAACCTTGCGCTCGCCGTACTCAGCCGCGCCGCACCGCAACTCAACCTGATGGCGATCGGCTTTCCGCTGACCATCGCGCTCGGATTCTCCGGCCTGATCTTTGGTCTTGCATATCTCGGAACACCCCTGCAACAGTTGTTCGAGTATGGACTTCAGACCATGCTCGGACCATTTGCAGCGCGTTCCGGTTAGGGCTTCTTGACCGGCTCGGCGCGAACGAGTTGAATGACGCCTTCGGCGTAGCGATGTGTGAAGGGCGTACTGGATTCGATACCCTCCGAATATTCCAGGAGCCGGTAGGCGGGGAAGCCCCGCTCGCGCTGCAGTTGCAGTGCCCGCCGCCGGAGAATCAGCCCCGACTCGCCATCACCGCCAACGCGAAAGCTCTTCGCACGCATCGACAGGCGATAGCTCTCACCGTCCAGGATCTTTTCCTCAATCGTCCAGTTGGGCGCCAAAGGATCGTAAACAACATATGCCGCCACCGCCGCAGCAGCGCCAAAGCCGAGATAGGCTGCGTTGCTTGCGTATTCACCAACCGCATAACCCGCAGCACCGACCAGAGCAACCGCCTGGACCGGATTACGGCTCAAGGTCGGATTCGGCGACTGGGTGAATGCATGATCAACCCCGTCATTTTCGGCACTCGGCGGAACCCTCCAGTCAATAGTGCCGCAGGCGCTCACCAGCACCAGCATAGTGAGGCTGCTGAAGACGCGCATCGCCATGTCGTGGTTCAAATATACTTGAAGAGGCTGAGGCCGCTGATCGCCACAAAAGACTTCTGTGCGGCCTCAAGGCTCACCTGCTGGCGGGTAAAATCCGCGATCGCTGCCGCGTAATCGAGATCCTGCAGGTCCGACAGGGTCTGCTGGTACTGAATGTCGACCGCCGTGGCGTTGTTGCTTAATCCGTCCAGGACCTGCATGCGCGCACCCACTGTCGCCTGGACGCGGCCTACATTGACCAACGCTTGATCAAGGTTGCCCAGGTGGGCCTGCAACTCGCCGGAAAATGCTGTTCTTGCGGTACTGGAAGTCACTGGCGAACGCAGCAACTCGATCATTTCCTGTACGGTCTGAAACACGCTCTTGTTGGTACTCGGGGTAACCGCGAAGCTGTCGCCATCCGCAGGCGAACCGGTGATCACCACTTGCGCACCGAAATCTGCCGAGGTGGTCAGCAACGGGATGGCTTGTCCTGGCGTAAACGGCAGTACGGCGCCCACTGGCTTGCGCGGCAAGTCGGCACCCGAAGAGTCCGGAGTCGAGGCGTCGAACAACTGATAACTGCGAACACCGGCGACCGACGAGAAGACGATCTGCAACTGTCGATTGCCGGTGCCCTGCCAGGTAAAGCCGGAACTCAAAGCGCTTTGCCATTTCTGCGGATCGAGCACTGACCCCGCCTCGATCACCCCGGATCCCTGATTCGGAAGGCCAGGGCCGTTGCCACTGGCTGCCGTGGCGAAACTGCCGTTGCCCTGAGGAATGTTCATGAACAGATCGCTTCCGGTGATGTTGCTCGCCATCTGCTGCGACGACGCCACCTGCAGCAGGCGCTGGCCGTCATCGCCAAAGTAGCTGATGCTTGTCTCCGACCCGGCCCCCGCGCTGCGGGCAAACGGTGTCGTGGCACCCTGGTAACCCGAAAACAGAAAGTCTCCCTCGGCACTGCGACTATTGGCAATGCCGAGCATCTGGTCAAAGTGTTGCTCCAGTTCCGTGGCGATTGCCTGCCGATCGCTGTCGGTGAGTATCGTGTTGGCGGCCTGGACAGTCCGGCTGCGAACGCTCTGGAGCAAGTCAGTAAGGGCGTTGAGCTGACTGTCGACCAGGCCGAGGCGGTCGGTCGCATCGCCCTGATTGCGCGCGTACTGTACCGCCACCTCGCGTGCCTGGGTAACCGCCAGGACTTGGGCAGCAGCCACCGGATCGTCCGCCGGAGTCAGCATGCGACGCCCGCTCGACATCTGGTTTTGCAGCCTGACGACCTGATTCTGGTTCCGCTCCATGCCGAGCACACCGTTACCGTAGATCTGATTGGTACTGATACGCATCAAAGTCTCCTTAACCGGCAGCGATCTGCAGAATGGTGTCGAAAAGACTGGCGCCAATCTGCATGGCTTTGGCCGATGCCTGGTAGGCCTGCTGATAGCGGATCAGATTGGCCGCCTCCTCGTCCAGGTTGACCCCCGACAGTGAATCCCGACTACTCTGGGCCTGCTCAAGCAGGATCCGCTGCGTTTCTCCGGTCACCTGTACCTGACGTGTCTTGTTGCCGATCTCGCTGACCAATTGCGCGTAGGCTTCCTGCAACGATGCGGTCTTGCCGGACATCGTGTCCTGAGTCTGAAGCTGACCGAGTGCGAGCGCGTTGCGCCCGTCGGCAGTCGCCGCGCTGTTACGCCCGATGACAAAGGTATCGCCGTTGTTCGGCAGGCCGCTGATCGCGAAGGTGAATCCGGATGGCGGCGTAGTGGCGACCGTGCCTGCCAGGGTGATGTTCGCGCCACTGGTATATGGGATGGAATCCGTGCGCGCGGTAATCGTTGTCGGAGCAGCGCCATTGACCGACACGCGCGCGCCCGGCGGAAAGTTCCGCAGCGTCGGTGACGCGCCGCCCTGAAAGACCAGCGTCAGCGGCAACTTGTCTACCGCCGCCGGAAACCCCGGCTCGACTGCTGCTGCATAGCCTGGCCCAACGCTGCCTGCTGAAATCGTTGCCGTACCGGTATTGCTCGTTCCCGCCGCGGTACGCAAGGGCCCTGCCGCCGGGATCAAGCGCGGATCCGCGGCCAGCACCGGGTTGACCGAGATCTTGCGAGCGGCGTCGTGAGTCGGCTGGATCAGATAGCTCGAATCGGCCAACAGGGTCGGTGATGGATCGAGTGAGAATCCCTGCGGGTCGCTCGCCAGCTGCGTGTTGATCGCCGCCAGGTCAGCCCCGTTCCACTGCCTCTTGTCGGACAGACGCGTTAGCGTGACGCTGGTCCCGTCCGAACTGAGGCGGTAGTCGCTGCTGCCAAGGTCGGTATAGAAGTTGCCATTGAACGGCGGCGGAGTAATGAACTCGGCGATAACCGCCGGACTGCCAGGCGGGTTGGTGGTGCTGCTGGTCACCACCGGTGCGGAAACTGAAAAGAACTGCGGTGTAAAGCTTGTCGGCGCGGCCGTGAGTTGCGACTGCCCAAGCAGGTCCTGACCGAGTGCACTCTGTGCATTGAAGGTCAAAGCCAGCGACACGGCGTTGCGACCCAGTTCATTGCTTGCCCGATCCAGCGACTCGCTCCGGAACGCCAGCAAACCACCAAGACTGCCCCCTTTGATCACGGACTCTGGCAGTTCCTGAACACCCGCCGCCGTCTTCAAACCGACCAGCAGGCGCGAAGGATCGCTGGACGATGGTGTCGTCGCAATGCTCATCACATGAGAACCGACGACCAGTTGCTGGCCATTGCCGATGAAAACGTTGTAGCTGCCATCGTCATTGTGCGTCGTTGTGGTCTTGATGCGTTTGTTCAGCTCGAACACCAATTGATCCCGGCTATCCTGCAGATCGTTGGCGGGCTGACCGGTCGAGGCTTCGGCGACACCGATTTGCTGATTCAGCGTGGCGATCTGTTCAGCGTACGAATTGATCTCGGCGACGCTGCCGGTAATCTCGCCATTGATGCTGTCGTTCATCTGCGCCAGTTGATCGCCCAGTGCCTGATAGCGTGCGCTAAGCGCCTGCGCCGTCGAGACCATGCTCTGGCGGGTCGCCAATTGGGAAGGATTTGCCGCAACCTGGTCGACACTGCTGAAGAACTCCTGCAGCGCCGGCGCCAGACCGGCACTGGCGTCACCCAGCATATTGTCGATCTGTTTGATCTGCGCGTAGTAGCTGTCGAGTTGGCTGACGCTGCTCTGCGAGCGATCTACCTGCTCGGTCATGAAGCGACTGTAGACACGCTCGATCGTCGCAACCCGCGTGCCTTGTCCGAGAAAGCCGGCACCCGTCAGCAAGCCCGGATTGCTCGCTTGAATCGTTCGCTGGCGGGTGTAGCCGGGGGTATTGGCGTTGGCAATATTGTGTTCGGTCGTTTGCAGCCCAAACTGAGCGGCGTGCAAACCGCTGACACCAGTGCCGATGATTCCTGAGCCCATGAGCTAAGTTCCTCGTTGTTTACGCTATAAACGGCAGCCGCGGCAAGAACTGGAGTTCTGAAACCAAATATATCGAGTCATGGCGCCAGGAACGCCACCCCCCTAGGCCGCCAGAGCCTGCCGCAAAGCCTTGCCGTTGATGATGCGCGCCAGTTTGTCAGCGTACATCGGGTCAGTCGCGTAGCCGGCCTGCTGCAAGGAACGAGCAAACTGCGTGCCATCCTGTTGACCGATGATCCCGGAAAAGCGGGGATTCTTGCTCAACAGAGTGCCATAGTCACGAAACGCCTCGGAATACGAAGCATAGACACGGAACCTGGCGCGTACCGGTCGTGCCTCGCCATTGACGAACTCGGTGGTCTGCACTTCAACGCTTGGCCCCGACCAGCTGCGTCCGGCCTTGACGCCGAAGAGGTTGAAGCTGGGCGAACCATCGGCTGCCCGGATCTCGTGTTTTCCCCAGCCACTCTCCAGTGCGGAGTGCGCGACAAGAAAATGTGCGGGCACGCCGGTCACCGCCGCCGCCTCGGTGGCATGCGGCCAGACGCGGTCGACAAATCCACGCGCACCGGGTGAGGTACCGGCCGTGCTCGCTGCGGCCGGGACACCGGTAGCGCGCTGAGCGCCAGCGGTGCCAGGTGTTGCTGCGGGCAGGCGGCGCGAATACTGCGACAACAACGACTGCTGCAGCGCATCGATCGTCGAACTTGCCGTGTCGCCCGTCGCGGGGGACATCTGTCGAGACAATTGCTTCTCGATCAATCCGGCAAAGCCCAGTGGCGCTTGCGCGGCCAGCCCCTGCGCCAGTTGCTGATCGCCGATGGCGGTAAAGAACCGGCTCTGCTCGCTGTCCAGCAGACCGCCACCCGAACTCGCGTCGCGCATGCTTTTCAACATCAGATTGAGCAGCATGCCCTCGAACTGCTGCGCCGCCTGCTTGACTCCGGTCTGAGGATCCTGTCTCAGTTTGGCACGCAGATCGACGGCGGCTGCCGGATCGATGGCCAGGCGCTGAACGCCGAGTTCGGTGGATTTCATGATAGGTCGATGGCTCCTGGTAAGCCGCCTGGCAAGTGCTCAGATGATTTCAAGTTCGGCGCGCAACGCGCCCGCTGCTTTCATCGACTGCAGGATGGACAGCAGATCCTGGGGCCCGGCACCCAAGGCGTTGATCGCCTTGACCACTTCGGCGAGATTGACACCCGCTTTCAACTGGATCAACGATCCGCCGCCCTGTTTGATATCGATTTCGCTCTGCGTCGTGGTCACCGTCTGTCCGCCAGCCAGGGTGTTGGGCTGACTGACCTTCTGCTCGGTATTGATGATCACCGACAGATTGCCATGCGCAACGGCGCAGGAATCGATGGTCACCGTTTGATTCATCACCACCGAACCGGTGCGCGGGTTGATGATCACTTTGGCAACCGTCTTGGTCGGACGCACGTCCAGGCTCTCGAGTCGTCCCAGGAAAGCCACCCGGCTGTTCGCATCCTCGGGGGCAGCAACCCGAACCAGCCGTCCGTCAATGGCCTGTGCCGTACCCGGACCAATTTCGCGATTGATCGCTTCGACGACCCGCTGCGTGGTACCAAAGTCGGTGGTTGCCATCTCGTAATGGACGAATGGACCCTGCCCCAGCGCGGTGGGAACCTCGCGCTCAACGGTGGCCCCGCCGACCACCCGACCCGCCAGGAGATGGTTGACCACCACCTTGCTCCCTGCGGACGCTGCCCCCGCGCCGCCAACCAGCAAATTCCCCTGCGCCTGGGCATAGATTTGGCCGTCGGCACCTTTCAGCGGGGTCATGACCAGCGTTCCACCGCGCAGGCTCTTGGCATTGCCCATCGACGACACGGTAATGTCGATCTGCTGGCCAGTTCTCGCGAAAGGCGGGAGGATGGCCGTCACCATCACCGCGGCAACGTTCTTGAGCTGCAACGACTGGGTCGTCGGTAGCGTTGTCCCGAGTTGTGCCAGCATGTTGATGATGCTTTGCGTGGTAAATGGGGTCTGCGTCGTCTGGTCTCCAGAACCATCCAGACCGACTACCAGACCATAGCCGACGAGCTGGTTGTTGCGCACACCCTGGACCGAGGCGAGGTCCTTGAGCCTTTCGGCCACGGCCTGGCCGCTACCGAGCAGTGCAATGGCCAGACCGGCAACAATTGCCGTACGCCCCAGAAATTTGCCGGCCTGCGTATGAATGCTCCGGGCCATTGCCTGTCCTCCTCAGAATGGCAGGAAGGTAAGGAAGAATCGTGCCAGCCAGCCCATGACCTGCGCTTCGCTGATCGCGCCACTCTCCTTGTATTCGATACGCGCATCCGCAATCTGCGAGGATGCGATGGTATTGGCCGCGTTGACGAAGTAGGGATTGACGATTCCGGAGAGTCGGATGTACTCCTGACCATGGCCAATCGCCACCTGCTTCTCGCCAGAAACCAGCAGGTTGCCGTTGGGCAGCACCTCGATGACCGTCACCGTGATGGTCCCGGTAAAGACGTTGTTGGCTGCCGCATCACCTTTGCCGGCAGCGGTGTTGCTGCTGTTGGCCTTCAGTTCGGTGAGCAACTTGCCGGGCAGGTTGAGGTTTGGTCCGAGCGACGCGCTGATGCTGCCGGTCTTGGCGACGTTGCTGTTCGACTTGGTCGCCGCTGAGGTGTTTTCGGTAATCGTCACTGTAATCGTGTCGCCCACATAACGAGCGCGTCGATCTTCGAACAGGGTTCGCGATGTACCGGCCTGATAAATGCTGCCAGTCGCCGCGAGGCTGGCAGCGAGCGCATCGGGCCGGTGTGCGGGGCGCGCACTCATCGGTTGATGAACATTGGTCGGCGGCACCGTGGTACACGCCGCCGCCAGCAGCGCCACCAGCCCCGGCAGCACGCGGTTCAGAATTGATGCGATCTTCATGCGCCGCCTACAACTGTGTCAGACGCGCCAGCATCTGATCCGAAGTCGAGACGACTTTGGAGTTCAGCTCGTAAGCGCGCTGCGTCTGAATCATCATCACCAGTTCCTGCGCAACATTGACGTTGGACGCCTCCACGTAATTCTGCAGCACGACTCCCGAACCATTGCTGCCTGGAGTATTGGGCGTCGGTGTTCCACTCGACGCGGTCTCCAGGTAGAGGTTCTCGCCGACGCTCTGCAGACCCCCATTGTTGATGAACGTCGCCACCTGGATGGTCCCGATCTGCACCGTCGCTGCAGAACCCGGCTGCGTGATGCTGACGATCCCATCGGTACCGACAGTGATGGTCAGGGCGTTCTGAGGAATGGTGATCGCCGGCTGCAAGGGATAGCCATTGGCCGTGACGATCTGCCCCTGATTGTCCTTCTGGAACGATCCATCACGCGTATACCCGGTCGTCCCATCGGGCAGTAACACCTGAAAGAAGCCGGCACCGTCGATCGCCATGTCCAGGCTGTTGCCGGTTTGCTGCAACGACCCCTGCGTAAAGATTCGCCCCGTGGACACCGGTATCGTCCCCAGGCCGATCTGCAAGCCATCGGGAATCTGGGTCGTTTGTGACGACTGGGCACCCGGCTGGCGCAGCGTCTGATACAGGAGGTCGGCGAAGATACCACGCGCCTGCTTGAAGCCGTTGGTGCTGACGTTCGCCAGGTTGTTGGCGATGATGTCGATCTGCACCTGTTGGGCGTTGAGTCCGGTGCTGGCAGTCCATAACGAACGGATCATGGGAGTCCTATCAGGCGCTGATGGTGAGAATCTGACTGGCTGCCCGCGCATTCGCATCAGCCGTCTGCAACATCTTGATCTGCATCTCGAATTGTCGTGCCAGGCTGATCATCCTGACCATCGCATCGACCGAATTGACGTTGCTCCCTTCCAGCGCCTCGGCGGCGAGTTTCACGTTCTCGTCGGCGACCGCGGGGACACCGTTGCGGGTACGGAACAGCCCGTCGTCACCACGCACCAGATCGATTTCCGGAGGATTGACGAGTTTGATGCGACCAACGACACTGGCGTTGTTGATTGCGCCGGCGCCAATCCTCGGGATGCTCGACACCGTCCCATCCGGGGCGATGGCGATGTTGTTGTCCGGTGGCAGCGAAATCGGCCCACCCTCGCCAAGCACGTTGAAGCCGGAACTGGTCTGCAGCACGCCATTGGCATCGGTCTTGAGATTGCCGGCACGAGTATACGCTTCGCCACCGTCTGCCCCTTGCACGGCGATCCAGCCGGCACCCTGGACAGCAACGTCGAGCGGTCGGCCGGTGGTCATCAGCGGCCCCTGTTCGAAGACATTGGCCACCGAGGCATCGGCCGCGAAGGCGCGCGTCGGCGCCCCCGAACCCAGCACCGGAACGGCACGAAAGCGGTTCTCCATGGCCCGATAGCCGACCGTCGCGGCATTGGCCAGATTCTGCGCCACGCCAGCCTGTTGCAGAAAGATCTGCTTGGCGCCGCTCATTGCCGTGTAGATCAGGCGATCCATGGCTCCCCCTCCGCGCTCTGGTCAGCCACCTAGCGCAGGTTCAACAGGGTCTGCATGATCGCATCCTGGGTCTTGATCGTTTGCGCATTGGCCTGGTAGTTACGCTGGGCGGTAATCATGTCGACCAGTTCATTGGTCAGATCAACGTTAGAGTCTTCCACCGCCGAGGACTGGATGACACCGCGCCCGCCAGTTCCCGGCGCAGCAAGCAACTCCGGACCGGAAACCGAGCTCAGGCTCCACTGATTGTTGCCGAGATTCAGCAGGCCGTTCGGGTTGGCGAAAGTGGCGAGCACGACCTGCCCCAGTTCCTGCGTCTGACCATTGCTGTAGCGCCCGCTGAGCTTGCCGTCGCTGCCGACGCCAATACCCACCAGACTCCCGGTGGTGTATCCGTCCTGCTTCAAGCTGTTGACGGCCGATTCACTGCCGTATTGGGTCGTGCCCTCGAAATTGATGCTTGGCGCCAATGGTGCGGCCCCGTTAGTCGGGGTCCAAGAAAGACCACTGAGTGTTGTTTCCAAGGGGTCCAACTGACCCGATGAGTCGAACGTCAGAGTGCTAGTATAAGATCGGCTGCCTGACGGGGTCGCATTGTCCAGGGTGGCGGAGACAAGCCAGGTCGATGGTGAGAGCGTTTGGCGAAGGTATGAAGTGGTCAGAATGTGCGACTCGCCCAGTGAGTCGAAGACGGGCAGCGCTGTCGAGTAACTTTCACCGACCGCCAGCCGTGCGTCGAGATTGAGGTTCCCGTCAATGGTGCTCGTTGCAACCGGTGCAATCTGGCTGGTGGACAGTTGCAGTTCGCCGAGGTTCGACGAAATCACGCCGTTCGTAGCCGTGTTTCCGGTCAGACGAAGGTTCTGGTCGTTGATCACGTAACCCTCTTTGTCGAGGTGAAACTGACCATTGCGCGTGTAGGTGATGTCCCCAGCATTGCTCACGCGAAAAAATCCACCACCATTGATCGCCAGATCAAGCGGGTTGTTGGTGGTCGTGACGTTCCCCTGGGTAAACTGTTGCTGGATCGCCGCGACGTCCACGCCAATGCCCACCTGCGAAGCGCCAACAATACCCAGGGACGCGGCGTAGAGATCCGCGAAATGTGCGCTCCCACTCTTGAAACCGACCGTGCTGGCGTTCGCCACATTGTTGCCGATTACATCCAGCGCTGCGGATGACGCATCCAGACCACTCAAACCCTGTTGGAAACTCATTTTGCTCCTCGCTTCTAAAGAATCTGTTCAACCTTGTCAAAATCCACTCTTCCCTGCCCGCCGAGTTCAAGCTGAAAGCCGGCCTTCCCTTTGACCAAAGCAGAAACCGTACCAATCTGCAAGGCTTCTGCAGCCACTTTTTCCCCGCCGCGCACGGCATCCACCTTGAATGTGTAGTTACCCGCCGGCGCGATGCTCCCGGCATCGGTCTTGCCATCCCAATCGAAGGCAAAGCTGCCTGCTTCGCGCGCACCCAGCGCCTGACTTTGCACGACCTTGCCGGCGGCATCGAGAATGGTCAGCTTCACGCTGTCGGCTGCCCCGGCCAGATTGACGCCGCCAATGGCTTCACCGTCGGCCAGGGCCAGCTTTGACCCGGCCACCATGACGCTCTTGCCGATCAGACCCGCAGCCTGCATCGCCTGACCCTCGTTGTAGGTGTTCAGCAAGGTTTCCAGCGTGGCGTTGAGTTTCTCGATACCGGTCACCGTATTGATTTGCGAAATCTGGGTGGTTACCGCAGCGTTGTCGAGGGGGTTGAGGGGATCCTGGTTCTTCAGTTGCGTGACCAGCAACTTCAGAAAGCGATTCTGCACGGCCTCACTCGTCGAGGTCGCATCATCCACCGTGCTGCTACCTTTGGCCTGAGCGTTGAGCGCGGCAAAAATGTCGCTGGCTGCGGTGCTTGATTGTACGGCTGCCATTTGTTTCTCCTTGATGTTCTAGATCTACTGGCCGAGGGTCAACGTCTTCAGCAACAGTTGTTTGGCCGTGTTCATCACTTCGGCGTTGGTCTGGTACGAGCGCGAAGCCGAGATCATGTTGGTCATTTCGTCGACCACACTCACGTTGGGCATGGCGACGTAGCCTTTATCGTCCGCAACCGGATTGCGTGGGTCATATACCATGCGCGCCGGGCTGCTGTCCTCGACCACCTGGGTGACACGGACCCCTTGTGCCGCGGCACTGCCCATCGGCGTGGCCGCAAAAACCACCTGTTTGGCGCGATAAGGTTTGCCGTCGGAACTCACCACACTGTCCGCGTTTGCCAGGTTGCTGGCAACCGCGTTGAGGCGCATCGACTGCGCGGTCAGCGCACTGCCCGCTACGTGAAAAGTGTTGAAAATGCTCATCGTGATTACGCCTGTAGCGCGGCGAGCAGGGTCTTGATCTTGCCGCTGAGGAAAGTCATCCCGGCCTCGTAGTGGATCGCGTTCTCGGCAAACTGGGCACGCTCGACATCCATTTCGACGCTGTTACCGTCGGCACTCGCCTGCGTGACCTGGCGATACATCAATGGCACCGGAACCGACTCCGCACTCCCGGGCAAGTGCCCCGCCGCGGTGACAGCCAGCCGCAAGCTGCCTTCACCGCCACCGCTGACCGCCTTCTGCAGCGCGGTCGCAAAGTCGAAGTCCCTGGCCTGATAATGCGGCGTGTCGGCGTTGGCAATATTCCCCGCCAGCACCTGCTGTCGATTGGCGCGCAGGGTAAGCGCCTGCTGCTGCAGGAAGAATGCACTGTCAAGCTTGTTGACCATGGGGACCTCGCCAGGCGATTTGATGCAAAGTACAAAGCAATTCTCGTGCCGTGGCTCTTTCGCAGCAACAGGCAACGCAGCCGATGCCCACTAGCTCCAGCACCACGTCGGTAGTTGCCGGACTTCCGGCAAATATTGCCGGCGGCCCCAAAGCATCGCCTCAACTGGACTTCATCCTTCGCCCAGGGCACAGATTCAGGCAGAATGTCGGGATGTGCATTGCTCGAACCCGAAAACGCCTTGGCAGCCTGCTGAGACTACTGGCCTTGCTGTCGGCGGCGATGAGCAATACGGTAGACGCCCAGACTTCGTTGCCCACTGCACTGGACCACTACCTGCGGATCCAGACACAAGGACTGCCGGGCAAGGTCAGTTATAGCATCGGCAAACTTGATCAACATACCCAGCTTGCCGCATGCAGTGCGTTTGAACCCTTCCTGCCACCAGGCAGCCGGCTCTGGGGCAACGCGACGGTCGGGATTCGTTGCCTAGGCCCCAGTGCATGGACCGTTTATGTACCCGTGCAGGTGCGGATCGCGGGAAACTATCTGCTCACTGCGCGTCGGCTGACGCCGGGCCAGATCGTGACCACCACCGACGTGGTGACTCAAAGCGGTGATCTCGGCGCTCTGCCGGCCAGTATCCTGACCGACCCGGCACAGGCCATTGGCAAGACGGTCAGGAACGGCGTCGCTGCCGGTCAACCGCTGCGTGGTGACGTGCTGATTGCCGCCTGGGCTGTTCAACAGGGACAAAGTGTCAGACTGTTGACGACGGGCACCGGCTTCACTGTCAGCAACGAGGGAAAGGCACTGAACAACGCCACTGACGGGCAGATTGTTCAGGCGCGGACGGCCTCCGGCCAGGTGGTCAGCGGCATCGCCCGTAACGGTGGCATTGTTGAAGTGGCCTATTGAGCTTTTGCTGCAGCAGGAAGAATAATGTTAAAGTTTTGCCGTACCTCGCCGATACTTGGATTGAGTACAACCGTTCAAAGGGCACGACCGTGAAGATCGACAGCACAACCACAACTGCGAGCACTGTCAGCGAGACGCGCAATCGCACAACCATCGCCCAGCCTGCAGCAGGCGCTGCGGCGGAAGTTCATCTGAGTGCGCTTGCCGCTCAACTGCAGGCACCCGCGGAAGCACAGACTTTCGATGCCGGCCGGGTGGCTGAAATCAGGCAAGCCATCTCCGAGGGCCGTTTCACGATCAACACCGGGGCGATTGCCGACCGCCTGATCGCCTCCGCCAGCGAACTCGTTGGGTCGCAGCGGTGAGGTCATCTCCGGGCCCCGCCGGGTCTGCGAGTGGTCGCCAGTTACCTCTGTCCGCGTCCCCTCGATCAGTTCGAAACCCGTCTTGCCGGTTGCCAGCCTATTCGGTGGAAACCTGATGGCTAGCGCGGCGGTGTTCCAGCAGACAGTCGCGGCCGAAATCGCCGTCGTGCAAGTTTTCGTGGCGTTGCTCGAACAGGAGCAGCAAATGCTCATAAAGGGCGAAGTCAATGAGTTGCTGGAGCTGGTTGGTGAAAAGAATGCACTTGCCGCGCAGCTCGCCAGCCTCGCGGCGCAGCGCGGCACATGGCTCGCCGCGGAGGGACGGGCAGCTGACCGCTCCGGTGTAACCGCCTGGTTGGCAGACCACCCCGACGAGTGCGATGCTGGCACCGCGTGGGCCTTGCTGCTGTCGCTCGCCAGCCAGGCACGTGAACTGAACCGTGTCAATGGCGGCCTCATACAATTGCGCATGCACCACAACGCGCAGGCCCTTGAAGTACTCCTGGGCGGCAACGGTGCCCTCGCGCTCTATGGCCCGGATGGACAGAACGCGGCACCGAGCGCTCGGCGGATCAGCGACCGCGCCTAGCCCGCTAGCGACTCGATGGCGGCAGCGCCTCAGCGGGAACCGTCGTCGCTGGCTTGAGTTGCGCCGCTTGCCCCTGCAGATTCACCTCCGTGCCCTTTTCGGGAATTTCCGAATCAATCAGAATCGTTACCCGACGATTGCGAGCCCGTCCATCCGCCAGTACATTGGGCTCGACCGGTCGAGTGTCGGCGTAGCCAATCGCGGTCAAACGCGCTGCCGCTACGCCGGCATCGGCGAACAAGCGCAGAACGGTAGTCGCACGCACTGCTGAAAGTTCCCAGTTAGAGGGAAATTGAGTATTCTTGATCGGGAGGTCATCAGTGTGTCCCTCGATCGTGATCGGGAAATCCGAGGCGACCAATACCTCCGCCACCGACTGCATGGCTTTTGCCAATGGTGGCTGCAGCAGGGCCTGCCCTGGCGAAAACAGGATGCTGTCGTTGATTTCTATGCTTACACCGCGGCTGGTTTCGAGCACGCGAACCTTCCCCTGCTCAACCAGCGGCGCCATCACCTCAAGGATCTCCTTCGCAACATGCCGCATTTTTTCGCGCTGCTGCTGTCTCACAGCATCCTGCGTCTTGCTCGTCAGGTTGACCTTCGGCACGGCCGGCGCCGAGGTGGGCACGACCATTGGCGCGGTTCCACTGCTGTTGACGGGGACATTGCGAAAAGCACTGACCATCGAGTTGCTCAGAATGCGATACTTGCCTTCATTCACCGAGGAGAGCGCGTACATCACCACAAAAAAGGCAAACAGCAGGGTGATGAAATCCGCGTACGACACGAGCCAGCGCTCGTGATTGTCCTTCTCTTCTTCTCGCTGCCGACGTGCCATCGCTCAGTTGGACCGTTGCTTCGGCCAGATGGTCATCGCCCTCCCCCCGCGAGTCGGAAGCCAGGACTGCCGACAGGGATCATGGTAAACATGATTGGGGGTAGCTGGAATCTTCACTGGCGTCAGAAGATGTAGCCGCGCAGACGGCTTTCGATGATACGGGGATTATCGCCGTTGGCGATACCCACCAGCCCGTCGACAATCATTTCTCTCTGCACGATGAGGCGGTTGATATGCGCTTTCAGTTTGTTGGCCATCGGCAGGAAAACCAGATTGGCCAGGCCAACGCCATAGATCGTGGCAACGAACGCCACGGCAATCCCGGCCCCGAGTTTGGATGGATCGGACAAATTCTCCATCACCTGAATCAAACCCATCACCGCACCAAGAATCCCGATGGTTGGCGAGTAGCCGCCGGCCGCCTCCCAGATCCGCGCCGACAACTTCATTTCCTGTTCGTAGGTGCTGATCTCGACCTCCATCACTTCCCGCAGCCGGTCGGGCTCGGCGCCGTCGACCACCAGTTGCAGCCCCTTGCGCGTAAACTCGTCCTTCAACTCGTTGACAATGGGGTCCAGTGCCAGCAAGCCTTCCCGCCGCGACACCTGGCTCCAGCCCGAGACCTGCTGGATCAACTGCAGATGATTGACCACTGGCGGGTACCAGATCCACCGCACCATACGGATGCCACGCACAAAGGTTGCGTAGGGACTCTGCAACATGACGGCCCCAAGCGTACCACCGACCACAATCAGCATCGCCGTGGGTTGCGACAAGGAACCGATATGGCCACCCTCCAGGATCTGGCCGCCGATGATCGCCAACAGACCGATCAGCAGCCCGAAGACGCTGATCCTATCCATGCCGTGCCACTTTCGTCGTCTTGGTCACGTTCCCACCAAACAGGCGGGCGCGCAAGCGCAACACCGCCTGACTGTGCAACTGGCAGGCACGAGACTCCGTTACCCCCAGGACCGCGCCGATCTCGCGCAGATTGAGGTCCTGCTCGTAGTAGAGGGCCATCATCAGCCTCTCCCGCTCCGGCAGCAGTTCAATCGCCTGGACCAGCAGTTGGCGCAGGTTTCCCTCCTCAAAAAGCTTCGCCGGATCGGCCGCGTCGTCCGCCAGATGCCGTTCCAGAAAATCGTCACCGCGTTCGGAAACCAGGTCTTCAAGGTATACCAGTTGATGGCCGCGGGCATCCTGCAGCATTTTCTGGTAGTCGGCCAGGCCCATCCCCAGAGCATCGGCGAGTTCCTTTTCCGACGGCGCACGCCCATTCTCCTGTTCGAGTTGTGCAATGGCAACCTCGATCCGCCGACAGTTGTGCCGCAAGCTGCGCGGCAACCAGTCGTTCTCGCGTAGTCCGTCGAGCATCGCACCACGCACGCGCTGTGCCGCGTAGACTTCGAACTGCGCCCCCATGCCGGCCTCGAAACGGCCAATCGCATCAAGCAGGCCGAGCATGCCGTTCTGAACCAGATCGTCCAACTGCACACTGGCCGGCAGGCGAGCCATCAGATGACAGGCTATGCGCCTCACCAGCGGAGCAAAGCGCTGGACGAGCTGATCCTTGTTGAGTTGACCAGCAGCGTTATACATGCGTCGTGGAAGCGCTATCAGGCGTAAATAGCAATCGGTTCTATGCGTTGGCTCAAGAGTAGCAATTGTTGCACGAAATGTTCGAGCCCGCCGATTTCGTCATCGGCTCCGGGCCAATTCAACAAGTCGTTGGCCACGGTTTGATACGCCTTGGCGGCCGGAGAGTCCGGAAACAGTGCGCCCACCGGCTGGCACAACCTGGATGCCTGCCGCAGGTGCTCGTCGACCGGCACATAGCCCGCATAGTCGAGGCGAGCGAGCCCGCGGCTACCGGTGACGCGCGCAATGTTGTCATATATCGCGCGCGCTTCACGGGCTGCCCGCGCCTTGTTGACCAGGATGCGGAAATCCTGCCGCGCGTAACCCAGACTGACTTTCTTGATCAGTGCGTACGCCTCGGTAATCGCCGCACTACTGGGCGAGACGACGATCACCGTCTCATGCGCGGCAAGACCGAGCGGTGAAAAACCGAGCGGGTGATCAAGTGAAGCGTCGACCAGCAGGACATCGGCCGGCGGCCCAATCTCGGTGAGACACCCGAGCAGGATCCGTTGCTCGGCATCGCTGAGCCTGGCGAGGTGCCTCACCACCCTCGCTACCGGCAACACGCGGATGCCTGGTGCCACGGAGAGGATCACCTCCGAGAGAGACTTCTCCCGATCGATGACCTGCTGTAGATCATAGCGCGCCAACACGCCGTAATACGCCGCGATGCCGTCTTCGGTGTTTTCGTCGACCACCAGGACTTCCCTGCCCTGACGGGCCAGCGAGGCAGCCAGATTGGCCACCGCCACGCTTTTGCCGACACCGATGCTACCGGCAGCAAAGGTCACGATACGCAGACTCTGCCGCCCCAGGAGGCGCCGTAGACCAGCCGCCTGATCCCCACGAAACTCAGGCACGCTGGCCTCCGGCAGTGAAACTGCTGGCGGTCGAGCTGGCCATCATCAAGCCAGGCTCGACGCCGGCCAGGCGATGCGGCGAAGTCTCGGGCAGATCCTTGAAGGCGCGGTGCAACAGGTAAGGACGATTCGGCAAATGCAGGTCTTCCGGTACCCGTTGCCCATTCGACACATAATACATGAGCAGGCCGTGGCGAATGATCACATCGAGCGACGAGGCCAGACTCGCTGCTTCGTCGACCTTGGTCAAGATACAACCCGCAAGGTCCAGCCCGCTGTACGCCCTGACTACATCATCCAGCGTGTCACCGCGACTGGTAGCCGACAGCAGCAACAGCGACTTCACGTTGCAGTCACCAAACATGGCTACCTGTTCGCTGACCATCCGGTCGCGCTGGCTCATGCCCATGGTGTCGATCAACACCATGTGGGTGTGCTGCAAGTCACGCAACGTCGCTCGCAGATCCTTGGCGTCCCGGGCAAGATGCACCGATACTCCGAGGATCCGGCCATAGATTCGCAACTGTTCGTGGGCACCGATCCGGTAACCATCAGTGGTGACCAACGCCAGTTTCCTGGCTCCGTGCCGCAGGACGCAGCGTGCAGCCAACTTGGCGGTGGTCGTCGTCTTGCCGACGCCGGTCGGCCCGACCAACGCATAGATACCCCCCCGGTGGACAATGTCGGTCTCGCTACTGATCGTCAACATGCTGCGCTCGGCGCCACCCCTGACCCACGCCAGCGCCTGGACACTATCCAGGTCATGGGGCAGATCAGCGAGCAGGCCACGTGCAAAGTGCGGCGAAAAACCGGCATCGAGCATCTGACGAAGGATCTCTGTCTTCACCGGTTCGGAACGCGCCGATTCCCCCCACGCAAAACCGGCGAGCTGTTGTTCTACGATTCTTCGCAAGGAGCGAATCTCGTCCATCACCGCTGCTGGAACCACTTCCGCGTCTCCCTTGGCCAAGCTCTCGGCTTGCGGCCGCGGCCGCTCCAGCGGCGGCAGTGATCGTGATGACAGGGGTCGCTCCAACGGTGGCGCCAGTGGCCTCGCCAGTGGCGGCGGCAAGGAGCGTGCGGCAGCACTTTGCTGACCGACGGTAGGCGCCGCCCCCCGAACCGACGGCAGCTCAGGCGCGGTTGCAGGACCTCGGTCGACCGACGAGACTGTCGGGTAGTCCATCGCGCGAGCAGGCGACGCTTCGCGCTCCGGCGTCGGCACGATCATATCCATGTCGCGTGCAGCGACGGCCATGATCTCCACGCCACCGGGAATACCCCGATTAGACAGGATGATGGCGTCCGGCCCGAGAGTCTCCTTGACCTTGCGCAAGGCATCTCGGGCGGTCGCCGCGATGAATTTTCTGACGTTCATACGCGCTGTCCAATGATGGAAGTGACTTTGATGATCCTGTTTTCAGGCACTTCCGCATGTGCCAGGACCTTCAGCTGGGAAATGCTGCGACGGAGGAAACGCGACAGCAACGTACGGAGATTACCGGGAACCAACAGCACCGTCGGCAGACCGACTTCCTCCTGGCGCTGCGCCGCGGCGACCGCTTCACGCACCAGCGTATCGGCGAGTCCCGGCTCGATCCCGGCGCTATCGCCGCCACCAGCAACGGCCTGGAGCAGGAGGCGCTCCAGTTGCGGATCCAGCGACATCACCTGCATTTCGGCACCTCCGGGATAGAGTTCCTGAACGATCGAACGACCCAGGGCGGTCCGAACCTGCGCCGTCAGAACTTCAGGATCCTGGGAGCGGGGAGCGACATCGGCCAGGGTTTCGATGACCGTCCGCATGTCACGCAGATGAACCCCCTCTTCCAGGAGGTTGCGGAGCACCTTCTGTACCACACCGAGCGACAGGACCTTGGGTACCACATCCTCGACCAGCTTGGGCATCTCCTTCGCCAGGTGATCGAGCAACGCCTGCGTTTCTTGCCGCCCAAGGAGCTCGGCTGCGTGCGAGAGAATCAGGTGGTTGAGGTGCGTCGCCGCCACGGTGCTGGCATCGACGACTGTGTAACCGTAGGCCTGCGCCTGTTCACGAAGTGCTGGATCGATCCACACCGCAGGTAACCCGAAGGCCGGATCCTTGGTAACCGTTCCTGGGACCTGCCCCGCCACCCGACCTGGATTGATCGCCAGCAGGTTTCCTGGAAAGGCCTCGCCGTCGCCGATTTCGACGCCTTTGAGCAGAATCTTGTAGGCGTTGGGTTTCAACTCCAGATTGTCGCGAATGTGAACCGGGGACACCAGGAAGCCCACTTCCTGCGCAAATTTTTTCCGTATCCCTCTGATGCGGCGTAACAACTCGCCATCCTGCGACTTGTCGACAAGAGGAATCAGTCGATACCCAACCTCCAGCGCCAGCACGTCCAGCGGCGTGACGTCGGCCCAACTGGCCTCCTGAGTTTCCCGTGGCGCGACGGGTGCCGCGGCCACCGGCACTGGCACCGCGACCTGCGAACGCTTTTCCAGTCGCCATGCCATGGCCCCCAAAGCGCTTGCCAGGAACAGGAAGACGAAATTCGGCATGCCTGGAATGAGCCCCAGCATACCGATGATCGCCGCGGTCAGAAACAGCAGCTTGGGATTGCTGAATAGTTGCGAAACGAACTGCTGCGAGACATCTTCATCGTCGCCAACGCGCGTCACGACCATGCCCGCGGCAATCGAGATGATCAGCGCCGGAATCTGGGCCACCAACCCGTCACCAATGGCCAGCAGCGTGTAGGTCTTGGCCGCCGTCCCGATGTCCAGGTTGTGCTGCAGGACACCGATGAAAAGGCCGCCCACGACGTTGATCAGCATGATCAGAATGCCGGCAACCGCGTCACCACGAACGAACTTCGACGCACCGTCCATGGAACCAAAGAAATCCGCTTCCTGAGCGATTGTCGCCCGCCGCTTGCGTGCCTCATCCTCACCGATCAGGCCGGCATTGAGGTCGGCGTCAATGGCCATCTGTTTGCCCGGCATGGCGTCGAGGGTGAAGCGCGCGGCGACCTCGGCAACCCGTCCGGCACCCTTGGTGATCACCACGAAGTTGATCACCACCAGAATGGTGAACACCACCAGACCAACCGCATAGTTGCCGCCGACCAGGAAATGACCGAAGGCTTCAATGACCTGCCCGGCAGCCCCTGGACCCGTGTGTCCTTCGAGCAGGACGACCCGCGTCGAGGCCACGTTCAACGACAATCGCAGCAGCGTGGTCACCAGCAGCACGGTCGGGAAAACGGAAAAGTCCAGCGGTTTCACCACGCTCATGGCGACCAGCATGACGATCACCGAGATGGCGATGTTGAAGGTGAAAAAAAGATCCAGCACAAAAGGCGGCAGCGGCAGGACCATCATCGCCAGAATCAGCAGAATCAACACCGGACCAGCCAGTTGCCGCTGCCCAAAGCGCACCAAGAAGTTCTGCAGAGCGACGCTCGCGTCAGCCATTCAGGGCCTCTGCTAGAAGATGCTCCGGAACCGGGATGGCTTGCGGTGGCTGCGGAAAGCTGCCACCGGTCTGCCGCCAGTTGGCCAACTGATAAACATAAGCCAGCACCTCGGCGACGGCCGCATACAGCGCCGACGGTATCTCCTGGTCGAGATCGACATGCCGGTGAAGCGCTCGCGCCAAAGGTGCCGCCTCGATCATAGGAACCCCCGCGTCGGCAGCAACCTGACGGATCTTGAGGGCCACTTCGCCCATTCCCTTGGCCAGCACCTTCGGTGCGCCCATGCCGCTCTTGTAGGCCAGCGCGACCGCATAGTGGGTCGGGTTGGTGACAATCACGTCCGCCGCCGGCACGGCGGCCATCATCCGTTTGCGCGCCGCCTCACGCTGCAACTGGCGGATGCGTCCCTTCACCTCGGGGTTTCCTTCGAGTTCCTTGCCTTCCTGTTTGACTTCCTGGAGGCTCATCTTGAGTTTGTCGTGATACTGCCAGAGCTGGAAAGGCACATCCACCGCGACGATCAGCAGCATGACCGCAACCATCGCGAAAAAACTGAAACTGAGCATGTGGCCAGCGCTCGACAGGCCGACCTGGATCGATTGTGCAAACATGGCCAACAGTTCACCGCGCTCGCTCCACAGGACCCACACCGCAACGCCACCAACCAGAGACGCTTTGGCCACGGCCTTGACCAGTTCCACGAGTCCACTCCAGGAGACGAGGCGGGCCAGACCCTTGAGTGGATCCAGACGACTCAGGTCAGGCTGCAACGCCTGCGCGGAGAAATTCCAACTGCCGAGAAAGAATGGTGACAAAAGCGCAGCGACCACCAACGCGGCGAACAAGGGTGCAAAGGAAAACAGGGCGTCAAGGGAGATATCGGCCAGCCGAACCAACATCAACGAAGGATCTCGCACCTGTTCGTGGTCGAAAACCAGACCACGCCGGACAATTCCGGAGACCCGCTGCACCATCCAGGGCCCCATCAACCAGAAAGCAGTGGCCGCTACGACAAGAATCAGGAATGCACCGACCTCTCGCGAACGAGGAACCTGTCCCTCCTCGCGCGCCTGTTCCAGACGTCTTGCCGACGCCGCTTCGGTTCTTTCGAGGTCGCTTTCCTCAGCCATTTCGAACTTCCATCTCTGCCAAAGGTATTATAAAAAAACAGAAGTCAAAATAAAGGCGTATGGGTTGTTATTTAGACGGTTTCTCGGATAGTTGCGAAAGAGCAACAGTTGTCGCAGAGCTACAAAAACAAACGGGGGCCGCAGCCCCCGTGCAAGGTGTTCCTTCCCGGCTAGGCGGAAAATTCCAGGGCCCGCGCTGGAGCAGCACCGCGGACGTCACGTTCCACATTCGCAGTCAGATCCCCCAGTAGTTCCTTCATGTCCAGGATCAGGACGATCTGGCCATTCGACAGTGTCGTCACCCCGGCAACCCCACGTGGACGGAAATCATCGAGAGCCTTGATCACGGCATCATCACGGCCGGCAAACATGTCGACCGCGAGAATGAAGCTGCGTTCGGCGGCCTGCATCAGCACGCCGTATTCAGGGCGCTGCACCTGCGGCCAGCCCAGCAGACGCGCGAGGGCAATCACCGGCAGGATCTCACCACGCACAACCAACGTCTCCTTGCCCCCCACTTCCTGCATTCTATCGTGGTCGATCGGCAGAATCTCGCGAACCATCGACAGCGGCAGGGCAAAGGGTTGATCACCAAGCAGAACCAGCAGGACGGGTAGAATCGCCAGGGTCAGTGGCAAGGAAATGATGAATACCGAACCCTTCCCGGGCTCGGAGCGGATCTCGATGGCGCCGTTGAGCTTCTGGATGTTGGTCTTGACGACATCCATCCCGACGCCGCGGCCAGACACGGCCGAAGCCCGCGCCATCGTGGAAAAGCCCGGCAGGAAGATCAGGTTCAGACTCTGACGATCATCGAGTGTGTTCGCCTCCTCTTCGCTGATGATGTTCTTCTCGACAGCCTTGGCCCGGATGCGCTCGGGGCTCATCCCGTGGCCATCATCGGCAATGATCAGGACGATATGGTCGCCCTCCTGACGAGCCTCCAGGCGGATGACGCTCTTGGCCGGTTTGCCGGCAGCCCGACGTTCCTCGGGTGACTCGACACCATGGTCGACCGCGTTGCGGATCAGGTGAATGAGCGGATCGGCCAAATCCTCGATCATCGTCTTGTCGACTTCGGTCTCTTCGCCAATCAACGCCAGTTCGACATCCTTGCCCAATTGTCGAGCCAGATCGCGGGCAATGCGCGGGTATTTCTGGAACAATCGACCGATCGGCTGCATCCGCGTCTTCATCACCGAATTCTGCAGATCCGAAACCAGCAGGTCGAGCTGGCTGACCGCCTGGTCGAGTGCCTGCAGTGTTTCCGAATCGGTCTTGCCGGCGAGAATGTCGGCCCGCAGACTGGTCAGGCGGTTCTTGGTCAAGCCAATCTCGCCGGACAAGTTGAGCACCTGATCCAGGCGGGCGGTATCCACCCGAATCGTCACCTCACGAGCGGCAGCCTTTTCGTCGACGCGGCGACCGGAAGGTGCTGCGCTTACCGCAGCGCCCGGCTTGTCGGTCGCGCGGCGCCCTTCCGGTGGGAAATGCGGCTGTACCTGCGCAAGGTCGAGCGCATTATTCGCCGGGGCAACAGCCGGCATCGGCGCGCTGCTGCGCGCGACCACTGGCGAGACCTCGATCTTCTGACCGGTCACGGCCGCATGCAGGGCCTGCCAGTCCGGACCGTCGGCGACTACGGCCGCGGCTGACGGCGTTTCCCCACGCTTCGCGGTTGCCGCCACGCTCGGGGGATCTGCCTTCGCGACGACGCTGCCGGTGAGCGCGGCTCGCAGACCGTCCAGCACTGCAGCGGCCGCCGGCGCGGGCTGACGCTCCTGCGCGATCTCGCCAAACATGTTGCGCACACTCTGAGTCGCCGCCATGATGGTATCCAGCAAGCCCGGCGTCAGCGTCATCTCGGCATTTCTGAGCTTGTCGAACAGGTTCTCGGTCAAGTGGCAGAGCGCAACCAATTCGCCGGCATTGAGAAAACCGGCACCGCCCTTGATGGTGTGAAAGCCGCGGAAGATATCGTTGAGCAGACGATGGTCATCCGGGTTCCTCTCCAGATCAACGAGCTTGTTGTCGACGTCCGACAGCAGATCTCCCGCTTCCTGGAGGAAATCCTGCAACAGGTCTTCCATCCCGGCAAAATCACTCATCCTGAACCTCCTAGAAACCGAGACTGCCGAGCAGTTCGTCAACCTGCTGCTGGGTGGCAACGACGTCGCTACGTCCTTCGGCGCTGATTACCGGCCCGTTGAGCAGATTCATCACCGAGTCCGTGCGCCGCGCGCCGGGCATCGTTTCGATCAGTACCCCCATCAGTTGCGCTTCCAGTTCCTGGGCGACGGCGATGATCTTCTTGATCACCTGCCCGGTCAGATCCTGAAAGTCCTGCGCCATCATGATCTCCAGCAACTGCGCCTTGGTGGCTCGGGTTCTGCGCGGCAGGCCCTGTTTGAGGAAGGCATGCGTCTCCTCGGCAAGACGCTTGAAGTCGTCTACGCCGACCTGATTGGCAAACAGTGCATCCCATTTCACCGCCAGCGCGGCCGAACCGGCCTCCAGTTCCTCCTGCAGGGGATTGGCAACATCCGTCGCGTTCAAGACCCGACAAGCGGCCTGTTCGGTGAGGTTGGCGACATAGTTGAGCCGGTCCTTGGCATCCGGAATGGCGGCTACGGTACTGGCAAGCAGTTCGTGGTAACCCAGTTCACCCAGTGTGTCATGCAACTGTCTGGCCATTTGGCCGACGCGTTGAAATACCCGGTCCTGCCCCTGCCACGCTTCACCCGCAGCACCCTCCTGTACTGACACGCGACCAGAGTCTGCTGCGCTCGCCTGCTGCGCGGCAACAACCGAATCGAACAACGACTGCAATTCGTCGCTATCGTCGCCCTCGCTGCTCCCCTCAACCAGTTGCTGCAGCAGCGACACCCCCGGAGATACCGCAGGGGTGGGAGTCGACTGGGTGGCGATTGTCGAGGCAATACTGTCAAACAGCGCTTCCAGTTCCCGTGAGTCCCCAGACAGATCGTCAGCACTCATCTCAACCACCCATCTTGTCGAAGATCTTCTGCAGCTTCTCGGCCAGTGTCGCCGCAGTGAAGGGCTTGACAATGTAGCCGCTGGCTCCCGCTTGCGCGGCGGCAATGATGTTTTCCTTCTTAGCCTCGGCGGTGATCATCATCACCGGCAGGTGCTTGAGGGCCGGCGTGCCACGAATCGCCTGCAAAAGTTGCAGGCCATCCATGTTCGGCATGTTCCAGTCGGTAACGACAAACTCGAACGAGCCATTTTTCAGCTTCTGGAGTGCGATCGCCCCATCCTCAGCCTCATCTACATTGGAGAACCCCAGTTCCTTCAGGAGATTCCTGACGATGCGCCGCATCGTCGAGAAATCGTCCACCACCAGAATTCGCATCTTCGGATCTGCCATTCTCTACTCCTGTGGGTTCTCTCAGCGCTCAAGCAAGGGGCGCAGCGTGTCGGCAAGAATCTCGGCGTCGAACTTGGCGACATAGGCATCCACGCCCACCACCTTGCCCATGGCGTGGTTGGCCTGAGACGACAGCGATGAATGCATGACCACCGGAATTCCCGAGAAACGCTGGTCGCTCTTGATGTTCTTGGTCAGCACATAGCCGTCCATTTCCGGCATCTCGGCATCGACCAGGATCAGGCGCAGCTCGTCACGAACACCCCTGCCGGTCTGCGCTGCGTGCGCCGCGATTCCCTGCAGGCGGGTCCAGGCCTCTGCTCCGTTCGTAGCGTGCTTGTGTTTGACGCCGAGTTTGTCGAGTACCTCGGTAATCTTCCGCCGGGCAACAATCGAATCATCGGCAAAGAATATGCCTACATCCTCCTCGACGTTGGCCGGGGGGATATCGACGATGATTGCCTCGCCAAAGGCATTGGCGAGAATCTGCTCGACATCGAGAATCGACACCAGTTTGCCGTCATCGAGTTCGGTGATTGCCGTGATCAGCCCCTGATTGCTGGACAACACACTTTCGGGAGCCTTCACCTTCTCCCAGTCGACACGTATGATCCGATCCACCTCATGTACCAGAAATCCCAGTGTCCGCTTGGAGTACTCGGCGACCATCATGGTCTTGCCGTGCTCGTGGTGTTGATCCTTGTGCTCAAGAAAGGAGATCAGAGACAACACCGGAATGACATTGCCGCGCAGCGAAATCAGGCCTTCGACGCCGCGTGGCATGTTCGGCGTCTTGGTGATGTGCGGGGTCCGACCGACTTCGCGCACCTTGAAGACGTTGATTCCGAAAATCTCGCGCGTGCCAAGAGAGAACAGCAGAATCTCCATCTTGTTGGAACCGGCGAGCCGGGTTCGCGCGTCAACGCCCTCGAGCAGGTTTTTCCTTTCAGCCAACTCCATTGTATCGCTCCAGAAAAATCGCGAAATCAGGTCAACTGCACTGCCGGAAGATCCCGCTGCAACCGTCGTGTCAGCGTTTCCGAGAGGCGCTGTGGTTCGAATTTGGGAACATACTCATCGACGCCGACGGACTTGCCCAACTGCTGGTTCGACATCCCCGACAGTGAGGAATGCATGATCACCGGTACGCCGGCGAAGCGAGGGTCAGACTTGATCTTCTTGGTCAGGATATAACCATCCATCTCGGGCATTTCGATGTCGGTCAATACGAGACTGATCAGGTCGGTCACTTCCTGGCCGGAAGCCTGCGCATAGGCGGCCATCTTCTCCAGTTCATCCCAGGCTTCCAGGCCATTGATCGCAGCCACGTAGCGCACGCCCATCGCCTCAAGGGTCCGTTGGATCTGCTTGCGCGCCACCGTCGAGTCGTCTGCAAAAAATACGGTCAGGCCGGGATTGTCGAGCGGCTTGATATTCCGGTAGACGATCTCGTCGTCGTAATTCGTCGTTTCCGAGAGAATCTTCTCGACGTCCATCATCATCACCAGACGGCCGTCCGGCAACTCGGTCACCGCCGTCACCAGACCGCCCATCTCGGCCAGCAGCATGGCGGGAGGAACCCGCATCTGACTCCAGTCCAGACGGAGAATGGTATCCACCCCCTCGACAAGAAAACCCTGCGTATGACCGGCGTACTCGGTGACGATCATGATCGAGCGCGGTGTCTCCGTATCAACCCGGGCATAGCGGGCCAGATCAACGACCGGCACCAGCGCCCCCCGCAAACTGACCATTCCCTCGACCGACGCGGGCATTTCCGGCGCCGAGGTAATCGGCGGCGTCCGCATCACCTCGCGCACCTTGAAGACATTGATGCCGAAAGTCTCGCGTCGCCCCGTGCGCGAATCGGTCCCCAGCGAGAACAGGAGGATCTCCAGCTTGTTGGTTCCGGCCAGCTTGGTGCGGGCATCAATGTTTTTCAGCAACTCTGACATTTCACTCTTCCTCGCGCAAAGAACAGCCCACGCCTTATCCCCGACATCTTAATCCAATACGTGGCGCCGCGTCATGATCGTCCACCGCAACACAAGCATCAGCAGGCCGGCTCAGAACTCGGTCGCGTAGCCGATGCGCAAGCCACCCCAGCGCCGACCCTTGACGAAGATGGGCGCCGAGATGTCGTGCAGGACTTCACCGGTATCGCGGCGATAGGTCTGCAGCAGGAACGGCTGTTGGTGACTGCCACAACGCTTGCCCACCGGGTCGTCGAAGATTCGCTTCCCACGGTTGTTCACGAAATCGGTCTTTTCGTCTCCGGTCAGCGGTTGCGAGAATTTCCGGTTGTGGGTGGGTACGTAACCGTTGCGGTCGATGCATACGGCGTAAATCAGACACTTGTTCTGATTCAGCAGATTCTCCTGCAGTTCGACCACGTTCTGGTCGGTAAAGGCGTCGAAACGGGTCTTGAACTTCTGCGGCCGCGTGTTCGGAATCGGTTGGTAGTGGTCATCGAACAGGTCCTCCACGCTGATCCTGCCCGAATCGACTGCCTTGTCGAAGAGTTCGCCGGCAGCACGCGCTGCCTGCTGGACGGTTGCCGGCATTCTGGCGTGTGTGGCGGCCGCCTGCTCACCTGCCGGGCCGAGTTTGAAAACATTGCCGACCTCCCCGAGATTCTCCGCCAGACACTCCACATGCTCGACCGCCAGCAGTGTCTCCGCAGTGACCGCGCTGTTGGCTTCGGCCATTTCCCTGATCGTTCGTACGTGCTCGGCGATACTCTCCCCGGTACGGCTCTGCTGGACCACCGCGGCAGCGATCGCTTCCACCTTTTCCATCGTCTCACGCGCGCCGCTGTTGATCCGCTCCAGCGACTCGGCCGCCTGCCGGGCGAGGTCCGCACCCCGGCGCGCCTGCCCACTGCCGGCCTCGATGCTGGCAATCGCAGTCTGCGTCTCGCCCTGGATCGCCGTGATCATCCGGCTGATCTCGCCGGTGGCCAGCGAGGTCCGTTCGGCAAGCTTGCGCACCTCATCGGCGACCACCGCAAAACCCCGTCCCTGGTCACCGGCACGCGCCGCCTCGATCGCCGCATTGAGGGCCAGCAGGTTGGTCTGGTCGGCAATCTCGTGGATCGTCTGGACGATCCCGCTGATTGCCCTGGAACGTTCGCCGAGCGCACACACCACCCGTGCGGACTCGGTCACCGAAGCGGCAATCTGTTCCATCTCTGCCGAAGCATTGCGCACGATTGCCATCCCTTCGGTCGACAACCGGTTCGAGGCCTCTGAAATGCTCGCAGTTTCGCTGGCGTTCTGACTGACCTCGTGCATGTTGGTGGTCAACTCGCCCATGGCACTGGCTGTCGCCAACGCGGCGTCACGCTGCTGATTCGAGCCCGATGCCACCCGGCTGGCGTCACCGATCAGTTGCCGGGAGGCCTTGCCGACCTCGACCGAGTTGAAGAGTACCTTACCGACAATGGTCGCGAATCCGCCAATCAGGCGATTGAAATCAGCCGCCACAGCAGCAATTTCATCCTCCCCCGCAACGGTTGCGCGCCTGGTCAGATCGCCATCGGCGTAGGTCTTTGCGAGCACCTCGCGCAGCACCTCAAGACGGCCCAACAGACGCCGCTCGACCACCAGGCCGATCAGCAGGGCAAGCACCACCAGTCCACCCAAGGCGCCAAGCCAGCCGTAGAGTCCCCCACCGAACAGCCCAAGGCCCAACCAGCCGGCCAATGCTGCGGCAAGGACCTGCAGCAGCATCGCGGCGCGTATCGTCCACGCAACTCCCCTCATCCTCGTCTCCTTATCGTTTTATCCATCCATTTTATTCACTACGTTACGGCATTTTTTGCCGCGCCTTGAGCTTCCCCCTGGCGCAACTCGACCACAGGCCTCGCCAGTTCAATCAAAGCGGCTCATAGATCGCCACCGGCGTAGTGCGCCCGCGCACCGTTACGCGGTCGAGCTGCCGGCAGCGCCACTCGCCGAGGGCCTGGTACGTCGCCTCGCCGATGATAACGCCCGCACCGTACTGCGCCGACAAGCCTTCGAGGCGGGAAGCCAGGTTCACCGCATCGCCGAGCACGGTATAGGAGCGACGATGACGCGAACCCATGTCGCCGACAACCATCGTGCCCGTGTTGATGCCGATGCCAATCCGTAGCGACGGCCAGGCGCGGCTCGCAAAGCGCTGATTGACGCCGATCAGCGCGGCCTGCATGGCCAGGCCGGCCTCGACCGCATGCCGGGCGTGTTGTGCGTCGGCCAGCGGCGCACCCCAGAAAGCCACCAGCGCGTCGCCGACATACTTGTCCAGAGTGCCGCGATGCGCGCGGATGATATCGGTCATCACCGAGAAGTAATCGTTCATCAGCCGCGCCAGTTCGTCGGGCGGCATCCCCTCGGCCAGGGTCGTGAAACCACGGACGTCGGCGAACAGCACCGTCATCTCGGAACTACGTCCTTCCATGCTGTAATGCGTGGGATCACGATTCATCTCCTCGACCAGTTCGGGCGGGACGTACTGGCCAAACAGCTCGGTCAGACGTCGCTTGGCACGATGTTCCACGAAATAGCCGAAGAACAGATGCAGGGCCAGCAGCATCGCAACCAACAGAAGAATGGCCGCCATCGGCAGCGCCAGGCGCGCGAAGACCCAGGCGGCCAGATTGCTGGCCACCACCACCACCAACAACGACATCGCCAGCAGCACCGCCCCCGCAGGTGAAAACCTCGGCAGGCCGAGCAGCAGCGCGGTGCCGACAAACAGCAAGCCCAGGACCTCGACCCCCGGCGTATACGCGGGCGACTGCGGCAGGTTTCCCGCCAGCAGGCCGGACAACAGGTTCGCGTGCGCTTCGACACCGGGATAGGCCTCGCCGACCGGTGTGACGCGCTGGTCGAGCAGGCCCGGCGCGGTCGTTCCAAGGAGCACCACCCGGCCACGCAGGCTGTCTACCGGCACGCGGCCGGCCAGCACATCGACCGCCGAATGGTAAGCAAAACTCCCCACCGGTCCCCGAAAGGGCAGCAGCACGCCCGCCTGCTCATCCACCGCGATGCGCAGCGCTCCGCGCACCGTCAACAGTTCAAGCGCCTCCAGTGTGCCGCTCCCGGTCGACCCCGCAGGCGGTTCGGCAAAGCGCAGTTGCAGAGGTGGATTGCCCAGCAGGATCTGCGTCATCACCAGCGACAGGGCTGCGTACATCTTGTCGTCATGCCGCGCCAACAACAGCGCTCGCCGCGTCACGCCGTCGGGGTCGATTGGCGCATTGAGAAAACCGGCGGCACCGGCAGCCTGCTGTAGCCGTGGCAGGTTGGCTCCATAACCCGTCCACCGCGTCAGTTGCCCTGCCGGCTCGCCAGCACCCAGCGACAGCGGGGGCGGTAGTTCCCCGCTGCTGGCCGCACCCGCGCCACTCGACAGATGAAACCCGAGCACGACCGGATAGCGGCGGAACACTGCGGCCAGACGACCGTCGTAATCCAGCTGTGGACGCAAGCCTGCCAGGGCGGCCTGGAAAGCGTCGTTGTGGCGTAGCGGGCCGCGCCCAAGGGTATCCAGCGATGCCAAACCAGAACTCTCGTCCGGTTCGGCCAGGATCACATCCAGACCGAGCAGCAGCGCACCGTGTTGTCGAAAAATGCTGTCGACCAGATCAGCCAGGCGAGCACGATTCCACGGCCAGCGTCCCAGTTCGGCCAGCGAACGCTCGTCGATGTCGACGATGGCGATGCGTGGGTCAGGTTCCGCACGCGCCAACAAACGCACGCGGGCGTCGTAGAGCAATGCGTCGATCCGGTTCAGGAAACCGAGTTCGATATGGCCAGAAGCGTGCGCGAGCAGCACGCCAAGCACGGCAACGCCCAGCCACTGCCACAGGTCGAGCGGCGCCAGTCGGCGCAAAAACGTGCGCGCCAGATCAACGGAGCTTGATGTCGACACGGCGGTTACGCGGCTCGGCCACCTCGTCAGCGGTGACCACCACCGGTTCGCGCTCCCCTCGCCCGGCCACGGAAATGGCATCGCGCGGCACCCCCGCCCCGACCAGGCGTTCCCGCACCAGCTCCGCGCGCTGCAACGACAACCGGTCGTTGAACTCGCGAGCCCCCATCCGATCCGTATGGCCGATGACCACCGCTTCGCCGGCGGGCAGGGACGCCAGTTCGGTGCCAACATTCGCCAGCAGGCTCCGCGACGCCGGCGTCAATACGTCTTTGCCGGCCTCGAAATGAACCACGAAGAAGCGCGGCCGCGGTGGCTGCATGTCGAGCAACGGGCCGAAGGCCTCGCGCACCATCGCGGCGCTGGTGCTCAGCCTGGTCACCTTGCCGCCTGCCACGTCGACGCCGGTATAGGGCTCGGAAAGTACCATTTCTCCAGAGGCCGCAGTCACCGACAGGGCACCCGTACGACCATCCGGTCCCGGCAGCAGGACCACATGGTCGGTCAACCGCGCACAGGCCGCGAGACCCAGGACGACCAAAGACAGCAGGCAGGTCGCTCGTCTCACTCGCCGTCTCCCCGCGCTTCGATGATGAACTCGGTGCCCCGGATGCCCAGCACGACGGTCGGCGTCTTGAAGCTGACATTCTGCGGCGCCTGCTTGCCGATCAGGCCGGTCACCACGCTCAGCGTCCCCTTGAGCAGCGTGGCCAGCAGGTTGCCGTCGTTGGTCGTGGTATTGAAGCGGAATTCGTTGATCAACAGGGTACTGCCCGGCCCGGCGGTGAGCAGGGTGTCATCGGACAGGGTGATTCCCACCGCACCATCAGCCGCTGTACGCACCCGGTCCCCGACGTAAACCGGGGTACCCACCTCGACCGCCCGGGTTTGTCCGGCTCGCTCGACAGTGACACTACCTTGACTGCGCTTGACCCTGCCGGCAGGTAGTTCCATCTCGGCAGCGCCGACCGCAGAAACCAGGCAGAGCACGAGCAGCGATCTTACGCAATAAGCGCAAATCGCCCGCCATTCTGGATCCGGGTTGGCGTGAACAGTTCCGAAAACCATCCGCCCAAGCGCCCTGCCTTCGCGAAAGCGCCGGCCAATCACGAACACGACAGTCGAAAACCAGAACCCCTGTACCTTCAAGCTCAACGCGCGCGGTACAGCAGTGTCGGATGCACCTCCTGCAACACTTTCTGCATCGCCCGACGGTTGCTCAGGTTCAGGATGATCGGCGAACGGGTATTGGCCGCAATCTTCCCACCCTCGGCCGCGTCGCGGTACACGATGACCACCACCGCCGCATCCTCGGCCTTCTCCAGCCCGAGCAGCGCGCAGTCAGCGTCGGAAAGTTCGATCTGGTATTCGACATCCAGCATCTCGGGGGCCACAATCGGAAACATCACCTCGGCGTCGTCCAGCGACTGTAGCCAGAAGACCCTGGGATTGCTGCCTTCCTCGTGGAAAATCGTGAACTGCGTGCAGTGCGCAAAACCCGCAACCCCCTCGGCAAAAGTGAATACGGTATCCGGATCAACCGGCACGTCTCTCAGACCAAAGTGTTCAATATCGATTTTCATGATGCCTCCCTGAGCCACAGCGGGATGTCGCTGCCCAAGACTGGCAATTTAACCCTTTTCTCGGTACGGCGGCAATGCAATCGGCCTGGCGGCCGTCGGTGTTCTTGAGTTTTGCCTGCCGATTCTGCATAGTTCGGCCTTTTTCAAACCCTCCAACCTGTGCTCGCTCATGCCGCCCTCGATCGAAACCCGTGTTGCCCAGCAAATTACCGAAAAGATTGCCGCAGAAGTGGCCTGTCGCCCTCAACAGGTGCTGGCCACCGCCGCCCTGCTCGACGAAGGCGCCACCGTCCCGTTTATCGCCCGCTATCGCAAGGAAGTTACCGGGGGGCTCGACGACATCCAGTTGCGCCTGCTCGACGAGCGTCTGACCTACCTGCGCGAACTCGAAGACCGGCGCAGATCTGTCCTCGCCTCGATTGACGAGCAGGGCAAGCTGAGCCCGGAGCTGGCAGCGGCAATCAACGCCGCGGACACCAAGCAACGCCTCGAAGATCTTTATCTGCCGTACAAGCCGAAGCGGCGCAGCAAGGCGCAAGCCGCCCGGGAAGCCGGTCTCGCACCACTCGCCGAAGCCCTGCTCGCCAACCCGCTGCTGGCCCCTGAAGTCGAGGCCGAACGCTTCATCAACGCCGACGCCGGCTTCAGCGACGTCAGAAGCGTGCTCGACGGCGCCCGCCAGATTCTGATGGAACAGTTTTCGGAAGACGCCGCCCTGCTCGGCGAGTTGCGCAGCTACCTCGAGGCGCATGGCTTCGTGAAATCGACGCTCGTCGCCGGCAAGGAAATCGAGGCCGCCAAGTTCCAGGACTATTTTGCCTACGCCGAACCCCTCCTGGCGGTTCCCTCGCATCGCGCCCTGGCGCTGTTCCGCGGCCGTAACGAGGGCCTGCTGCAACTGGCGCTGGTTCTCGACAATGAACTCGACGACCAGGCGAATGGCCCCAACCCGTGTGAATCGCGCATCGCGCGGCGCTTCGGCATCGTCGACCAGGGCCGACCAGCCGACCGGTGGCTTGCCGAAACGGTGCGCTGGACCTGGCGCATCAAGGCTTCGCTGCACCTCGAACTGGAATTGATGAATGCGCTGCGCGAGCGCGCCGAAGCCGAGGCGATCCGGGTGTTTGGCGCCAACCTGCACGATCTGCTGCTCGCCGCACCCGCCGGCAAGCACGCCACCATGGGCCTCGATCCCGGCCTGCGCACCGGCGTCAAGGTCGCCGTCGTCGACCCCACCGGCAAACTCCTCGACACCGCCACGATCTACCCACACGAGCCGCGCCGTGACTGGGACGGCGCGCTGCACACCCTGGCCCAGCTCGCGCGCAGGCACCAGGTCGCCCTGATCAGCATCGGCAACGGCACCGCCTCGCGCGAGACCGATCGCCTGGTTGGCGACCTGATCCGCCAGCACGCGGACCTGCACCTCGGCAAGATCGTCGTCTCGGAGGCTGGCGCTTCGGTCTATTCGGCTTCCGAATACGCCTCGCGCGAATTCCCGGACCTCGACGTCAGCCTGCGCGGCGCCGTATCGATTGCCCGCCGCCTGCAGGACCCGCTGGCCGAGCTGGTGAAGATCGACCCCAAGTCCATCGGGGTTGGCCAGTACCAGCATGACGTCAGCCAGAGCAAGCTGGCCAAAGCGCTCAACGGCGTGGTCGAGGACTGTGTGAACGCGGTCGGGGTAGACGTCAACACCGCGTCGGTAGCGCTCCTGACCCGCGTTTCCGGCCTCAGCCCAACGCTGGCGGCGAACATCGTGACCCATCGCGACCAGCATGGCGCCTTCCGCAACCGACAGGCACTCCGGGGTGTCCCGCGTCTCGGCGACAAGACTTTCGAGTTGGCTGCCGGTTTCCTGCGCGTGCATGAGAGCGACAACCCGCTTGATCGTTCGGCGGTACACCCCGAAGCCTACCCGCTCGTCGAGAGAATTCTCGCCGACATCCGGAAAGGCATCGGCGAAGTGATCGGTGACTCACGACTGCTCAGGACGCTGGTGCCGGAAAAATTCATCGACGACAAGTTCGGCCTGCCGACCGTTCGCGACATCCTCAAGGAACTCGAAAAACCGGGCCGCGACCCGCGCCCGGAGTTCAGGACCGCCGCTTTCCGGGAGGGCGTCGAATCCGCCAAGGACCTGCAGCCGGGGATGATTCTCGAAGGCGTGGTCACCAACGTCGCCAACTTCGGCGCCTTTGTCGACATCGGCGTGCACCAGGACGGACTGGTGCATATCTCGGCGATCGCCAACAAGTTCGTCAAGGACCCGCGCACCGTGGTCAAGGCCGGCGATGTGGTCAAGGTCAAGGTGCTCGAAGTGGATCTGGCGCGCCAGCGTATTGCGCTGAGCATGCGTCTCGCCGAGGCGCTGCCGAACACGCCGAAAGCCGCGCCCGCACCGGCCTCGGCCAGGGCCCGGGAGCGCCAGCACAGCCAGCCACAACCGAGCAGCGCCATGGCCAGCGCCTTTGCCCGCCTGAAACGCTGACCGCAGTGACCGCCGAGAGCCTCCCTCGCCAAGCTGATCAACAACAACCGATAACGCCATGAGCAAGATACCCGGAAACACCGCCACCAGGAACAACAAGGCTCCCGCCCGCAGCGCTGCCGAACCGCGCCTCTCGCGCCAGCGCAAACCCGCCGACCTGGCGGCCGATGAATGGCAAAGGGCGTTGCGCCGGCAATTCGGCCGCGAGCAGAAGTTCGGCCTGGAGAACCTCGGCGACGATCCGGTGTTCTCCGAATTCGCGGTGTTCAACCCTGAAAGTCGCAGCCGCTACCGGGTGTCGATTCGCGGTGCACTTGCCGGCGACAACTACTGCGCGTGTCCCGACTTTGCCACCAACCATCTCGGTACCTGCAAGCACATCGAATTCACGCTGGCGCAGATCGGCGCCCGACCGGGGGGCAAGACCGCGCTCGCACGCGGCTTCCCGGGATCGTTCAGCGAACTCTTTCTCGACTATAGCGGACAGCGGCGTGTCCGCCTCCGTCTGGGCAGCGATTTTCCACCCGATCTGCAGCCGGCGGCGCGGCGTCTGTTCGATCCTGCCGATGGCTGGCAGTTGCCGCCGCAGCACTTTACCGATCTGCCGGCGTTCGTGGACCACGTTCGCGCCGCCGGCCATGAGTTGCGCTGCGCTGATGACGCCTTGTCCTTCGTCGCCGAAGTCCGCGACGGCGAACTACGCCGGCACGCGCTCGCCGCGGCCTATCCGATGGGCGCCGACAGCCATGACCTGCAAACCCTGCTCAAGGTCGCGCTTTATCCCTACCAACGCGAAGGCGCACTCTTTGCTGCACGCGCCGGCCGCGCTCTGATCGGCGATGAAATGGGCCTGGGCAAAACCGTACAGGCAATCGCCGCAGTGGAAATCTTCGCCCGGCACTTTGCTGCAGAGCGGGTGCTGATCGTCTGCCCGACCTCGCTCAAGCATCAGTGGGAGCGCGAGTTCGCCCGCTTCACCGAACGCCGCGCAACGGTCATCGGTGGCTTGCGCAGCGTGCGCCAGGCGCGTTATGCGCAGGACGACTTCTGCAAGATCACCAACTACGAAACGCTGAGCCGCGACCTCGACCTGATCCAGGCCTGGGCGCCGGACGTGGTGATCGTCGACGAAGCACAGCGGATCAAGAACTGGAACACCATTGCCGCACGAGCGCTGAAGCGTATCGACAGTCCCTACGCCATCGTGCTGACCGGCACACCCCTGGAAAACCGGCTTGAAGAACTGATCTCGATCGTCCAGTTCGTAGATCAGTACCGCCTGGGGCCCACCTGGCGCCTGCTCGACGAACATCAGCAGCGCGATGAGCGCGGACGCGTCACCGGCTACCGCGATCTGCACCGGATCGGCGAGACGCTGGCGCCAATCCTGTTGCGCCGGCGCAAGGCCGAGGTACTGGACCAACTGCCCGAGCGCGTCGACAACACCCTGTTCATGCCGATGAGTCAGCTGCAGGCAGACCATCACGAAGAGAACCGCCAAGTGGTCGCGCGCATCGTCCAACGCTGGCGCCACACCGGTTTCCTCTCCGACAAGGACCAGTTGCGTCTGCACTGTTCGCTGCAGAACATGCGCATGGCGTGCAACAGCAGCTTCCTGATCGACCACGAGACCGACGACGGCTACAAGGCCGACGAATTGCTGGCCCTGCTCGATGACATCCTGAGCGACCCACAGGCCAAGGTCGTCGTCTTCAGCCAGTGGCTGCGGACACACGAATTGATCGTCCGCCGCCTTCGCCAGCGCGGCTGGGAGCACGTGCTGTTCCACGGCGGCGTGCCGGGCGAAAAGCGTGGAGCACTCGTCGACCGTTTCAACAGTGATCCCGCCTGCAGACTGTTTCTCAGCACCGACGCCGGCGGCGTCGGTCTCAACCTGCAACACGCGGCGGCGGTGGTGATCAATATGGATCTCCCGTGGAATCCGGCAGTGCTCGAACAACGCATCGGTCGTGTGCACCGCCTGGGCCAGACGCGCGGCGTGCAGGTGATCAACTTCGTCGCCAGGGGAACGATCGAGGAAGGCATGCTCTCGGTGCTCGCGTTCAAGCAGTCCTTGTTTGCCGGCATCCTCGACGGCGGCGAGAGCGAGATCGTCCTGCAGGGCACACGTCTGTCGAAATTCATGGAAACCGTCGAACAGGTCTCCAGTGCCGCGCAAAGCGAAACCCCGGTGTACGAGGAATGTCAGGACAGCTCGCCGCTTGATGCCACGGCGGAAAGCGGGACGGCAACCGACAGTGGGGAAGAATACCGGCAATCCGAACCTACCAGCGAGGCCGAGGAGACCGCCGCTGGCGAACCCCGCCCCGAACCCTGCCCAACTCCCACTGCCGAGACGCTGTCACCCACCGCCGCGACACCACCGGGAGCCGCCGATCCCTGGGCACCGCTGCTGACGGCCGGCATGCAATTGCTCGGCGAACTGGCAAAGGCATCCAGTGACGAAAGCGAGTCGCCGTGGGTACAAACCGATTCGGCGACCGGGCAACGCTACCTCAAGCTGCCCGTACCCGACCCTCAGACCGTGCAGCGCCTCGCCGAAGGCCTCCTCGGACTGCTCGGTGGGCGCAGGTAGCGCCGCAGCAAGCCCCTCAATCCGTGCTGAGCGGCCGAACCTGGCGTCGCCGCCATGCGGCGATTTGCTTGAGCAGCGGCAAGCGATACATCGTGAAGTGATGCAAGGTGCGCTTGTTGTCCGTCCACTTCGTATGCCAGTCCATCATTCGGCCGTAGTATTCCACCCGACTGACGATTTTTCCCTGGAACAGGTATGCAAGCTGCTCCTGACTCAGCAGAAAAGCCGGCGAGAAGGCCTTGATCGATTCGTCGTAAGTCGTTTTCAGGATAGTCAGAATTCCCCGGCGTTGCAGGCAAAGATTGGAAGCAACGACGCGGTCATCAAACAGGTATTCGAAGACCACCGCTTCGCCCCGCGTTGCCGCGTCTTCGAGCAATCTCCGGTAAAAGTGCCCCTGGGCATTGTCGCAGTGGATCGCTGTCCCCTGCCCCGCCTTCCAGCCGGCACTCTCCAGCGCGCCATAGCGCTCGACGGCGGCAGCCATCCCTGAGCCATCCGTCAAGACGCGCATTTGCACGCTGACGCCCTGGGCCACCAATTTGCTCCTCTGCTTGCGCAGGTTCTGGCGCAGGTTCTTGCCGCGCGCGTTCCAGAAATCTTCAAACGAACCTTCGAGGTCGATCCATCCGGTTTCGATGTAGTCGCTGCTCTGGCTGTCGGTGGTGTCTTCACTGCGCGAGCAAAGGCCAGGATCAATCTGGGTAATCGAAAGCGACAGGCACAAGCCAAGCGGCCCCCGGACCAGACTACGTGCCAGATCCACCAGCGCCAGAGAAGGGTCGGCCACCCAGGCTCCAAGCGGGATCTGGGAGGGCTGAAAGGTGCACCAGAGAAAGTTTGGTAGCGGCACAAGGAGGAACATTGCGGCCACCTGTGGGCCGCGCTTGCCGACCAGCAGTTTCTCGCTTCCGTCACCAAAGATCTCGAGCGCAGCGATCATTGCATCCGCCGAGAGAAAAGGCAGGTCACCACGTCTGGCGTTCAGCCGGTCCCACGCCGTTGAAAGCTCCGGCGTTTGCTTCAGCGCCGAGGCCGCCAGCCTGGTCCAGACAATAACTGGCAAAGTGCCTTCTGGGCTCGCTTTTCTGCCAAACCCAGTGCGACTGACGAGCAGCTCGCCGCCCGGCGATCCGCCAGCTTGGCTGGTGTCGACAAAGTACGTACCCAGCCCCTGTCGTTCAAGAGGCAACGGTCGCTCGAAAGCGGTGGTGATGGTTTGTGCCAGAGATTCCCCGGTGCAGGGAACCCAACCGGGATGCGCCAGTCGAGTCATTGCAATCCTTTCAAAGGCATGGCGTCGGAAACACGACGCGAAATTTCAAGGCTGGAGTACGTCTTTCAGGAATGGCCGGTGCGCTGAGCAGCTTCCTGGTGTTGTTGGCACCCAATCGTTCTGCCCGTTGAATGAGCAGCGCGATGACCAGAATCCAGACACGGATAAACGATAAACGCGATCCCACTCGGATGCTGTGCGAATAGTCACGCGGACAGGAGCGAGATTGCGCGCAGCGTTCCTGATGTGGCCCAGCACGCGCCAGGTCCAGACACCCGTCCGGAAAGCGATCGGCGAGACCGTGACTTCGCAGCGCCTGCTCGATACCTCTCCGGCGCTTCGGGCCCGGTTTGCGCGCCCGATTCCAAGGCACTACAATCGACGCCATGGTTCAGTTGCACGATACAGGCTACAAGTACCTCTTTTCGCACGCCGACCTGGTGCGAGAACTCCTCGAGGTGTTTGCCCCACCGGGCGTGGCGGAGTGGCTGGACTACGCCACGCTCCGCCCGGAAACCGGCAACTTCATCACTCCGGCCATGAAGAAGCGTGAAGACGATGTGGTGTGGTCTATCGAACTGCAAGGGCAGCGCGTCTACCTTTATCTGCTGCTGGAATTTCAGTCGGCCATCGACAAGGGCATGCCGGTGCGGATGATGCAATACGTTGCCGCGCTGTACGACCATCTGGTGCGCAGCAAGGCCATCGACCTGGCAAACGGCCTGCCACCGGTCCTGCCGATGGTGATCTACAATGGCGATGCGCGCTGGAACGGCAGTACCCAGATCTTCGACCTGATTCAACCCCACCCGCCGGAACTGACGGCGTTTCAGCCCAAGCTGAAATTCTGGTTGCTCGACGAGGGGCGGTTCAGTGCGGAATATCTCGACGGGCTGCAACGGGTGATGGCGGCAATCTTCCGGATGGAACATACCCGCGATTTGGAAGACACCAAACGGGCGATCCGCTACTTGGGTCGGGCCGTCGCCCAATCGCCCTTCAAGCCGACCATAGACCGCGCGGTGATGCAGTGGATGCGCTACCGATTGAGCCGGAAGATGCCCGGCCTGCCACTGCCAACACTGGATGAACTTCTGAGAGGAACCGACATGCTGGAAACGAACATGGATCAATGGAAAGCCAAAGCGGTGGCGGAGGGTGTCCTGATCGGCGAGCAAAGAGGTTTACAGATGGGCAAGCTTGAAGGCAAGCTTGAAGGCAAGCTCGAAGGGAGGCTCGAAGGCGAGTCTCTGGCCCTGCAACGCCTGCTTACCCGGCGGTTTGGCCCAATCCCGCCGGACATGATCGAGCAAATCGCGGCGGCCAACCTCGAGCAGATCGAAACCTGGTTCGACGCCGCGATCAACGCGCCACACATTGCCGCCGTGTTCACCCCGACGTCCAATTGACGAGAGGATTACAGGAAATGTTGTCCCCGTCGGGCAGACCGCACCAGGAGGTCCCATCCGGACTGAAGATCCTTCTCCCAAATTCGCGAATTCTTCACAACCCCTGAGCGGATCACCCCATGTTTCGTTCCATCATTTTCGATCTCGACGGCACGCTGATCGACTCCCGTGCGGCGATACTGGACGCTTTCGGCAAAGCCCTGGCGGCACGAGGCATCGAGCCCAGGATCCCGTGGTCGGCAGTCCGCATCGGCCCTCCGCTCACCGAGACACTGCGCGAGTTGATCGGCGATAGGGACGAGACACTTCTGGACGCCCTGGCAGAGCAGTTCAAGGCGCACTACGATACGAGTGGCTACCGCGCCAGCGAAGTTTTCGCCGGCGTACAGGAGTTGCTCGATGCCTTGACGGCGGCTGGCGCGCATTGCTTCCTGGCAACCAACAAACGCATCGCGCCAACCCGCCTGATCCTGAGTCACCTGCAGTGGGAGCAACACTTCCGCGACGTCTATGCGCTCGACCGCGAAACTCCGCGGCTGCGGGACAAGGCCACGATGCTGGCCCGACTCCTCACGGCGCATGCGCTCGCTGCCGAAGACACCATCTATGTCGGCGACACACCGGAAGACGAGGTTGCCGCTGCAGCCAATGGCCTGCACTTCGCTGCGGTCACCTGGGGCTACGGAAAGTTCACCGCGACAAAAAGCCCCCGCTTCGCGACGGTGCCTGCGCTGCTGGATTACCTGAGCAAGTGAAGCGGATTGGCGACGTCGGCAACGGCTTCAATGCCGCAGGCGATGGGCTCGACCTACAGCTCATGCGCCGTTGCCAACCCACGGCGACGCGGCAATCGCCGTGACATCGGGTGTCCAGGAGTCAGAGCGCTTGGAGCAGCGCGCCAGCCAGTTGGATCCCCAGTGGAGAATGCTGCGCACAACTGCCGCCCTGCTGCTGGTCTGCAGTTTCTGCCTCTTCCTGCCCACTCTGTTCCACAACCTGTTCGCCGATGACGACATCTACCTGGCGTTCACCAATCGCATGGTGCGGCATCTGCCGTGGACTGACCTCTATCTGTTCCTGTTGAAGCCGGCCAATGCCTGGGAATTCCTGCCGCTGCGTGACTTTGGCTACTGGCTTGATTTTCGACTGTTTGGCGACGATCCCTTTGGCTTCCACTTTTCGAATCTCGCCTGGTACGGGCTCTCCGCAGCCGCCTTCTGGTGGCTGATCAAGGAACTGATCCTGCTCTTCCGACCAGCCTGGACTGGCCAGGCCAGCGTTTTGGCGCTTTGCGGTAGCGTGCTGTTCGTCGTCCACCCCGCCCATGTCGAGGCGGCGGCCTGGGTCGCTTCCCGCAAGGACCTCATGGCCGGTGCCATTGGTTTTCTGGCGGCAGCGACACTCGCCCGTGGCCTGCGAACCGGATGGCCCTACAGGTACGGGTTGTCTGCAGCAGTGCTGCTGCTGTTGGCCTGTTTCAGCAAGGCCGCAGGGATGGCCCAGGTGCTTTTCTTGACGACGCTGATTGTCGCAGCCTGGCGACAGGATCCAGAGGTTGCCACAGAGAGGAAAATCGCGACCCTGATGCTACTATGGGTGGTTGTTGTCTTCGCCGCGATCGTGCATATGAAGGTCGCCGAGACAACCGGCATCCGCATCGAGAACCACCCCGGCGGAATGGCCGTGTTCGACCGCGCGTCGAGAATATTCAGCATGCTGGGTGGCCTGCTGCTACTTCCCCATCCCATGGGGCTCTACCACGATGTGTATCGGATGGGCGAATGGCACTGGCTGACTTCCATGGCCGGAGTGCTGCTGACACTGCTGGCTCTTGCTGTCCTCTGCGTGCGGCGTGTACTGTGGCCTCTCGGCGTCGTGCTGGCCGTCGTGCCCTGGGCTGTCTACCTGCAACTGATACCCTTCACCACCTGGTCGATGGCCAGCGAACGCTTCCTGTTCGTTTCGGTTGGTGGCCTCGCCATCGTACTGGTCGATGTCATGGGTTGTCTGGCGCAGCCGCGCCGAATCATTGTCCTGCTGTTGATGATAAGCGTGCCGATGGCGCTGATCACCTGGAAGCGTGTAGGCGAATGGGAGCTCGGGACGACGCTGCGCGCCCTGGAGTATGAGCGACAACCCGAATTCCACAACGCCATACGAGATCAGATTTTGCCTGTCCTGCTATCGAAACAACGCTATCTGGAAGCGGAAACACTTGCCAGGCGAGTTCACCGCGGCTACGGGGCTGCTGCTTTGCTTGCACTGGTACACGCTGAAAGCGCTTTCACTGAGTGGAACAGGAGTCGTGCGGCGGGACCGCCGACCCCTGCATCCGGACTTACATACTGCTTGGCAATGACCTCCGTCCGCCACGCGTTGTCCGTAGGCTACGCGCAAATCCTGGGCGAACCCGATGTCTCCTACAACAACCTGCTACGCTCCGTTGAGCGACAGACAAAGATCCGTTTCGGGTATGCGCCCGGAATCTGTGGAGCGATTCCGGCCACATGATCCGACAACACCGCCAATCGAAGTTTTTGATCGGTTGTTTTGATGCAGGTCAACAATATTCACTGATTTTCAGTTAGCCTCTGAGGACAAGACAAGAGCAAACGGAGCGAGAGCCCCGGACGCAAAGCTGCAGACCCTAACTTGAAGTTCGGAAGGGTGGCTGGGTTGCCGTAGTCCACGCACGTTCGTGCTGACGTCTGTCATTTTCCTTTTTGCGCAATCTTCCGGAGGCCCTTGCCACGGGTCCCTTTCCCTGGGATTGCTCGGCCGTGCACCATGGCAGGAATTGTGAAGTCATCGAAACGCCGGATATCTGAAGCAGGCATGCGTAACCTGAGCATTGGATTTGATTCGCCCATCAATCACCCTTAGAGGAGCCAAATAATGACAACCTATAACTTCAGCACCTTGACCAATCTTCAAACCATTACCTTCAATCCGGACGTCGATTACCTGATCTTTGACTCGCCCCTCTACCTGACGAACGAACTGCGAATCAACGAGACCGTTACCGGACTGACCCTGGGCTATTCGGCCTTGAGTGGACCGCCGTCGCTTCCCGCCAAGACGGTAACCCTGACCGGGATGACGCTTTGGAAGCTCACCGGAGGTCCTTTGGGGAATACGGCGGCGCATGTCCAGTTCCAGAATGGTGGCCTGCTGCTCGTCGGCGACAACAGCACCGCGCACGACGACGATCTCTCGAACTTCCTGGTGGGTAGCATCAACAATGACATGCTGTTCGGGCTGGGAGGCAATGACACGCTCAATGGCGGCGCCGGCAGTGACGTGATGATCGGCGGCGACGGCAACGACACCTACGTCGTAGACAATCTCGGCGACGTCGTCAGCGAAGCCGCGACCGCACTGGGGGGGATCGACGCGGTGCAGGCGAGTATCAGCCACACGCTGGCTACCGGCGTCGAAAACCTGCAACTGCTGACCACTTCCAGCATCAATGGCACCGGCAACACGCTGGCCAACCGCCTGACCGGCAATGCCGGCAACAACCTCCTCGACGGCATGACCGGCGCCGACACCATGACCGGCGGCGACGGCAACGACATCTATATCGTCGAGAGCTCTGGCGACACGGTCATCGAGACCAACAACAGCGCCACCCAGATCGACACCGTGCGGACCTTCATCAGCTACACCCTGGGAGCGAACGTCGAGAACCTTGAAATCATGGGTTCAGCCCTAACCCCACCCATCATCAACGCCATCGGCAACACGCTGGCCAACACGCTTACCGGCAACCTCCGCGACAACTTTCTCGACGGCAAGACCGGCGCCGACACCATGATCGGAGGCGACGGCAACGATAGCTACGTCGTCGACGACGCCGGCGATACGGTCAGCGAAGCCAGCGCCAGCTTCACTCAGGTCGATACGGTGCAATCCTTCATCGGTAATTACACGCTGACGGCGAACGTCGAAAACCTCAAACTGATGGGTTCGGCCAACCTCAACGGCACGGGCAACGCACTCGACAACCAGATCTTCGCCAACAGCGGCGACAACATCCTCGACGGCGGTAGCACCCCGGTCAGCGGCGGCGGAAACCCCGTCATGTACCTGTACGGCAGCATCAGCGGCGGCGTCACCCATTTCGGTCTGATCCAGGGCGGGGGAGACACCGCCTCCTACCTTTACGGAGCCACGAGCGGGGTCACCGTCAGTCTGGCCGTCGCCGGCCCTCAGGATACCGAAGGTTCCGGCATTGATACGCTGAGCAACTTCGAGAACCTGGTCGGCAGCGCCTACGATGATGAACTGACCGGCAATGCCGGCAACAATGTGCTGGTGGGCGGCTACGGCGGCGGTGACGTGCTGACCGGGGGCGATGGTAACGACACCTATATCGTCGTCGGAAGCGAGGCAGTCATCGAGACCAATGCCGCCACTTCGCAGATCGATACCGTGCTCTCGGTCGTCAATTACCGGCTCGGCGCCAACGTCGAGAACCTGACGCTGATGAACTTCTCTGACTTCGCAACCAACACCATCAGCGGCTCGCCGGCGATCAACGGCACCGGCAACGCACTCAACAACGTCCTCACGGGGAACGCGGCGGCCAACGTCCTCGACGGAAGAACCGGCGTCGACAGCATGACCGGCGGTGATGGCAACGACACCTACGTCGTCGAGAATCTTGCCGATGTGGTCATCGAGACCAATAACGCCTCCGCGCAGATCGACACCGTCAAGGCCCTGGTCAACTATACGCTGGGGCTGTACGTCGAGAACCTGCAACTGATGGGAACGGCGGGTCTCACCGGTACCGGCAACATACTCGACAATACCATCTGGGCCAACCGCGGCGCGAACCTGCTCGATGGCGGCGCGCACAGCATCAGTGGTGGCGACACGCTCTCGTACGAGTTCGGCGCCAGCGCCGGCGTCACCGTCAATCTGGGCCTCAGCACGGCCCAGAACACCGTCGGTTCCGGTCTCGATACGCTGCTCAACTTCGAAAATCTGACCGGCAGCAGCTACGGCGATCTCCTCTCCGGCAATGCCAACAAGAACATCCTCGACGGCGGGCTCGGCATCGACACCGTGTCCTACGCGTCGGCCACGGCGATGGTGAAGGTCAACCTCGGCGGTCTGACGACGACCGGCACCGGCACCGTCGGTACCATCATCGATACCCTGCGCAACTTCGAAAACGTCAATGGCAGCAATTTCAACGACATTCTCATCGGCACCGTCGGCAACAACGTCTTCAATGGTGGCAGTGGTGGCCTGGACACCGTCTCGTATGAGTACATTCTCTCTACGAGTGGCCTCTCGCCGATCGGCGTCGTCGTCAACCTGAGCCTGGCGACGGCCCAGAATACCGGGGTCAGCGGTTTCGACACGCTGCTCGGCATCGAGAATCTGACCGGTAGCTCGCTGATCGACACCCTCACCGGCAATGCCGTCGACAACGTGCTCAACGGATTGGCCAGCGCAGACCTCATGACTGGCGGCGACGGAAACGACACCTATGTGGTGGATGACGTTGACGACAAGGCCATCGAAACCAATGCCGCGCCGACCCAGAGTGACACCGTCATGGCCGGCGTTGACTACACTTTGTCGAACTACGTCGAGGTGCTGCAGCTCACCGGCACGGCGAACCTCAACGGCACCGGCAACACCCTGGCCAATAGTCTCATCGGCAACTCGGGCAACAACATCCTCGACGGCAAGGGCGGCGCCGACACCATGAGCGGCGGCGATGGTAACGACCTCTATGTTGTCGACCACGCCGGCGACGTGGTCAGCGAAAGCAACATCCTCGCCACTCAAATCGACACCGTCCAGTTCGACCCGCTCGACCTGGCGTTGACCACCTACACCCTGACGACCAATGTCGAAAACCTGCAACTGATGGGTACCCGCCACATCAACGGCAGCGGCAACAATTCGAACAACATACTCTATGCCAACGCCGGCAACAACGTGCTCAATGGAGGCCTGGGCACGGACACAGCGTCTTACCAGTTCATCAGTTCCGGCCCGGTGACGGTCAATCTGAGCCTGAGCAGCGCCCAGAACACGATCAACGCCGGTAGCGATACCTTGATCAGCATTGAGAACCTGGCGGGAACCTCCTTCGGTGACACCCTCAACGGTGATGCCAACGCCAACCGCCTCGATGGAGCAGTCGGCAGCGACACGCTGACCGGTGGCAACGGCAATGACACCTATGTCGTGGACGACGCCGGCGATAGGATCATCGAAACCTCGGCCAGTGGCGGCACCGACCTCGTCGAAACGAGTGTGAGCTATACGCTGAGCAGCAACGTCGAGAATATGTTGCTCACCGGCGTCGCTTACCTTAATGGCACCGGCAACACGCTGGCCAACAGCCTCACGGGCAATTCCGGCAACAACACGCTCGACGGTCTGGCGGGAGCCGACACCATGGCTGGCGGCGCCGGCAACGACCTCTACCTGGTGGACAATGCCGGCGATGCGATCACCGAATCAAGCGGGACCGGGACCGACAGCGTCAAGTCCAGCGTGACCTACATCCTGGGCGCCAACGTCGAAAACCTGGAACTCGTCGGCAGCGCCGCCATCAATGCCACGGGCAACACCTTGGCCAACGCTCTCACCGGCAATTCCGGCAACAACGTGCTCGATGGTCTGAGCGGTGCCGACACGATGACCGGTGGCGACGGCAATGACGTCTATACCGTCGATAATGCTGCCGATCAGGTGATCGAAACCAACAACAGCCTCACCCAGATCGATACCGTCGAAACAAGCATCACTTACACCCTGGGTGCCAACGTCGAAAACCTGAAGCTCACCGGAACTGCGTCAATCAACGGGACCGGCAACACCCTTGACAATGTGATCTCGGCCAATGCGCTCAACAACGTGCTCAACGGCAGCCTTGGCATCGACACGGTTTCCTATCAGTTCGCCACGAGCACCGGTGTCACGGTCAATCTCGCCTTGACTTCGACGCAGGTCACCGGCGGCTCCGGCTCCGACACCGTGCTGAACTTCGAGAACCTCACCGGCAGTAACTACAATGACACCCTGACGGGCAGCCTGCTTGCCAACAAGCTGGATGGTGGTCTCGGCAACGACCTGCTCAATGGTGGCTTGGACAACGACACCCTGACTGGTGGGCTGGGGAGCGACATCATTCGCTTCGACACACTGCTCAATGCCAGCACCAACCGAGACACGATCACCGACTTCAACGTCGTCGACGATACTATCCAACTCGAGAACGCGATCTTCACCACGCTGGCGACGCTCGGCACGCTGGCGGCCGGCTCGTTCCGCGCGGGTGCCGGCTTCACCAGCGCAGCGGACGCCAATGACTACCTGATCTACAACACCACCACCGGAAATCTCTACTACGATGCCGACGGCAGCGGCGCAGCGAGCACGGCGGTGCTGTTCGCCACGCTCGACACGCACCCGGTCTTGACCAGCCTTGACTTCATGGTCACCTGATCCGGCTTTCATGCCGCCAAGCCTTGCATGGCTTGGCGGTCGATCTGAGTCGTCAACGCTGATACCCCGCGTCGACTAGGGGATTCGAGTATCCTGACATGATGCAGGCGATGCTGCGTGTCTGCGTACCGGCATCGCCGACCACTGCTGACTCAACTCTTCCACAACCGTCATGCGGTCTTGCCGGAGGGGCATGGCCGACCCCTTGAATCAATTGCCTCAGAGAGGCATCCGCTTGAATATCCGTTCCGGGATGGCTCGTACGAGCCCCATGATCGCGTACCAGAAGCACGGCAAATAAACAACGTCCGACTTTTTTCTGATCGCCTTCACGATTCCCTGGGCAATATCGTCCGGCTGCGCCCAGAGAGCCCCTTTGGGGAAATCCGTGGTCATTGGCGTGTCGACAAAACCCGGCTTGATGGTGATGACCTGGCAGCCCGCCGCGGTCAGGCGGTTGCGCAAACCCTGCAGGAAGATGGCGAGCATTCCCTTGGCGGCCCCATAAACGTAGTTGCTTTGCCGGCCGCGATCGCCCGCGACCGAACCAATGACCACCAGCGTGCCATGGCCGACCGTTTCAAAATGGTTGGCGATGAGGCTGCTCAGGCTGATGGCACTCAGGGCATTGGTGTGGATGGCGGCCATGCTCCTGGCGACGTCCTGCTCGCAGACCTGCTGGTCGGGCAACGTGCCGTGGGCGATCAGTACCAGGTCAAGACCACCGAGGGCGGCCAGCGCCTTGTCGATGAGTCGAGGATGCTGAGCGAGGGCGTCGAGGTCGGCAATCTCCCGGTGAACTGGATTGCCGGTGCGTACACGCAGGTCGTCGGAAATAGCGGCCAGTCGTTGCGGATTGCGTCCCACCAGGAAGAAAGTTGCTTGCGGGGCGGCCAATCGGCGGGCAGTGGCTTCGGCAATGGCCGAGGTCGCGCCAAAGATCAGGATGCGTAGCATGGCTTTACCCTTGACAGGTGACCCGACGCCAGAAATTCGACGAAAAGCAGGGATCGATGAATGACTGGAACGCTTCCCAAGCGGGGTAAGCGCGCCGGAAATCTTCGCCTTGCATGCGCGCATCCTTGGCGGGATAGAGCGCGCCACCAGCTTGACGCACCACGCTATCAAGAGTGGCAAACAGTTGCTTCGTTGCGTCGCCACGGTTCGGGAAGTCCAACGCGAGGGTCACTCCGGGGCGCGGGAAAGAGAGCATCCCCTGCGCCGGCAGGTTACCGAAAGTCTTGAGTACCGCAAGGAAGGAACCCTGGCCGCTCACAGCAATGCGCTCAAGAACTTCACCTACGGCATCCTGGGCATTTTCGTGCGGAACGACGAATTGGTACTGGTAGAAACCCCGCGGCCCGTAAATGCGGTTCCAGTTCTGCATGTGATCCAGAGGATAGAAGAAGGGACCGTAGTGACTGCACGCTTGTGGGGGTCGGGGAGCATGGTAGTACAGGAAGTTGAAGGTGCGAAGTACAGGGGTATTGACTAATGAGCAGGGCGGAGTGAACGGCACGACCAAACGGGAAGGGCGAACCGAGGTGCACGTTGTCCCAACAGGCGCGTGCCTTCCTGCCATATACACGCCCCGGCCAAGGGTCTTTCCCTGAGCGGCGCAGTCGATCCAGGAAACGGTATAGGGCCAGCTAAGCTCGCTGGCCCGGTTGATGTCGAAATACTCTTCGAGATTACGGAATACCTTGTTCTCCAGAATGATCCAGGGGTTGGCAACCGCTTGGAGACGGATTTCCAACCAGGTGATCAAACCGGTCAGCCCGAGGCCACCCACAGTCGCAGTGAACCAGGGATCTTGCGGGAGGCAGAGTCGGCGCTCGCCATCCGAACGAAGCAGCTCGAAGCGGGTGACATGGGCACTGAAGCTTCCGGCGACGTGATGGTTCTTGCCGTGGTACGTCATTGGCCAACGCGCCACCCAGAGTGACGAAGCGCGTGCCAGGCGTCACAGCGAGAAACCACCCCTGCGGAACGATGATCTCCAGAACTTCGGCCAGAGTAATTCCCGCTTCTGCGCGCAACAGCCCGTTGATCGGATCGAAAGCAATGAAACGGTCGAGGCCTCGCGTGAGCAGGGCATAGCCCCCGTCGTTGAGAGGCACGTCACCGTAGGATCGGCCATTGCCGTAGGGCAGCAGGGTCCCATCAACAGGGATGGGCAGCGGGCTAGCGCGATCGTGGCAGCGTAACAGCTTTTGTCGGGTGACCGGCAGGCGCCCCCAGCCAGCCAGCGATGATAGGGGTACGTTGTTCACAGGGCCAGCCCAACCGCGACAACGGCGATGAGAGCAATTGCTCGACTGGAGCGATCCTTCAGCGCAAAGACCAGTGGATCGTCATGCATTTGTCCGCGGTGGGCCAGCAGCCAGACCCGGCTGATCCAGAACAACAGGAGCAGGCACAGGAACCAGATGAACTCGATATGGCTATAAAGAACCCTGCCGGTATCGCTGTTGATGTACAGAGCGAGCACGAGCACGGACATGTATCCGGAAACCACGCCCATGCTCTGCAACAGGGGAAAGTCATCGACATGGTAGCCACGCCCGCAAGCGGTCAGGGCGCCCGCATCGCGCTGAACAAGAAGCTCGGTGTAGCGTTTGACGAGTGCCAGGCTCATGAACAGGAAAACCGAGAAAGCGAGGAGCCAGAACGACAGGCCAAGGTTGACCGCCGCACCACCGGCGATGAGGCGCACGGTATACAGCCCGGCCAGGACCAGAATGTCGATCAGGACGAGTTTCTTGAGGTAGAAACTATAGGCCAGAGTGACGGCATAGTACGTGGCAAGGGCGGCACGAAAGCCGGGCGACAGAAGCCCGGCCAGCAGGACCGCGCTGGCAAGGAGGAGCAGCGTAGCCACCACGCCATGCGCCACCGGCAACATGCCCGAGGCAAAGGGACGCAGTCTCTTGCGTGGATGGCGCCGGTCTTCATCCAGGTCGAGCAGATCGTTGAGCAGGTAGACGCTCGACGCCGCCAAACCGAAGATCAGGAATGCCAGACAGACCTGTGTGACGGCGGCAGTGTTCGCCCAGGCGTGCGCCCCCAGTAGCGGAACGAATACCAGCAGGTTCTTGGCCCACTGGTAGAGGCGCATCGCCTTCAACCAGGTCCAGAGGCGCGGCGGACGGTCATCGAACACGGTGTCAACGTCCGCTTGCGATTTGGCGCTGGCAAGGACACCGTGATCCGGCGTGACGACGATCGCCTTGCGGGCACAACGCCAGACGTGGAGATCGCTGCGCGCATTGCCGGCGTAGTCGAATCCCTGTTCTCCATAGCGGCGGACAAGTCCCTCGGCCTTGGCAAATCCTGAAAGATTGATGAACACATCGTCGGTGGCCAGGACATCATCGAATAGATCCAGGTGACCCGCGACGGCATCCACCCAGGATCGAGGAGAGGCACTGACGAGGACCGTTCGCCTGCCTTCGGCACGCGCAACCTGCAACATCGCCAGAACATCGCAGTTGTATGGCAGTCTGCTGGGATCGCAACTGATCTGATCTGCCAAGGCGAGTTTGAAAGCCGCTTTGCCCCTTCGGAGGCTCGGCATCAGGCCAAACAACCCCAAGGGGTTGTGCTTGCCGAGGGCGAGCAGGCTTTCCGCTGTCAGATCCGTACGTAACAGCGTGCCGTCGAGGTCGACGCAAAGGGGTAGCCCGCAAGATTCCTGGTCAGACATGCTTGAGGAAGACTTCGTACGCCGGTGCCATGCAGTCGTGCACTCTGCAAATATCCTTCAATTGCACCCCTGCTCCAGCGGCAACCTTGATCCGCATTGAAAATCTCAGCCCGCCGCGAGCCTCGCTGTACGTATCCACAGCATGGTATGCGACGATCAGACCAGGGGCATCCGGGTACCCTGCAAGTGGTTGTCCCACATCCGGAAATAAACGTCCTCGAGCGAGCTTACAAAGCGCGGCATGTCGAAGAGCGGGCAGCCGTGCTTGTTCTCTGCCAGCTTTCTGCGCAACCCCTGCAGGCGCTGCGGATTACCGAACAAGTCCATGGCCAACCGATAATACTCGTCGACCGAACCGGCGATGAGTTCGTCGAGTCCGGCTGCGCGCAGCACGCTGGCGCCTACCCGTCCAGGAAAGGTATCACCGAGCAGCGCCACCATCGGAACTCCCGCCCACAGAATATCGATGCCCGTTGAATGGGAGTTGTAGGGAAACGGGTCGAGCGCCAGATCAGCCAGTTGCAGGCGCGATAAGTGATCCACCCGTGACGCCACTCTCGGTGCAAAGACCAGCCGGCCCGGATCGACGCCACGGGCTTGCGCTTCGTTCCGCAAACGGTCAGCCGAAGATTCTGCCGGCTGGCTCAACCACAGGCAACTGTCATCGGACTCACGCAGCAGGCGACACCACAGATCGAAAACCAGCGGGTTGAACTTGTAGCTATTGTTGAACGAACAATAGACAAAGCCGTTCTCCTGGAGCCCGGCCTCCCTTCTCGACGGCGGGGCGCTCAAAGCAATGGTACTGTCAGCCGGCAGATAACAGCCCGGCAGGTGCGCAATGGTTTCCGTATAGTACGGGCCGTGGTGCAAGGGCGTCACCATGGGGTCACCAAGAAGGTAATCCGCCAGCCTGGGGTGACCGATCGTTCCCGCATACCCTAACCAATTGACCTGCACCGGCGCGCAGCGGAGCGCCAGTGCCTCAGGGCGCCCATCACTGGTCCACCCCTGGAGATCAATCAGGATCTCGATTCGGTCTGCACGAATGCGCTCCGCCGTCTCGCTGACGCTGCACTCCCGCAGGTCAACGAAATGATCGAAGGCCGCGCTCAAACGCTGGCGGATGTCGCTATGATCGTCTACCCCCATGGAATACCCGAACACTTCCACCTTCGAGCGATCATGCAACTCGGGCACTTGCGGCATGATCAAGCCGACCGGATGGTTCCGGTAGTCCGCCGACAGATAGCCAATGCGCAGGCGTCGGCGGCTGTCTTGTGCCTCGCCATACACCGCTGAATGGTCGATCGCGGCGTCGAGCACACTCGCCGGGATACGCGAGCGAGCGAAATTTTCTGCGACTCGGCGTTGCTCTTCCGAACCAACTCCGGGAAAGGAAAGAACCACAAAGGGATTGTCGACCAGCGATTGGTATCCGCGGCTCAAGGAACGTAGCTCAAGCAGCCGTCCAGGCAGATCCTCCCAGTCGCACCTCTTGAGGCTGGCACCGAGGAGTTGCGACAGAATGGCTGGGTTACCGCTGTCGTTTTTCCACAGTTCGTTCAAACAGGTCCAGGCTTCATCGTTGCGGTTGCTGGCCAGCAAAGCGCCGGCAAGCTGTTCGATGGCCTCGACGTAATCGCCAGGATGACTGGCGATTGCCTTGAGAAAATAGGGGACGGCCTCGTCGTATTTCTGCATCCTGGCGAGCGCCACCCCGTAGTTCTTGAGAACCTCGGGATCATCCGGCTTGATCTCGATTGAACGGCTGAAGCACTTGATCGATTCATCCCAGCGCATCAGCGCGGACAGCACAATCCCGTGGTTGTTGTGCGATTCCGGATCACCGGGGTTACGCTCAACCGCAAATGCGACAATCGGCAAGGCTTCGTCGTAACGCGCCTGCCCGATCAAGGCAAAACCCAGGGCCTTCAACGCCAGCGGATGGGTCTGGCGACTCGCCAGGATACGGCGTGCCGCGGCTTCGACGTCGGCATACCGGAGCGCGTCGACGAGGCGCATCAGCGCAATACATTCCGGGTCCAGGCGAGTGCGCGTCGCACGCCCTGGCTGCTGCTTCTTGTGGGAACTGTTCATTTTCTCGGCGCTGCCCTTCGCTGGCTCAACACGGAATATCTTCCTGGCAGTAAACCACCGCCGAGCGTGCGACGGCCCGCACGCATGCGCCTGGTCACGACTCTCCGACGGCGCGCATGAACGCCACCTCCAGCGACAGGCTGGGGCGGACTTCCAGCACCACGTGTCCGGCGTCACGCAGGGCCTGCAGGCGGTTCCACAAGTCAACCCGCGGCACTTCGCCAATCCAGCGCCCGGAGAAATCCTCGCGCATCCCTTCCACCGCTACCTGGCCGAAGGTGCGCACCATCACCGTTTCCTGATCCCCGGTGAGCTCAGCCGGCGCCCGCACTGCCCGCAGCAGTCCCTTGTGGATCAGGCCGAAGCGATCCGCCAACCTCTCGACATCGTGCAGGACATGCGAGGTGAGAAACAGCGTCCCGCCGCCGCGCTTGTACTCGGAAAGGATATCGACCACATCGCGGCGACCAATCGGGTCGAGACCGGACAGCGGTTCGTCGAGAATCAACAGGCGGGGCTTGATGCACAGCGCCTGGGCGATCGCCACACGCTGCGTCATGCCCTTGGAGAAAGAACGAACCGCCTTGCTCGCCACATGCTCCAGACCCAGGCGCTCCAGCCAGGTCATGCAGTGTGCCTTCGGATCTTTGACCCTAAGCCGATGCAGGCGCATGCCCATGCTGAGGATTTCGAGCGGCGTCAGATAGTCGTAGAGGTAGGGGTTTTCAGGTACGTAACCCAGACCCAGGCGGGCATCCGGAATGTGGACGGCAGTCCCGAACAGGCTGGCGTTGCCCCGGGTGGCCTGAATCAGCCCCATCAGGATCTTGATCGTCGTCGTCTTGCCCGCGCCGTTCGCGCCAATGAAGCCGAAGGCCTCGCCGGGCTCGACGCTTAGCGACACGCCCCCGAGAGCGGTGACGGGCGCCGCCCGCCACTTTCTGGGGTAGTGCTTTTCGAGACCCTCAATCGCAATCGCAGGAACCGTCATTTGGCGCTCGGAGAAGTTGAATTCAGGATTGGCCAGCCCGACGCGTCGAGACCGAATCCGAAGCCGAGCGGATCTTTGGGAAGCTCGGCGATCAGTCCACTGCTCACCAGCTCATCGAGTCTTTCGACATCCTTTCCGTAGCGCTGCCGAAACATCGCGACGGCACTCTGCAGGGTCGCCAGGTCGCGCAAGCGGCCGGCGCGGACTTTCAGGTAATTCCGGAAGGCTCCGGGCCGGGAATCCGACGCCATCGCCTCGACCAATCCCGCAGCATTGGTCGTCTGGTAGCCCTTCTCGATCCACAGCGCGGCGACATTCTGCAAAGCCCACTCGTCCTGTTGGTCCTTGACTCGCGGCACGCCTTTGAGAAGCCACTGCGCACCCGTCGCCGGATCCTTGTGAAAATGATAGAAGAGAAAACCATAGTGAAACAGCGGATACCAGTCAAACGTGCGTGCGTCTGACGCCTGGCGTAGCACATACTGCGCAGCATCGAGCTGACCGTTCCACGGCAGGATCGCCGCGGCAATGTAATAGTTATCCTCGTGCGCCGGATTGAACCAGGCGATGTCGCGTTGCAGTCTGCCCTGCACGGCGTAGTCCTCACGACCCATGCGCCCGGTGTCGGCGATCAACACCCGGAACCCGGACAGGTTGGCGGCCAGATAACGGTCACCTCCGGCCAAAAGGACCTGCGCAAAACGCGGCAGCGAGATCAGCAACTCCGGCGCAGCCGTTCCCCTCGGCAGCGACGACAAACGCTGCAGTGAAATGGCATAGGCAGCGAGCGCCAGAACCCCGGTCAGGCAGACCATCGCACTCAGCGAACGTCGCATCACGAAAACTCTCGTCTTGCCAAAAGCAAACTCGCACCAACCAGGAGCAGAACGATATACGCAACGGCCATCGTGGCTGACCAGAAGACGATCTCGGCACCGGGTGCCAACTGATACATCGACCACTCGCGCCAATCCAGGCGCGACAGATCGGGCAGCACCCACCTGATCAGTTCAACGATGGGATTGTATCGGGCAAGCATTTCCTGGTCACCGTCGGCGCCGCGCGACAGGTAGGAAAGGGTAGCACCCAGGGCTTTGCCGGCAACCGCAAAAGCCGCTCCCAGGGCCAGCGGCAGCGCCGACACCGTCGATAGCGCAGCGATGCACAGCGAAAAAGCCGCGACGACGGCTGCGTCGAGAACAAAACCGGCTACGGTCGCCCAGAACGGGACGCCAAGTGCCGGCGCGAACTCCTGGGAATAGCCGCCGCCGCCCATCGTCACCGCCAGCAACAGCAGCAGGCCCAGGACCATTGCCGCCAGCATCGACAGGATCAGGACGGCAGCGAAGCGCCCGGCCAGAAAGGACGCGCGCGACACCGGATACGCCAGTGAAAAGAGAATGATTTTCCGGTCGATTTCCCTGGCCACCAGTTCCTGAACCCAGAACAGGTTCAGCAGGATCAGGGAAAAACGCATCCCCGAGAAGCCGACATCCAGCGCCACCGTCTGCGGCTGACGTGGGGAGAAGAATCCCGACAGATAGGCGACACCGATCAACAGCACGCCGAGGACGAATACCGCCTGGAAACTTCTTCCGCGCAGGCCGGAGCGCAGTCCGGAGAGGGCGAATTCAAGCATGATCGTCAGCCAGAAAACAAGTGAGCGCACTCTGCAGCGCGCCCACTATCGGAACACTAACAGTGGAGTGGGTGGATTGGTTAAGTCCCAGTACCAGTACCAGCGGCGGCAGTCCCGGCTGTGGTAGCTGCTGTTGACACCTCCTCTGCCGTACACCCGCTGGCCGCGCAGTCCGTACCCACTGGCGCAACCGAGCCACCGGCCGTTGATCCTGCGAATATCCTCTTGCCCTTGGCTGAAGCCGCCGATACGACGTAGAGCGTGCTCGTAGAATCGATCCCATCCATAAATACGTTTGCCGAACACTTCGGCGTAAATCCAACCTTAACAAATCCAGTGCCTGAGGCAACTGACACGCCGTCCGTTGCTAGTCCCCCAGCACAAATGGTCACTGCGTTGGCCGACAGCGACGTTACGGCCGCGATGGCCAACACCGAACCCAGGATAATGTTTTTCATGAAAAATCTCCGATCAGCACAGAATAGGGGTTACAGGGTCGAGTTCGAGATTGCAGCCGTCAGCAGGTTGCGTGCGAGTCTACGACGTTTGGACGCTGCTATCCCGGTCGAGTTCGCGATCGCAGCCGTCAGCAGGTTGCGTGCGTCGGCCTGCGCAGACTTGTCCTCACCCTTCTTGGTGTACTCGGAGAACTGGGGAATTGCGATGGCGGCCAAAATACCGATGATCGCCACAACGATCATCAACTCGATCAAGGTGAAACCCTTTTGCAGCTTCTTCATGGTATTGATCTCCTTCTGGTGAGTGCAACGGACAATCCGTTGCGTTAAGGTCAGCAGGTTCCGTGCCAGGCCCGGATTCCCCGGAATGCGCCCTTGCCAGCGCGCGCCACGCGTCGGGAAAACCCATTAGCGTCACCTGACTGACAAATTTTGTCAGAACATGTCTTCTGGCATAGGTTTCTTATCACAGGATTCAACAGGGTAAGGGCGCAAGCCTGGGTCACCCCGTGTGGAGACTGCCTTCCCATCGCAGCGGCGGGCCGCATCAAATTGCCGCCAGGGAAACGAACACCGGTTGGCGCAAGGCGAGCCATCACCAACACCATTCGCATAGAGACTGCCCAGGCACCAACCCCGCCCGGTAGTCGAGCAGAGGGTGGTTTCGCCCCACGCACCCTTTCATTCAGACCACGCGAGAAGGCCGGTGATGGAATCTCGAAGCTCCTCTGGCACAAATCTGGCGGTTGGTGGTGACTAATCGGTGAAGTTTGAAACGGTGGCCCTTGTCAGCAGATGGCGCGCATCGGACTGCGCCGCCTTGTCTTCACCCTTGCGAGAGAACTCCGCGAACTGAGGTATTGCGATGGCCGCCAGAATGCCGATGATCGCGACAACAATCATCAACTCGATAAGCGTGAAACCTGCTTGCTGATTGCTCATGCTGTTCAAGTTTTTCCGGTTAGTACGAGGGGCAATGCTAGCCGTCACCAAAGCAAGTTCCATGCTAGCGCGAGGGCCGCGAACCAGCACCCCTTGCACCGAACCGCAATAAAGTGGCCTCCCATCAGGATCACCAACCTGACGACAATTGACAGGACCACCGGAAGTACGACAGAACCGGGTCCGTTCGTAGCCGCTTCCTGGCCTGGAATAAGTCACTACGAAAGGGTAACATCCGACCATGTCCTCCGATTCCAGCCATGACTCGGGCTACAAGCTCCTGTTTTCTCACGCGCAGGTCGTCGAGGACCTGCTGCGGGGTTTTGTCCCCGAAGACTGGGTCGCTGAGCTGGACTTCACGACACTGGAGAAGGTCAGCGGCAGCTACGTCAGCGATGATCTGCGCGACCGCGAAGACGACATCATCTGGCGCGTCCGTCGCCAGGGTCAATGGCTCTATGTCCACGTGCTGCTCGGAATTCCAGAGCAGCGTGGACCCTGGATGGCGCTGCGCGTCACGGTCTATACCGGCCTGCTCTATCAGGATCTGATCAAGACCGGGGAAGTCCGCAGGGGGCAAAAGCTGCCGCCCGTTTTCCCGCTGGTCCTCTACAACGGCCGCCAGCGCTGGAACGCGGCCCGCGACGTCAGCGAACTCATAGACCTGTTGCCGGGCAGCCTCAAGCGCTATCATCCGGCGCATCGCTACTTTCTGCTCGACGAAAGCGCCGTCGGCGAAGAGCACCTGTCTGACCGGCAAAACACCGTCACCAGCATCATCCGCCTCGAAACCAGCGCCGTACCGGCGGACGTACGGCAAGCCGTATCGCAATTGCAGCAACGATTGCAGGGACCGCAGTACGCCAGCCTCCGGCGCGCCTTCGTGGTCTGGATCAACCGGATCGTGCTGCGACGACTGATGCCCGGCCAGGAAGTACCCGAAGTGAATGAACTACAGGAGATCGACACCATGCTCGCCGAAACCGTAGAGGAATGGACCAGACAATGGAAGGCCGATGGCCTCCAGCAAGGACGGCAGGAGGGACGACAGGAGGGATTGCGAGAGGGATTGCAGGTAGGGATACAACAAGGACTCCTGCGAGGTGAGCGCGTTCTGCTGCAGAAGCAACTCGAACGCCGTTTTGGCGCCTTGCCGCCGTGGGTCAGCGAACGCCTGGCGCAAGCGACTCCTGAGCAACTGGAGGCCTGGGGTCTCGACTTGCTCGATGCAGCCGATCTCGGAGCCCTTTTCCAGACCGGCTGATGCCCGCTCCGACCATGTCCTCCGATTCCAGCCATGACTCGGGCTACAAACTCCTGTTTTCTCACGCGCAGGTCGTCGAGGACCTGCTGCGGGGTTTTGTCCCCGAAGACTGGGTCGCTGAGCTGGACTTCACGACACTGGAGAAGGTCAGCGGCAGCTACGTCAGCGATGATCTGCGCGACCGCGAAGACGACATCATCTGGCGCGTCCGTCGCCAGGGTCAATGGCTCTATGTCTACGTGCTGCTCGAATTCCAGAGCAGCGTGGACCCCTGGATGGCGCTGCGCGTCATGGTCTATACCGGCCTGCTCTATCAGGATCTGATCAAGACCGGGGAGGTCCGCAGGGGGCAAAAGCTGCCGCCCGTTTTCCCGCTGGTCCTCTACAACGGCCGCCAGCGCTGGAACGCGGCCCGCGACGTCAGCGAACTCATAGACCTGTTGCCGGGCAGCCTGCGGCGCTATCATCCGGCGCATCGCTACTTTCTGCTCGACGAAAGCGCCGTCGGCGAAGAGCACCTGTCTGACCGGCAAAACACCGTCACCAGCATCATCCGCCTCGAAACCAGCGCCGTACCGGCGGACGTACGGCAAGCCGTTTCGCAATTGCAGCAACGATTGCAGGGACCGCAGTACGCCAGCCTCCGGCGCGCTTCGTGGTCTGGATCAACCGGATCGTGCTGCGGCGACTGATGCCCGGACAGGAAGTACCCGAAGTGAATGAACTACAGGAGATCGACACCATGCTCGCCGAAACCGTAGAGGAATGGACCAGACAATGGAAGGCCGATGGCCTTCAGCAGGGACGGCTGCAGGGATTGCAGGAGGGGCGGCAAAAGGGGCGGCAGGAGGGGCGGCAGGAGGGGCGGCAGGAGGGGCTGCAAGAGGGGCGGCAGGAGGGCTTGGAGCAAGGGCTCCTGCGAGGAGAGCGCGTGCTGTTGCATAAGCAGCTCGAACGCCGTTATGGCGCCTTGCCGACATGGGTCAGCGAACGCCTGGCGCAAGCGGATCACGCGCAACTGGAGGCCTGGGCTCTCGATCTGCTCGATGCTGCCAATCTTGAAGACATTTTCCCTGCCGGCTGACCGCCGTCACAACACCGGTTCGCAGACAGCTACGGAAATGGCGGACGCTTGCCCGCATGCTCGGCCAGTTGGGCCGCAGGTCAAAGCTGCACGCGCGGGGCGTCGGCAACGTGCGTGCAGCCTTGACTACAACTCGCGCGTAGAAACCAGCAGTTGCAATTGCGCAAGCAGGCGATCACGCAGCGCGTACAGTTCGTCGAGCCTTGTCAGCGCCTCGCGGTTCCCGTCACCACCCGCGTTGACCACGAGCATCGACACTGCCAGTTCATGCACTTCCCGATGCAGGGTGGTGATGGCCTGCAGCACCGGCTGCCCCTGATAGGGGGCCGCGGCCTCCGAATACAGCCACCGGCCGAAGTGACACTGTCGGTGATCGAGCACCGGTGGAGTCGCGCGCGCTCCCTTGAGATAGCTCTCGATGGCCATCACCCAGGCACGGTGCTGGACACTCGCGCAGATCAGCGGCAGGTCGTGGCGACCCACTGCCGGTCGCCCGACCCAGGCCGGATCGGGATGCCAGGTGGCAACCCACGCCGGGATCGCGTCGGCCGGCATCGGGCGGCCGATGAAGAAACCCTGTGCGCGCTCGCATCCGAGTTGCAGCAGCATCTCGCCCTGCTCCACACTTTCCACGCCCTGGGCAATGATCTGGTGGTGAAAAGCGGCGGCGAGGCCGATCACCGCTTCGAGTATGGCCAGGTTGTCGCCCCCCTCGAGCATGTCGCCGACGAAGCTCCGGTCGATCTTGATCTGCGAAACCGGCAGGTTCTTGAGGTAGTTCAACGACGAATAGCCGGTGCCGAAATCATCCAGGGCAAAAGACACCCCGATCTCCCGGCAGGCCATATTGATCGCGGAGACGCTGGCCAGTTGTTGCAGGGCACGGGTTTCCATCACCTCGAGGTCGAGATCGCCTGGTGCCAGCGTCGGATGCGCGGCCAGCAACTCGGCGAGGCGTTCGACGAAGCCCCGCTGCTGCAGTTGCCGAGCACCGACATTGACGCTCACCGCGATGTGCAGCCCCTCGGCATGCCATTGCGACATCTGCGCCAGCGCGTTGCCGAGGACCCATTCACCGACCTCGACGGCCAGCGGGTGTGCTTCGATCAGCGGCAGGAATGCCGCCGGCAGCAACCATCCTTTTTCCGGATGCTGCCAGCGGAGCAAGGCCTCGACACCGATCACCGCACCGGTGCGCATGTTCACCTTCGGTTGGTAGTACAGCACGAACTGCTGCGTCAACAGGGCGCGGCGGATCTCTTCGAGGGTTTCGTGCAAGCCGCGGACGCTGCGGTCCTGCTCGGCGTCGAAAACGCAGTAGCGGTTCTTGCCGGCCAGCTTGGCCTGGTACATGGCCTGGTCGGCCTGGCGCAGGAGTTGATCAGCGTCGATCAGTTCGGACTGCGGGTAAAAGGTGACACCGAGGCTGGTCGATACCTGCAGGACCAGATCACCGAACTGCACCGGCTGGGCCGCGGCCGCAATCAGTCGGTCGAGCATCGGTGCGCACGTGGCAACATCCGCCAGATCGAGCAAGACCGCGACGAACTCGTCGCCGCCGAGGCGCGCCAGCGTGTCGCCTTCGCGCAAGGCCTGTTTCATGCGCCCGGCCACCGCGATCAGCAGTTGGTCACCGGCTTGGTGACCATGCTGGTCATTGATCGCCTTGAAGCCGTCGAGGTCGAGAAAGGCAACGGTCAGGCGCTGCCCCCGCCGCTGCGTTTGCACCATACCCTGATGCAGGCGGTCGGCGAGCAGCACGCGATTCGGCAAACCGGTCAAGGCATCGTAGTGGGCTGTCCTTTCGAGCTTTCGTTCGTGCTCCTTGAGCACGGTGATGTCCGTGAACAGGGCCACGTACTGTCGGGTGTTGCCTTCGTCATCGCGAACGGCACTGATGGTGAGCATCGCCGCATACAACTGACCGTTCCTGGCGCGGTTCCAGATTTCGCCGCTCCAATGCCCGTTGCCGTGCAGTTCGCTCCACATGCTGGTGAAAAAGGCCTTCTCCTGACGATCGGAACGGAACATGCGCGGGTTCTGGCCGAGCAGTTCCTCACGCGGGTAGCCGCTGATGCGGGACAGCGCCTCGTTGACGTCGATAATCGTTGCGTCCGGCGCGGTGATCATGATTCCCTCACGCGCATTGGTGAAGACACTCGCGGCGTTGATCTGCTGCAAGCGCTCGGCGCGCGCGTGCTGCTCGGCCACTTGCCTCTGGCGACGGTAAATACCGATGGCCAGCAGCACGATCACCAGCGCTGCCGACAACACCACAGCAAGCACAGTGCCCGCCTCGGTTCGCCAGGGGCGCAGCGCGTGCTGGCGATCGAGGTGGACGACGACCACGAACGGGTACAGATGCGATGCCCGAAAGGCCGTCAACGCGTGCCGATCCTTGTCTGAGCCTTGCTCGAACTGGCCGAACTCGACCTCGGCCAGGCGCAGGTCCCGGAGCACGTACTCGCGCAGCGAGCCGGCCTGCCCGCCGGGGCTGCTGTCCATCAGCAGCGTACCGTCGTAACGCAACACCTCGACCGATCCTTCGACGGCGCCGAGCCTCTGCAGGATGTAGTTGTTGAAGTGGTCCGGGTTCAGTGCAAAGACCAGGGTGACCGTCTGTCCCGCAACGCCGATGCGGCGCGAGACGGGAATGAAGCTGAGCTGATCGCCAGCAACCGGCGCTGCGCTCGTCGAAGGCCGGCCGCCGACGAAGTCGCGCCCGCTCCAGGGCGCGCCGATGCGCAGGATCTGCAGGTTCTCGCCGGCCGGCGGCAGGAAGTTCCCCGTCGCCACGGTTGTCCCGACGTTGGCCGGATTCGAACTGGCGACGATGCGCCCCTGGTCATCGAGCAGTGACATCGAGCGCAGGAACGGCGAGTGCCGCAAGCTGGCGACGAAGGTTCGCTCAATCTCGTGGGGTTGCGGGCGGCGCGAAACCTGCGCCAGGGTATTGGCGGCCAGCAGTTCGGTGACGTGCAGGCTCTGGGTGAGGAAGTCCTCGAAGCCGCGCGCATGCATCGCGGCGATCCCGAGACCGTTGGCCACCGCATCGCCGCGCAACCGCCACAGGGTATACGCAGTGATGGCCAGCAATCCACCCACAAACAGCGCCAGGACAAACACGAAGGTCGTGCGTGCTTGCCAGGCGCGCCGTGTCATGGGGCCACGATGGCTTCGAGTTTGTGGCGTCTGGCCGCGGCAAGCAGACGCCCATCACGCTTGATATCGCCGACGAAGCGCTCGATGCGCGCCACCCAGGCGTCGTCACCGGGTTTCATCGCGTACGCGTAGGGCGTGATGTGGTAGGTGCTGGGCGGAGCCACCAGGCGCGCCCAGTCGGTGGTCGCCAGAAACCGCTGGCTGTAGGGATAATCGGTCAGGAAGACGTCGGCGCGACCCGCCTGGACTTCCTGCTCGCGGGCGAACGGCGTGTCCAGCACCAGCAGTTGCGCCGCCTTGAGTTTCTCCTTCATGATCGACTCGTGCAATGTGCCCTTGGCCACGGCCACCACCGAGCCGGGGGTGTCGATCTGCTCCCAGTCCTTGATCCGGCGGTTGCTCCGGGTGGTGATCGCATAAATGTCACTGGCCAGATAGGGGCGGGTAAAGCGCAGCTTCTCCGCCCTCAGGGGCGTCACCCCGACCGCAAACATCGCCAGGTCGCAGCGGTCCTGAGTCACGTCATCGATCAGCTTGGCAAACGAGCTGTCGACGAACTGCACCGCCACCCCGAGGTCCCTGCCGAGTTCCGCAGCCAGGTCGATGTCGATGCCCGACAGCAACTGCGTCTTCGGGTTGCGGTAGGTGATGCTGTAGTAATCGGGCCAGATGCAGACACGCACCACCCTGGCCTCCCTGACGCGATCAAGCCGCCCCGCAGAACGGTCTGCCGCCGTTGCCTGCACAGGCAGTGCCATGGCGGTGGCGAGCACCACGACCAACCCGAGAATGCGCATCGCGATCTCCTGAAAGGTATATGACCGCAGAACCGTGGCAGGACAGCACCGGCATGACGATCCATGGCAGCTCAGGCATTCCTTCGTCCCCCTGCTCGACCCGGCGTTCACAAGCGGTTCCAGACCTTGCGAATGGTAGGGCAACTGATGAGTGGGTCCTGCGCCTCGAAAGCGCGGACAAATCCCTCCATTGGCATGACCACTTGCCGGGAGGGATTGAGCCGGACTTCCTGCTTGCCTTCGGCGTTGGTCACCGGCGTCGCCGTACCGTAGTCGATGCGCACCAGCGGGCCGGTGATGGCGATATTGAGGATGCCGTCTGCGAAATAGGTTTGCATGTATGTCCTTGTATTCGGTCAGAGGAAAAGATCGGCGGCGGTCAGGGTGGTCACCCCGACGAGCTGGATCGCGAATTCCGCCGCCGCGTCGGCGTCGGTGTTGCCGTAGAGCACATGCGCCACGTTGTCGAAATAGAGGTCGCCGGCAGTGGCAAACGCACCGGAGAAGGTGCCGCCGACCACGGGCGCCGAGAAGGCCTGGTTGCCGGCAAGCGCCGCGTTGGCATCGAGCGTCGACAGGTCGATCCTGTCCAGACCGGGCGCGAAGTCGTTGATGACGTCCCAGGTGGCGCTGGTGAGACCCATCTCGGACAAGGCGTTGAAGTCAAAGGTATCGCTGCCGGCACCGCCGGTGAGCATGTCGCGACCGACGCCGCCGGTGAGGAGATCGTTGCCGGCGCCGCCGTCGAGGACATTGTGGCCGGCGTTGCCGGTCAGACTGTCGTTGAAGCCGCTGCCGATCAGGTTCTCGATGCTGGTCAGCGTGTCGCTGCCGGAACCGCCGGTGGCCTGCGCGGTACCCACCGCCAGACTGACGGTGACGCCGGTGGTGCCGGCCAGGCCGTAGGCGTAGGAGACGGTGTCGGTGCCGCTGCCGCCGTCGAGCACGTTGTTGCCGGCGCCGGCGTAGAGGACGTTGTTCAGCGTGTTGCCGGTGAGGTTGGCGGCCACCGTCGCCAGGATGCGGCCGTTCTCGACGTTGGCGGTCAGGGTGTAGGCGGCGAGGGTGCTGTAGACGGTATCGGTGCCGCCGGTGGCGAGCACGGCATTGGTCTCGCTGACGACATCGCCGCCATCGCGGACGAAGTAGCCGTCGCTGCCGTCGCCACCCGCCAGGGTGTCGCTGCCGGCGCCGCCATCGAGCGTGTCGTTGCCCGCTCCGCCGCCGAGGCTGTTGGCATCGGTGTTGCCGGTGAGCCTGTCCGCATAGGCCGAGCCGATCAGGTTCTCGATGCTGGTCAGCGTGTCGCTGCCGGAGCCGCCGGTGGCCTGCGCGGTGCCCACCGCCAGACTGACGGTGACGCCGCTGGTGCCGGCCAGGCCGTAGGCGTAGGAGACGGTATCGATGCCGGTGCCGCCGTTGAGCACGTTGTTGCCGGCGCCGGCGTAGAGGACGTTGTTGAGCGTGTTGCCGGTGAGGTTGGCGGCCACCGTCGCCAGGATGCGGCCGTTCTCGACGTTGGCGGTCAGGGTGTAGGCGGCGAGGGTGCTGTAGACGGTGTCGGTGCCGCCGGTGGCGAGCACGGCATTGGTCTCGCTGACGACATCGCCGCCATCGCGGACGACGTAGGTGTCGCTGCCGTCGCCACCCGCCAGGGTGTCGCTGCCGGCGCCGCCATCGAGCGTGTCGTTGCCCGCTCCGCCAGCGAGGCTGTTGGCACCGGTGTTGCCGGTGAGCCTGTCCGCATAGGCCGAGCCGATCAGGTTCTCGATGCTGGTCAGCGTGTCGCTGCCGGAGCCGCCGGTGGCCTGCGCGGTGCTCACCGCGAGACTGACGGTGACGCCGCTGGTGCCGGCCAGGCCGTAGGCGTAGGAGACGGTATCGATGCCGGTGCCGCCGTTGAGCACGTTGTTGCCGGCGCCGGCGTAGAGGACGTTGTTCAGCGTGTTGCCGGTGAGGTTGGCGGCACCGGTCGCCAGGATGCGGCCGTTCTCGACGTTGGCGGTCAGGGTGTAGGCCGAAAGGGTGCTATAGACGATGTCGTAGCCGCCGGTGGCGAGGTCGGCGTTGCTTTCGCTGACCAGGTCGCTCGCATGGTCGACATGGTAGGAGTCGGCACCGTCGCCGCCGTTCATCGTGTCGGCGCCCGCACCACCATCGAGCGTGTCGTTGCCAGCGAAGCCGATGAGGAGGTTTCTTCCACCATTGCCGGTCAGGGCGTTGGCGAGGCTGTTGCCAACCGCGGAGAAGTTGCCGGTGCCAAGCAGGGACAGGTTCTCGACGTTGTCGCCCAAGCGGTACGAGAGCATGGCCCGCACCAGGTCGGCTCCCTCTCCAGCCTCTTCGACGAGCACGTCGCCCAGGCTGTCGACAACATAAATGTCGTCGCCCAACCCGCCGATCAGGATGTCGAGTCCGCTGCCGCCGTCGAGGACGTTATCCTGCGTATCACCGATCAGCGTGTCGTCGTAGCTTGAACCACTGACATTCTCGATGGCCACCAGGGTGTCGTCGCCCATGCCGGTGGTCTGTACCCCGGCAATACCCAGGTTGACCTGCACGCCCGCCGTGGCGCCGGCGTAGCTCGCCCTATCGGTGCCGCTACCGCCATCCAGGAAGTCATCGCCTTCGCCACCATTGAGGACATCGTTGCCGAAACCACCGAGCAGGGTGTTGTTGCCGGAGTTGCCGGTGAGGCTGTTGGCGAGCGCGTTGCCCGTGCCGTTGATGCCGGCGCTGCCCGTCAGCACCAGATTCTCGACGTTGCCGCCGTTGGCGCCGACGCCATCGGTGTCGACCAGACTGTAGGTGATGGCCGATTGTACGGTGTCGATGTCGGCGACGGCCAGTTCACTGACGATGTCACCCGCCTCATCCACGACGTAGGTGTCGTTGCCGGCGCCGCCGACCAGCGTGTCGCTGCCGCTGCCGCCGTTCAGCTCGTTGTTGCCGGTGTTGCCGGTGAGCGTGTTGTTGCCCGTATTGCCGGTGCCGTTGGTGTTGGCGCTTCCCGTCAGCAGCAGATTCTCGACATGAGCCGCCAGTGTCCAGGTGATGGACGCCTTGACCAGATCGCTCCCGGCGCCTGGCTGCTCGCTGACGAGGTCGCCCGCCTGGTCGACGACATAGCTGTCGTCGCCATCGCCGCCGCTCAAGATGTCGGCGCCGCTGCCGCCATCGAGGACATTGTTGCCGGTGTTGCCGGTGAGTCGGTTGGCCAGGCTGTTGCCGGTGCCGTTGAGGGCTCCCGTGCCGGTCAGCGTGAGGTTTTCCACTGCAGCGGAGAGCGTGTAACTGACCGAAGACTTGACCGTGTCGCTGCCACCACCGCCCTGCACGAAGGGGTTGAGCACGCGGAATACATCGTAGACGTTATTGCTGTCGCCGGCCACCAGGTTGCTGGCCACGCTCGTGAAGACCACGGTGCGACCATCGGCGGAGAACCGGGCGTTGCCACTGAAAGCGTTGCCCTGTACCCCGACGGCATCGGTCGACACACGCTGGATCGCCCCGCTCTGCAGGTCCTTGACGAAGAGGTCATAAGCGCCATTGCTGTCGTCGGACACCAGGTTGCTGGCATCGCTCTCGAAGACCACGGTGCGACCGTCGGTGGAGAAATCGGCGTTGTAGCTGTTACTGATGCCCTGCGCCCCGGCGGCATCGGTCGACACGCGCTGGATCGCCCCGCTCTGCAGGTCCTTGACGAAGACGTCATAAGCACCATTGCTGTCGCCGGACACCAGGTTGCTGGCGGCGCTCGAGAAGACCACGCTGCGGCCGTCGGCGGAGAACCGGGCGTTGTCGCTTTGACTGTTGCCCTGCACCCCGGCGGCATCGGTCGACACGCGCTGAATCGCCCCGCTCTGCAGGTCCTTGACGAAGATGTCCAGGGCGCCATTGCTGTCGCCGGCCACCAGGTTGCTGGCATGGCTCGCAAAGGCCACGGTGCGGCCGTCGGCGGAGAACTGAGCGTTGAAGCTACTACTGTTGCCCTGCGCCCCAGCGGCGTCGGTCGACACGCGCTGGATTGCCCCGCTCTGCAGGTCCTTGACGAAGACGTCATAGGTGCCATTGCTGTCGCCGGCCACCAGGTTGCTGGCGTAGCTCTCGAAGACCACAGTGCGGCCGTCGGCGGAGAACTGGGCGTTGAAACTACTACTGTTGGCCTGCACCCCGGCGGCGTCGGTCGATACGCGCTGGATTGCCCCGCTCTGCAGGTCCTTGACGAAGATGTCCCCGGTGCCATTGCTGTCACCGGCCACCAGGTTGCTGGCGCTGCTCTCGAAGACCACGCTGCGACCGTCGGCGGAGAACCGGGCGTTGTAGCTGTTACCGTTGCCCTGTGCCCCGGCGGCATCGGTTGACACACGCTGGATCGCCCCGCTCTGCAGGTCCTTGATGAAGAGGTCCCAGGCGCCATTGATGTCGCCGGCCACCAGGTTGCTGGCGCTGCTCTCGAAGACCACGGTGCGACCGTCGGCGGAGAACTGGGCTCTTGAGCTGTCAGCGTTGCCCTGCACCCCGGCGGCATTGCTCGACACGCGGATCGGATCGACACCGCTGTATTCCGTGATCTGGTCACCGGGGTTGTCGACCAGGTAGGTATCGTTGCCGGTACCGCCGACCAGCGAATCGGCACCTGCCCCGCCGTCGAGCGTATCGTCGCCGGCACCTCCGCTAAGGCTATTGACGCCGCTGTTGCCGGTCAGCAGGTTAGCCTGACTGTTGCCGGTGCCGTTGAGGTCTCCCGTGCCGGTCAGGGTGAGGTTTTCCAGCGTGCTGGCGAGCGTGTAGCTGAGCGAAGACTGGACGGTATCGACGCCACTGTCGACGTGAAACGGATTGGCGACAAGGAAGATGTCATTGAAGCCATTGCTGTCGCCGGCCACCAGATTGTTGGCCGCGCTCTCGAAGACCACGCTGCGGCCGTCGGCGGAGAACCCGGCGTGGTAGCTGGATCCGTTGCCCTGTACGCCGGCGGCATCGCTCGATACGCGCTCGATCGCCCCGCTCTGCAGGTCCTTGACGAAGACGTCGGAGACGCTATTGCTGTCGCCGGCCACCAGGTTGCTGGTATCGCTCGTGAAAACCACGCTGCGGCCGTCGGCGGAAAACCGGGCTTTGTAGCTTTGACCGTTGCCCTGCGCCCCGGCGGCATCGGTAGACACGCGCACGATCGCGCCGCTCTGCAGGTCCTTGACGAAGACATCATATGCGCCATTGCTGTCGCCGGCCACCAGGTTGCTGGCAACGCTCTCGAAGACCACATAGCGGCCGTCGGCGGAGAACTCGGCGTTGTCGCTGTGATTGTTGCCCTGCACCCCGGCGGCATCGGTAGACACGCGCTGGATCGCGCCGCTCTGCAGGTCCTTGACGAAGATATCGCCGTAGCCATTGCTGTCTCCGGCCACCAGGTTGCTGGCATAACTCTCGAAGAGCACGCTGCGACCGTCGGCGGAGAACTGGGCGTTTTGGCTTTGACCATTGCCCTGCACCCCGGCGGCATCGCTGGATACGCGCTGGATCGCCCCGCTCTGCAGGTCCTTGACGAAGATGTCAAGTTGACCATTGCTGTCGCCGGCCACCAGGTTGCTGGCATAACTCTCGAAGAGCACGTAGCGGCCGTCGGCAGAGAACCGGGCGTTGAGGCTGCTACTGTTGCCCTGCCCCCCGGCGGCATCGGTAGACACGCGCTGGATCGCCCCGCTCTGCAGGTCCTTGACGAAGATATCGAGGTAGCCATTGCTGTCGCCGGCCACCAGGTTGCTGGCGTAGCTGTCGAAGACCACATAGCGGCCGTTGGCGGAGATCTGGACGTTGAAGCTACTGCTGTTGCTCTGCACCCCGGCGGCATCGGTAGACACGCGCTGGATCGCCCCGCTCTGCAAGTCCTTGACGAAGATATCGCGGTGGCCATTGCTGTCGCCGGCCACCAGGTTGCTGGCATCGCTCGCGAAGACCACGCTGCGACCGTCGGCGGAGAACTGGGCGTTTTGGCTTTGACCATTGCCCTGCACCCCGCCGGCATTGGTAGACACGCGCAGCGGATCGGGCGTTGGCGTCTCGTTCACCACGTCGCCCAAGTCATCGACGACATAGCTGTCGTTGCCCAGCCCGCCCTTGAGCTGGTCGGCGCCCGTGCCGCCATTCAGGACATCGTTGCCGGCCCCCCCGACCAGCGTGTCGTTGCCGGCCAGGCCCAGCAGTTGATCGTGGCCGGCGGTGCCGATCAGCGTGTTGGCCAGGATGTCGTTGCCGCTGCTGCTGTCGTCGCCGACGATCAGGCGCGAGCCGTCGGCAAAGATCACGTTGCCAGTGGTGAGCGAGGTCAGGTTGACGGTCGTGATCAGTTCGAAGGTGATCGCCCCGGCCGTCAGGCTGATCCCGGTGTAGTCGTCGGCATAGCTCAGGCCGAGCGAGGCGGCATGGAACGTGGGGGTGTCGAACGACAGGATATCGCTGGCCGGGTTGAAAGGGACCTTGCTGGCGTTGGTGATGCTGCTGAACAGGATAGTGGCCATGCGGAACTCCAAGGGGATTGTCGAGGGATAGCGAGCGTGAAGCGGGACCTGTGATCCGGATCAACCTTGCCCTTGCATTCGGTCAGAGGAAAAGATCAGCGGCGGTCAGGATAGCCACCCCGACGAGCTGAATCGCGAATTCGGCCGCCGTATCGGCGTCGGTGTTGCCGTAGAGGACATGCGCCACGGTGTCGAAGTACAGATCGCCGGGACTGGCGAAGACACCGGAGAACGTCCCCCCGAGCACGGGAGCGGTGAACGCCTGGTCGCCGGCGAGCGCCGCGTCGGCATCGAGCGTAGCAAGGTCGAGCTTGTCCGTGCCATGCACGAAATCGGTGATGACGTCCCAGGTGGTGTTGGTGAGACCCATCTCGGACAAGGCGTTGAAGTCAAAGGTATCGTTACCGGCACCACCCGTGAGCACGTCGCTGCCGGCACCACCGGTGAGAACGTTGTTGCCGGCGTTGCCGGTGAGGTTGTCGTTGAAGCCGCTGCCGATCAGATGCTCGATGCTGATCAGGGTGTCGGAAGCGGATCCGCCGGTCGCCTGCGCCCCGGCGGTGGCGAGACTGACGGTGACGCCGGCACTGGCAAAGGCATAGGAGGCGGTGTCGTTGCCGCCGGAGCCATCGAGGACATTGTTGCCGTCACCAGCGTAGAGGGTGTTGTCGAGAGCGTTGCCGGTGCCGTTGCTCGCGCCGGCGAGCATCAGGCGCAGACGTTCGACGTTGGCGGTCAGCGTGTAGGCCGCGAGGTAGCTGTAGACGACGTCGTTGCCGCCGGTGGCGAGGCTGCTGTTGCTTTCGCTGACGAGATCGCCGGCGTGGTCGACACAATAGGCGTCGGTGCCGTCGCCACCGAGCATCGTGTCGGCGCCAGCGCCACCGTTCAGGAAATCCGACCCGGCGCCGCCGTCGAGCACGTTGTTGGCGGTGTTGCCGGTAAAGTTGTCGTTGAAGCCGCTGCCGATCAGATGCTCGATGCTGATCAGCGTGTCGGAAGCGGATCCGCCGGTTGCCTGCGCTCCCGCGGTCGCCAGGCTGAGGGTGACACCAGCCGTGGCAAAGGCGTAGGAGACGGTATCGTTGCCGGCGGCGCCGTCGAGGACATTGTTGCCGTCACCGGCGTAGAGGGTGTTGTCGAGCGCGTTGCCGGTGCCGTTGCTCGCGCCAGCGAGCATCAGGCGCAGGCGTTCGACGTTGGCGGTCAGGGTGTAGGCCGCGAGGTAGCTGTAGACGATGTCGTTGCCGCCGGTGGCGAGGCTGCTGTTGCTTTCGCTGACCAGGTCGCCGGCGTGGTCGACGCAATAGGAGTCGGTGCCGTCGCCGCCGAGCATCGTGTCGGCGCCCGTGGCACCGTTCAGAAAATCCGACCCGGCGCCGCCGTCGAGCACGTTGTTGGCGGTGTTGCCGGTGAGGTTGTCGTTGAAGCCGCTGCCGGTGAGGTTCTCGATGCTGATCAGCGTGTCGGAGCCCGAATCCGCCGGTGGCCTGGGCCCCCGCGGTCGCCAGGCTGACGGTGACGCCAGCGCCGGCAAAGGCGTAGGAGACGGTGTCGGTGCCGCCGGCGCCGTCGAGGACGTTGTTGCCATCTCCGGCGTACAGGGTGTTGTCGAGCGCGTTGCCGGTGCCGTTGCTCGCGCCGGCGAGCATCAGGCGCAGGCGTTCGACGTTGGCGGTCAGCGTGTAGGCCGCGAGGTAGCTATAGACGATGTCGTTGCCGCCAGTCGCGAGGCTGCCGTTGCTTTCACTGACCAGGTCTCCGGCGTGGTCGACGGCATAAGAGTCGGTGCCGTCGCCGCCGAGCATCGTATCGGCGCCCGTGGCGCCGTTCAGAAAATCCGACCCGGCGCCGCCGTCGAGCACGTTGTTGCCGGTGTTGCCGGTGAGGTTGTCGTTGAAGCCACTGCCGATCAGGTGCTCGATGCTGATCAGCGTGTCACTGCCAGAGCCGCCAGTGGCCTGCGCCCCTGCGGTGGCGAGACTGACGATGATGCCGGAGCCAGCAAAGGCGTAGGAGACGGTGTCGTTGCCGGCTGCGCCATCGAGCACATTGTTGCCGTCTCCGGCATAAAGGATGTTGTCAAGCCCGTTGCCGGTGCCGTTGCTCGCGCCAGCGAGCATCAGGCGCAGGCGTTCGACGTTGGCGGTCAGGGTGTAGGCCGCGAGGTAGCTATAGACGATGTCGTTGCCGCCGGTCGCTAGGCTGCTGTTGCTTTCGCTGACCAGATCGCCGGCGTGGTCGACGGCATAGGAGTCGGTGCCGTCGCCGCCGAGCATCGTGTCGGCACCCGTGGCTCCATTCAGAAAATCCGACCCGGCGCCGCCGTGGAGAATGTTGTTGCCGGTGTTGCCGGTCAGGCTGTCGTTGAAACCGCTGCCGATCAGATGCTCGATGCTGATCAGGGTGTCGGTTCCCGAACCCCCGGTAGCCTGCGCCCCGGCGCTGGCGAGACTGACAGTGACGCCGGCACTGGCAAAGACGTAGGAGACGGTGTCGTTGCCGGCGGCGCCGTCGAGCACATTGTTGCCGGCACCGGCGTAGAACAGGTTGTCGAGGGTGTTACCAGTGCCGTTGAGGGCCCCACTGCCGGTCAGTTTGAGGTTTTCCACTGCGGTCGGAAGCGTGTAGCTGATCGAAGACTGGACGGTATCGACCCCACTGTCGATGTGGAACGGGTTGGCGACGCGGAAGATGTCGCCGGCGCCATTGCTGTCGCCGGCGACCAGGTTGCTGGCATCGCTCGTGAACACCAAATAGCGGCCGTCGGCCGAGAACTGGGGGTTGTAACTACCAGCGTTGCCCTGTGCCCCGGCGGCTTCGGCCGATACGCGCTGGATCGCCCCGCTCTGCAGGTCCTTGACGAAGACGTCATGGCTGATATTGCTGTCGCCGGCAACCAGGTTGCTGGCCTCGCTCGTGAAGACCACGGTGCGACCGTCGGCGGAGAACCGGGCGTTGTAGCTGAAACCGTTGCCTTGCACCCCGGCGGCATCGGTCGACACGCGCTGGATCGCCCCGCTCTGCAGGTCCTTGACGAAGATATCAGAGGTGCCATTGCTGTCGCCGGCGACCAGGTTGCTGGCCAAGCTCTGGAAGACCACATAGCGGCCGTCGGCGGAGAACCGCGGTTGATCGCTGTAACCGTTGCTCTGCGCCCCGGCGGCATCGGTAGACACGCGCTGGATCGCGCCGCTCTGCAGGTCCTTGACGAAGATATCCCAGTCATTATTGCTGTCGCCGGCCACCAGGTTGCTGGCGTAGCTCTGGAAGACCACGGTGCGGCCCTCGGCGGAGAACTGGGCGTTGAGGCTGCTAACTGTTGCCCTGCACCCCGGCGGCATCGGTAGACACGCGCTGGATCGCCCCGCTCTGCAGGTTCTTGATGAAGAGGTCTTCGGCACCATTGCTGTCGCCGGCGACCAGATTGCTGGCCAAGCTCACGAAGAGCACGCTGTGGCCGTCGGCGGAGAACCGGGCGTCTTCGCTACCATCGTTGCCCTGCGTCCCGGCGGCATCGGTAGACACGCGCTGGATTGCCCCGCTCTGCAGATCCTTGACGAAGATATCCTTGGCGCCATTGCTGTCGCCAGCTACCAGGTTGCTGGCTTCGCTGTCGAAGAGCACGGTGCGGCCGTCGGCGGAGATCTGGGCGTTGTTGCTGCGACCATTGCCCTGCACCCCGCCGGCATCGGTCGATACGCGCAGCGGGTCGAGCGTCGGCGTCTCATCCACCACGTCGCCCGCGTCATCGACGACATAGCTGTCGTTGCCCAGCCCACCCTTGAGCAGGTCGGCGCCCGTGCCGCCATTCAGGACGTCGTTTCCGGCCCCCCCGACCAGCGTGTCGTTGCCGGACAGGCCCAGCAGTTGATCGTGGCCGGCGCTGCCGATCAGCGTGTTGGCCAGGATGTCGTTGCCACTGCTGCTGTCGTCGCCGACGATCAGGCGCGAGCCGTCGGCAAAGATCACGTTGCCGGTGGTGAGCGAGGCCAGGCTGACGGTCGCGGTCAGGTTGAAGGTGATCGCCCCGGCCGTCAGGCTGATCCCTGTGTAGTCGCCGGCATAGCTCAGGCCGAGCCAGGCGGCATTGAACGTGGGGGAATCGAACGACAGGATATCGCTGGCCGGGTTGAAAGCGACCGTGCTGCCGTTGGTGATGCTGCTGAACAGGATGGTGGCCAAGAGGGACTCCAAAGGGAGTTACGATGGACAGCAAGCGTGAGCGGAACCTTTGATCCGGATCTACCTTGTCCTTGTATTCGGTCAGAGGAAAAGATCAGCGGCGGTCAGGGTGGCGACCCCGACGAGCTGAATCGCGAATTCCGCCGCGGTGTCGGCGTCGGTATTACCGTAGAGGACATGCGCCACGGTGTCGAAGTACAGATCGCCGGGACTGGCGAAGACGCCGGAGAACGTCCCCCCGAGCACCGGATCGGTGAACGCCTGGTCGCCGGCGAGCGCCGTGTCGGCATCGAGCGTCGCCAGGTCGAGCTTGTCCGTGCCATGCACGAAGTCGCTGATCACGTCCCAGGTGGTGTTGGTCAGCCCGGTTTCATTGAGCGCATTGAAGTCGAAAGTGTCGCTGCCGGCGCCGCCGGTGAGGAGGTCCTGGCCCAGACCGCCGATCAGGAGATCGGTGCCCTCACCGCCGAGCAGCACATCGTTGCCGGCGCCGCCGTCGAGGTAGTCATTCAGGGCCAGGCCATTGAGCGTGTTGGCCTGCGCATCGCCGACCAGCGTGTCGTGGAAGCTGGAGCCGACCAGGTTATCCATGTTTTGCAGGGTGTCCGAGCCGGAACCACCGGTGGCCTGGGCTGCGGTGGTCGCCAGGCTCACCGACACGGCGGCAGTCGCAAACTGGTAAGACGCGGTATCCACCCCGCTGACGCCATTGAGGACATTGTTGCCGTCACCGGCGTAGAGGGTGTTGTCGAGCGCGTTGCCGGTGCCGTTGCTCGCGCCGGCGAGCATCAGGCGCAGGCGTTCGACGTTGGCGGTCAGGGTGTAGGCCGCGAGGTAACTATAGACGATGTCGTTGCCGCCGGTGGCCAGGCTGCCGTTGCTTTCGCTGACGATGTCGCCGGCGTGGTCGACGCAATAGGAGTCGGTGCCGTCGCCGCCGAGCATCGTGTCGGCACCGGTGGCCCCGTTCAGAAAATCCGACCCGGCGCCACCATCGAGAACGTTATTGGCGGTGTTGCCGGTCAGACTGTCGTTGAAGCCGCTACCGATCAGATGCTCGATGCTGATCAGCGTGTCGGAAGCGGATCCGCCGGTGGCCTGCGCCCCGGCGGTGGCGAGACTGAGGGTGACACCAGCCGTGGCAAAGGCGTAGGAGACGGTATCGTTGCCGGCGGCGCCGTCGAGGACGTTGTTGCCGGCACCGGCGTAGAGGGTGTTATCGAGACCATTGCCGGAGGCGTTACTCGCACCGGCGAGCATCAGGCGCAGGCGTTCGACGTTGGCGGTCAGGGTGTAGGACGCGAGGTAGCTATAGACGATGTCGTTGCCGCCGGTGGCGAGGCTGCCGTTGCTTTCGGTGACCAGGTCACCGGCGTGGTCGACGGCATAGGAGTCGGTGCCGTCGCCGCCGAGCATCGTGTCGGCGCCCGTGGCTCCGTTCAGGAAATCCGACCCGGCGCCGCCGTTGAGGACGTTGTTGGCGGTGTTGCCGATCAGACTGTCGTTGAAGCCGCTGCCGATCAGGTTCTCGATGCTGATCAGGGTGTCGGAGCCCGAACCGCCGGTGGCCTGCGCCCCGGCGGTGGCCAGACTGACGGTGACGCCGGCGCTGGCAAAGGCGTAGGAAACGGTGTCGTTGCCGGCGGCGCCGTCGAGGACGTTGTTGCCGTCACCGGCGTAGAGCGTGTTGTCGAGCGCGTTGCCGGTGCCGTTGCTCGCGCCAGCGAGCATCAGGCGCAGGCGTTCGACATTGGCGGTCAGGGTGTAGGCCGCGAGGTAGCTATAGACGATGTCGTTGCCGCCGGTGGCGAGGCTGCCGTTGCTTTCGCTGACCAGGTCGCCGGCGTGGTCGACGGCATAGGAGTCGGTGCCGTCGCCGCCGAGCATCGTGTCGGCGCCCGTGGCTCCGTTCAGAAAATCCGACCCGGCGCCGCCGTCGAGCACGTTGTTGGCGGCGTTGCCGGTCAGACTGTCGTTGAAGCCGCTGCCGATCAGGTTCTCGATGCTGATCAGCGTGTCGCTTCCCGAACCCCCGGTGGCCTGCGCCCCGGCGGTGGCGAGACTGACGGTGACGCCGGCGGTGGCAAAAGCGTAGGAGACGGTGTCGTTGCCGCCAGCGCCGTCGAGAACATTGTTGCCGTCACCAGCGTAGAGGGTGTTGTCAAGCGCGTTGCCGGTGCCGTTGCTCGCGCCGGCGAGCATCAGGCGCAGGCGTTCGACGTTGGCGGGCAGGGTGTAAGCCGCGAGGTAACTGTAGACGACATCGTTGCCGCCGATGGCGAGGCTGCCGTTGCTTTCGCTGACCAGGTCGCCGGCATGGTCGACGGCATAGGAGTCGGTGCCGTCGCCGCCGAGCATCGTGTCGGCGCCCGTGGCTCCGTTCAAAAAGTCGGACCCGGCGCCGCCATCGAGCACGTTGTTGGCAATGTTGCCAGTGAGATTATCGTTGAAGCCGCTGCCGATCAGGTTCTCGATGCTGATCAGGGTGTCGGTTCCCGAACCCCCGGTAGCCTGCGCCCCGGCGCTGGCGAGACTGACGGTGACGCCGGCACTGGCAAAAACGTAGGAGACGGTGTCGTTGCCAGCGGCGCCGTCGAGGACATTGTCGCCGGCACCGGCGTAGAGGGTGTTGTCGAGCGCGTTGCCGGTGCCGTTGCTGGCACCAGCGAGCATCAGACGCAGGCGTTCGACGTTGGCGGTCAGGGTGTAGGCCGCGAGGGTGCTATAGACGATGTCGTTCCCGCCAATAGCGAAGTCGGCATTGCTTTCGCCAACCAAGTCACCGGCGTTGTCGACGTAATAGGAGTCGCTGCCGTCACCACCGATCATCGTGTCGGCGCCCACGCCGCCATCGAGCGTGTCATTGCCCCCCAGCCCTTCGAGCTTGTTGTTGGCGGTGCTGCCGGTAATGCTGTCGTTGAAATCGCGCGAGCCACGCACATTTTCAATGTTCGCCAGCGTGTCGGTACCGCCAAAGCCGTCGCTCACCGTTCCAGTCAGCAGGTTAACGATAACCCCGGCCATACTGGAGGTGTAGTCGACGCGATCGACACCGCCTTTCCCGTCGATCTGGTCGTTGCCTTCGCGGCCTTCGAAGGATTCGAAGGTGGCGCTGTCGCTGCCCGTCAGCGTGTCGTT
>JADKBU010000002.1 GCA_016714935.1 Candidatus Accumulibacter propinquus | reverse complement strand
CCACAACTCCGTCGCCGGCTCCCTGATGCGGCTTCATGGATCGCGCTGAAGGCCTCACCACAGCAGGCTTGGCGTCGTGTTTGTGCGTAGCCACACTGTACTAAAAAACCGTGTAAAGCGGCACAGCGACAGGGCAGTTTCTGGGCACACCGCGAACGCTTCTGACCCTTCGCGGTGACATCGCCACCACTCGGTGTGGGTACTGGCGTATCCGGACTCCCGGCAAGCCAGCCACCGCTGCCTACCGATCAACCCTCGGTATCCCAGCGCTCGTCGACGGGAACCATAGCGCATGGCCGCAAGCCCTTGCAGCTTGCGGCCAGAATGCATTTCGCCAGCGACGCGGCGGGCCGGCGCGTGCGTTTCCGAGGCTTATGCTGCCGGTGCAGAGCCTTGGCATTGCCGGCCGAAACCCGACAATTGAAGCGCCGCGCGGCAGCGCCGGAAGATCTGCCCGGCGCCAGCGCGCGGCGACGGCGATCAGCCGCCTGAGTCAGCTTCCGATCGCGTTGCCGTGGCGTCAGGGCCTTGACTCGCGGGGCTCGCCGCGCTGGTTGACGGTGACGGTCGCTCCGGGACGGGACTTCAACTGGACGCGGTGCTCCTCGCCCCGGAAGTCGTAGGTGACGTCCCAGTATGCGGGCGGTCCCTGGCTGGGCACCGTCGAGCAACGCTCCACATCCTGGGTGCGCACCTGCTGTCCGCCACTGCTGCGCCCGACGTTGGCGCCGACCGCGGCCCCGGCGACGGCGCCACCGGCGGTGGCCAGGTCCTTGCCTCGGCCACCGCCGACCTGATGGCCGAGAATGCCGCCAATCAGGGCCCCGGCAATCGCGCCCGGAACGTTGGCGCCGCCACGATCGTCGTCAAGCACCTGTTCATGCTCGATCCAGCAGCGGCGTTCGGGTGGTCCGAGCACCGCGTGCACCGAGGTGACGCTGGCCTCGTACAGGCGCTCGTTGCCACGCCAGCGGTAGTCTTCGGCGACCACCGGCACGGGCGCATAACGGCTGTCGTCGATCCGCGAGTTCCTGCCCAGCACCCGCGCCGACGATACGCGGTCGTTCAGGCCCATCGCCGCCAGCGACGGATAGCGGCCGGGACGCAAGACGACACAGCGACCGCTGAAGCGCGCGTCCTCGCAGACTTCCCAGGGGGAACGGAGGACCACCACCGAAGAGGCGCGATCATTGAAGCCGCGGTTCTCGAAGTTGCGGATCGGTTCCCGGGTGGTAAACGAGCGGCCTTCGAAACCTTCACGCTCGTAGAAGGTAAGCTGTGCGGCGGCCTGGGTGGCGAAGGCCACGCCCGCCAGCGCCAGGGCGTTTCTCAAGATTGCATTCATGGCTGCCTCGTGGAAAGCGTTGTGCGTTGCAGAACCAACTCCCCACCTCGGCGATGCATGGGCCGGGACGCAGCGAGTTGACGACGCGCAGGGAGTCGCAAGCGCCCGGCGCGACTGACGACGCGACCGGCGCTGGCGCAGCAATCCCTGGCGCCATCGCCATTGTTGCCCCTCGACTGTGGCGATTCTGTGCGCGTGCGTACATACGGCCCAGGAGGCTTCACCTAAGCTCGCGCTCATCTATGGACCTCCAGTTGGTGACGCCCGCCACAATCACGCAGTCGACGCCCGCCAAGCTCTTGCTTGCGGGCGCCTGGACGACGCGCGGGCTCGACGCGATCGGGCCGCAGATCGCTGCGCTGGGCCGCGCTCCGGGATCGGCAATGGTCGTCGACAGCGCGCGAATCGAAGCGCTCGATACCGCCGGCGCGTGGGTCCTGCAGAAGCTTCTGCAGCGCTTGCGCGGCGAAGGCGAAGCCGGCGGCGACGTGCAACTGCTGGACCTGCGTCCCGAGTTCGCCAGGCTGCTCGAAGTCGTCGGGCAAGCGACCGTGCTGCCCGCCGCGCCCGCTGCCCGCCGCTCCACATCGAAGCTGGAGGATCTCGGCCGCAGCACCGTCGCCGTCCTCGAACAGGCCCTGGCGCTGCTCGGCTTCGTCGGCGAGGTCGCGCTCGCTTTGGCCGGCTGCGTCGCACACCCGGCGCGCTGCAGGTGGCGCCCCCTGCTGTACAACCTGCGCAGCGCCGGCTTCGACGCCCTGCCGATCGTCGGGCTGCTGTCGTTCCTGCTGGGAATCGTCATTGCCTATCAGGGCGCAGGCCAGCTCCGGCAGTACGGCGCCAACATCTTCGTCGCCGATCTGGTCGGCCTGTCGATGTTGCGCGAGTTCGCGCCGCTGATCACGGCGATCATCATCGCCGGGCGCTCGGGATCGGCCTATGCGGCGCAAATTGGCACCATGTCGGTGACCGAGGAGATCGACGCGCTGCGCACGCTCGGGATCGCGCCGCTGGAGCTGCTGGTGCTCCCGAAAATCTTCGCCCTGGCCGTCGCCCTGCCCCTGCTGACGGTGTTCTCCGACGTCCTCGGCGTTTTCGGCGGCATGCTCATGGCGCGCGCGCAACTCGGCGTCAGCTTCGGCGAGTTCATCGACCGCTTCGTCAAGGCGGTGAGCGTGACCTCGTATCTGGTGGGCATCTGCAAGGCGCCGGTCTTCGCCATGATCATCGCCGTGATCGGCTGCTTCCAGGGTTTTCGCACCCGCGGCGGCGCCGACAGCGTCGGCCGCCAGACCACGCGCAGCGTCGTGCAGTCGACTTTTCTGGTGATCCTGGCCGACGCCCTGTTCTCGGTCGCCTTCAGCGCGCTGGACCTCTGAGGTGCAGAGCGCAACGCCACCCGCCGAAGTGGTCATCGAACTGCGCAAGGTGTCGACGCGCTTCGGCGATCATGTGGTGCATACGGAAGTCGACCTGCAGGTGCGCCGTGCCGAGGTCTTCGCGCTGATCGGCGGCAGCGGCTCGGGCAAGTCGACGCTGCTGCGCGAAATGATCCTGCTGCAGCGCCCGAACGCGGGCACCATCCGGGTGCTCGGCGTGGACCTGCAGGACATCGCCGACGATCAGGCGCTGGCGCTGCGCCGACGCTGGGGGGTGATGTTCCAGCACGGAGGCCTGTTCGGTTCGCTGACGGTGAAGGAAAACGTCGGCCTGCCGCTGCGCGAGCATACCCGGCTCGACGACTCGCTGATCGACGAGATCGCCGACTGGAAACTGGCCATCACCGGACTCAAGCCGGAGGTGGGGGCACAGTATCCCGCCGAACTCAGCGGCGGCATGATGAAACGCGCCTCGCTCGCGCGCGCCCTGGCACTCGACCCGGAACTGCTGTTTCTCGACGAACCGACCGCCGGCCTCGACCCGGCCAGCGCCGGCGGCGTCGACGAGCTGGTGCGCAAGCTGCGCGACACCTTCGGTCTGACCATCGTCATGATCACCCACGACCTCGACCTGCTCTGGCAGGTCGCCGACCGTGTCGCGGTTCTCGGCGCGGGCAAGGTGCAGGGCATCGGGTCGATGTCCGAGCTCTCGCAAATCGACCATCCCGCCATCAGCATGTTCTTCGCCGGGCCGCGCGGGCGGGCCGCGCAGGCGCAGGCAGGACAACAGACCGCGCCGGCAGCCGGCAGAAAATCGTGAGGCCACCATCGAAACCAAAGTGAACTATCCACTCGTCGGCGCATTCGTTCTCGTCCTCGGTGCAGTGCTCGTCGCCGGCGCCCTCTGGCTCGCCTCGGGCGGCGCTTCCCGGAAGGCGCATGACCTGTACCTGGCGATCGTCGACGAGTCGGTGGCCGGTCTCAATCTCAATGCGCCGGTCAAGTACAACGGTGTCGACGTCGGCAAGGTCCGGCAAATTCAACTTGACCCGGGCAATCCGGAACAGGTGAACCTGCTTTTCGCCATCGAGCGCGGCACGCCGATCCGCGAGGACACCGTCGCGGTGCTGAAGACGCAGGGCCTGACCGGCATTGCCTACGTCGAACTCAGCGGCGGCACGCGCGCTGCGCCGCCGCTGCTCGCCCGCGCGGGCAGCGATTACCCGCTGATTCGCACCAAGCCGTCGCTCGGCGCACGCGTCGAGAACCTGCTGGGCACGGTGCTGAGCAAGCTCGACAGCCTGTCGAACAACGTCAACGCCATCCTCAGCGACGCCAACCGGACGGCATTCGCCGGCGCGCTCGCCGATTTCGCCACCGTGGCGCACACCATCGCCGCGCGCAAGGACGCGCTCGACGCGGGCATCACGCATGCCGCGCGGACTTTCGAAAACACCTCGCGGGCAACGGCGCAACTCGGGCCGGTGGTCGAGCGCGTCGGCCGCAGCGCCGACGCCGTCGCCAGGATGGGCAGCGAAGTCGCCCGCACGAGTGCCGGCGCCGCGAGGACTTTCGATGCGGTCGGCGCCGACGTGCAGCGCTTCGGCACCGAGACGCTACCGGAACTCGAAGGTCTGCTCGAAGAACTCACGGTGCTGTCGGCGTCGCTGCGGCGGCTGTCCGAGCAGACCGAACGCAATCCGGCAAGTCTCCTGTTCGGACGCCGACCGGTGCCGGAAGGTCCCGGCGAATCCTCATCAACCGCAGCAGGACAGCCATGACCAGTCCCTCCCCCGCAGTACTCGCCCGCCTGTGTGCCTTCGGTCTGTCGTTGACCCTGCTCGGCGGCTGCAGCGCCCTGCGGTCGACGACTGCGGCACCGCCGGCGTTCTACGCGCTCGACAGCGCGCGCATCGAAGGTGACGCCACGGGGCGGCTCCCGACCACAGCGCCGCCGACGGCACCGACGCTGATCGTCAGTCCACCGCATGCCGCGGCGGGTTTCGACAGCGCGCGCATCATCTACGTGCGCACGGCGCACAAGCTCGACTATTTCGCTCACGGCGAATGGGTCGACACGCCGGCACGCATGCTGGCGCCGCTGATCGTCGACGCGCTCGGGAGCGGCGGAACCTTCCGTTCGGTGATCCTGGCGCCGACCGCGGTCGCCGGCGACCTGCGTCTGGACAGCGAAATCCTGCGCCTGCAGCAGGATTTCGCCAGCCAACCCAGTCGCGTGCGTTTCACGCTACGCGCCTACGTTGTGGACAACACGACGCGACGGGTGCTGGCGTGGCGCGTTTTCGACGAGTCCGTCACGGCCGCGAGTGACGATCCCTACGGCGGCGTCGTTGCCGCCAATCGCGCGGTGCAGAGCGTGCTGGGACAGCTTGCCGGATTCTGCGCCACGGCGACGGCACATTGGCAGCCAGCCGCGGCGACCGTCCCGCAACGCCTGCCGTGATCCACGCCATGACGCTCAGCGGATGATCTGGCGAAGGTGACCGGGATCCCTGGCCGCGGCACCGACGCGGTGGTCAGGCCATCAGCAGCCCGGGCCGCTTCGGCAAGGCGGTCAGCGCCGAACCGGGAAAACCCGCGGGCGAGTGGTTCGCGAAGGACGCGCGCAGGTGATCGACGGCGGACTTCCAGTATTCGGGCGACTCGATCACCGCACTTTCGGCGGTCGCTGCACGCAGCGCTCTGATCCACAAGTCCTCGGCGACATCGCCAGACGTTCCGTGCTTTCCAGCCAGCCAGGACAGTATCTGCGGGTACCTCGGCTTCATTGCATTCTCCTGCTTGCGGCATGCTTGAGCACCTTGCCATCACCGCTTCACCGGCATGTCCCGAGGGACCCAGTCGTACGAGCTTGTGAATCGTGCGCTCCAACAGCCAACCTGGAGGATAGGCGTATCGACCGAAAGCTTCGGTGCGCCGGCACACATGGAAAACCGCATCGGAAACGCCTGCCGGGTTCAGTTGCCTGCGCGCTGCCGGGCTACTCCGGCCGGACGCCAACACCGGTCCGCCCTATGCGCCAGCCAGATGCACGCGGCAAAAAAAATGCCCGGAACGGGGGTGACGTTCCGGGCCAAGTCCAGCGGGTATTCGTCAACCAAGGAGAATAAAATCCGAACACCTGTATGCAGGATACGGGAGTTCTCGTCTGCGCTCCGTCTGCTGCCGCACACAAGCTGAAATTCGCGCACGTGCTACCCGCCCCGATGGCTCTTGCCGACCGGACTGTTGCGGCGGCAGCGGGGTCGGGAGAACGTGCACCTTCGGATGCTCAGCGCGCGGGCGCCGGGGCGGCCGGAACGACGACCACCGTGCCCCCACCTGTCTTGCCACGGTCACCGGTCGCTCCGGTATCGCCGGTACTGCCGACGGCGCCGGTGGCACCAGTCGAACCCGTAGAACCCGTCGAGCCGGTTGAACCCGTCGAGCCGGTGGCACCCTGCGGACCCGCCGGGCCAGGCACTGCAATCACGGCCGCCGGTGTCACCACCGTCGGTCGATCACAGGCGCTCAAAGCCAGCGCCGCCAATACTGCCGAGAAAACGATCGCGTATTTCATGAGAATTCCTTGTAATGGTTTGATGAACAGGACTCGCCGGCAGCCCATGTCCCGCTGACGCGGGCGTTGTGCGCACGGCCAGCGGGTGCCGTCCGGACGAATGTCCTGGTTGCGGCGTACCGCTTGCAGCGCCTGACGCAGCGTTCGCCGCGCAGGCGCTACTTCTTGTCGCCCCTGGCTGCGTCCTGAATGCTGTTGCCGGCCTTTTCGACCTGTTGGCCGACCTTCTCGGTCGCTTTGTCGACTTCCTTGCCGGCCTTCTCCGCCGGACCTTCCTGCTTCTGACAGCCGGACAGTCCGATCAGCAAGGCACCGAAGAGCAGCGCTACGCTGCCGGCCTTTCCTGATTTCCACATGCTGTTGCCTCCTGTTTGTCACTCACCCGGCGACGCGACCGCTTATGCCGCCGACGGTCGCCGAAGGTGAGGCCACACCGGCAAGGCGCTGGCCGCGAAGCGCAGGCGCCGCACCGGCATGACGCCTACGGCCGGCTGACTTCGTGACCGATGATGCCGCCGACGGCCGCGCCGCCGACGGTGCCGACCGCGCTGCCGCCGGTCAGAACGGCGCCTCCGACGGCGCCGACGCCGGCACCGACAACGGTGTTCTTGTCCTGCGACGACATCCCTGCGCAACCTCCCAGGCCGAGCAGCATGGCTGCGACAACTGCACCGATGGTCAATCCTTGCTTCGTTTTCATGGTATTACCTCATTGTCAAACAGGCTTCCGGGACGTGCTGCGGGGTGTCTGGTCGGATGTCGCGGCCTACTTGCCGGCGTGCGCCTTGGCCTGGGCCAGGCAATCGTCCTTGGCGGTCCCGGCCTTGCTGTCGCACTTCTCCTTGGCCACCGCGTACTGCGCGTCAACCTTGTCTGCCGTCGCGTCCTTGCGGGCGTCGCTAGTCTGGCTGCTCGCCTTGCTGCGCGCATCGGCGGTCTTGGTGCTGGCCGTGGCGTTCGCCTCGGTGGTCTTCATCTGCGCCTTGGCGTCCGCCTTGGCGGTGGTCCTGGCCGCCTTGGCTTCCTTCACGCACACGTCCTTGGCATTGCCCGTCGAGTCATCGCATTTTTCATTGGCCACCCCGTAGTCGGCTTCAGCCTTGGCAACGCGTACTTCGTAGCGGTTTTCCACGGTTGGCTTGTAGCTGGCTTCGAGTTCGGCCTTGGCGACCTTCTCGGTACCCTTGGCTTCGGCTACGCAGATGTCTTTCGCGTTGGCGGCCAACGCGGCGCAGGCGGCCTTGGCCGCCTTGTACTCGGCGCTGATCTTGTCCTTGCCGGCGGTGTAATCGGTCTTGGTCATGCTTTGGGCCATCGCACCGGCACTGAAACCGAGGCTGAGCGCAATGGCCAGCACGTTCATGTTGAATCTGTTCATGGTTGTTCCTTCGTCTGATGAGCTTCTGAGAGGGGCATTGGCAAGCCGTGCCACGCATACTGTTTTCTTCGCCAGGAGCGCGCTTGCCGGTCTTGCGCATTCGCGGCGACGGTGGATCTACGTCACCGCTTGGCTTGGAGGCTTCACCTTAGGGAGGGACGCCGCCGCGGTCTGTCCGCTGCCGCACACAAGTGGCCCTGAAGATCGATCTGTGCGCTGTGGTACAGACCGCCGCAGGGGCGGCAGCGCAGCATGCGCTCGACCGCACGCTGCGCCATTCCACGCTGCGTCATTCCTCTCCACGCCCCGCCGAATCATGAATCCCGCATCCCTTGAGCCCCATACGGCCATTGCCAGCGCCTTGCGCAGCCGCAGCGTCGCCGGCGCACTGATCCTGCTGCTGTGCGCCTGCACGTCGCTACCGCAGCAGGACGCTGACCAGGTGCCGTTCGTGATCCCCTCGACCTGGTCTGCCAGCGACGCCGCCGTTGCCAGCGACGCGTCGTCGCTGGCAACGTGGTGGCTGCGTTTCGACGATCCGCTGCTGAGCCGCCTGATCGTCGAGGCACTGACGGCGAACCACAGCGTCAGAGGCGCACAGGCGGCATTGCTGCAGGCGCGGGCGCTGCGCGATGTCACGGCGGCCGCCTTGTGGCCAAGGCTCGACAGCCTGGCCCTGGCACAGCGCAGCAAGTCCGGCGGCAACCCGGCGGTGAACAATTTCAGGGCCGGTTTCGATGCCGCCTGGGAACTCGACATCTTCGGTGCCAACCAGAGCGCGCTCGACGCCGGCGATGCAACCGTCCGGGCAAGCAGCGCGAGTCTGGGCGACGTACAGGTTTCGATCGCCGCCGAGGTGGCGCTGGACTACATCACGCTGCGCGGTGCGCAGGCGCAGTTGGCGATCGCTGCCGACAATCTGGCCAGCCAGCTGGCGACCCTGCAGATGGCGCAGTGGCGCCTGCAGGCGGGCTTGATCGACGGGCTGGAAAGCGAGCAGGCGCGGACCCTGGCGGAACAGACCCGCGCCCGCCTGCCGGCCCTGCAGAGCGGCGTCGAGCAAATCGCGCATGCGCTCGCGGTGCTGACCGGCCAGCCGCCGGCGGACCTGGCGAGCATTCTCGCCACGCCGGCGCCGGTACCGCAGGCGGCCGGCGATCTGGTCCTGGCCATCCCCGCCGAGACGCTGCGCCAGCGACCCGACGTGCGTGCCGCGGAGTATCAGGTGAGCGCGGCGGCGGCGCGCGTGGGACAGGCCGAAGCCGCGCGCCTGCCGAACTTCCAGCTCGGCGGTTCGCTGGGGCTGAGCGCGCTGACGCTGGGCGCACTCGGCAACAGCGCCGCGGTCGCCAGTGCACTGCTGGCCAGCGTGTCGCTGCCGGTGTTCGACGGCGGCGCCCTGCGCGCGCAGGTACGCGCCCAGCAGGCCGCGCTCGATGCGGCGCGCGTCGCCTACCAGGCGACGGTGCTGACCGCGCTCAAGGACGTCGAAGACGCGCTGGTCGCGCTGCATGGCAACCGCGAACGCCTGTCTTACCTGCAACGCGCCGCGGTCGCTGCCGCCAGCGCGGCGCGTCTGGCGCGCCAGCGCTACGGCAGTGGCCTGATCGATTTTCAGACCGTGCTCGACACCCAGCGCAGCCAGCTTGCTGCCCAGGACAGCGTCGCCAGTGCCGGCGCCGAGCTTGCCGCCAATCATGTGCGCCTTTACAAGGCCCTGGGCGGCGGCTGGCGTTCAGACGGCGGCGAAGCGCTCCCCTCCCCCACTCCAGCGTCACCCTGAGCCTCCCGATCATGAACACGCCCGACCCTGACCCCGCCGTCACACCGCCACCGGCCGCGAACAACGATTCGGATCTCGCCACCTTGCTCGCCGAGCCGGCTTCGCCCAGCTGGTACCGCCGTCCCGCGCTGTGGGCCGCTGCCCTGGCGCTGACGCTGGCGGCACTTGGCCTGTGGTGGTGGCTGGCACAGCGGACCGCCAACGCCGCCCCGAGCTACAGCACGCAGACGGTGGCGCGCGGCAACCTGACGCTGACCGTCACCGCCAACGGCACCTTGCAGCCGACGCGTTCGACCAGCATCGGCAGCGAACTCTCGGGAACGGTGCTGAAGGTCAACGTCGACGTCAATGATCGGATCCGCAAGGGGCAGGTGCTGGTCGAGCTCGACACCGCCAAGCTGCGCGACCAGATCCTGCGTTCGCGCGCCGTGCTGTCCGCCGCGACGGCGAAGGTCGCGCAGACCGTGGCGACGGTGAAGGAGGCCAGGGCCAACCTGGCACGCCTCGAAGAAGTGGCGCGCCTCTCGGCGGGTCAGTTGCCCGCCGGCACCGAGCTCGATGCCGGGCACGCCGCAGTCGAGCGCGCCGTCGCCGACGCGGCCAGCGCCCGCGCCGGCGTGAACGACGCGCAGGCGGCACTGGCCCTCGACGAGATCAATCTGTCGAAAGCCTCGATCCGCGCGCCGTCGGACGGCGTCGTGCTGACGCGCAGCGTCGACCCCGGCAATGCGGTAGCCGCTTCGCTGCAGGCGGTGACCTTGTTTACCGTGGCCGAGGATCTGCTCAAGCTGCGTCTGTGGGTGTACGTCGACGAAGCCGATGTCGGCTCGGTGGCCAAGGGTCAGGACGCCCATTTCACGGTCAGCGCCTATCCCAGCCGCCAATACCCGGCACGCATCACCCGCGTCGGCTTCGGTTCGACCATCACCGACAATGTGGTCACCTATCTCACCTATCTCGACGTGGACAACAGCGACCTCAGTCTGCGCCCGGGCATGACGGCGACGGCGACCATCACCGCGACGCAGCGCAGCGATGTGCTGCTGGTGCCCAACAGCGCGCTGCGCTTCACGCCGACCACGGTCGGCGACGCCAGGGCGGCAGCCACCGGCGGCATCGTCGCCAGTCTGATCCCCGGCCGGCCGCGCACCAGCAACCGCAAGTCGGCCGCGGCCGGCGCCAGCACCGCGGCGGCGCGCCAGGTGTGGGTGCTGCGCGACGAGTTGCCGGTACCCCTGGCCGTTACGCCCGGGATCAGCGACGGCCGCATGACCGAAATCACCGGCGGCGAGCTGGCAATCGGCATGCAGGTGATCACCGACCAGAAAAAGGCGACCGACAAATGAACGCACCGCTCTCGGGATCCATGCTGGCCTCCGCGGCTCCACCGCTGGCCGTCGGCACGCCGCTGATCCGCCTGCGCGCAGTGGCCAAGGTCTATGGCAGCGGCGCGGCCGAGCTGATGGCTCTGAAGGGCATCGATCTCGACATCAGCGCCGGCGAATTCGTGGCCATCATGGGCCCGAGCGGGTCTGGCAAGTCGACCGCGATGAACATCCTCGGCTGCCTGGACACGCCCAGCAGCGGGCAGTACCTGTTCCATGGCGCGCATGTCGAAGCACTGTCGCGCGACCAGCGGGCGCGGCTGCGCCGCCGCTACCTGGGGTTCGTCTTCCAGGGCTTCAATCTGCTGGCGCGCACCTCGGCGCAGGAGAACGTCGAACTGCCGCTGCTCTACCGCGGCGAGACGGCGCTGGTGCGGCACGCCGCCGCGGCCCGCGCACTGCAATCGGTGGGCCTCGGCGGCTGGGAGCAGCACACCCCGGCGGAACTGTCCGGCGGGCAGCAGCAGCGGGTGGCCATCGCCCGCGCCATCGTCAGCGAGCCGGCCGTTCTGCTCGCCGACGAGCCCACCGGCAACCTCGACACCCAGCGCAGCCAGGAGATCATGGAATTGCTGCGCGGCCTGAACGAGCAACACGGCATCACCGTGCTGATGGTCACCCACGAGCCCGACATGGCGGCCTACGCGCGCCGCCTGGTGCGCTTCGTCGATGGCCATATCGCCAGCGATGCCGCCAACCCGCACCCGCTCGAAGCGGCCCCTGCTGCTGCGGAGAACCCCTGATGCTGTTGAACACCCTGTTCCTTGCCTTGCGTTCGATCCGCCGCAACCTGCTGCGCTCGTTCCTGACCATCCTCGGTATCGTCATCGGCGTCAGTGCGGTGATCACCATGGTGACCCTCGGCAACGGCGCGACGCAGGCGGTGCAGACACAGATCGCCAGCCTCGGCAGCAACCTGCTGATGGTGCGTGTCGGGCAACGCCAGGGGCCCGGCGGCGCGGCTGGCGCACCGCAGTTCAAGGAAGCCGACGCCGCGGCGATCCAGGCACAGATCGGCGGCGTCGCCGCCGCCGCGCCGGAAGGCCGCGCCGCGGTCACCGTCGTCGGCAACGGCCGCAACTGGGCTACCAACGTCACCGGCAGCAGCAATGCCTGGTTTGTCACCGGCAACTGGAAGCTCGCCTCCGGGCGCCTGTTCGAGGACGACGAACAACGCGCCGGCGCCGCCGTATGCATCATCGGCGAAACGGTACGCCGCGAGATCTTCGGCGGCGCGCTCGGTCTGGGCGGCCTCGGCGAGTCCTTGCGCATCAAGCAGTTCTCGTGCACGGTGATCGGCGTGCTGGCCTCGAAAGGTCAGGCCGCGATGGGCAACGATCAGGACGACACGGTGCTGGTGCCGCTGCGCACGCTGCAGCGGCGCGTCACCGGCAGCCTGAAGGTGGGCACGCTGTTGATCTCGATGGAAGACGGCAGCGACAATACCCGGCTGAAGGCCAGCCTGCGGCAACTGCTGCGCGAGCGGCGCAAGCTCGCCGACGCCGACGACGACAACTTCAACATCCTCGATACCCAGCAACTCGCCGACACCCTGTCGGGAACGACGCAGGTGATGACCACCCTGCTCGGTGCCGTGGCCGCGGTCAGCCTGCTGGTCGGCGGCATCGGCATCATGAACATCATGCTGGTCAGCGTCACCGAACGTACCCGCGAAATCGGCCTGCGCCTGGCCATCGGCGCGCTGGAGCGCGAGGTGCTGCTGCAATTCCTGATCGAGTCGGTGGTCCTGGCGGCGCTCGGCGGGGTGATCGGCATCGTCATCGCCACGGCCGCCTCCTACGCGCTCGCCGGGGTGATGGGGGTACCCTACCTGTTCGATCCGGCAATCAACCTGCTGTCGTTCGTCTTCTCGGCCGGCATCGGCGTGCTCTTCGGCTATTTCCCGGCCCGGCGTGCCGCGCAGATGGACCCGATCGAAGCGCTGCGACACGAATAGGCTCCCGGTTCCGACCGTCGAGCACCTCGACCGCGGCCGGCCAGCCGTGCCTCCAGCGGTGCCGCCGCACGGCGGGGCATCGTCTGGATCCTGCCTCGACGCACGCATGGCGTGGCGCTGGCGATGGCGACAAGCGGCCCCTTGTTCGCCCCGCCGCGCCGCGAGCGCCGATCAGGCAGTGTGCCGCTTCACCCAGCCCACGTAGTGCTCCATCCAGGTCTGCAGGAATTTCCTGCTGCCGGCACCGAAATTGTCGGCGTCATCGAACAGCCCGTCCTTGGCCTGGATGAACGTCTCCGGCTGACCCAGCGTCGGCACGTCCAGATAGGCCAGAATGTTGCGCAGGTGCTGTTGCGCCAGCGCCGTGCCGATGGCGCCGACCGATACGCCGAGCACGCCGGCCGGCTTGCCGGCCCATGCACTTTCGCCATACGGCCGTGAAGCATGATCGATCGCGTTCTTGAGCACGCCGGGGATGGAGCGATTGTATTCGGGGGTGACGAAGAGCAGACCCTGCGCTGCGGCGATGTCGGCCTTCAACCTTTTGACCGAGTCGGCCTGCTGGGCATCGTCGTCCTGGTTGTACAGCGGCAGGTCGCCGATTTCCACCGCTTTGAAGGAAAAGTCCGACGGCGCCAGGCGGGCGATGGCGGTGGCGAAGCGGCGGTTCAATGAATCGCGACGAAGGCTGCCGATGATGACTGCGATCTGGTATTCGGTCATGGGGATCTCCCGTTGGGGTGAAGGAAAGAGGTCAGTACCCCGACCTGATCACTCGGGTGGTGGTCGGGCGGGGGGGGGGCGCTGGCGAGGCGATCGAGTCTCCGGAGAGATTCGAACCGCCAGGGTACGCGTTGTTCCCGCCACGTTCTGTGCGCTGGAGAACGTGGCATCACCGGCGCGTCCCGGCCTGGATGTTCGCTGGCGTACAGAACGCCCCGGCCAGCATCGGCTAGTCTGACCGGAGACCCATCGCGTGATGCCCGGCAAGGGAGTCGATTCCTGCTGGCGACATGCTGCGATCCCTTGACCGAATCGAAGGAGCACGAATGCGTTATCGACTGTTGTTGCTGTGGATGCTGTTCTGCTCGGTGCCTCTGGCCACGGCGCAGGTGAGCATCGGCGTTGCGCTTCCCGGCGTCAGCATCGGGATCAACGTGCCGTTGTTCCCGGAACTCGTCCGGGTGCCCGGCTACCCGGTCTACTATGCGCCCCGCGAGGAATCGAACTTCTTCTTTTACGACGGCCGGTACTGGGTCTACCAGAGCGATGACTGGTACGCCAGTTCCTGGTACAACGGGCCCTGGCAACGCGTGGCGCCGACGGTGGTGCCGCTGTATCTCCTGCGAGTGCCGGTGCGCTACTACCGCAATCCGCCCGCGTACTTCAGCGGCTGGCAGCCGAATGCGCCACCGCGCTGGGGCCAGCACTGGGGTAATGAATGGGAGCAGCAGCGCAGTGGCTGGGACCGACGCAATCGCAGTGCTGCGCCGGCGCCCGCTCCGCTACCGGTTTACCAGCGCCGCTATGCGGGCGATCGCTACCCGCAGTCGGAAGAGCAGCAAGCGCTGCACAACCGGAACTACCGCTACCAGCCGCGTGATGCCCTGCTGCGAGAGCACGCACCGCAACAGCAACCACACCCGGCAGCGCCGCCCCGGAACGCGCAGCATCCGGCGCCACAGGTGAGAGAGCATGTGCAGCGGGACACCCCGCGCGTCAACCCAACGCCGCCGCCGCGCGCCAGTGCGCCGTTGCCGCCACCCGCACAACCGCCGCAAAGAGGCGGCGAAGACGCTCAGCGGCGAGATTCACCACCAGCCCCTCCGCAGCAGCAGCGAAGGCCCGCCGATCAGCAACACCTTCAGCAGCCGCAGCAAAGCGCTGCCCCGCATGAACGGCAGGCGCCAAGGCCTGACCGGGACAACAACCCGCATGCCGGGCGCACAGCGCAGGAACCGGGGCGTGAGCAGGGACAGGACAACGGGCACGAGAAAGGGGACGACCGAGGGCAGGGCCACAAGAAATAGGTGACCCTGCGCGTGCATCCGCAACAGGGGTTGTGGATGATGACCAGCACCAGCCAACACTCAACAACAAGGAAGACCACCATGACCAGCTATCGCACTTTTGTTTCTTCCCTACTCCTGGTTTCGAGTCTGGGAGTACTTGCCGCTCCGGTCGTAGCCGCGCCGCCGGACTGCAGCCGCATGGGGATGCGCGGCGACGCCTGGGAGTATCGAGTCGAGCGCATGGCGCAGCATCACCAGCGGCTGCACGACGCTCTGAAACTGACTCCGGAACAGGACATCGCCTGGAAGAAGCTGATGGACCCGCAGCATCCGATGGCCCGAATGGAACCGGCCAAGGCCGACGACTGGGCGAAACTCTCCACCCCGGAACGGGCGGACAAGATGCTGGAGCGCATGCAGGAGCATCAGTCGCGCATGACCGCGCACGTGACTGCCCTCAAGGACTTCTATGCCCTGCTCACGCCTGAGCAGAAGAAGACCTTCGACGATTTCCATGCCGGTCCACGCGGCGGGATGCGCGGCAAACCGGGGCCTCGCCCGATGGACATGGCGCCGCCAAAACCGTGAGCTGGCTATCCGGGAAAGCCGCGACCGGGTGCTCTCCGTACCGGCTTCTCCCGGAGCCGGAAGCGCTGGAGAGGAGTCGGAGATCCCCGCAAATGATGCCGGCCCTGGCTTTACCTGCGACCGCAGCGGTCGGCAGCATCGATGCGTACATCGTCGCGGCGAGACAGTTCTCGATGTTGACGCGGGACGAGGAATCGCGCCTGGCCAGTCGCTATCAGGACAAGAACGATCTCGACGCGGCGCGACAGTTGATCGTCTCGCACCTCCGTCTGGTGGTTTCGATCGCCCGTGGCTACCTGGGGTATGGCTTGCCGCACGCCGATCTGATCCAGGAGGGCAATATCGGGCTGATGAAGGCGGTGAAGCGCTTCGACCCGACGCGTGGTGTGCGCCTGGTTTCCTTCGCCATCTACCTGATCAAGGCCGAGATTCAGGAGTACGTCGTGAAGAACTGGCGGATGCTCAAGGTGGCAACCACCAAAGGGCAGCGCAAGCTGTTTTTCAACCTGCGCAGCATGAAAGACAACAGCAGCAGTCTCGGTTGCCAGCAGACGGCACGAATCGCCGCCATCCTGAATGTCCGGCCTGAAGAGGTCACCGAGATGGATACGCGCCTGTCCGGCCACGACCTGGCGCTGGATGGCGACAGTGAGGATGACGAGGCGTTTGCCCCCAGCGCCTATCTGTGCGACAACTCGCGCGAACCGGTGCATGTGCTCGAAGGCCGTGTCCGCGAACGACTGCAGACCGAAGGCCTGCAGAGGGCTCTGGCTCTCCTCGATCCACGCAGCCGCCGGATTATCGAAGCGCGCTGGTTGATGGACGAAAAACCGGCCACCCTGCACGATCTGGCAGCAGAATTCGGTGTCTCCGCCGAACGCATTCGCCAGGTTGAAGTGAAGGCCATGCGGAACATGCGCACCAGCCTGGAATCACTCCCGGCCTGAGTGTGAGCGCCACACCCCTGCCGGCGGCATGGGCCGGTACATGCATCGGATGACCATTTTCGACTCCTGGCCGCAAGCAAGACGCAGTGCGCCTTCGGAATTCGTCTCCGGGAGGACGGCCAGGAATTCCTCCCCACCGTAGCGGGCGAGGAAATCCGTAGCGGGCGGCGATTCTCCGGCCCGCCAGCCATGCCAAACCCAGCCCAACGACGAGAAAAATCGCCAATACTGCTGCTAGGGCGCACGTCCCGCAGCCAGCAGGCATTGAGGCAGCCACTGTATACGCGTACAGTTGCAACAGAATAGGGTACAGACCACGGTTTCTAGCTTTCGGAGCAGAAAAAACAAGATAACCGTGGTCTGTCCCCTATTTTAAAGAAGATCCTGAGCGACGAGAGCCCGTGCCGTGCCCCGGCTCATCTGGCGCCGCATCTGGGCGCCGGCAGGCAGAGATCACTCGCGAGTGGATCTCCCTCTGGCGCTGGACTATATTGAACTCATAGCCACACCCTTGGTGTGGGGGATAGCGTGTCGTTGCCGCCTGGTGTCGGACGTTCAAGGGGGGAAAATCATGTTTGGCAACAAGGTGAGGATCGGCCGTGGATCGTGCCGGGACGGAAAGGTGGCCATACTGATCAGAACAGCCGTTGCCGTGTTGGCTGTCAGCTTGCTGATGCACGCCACTTCGCTCCATTTCGGCCAAGGATCGTCATTTGCCGCGGGCAGCAAGCCACCTGCGCTGATTACCTATCCGAATCAGGTTGTCCGGACCGATAAACCCGGTCAGATCGCTCTGTGGATCGAAGGTGAGGATTGGCAACTGCGCGTCGATATGCCCGGCTTCGTGCATGTCGAGTGGCCATTCACTTCCCCTCCCAGTTCCTCTTCATGACCAACCCCGGCTCAGAGACGACGGCCAGCATCTTCGCCGAGCGCATAGCTGGCGCTGATAGCGAAGAGTCTTGTCGCAGGCACTATGCGGCCACTTCTGGTCAAGTTCGAGAAGGCGCAGCCCGCTCTCTCGGCGAAGGGGGCACAGCCGGGCCGGTCTCCGAAGTCGAAATGAACGGAAAACTACTGTTGGTCTTCGAGTTTGGTTCCGATCGTCTCCCACTCCGGGACTACCGACGAAAGTCTCTGCACTGGTTTCCGTATTACCGTGGATTCTGCTTCGACTTCCATTTCGATGCATCGAGTCCGTCCGCCGAGAAGGAAGTCCTGCGCATCCTCGATTCCGTCGCCTATCTGGCCCAGAAGCCGACGAATACGGACGTCGAGCGACTGTTCTATCTGTACCACTTACGGATTCGCCTCAACGTTCCGATCGACTGGCGCTGGGGCTTTCGGCCACTGCCCGACGGTCCGATCGGTGGAATCGAGCTGCGGCAGCCTGAAAAGGGTGAGGTTTTCTCGTTCTTGATCGCTCCGCTCGGCACAGCAAACTCGTCCGAAGACCAGACCGGAGCGATGACCGTGGCCGCGCGGCAAACCAAGCTGGGTCGGGGTGATGCGGTTAGCTATACACGTAGTAAGTGCAGTGTGGAGACCTGTGTCAAGTATTACGATGTGACCATCCGTGGGCGAACCAGCGTCGGACGGTTGATCCGCCGGGTCGGGACTTGGCGAAGCATCGCATTTCCCGTGCGAGCGGGCGCCCAGCATCCGGAGAACACCCAGGCAAGACGGGAGGCCCGGGGGGGGGCCGGGGCCGGGCGGGGGGGGGTCCGCACCGGAAGGTCCACAGGGTCACGCAACATTCCAACATTCCTTCGGAGGCGTTCGTCCGCCACGAACGTGGGAGGGAGGCGGCACCCGGGGCGCTCGCGCTTCAGGGCTGGAGCTCGCGTAGTTCCTCCGGGTGGGAGAAGGCAACACGTAACAGGGTCTTTGCCGCCCCAGTAGGCTCTCTCCGGCCTTGCTCCCAATCCTGCAGCGTGCGCGAAGAAATTCCTAACAGGGTAGCAAAATCGTGTTGCGACAACCCAACCCTCGAACGTGCCTCGGCTGCAGGCGTAATTCCTACCTTTGTCACTCGCGCCGTCTGACCGCGTTGCATCTGTTTGACGGACTCAAGCAAGTCACGTTGGAACTTTTCGAGTTCAGAGGACATCTTCAACTCCTTGTTTCAGATCAGCGAGAAACGACGTAGGCAAATTGTCGAACTGTGCCTTCTTGTAGGCGATCAGCAACCAGATCGTCCGGTCAGGGGCGATGAAATAGATGACACGCGCACCACCGCGCTTTCCCCGTCCAGACGCAGCCCATCGAACTTTGCGGCAACCACCGCTCCCAGGAATGATGTCACCTGACTCGGGGTTCGTGGCGATCCAATTGATGAATGCCTCACGCTCGGAACTCGACCAAATGTCCGTCGCGTATCGTTCAAAAATGAAGGTCTCGGCCACTGTTCGCATAAGCCAATTCTACGGCAATGCCGTAATCGAGGCAATTACTTGGCTGTAAGCGGCGCCGTCGGTCACGATTTCCTCATCGCCTGGTCGTGCAAGGGCCGTGGTGTCTGTCCCGCTTGCAACACCCGGCGAATGGTCGAAACCGCCGCCCTTCTGGCCGACCACGTTTTTCCGCGACTGCCGGTCCGCCAGTGGGTGCTGTCGGTTCCCAAGCGGCTGCGTTATCACCTGCAACACGATCCGACGATCGAGACGCTGGCGCTGCGGATTTTCCTGAGCGTCGTCGAACAAGTCTTGCGCCGCGCCTGCCCGGCTGCGGGCGCCGATTCCCGAATCGGCGCGGTGGCCTTCATCCACCGCTTTGGGGCGCTGCTCAATCCGCATGAGCACTTCCACTGCCTCGTCATCGAGGGCGTCTTCGCGGCGCATCCTTCAGGAACGGCGACGTTTCACGAAAGCCGTGCCCCCGATCAGAAGTTGCTCGACGAAGTCCACGCCAAGGTCCGCCGCCGCTGCGCGCGCTGACCCGACGCGGTGCTTGAGCCGGAAGACGCCGAGACGATGGCGAACTGGGCGCATGGTGGCGGATTCTCCCTCGACGCCGGCGTGCGCATTGAAGCGGCCGACCGCCAGGGCCTGGAACGGCTGCTACGGTATTGCGCTCGACCTGCCTTTGCGCTGGAACGTCTGCGTGAAATCGACGCCGAACACCTGGTCTATGAGAGCGTCAAGCCGGGTCCCGGCGGCAGCATCAGCCCGATGCTCACACCGCTCGAACTGATCGGGCGTCTGGCGGCGCTGATTCCGCCACCGCGCCGACATCGGCATCGTTACTACGGGGTGCTGGCACCGAACGCGCCACTGCGGGGGCAGGTCACTGCGCTCGCCGGCGTGCCGGACGGTACGCCGGCGGCAGACGCGACCGAGTCAATCGCTCCGACCGCTGCGCCAAGCGTCACGCCAGGCCGGTCGTCAGGGGGAACAGAGGAAACACCGGGGGAAGCGGCAGCGATCCACCGTCGCGCCGCCCGTTACGCCTGGGCGCTGCTGCTCGCGCGGATCTACGGGGTGTTTCCGCTCGTCTGCCCACGCTGCAGCGGCGAGATTCGAATCATTGCCTTCATCACTGACGCCGGGGCCGTGTGCGACATCCTGACCCATCTGGGCGAACCAACCTCACCGCCACGACTGATGAGAGCCCGTGCGCCACCGCTCTGGGAGATGCTGGGCGCCGCTCGGGGCGAGGACGAACCGCAGCCCCAACCGGTGCCGGAGTACCAATTCGATCAGCGCATTGCCTGGTAGGTGCGGGATGGAAGTAGCCATGCGCAAACGTCCAGACTGAAGCAAGACGAGTTGTCATCGCCCGTCGTGGGAGGACTCGTGCCTGTGGTCATCCGCGTGGCCGGACCAGACAGGTGACAGGCGGATGACCACAGGCACTGAGCGGGGCAGGATTCAGATGACTTTTCAGGGGCTTCCGGGTCCAAATTCGACATTGACGCTGCTTGATGAAGGCTCATAGACTCTCGTCGCTGCCGTTGGATTTCCTATCCTTCAGCAACCGCGAACCGCATTGCGTCCGTCCGCCTTGGCTTGATAGAGTGCGGTGTCTGCCCGGCGTACCGCGACTTCTTCGTTCTTGTCCTGGTCCGTCGCCATGGCGACGCCGATGCTTACCGTCACCCGCTCTGCCACTGGGAAGGCATGCCTGGAAACCGTTTGTCTGACAGTCTCGGCAAGACGCAATGCGCCTTCGGCATTCGTCTCCGGGAGGACGGCGAGGAATTCCTCCCCACCGTAGCGGGCGACGAAATCACTCTCCCGCAAGGTGTCCTTGAGCACGGTCGCCACATGTCGCAGCACCTGATCTCCAGTGTCGTGGCCATAGGTATCATTGATCGCCTTGAAGAAATCGATATCCATGAACAGGACGACATAAAGATGGCCCGATCGCTTCAAGCGCAGAAATTCCTGGCGCAGTCGCTCATTGGCAGAGTTACGGTTCTGCAGGCCGGTGAGTGCGTCCACCCGGGCAAGTTGTTCGAGTTCCTGATTGGCGGCCACCAAAGAGGTGGTACGTGCTGCCAACAGTTCCCCGGCCTGGCGGAGTGCGACAGCGACCTCGGCCGATTCCTGGATGGATACCTCGGGAACCGGCACCGACAGCCCTTTCCCCAAGGCGATCGCCGGCTCGGTCAGGGCGCGCACCGATCCGGCTATTCTCCGGCCCGCCAGCCATGCCAAAGCCAGCCCAACGACGAGCAAAATCGCCAAGCCTGCAGCTAGCCAGGTCATGGTGCGGATCAAATCCTTTTCCAGAATTTCTCGCGGAATACCGATGCCGACGCTCCAACCGATGACCGATGAACGGCTCCAGACCGACAGGGTCGGAATTCCTTCGCGGGTGACGGTTTGCATCGAGCCTTCCAGTGACTCGCTGATACGCTGGATATACTCGACCGTTCCCTTCTGGCCGACGAACGCTTCGGGTGCGTGCGTGCGTGCGGCGATGGTGCCGGTGTTGTCGAATATTGCCGAGACCCAACCCGGCGGAAAGTGTTGCGCAGCGAGAATGGCGTTGAAGTCATCCAGCGACACCCCGACGCTCAGGACATACCTTACCCGGTCGTTGTCCATCACCGGCACGTCAACGCTTATCACGGGCTTGCGCAGCACCCCGCCAATGTAGATTTCCGAAATCTCCGGCAGTCCGGTGGCGAAGACACGCCGGGGAATCTCCGGATTGCCGTGACGCGGCAGGGGTTCACCAAACTCCCGCAACGTGTTCACCAGTTGCTGGCCACTCTCGTTGGTCAGCACGAAATTCATACCCACCCGGGTCGTTGCGATGACCTCGCGTGCCCGTCGATGGAATCCTTCCAGATCATTCCGGGAAAGCGCAGCGGATGTGGAGAGGACCTGGCCCGTGATCCTGGCCTTGAACAATTGCGTGTCGACGGACTGAACCATCGCACGCGCCGTGGCTATCATGTCCCTTTCGAGTTGGGCACGGCCGTTCAGGTACTCACGCGCGAACAACACCGCGACACCGAGTATTCCCGGCAGCAGACAGGCGAGAATCAGCAACAACAGCACCGTGCCGATTCGCCAGCGGGAAGGGAGACCGTAGGCCCGAACGCTTTTCCTGCGTTTCAAGAGCTTATCCCGATCATGGGAAAGAACCCGAATCCCGGCATCCATCTGCGCGGAATCCGCTGATTTGAAACCAGGTGGAGCGGGCGAAGGGAATCGAACCCTCGGCTCTAGCTTGGGAAGCTAGGGTATTGCCATTATACGACGCCCGCGCAGCCGCCATTTTACGACGGTTTTGGCGGTCTTCACAACGACACTGTGTATAGCCCTTTGGCAAACCACAGGCTCTCGGCCCCGATACGCTCCGGCCTGCAAGCCGAAAACTTGGCCTGCTCTCAAGCCAGATCGACGACCATACGAAAAAGCCGATGGCCGGAAGCCAGGTACTTGCGCTCGAAGGGCGTCATCGCGGCATCCGGCGCATACGATTCGGCAACTGCCGGGCGGTGCGTCATTCGCCGCACTGCGAAACAGAACTCCGCCAGGTAGATCGCCCAGTTGCTGCGGCACTCCAGCACCCCGCCCAGGTCGAGCAGGGACGGAAAGACCGGGTGCCCGTGCCAGCGGCGACTCACCTGGCTGGCCTTCGGCCAGGGGTTCGGGTAAAGCAGATAATGTCGATCGAGCCGGATGCCCGCCTCGCGCAGCAGACGCCAGTAGTCGACCACATCGGCGCGCACCAGATCGAGATTCGGCGGCCACTGCGCAGCGCTACGCCTGCCGCGCGCCAGGCGCGATGCCGACTGATCGACGCCGATCACGTAGTGGTCGGGGAAGTTCCTGGCCAAACACAGGCTGCTCTCCCCCACACCACAGCCCGAATCGAGAATGACCGGTGATGCGGCAGCCGTGCGCTGCCAACGTTCGAGGCTGCCCGCAAACGCCGCACGATTGTAGTCGGCATAGGGCTTGCGGAAAGGTGCGCCGGCATGCCGGTCGAGCAGGGTCGCCAGATGCGGGTGGATGTCGCCCTGCACGCTCTCGGGAACGCGCGAGTTGCCGAACATCGAGCGCGGCTTAGCCAGCCGCCGGCACGACGGGAACGCCATGCCTCCGGAGTACGCGCGAGACTTCTTCGACCCCGCGCAGCGCACGCACGGCGATGAATAGCGCTTCGGCTTCGACAAAGTTGCGCCGCAGCGATCCCAGCCACAATTTGAGGCGACCCGGCGCCTGTCGCGGCGAAACCTTGCCACAGACCTGTTGCCAGTAAGACGCCAGCAAGGGCTGCAACAGCAACCAATCCAGCGAGCGATCACTGTCGATCGCCTGACCCGCCGCCAGCGCGCGAATACGCCGGGCAAGAAACGGATCGGCGACCGCCCCGCGCCCGAGCATCACATCCGGAGTGCCACTGACCGCGCAGCAACGGGCATGGTCCGCCGTCGTCCAGACTTCACCGTTGGCAGTCACCGGCTGCTGCACGACATCCTTGATGCGCGCCACCCATTCCCAGTGAGCCGGCGGCCGGTAGCCTTCGTCCCGAGTACGCGCATGCACGACCAGCGACACGATTCCTCCGGCGGCCAGAGCCCGCGCACAGTCGAGGGTCCTCGCCGTGTCGCGCACGCCGAGTCGCATCTTGGCGGTGAATGGGATTACGGTGGGCACCACGCGCCGTACCGCAGCGACGATGCGGAACAGTTGCTCCGGATCGGCGAGCAACGTCGCACCACCGCCGTGGCGATTCACCGTCGGCGCCGGGCACCCGAAGTTCAGGTCGATCCCGGCCGGAGAGAGTTCGACCAACTGCGCCGCATTGTCGGCCAGACAGGCCGGGTCACTGCCGAGAAGCTGGACGACCACCGGTGTGCCGGCGTCGGTGCGGCTGCCGCGGCCGAGTTCGGGGCAGATTCGGCGAAAGCTTCGTACCGGCAGCACGCTGCCCGAAACACGCAGAAACTCGCTCACCGCCAGATCGTAGGCGCCCAGACGCGTCAACACGTCGCGCAAGACGTCATCGACCAGCCCCTCCATCGGTGCCAACAGCAGTCTGCCCATGTTCAACCCGAATCTTTCGCCCTATTCTACCGGAGTACGCCTGCCCAAAGCCCGCAGCCGTTAGCCCTGCCGGGCGCCCGGCTGTCGATTTACCACACGACAAGCTCCCATGGCAGTACACTGACGTCGTCTCGACTGCAAAAATGGAGTCAGAGACGAGCCCGGAGCGGCCTTCTCCAAAGTGGGGATGAACGCTTTTACTGCCCCTTGATGCTGCTTCAGTGACCGATACCAACAACCCTATCGACATTGCCCGCGAAGCGCTCAAGCAACTGACGCTTCGCAAACTGTCGCCCACTCCGGCAAACTACCAGGCCTGCTACAACGAAGTCGCCAAGCTGCCCAATGTGGCGGGCTTCCCGGAAGCACAGTTGCGTCAGATCTTGATGGCGCTGCGGGTCAAGTACCCGGCGCTGACGCAGCATCTGGAGCGCTTTGAAACCGCCATCGGCAACCGCAGTTGGCTGGCTGTCCAGGATGCACTGCTCGTTCTCACCAGCGCGGCCAGCGGCACTTCTGCGGCGAAGCCTCAACCCGATAACAAGGCCAGCGAACTGACCACCGAGTTGCTGGCCAGGATCCGGCGCCTGATCGAGGATCTGCTGCCCGCGCTGGGCAGCGAAGACGAGTGGTTGTTCGGCCAGGCGCGTACGCTGCTGCAAACGTTGCAGGCCCGGCGGTGGACATCCAAACGCTGCTGGGCCTGCTCACCGGTTTCAGCCAACGAGCATCGCTGGCTGCAGAAGAGCAGGTGGAAATCAAGGAACTCCTGCTCAAGCTGCTGCATCTGATCATCGAAAACATCGGCGAACTGACTCTGGACCAGCAATGCATCCAGGGGCAGATCGACTCGCTGGTCCGGGCGGTGGCCCCGCCTCTGAGTTTGCGTCGACTGGACGACGCCGAGCGACGCCTGCAGGAGGTCATCGACAGGCAGCACGACGCGAAGACCCGCACCCTGGAAGCCCAGGAAGCAATGCGCCAAATGCTGTCAGCATTCATTGATCAACTGACAGCGATGAATCACTCCAGCACCGACTTCCAGAACAACCTCGAACAGAGCGCCAGCGAGATTTCCGAAGTGCACACGCTCGAAGACCTGACGCCACTGCTGCAACGGGTGATCGATGCCACCCGCGCGATGGCCCAGGACACCGCGTCCGCCCGTGATCAACTGGAAGAACTCCAGGAAAAGGTCCTCACCACCGACGCCGAACTCGCCAAGCTGCACGAGGAACTGCACCACGCGAGCGCTTCTGCCCGCCACGACCCCTTGACTGACGCACTGAACCGCAGGGGGCTAGCCGAGGCGCTGGCGCGCGAGATCGCCAGCATGCAACGCAAGGATTCCCCCCTTTGCGTGTCCCTGCTCGACGTCGACAATTTCAAGAAGATCAACGACCGGCTGGGCCACGCAACGGGCGACGAGGCGCTTGTCCATCTGGTCAATGTCGTGCGCCACTACATGCGTCCGATCGACACCCTGGCACGCTACGGCGGCGAGGAATTCGTCATATTGATGCCGGATACCCGCCAGGAAGAGGGCATCGAGACGATGAAGCGCCTGCAGCGAGAACTGACCAAGAACTTCTTCCTGACCGGCAATGAAAGGATCCTGATTACCTTCAGCGCCGGGGTCACCCAGTTGACGTCGGACGAGTCTGGCGAAGAGGCCATCAGACGGGCGGATCAGGCCATGTACCTGGCCAAACGAACCGGAAAGAACCGCGTCCTGGGCGGCTAGGATTTGCCGATGCAGGTCTCACCGCCTGCGCCCCAGACCCCCGGTCAGCGATCGAGAACGATCTGGCGAGGCCCGCGGCCACCATCCCAGGCCCAAAGCTTGCCGTCGGCAGAGAGTGCCATCGTCGAGCCATTGCCCGCCGCTACGGTGACGACCTGTTCGGCGATCTTCGTCGGCTCGACGGCGAAACCGCTACCCCAGGCCCACAAGGTGCCGTCCTCGCGAATCGCCACCGAATGCGCGGCGCCGGTGGCAACCCCCTTGGCGCCGGTGAAGATGCGGCCCCAACTGGTCGCCTTGTCACCCAGTCCATGCCTTGACAGCGGGCCATTGACGTTGCCGCCGGTCCCGAACACTTCGCCGCTGCTCGCCAGGTACAGCGCGTGACCGGTATGCGCCCTGACGGCAACAACCTGCGACGCGGTCTTGACGAACTCGCCGGCCGCCAGCAGACGACCATCGCCATACTGACCCCGATTGGCCAGGCCGCGCACATAGAGTTCGCCAGCCTGTGTAATGTAGTAGTCGGTTCCGTCGCCGACCGCGGCGGCGATCACTCTTTCGGCAATCTTGCGCGGCGGCTCCCTGCCGCTGCCCTGCCATAGGCTGCGGGTCCGGTTGATCGCCAGCCAACCCGAATTGCCGGCGGCGAAGCTGAGCACGTCGCGCATCAGCAGGGTGGCGCTGGCCGGCGATGCCGTCCAGGTCAGCAGGCTGCCGTCCCGGCGCAGGGCATAGTAGGCGTCCTTGCTCACTCCCACCTGAAGCACGTCGGAAATCATCGGCGTCGGCCGATCGCTGCCGATCCAGCCATAGGCGATACCACCCCTGATCGCCATCTGCCGGTCGTAGTAGGCCGCCAGTTGATCGCCGGAACTGTCCGCCAGAACTGCCGAGCCTGGCAGGAAGGCCGCCAGGATCACGACCAGGATCGCCCGCCAGGACCTGGCCGTGCGAAGTACACCGCAGCTCCTGGTCAAAGTATGCTGCCTATCCTCTCCACCATCACTAGGCACCGCGTTCTCCTCACTTGCTACAGGCTTGCGCACAATTCCCTGGCGGCTTTTTCGTGCCGCGGCAAGGGCAATCGCTCCATCAGGTAGCACAGGCAGTCCTGGCGCACCACGCGCGCATCGAGAGTCAGCATCGCCGGCGTTGCCGCGCGCCGCAGGCGGATGGTACCCCCGCCGCAGGCAAAGAACTCGTGCGCTATGTCACACCCGCTTTCATCGCGGACGTCGATCGGCAGTTCCAGTTGCGTCCGTCCGAATACCGTGCCGGGATCGAGTTGCCGGAAGTTCATGTGGTCGAGCTGCGGATCGAAATCGACGTCTGCGCGCGCATCGCCAAAGCCGAACGAGACCGCGGTCGGTACGCGCACCGTCGCTACCGTATGGTAGAGATCGATGTCGTCGCCACGCACAGCGTGTACGGGGAACGTTGCCAGATGCAGACAGGCCTCGATGAAACGCGCCGCGTGCTCCTCGTTGGTCGATTTTCCGGGCTTGCCGCATTCCACGGTCAGCGAAGGGCAAAACGGCGAAAACGCCGTCGTCTGCGTGCCCGCCAGGCCGCGAAACCAGACGACGGTGCGGGAAAACAGGAGCGCCAGGTGCAACACGGCCTGATCAAGACGATTCACCACGCAGTAATGCGGATTGATGCCGGTGTTGTTGTGCACGTCGATGCTGGCAAAGACACCGCGCGCCTGCATCATGCGATGCACCTCGCCCATCGCGGCACATTCCCGCGAACCGGCGTACGCCTCGCCACCCGGCCAGACCCGGTTGTAGTCGGGCTGATCATCAAGACGGCGCAGCCCCTCTGCCGCCGCTGCTACATTGCCGACCAGGATCGACAGGGCTCGCGGCAGCGGGCGACCGGCGTATGTCCGCAACACGCTCTGCAGGGCCACCACGCCGCTGTCTTCGTTGCCGTGCAGCAGCACCGAGACGAACAGCGGCGGCTGGCGACGTCCAGGCAGGTGAATCAGCGTCGGACCGGGCAGCAGGCGATGGAGTTCGCGGGCAGGGGTATCGAGAAAGTGTGCCGGCAGGGTGTCGAGTACGGTCAGCATGAAGGGAAAACGCTCATAAGGTCCACTCATGCACGGGCACGAGACGGCGCTGATGCTCAAGATAGTCGGCGGTGAGCCGGAAGAAGTCGCGGTGTTTCGCGTAGTGCGCCAGTTGCCAGGCCGCCCCGTTCTGACGGCTACGCAAACGTCCGGCGATCACCTGCAGGTACCGCGCGACGTCGGCAGCGTCGAGTTCGAGCCGCATCAAGCCCTCGCGCGCCAGCGGCAACAACTGGCGTTCAAGCAGGTCGACGGCGCTTACCTCCCGACCGTCGAACCAGACCAGGCGCGCGCCGAGACCCGCCCGCGCGGCGCGGTAGAAATTCTCGCGCGCGACCGCGAAGGGCAACTGCGACTCCGGCGCCACCTGCTGCCGGGCCAGCATGCACACCGCGCCGTAATAAAACGCCGCATTGGCGATCATGTCGACGATGCTGGGTCCGGCGGGCATCACCCGCTGCTCGACCCGCAAGTGCGGCTGATCCTTGTCGTCGAAGCCGATCAGCATGCGATTCCAGCGCCAGATGGTTCCGTTGTGCAGACGCAGATGGGCGTAGGACTGTATCGGGCTGGGCACGGCAAAGGGCAGCAACACCGTATAGGACGACAGGTTCTCGGCAAAACAGGCGGTCGGGTCGGCATCCAGGTAGCCCGACCCGAAAGTGACGCGCAGGTGCTCGGGATGCTCCGGATCACAGCAATCGACGGCCTGTTCGAAGAGCGGGATGCGCGTCTCGTGCCAGAGCGCCCGTTCGAACAGGAAAGGTGAATTGGCAGCCAGCGCGACCAGAGGGGCAGCCAGCAGCAGCGAGGCATTGTAGGTGCGCGCCGCCTCGCCGGCGGGGGTCTGCAAATGGACCTGAAAGGACGTTGTCGCTGCCTCCAGCATCACGTCGGCATGCGTCGTACACAAGCTGTCGATACCGGAGATATCCAGAGTCAGGGGCCGACCGCCACGCAGCACCAGAATCTGCTCGTTGAGCATGGCGTAACGCTTCGACGGCGACATGCTGGCCAATGAGAGATCGGTCTCGCGGACTGTCGGCAGCGTGCCGATGGCGATCAACGCCGACTCTTCGTCACGCGCGACACGCAGGCACTGCTGCCAGGTCGCGGTCAGTTCGCTTTCGAGCCTCGACAGCGCTCTGCCCTGCAAGGGTTGCGGGGTGCCATTGAGTTCGACGTTGAAACGCGACAGTTCGGGCACCACCAGCGGACTGGCCAGGCGCTCCAGGAACGACACATTGCGCGGTACCGGCGACAACTGGTCGTCGATCAGCCAGGCCTCAAGCTCGAAGCCGGCGACCAGTCCGGCGTCGGCGAAGTCCCCGCGCGCGTAAGCCGCGTGGGCATGCCGCGTCTCGAGCGCCAGCCGCTGGTGGAAACGTGCGAAGTCGTCCGCCGTGAAGCCGCTGCTGCCAATCTCCCTTCCCATCGGCCATTTCCCTCTGTTTGCTGCATGGACACCGCTTCACCGGCACCGTGCCCTTGCGCGCGACCATTATCGCCCATTGCCGCGGATCAGGCTCCAACACGACAGCTTAGCAAAAGAACGGGCAACACTGGCACCGATGTCACCCGCAGGCTCAGGGTGAACTGTGGTTGGCCGCGACGCCGGCGGCCGCCAGTCTCACCCAGAACCGGACCGTGCCGGCCGCACAGGTCACGCCGGCCTCCCCGCCGTGACGCTCGGCAACAGTGCGTACGAAATACAGCCCAAGGCCGGTGCCCGATGGATTTTCGGCCATTTGGTCGCCCCGGCTGAAGCGCTGAAAGAGCCTGTCGACCTGCTCGCCCGATAGCGGCGGCCCGGCATTGGCCACCCAGAAGGTGACTTCGCCGGCGGCCGGCAAATCGATCCCGATACTGACCTGCGTTCCCGTCGGCGCATAGGTCAGCGCGTTGTGCAAGAGGTTGATGGCGCAGCGTTCGAGTGACTGGAAGTCGCCGGTGATCCACACCGGTGCCTCCGGCAGTTGCCGCACGAGTGACACCTGCCGCTGCCTGGCCAGCGCGTACAGCTCGTCTGCCGCCTGTTCAAGTACCGCCGTCAGTTCGAGTTCCTTCATCTGACGGCGTTCCAGGGCCTCGGCGCGCGCCAGCCACAGGAAAGCCTGCGCCATGCCCAACGCCCGGCGCAACGATGGCAGCAGGTTTTCCGGAGCGCACCCGTCGGGACTTTCGAGCTGGCTGACCGCGCTGGCCAGGGGCGTGCGCAGATCGTGGGAGATAAATGCCAGCGCCTCGTTGCGCTGCGCTTCGAGAGCCTGCATGCTGCGCTGCGCTGCCTGTACCCAGGCAATCCGCTGCTCGAAATCCAGTCGTCGGATTTCGGCCGGGAAGGCTTGCGTCGCCTGACTTTCGGGAAGAATGGCCCGCAACTGCCGCAGCTCCTGGTCCAGGTGGCGACGCGCCGCTTCGAGTCTTCGCCAACTCCACAGCGGAAAGGCGAACAGGGCGGCGAACAAGGCACCAGCCGGTGCAAACCAGAGTTGGGCAACGCCGGGCAGCAGGGCACAGGCAGCGCCCAGGACGAGAACCCAGGCCGAGCTCGCCAGCAATCCGGGAAGCGGCATCAGGCGCCGCAGCCAGAGCATGGGAACACCGGCCAGCAGCGCCGCCAGCAGCAACGTCGGCGCCATCGGCAAAATGCTGATCAGGCGCCCGTCACGCATGGAAATGAGAATGTTGGCCAGCACTTCGACGCCGGGCATCGGCTGCCCGAGGGCCGACACCGGTGTCGGCAGGAAATCGCCCAGTCCGATGGCGGTGGCCCCGACGAGAACGATCTTGTCGGCGAACACCGCCGATGCGATTTGTCCTTCGAGCAGGTTGACGTACGAAAGGCGCGGCACCGTGCCGGGTGGACCGACGAACTCGATGCGTCTACTCTGGTCGCGCAGCAGCTCATGCCTCGCCACCAGCGGCGTGACCGGCGCCGCAATAGCGTTGGCTTGTGCCGGCAACTGGCGAGCGACGCGCAAGGCCTCCTCGGCCAGCAAAGGCCAGGTCGCTGCTCCGACGCCCTCGCGCAGATCAACGGCTCGGGCGATGCCATCCTCGTCGAGACGCACCGCGGTCCGCCCGATGCCGACGGCAACCGCGGCCAGTCGCGGAATGGGTGGCGACTCGAGCAACTGCCCGCCGACGCGAGTCGCTTCAATGACCAGCGGCAGCACCACATTGCCGCAATCCGCCAGGGCCTTGGCAAGCACGGCGTCGGCCAGGGGATCGCTACTCGGTTCGCTGAACGCAATGTCCACGGCAATCGCGGCCGGCCTGCTCGCGCAGAGCGCCTGCAGCAGGCGGGCGTGCTGGTCGCGCGGCCACGGCCAGCGGCCGAGCCGGTCGAGACTGTCTTCGTCGATGGCGATGATCAGCACATCGCCGGGCACTGCACGCCGGTTCAGGCGCTGCCCGACATCGAAAATCAGATGATCGATCCTGACCAGCAGACCACTGCCGCTGATCGACACGGCGATCAACGCCAGCAACAAGGCAACGCGCAGCGCTTCGCTGCGCAGGTAGCGGGTGACGGCCAGCGGACCGAACACGCGCAGCAGCCGATGCCGGACGCAGCGGCTTACAAGGCGACCACAGGCAGCAGCAACAACAACAGCCACAAGCGGCTATACGGAACCTCAATCTTCTGCACCGCGAGCGGCCCGGGCGTGTTGTCGCTGCGATCGAGCAGGCGGATCCCGAGGTAATAGCTGCCGGCGTCCGGGCGTGGCAGAAGCAGCGCCCCGTCACTCGCTTGCGCCTGCGCCACCACCTCGCGCAATTCCGGGTCGGGCGACAGCAGCGCCTCGTATACCAGCCCTTCCGGCGCCGGCGGCAGGTTGAGGCGGAGGACCTCGGATTGAAACTCGACTGCCGCCCGCCCGAGATCCACCGGACCCGGACCCGGCTTGTAGGTAAATTCGGCAGCGAGGCTCCACGGCCCCTGCTGCCCTTGTTCGTCAACGCTGGCTGCCCGCCAGTAGAGTTTGCCGGGCGGTAAATCGGCGGGCACTTCCCAAGAGTTCAGGGTCGTGCTCGCAACGTGCAGGGGCATGGCAAAGTCGGGCGCAGCCGCAACCTGCAGGCGATAGCCGCCGACGCCCTGCTGGCTGGTCCAGGCAAACGGCGGACGGGCGCTGCGGACGGTCGCCGAATCGCCGGGGCTGTTCAGGCCGGGCGGAAAGGGGCGGGCGAAGACGACGAAGCGGTGCAGGGCGTCGATCCCTTGCAGGCCGTTCAAGTCGATGGCCCGCAAACGCAACACATGCTCGCCGTTGGGCAGATCGGGAAAGGTCAGTGCGTCGCCTCGCCCGCTCCTGCTGAGCACGATGCGAGTAAACGACGGGTCGGGTGCGACCTCAGCGATCCATGCTGCCGCCCCCGGCAGGCGCGGCATCGGAAAACGCAACGGCAGGTACTCGAAACGTGTCGGCAAGGCGGACACATCCGGCGCACCCAGCAACGGCACGGGCTTGATCGGCGATTCGCCGACGCGAGCGATCGTCCCACGTCCCCGAGGCACACTCACGCCCCGACCCGCACCACTGACGCCGACCAGCCCGAACAGGGTTTCTTCCCGGGTCACGTCGCTCTCGACACCAACGCGGAAGTGCGTACCGCGCACCACCACCTGCGCTGCCGGGGTCTGGATTTGCAGGTGCTGGTTGGCACGCCGCGCCGGATTGGCGGTGATGTCGCCCTGCCCTCGCTGCAGACGCAGGCGCGTGTCGACCATCAGTCCGCCGGCAAAAGCACCGAGGGCATCGAAGACGATCTGCGAATTGGCCGACAGCAGCAACCTGCTGCCATCCGCCAGGCGCAGCAAGGCGCTGGCGTTGTCCAGTGTTTCCAGCGTACTGCCCGCAGCCAGCCGCTGCCCCTCGGACGCCTCCTGCCAGTCGCCGGTTGCCGTGCGCCAACGCACCGCGCCGTTGCGGGTTTCCACCGTCACCGCCGCCGGTACCCGGCGCAGCATCGATGCCGGAATGCGCAACACCGTTCCCGGCAGCAACCGGTAGGGGTCATCGACCTGGTTGGCCTTCTGGACCGCCGGCCAATACCCGACATCGGTCAAGTGGCGCTCGGCAATGTTGATCAGCGTGTCACCCGGCCTGACCGTATAGCGCCAGGCCGGCATGTTGTCACGGCCGAGCGGTGGCGCGGCGGCAACCGGCAACGCAACGCTGAGGAGCACGACGAGCAGCAGCTTGTACAAGGCAATGACTTTCACGCAGGACTACTTTCTCGCTCAAGGCGGTAACCGTGGCCGTAAATCGAGACCAGTCGCCAGCCGTATTCCGGATTCAGCCGCAACTTGCGCCGCAGGCTGCTGGCATGCACGTCGACGGTGCGCGTATCGACGTCCGGGGTCAGCGACCACACCACCTGGATCAGATGCTCCCGACTCAGCGCGCGACCGACATTCTGAAACAGGTACAGGGCCAGGTCGGTTTCGCGCTCGGTGAGCGCGACCAACTGCTCGTCGAGGACGATCTGCCGCCGGGCATGATCGACGCGCAGTCGGCCGAAATCCTGTCTGAGCGAGCCGCCAGCGACCCCTCGCTGGCGCCGCGTTACGGCTTCCAGACGAGCCAGCAGCAGCGCGCGCGACAGGGGCTTGACGATGTAGTCATCGGCGCCGGCGTTGAGAACCGCGACCACATCCTCTTCGGCGTCGCGACCGGTCGTAAAGATCACCGCCGGCATGGCACGGCGCAGTTTGATCTGCAAGCGTGCAAGCACTTCCCGACCCGACAGGTCGGGCACGATCCAGTCGAAAAGGCAGACATCGAAACACCGGCTTTCGACGGCATGCGCGCATTCTGCGCCGCTGACAAAGCACTCGACGTCGTAGCCGGCGGCCCGCAACCAGCCACTGACGGTTGCCGCAACATCGCCGTCGTCTTCCAGATAAGCAATTCTCATGACCAGCAACCGGGCAGCCCGGCGTCGAATCACGAGCCGGCATGGAACAACATGGAAACCACACCTGAGCGCCACGCTGAACGCCTGGCGACGCCGCGGATTCTAACGCAGCGCGACCCTGGACGGAAAAGGGGTTTGGCTCGCGCGCACCACTCCGGTCAGGCCAGCCCGGCTGACGAGCCGGACATCCGCGGTTTCAGACCGGAGCGCGCAGGTCGTGGTGCTTGAGTGGCAACGAGCGGATACGCTGGCCGGTCGCGGCGAACAGCGCGTTGCACACGGCCGGGGCCAGCGGCAGGATGGCCGGTTCGCCATGCCCACCCCAAAACCCGCCGCTCGGCACCAGCACCGTTTCCACCCGCGGCATCTCGGAAAGCCGCGGCAGCCGAAAGTCGTGGAAGTTTGATTCCACGATGCGGCCAGCCTTGACGTTGTTCTCCTGGTAAAGAATGCTGCCGAGACCAAAGACGACGTTGCTCTCGGCCTGTGCGCGACAGGTATCCGGATTCACCACATGGCCGGAGTCGATGGCCACGACGATGCGCAGCACCCGGGGTTGCCCGCCCGGCCCTACCGAGACCTCGGCCACCATCGCCGTAAAGCTGCCGAAACCGTCGGCGACCGCAAGACCACGATGAACGCCCGCTGGCAGCGGGCTCCCCCAGGCCGCCGCCGTGGCCACCGCCTCGAGCACCAGGCGGTTCTTGTCGCCGGGCTTCAACATCGCCAGACGATACTCCAACGCATCCCTGCCGACGGCGGTCGCCAACTCATCGATGAAGCTCTCGCGGTAAAAGGCATTCTGTTGCCCTGGCGCACGCCAGAAACCAACCGGGACATGACCATTGCGCATGGCATAGTCGACCTGCTGGTTCGGCACCGCATAGGGCATGTCGGTGAAAGAACGTACGGCCGTGAAGTCGATGCCGTCCTTGCTCAGCACCCCCGGCATCAGAACCTTGAGGATCGATGGGCAGGCGATCGTGGTGTGCATGGCGACGAGATTACCCTGCGCGTCCAGCCCGGCCCGCATGCGCACCATGCTGGCCGGGCGATAGAAACCATGCTGCATATCCTCGGCGCGCGACCACATCATCTTCACCGGAATGCCAGGCATCGCCCTGGCAATCGCCACGCCCTGTCTGACGAAATCCTGGGGTCCACCACGGCGGCCGAACCCGCCACCCAGCATCATCTTGTGTACTTCGACCTTTTCCAGCGGCAAGCCGGCAGCCTCGGCAGCGGCTGCCATGGACGCCTCACCGTTCTGCGTGGACGTCCACACCTCCAGAAAGCCCTCGGGTTTGAGCCACGCCGTACAGGTCTGTGGCTCCAGCGTGGCATGGTTGAGGTAAGGGGAGCGGTACTCCGCCTCGACCACCTTCGCCGCAGTAGCCATTGCCGCTGGCGCGTCTCCCAGTTTACGGGCCTGCGGCAGCTGCCGGTCAGCGAGGCCCTCGCGCAACATGGCTGCAATGGTCTCGTTGCTGGCATGGCCGTTGCCGCCCAGGTCCCATTCGACGGCGACCCGCCGCAATGCCTCGTCGGCACGCCACCAACTGTCGGCAACGACGGCAACGAAGCTTTCCTCACGCACAATCTTCCTGACGCCACGCATCTTCGCGGCGGCGCCGGCGTCCACGCTCAGAACCTTGCCGCCAAAAACCGGACATTGCGCGATCGACGCGTGCAGCATTCCGGGCAGCATCACATCGACGCCAAAGACGGGTTTGCCGAGCACCTTGTCCGGGATGTCGAGGCGCTGCACGGACTTTCCGGCAATCTTCCAGGCAGCGGGATCACGCAACGTCACTTCCTTCGGTGGCGTCAGCCTCGCCGCGTCGGCGGCCAGCTGCCCGTACCGCAACTTCCGGCCGCTGGGCGCGTGCGCGACGACCCCGTCCGCTGCCGTGCATTCCGCTACGGGCACCTGCCAGCGCGCCGCCGCAGCGGCGACCAGCATCTCGCGGGCACTCGCGCCTGCCCGGCGCACGTAGTCCTGTGACGAACGCACGCCCATGCTGCCGCCGGTGGACATCGAGCCCCACACGCGATCTCTCCTGATGTGCTCGTTGGGTGAGGCAAACTCGGCGCTGACCCTGGCCCAGTCGCAGTCGAGTTCTTCGGCGACCAGTTGCGCGAGCGCCGTAAAGGTGCCCTGCCCCATTTCCGAGCGCGCGATGCGAATGACGACGCGATCATCAGGATGGATCACAATCCAGGCGTTCACTTCACTGGCGGCAGCGCCACCAGCCGCCGTCGAGGTGACGGGCAGACAGAACTCAAGGACCATGCCACCTCCCAACATGGCGGAAGCCTTGAGGAAATCGCGACGGGATACCAGCACGCTCATGGCGGTACTCCTCAGGTCTTGCCGGTGTCGGGTGCGCTGGAACCTGCGGCCAGGGCATGCATGGCTGCCCTTACCCGTGAGTAGGTGCCGCAGCGACACAGGTTGGTCATCGTTCTGTCGATGTCGTCGTCGGACGGCTGCGCGGTCTTCGCGAGCAAGGCTGTGGCTGCCATGATCATCCCGGTCTGGCAGTAGCCACACTGCGGAACCTGATGGTCGATCCAGGCCTGCTGGACGCGATGGAGGCCGGCCATCGACAGACCCTCGATGGTCACGATCTGCTTGCCAAGCACCGCCGACACAGGCAAGGTGCAGGAACGCACCGCTTCCCCGTCGAGATGCACGGTGCACGCGCCACAGATCGAGACTCCACAGCCGTATTTTGTGCCGGGAAGTCCGAGATGGTCACGCAGGACCCAGAGCAGCGGCATCTCGGGCTCGACATCGACCGGGTAGGTGCGCCCGTTAACCATCAGTTCCAGCATTCCGGTTCTCCTCGGAAATGGCAGCATGCCTTGAAAACGGGCGCTCTTCCGCCACATCGCGCCAGAAGGGCAAAGGCAGGTGCCGCGATGCGCGGCAGACCAGACAGGCCCTGGACGGTAGCGACTCGCACGCAGCACTCGCTCCTGAACAGCGTAGCAGCAGGACCGACCGCTTGCCACCCTTTTTCGACGCGCGCGGCCGGTGTAACTCAACCGATCACGGCAACGGCCTTGATCTGGGCCCAGACCGACATGCCGGGGGCCAGTCCGAGCCTGGCTGCCGAACGTCTGGTGATGCGCGCGACCAGCGGCGAGCCGCCGATATCGAGGCGCACCAGGGCCAGGGCAGGATGTATCTCGTCGGCAAGCTGAGCAACACTGGCGGGCAGGCAATTGAGAACGCTCGTGCCGTCGACCTTGTCGAGGGCAATACTGACATCCCTGGCCAGGATGCGAACGCGCAGGGAATGGCCGGTGTGGTGCCCGCAATCCCGGACCCAGAGCGTACCACCCGCAAACTTGACCCGCGCCAGGTGCCATGCCTGGTCTCGTTCGACGACCACCGCATCGAGGACGACACCGACATCTTCGCCGAGGCGTATCGGCAGGTCGAGGCGGGCAAGGATTTCGCCCAATGCGCCGCTGGCGACGACCTTGCCCGCATCCAGCACGACCAGATGGTCGGCGAGTCGAGCCACTTCATCGGATGCGTGACTGACGTAGATGACGGGAATCTCGAGTTCGTCATGCAGACGTTCCAGGTAGGGCAGAAATTCACTCTTGCGTGCCGCATCGAGAGCCGCCAGCGGCTCGTCCATCAGCAACAGTCGCGGACTGGTCAGTAACGCCCGCGCAATGGCCACTCGCTGACGTTCTCCCCCCGACAGCCCGGCGGGCCTGCGTTCGAGCAGGTGCGCAATGTCGAGCAACTCGACGATATGATCGAACGCTGCCGGACGGTCGCCCTGCGGCACCCGCCTTCTGCCGTAGTCGAGGTTTTGCCTCACCGACAGGTGGGCAAACAGGTTGGCCTCCTGGAACACGTAGCCCAGAGGGCGCTGGTGAGTCGGCAGAAAATGGCCTTCGTCCTGCCAGATTTGGTCGTTGACCAGCAAACGCCCGCGCGCGGCACGGGTCAGGCCGGCCATGCAACGCAAGACCGTCGTCTTGCCGCAACCGGAAGGCCCGAAAAGGGCAGTGACGCCGCGCCCGGGCAGCCTGACATCCAGGCACAACGAAAAGCCCGGGAAGGCCAGTTCGAAGCGGGCTTCGATGGTCATTGCCGCCGATTCCAGCCACGGGCATACAGGACCAGCAGGACCAGGAACGAGAAGCACAACATGCCGCCTGCAAGCCAATGGGCGTGCGCATACTCCATCGCCTCGACATGGTTGTAGATGGCCATCGACAAGACCTGCGTCTTGCCGGGAATGTTGCCGCCAATCATCAGGACCACCCCAAACTCACCCACCGTATGGGCAAAACCGAGCACCGCCGCGGTGATGAAACCCGGCTTCGCCAGCGGCAGCGCAACGGAAAAGAAGGCGTCAACCGGCGAGGCTCCAAGGGTCGCCGCGGCTTCCAGGGGCTGCTCGCCAATGCCGGCGAAGGCCTGCTCGATGGGTTGTACCACGAACGGCATCGAATAGATGGTCGAAGCCACGACCAGCCCAGGAAAGGTGAAAGGCAACAGCCCCAGTCCGACGGCCTCGGTCAGCCGCCCAACGGGACCTTCCGGTCCCAGCAAGACCAGCAGGTAGAAGCCGAGAACGGCGGGCGGCAAGACCAGGGGTAAGGTCACCACGGCGCCGACAACGCTCTTCAGCGGTGAGCGGGTACGTGCCAGCCACCAGGCGACAGGCGTCCCAATGATCAGCAACAGCAGCGTAGTCAGGCCGGCCAGCCTGATCGTCAGGGTGATGGCGGCGAGATCGGCGGATTCGAGCATCGAGGTGCTACTCCTCTGGCGCAAAGCACGCCTTGTAGTCCAGGCATTCGCCGCACGAGGGTGCCGGACAGACGTAGATGCCCTCCCTGGCGCAGTACTGGCGGTAGATGAACTTCTTCCACTTCATGTCGTGGGTATTCAGGGCCGCCAGAGGCGGAAACGCGATTTCCATCAACGCCGACAGTTCGGCGCGATTGGCCAGACCCAGATCCTGCCAGAGATGGTCACGGCCAGCACAGCCAAAAGCCACGATCCGTGCCAACCAGAGTTCGGATTCCTGTTGCCCGCCGCGGTACTCCAGGAGCAGTTCGATCAGGTCGGCAAGTTCCGGGATATCTTCCCCGCCGCCCCCCTGCAGACGCAGGGCAGCCCCTGGAAAATAATCGTCCCAAAGCCTGCGAAAGACATCCGCAGGAAGCCCCAGGTTGGCGGGAAGCACGCCTTCATTGAGCGAACGCCCGGCCAGGAGGCTCGACAGGATGGGGCGCAAAGGATCGGCCGCGGCCGCGGCTGTCGCTGGTCGGTTCAGCAGTTCAGCCATCAGGTTGGGCCGACATTCAGCGGGTGGTCTCATGTCGTACTCCGGAAATTTACCTGTACGTCCTTCGCCGGCGCCGCATAGGGTGCCGATGTCACCAGAAGGTCTGCGCCGGCGGCGACATAGGCCGCGGCGTTGTCGGCACGAATGCCGCCTGCAGCCGCAATCAGCGGGCGCACCAGGCGCTCCCGCTGCGCCAGAGCAGTGATGCAGGCGGCCAGTGCGTCGGGCGTGAACTTCTCCAGTTGCAGCACGTCCGCACCCGCTTCCGCCCAGACTAGCGCCTCGTCCATTCCGCCCACTTCGACGACAATTTTCTTCTCCGGTTGTGTACGACGTAGACGCTGGATCGTCCGGGCCGGCGCTTCGTCGAGAAACAGTCGGTGCTCGGGAAACACCAGGAGCGTTTCGGACAGCCCTAGCCGATGCATCAGGCCACCGCCCGACCTGACCGCCTTCGCCGACAGCGCCTTCGTTCCCGGAACGTTCTTGCGCGTACAGGCAACGGGAATCCCCCCCGCATTGGCAACGATGGCCGCCGTCGCCGAGGCAATCCCGCTGGCCCACTCCACCAGTGTCTGGGCAGTCTTCCAGGCGCGATGCAGGCTGCCGGCCGGCCCTTCGGCGCTGAGAATCAAGTCGGATGGGCCGATTCCTGCGCCCGATGGACTTTCGAGGCGAGCGTGCGCACCCGACAACTCGATGATTCGGGCGGCCTCCTCGCTGGCGCACACGACCATCGCCTGGCGCGCCGAGAAGGTCATGCGGGCAGTTCTGTTGCCGATACGCAGGGCGTCGGTGGTCAGATCACCGCAAGGCACATCTTCCGCCAACAGCGCTTCCAGGACGTGGTCCGGCGCAGTCGCCGACGCCAGCCTGGAGGGCGGAAAACACCATCGCGCAGCTGGCAGCGTCGGATCGCACGCGGCTTGATCCACTCCTGCCCCGACGATCACAGCTCATACCCACAGGACTTGATCACCGCTTGGGCCTTGTCTCCCTTCAGATACTTCAGCATTGCCGCGGCGGCAGGCTTCCCTTTGCCTCGTTCAAGAATCACCGCGTCCTGACGAATCGTCTGGTACAGCCTGGCGGGTACCATCCAGGCCGAGCCTTCGATCTTGCCGTCCTTCAAGACCTGTGACAACGCCAGGAAGCCGAGCGACGCGTTGCCACTGCTGACGAACTGCTGGGCTTGTGCAATGTTCTCGGCGATGACCAGCCTGGGTTGCAGCCGGTCATAGACACCGAGCGCCTGCATGGCCTCGACGGCGGCGGCGCCGTAAGGCGCAAGCTTCGGGTTGGCCAGGGCAAGATGGTCAAACGTGCCATTCTTGAGGATTTCACCTGCGCCGTCGACGAAGCCAGGTCTGGCTGACCACAGCACCAGTTTGCCGATGGCGTAAGTAAACTGGCTACCGGCGACGGCAGCGTTTTCCTTCACTAGCCGGGCAGGTGTCTCGTCATCGGCGGCCAGGAGAATCTCGAAAGGGGCACCATTCTTGATCTGTGCGTAGAATTTTCCGGTCGATCCGTAGGAGGCGAGCACCTTGTGACCGGTCTCCTTTTCAAACTCCACGGCAATTTTCTGCATCGGCGCCGTAAAGTTGGCCGCGACCGCCAGCGACACCTCGTCGGCCCGAGCCGGGGACGCAACTGCGAAGGCAGCGATGAGCAGAACGAACAACGGCTGAGGGGACTTCATGAAAGGCTCCTTTGACGAGAACGGTGACTGGAAAGTGGGGCGCAACCCGGGGCTCAATCAATGGCGACGAGAAATACGCTGGACGCCTTGAAGGCCGCCGTTACCGGCTGCCCAACGGCCAAACCGAGGCGTTTGACGCTCTCCTCGGTGATTACCGCGGTGATGACATGCCGTCCACCCGGCAGGTTGAGGGTCACTTCGGCGTTGACCGGCCCCTCGTGGATATTGACGACGATGCCTGTAAACCGGTTACGTGCCGAAATACGTCCTTCCTCCTCGACCAGCAGCAGGATCGACGAAGCCTTGACGAAGGCCAGGACGTCGCGCCCGCGAGCAAGACCAAGGTTTTCGGCGGACTCGCGGGTCACGATCGCCGTCAGTTCAAGTTCCGGATCGAGCCGGATGCTCACCTCGGAATCGACAATCCCCTCCTTGATGGCCACGATGGGACCCGCAAACTGATTGCGGGCACTCGTCCGCAGCGACATCCGCTTCAATACCTTGCGGAATCCCGCCGTATCGAGAACGCCGTTCTGATCGAGGTCGCCGGTCAATTTATCGAGCGCGCCCTGGGACTCCTGTTCCAGGGCACGGTAGAAAGCGATCAGGCGCCGCCCAAAGGCAGTCAACTCGGTACCGCCGCCATGCCGCCCGCCTGCCGACCTGAGCACCACCGGTTCAGGCGCGAGGTTGTTCATGTCGTCAACGGCTTCCCAGGCGGCCTTGTACGACAACGGCACCGTCCTGGCCGCCTGGGAGATCGAACCGTGCTGGTCGATGGCTTCGAGCAGGCGGATGCGTTTGTCGCCCAGAAAGCTGCCGACGGCCGTTTCGATCAGCAGTTTGCCCAGCAGTCTCGGTGGTGTTGAGGTCATATTCGAAGCCTCCGCTGCCCGTCACCTTCGATGACGGGTCTGAAAAGTGTCGGTCGCTGTGCTTGCAAAGATGCGGGGGGGCCCCGGGGGGGCCCCCCCCCCGGGGGGGGGGGGGGGGGGGGGGGGGGGGGGGGGGGGGGGGGGCGGGCGGGGCGCGGGGGGGGGGGGGGGGGGGGGGGGGGGGGGGGGGGGGGGGGGGGGGGGGGGGGGGGGGGGGGGGGGGGGGGGGGGGGGGGGGGGGGCGCGGGGGGGGGGGGCGGGGGGGGGGGGGGGGGGGCGCCGGGGGGGGGGGGGGGGGGGGGGCGGGCCGGGGGGGGGGGGGGGGGGGGGGGCGGGGGGGGGGGGGGGGGGGGGGGGGGGGGGGGGGGGGGGGGGGGGGGGGGGGGGGGGGGCCCCCGGGGGGGGGCGGGGGGGGGGGGGGGGGGGGGCCCCGGGGGGGGGGGGGGGGGGGGGGGGGGGGGGGGGGGGCCGGGGGGGGGGGGGGGGGGGGGGGGGGGGGGGGCGTTGGGGGGCGGGGGGGGGGGGGGGGGGGGGGCCCCGCGGGGGGGGGGGGGCGGGGGGGGGGGGGGCGGGGGGGGGGGGGGGGGGGGGGGGGGGGGGGGGGGGGGGGGGGCCCCGGCGGGGGGGCCGGGGGGGGGGCGGGGGGGGGGGGGGGGGGGGGGGGCCCGCGCCCCCGCCCCCCCCCGCCCCCCCCCCCGGGGGGCCGGGGGGGGGGGGGGGGGGGGGGCGGGGGGGCGGGGCCCCGCGGGGGGGGGGGGGGGGGGGGGGGGGGGGGGTTGGGGGGGGTGTGGGGGGTGGGGGGGGGGGGGGGGGGGCCCGGGGGGGGGGGGGGGGGGGGGGGGGGGGGGGGGGGGGGGGGGGGGCCCCGCCCCGGGGGGGGGGGGCGCCCCCGGGGGGGGGGGGCCCCGGGGGGGGCGGGGCGGCGCGCCCCCGGTCTCCTCGTAGAACACGTCGTCTTCATCCGATCGCAGCTCCGTCAGCGCATAACGGAACGTGCAATAGCAGGGCTCGCTGTCTTCGTCATGGCCCTGCGTACGGTCAGCCGCGATTTCGTACTCCCGCGAAACCTCGAAGCTGACCGGAACGACCACGAGGTCTCGCCAGGCGGCGGGCAGGTCTTGCCACCAGCGAACGTCCGGGACATGCGAGAACGTGCGCCGACGCCGACCAGCAGCAGGCGTTTGCGCAGACAGTGATGGATGCATAGCTTTCCTTCCCGCTCCAACCGAAAGACCATTTACCGCCCCGTCATGTCGCCTGACCGACAGACGTTGTTGCGTAAAGCACATAACGCCGATCAAACAGGGATGCGCGGTGAAATCGATGCTCCGTGCAGTTTCCTCCGACGGCATTCCGCCCTTCCAGGCCCCGGCAACTGCTTTCTACACGTGATCGAGCAAATTGCGTGCCATAGTTTTTGAGTGCGACGCAGAGTGTTTGTGGCGCGCGGCGAGAACCCCCAACAACGCAGCACGAAGGGCAGCGGCGCCATCGATTGACGGGCACGGCGGAATTCGCGCAACCCATCCCCAAACCTCGACCCCAGACTGCTGTAGGCTGAATCAGTTGGCACGAATGCGACAAATCGTTGTAGCCATCACGACATAACGCCAGTTCCGGCAACGGCTTGGGCCGCACAAACCCCGGAGCGGCTTGTATCAAGGCACTTGGCACGCTTCTTGATTGCCGTTGCCGGTGTGTGTACGGCATACGCTATAGCATAAAAAATATAACGCATACCGAAAGGGGGGGGGGCGGCGCCTCCCCCCCCTCTCCCCCCCCGGGCCCGCCCGCCGGCGGGGGCCGGGGGCCCCCCCGCTTGCGGGCGTTGGGGGGGGCCCCGCCCCACGCCGCCCCCCCCCCCCCCCCCCCGGCGGGGGGGGGGGGGGGGGGGGGGGGGGGGGCCCCCCCCCCCCCCCCGGGGGGGGGGCCGGGCCGGGCCGGGGGCCGGCGCCGCCCCCCCCCGGGGGGCCCCGCGCGGCCTTCAATACGCGCCGGAACCAACATCAGAGGCAGCAACACGTTCAGCGGCATTCAGTCCGGCCTGCTCGGCGGTTCGCGGATCGGCTTCCGGGGTCAGGAAGCGCTGGGTAACGGGCTGAAGGCGGTCTTCACCCTGGAGTATGCTCTGGACATAGACGGCAATTTTGGTCTCGGGGCCAGCAGCAATGGCCTTGCCGCTCGCCAGCAGTTCGTCGGTCTCTCCTCCGAGACGTTTGGAACCGTAGCCATCGGCCGCCAGTACGCTCCGGGCTATGTCGCCTCAGGCAACAATGACGCCTTTCGTGGCCCGACGTTCGCGCCGCAGTCGTTCCTGACCGCCGAGGCCGGTAACACCATCACGCCAAATAACAACGCCCGCTGGAACAACGCCATCACCTATACGTCGCCGAACTGGGGCGGTTTTACCGGCAAGGCGATCTACGCGTTCGGCGAACGCAGCGCCGGCGACGGCAGCTATAACAACAAGCTGACCAGCGTCTCGGACAACGGCCGCTATGGCATCGGCTTCAACTTCACCAGCGGTCCGGTCAATGCCGACCTGCTTTACCAGGTTCGTCAGGATGTGCAAGCGACGACCATCAGCCTTGCCGGGAACAACAGCACCCTGCCCGCTGCCGTTTATGCGGCTTCCAATTTCCCCGTCAATGAAAGGGTGGCATTGAATGGGGTGCTTCCGGGACGCAGCAATCCGAACGGCAAGGACATCAACGAATGGTACGTTGGCGGCAGCTACGACCTGCAGGTGGTCAGACTGATGGCCAGTTATCAGGGGCAGAACGACAAGAACGCTGCCAACCTCGATAATCAGACCTGGTCCGTGGGTGCCGTCATCCCGGTGATGGCATCAAGCAAGATCCATCTGAGCTATGCCCAGTTGATGTGGGACCAGGGCAGGAACACCCTCGGCCAGAGCCTGCTCAACGGCAACTCGGACGCTGCCGCGATAGGCTGGACGACCCAGACATCGAAGCGGACCACGCTGTATGCGACCTATGTCTGGACCAACAATGACAGGAACAGCATCGCCGCAGGCCCCAATGGGGGTGCACCCCTTACGGGCGCCCGGGACGAGCAAAACCAGACCTTCATCGCGGGTGTCAACCACACCTTCTGAGAGCGTTCGCTCGTCCAGGAATTCGACAGGCGCCCTGGCGTCTGTCGACGTGCACCAGCGACCCGCACGTGAACAGGGCAGGCGCAGCGCCGCCCTCGCGGGCACTCAGTCGTCGATTTCTTCGACGCTGACGTTCCCCTTGGAAGAGCGCTTGATCCGGTATTTGGTGCCGTCCTTGCCGGTCCAGCGCGTCGCCGTCGCCGGCACCTTCACTCCGTCGATCTTCACATTGCCATTGACCACGCTGATGCCACTCGCGTCATCGTCGTCGTCACCCTTGCCGGTGCTTACCGTGGTTCCCGGAGAATGGGTGATCGAGGACGAACTCTTGCCGGGATCGACATAGGCCGCGTTGCCCTTGCTGCTGGTCGCTGTCTTGCCGGACTTGGTGCCGCCACTGTTACCGGTGTCCACGCTCACCCCGCCGGCACCACCGGTATTCACGTTGACGCCGCCAGGACCACCAACCGAAACCGAAACCTGAGCCGACGCCGACGCGGCGGCAAAGGCGAGCAAGAGGGCAATACGTGTCATTTTCATTCGAAGGCCTTTCTGTTCAACCAACGGCCACGGGAAAAGGATAGCTGATTCAATGCTTCTACCGGCCTCGACGCGAGTATCCCGGATCCCGGCGGCGGTCGTCAATCGAAAGATTCGTGTCGATCCACCCACCCGGTGTTGCCGCAGGCGCGTTGCGAATGCGGAAAGGCAGCCGCTGAATCAGAGAACCTGATTCAGCAGGCGATCGGCACGGGTGCGTGCGAGGCGCTTGAGAATCCGCTGGACCGGGACTGGGTAGGTGCCTGTGTCATCGAGGGCGGTGTGGTGATCGAGACGACGCGTCCGCGCCAGGATTCGTCCCAGTTCCGCCTGATGCTGGCCGTGCAGGCCCCCCTGAGGATCATGGATCAATAGCCCGTTTTCGAGGTCCAGCCGCCAGGCCCTGGGATTGAGGTTGCTGCCGGTGAGCAGGGCATAGTCGTCGTCGGACAACAAGCCCTTGAGATGAAAACTGTGATGCTCATGGCTCCACAACTGTACGTCGAGCAGTCCTTCGTCGATATCGCCCTGGTGAATCTTGCAGAAGCGACGCAGATTGCTTTCGTAGAGATAAGGGAGGGCGCCAATGGTCTTGAAAGGATCTTCAGGGGAAATGTAAAAGTCATTGGCGGTCTTGTCACCGACGATGATCGTGACTCGACATCGCCTTCTCAGCCTTCCCTCAAGAGCGCGACGGATGGGGCCGGGCAGGTTGAAATATGGCGTGAACACGACCAGCCTGCGCTCGGTGCGCTTGATCAGTTGCAGAATCACGGCATTGAGTTGGTTGTCACGATGACCAAAGCCCAGCAACGGCGTGATTCCCACCTCGCCGTTGCCGACCGACCCGGCAGTGATCGCATAGCGACTCCTTGCAAGCACCCGACGCAACCCGACGATTGCGCCGCGTAGCGAACCGGTTTTCGCCTGCGGCTCGACATCCAGGCGACGAACAGCCGTGTTCGTCTGCAGGATCCGGGTCATCAGACCGGCGATGCTGTCGGCCAGTGCGCGATTCTCGATCAGGTGATAGCGATCGAGGCGGTAGCGATCGAAGCGTTGCAGATAGACGTCATTGATACTGGCACCGCTATAGAGAAGGGCGTCGTCGATGACGAAGCCCTTCAGGTGCATCACCCCCATCCACTCCCGACTCTGCACCGGTACACCATAGATGGGGACGCCTGGACCAAGGCGGCGGGCCATTTCGACGTAGAGCGCGGCATTGCCAGGGCTCGCAGCCTTGCCGACCAGACCTCTCTGCGCACGGTGCCAGTCGACGAAGATCGCGATCTGCAGCTCTGGCCGGACGGCACTGGCGGCGTAGATGGCCGCCAGCACCTCTCTGCCGGCGGTATCATCCTGGAGATAAAGTGCGCTGATCAGGATCCGCTCTCTGGCGTTGGCGATGCGTTCGAGCAGAGTCGCGCGGAACTCGCCGGGGCCCTCCAGGTTCACGACAGACTCGACCGTTACCGGGATGCACGTCAAACCTTCCAGGCGCGTCGCCGTCTGCCGTCGCCCACGCAGGCGTTGCACCGCCGCAGCCAGAATGGATCGCATGCGCAGATGCGCCATCACCACAGACCATCAGCGGCCATCAGTCGCGCGGCCTGCGGTCGGTGGTCCCCGGTGTCAGAAACATCCCGATGCCGAGGAGGATCAGCAGCAGCGGCCACCAGGTCCGCAGCAACTGCGCAAAGTCGACTTCGATGAGCCCCAGATTGATGGCCAGCGCCAGAACGCCGATCACGATCAGCGCCAGGGCGCCAAGATTCCCGCGCATTTTCATCTCCTCCTCTCCTGCCGGGTCGGCAAGGCCAGCACAGCTCCGTGCGGCGCCGGCAATCCCGCCGCGACCGGCGTATCCGGCAATTCTGCATCAAGGGACATATTGATCGATGTATTCGTTGACCGCCAGCGTTCCCAGATGCTGCACATCGCGCGACGATTGCTCGATGGCAGCCTGCTGTGCTGCGGAAAACCTGCGCGCGAGATTGGTCCTGAATTTCTCCACCAGCACAGGGATCCCCTCGGCACGTCGACGACAGTGCCCGAGAGGGTATTCCGCGACCAGTTCCGCCGTCCGGCTGCCATCGGTAAAGAATACCTGTACGGCGTTGGCGATCGAGCGTTTGGCCGGGTCCAGATAGTCGGCCGAGAAACGGGGTTCCTCGCTGACTTCCATCTGCGCCCGCAAGGCGTCGATGCGCGGGTCTGCCGCGGCGCTGTCCTCGTAGTCCTCGCAGGTCAGCCGACCTTCGATCAGACCAACGGCGACCATGTATTGCAGGCAGTGATCGCGGTCGGCAGGATTGTGCAACGGACCCTTCTTGTCGATGATCCGCAATGCCGATTCGTGGGTGCGAATGACTATTCGGGCGATCTCGTCGAGCCGTCCGACGACCTGCGGGTGCAGTTTCACCGCACACTCGACGGCCGTCTGGGCGTGGAACTCGGCCGGAAAGCTGATCTTGAACAGCACATTCTCCATCACGTAGCTGCCATAGGGCCGCGACAGGCGGAACGCCTGCCCCTTGAAGAGCACATCGTAGAAGCCCCAGGTGCATGCGCTCAGCACCGTGGGATAGCCCATCTCACCCTTGAGTGAAAACAGCGCCAGCAGCACGCCCCGGGCGGTGGCGTCGCCAGCCGCCCAGGACTTGCGCGAACCGGTGTTCGGGGCGTGTCGATAGGTGCGCAAGGGTTGTCCATCGACGAACGCCTGCGACACGGCGTTGATGATTTCCTGGCGACCACCGCCCATCAGCCAGGTGCAAACGGCAGCGGTGGCGACCTTGACCAGCACGACATGGTCCAGCCCGACACGATTGAAACTGTTTTCGAGCGCCAGGACACCCTGGATCTCGTAGGCCTTGATCATCGCTTCGAGAACCCGGCGCATCTCCAGTGGTGCCTGACCGTGAGCCATACGGGTGCGCGACAACCAGTCGGCAGTGGCGAGAATGCCGCCAAGGTTGTCGGACGGATGACCCCATTCGGCCGCCAGCCAGGTATCGTTGAAATCCAGCCAGCGAATCAGCGTGCCGATGTTGAAAGCGGCCTGCACCGGGTCGAGTTGAAAATCGGTCCCTGGCACTCTGGCGCCCTCAGGCACCACCGTGCCGGGAACGATCGGCCCGAGCAGCTTGCTGCATGCCGGATAACCGAGCGCTTCGAGCCCGCAACCCAGGGCGTCGATCAGACAGTAGCGCGCGGTCTCGAAGGCCCCTCGCGACGTGACCTTGAAGTCGAGGACATAGTCGGCGATATCGACCAGGACCTGGTCGGGGTCGGGACGAGTGGCTGGAATTCGTGTGCTCATAGGGTCTCTCTTCGTGCTCCGCCGCGTTGAATGGGGAATTGAACCGGCGTCTTCAACACCCGAGCCGGATTGTCGCTAGCGATTCACGTTCGTTGCGCGAGCGTGACAAACGCCTGCGGATCCGGTCCGACATAATTTGCCGAGGGGCGGATGATCTTTCCATCGATGCGCTGCTCGATGACATGTGCTGCCCAACCGCTGGTACGCGCTATGACAAACAATGGGGTAAACATCGGTGTCGGCACGGCCAGCATGTGATAGGCGACGCCCGAGAACCAATCGACGTTGGGAAACATGCGTTTCTGCTCCCACATCACGGCCTCGATGCGGCTGGCGATCTCGAACAGCACCAGATTATCGCCATCGGTGCATAGTTGTTGAGCCACAGCGCGGATCACCTTGTTACGCGGGTCGGAGAGGGTGTACAGCGGATGCCCGAAACCGATGATGATCTCCCTGTTTTCGAGGCGGCGGCGAATGTCCAGTTCGGCGTGGTCGGCGTCGTTGTATCGGCTCTGGATCTCGAAAGCCACCTCGTTGGCTCCACCGTGTCGACGGCCACTCAGCGCACCGATGGCGCCACTGATCGCCGCATAGAGATCGGCGCCCGTCCCGGTGATCGTGCGTGCGGCAAAAGTCGAGGCATTGAACTCATGCTCGGCATAGAGAACCAGCGACTTGTCGAGACAACTGGCCTGCAGTGCCGACGGGGCCTTGCCCCGCAGGAGGTGCAGGAAGTGTGCGGCGATCGAGTCGTCATCGGTCTCGGTTTCGATGCGCCGGCCGTTGTGCGACCAGTGATACCAGTAGAGCAACATCGACCCGAAGCTGGCGATCAGCCGATCCGCAATCTCGCGCGCGGCACCAGGGTTATGGTCCTGCGCTTCGGGAAGAATCGTGCCGAGAGCCGAGCAGCCGCTGCGCAGGACGTCCATGGGATGTGCGGAAGCGGGCAGGTTCTCGAGCATCGGTCTGAGCATCACCGGCAAACCACGCAAGGTCTTGAGTTTCTTCTTGTACTGATTGAGCTGCGTCGGACTCGGCAAGCGCCCGTAAAGCAGCAGGTACGCCACCTCCTCGAAGGTGGCATCCTCGGCCAGAGCCGCCACATCGTAACCACGGTAGTACAGATCGTTGCCCGCACGCCCGACCGAACAGATCGCCGTATCGCCGGCAACCACACCGGACAGCGCAACCCATTTCTTGGCCCTGGGTAGTTCTCCTTCCCGCAACTCGTCCATCTTCGTCTCCCCCTTTCGTGCAGCCACTCAACATGCGACACGCACAGCATGCGCGCCGGCTCTCCCCGGTGGCGTTGCTTGCCTGCCACTCGATTTCCCCGGTTGGCGCAGGCGATGCCTTGAACAGGCGCCATTGACCGTCAGCATTCTTGGCACCGGGAACTTCACTTCTTCACCGGGCTGGCCAACCCCGACCCCTCGGCAGCGTGCAGGTGCACCGGAGGCTGGAACGCCAGCGTGCACGCATGTTCGTGATAGATCAGCGATTTCGGCAGCGGGACGACTTCCACCTCGGTCACCCCCGCGTCGATCATTCCCAAGCGTACAGCCGCCTCACGCGACAGGTCGATGACCCGACTGCGGTGCCCCATCCGGTCATTGATCATGACCACCACGCACCGGGCGGACAACACCCGGCGAACCGCGACCAGGGTGCCCAGGGGAAAGCGATTGCTGGCCCCCGAGATCGTCTGATGATGAAAGCTGTCGCCAGAGGCTGTCCTTCGACCGGCAAACGCGGCACCGTAAAAGCTGGCTTTGCCGGAAATGATTGGCGGCGTGTCGGGCCATTCTCCCAAGGCCCCGAGAGCAGGAGCGCGTTCGCCGAAGGCGAAACCCGAGAGTAATGAAGCCAGCACCAGAAAAACAAGTTTCACAGGGTATGGCTCCTCATGGCGGCCACAAGAGAGAGAGGTAGTGCACGCTACGCTTGCCGGGAAGTTTCCGCATGCCCTCCCGGCAAATCGCTTGATCCTGCCGGATGGACATCAGGAAGCGAGCGCATTGTTCGACACTTCGCCCCGCACCAGCATCGGGACCTGCGCACTGATGAGGAGTACGCTTACAATTCGGGTTATTTGAGCGAACTGGCGCATGGCAAGAAAACTCCACGGAGACGGGTGGCAAGGGTCAAGAGTCGACTCCGTAAGCATATCGTGCGCGCTGTCCGACACACAAGCTGCGCGACGATCACGCTGCAGCGCCATTGTGCGCAGCCATCGCCACACGACAAACCAAAGGTGTCCGCTCAAGTTGTCTCGACAATGAAAACTCATGTTCTTCCCGATTGCTTGCGACGCCTGCTGATACGCTGTGTCGCCCACCGCTATTACTCGCTCGTCGTGACGGCGATCGCCTTCTGGTCGACGATGACCTTCACCTTCCCCTTCGTCGCCGTCCTGATCCCGGCGGTTCTGCTCTCCCCCAGACGTTGGCGGTCGCTCGGTGTGCTGTGCGGCATCGCCAGTGGCTGCGGTGCCGCCGCACTGGTCGAAATCTTCCAGTACCTCGGCTCGGAGTTCGTTTTCTCGCGCTACCCCGAGTTGCTGCAGACCCAGGCCTGGCAGACCGCCAGCGCATGGCTGCAACACTGGGGCCTGCTGGCCCTGCTGATCATCGCCGGCTCGCCGATACCGCAAACCCCGGCACTCCTCTTTTGTGCCTTCGCCAACGTGTCGACACCGGGCATCCTGGTCGCAGTGGCCATCGGCAAGACCGTCAAGTATCTTTTTCTCGCCTGGGCCACGGCCCACTATCCGGGACGCTTCATCCGCTACAACTGAGGATGGTTGGCCAAACCACCGATCAGGCAACGCCGGCACTATGCGCCTGCACATCCGCCCAGTAGCTCGAGCGCACCATCGGCCCACAGGCCGCGCCAGTGAAACCCATGGCCAGGGCCTGTTGCTCGTACATCCTGAAGATCTCCGGGTGAACGTAACGGGCCACCGGCAGATGATGGCCGGACGGTGCGAGGTACTGACCAATGGTGAGCATTTCGACATCATTTGCACGCAGGTCACGCAGCACTTCGAGGATCTCGTCATCGGTTTCACCGAGACCGACCATCAGCCCAGACTTGGTGGGAACCTGCGGGTAACGTGCCTTGAAAGCCTTCATGAAAGCCAGCGAATGAGCGTAGTCGGCGCCGGGGCGTGCCTGCCGGTAAAGGCGTGGCACCGTCTCCAGGTTGTGATTGAGAATGTCCGGCAGCGACTGCCCCAGCAGATCGAGGGCGATCACCATGCGGCCCCGGAAGTCTGGAACCAGCGTCTCGATGATCGTGCCGGGCGAGCACCGGCGTACCGCGGCAATGACATCGACAAAATGTTGCGCGCCGCCATCGCGCAGATCGTCGCGGTCGACGCTGGTGATCACCACGTAGCGGAGCTTGAGTCGGGCAACACTGTCGGCAAGATGCGCCGGTTCGTGGACATCCGGTGGCAACGGCTTGCCATGCCCGACGTCGCAAAACGGACAGCGGCGCGTGCAGATGTCGCCGAGGATCATGAAGGTCGCGGTACCGCGCCCGAAGCATTCGCCGATATTGGGGCAGGCCGCTTCTTCGCAGACCGTGTGCAGCTGCTGTTCACGCAACAACTTCTTGATCTCACCGAAGCGACCGGCATCGTTGCCGGCTTTCACGCGGATCCAGTCGGGCTTGCGCTGCGGGGTCTGCGGGACGATCTTGATCGGAATACGTGCGGTCTTCAATTCACCCTTTTCCTTCACCCCGGCGATCTTGCCCGTCGCGGTCGTCCGGGATGGCTCCTCACTCTGACTGCTCATGGCTTGCGCTCCAGTTGTGCGCCGAGATGCGCGGCCAGTGCCGTCGCCGCTCGCGCGGGGGTCAGTGAAATGCCGAGGTCGCTGGTCTGTGTCACTGGCATGCCGGCATAGCCGCAGGGGTTGATGGCGGCAAAAGGCGCCAGATCCATGTCGACGTTCAAGCTGACGCCATGGTAACAGCAGCCCTTGCGGACCCGCAGGCCAAGCGCCGCAACCTTGGCTGCGCCCACATAGACACCGGGTGCGCCGGCATGTCGCTCGGCTGCCACCCCATGCTCGGCCAGCAGATCGATGACCGCCTGCTCGATGGCGACAACCAGTTCACGCACTTTGAGCTTCCTCCGGGTCAGGTCGAGGAGCAGGTAGACCACCACCTGACCTGGTCCATGGTAGGTGATCTGCCCACCCCGATCGCTCATCACCAGCGGTATGCCGAGGTCGGACAGCAGGTGCTCGGGCTTGCCGGCCTGACCGAGAGTAAACACCGGCGCGTGCTCGCAACACCAGAACTCGTCGAGCGTGCCCTCGGTACGCGTGGCAGTGAAGTCGCGCATCGCTTGCCAGGTCTGGGAATAGTCGCGCCTGCCGAGGCGGCGAACGAACACCGGCACCTGCCCCGGCGCGGAAAGCAGAACATCCGCACAGTCCGGGCTGTCCCTGTCACCCGCAAGCCCTTGCTCAGCCCACTTCACAATACGAACTTGACGAGTGGGTGGCTGCTGAGTTCCCGGTAGAGCGCGTCCAGTTGCGCTCTGCTGGTGGCATTGATGGTACACGTAAGGCTCAGGTACTTGCCTGCCGACGAGGAACGGATGACCATCGTCGCCGCATTGAAGTCCGGTGCGTGCCGGAGCACCACATCGATTACCGTCCTGGACAAGGTGTCGGCAGCCAGTCCCATGACCTTGATCGGGAACGCACAAGGGAATTCAAACAGGCTATCGCTCTCTTCTGCCATCGCCACCACCGTTGTTTGCCTCCCGATAGTCAATCAGCCAAGCCTGCATCTGCCTAGTTGAACCACAAGCGGACAGTATCGACCATCCGGCCAACAATCCCTGCCGCCGGCACCGCTTCCAGTGCCAGCACCGGGTATTCGCCGTACGGCTTGTCATCGATGCTCACTTTCAGGGTGGCAAGCACCTGCCCCAGCGTCACCGGAGCGATCATCGGCTGCTGCGAGACGAGTTCCGTCTTTATCTTCGGACCAAAACCCTTGGGCACGGCAATCACGAGCGCGTTCGAAAACCCGATCTTGACCGCGCTTTCCTTGCCCTTCCAGACCTTGAGGCTGGACACTGCCTCGTTCTTCGCATAGAGCTGCACCGCGTCATAGAACTGAAAACCATAGTTGAGCAGTTTGAGCGATTCCTGAGCGCGTGCATTGTCCGATGCCGCGCCGAGTACCACCGACAGCAGGCGGCGCGAACCGCGCTTCGCCGACGACACCAGGCAGTAACCTGCCGCCTCGGTGTGACCAGTCTTCAGACCATCGACGGTTGGATCGATGTACAACAAGCGGTTGCGATTCGGCTGGGTAATGTTGTTATACCGGAATTCCTTCATCGAGTAGTATTTGGCATACTCCTCGGGAAAATCACGAATCAGGGCGCCAGCCAGTATCGCAAGGTCTCTCGCCGTCGTGTAGTGCTGCGGGTCGGGCAAGCCGCTGGCATTGCGGAAGCTCGATCCCTGCATGCCCAACCGCTGCGCCTCCCGATTCATCATCTGCGCGAAGTTTTCCTCGTCTCCGGCAATGGCTTCGGCCAGCGCGACGCAGGCGTCATTGCCTGACTGGACAATCATGCCTTTCAGCAGATCCTCGACCTTGACCTGCGTACCGACCTGGATGAACATCCGCGAGCCGCCGGTCTTCCATGCCTTCTGGGAGACCGGCACGGTCTGATCCAGTTTGATCGTACCCTGCCGGATTGCCGCGAAGCTCAGATAGGCGGTCATCAACTTGGTCAGGGAGGCCGGTTCAAGGCGTTGTTCGGGCGCCTGGGCCGCCAGATCCTGGCCCGAAGCGGCTTCGACCAGCAACCATGACTTGGCGGCCAGTGTGGGTGGGGTGGGCAGTTGTTGGGCGACGGACAGAACCGGCAGGCAGAGCAGAACAAGTAGCAGGGATCGAAGCTTGAGCATGGCAGAATTTTGCGCAAAGGGTGAATTATAGCAAGCCACCTGTGCCCGGCCTGTGGGCGTTTTGTGACCACCCGGCACCGGGAATCGACCGCTTCGTGACTTACCACACAGCCCAGCGGAGAACCGAACACGTACCATAGGGCAACTTTTTGGCACCCCGGCCCACCTGCCAGTGGGCAAAGCGTCCTTCCCATGTTGCCACCGTTTCGACCCTTATCGAGTTCGCTTGACCTGCAGAGCGCATTTGCGCAACTGTCAAGGCGTGGATTCGCCGGCAACCGCCTGGACGAGAGCTTGCGTCAGATCACCGCCACAACGAGTCAGATCCTCAACATTGAGCGCGTCAGTCTGTGGGGGTTGTCCGCCGGGCGGAAAAATCTGGAGTGCATCGACCTCTACGAGTTGTCGCGCAACCGACATAGCCGCGGCGCTACGCTACAAGCGGCACGCTATCCGGAGTACTTCCGGGCCCTCGAAACGGGCGAGCCGATTGTCGCCGACGATGCAATGAAACATCCATCCACGCAGGAATTCACCAACGATCACCTGCTGATGAATGGTATCAGCGCGCTCATCAATTCGCCGATTCATGCCGATGGCGAATTGCAGGGAGTGCTCTGCATCGAGCGGGTCGGGCCCCACTCGCCCTGGACTTCCGTACAGCGGCTGTTCTCGCATGCTGTCGCCAATCTGGTCAGCGTCGCCCTGCTACAGCACCAGTTGCTTTCGAAGGAAGCCGAACTGCGCGACGCGAACAGCCTGCGACGCGCCTTGTTCGATGGTGCGCGTGATGCCATCCTGATCTCCGACGCCAGAACGGGGCATATCCTCGATGCCAATCCCCAGGCAGAAAGACTCTTCGGACGGCGCCTGGAAGAACTTCTCGGCATCCTGCAAAGCGAGTTGTATGCCAGCCGCGACGCACTCGAAGTGCGTGACCTCTGCAAATCGCTGGCCAAGACCGAGGGTAGCGAGGCCGTCTGTAAAGAGGTACTCGCTTGTGACGGCAAGCTGATCCCCGTCGAGATCACCGGCCAGGTGATCCATCTCGAAAAAGGCAAGAAGATTGTCCAGGGCGTGTTTCGCCCGCTTGACGACGAGGTGTCGGAGTCGACCAACGCCTGATCAACGCGCCACAAAGGTTGGCTTGTAGCCCAAGGCCAGGCGAATCCTCTCGGCGACCCTTTCGGCATCGGCACGGCTGGCATAGGGCCCCAGGTGGACTCGGTGCATGCCGCCACCGGCATTGATCTGGACGCCCTCGCTCAGCCAGTCGAGTTCCCGAAGCAGATGTGAGCGCAAACTCTCGGCGTTTTCAGCGCTGGCAAAAGCGCCAAGTTGCAGGAACACGCTGCGCATGCTCGCCGAAGAGGCGCTGGCGGCAGCCGATGAAAGTGCCGGCGACGGCCCGCCCGTGGCCATCGATGAAACGGGTGGCTTGTCGAGGCTCAACTTTGCCGCCAGCAGCTCAATCTCGTCGCGCTCGACCGAACCGCCGACAGGTCGCTGCGGACGCGCCACGGGCATTACTTGCGCGTAGGTCATCGTCGTTGCACCCTCCGGCAGGATCGACTCGACGTTGACCAGGGTACTGCCGTTGTCCACATAGCCGAGCCGGTAAGCGGCCAGGTAAGAAAGGTCGATAACACGATCAGCGTGGAAGGGACCGCGATCGGTGACGCGAACGACCACCGACTTTCCGTTGCTGACGTTGGTCACCCGGACGTAGGAGGGAATCGCCAGGGTCGGGTGGGCGGCGGTCATCGCGAACATGTCGTAGGGCTCGCCGATCGACGTCTTCTGACCATGAAACTTCTTGCCATACCAACTCGCAATGCCGCGCTCCTGGTGCGGCCTGAGGCTGGCATGCGGCTCATAGGCCTTGCCGAGAACGACGTATGGTCGGTTGGCAAAGCGATGCAGTGGCTCGAGTCGCGGTTGCGCGTCGGGAACGTCGTCGAGATTGTCCGGGATCTCGTCGCCCGGGCCATCGTCCTTGTAGTATGCCCCGCCCCGCTTCTGCACCACATTCGACTTCCGTGGCGCTTTCGCGGCCGCTCTTGCCGGCTCCAGCGAAGATCCCGCCGTCTCGGGGGGCCGCGTCTGTTGCCCTCCGCAGGCCGCGAGGAATGATAGTGACAGCACCAATGGCCACCAAGCAACTGGGTTGGGCGACCGACCGACCAGCCCCGGCTTCCGAGTCTTCATTTCCTGACCAGCATGCGGTGGGTCTGGATGCTCATCAGGATGCCGATCCCGATCGACAGCGTCACCAGCGCCGTCCCGCCGTAGCTCATGAACGGCAACGGCACCCCGACTACCGGCAGAATCCCGCTGACCATGCCCATGTTGACGAAGACGTAGGTAAATAGACTCAGGGTCACCGACCCGGCCATGATCCGCGCGAAGAGCGTGGACGCATTGGCGGCGATCATCAGCCCGCGTGCGATCAACAGCAGGTAGAGCAACACCAGGATGGTGTTGCCCAGCAGCCCGCGCTCTTCGGAAAACACGGCAAAGATGAAGTCGGTGTGGCGTTCCGGAATGAATTCGAGGTGCGTCTGCGTGCCCTCCAGCCAGCCCTTGCCAAAGCTGCCACCAGATCCGATGGCGATGGTCGACTGGATAATGTGATAGCCCGCCCCAAGCGGATCGCTGCTGGGATCGATCAAGGTCAGGATGCGCTTGCGCTGATAATCATGCAGCATGGTCCACGCAAAGGGCGCCGCCGCCGCAGCTGCAGCACCCAATCCAGCAATCACCTGCCATGGCAGGCCGGCAAAAAATATGACGTAAAAGCCGGCGGCACCGACGAGAATGGCCGTTCCGAGATCAGGTTGCTTGGCGATCAGCACGAAAGGCACGAGCAACAGCAGACAGGCGACAGCATAGTGGCGGAATCTGAGCATCGCTTCGTGTTTGTGGAAGTACCAGGCCAGCATCAGCGGCACGGCAATTTTCAGCACCTCGGACGGCTGAATACGCGTAAACCCCAGCGACAACCACCGCCGAGCCCCGTTGACCTTGACCCCGAAGAGAAAGACAAGGACCAGCAGAATCACGCCGAGAATGTAGAGCGGAACACCGAAGCGCATCAATTTCTGCGGCGGGAACTGTGCCACCACCCACATCGCACAGAGCCCGACCGCCATGTTCAGGCTCTGCGCCAGCGCGCGGTTGTTGGCGTCGTAGGTGGCACTGTAAACAGTGGACAGGCCGATGGCCATGATCAAACCGGTGACCAGCAGTAGAGGCCCATCGACATGTTCGACCAGACGCACCCATGCGCGCTGCAGGAACTGCTGCAACATCCGCTAATCACCCTCCACTTCGTCTTCATGAGCAGCCCCTTTGGGCAGCTTGCCGAGCAGATAATAGTCGAAAACCATGCGCGCGATCGGTGCCGCCGACTGGGCACCAAAGCCACCGTTTTCGACTAGCACGGCGAGCGCGATCCTGGGCTGATCGGCCGGGGCAAAGGCGATGAACAGCGCATGATCGCGCAGTTCCTTCTTCACGCTGGACGACCGGTACTCCGCCCCTTTCAGGCTGAAGACCTGTGCCGTACCGGTCTTGCCGGCCGAGACGTAGCCGGCACCTGCGAAAGCGCGCGCGCCCGTACCCTGAGTGTTGACGCCGATCATCGCATTCTTGATCGTCTCGACATTCTGCCGCTTCCACGGCAGAATGCGCAGCGGCTCGGGCTCGATCATGGTCTGCTCGCCGGTACGGCTGTCGGTGATATATTTTACGAGGTGGGGACGGAACATCACGCCATTGTTGGCCACGGCGGCCGTCGCCTGCGCCAGCTGGATCGGCGTATAGGCATTGTAGCCCTGGCCGATGCCAATCGAGATGGTTTCTCCGGCAAACCATTTTTGCTGCTCCGGCCGCCTGAACCGACGTTTCTTCCACTCCGGCGACGGCAATACCCCTTCCGACTCACCGTCGATATCCACACCGGTTCGCTGGCCGAAACCCAATTGCCCCATGAAGCGGGCGATGCTGTCGATACCCATGTCATTGGCAAGCATATAGTAGTAGGTGTCACAGGAGTGCACGATCGACTTGTACATGTCGACGCTGCCGTGGCCACCCTTCTTGTCATCGCGGAACTGGTGGCCGCCGAAGTTGAAGAAACCCGGATCGGAAATCGCCTGGCCGGGCGTGCGCTTACCGGTTTCGAGGGCGGCCAGAGCCATGAACGGCTTGAAAGTCGAACCCGGCGGATAAGCGCCGTTGAGCGCCCGGTTGAGCAACGGCTTGTCCGGCGAATTGTTGAGCAGATCCCAGTCGTCGGTGCGGATGCCGTCGATGAACAGGTTGGGGTCGAAAGTCGGGGTGGAAACCAGCGCCAGGATCCCGCCAGTAGATGGTTCGATAGCCACGAGCGCGCCGCGACGATCGCCGAAGGCCTTTTCGGCCATCTCCTGCAACCTGGTGTCGAGGGTCAGGGTCAGGTTATTGCCCTGTACCGGAGCAGTCCGCGAGAGGTTGCGGATCGCTCTGCCGCCGGCGTCGATCTCGACCTGCTCATAGCCCGTCTCACCATGCAGCTGGAATTCGTACCGCTGCTCCAGCCCGGTCTTGCCGATATGGTCGGTCCCCTTGTAGTTGGCTGTCGCCTCGCTTTCCTCGATCACCTCCAGGTCGCGCTTGTTGATGCGACTGATGTAGCCGATGGCATGCGAAGCGATCGGACCCAGCGGATACTGACGAAACAGGCGCGCCTTGACCTCGACACCGGGAAAACGGTAGCGGTTGGCAGCAAATCTGGCGACTTCTTCCTCGCTCAGTCGACTGCGAATCGGCAGGCTCTCGAAGGTCTTGCTCTCCTCCAGCAACCTGCGAAAACGCTTGCGGTCCTTGGGCAGGACCTCGATCACCGTGCCCAGACCCTCGATCGTTGCATCGAGATCGTCGACCTTCGACGGCGTGATTTCCAGCGTGAATGCCGAATAATTGCGGGCCAGGACCGTGCCGTGGCGATCGACGATGACGCCTCGGTTGGGGACGATCGGCACCAGGGAGATACGATTATCCTCGGCGCGGGTCGTATAGTAGTCGTGCTGAACGACCTGCAAATGCACGAAGCGAGCAATCAACAGAACAAAGGCCGCGGTGACCGCAAAACCGGCCAGGGCCACACGAAAGCGAAAGCGGTGCAGTTCGCGATCGGGTGCGTTCAGCGGCGACTGACGAGCAAGCACGGCAAACCTCTCAGGCGCGGCGTTTAGCCGACACCGTGTTGCGCGCGTTTCGGACAACGCGCCGATCGCCGCGCGTAACGGCCTCGCCGCAGCGTTCAGAGCGGCCGATTGGCATCACGGTCGACCGGTTGATGTTGCGGCAACAAGAGAACGAATGTCAGCAGCGGCCAAAGCAGCGTCCCGAAACATGGCCCGATGAAATACCCCATGCCCGGCGAGTCGGCGCCAACCAGCATGCGCACGCTGAACTGCACCACCTGCACCAGCAGCAGCAGCGGAAAGACCTGCAAGGCCTGTTGCCCCAGAGGAAACCAGAGGATACGGCGCGACAGCGATGACCCGCCATAGGCCGCCAAGACGTACGCCAGCGCGTGTTGTCCGAGCAAGCTCGCATCGGCAACGTCCATCGCCAGTCCGAAAAGAAAAGCCAGGCCCATGCCGACCCGGCGGGGTTCGCGAACGCTCCAGAAAACGACCAGCAAGGCCAGCCAGTCGGGCACCCCGGGCCAGACCGACGTCGGCAGCAGGTTGAGGAGCAGCGCCAGCAGCAAACTGAAACCGATGAACCATGGACGAACCGGCAACAGAATGCGCGATGAAGAGTAACTGGTCTGCATCGTTCAATCCCTCTTCAGGCGTTTCTTCTTGGCCAGCCCCGACCTCACCGCAGGCTTGGCCTCCCGACCCGCGGCCTCCTTCGCCAATTGCTCCGGCAAGGCAATCGCCGGACGTGGGTCGAGAATCATCACCTCGCTGAAATTCTCGACGCCTGCCAGCGGCGCACAGAAGATTCTGGCAAAGGAGTACGAGGTATCACGCTCGATGTGCACCACCTTGGCCACCGGAAAGCCCGGCAGGAAGATCCCGTCGAGACCCGAGGTCACCAGCAAATCACCATTCTGTACGTCGGCGTTGGCCGGCAGAAATCGCAGTTCAAGCTGTCCGTTGCCGAGACCGAAGACCACCGAACGCAAACCGGTCCTCACGATCTGCACCGGCACCGCCTGCTCCTTGTCGGTAATCAGCGTGATTTCGGCAACGAACGGGAACACCCTGGTCACCTGACCGACGATTCCTGCGTCGTCAATGACCGGTTGACCGGCAACCACCTTGTCCTGTTGCCCTTTGTCGACGACGATTCGGCGTGAATAGGGATCCCGCGCCGAATAGAGGATTTGCGCAAGCTGTCCGCCAGCCTGTTGCCGTTCCTTGACGCCGAGGAGCTTGCGCAGGCGCTCATTCTCGGCCTCGAGTTGCTGCGTACGCAGCAGCGTGGTGACGTTTTCCAGGCGTGCTCTTTTCAATTGCGCGTTTTCATCCTGCAAACGCGCCACGCTGACGAAATAATTGCCGGCGTTATCGAGGAACTGTGCCGGAAGGTGCGCAAGTTGCTGCACCGGGTGGGTAAACATCGACAGCGCCTGACGCAGCACCTCCAGTGTCTGCAGACGTGCATCCACGACCAGGAGCGCAACCGAAAGCGCCACATAGAACGAAAGCAGCGCAACGGGTGCCGGCCCGCGTTTGAAAAACGGTGGCGGCTGGTGGTCCATCAATCAAGCCTGACAGTGGGCGACGCGCGGCAACCACACCGCAGCGCCTCAATCGGAAGCGAATATGCTCCCGAGATTATCCATCTTCTCGAGCGCCATGCCACAGCCGCGGGCGACGCAGGTCAAGGGCTCCTCGGCAACGATCACCGGCAAACCGGTTTCCTCCATCAGCAGGCGATCGAGATCCCGCAGCAGCGCGCCCCCACCGGTCAGCACCATACCTTTGTCGGCAATGTCGGCACCGAGTTCGGGTGGGGTCTTTTCGAGCGCCGACTTGACTGCCGAAACGACGCTGTTGAGCGGTTCGGTGAGCGCTTCCAGGATTTCATTAGACGAAATGGTGAACTTGCGGGGAATGCCTTCCGCCTTGTTGATCCCCGAAACCTCCATTTCGCGCACTTCGGCGCCTGGGAAAGCCGAACCAATGCGCTTCTTGATGTTCTCGGCGGTGTTCTCCCCGATCAGCATGCCGTAATTGCGGCTGATGTAGTTCATGATCGCCTCGTCGAGCTTGTCACCACCGACGCGAACCGAACCGGCATAGACCATGCCCCCGAGCGAAATGACGCCGACTTCAGTCGTTCCGCCGCCAATATCGACAACCATCGAACCGGTCGGTTCCGATACCGGCAGTCCGGCGCCAATCGCCGCCGCCATCGGCTCCTCGATCAGAAACACCTGGCTCGCTCCGGCACCGATTGCCGACTCGCGAATCGCCCGGCGTTCAACCTGTGTCGAACCCGAAGGCACACAGATGATGATCCGCGGCGACGGAGACAGGAGTCTCGAATCGTGCACTTTCTTGATGAACTGCTTGAGCATCTGCTCGGTCACGGTGAAGTCGGCGATCACGCCGTCTTTCATCGGGCGAATGACGGTGATGGCCCCCGGTGCCTTGCCGAGCATCTCCTTGGCCGACTTGCCAACCGCCTGGATCGTCTTCTTGGAGTTCGGCCCACCTTCGGTACGGATGGCCACCACCGACGGCTCATCGAGAACGATTCCCTTCGAGCGCACATAGATCAGCGTGTTGGCGGTGCCTAGGTCGATCGCGAGATCGTTGGAGAAATAACTGCGCAGAAAACTGAACATGCTTGCGAAATCCGTGATGGCCCGCAGCGAGGGCTGCGGTTGGAAAAACTTTTATGATACCTTATATGGCTCCCCGTTTAACACCTTAGTGATTTCGTAACCATGTCGCTTACCCTAGAACAGGTCCACCGCGTCGCTCACCTCGCCCGGATAGAAATCAGCGACGCCGAGGCGCGCAGCACTCTCGGCCACCTGAACGAGATTTTTACCCTGATCGAAGAGATGCAGGCGGTTGATACGCAAGGCGTCGAGCCTATGGCACACGCCCAGGATGTGGCTCAGCGCCTGCGTCCGGACCGTATCAGCGAAACCAATCCAGTCGAACAACGCGCAGCTTTCCAGGCCATCGCTCCGGAAACCGAGGCGGGTCTCTACCTCGTGCCAAAGGTCATCGAATGATTGAGCACAGCCTCCAGGCAATCGCACGTGCCTTGGCCAACAGGGAGATTTCGAGCGTCGAACTGACACAACACTACCTCGACCGCATCGACCGCCACAACCCCCGGCTCAATGCCTACCTGAGCGTGGACGCAGCCAGCAGCCTTGCGCAGGCAAGCGCGGCCGACGCACAATTGGCAAAAGGCGAAGGTGGTCCGCTGACCGGCATCCCGATCGCACACAAGGATATCTTCTGCGCCAAGGGTTGGCTCACCACCTGCGGTTCGAGAATGCTCAGCAATTTCGTCAGCCCCTACGATGCGGCAGTAATCAGCCGCTTCAAGGCCGCCGGAGCAGTCATGCTGGGCAAGACCAACATGGACGAATTCGCCATGGGTTCGTCGAACGAAACCTCGTTCTTCGGCCCGGTGAACAACCCCTGGGATACCAGCCGTGTCCCCGGCGGCTCTTCCGGCGGCTCCGCTGCCGCAGTCGCCGCACGCCTGACACCGGCTGCAACCGGCACCGACACCGGCGGATCGATTCGTCAGCCAGCGGCCCTGTGCAACCTGACCGGGTTGAAACCCACCTACGGCGTCGTCTCGCGCTACGGTATGATCGCCTTCGCGTCTTCACTCGACCAGGCCGGTCCGCTGGGGCGATCGGCGGCTGACTGCGCCACCCTGCTCAATGTCATGGCCGGCTTTGACGAACGCGACTCGACCAGTCTCGACCGCACACCCGAAGACTACAGCCGCGAGCTCGCTGTGACGACCAACGCAAAGCCTCTGGCCGGATTGCGAATCGGCCTGCCGGAACAGTTTTTTGGCGAAGGCTGCAGCCCCGAAGTCATGCAACTCGTCGAATCGGCAATCACCGAGTACCGGAAACTCGGTGCCGAAACAGTTACCATCAGCCTGCCCAGCATGACCCTTTCGGTAGCTGCGTATTACGTGATCGCACCGGCAGAAGCCAGTTCGAACCTCGCCCGCTTCGATGGCGTACGCTACGGCTATCGCGCTCCGGAGTATCAGGACCTCAACGAACTTTATTGCCGGAGCCGTGCGCAGGGCTTCGGTGCCGAGGTCAAGCGCCGCATCCTGATCGGCACCTATGTGCTGTCCCACGGCTATTACGACGCTTATTATCTGCAGGCGCAACGCATCCGCCGCCTGATCGCCAACGACTTTACCAGAGCCTTCCAGCAATGCGACGTCATCGTCGGACCGACCAGTCCGAGCACCGCCTTCAAGCTCGGCGAGAAGGCCTCCGATCCGGTGCAGATGTACCTTTCTGACATCTACACGATTGCCGTTAACCTCGCTGGCCTGCCGGGAATTTCGATCCCCTGCGGCTTTGCCGGCGGGCTGCCGGCCGGTCTGCAATTGATCGGCGATTATTTCACCGAGGCCAGATTGCTCAATGTCGCCCACCGCTACCAGCAGGCCAACCCCTGGCATCTCCAGCGCCCAACGGGCTTTGATGACTGATATGCGGCGTCGTCGGGGAATGTTCATGCAGCCGGCCGGCATGGCTCCGATGGGCACCGGCCAGTAGCTCGCCGACACCCGTTGTTCTTGAAGAGTGAGTACAGAGTGATGAAAGAATGGGAAGTCGTCATCGGCATCGAGACACACGCACAGCTGTCTACCCAGTCGAAGATTTTTTCTGGCAGCTCGACCGCATTTGGCGCCGCACCCAATCTCCAGGCGAACGCGGTCGATATCGCCCTGCCCGGGGTACTCCCGGTACTGAACAGGGTTGCCGTAGACTGCGCGATCAGATTCGGCCTCGCTGTGGACGCCGAGATCGCAGCGCGATCGGTTTTTGCGCGCAAGAACTACTTTTACCCGGATCTCCCCAAGGGCTACCAGATCAGCCAGTACGAACTGCCGGTGGTGCTTGGCGGCGAGTTGAAGATACACGTCGGTGATATCGAGAAAACGGTCCACCTCACCCGCGCCCACCTTGAAGAAGACGCAGGAAAATCCCTGCATGAGCAATCCGGCCATCATTTCCAGGGCCGATCAGGAATCGACCTCAACCGCGCTGGAACGCCGCTACTGGAAATTGTTACCGAACCGGATATGCGATCGGCAGCCGAGGCCGTTGCTTACGCCCGCGCGCTGCACGCTCTGCTGCGCTGGATCGGCATCTGCGATGGCAACATGCAGGAAGGCTCGTTCCGCTGTGATGCCAACGTCTCGGTACGCCGTGTCGGGCAGGCGCAACTGGGTACTCGCCGCGAAATCAAGAACCTGAATTCCTTCCGGTTCATGCAGCAGGCCATCGAATACGAGGTGCAGTGGCAGATCGCCACGCTTGAAGATGGCGGCTGCATCGAGCAGGCGACGGTACTGTTCGATCCCGGCAGTGGCGAAACACGGGCCATGCGCACCAAGGAAGACGCACACGATTACCGCTACTTTCCCGACCCGGATCTTCTCCCGCTGCTGATCGACCGTCAGTGGGTGGAGCAGATTCGTACGCAGATGCCGGAACTGCCCACTGCCCGACGCGAGCGCCTGGTCGCCGAATATGGACTTTCCCCTTACGACGCAAAGGTGCTGACGGCTTCACTCGAACTGGCGACTTACTACGAGGCGACGGTAGCCACTGCCGGTCGGTCGAACGCCAAGGCCTGTGCCAACTGGGTCACGGTTGAACTCGCCGCACGACTCAACAAGGAAGATCACGAAGTCGGCGGCTCACCAGTCTCGGCTCGGCAACTCGGTGAACTGGTCGCGCGCATTGCTGACGGGACGATCTCGACCAATATCGCCAGGAAGGTGTTCGATGCCTTATGGAACGGCGATGCTGACTCGGCGGACGAAATCATCGCCAAGCAGGGGTGGCATCAGATTACTGACCATGATGCTCTGGAAACGCTGATTGACGAGGTACTCGCTGGCAACCCGGGCATGGTCACCGAATTCAGGGCCGGCAAGGAAAAGGCGTTCAATGCCCTGGTCGGCCAGGCGATGAAGGCGACACGGGGTCAGGCTAACCCGCAACGAGTCAGCGATTTGCTGCGCAAGAAACTTGCCTGATGCTGGAAGTCTGGCAGGCCTCCGAATCTCCCCTCGCGCGGCATCCGGGTAAACCTCCGGACGAGCAAGAACGGTGATGGCTCGCTTTCCATGTGCGGTGCAACGCCATGCCAGCCGCGGCTCACCACCGGCGAAGAGGATGCTCATGGTCGCGCAGGCGCTCTTTGCGAGAGTTCCAGGAAGCGGCGCAGATCCTCGTCGTATTTCAGCCGAATGGCTTCCTGATCCTTCTTCTTGGACTCGATCACCGACTCCTGCGACTTGATCTCGTTGTCGGCGTCGCGCAGGCCTTTTACCACCTCGACCGGTAACGGTCGATTCCTGTAGAACTCGGCCTCGTCCTCGAACCTCTTGCGTTGCTTGAGGATCTCACCAATCTTTTCTTCCGACGCCCTGATCGCCGCCGCCAGATCCCGCTCGGCACGGCTACGCATGACCTCGATATCCTTTGGACTGCCATAGGTGTTGAGCAGTGCCTGATCCTTCCGTTTCTGCTCATTGAGTGCGCGTTCCTGCTCCTTGCGCCGCTGCTCGTCAGCAGCGCGCTGGGCTCGCTGCTCGGCAGTCAACGGTGCCGCTACAGCACGCGCTGTCCGCCCTGAATCACCCAACTCGCGATAGGCGCGCGCATAACAGGCGGGCGGCAGGATGTCGCCACACACCTGCCTGCCCGACTGATCATGGCAACAGAAGATGGTTTGGGCAGCGAAACTGGACGGGCTAGCCGCCACCGCCAGCAGCAAGAGTCCGTAGTTAGCCGCTATGCGCAACGCCGTATTCCTGACGATAGCGGAGCACGGCCGCCTCGTTGTCCCTGAAATCCGGACGCTGTTGAAGGAAGCGCATGAGATCGTCGAGACTGGCGACAGCCACCACCGGAATACCATAGTCCCGCTCGACCTCCTGTACTGCAGACAACTTGCCAAGACCACGCTCCATACGATCGAGAGCGATCACCACACCACAGGGCAACGCACCGGCGATACGAATCAGATCTACCGACTCGCGAACCGAGGTACCCGCGCTGATCACGTCGTCGACGATCAGCACCCGCCCTGCCAAGGGTGCGCCGACGATGCTGCCACCTTCACCATGGTCCTTGGCCTCCTTTCGATTGAAGGCGAACGGCAGGTTGTGCCCTGCCCGCGCCAGAGCAACGGCGGTCACCGCCACCAGTGGAATCCCCTTGTAGGCCGGGCCAAAGAGCACGTCAACGGCAATGCCACTGGCGGAGATCGCCTTGGCGTAGAATTCCGCCAGCTGGTCCAACGCCGCGCCGTCATTGAACAGGCCGGCATTGAAAAAATACGGCGATAAGCGTCCGGCCTTGGTCTTGAACTCGCCAAAACGCAAGACATCGCGCGCGAGGGCAAACTCAAGAAATTCCTGGCGAAAGTCCATCATACTTGTCTGCGATAAAGCCTTTTCCGGCATGGAAGCTGTATGTTACGCATCATTACCCTGAACCTCAACGGCATTCGCTCGGCATGGCGCAAAGGCCTGCTGCCCTGGTTAGCCGCCCAGAATGCGGACATCATTTGCGTGCAGGAAATTAAAGCGCATTATGTCGATCTTGGCGAAGAGATGAAAACACCGGCGGGTCTGCATACCTACTACTGCTGCGCCGAGAAGAAGGGCTACAGTGGCGTCGGGCTGTGGTCGCGCAGAAAGCCAGACCGCGTCTTGGATCTTCTGGGAAGCGCCGAATTTGACCGCGAAGGGCGCTATCTCTGTGCGGATTTTGGTCACCTGTCGGTCGTTTCCCTCTACCAGCCCTCAGGTTCGAGTTCAGAGCAACGGCAGGAAGCGAAATTCCGATTCATGGACTTCATCTACCCGCGTCTCGTCGAACTCGCTGCGAGTGGGCGTGACGTCATCGTCTGCGGCGACTGGAACATCGCCCACCAGGAGATCGATCTCAGGAACTGGCGAGGCAACCGCAGGAATTCCGGGTTCCTGCCCGAAGAACGCGCCTGGATAAGCCGCCTGCTCAACGACGCGGGCTGGTGCGATGTCTACCGTAAGTTGCATCCGGACACCACCGGCGAAGCCTACACCTGGTGGTCAAATCGCGGCCAGGCGTGGGCCAACAATGTCGGTTGGCGACTCGACTATCAATTGGCAACGGCGGCCATCGCCGACCGGGCAAGACGCGCCGCAGTGTACAAGGAACAACGATTCAGCGACCACGCACCGCTGAGTATCGATTACGACTACGAACTGCAAGCCTCGCCGCCGGTGCGCCACCAGGACGCGGTGCCGCCATAACAGCCACGTCCGCTTGCGGTGCGCTCAGCGGTGCCGCATGCCGCCACTTCCCCGGGCCATGGCTTCATTCACCCGCAACGGTTTACCGTGCAGGTCCTTGCCGTCAAGCGCGGCGATTGCCGCAAGTGAATGTGCCTTGCCAGGCATCTCGACAAAGCCAAATCCTTTTGATGCGCCGCTGAACAATTCGCGCATCACCTGTACCGACTTTACCTGTCCGAAGGCCTTGAACAGATCGGTGAGTTCTGTTTCGTCCGTCTCAAGCGCAAGATTACCTACGAAGATGTTCATTGCCGACTCCTCTGATCAGACGTTTCGATACATGGGGTGAAGCGAGACCTGCGCTCATCCGCCGCGCCGCGCCGGGCTACGGAACAGCGCCGGCAACGGCGCGCCGGCATCCGCCCTGGAACGCTGCGGCGGCGGACTGCTGCGCGACGGTGTAGACGCCGGCGTGCCTGGCCGCGCCAAAGTTGCCGCGCTCGGGCTACGAACCAAACTATCCTTAGCGTGGCCAACACTGTGCCGGTTATGGTCACGACCGCCGCGGCCCGTGGGTTGTGCCGCCGCCGCGGCCAGCACCTGCGGCGGCGGCGCCTGACCAGGCTCGAATCCCGCGACCACCTGGCGTTCGATGCGGCGGGTAAGCAGCTTCTCGATGTCGGCCAGCAAGGCGTTCTCCTCCACTGCAACGAGGGAAATCGCCTCGCCGGTACTCCCCGCCCGTCCCGTGCGTCCGATCCGATGCACATAGTCTTCGGGAACGTGCGGCAGTTCGAAGTTGACGACGTGCGGCAACTCTTCGATGTCCAGACCACGTGCGGCAATGTCCGTCGCCACCAGCACACGTACCGTGCCCGCCTTGAAGCCAGCCAATGCGCGAGTGCGCGCCGGCTGGCTCTTGTTGCCGTGAATCGCCGTAGCCTCAATGCCGGCCTTGCACAGTTGCTCCGCGAGACGATTGGCACCGCTCTTCATGCGCGTGAACACCAGCACCTGGCGCCAGTCACCCGCCGACACCAGGTGCGTCAGCAGTTCACGCTTGCGCCAGCCGTCAACCGGGTGTACCCGCTGCACGACCAGTTCGGACTCGGCGTTGCGACGTGCAACCTCCACATGCGCGGGGGCGTGCAGCAGGCCATCGGCAAGCTTGCGAATCTCGTTGGAAAAAGTCGCCGAGAACAGCAGGTTCTGGCGCCGCGCCGGCAGCAGCGCGAGAATGCGTCGGATATCACGGATGAAACCCATGTCGAGCATGCGGTCGGCTTCGTCAAGCACCAGGATCTCGACATACGCGAGGTTCGCTGTCTTCTGTTGCAAGTGATCGAGGAGCCGGCCGGGAGTGGCCACCAGGATGTCCACCCCGCGCCGCAGAGCGTCGATCTGCGGGTTGATGTTGACCCCACCGTAGACCAGGGTTGATTTGAGCGGCAGATATTTCCCGTAGGTACGCACACTTTCTTCGACCTGGGCCGCCAGTTCGCGTGTTGGCGTAAGGATCAGCGCCCGCACGCGGCGCGGGGTATGCGCCGCGGCAGTTCCCGATCCAGCCAGGCGCTGCAGCAACGGTAGTGCAAAGCCGGCGGTCTTGCCGGTACCGGTCTGAGCCCCGGCGAGGACATCACGTCCTTCGAGGATGACCGGAATGGCCTGCGCCTGTACGGGGGTTGGTTCGCTGTAGCCCTGTTCGGCAACGACGCGAATGAGGTCGGCCGACAGGCCGAGCATGGCAAACGATTGGGACAAGAATACCTCCTGCGAACGAGCGGCTGTGGCACGACGCCATCAGAGCCGGCTCGGGCGGATACGACGACTATTGGGATTGGACGGTTCGGGGCGCTCGGCCACTGCCGGGGGAAAACAGTCGGGAAGGAAACGAACCGTTGGCCGGTCGACGCGCAAACTGCTTCCTGCAAAGACTATACACGGTTTCGAGACACGGGGCAGGAATATCCTGCTACAGGTTCTGGTATGGCCTGGCGCCAGCCTGAGCCTGCCTGACCCCGCCGCGATCGCCAACTATCCGCGACGCGTCGATTGGTCAGTGCACCGGCTGGCCTGCGGCTGCACACCACCAGGGATACTTGCCTGAATTAAATTCGATTTCTCTGGAATTCCGTAATCCTTCTTTCTATACTCCCAAGACAAGAAGAAATTTGATCTTTGCAAAGGAGACTTGCCATGAAGATCCATTTTTCCGGCTTGCTGCCGGAAGCGCTGCTGGTCGACTTGCCGGAAATCGACCAGCAGCATGAGGAAATATTTAGACGCATCGAGTCGCTCAAGACGACTTGTTTCGCAGACAATTTCATCCCCATCGACGATTTGACCGATCTCCTCGATTATTTCGCTCTCCATTTCGCGACCGAAGAACGGATCGCCGATGCGGCGGGACTCGACTTCACCGATCATCTCAGGATCCACGAGGACACCCTTCGCCTGCTGCGCAAGGCCTTGCGCGACGTCATCAACGGCGAACATGACGCGCATTCGTTCCTGCGCTATGCCGAATACTGGTTTGAGCGTCATATCAGCGAGGACGACCGCCTGTTCGTCGCCACCCTGCAGGCCGGAATCCGCAGTCGGTCCGGCGTGCACCGGCAGCCTGCCAGTGCCTGCTTTGCGGCGCAAGCCTGATTTGACGATGCCGGGCAAGAAAATCGGCGGTACGGTCAGGCGTCTGTGTAGCTGGACGGCGTTCGGGCCTGAACGATCAACCTCCAGAAGGAGGTCGATCCTGTGTACCGTCCCCACTCGTCGGCTACTTCGTTGACGAAACAGCCAGTCTGTCGAGATAGGCCTGGTGAATTGCCAGACTCAACGCATTCGGCCGCAGAGCTTTGACGGTCGCTACGGCAGCCTCTTTCGAGCAACCGCGTTCGACGAGAATTTGCGCCGCCATCAAGCCGGTACGGCCTGAGCCGCCCTTGCAGTGGATGGCAATCCTTTTCCCCGTATCGAGCAAGTGATGCACGGCCTGGCGCTGCGCCTGCCAGGCCGTGGCGAAATCGTCATCAGGAGCGCGCTCGTCCTCGATTGGCAGATGAAACCATTGCAAACCGCGCTGCGCACAAAGCTCGGCGAGGTCGCTGACAGCATTGCTCGCCATTTCAGCGTCGGGCATCAGGGTGATCAGCGCGTCCGCACCGCTTGCCTGAAGTTGTTCGAGCGCCACAGCCGCTTCAACGCCCTTGGTCCCTGGACAGGGAGTCAGAATCAGACCTGCACCTTCCTGGTTCAATGCCAATAGGTCAGAGGGGTGGCTATTCATCGTCTTGCCTGCCTTTAACGAGTGATTTATGGTTTATTGGAAAACGGGTCGAATCCGCATGCATTACAGCCGGCTGACGCAGATGCGATCAGCCCCTGAAAGGCCTTCGACCACCTCCAGTAGTGTCGATTGTCGTCAATGTGGAGCCTGCTGCGCCACTTTTCGGGTTTCTTTCTACTGGGCAGAAGCTGATGCAATGGGCCTGCCAGTGGCGCTCGTCGAACCGATGGGGCGCTGGTACGCTTGCCTGACAGGAACGAATACGAAGTCGCCACGCTGCACGGCCCTGCAAGGCACGGTGGGACAACGCGCGGCATGCACCGCTTATCCGCATCGCCCTTCTCCATGCCGCGAGTTGCAATTCGGAGATGCAAAATGCACCCTGGCACGCCGCCGCCACGGCCTGCCGGCGATTGTTGCGACGGCCATGGCAGAAGCCCCGGGGGTTGTGGAAACACCGTCATCAAACCATTAGCAGGGTGCACACAGCAACTACCACACGCCAGTCGACAGGCTTTTCCGGTGCGTGGCGTGTCCACGAAACTCGCGTCCGGGCGGACGCGAGTTTCTACAGCGGTCAGGCGCCGCGTTCGCGCATCCAGTTGCCAACCGTCGGAGCCAGAACCTTTTGTGCCAGACCACCGGTGTAGATGCCAATGTGCCCGGTGGCAATCGCAAACTCGGTGTAGTCCTTGCTACCGACATGCTTGCCCAGGGCAACCGTGCATGGCGGCGGCACGATGTGGTCCTTTTCGGCAAAAATGTTGAGGATCGGAATGGTCAGTTCCTTCAGGTCGACCTTGCGGCCGCCAACTTCGAGGGTCCCCTTGACGAGTTTGTTCCCCTTCAGGAAGTCGCGAATGAACTCCTTGAACATCTGGCCAACGGCATCGGGACCGCCAAACAACCACTTCTCCATACGCAGGAAGTTCTGCAGCGCCGCCCGATCGTCGAGAATATCGATCACATCGGCATACTTGCCGTAGTTCAGAATAAATGGCGAAGCCATCATGAACGACTCGTTGAGTACGGTGGCCGGCACGTTGCCATGCACGGCAACCATCTTTTCGACATCGGCGTCGGCACCCATGGTGAACATCAAGCCTTCATGCGGCTTGTGGTTCGCCTTGTAGGCGTCGAAATCGATTGGCGAAACGGTCAGGACAAGGTGGCTGATCTTGTCGGGATTAAGCGTCGCGTAGGTGGTCGACATGGCGCCACCCTGGCAGATACCAAACAGGGCGATCTTGTCGACACCCTGCTGTTTGCGGATGAAATCCACGGTATCGTCAAGGTAACCATTGAGGTAGTCGTCCATGTTCCGGTACTTGTCCACCTGGCGCGGATAACCCCAGTCGTTGAGGAAGACGTCGATCCCCTGGTTCAACAGGTTACGGACCAGCGAACGGTCCGGTTGCAGGTCGGCCACCTCGTAACCATTGATCAGCGGCGGTACGATGAGCAACGGCGTCTTCATGATCTTCGACGGCTCGACCAGCGCATGGTAGTGGTAGACCTTGATCCCGTCCTGTTCGAAAATCACATCCTTCGGCGTGCTGCCAATGTCGATATCGTCGTCGGTCAGGTTGGTGAGATTGTTGATGCCCTTGGCAAGCTTCGCGTTGAGCGCTGCGGTTTCGGCCGCGATGTCGGCGGGAAGAATCTGGATTGGAAAAGAAAACATGGGTAGCACCCTCCTAAAGGTCTATTAGCTTATCAGCCGGATCAGCAAGGTTGAGGCTTCTCGGCTCATTCGCTCTTGGCACGCGCTGGCCCGGCCTTGCGAGGCACGCCTCCGTTCTTCGCAGGTGCGGTCGAATGCAGTTCCTGCCGGAGCGCCCGGACCTCTTTCTTTAGTTCGTGGATGACTTGATAGGTCTCGTCCAGTTCACTGCGAGTGGGCATATCCAGGCCACGGAAGATGTCCTCCACGACAGAGCGTTGCGCGAGCTTGAATTGCTGCTGTGCCTTGGTGAAAGCGTTCTGCTTGTCGAGGAACTCTTGCTTATTGAACGTGACCAACAGCGACTTGTCGGCCGTGCGATACCAGAGACCCATCAGTTGACGCACCGCGGTGATTTTTTCACCCTTGGCCGCGACCTTGCCAAGCTCTTCGACGGTCGCCTCGACAGCCTTGGCCAGCGCCTCGGCAAAAGCCGTGTGAAACGACAGGCTGTTCTTGCGCAGATCGACCACCGCGTCGACCAGGCGCAACAACTTCGCGTTCTTCTCACGCGACGCACCAAAGAGAGGAATTTCTCCGATGCCTGCCAATGCACTGGCATCGCCCTCCATCGACAACAGGCGATTGATTCCGGCCGTACCGCCCAGCATCGCCTCGCCGACGTGACCGGACGAAGCCGCCTGCATCAGGAAAGACAACCAGGGGCCCATGGCTTCGGGCAAGTCCTTGCTCAGCGTGCCGCTGAGGCTACCCAGATGCGAGCCCATACCAAAACTCCGCTCGAGCATGGCCGTTGACTCCTTGGCCCACTGTTCGGCAAAACCCTTGAGATCGGGACGCCAGTCCTTGTTGGCCTCCAGATTCGGCGCCACGATTTTCATCGACTTGAAGAAGAAGTCCATGACGCGGTTCATTGCGCCCTGACTACTGGTGATGCGGTCCATCAGCACGCGCGCAGCTTCGTTGGTACCTTGTGTAGCGGCTTCAACACCTTTTTTTGCCGCCTCAATGGGGCTTTCCTTGCCGCCTGGGAGATTCTGCAGCAGCGCGGACCAGTCGCCCCACATGCGCTTCTGTGTTTCAGCCCAAGCGTTGACGATGCCGCCCAGTTGCTCATTCGGATTCTTGTTTTCCACTCCTGTGATCTCCTTTCAGTGTGTCGGACACGCCTACCGCCACGGTAGGCGGATGCCCTGCGGTAGACTGAGTGCACTCTTCAATCAAACTGCGGCCGTCTGTCGACGGCCGCGATCATGCAGCTTTCCTGGCTTCCGACTGCTGTCAGGCCAGGGCCACCACTGCATCTGCCTTGTGCTTTGCCTCGCCCTGCTCGTTGGCGCAGGTCAACTCGAGACGCACACATTTCTCCCCGCCTTGCTCCAGCTTTTCGACCACCTTGCCGGTACACACCAGACGCTCACCAACGTGGGTAATCGCCGTGAAGCGCACTCCAAAACTGCGGATCGCTTCCTGCGGCACCCATTGGGTCAGTACGCGTCCGAGGTAGGCCATACCCAGCATGCCGTGAGCAAAGACGTCGTCAATCCCTTTCGAGCGAACGTAGTCCTGGTCCAGATGCAGGGGATGGTGGTCGCCGGAACCCGTAGCATACAGGGCGAGAGTCAGACGCGATACCGGGTCCGTAGTCAACGAAGGAATCTCGTCGCCCACGCTGAGCGCAGCAAAATTCGGTAGTGTCATCATCGTCCCCCTATGCCCGAATGACCATCACGGAGTGCACATCGCACACCAGTTCGCCCTGCCGGCTGACTTTGACATCCTTGACGACGAACTGCAACGCACCGTTCTTCTTGTCGTAGATGTCGGTCACCTGTCCATCGAAGTCCAGCGTGTCACCAGAATAGACGGGTTTGTGATAGGTAAAGGATTGCTCACCGTGCAGCATTTTCCCAAGGTCACAGCCCATGGTTTCGAGATAATCGAAGGGGTGCTCCTTGTCCATGTCCATACAGAAGAAGAAGGTCGGTGGTGCCAGCACGCCCGGCAGCCCCGCCTTGAGTGCTGCCGCCTCGTCAAAGTAGATGGGGTTGGTTTCTCCCGTCGCTTTGGCGAACCACTTCAATTGCCACGCCGTCAAATTTACGGAATGTGGCGGCACCTTCATGCCAATGTGCTTCTTGTCAATCAACATCCGATTCACTCCTCGTCCACCCTGGAGACCGGGGTGGACATGCTCGTTAGCGATTTGATCAGAGAATTTCGATGGCAATCGCCGTCGCCTCGCCACCACCGGCACAGAGGCCGGCAATGCCGCGCTTGAGGCCACGCGCCTTGAGTGCATAGAGCAGCGTCACCAGAATCCGCGAACCCGTCGCGCCGATCGGATGCCCCAGCGCGCAAGCGCCGCCATTGACGTTTACCTTGTCGTGCGGCAGATCGAGGTCACGCATCGAGGCCATCGTCACCGCCGCAAAGGCCTCATTGATTTCCCAAAGGTCAACGTCCTTCGTTTCCCAACCGACTTTTTTCAGCAGCTTCTGGAAGGCAAACACCGGCGCCGTCGTAAACCAGGCAGGATCATGGGCAAAAGTGGCATGCCCGACAATCCGCGCCAACGGCGCCAGACCGGCGGTCTTCGCGTCGGATTCGCGCATCAGTACAAAGGCTGCGGCGCCATCCGAAATCGACGAGGAATTCGCGGGCGTCACCGCACCATCCTTCTTGAAAGCAGGCTTGAGTTTGGCGATCTTCGACACGTCGCATTTCATCGGCGTCTCGTCGAGCGAAATCACTTCCGCACCCCTGCGGGTGGTCACCGTCACCGGCGCGATCTCGGCGCTGAAAACCCCGGCGGTCACTGCGCTTTGCGCACGCGTCACCGACTCGATGGCAAAGGCATCCATTTCCTCGCGCGAAAAGCTGTACTTGTCTACACACAGTTCCGCGAAAGCGCCCATCAGCTTGCCTTGCTCATAGGCATCCTCAAGGCCATCCAGAAACATGTGATCGAACACCTGTCCGTTGCCAAGCCGATAGCCCGCGCGTGCGCTGGTCAATACGTACGGCGCATTGGTCATCGACTCCATACCCCCGGCAACAGCGATATTGACCGTACCGGCCAGCAGTTCGTCGTGCGCGATCATCACCGTTTTTTGCGCAGAACTACACATCTTGGTCAAGGTGGTGCACGGCACCGACTTCGGCAAACCGGCCCCCAACACCGCCTGGCGCGCGGGCGCCTGGCGCAAACCGGCCATGAGACAGCAACCCATCAACGCTTCATCGACATCGTCGCCCTTGACGCCCGCCTGTTCGACCGCGGCCTTGATGGCGACGCTGGCCAGTTGCGGGGCTGTCAAGCCCGCAAACTGCCCCTGAAAGGCACCCACTGGCGTGCGCTTGGCGCCCACTATTACCACTGATTCACTCATAAGACACTCCTTGATTGCAACGGAAATTGCCAGATTGAAGTCTGCTGCGGTCCGCTGGTTACTTCGGTGCCATCCGGATCGAGCCGTCAAGACGAATCACTTCGCCGTTCAGATAGCCGTTCTCGCAGATGTGCCGGACCAGTGCCGCGTATTCGGCGGGCTTGCCCAGCCGCGACGGGAACGGCACCATCTTGCCCAGCGAATCCTGTGCGGCTTGCGGCAGGCCCTTGAGCATCGGCGTCTCGAAAATACCCGGAGCAATCGTCGCCACGCGAATTCCATGCGCAGCGAGTTCTCGTGCGACAGGTAGCGTCAGACCAATGACCCCGGCCTTGGAGGAAGCATAGGCAGCCTGGCCGATCTGACCATCGTAGCCGGCAACCGAAGCAGTGTTGACAATCACGCCGCGCTCGCCGCCCTCGTTCGGCTCGTTCTTGCTCATGGCCTCGGCTGCCAGGCGGATCATGTTGAAGGTGCCAACCAGATTGATGCTGACCACGCGCGCGAAGGTCGCCAGATCATGTGGGCCATCGCGGCCAAGCACCTTCTTGGGAGGTGCAACACCGGCGCAGTTGACCAGTCCGTGCAGTGCGCCGAACTCGTTCACTGCCATTTCGATGGCGGCACGTGCACTCGCCTCATCGGTCACGTCGGTCTTCGCGAAGCGGGCATTGGGCCCCAGTTGCGCCGCCTGCGCCTCACCGGCACCAGCGTCGACATCCACAATGACCACTTTCGCACCGGCGTTGACCAGGCTGCTCGCCGTTTCCGCTCCGAGTCCGGACCCTGCTCCGGTTACCACAAACACACTGCCATTGATTTGCATTTTTACCCCCAAAAAAATATCGCGACATCACACAATGCCGCGCTACTGGCCTGTACCGACGGCGCTCCTTGAGAACGCTGGTCGTCACAGAAAAACCCGACTCTCTTGGCGATACGAGACTCCCTGGGATCGCGCGAGTCGGCGCCAAGGAATGCCACCCCGCAACAGACCTCATCGAGTAACCTCAGCCCGGCAAGCACCGTCGCGCTTCGCGCTTGTAGACTTGCCTGGGACCGGCGGCGAGCAATCCCGCCATTGTCGAGCGCAGACTACTACCGAGTCAAGCACCGAGCGCCGGCACGCCACTTGCAGCAACGCCGGCACGATGCCTGGTGTCGTTACAGGTGCCTGGAGAAGCATTCAGCCAGCCAAGGGAGTGTGGTCAACGTGCTGATCTGGCATCCTGCCGGCACGCTGTTCCCGCCTGGCGGGTCTGCAGAAATAATGCCTCTGCTGGCCGGGCAGCGAATATTTTGGCTACTGGTAATACCTTCGTTGTTGCCCAATGTTGACCTGGATCAGGCCGTGCTCCGCGGTATCCTTTAGCATCCCGATTGCTTGGGCGCGTTGCTGCCCCGGGCTGAAGGTTGTTTCAGCAGTCAACGGAGAATACTCATGGTCGAAACGCTTAAAGAACCCCTTGATCCGGCCGCCACCCCCGCCGCGACCACATCCGATTCTGGTGCCGCCGCAAAGCGGCCCGCCCGGCCCAGAGCTACGCGCCGGAAGAAAACTGCGGAACTCCCGGCGAGCACGTCGGCCGAAACTGCCGCTGCCGTAACGGCAGTGCCGTCAAGCCCTGGAGCGGCCATGCCGCCGCCGATTGCCGCCGCGGCGGCGACTGCGGCTACGCCCAACACGCCCTCCGAGTCGCCGCCGCGAGCAGACCACTCTCGACGTCTGGGTGATCGCCACCTGCTGGATTCCGACGCCCTGGAAAACATCGACCGGATGACCAATGTCGCGCTCGGTCAGTTAAGCGGTGGTATCTCGCCGGCTTCACTGGCTATGGCCTATCTGGATTGGACCGTGCATCTGGCGGCCTCTCCCGGCAAACAGTTCCAACTCGCCGCCAAGGCCGCCCGCAAGGCTATGCGCCTCGGCGCGTACGCGCTTTCCTCGGCGGTCACCGGCAATGCCGAAGACTGCATCAAGCCTCTCCCCGGCGACCATCGCTTTGACCATCCGGGCTGGCAGCGCTTTCCGTACAACGTGATCTACCAGGGCTTCCTGCTCAACCAGCAATGGTGGCATAACGCCACCACCGGCATTCGCGGCGTTTCGAAGCACGGCGAGGCAGCAGTCTGGTTTACCGCCAAGCAGATCCTGGACATGACTGCCCCCTGCAATGTGCCATTCATGAACCCCGAGATCGTGGAAGCGACCGGCAACGAACGCGGCGCCAATCTGGCGCGCGGCGCCAAGTACTATGGCGAGGACATCCGCCGCTCCTTCCGCGACGAGAAGCCAGCCGGGGTCGACGCCTTCAAGGTCGGGGAAAACCTCGCCGTCACACCTGGCAAGGTCGTCTATCGTAACCTGTTGATGGAACTGATCCAGTACTCGCCAAGCACGGACACTGTCCAGCGCGAACCGGTTCTGATGCAATCCGCATGGATGATGAAGTACTACATCCTGGACTTGTCGCCGCACAATTCGCTGGTCAAGTACCTCGTCGATCGGGGCCACACGGTATTCATGGTCTCGTGGCTGAACCCGGGTGCGGAACACCGGAATCTGGGCATGGAGGATTACCGCAAGCTGGGAACACTGGCCGCGATCAACGCCATCTCGGACATCCTGCCGGGCCGCAAGATCCACACCGTCGGCTACTGCCTGGGCGGCATTCTGTTGACCATTGCCGCAGCCGCGATGGCCCGCGACGGCGACGACCGCCTGGCCAGCGTCACCCTGTTCACCACCATGACCGACTTCACCGAGGTCGGTGAAATCAACGTCTTCATGGACGCCAGCGAGGTGACCCTGCTTGAGGACATGATGTGGCAGAAGGGTTACCTGGACCACAAACAGGTCTCCGGAGGATTCCAGTTGCTCAAGTCGGCCGACCTGATCTGGTCGAAGATGGTGCGCGAGTACTACCTTGGCCACCGCGAACCCATGTTCGACCTGATGGCCTGGAATGCCGACGGCACGCGCATGCCCTACCGCCAACACTCGGAGGTCCTGCGCCGGCTGTATGTAGATAATCAATTGTTCCAGGGCAAGTACATGGTCGATGGACGCGCCATTTCGATCAGCAACATCCATGCGCCGATCTTTGCCGTCGCCGCCGGCGCCGACCACGTCGCGCCCTGGCGTTCTGTGTACAAGTTACACCTGCAGAGCGACGCCACCGAACTGACGTTCGTTCTGACCAGTGGTGGGCACAACGTTGGTATCGTCAATGAACCGGGCCGCCCACGTCGATCCTACCAACTCAGCGTTTGCCACGTGGGAGAACGCTGCCTGGATGCCGACACCTGGAAAGAAAGGGCCCCGGTGTATCAGGGATCGTGGTGGCCGGTATGGCAGGAGTGGCTCACACGGCATTCCTCTGGCGCTGAACCGGCACCGCCGATGGGCGCGCCAGAGAAAGGCTACGCGCCGCTCTGTGACGCCCCGGGAACCTACATTCTGCAGCAGTAGGCAACCGTATTCGGCCGCCAACAGGCGGCCGAATTTTCTTACGAAGGCGCCTCGTCGCTGACGGTCAGTCGGCGGCCGAAGGCCCCGACTGGTAGGCATCGCGCATGGTACGTTTGAGCGTCTTGCCAGCGGCGTTGCGCGGGAACTCGTCCATGATCTGCACCGCGTGCAGGCGCTGATAACGTGCGCCGACCCGCTCGTTGATCCAGTCACGCAACTCGGAGGCGCTGAGCACCGCATCGGGCCGAAGAATCACCGCTGCCACCGGCGTCTCCCCCCATTTTTCATGTACGACGCCAAATACGGCGACCTCCCTTACCGCTGGGTGACGAGCGGCAACCTCTTCGATGTCGCGCGGGTAAACCTTGACACCACCGCTGTCGATCATGTCCTTCTTGCGGTCGACCAGGTAAAGGTAACCATCGCCGTCGGTGTAGCCAAGATCACCGGTAAACAACCAGCCACCACGGATCGCCTGGTCAGTGAGGTCGGGACGACCGTAGTAGCCGGACATCAGCGACGGCCCACGACCAACGATTTCACCGATTTCCCCTGGAGGGGCGTCACTGCCGTCCTCACGCACGATACGCATCGTGTAGAAGGACGGCGGCGCACCCACCGAACCGGCCTTGCGCAGCGATTGCGTCTTGTCGAGAATGGTCCAGAACCCTTCCGTGAGCCCGTAGAGCTCGTAGAAGCGGTCGGGCAGCAAGCGATTGAGCAAGTCCTTGTGCTCCTGGTGAAGTGGTGCGCCGAGCGACAGGATCATCTCCAGCGACGCCAGCTTGTCGACCGAGAAGCGCGGTGAATTGAGCAGGGCGATGATCTGCGCGGGCACCATCATGGTGTGCGTGACACGCTCCCGGGCGATGATTTCAATCGCCTCGTCAGGATCGAACTGGCGCTGCAGGACATAGCGTGCACCAAGATAGAAGCAGGGCATCAGCGTCACGAAGGCGCCGTTGAAGACGATCGCACCGGTGTGCAACACCACCGATTCCGGACTCATCCGCCATGCCGACGCAAACAGCGTGCAATACATCGCGCGCACAAAATGGCTGTGCATTATCCCCTTCGGCAGGCCGGTCGTCCCACTGGTGTACATGACATTGAACAGATCGTCGCGGCTCACCGACGTCGGCTCGGGCCACTCCTCCGGAAGGGTCTTGAGCAGAGCCGCGTAGTCGGCATAATCACCGATCGAACCATCGATCATCAACACACGCTCGACCGGCAGTTCGTCGCGGACCTGGCTGAGCACCGGCGCCATCGTGCGCTGCGTGATCAGGCAAACAGCACCCGAATCCCGCAACAGGCTGGCCAGACCGGAAGCCATCAACAGCGGACTCAGCGGCACCAGCACCGCGCCGATCGAAGGAACCGCCCAATATATTTCGAGTAGCTCGCGACAGTTGCTCAACACGGTCGCTACCCGGTCGCCTTTGCGCACCCCAAGCCATTGCAGCAGGCGCGCGCACCGGCCAACGCGCATGGCAAACTGACACCAGGTCAGGCGCTCCTGCTCGAAGACAACAGCCACCTGATGCGGCCGATACTGCGAGTGATGCCTGACCAACGTTGCAAGTTGCAGCATTTTTTCCTCCCATCCAAGAATCCCTGCGGGCGCACACCGACTCGGCCCGGCGGCATCGCAGCGCAACAATGCGCTACTATACAACCCAATTTCGCCGTGTAGCGGCGGAGCATTGCCAAGAGTATCGGGCGGTTCCGCGAAGCTCGCCACCATACCCTCCAGATCACCATTTAAGGCCATTACCCACGGCTCGATGGAGGTGCCAAATAAACCTTTCGAGAACCACACCGCAGAGTAAACAATTCCCGCGCGGAGGAGTAGAATGCATTGTGCGGTGCGGAATCGTGCTCGATCGGGTTGGTTGAGCGACCATTCCATGCCAGCCAGGACCGGCAGAGCAAAGGGCTCGCGCCGGCCTTCCCGGGTCCGGGATTTCTGCCGCGGTTTCTTCGTGACGCTTCCACCAGCATGACTCCAGGTACACAGCAGCCACTTCCAGCGGGGGCGCAAAGTCACGGCTATCGCCAGACCTGTGGCGTGGTGCCGGGCACCGGCTGCGCGCTCCGGGACTGGCGCATGTCAACTGGGAACGGGCCAAGGCAAGCCGAATTGTTGTCTCCGATGGAAACTCCCATATCCGTTCCTATGGCGGGCCCAAGGTAATCGGTGGGCCGGCCTCCGCGGGCCGGCCCGTTCTAAGTGACGTAAATTGTTGGAGGTTGGAAGATGTTTGCACTGCTAAGGGAAATGCCTGATTTCACCACGAGTTGGTGGAGGTACATGCTGGCGATGATGCGCGCCTCGAACCGCGAAGTCAGCGAATTCAACGACAACCTCTTCATTGCCGCACACATTGCCATGACCGCGGCGCGCGACAACCCGCTGAGCATGCTGGAAGCTTTCGAGATCGTCGAACACAACGTCGGCATGGCCCGCAAGGGAATGGCCGGCATGCAGGGCAAGATGGCCGACTACGCTTTCGATCAGATCGAGGAAGGTACACGCGCGTTCCTGAACACCGTCCTGAAGGCGGATGGCGAGAAACTGGGTGGCTACATGCGTCGCGAAGCCGAAATCATGGAATCGGTTTCGAACTTCAACGAGCAGATCGAGGCCATTGCCGACGAGTTCGGCTTCCAGTTCAACACCCCGAACTACAAGCTGGTCCATGAAACCGACGCCTTCGAGCTTTACCAGGTGCTGCCGCTGAAGGCCGGTGTCGAAGTGCGCAAGGATCTGAAGCCTGTCATCCTCATTCCGCCGTACATGCTGGGCGTACACATCCTGTCGTTCCTGCCGTTCGAGGGCAAGAGCTACAGCCACGCGTTCGCCAACGAAGGCATCCCCACCTACGTCCGCGTCGTCAAGGACATCATGACGAACGAGAAGGTCCAGACGCTGACGCCGGAGCAGGACTGCGAACAGACCCGCCAACTGTGCGCCAAGGCAATGGAACTCAACGACGGCAAGAAAGTCACCCTGAACGGCACCTGCCAGGGCGGTTACATCTCGCTGATGAACATTCTGTCGGGCAAACTTACCGATGTCTGCGACGCCCTGATCACCAACGTGACGCCGGTTGACGGCACCTACAGCGACGCCATCAGCGGCATGCCGACGATGCACCACGATTTCATCACCACGACGCTGCCGAGCGGTAACAAGGTCGCCAACGGCTACCTGCTGAGCCTGGGAATGCGCTTCGTCGCCATTGACCGGGAAACCCCGCTGGTGAAAGTGCTCGATCAGGTTTCGCTGCATCGGGCCACCGATCTGAACCCCGGCAAGACGCCGGCAGCGCTGTTCCGCTGGTTGCTCAAGGAACGCGTGCACCTGCCGCTGGCAATTGCCAACATGAGTTCGCACACCTTCCAGGATCCGATCGCCAACGACGGGACCCTGCCGGTGAAACTGTTCGACCAGCCGCTGAACATCAAGAACCTGATCGAGCTGAACGTGCCGTGGTACCAGAACTACGCGATCAAGGACGACCTTGTCACGCCACCGTGCGCCACCGCCGGCAACAAGTTCCTCGAAGGTTGGGACCGTCTCGAGTCGGTCGCCTTCTTCGGCGGACACGTGGCCATCCTGACCAGTCCGCACGGCAAGAAGGCCCCGGTCACCGGCTCCTTTACCGACGCCAACGGCAAAGCGTCGCGCGGACCGGTCAAATTCCAGATCGACATTTCCTGATTGACACACGAGTCCCTCGGGAACTGAAGACGCGGCACCACTGACCCCTGCACCCCTGCCTTGAGCAAACGACGCGCCGGCCTGACAGCAAACCTGTTCAGGCCGGCGCGTCGGCTTGTCACCCAGCCCCGGCGCAACAAGCGCAGCAGCATGTCCAGCACCGATTCCGATCACCGCAGCAAGGAAATCCCGCGACAATTGGCGGGATTTCGACACCATCCACTCTGAACCTGGAGATTTCCCTTATGAGCTATGTCAACATCAACGCCGAAGTGCGCGGAAAAGTCGGCCTGATCACTCTCAACCGCCCCAAGCAACTGAATGCCTTGAACGATGACCTGATGGACGAACTGGGCAGCGCTCTGGCCGCCTTCGAGGCCGACGAAAACATCGGCGCGATCGTCATCACCGGCTCGGACAAGGCCTTTGCTGCCGGCGCCGACATTACCGTCATGCAGTCCCTGACTTACATGGAAGCCTACAAGGGCGACTTCATCACCCGCAACTGGGACAGCCTCAAGAGCTGCCGCAAACCGGTGATTGCTGCTGTTGCCGGCTACGCGCTCGGCGGCGGCTGCGAACTGGCGATGATGTGCGACATCATTCTGGCCGCCGACAACGCGCAATTTGGCCAGCCCGAAGTTCGCCTGGGAATTCTCCCCGGCGCCGGTGGCACGCAGCGTCTGCCGCGGGCGATTTCCAAGGCCAAGGCCATGGAGATGTGCCTCGCCTCGCGCAACATCGACGCCACGGAAGCCGAGCGTGCAGGTCTGGTTTCACGGGTCGTCCCGGCCGACAAGCTCCTTGATGAGGCGATGTCCACCGCCACCCGCATCGCCAGCTTCTCGCTGCCGGTCGTGATGATGATCAAGGAGTGTATCAACCGCTCCTACGAGAGCTCGCTTTCCGAAGGTCTGCTCTTCGAACGCCGCACGTTCCACTCGGCTTTTGCTCTGGAAGATCAGAAGGAAGGCATGGCGGCATTCGTCGAAAAGCGCAAACCCTCGTTCTCCAACCGCTGACCTGCTTGCCGTACATAACCCACCGGAGCCCCGAATACATTGGCAGGGGATCCGGTGGAGCCGTCAGACCTCAGCAGTGAGCCAGATCGACGGCATTGTGAATCGTGATCTGGTCCACCCACGCCTTGGCGTAAACCGTGCTGTAGATGTTCGCGCAAGCCGCCACTTCGAGGGTCAGCGTGACGCTGCGATCGGCAAACTGCTTCAGGTCGATCGCCGCCTGGCGTAGCCATTCGGTCTCCTGGTGCACCATGCCGATCGCCGTGACTTCATCGACGACAATGCCGTCGATCAGGACGCGGAAACTCGCGCTGGTGTAATCATTGACGCCGGCACTGAGATCGAGGCGTCGCACGTAGCTCAGTTCCGGCTGCGGACCGAGTTTGATCCGCCGTGAGATCGACTGGACGCGTGCGCCGAGGGCACCGTGATCACCCGATGCGGCGTGACCATAGAGCATCGGCCCACCGCGAAATGCACGCGGGTCTTCGAGCAGCAGTTCCCATCCCGCACCTTCCCAGCCGGCGGTCTTGAGCGCAGCTTCGGGATGCGCCGAAGCAGAACGCTGCGCGACACCCTTCAGCACGCCTGCCGCTTCCAGTGCCGTCGAAATGATCCCGGGAACGTCGATCCCCAGCGGCGCCGAACTGTCCGGGCGCCGGTTCGTGGTGCCCGCCTTGAGCAGGCCAGCCGCTTCCAGCGACGCGGAGATGATGCCATGGACATCGAGCCCAAAGGATCGGCCGGCCGCGGCACGCTGCCCCGGTGCCGCTGAACCACGGGGCGGCTCGGTGTCGCGCGTGGCATGTTCCTTGAACCCCGGCTCGCCGCGGTCGAGTGCGCGGGCACCACGGCCTCCTTGCTCAGCCGCCGCTGCCGTTTCGGCCTGGGCGGGAGCGGTCGCTCTGACCGGTCGATCGGCGAGCAATCCCCAGAAATCGGCGATCCGGTGCGTGGACGAAATCCCTACCGCGTTGAAGAACGGCGCCGCCGTACCGCACTGATGGGGCCCGGCGCCCGGATCGAGGGCGGCACCGTGGCCCATGCCAAGTACCGTGTAGGACTCGATCAGTTCTTCACCGCTTGGCCCCTGCCAGGCCCGGCGCGAATGGCCGTCGACCGTCATCTGGATCGTCGGCTGCGCATCGAGGCCGTGCACGTCGGCCCATTGCTTGACGATTTCTTCGGCATTGACCGGCTTGACGGCGGTATCGGCGTCACCATGCCAGACCGAGATCTTCGGCCATGGCCCCTGGTGGGACGAGGCCGCGCGCACCAGTTGTCCCCACTCCCCGGCTGATCGGGAACGTCCCTGAAAGATGCTCTCGAGCCCTTCCTGCAAGCCCTTGGCCGTACGGTAGGGAACCCCGGCAAGCACGGCGCCGCCGGCGAACACCTCCGGATAGGTCGCCAGCATGACGGTGGTCATGGCGCCGCCCGACGAAGTACCGGTCACGACCTGCCGGCGATCGAGACCATGATCGTGCAACATCCGGTCGACCATCTGCCGGATCGACAACGGCTCGCCCTTGTCGCGCTCGTTGTCTTCCGGCTTGAACCAGTTGAAGCAGCGCAGGGGGTTGTTGTTCCACTGCTGCTGCGGCAGCAGGAGCGCAAAACCGTAGCGATCGGCGAGCGTCGACCAGCCGCTGCCCTTGTTGTACGAGGCGGCGCTCTGCGTGCAGCCGTGCAGCACGACGACCAGTGGCGCGTTGGCCGGCAACCGTTCGGGGACGTAGCTATACATGCGCAGTTCGCCGGGATTGGAGCCGAAACCCGTCACTTCCAGCAGGCGGCCCTTCTCCTGCGAATCCACCTTCTCCGACCAGGCCTGGACGGCGGTCAATGCCGAAAGGAGCTTCTCCCAGCGACTTCCGTGCGGCGTCTTGGCCGCGAGCTTTGCCATTTTGGCGATGGCGGCCACTTTGTGGCCCAGTTTGTTGATCATTGGACGACTCCTGTCATCGGACAAGGTAGTGAGCAGACCGATCTCGATCAGCTTGCGGACCGGCAAGAAAACGGAGTGGAACAGGCCGGGATCGACCGTGCCACCACGTTGGGAGTCAAGCCAGGCCGGCGGAGCTGCGTCCGGGGCCAGGCCATAGGTATGACTGACGAGCGCACGCCGGCCCTGCCAGCAGGCGCTGAACTGCAGCGAGGCAACCGGGCAGCCACGGTTGATCCACACGCCAAACACCTCGCTGGCGACAATCGCGCGCGTCTCTTCGGCACACGCCAGTTCCAGCAGGCCGGCCAGCGCCTCACCGAACGGCAGGCCGTCCAGAGATATCGACGATTCAGATGGATTCTCGTCGTCCGCCGCCAGCGCCGGGCCGAACAGTACTCGCGGGGTGTTGCCGCCGGCTGCCACCGCTGTCGGCCGCAAGTCTGCATAGCAACGAATGGCCTCCACCGTCTGCGCCTGTTGTGGCGCAGCCATGGCCCCGATCAGCAGATGCGCCGCGTAATGCGGCGTTGCCGGCGGTGAACCCCGCCCACGCGGCCCAGGCGCTACCAGGCCGCCAGAGACCATCAGCGTGACGCGAAAGCGCAGGTCGCGACGCGATTCCCCGAGGATATCGGCAAGCCGCTCGCTGAATTCATAACGTGCAAGTCCATTTAACATGCGGCAACGATAGCGCGCCGTTCAGCGATTTGCAAGCAGTTTTTTAGTAAGTGACAACTTTTAATTTTTTCGTCACGGGGCCGAGAACTTTCCCGCAGTTTGCCAAGGACCGTTAAGCCTTGCCCCTTGGGCGTTACGAGGATCTTTCGAAGAAGTAGTCGTTACCGATATGATGCAGGTACGAGAAGCCGATCTGATCCCGTACCCAACACACCATCTCCTGCGGATTGCTCAGGATTTCCATCTGCACGAAGCAGCGGTTCCGCTCAAGAAATGATCGCCCTCCGGTGATTACCGACTCCTCGTGTCCCTCGACATCGATCTTGAGGAAGACCACCTGCCCCCGAATGCTCGCCAGTTGAGCATCCAGCGTGTCGACTTCGATGATCGTCTCCTCGAACATCTCGGCTTTGGTTCCCGCAGGCGCCGTTTCGGCAATTCGCGACATGCCCGTACTGTTGCCCTTGTTGACCAGAAAGGACACCGATCGTCTAGCGTGGCTCAAGCCCACGCGGCGTGCGTCTATCCGCAGGTCGAGGCTGTTCAGGTAGATGTTCGCGCAAAGGTGATTGAAATTTCGGCGGTCCGGCTCAAAGGCGACAACGGTGCTCAAGGCCGACTGGCTAGCCGCGAGGGTCACCGAGTAGAGCCCGAAATTGGCGCCTGCATCGATGAAACAGGAAACACCCCGCTCCTTGATGAGTTGCGCGCAGTACGCGAGCTGAGAATCCTCATAGCGCTCACCAAGAATCAGCTTGCGATCAATGTAGTTTCGATATCGCAGCAACCACAGCGCGCCAAAGCGCCGGTAGGTGCGCGGATGATCGGTCACGTAGTCGCGCAGAGCAAGTTTCTTGACTTTCCTTATCAGAGACATGGCATACACCCCCTCGGCCCGCCGCCAGGATCCCGCCCTTGGGCACCCTAGTTCCCTCGCCTTCCACCAGGAAAGCGTCAGGCCGCCATTCTCCTCTGATGCTGAATCGCGATCCAGTAAGGCGTGTGATATCAACGCAGACGCACCCTTGGCGTCAGGGGCAGCCGCCCATCTCGGGCTAAACCCGTTAACGATCGACAAGGTCGCCGACGATCCCGATGCTGATAGTTCACCGCGCAGGTGCTCTGGCCAGTGTGATCCGCAGGTTGCCACGTCTCGGCCGAATCAAGCAAAAGAGCCGCGGCGCCAGCCAACATGACCGGGGCAATCTGTTCACCGAAGATACCGGCAAGACGGTGACCGCGATCACCAGGCAGAGGGCTGCCGGTCACCGGTAGATGGGGGCCACGCATACCGGCGGCCATCGCCTGCGTACCAACGAACTTGCCTGTGAGGAAGAAAACCTCTGGCCGCACCTAGCCCATGTTAAACAAACACCGCGAAACCTTCATCTGAATCAATTGCCTGCGCTCAAGAGGAAAATCAAGTGGCCCTACAAGCCCGTAATAAACGATTCAGCGGATCAGTTTTCGGGCACCTCCTGGTGCAGCGCTGATGCCCAGCGCGCGATTGATCGTCAACAGATCCGGTTCGGCGACGGTGGCTTTGCGTAGCGGACATGGTCGGTAGCTGGAAGTTCGAAATGACCATGTCAATTTAACCCAGGCGTCTGGCTTCGCAGCAACGCCCGGGGAATAGTTTCACAAACTCTCAGCACGCGACGCTGCCCCAGTCGAACCCGAAACGCGCGAGGTACTTGCGCAGGCGGTCGGCGTCGTTAACCTGGCTTTTCATCAGGCGCGAGACGGCGAAGAGCAGGCAGCCGGCGGCGGAAAGGGGGGCCGGCACGCTAGCAGCGGCGGGCGCCAGCATGGCTGGTAGCGATCTGGCGTGGCACGGTGGCGTGGCGGTCACCGCAGTTCGAACAGTTCTTGATGGAAGTCCTCGGCAGGCAATCGCCTGGCACGGAAATCGCGTCGCAGATCATGGCCAAAGCCCGACGGACCACAGAACCAGATATCGCTGGATTGCCATTTCGGAACGACCCGCGTGATCCGTTCCACGGTCAACGGGGTGTCCCCGCCCTTGAGCACGTGCAGCGTGACCTTCGCCGCCTGCGCGTCGCGTCGCAGGCGGCTGATGATCTCGTCGTCTGCCCGAGCGGTACTGTAGAACAGGTCGACGATCTTGCCATCGGGTTGCCGTGCGAGTTTTTTCATGCGCGCCACGAACGGGGTGATGCCGATACCACCGGCAATCCAGATCTGGCGCGGTTTGTTTCCGATAAAGTTGAACTGGCCGTAGGGACCCTCGACCTTGACCGGATCGCCGACCTTCAGCGTCGCCGGCAGGGTCTGCGTATAGTCACCCAGGGCCTTGATCGCAAAGCGCAGGCGTCCATCGCCATTCCACACCGAGGTGATGGTGAACGGGTGCGGACCTTCCTGCGCATCGAAAGTGACGAAAGCGAACTGCCCGGCCTGGTGACCGCGCCATCGACCCTTGAGCCGAATCGCCACTTCGAGGACGTGGATGTCCTGATGGCGGCTGATTTCGTCGATCACCGCCACCGCCCGGCGGCTCTGCCCCACGCGGCTGCAGAGGATGCCCAGGGCGGCCGCGCTGCCGGCCATCAACAACCCTGCCAGCACCGGCCCGACGGCCTCGCGCCAGTAGCTGAACTTCATCAGCACCACCGAATGAAAGACCAGGAACAGATACGCCACCGCCAGCAGGCGATGGGTCTTGAAGAAGTGGCGATAGGGAAAGCGCTTCAGCAGCGCCAGCACGATCAACAGCGCGGTGGCGTAGAAGGCCCATTCGCCGATCCCCTCCGCCAGCCCGCGCTGACTCTGGAAGAATTGCTGCACGCCTTCACCCGGCGCGGGCGCACCATGGCGCGCAGGCCGCGCCATCAAGCCGAGACCGACGAGCCATTGCGGTGCCTGCGTCAACAGCCAGTGCGTACTGGCCATCAGCAGCGCGCCGATACCGATCCACTTGTGCAGTCGATACATCTTGTCGAGGCCACCCAGGAAGGGTTCGAAGAAGACCGGCCTGACCGCCAGGATCATGGCCACGCTCATCATGCCGATGGCGATGATGCCGCTGTAGTTGATCAGCAAAGCACGCAGCACCAGGAATTCGTATGGCACCGAAAACGGCGGCTCGGCCGCCAGGCACAGCCCGGTCAGCACGATCGCGATGCCCCAGAAGCTCAGCTTGACAGGCTTCATGGCACTTCCAGCGTGCCGCGTCGCGCCGGCCCGGCAAAGGTCAGCGAAGTCTGGCGAAGATCCATTCCTGGGCAGGCGGGGACTGAGGCACTGCTGATGATCGAGAGAGGCATTTGTTGTTCTTGCGAGTTGATCACTGACCCTCCGGGTGGGCCTGGGCACTGCCTCCGTATCTTGAGCGCACGGCGCCGGGTGGTCTGTGCGCCAGAGCACCGAGCCGGTTGAGCTGCGCCGCTCGTGGATTCGCCAATCCAGCCAAGGTCGAAGTTTACTTGCGCAGTTACCCGAACCTCTGGCACGAACTCTCCTACCGCTACGGCATCACCAACGGCAATTGCCAGATCCGCGCCGACTGGAAGCGGCTGTTCGAAAAGTACCCGGAACGTTTTCTGATCGGATCGGATACCTGGATCGACGAGCGCTGGGACAGCTACGGCAGTATCATGGCCGACTACCGCGCCTGGTTGCGACAACTGCCGGCCCAGGTGACCGAAGAAATCGCCTTTCGCAACGGCGAGCGACTGTTTCGCAGATCATGGCGGCGCCCTTTCCGCGTTCGCGATGGCCGCGGCCGCAGAACCTTGACCCCTCACCGGAGCCCCGCATGGCCGATACCCTTGCCGTCAAGACCGTCGCCAGGCTCCCCGTACTTGACTATGAGCAGGTGCGCGACCAACTGCGCACCGGTGATCTGGTTTTCTGCTCGGGCAGCTATTTCTTCTCGAAGACGATCCAGTGGTTCACCCGATCCGTCTGGAGCCACGTCGGCATCATCTATCGCGACGACAACCTGCAGCGCATCTTCGTTCTGGAGAGCGAGACCGTCATCGGCGTTCGCCTGGCGCCGCTTTCCAAGTATCTTCGCGACTACCACGGCCGCAACAAACCCTACAAGGGACACATCATCATCGGCCGCATCGATCCCGCGCCGGACCACGAGAAGCTCAAGAAGGCGATCAGCTTCGGCATGGACGAACTGACCAGACCCTACGACAACTGGGAAATCTTCCGCATCGCGATGCGCATTCTCTTCAAGCGCGGCCGCAAGAACCGCGACCGCAAGTACATCTGTTCAGAACTGGTCTACGAGGCGTTCCGCAAGGCCGAGATCGCCTTCAGGTTCAACCGCAACTCGATCAGCCCCGACGACATCTGGCAGGATGGACGCGTGCTGATGAAATTCCGGATCATGTGACGGCGAGCGCAGCCGGTGGCGATGGGGCTGGGAGCTTCGGCAAGAATAGGAGGGGGGCAGGCTTGCTTTCTCAGCCCCTGCAGCAACCGCTTGAATGCCCAGTGTTCCGATCGTCACACAGATCGAGGCTGAACTCTGCCTGGACAACAACTTCAGATTCTCCCTGCCTGGCGCTGGAAGTCACTCATAGTACTTTCCTCTCCTCGGGGCCACCAGTCTCGAAGCCCTCTTCCCGACCGGCTGATCGCCAACACCAGGCCATTCGCCAACCGCGGCGGCCCCCCTTGCGGGCAGCTACTTGATGCAGACCGCCCGCACCTGCTTCAGGTCGGTAACTCCCGACAGGACTTTTTCGATGCCGTCCATCTTGAGGGTGTGCATGCCTTCATTGAGCGCTGTGGTAAGCAACTCGGCCACGCGCGCGTGCTCCTGAATCTGACGCTTGAGGCGGTCGGTACCGATCAGCAGTTCGTGCAGGCCGACACGCCCCTTGTAGCCACTACCCGCACAGGCATCGCAGCCGCGGGCACGGTAGAGAGTGAAGCGGCCCTCGCTGGCGTAGCGCGCCAGCCATTCCTGGCGCACGCGCTCGATGGCAGCCTGCGCGTCGGCCTGCCATTGCGCCGTGTCCTTCATTTCGGCGCAGTACTCCGAGAGCAGCAACTGGATGTCTTCCGGCGTCGCCTGGTAGGCAGTCTTGCATGATTTGCACAAGCGCTTGCCGAGCCGCTGCGCAAGAATGCCCAGCAGCGCATCGGCGAAGTTGAAGGGGTCCATGCCCATGTCAAGCAGGCGGTTGATTGACTCCGGGGCGCTGTTGGTGTGCAGTGTGGCGAACACCAGGTGGCCGGTCAGCGACGCTTCGATGCCGATCGACACGGTTTCCTTGTCGCGCATTTCGCCAACCATGATCACATCGGGGTCGGCTCGCAGGAAGGCACGCATCACGGTCGCGAAATCGAGTCCTGCCTTCTTGTTGACCTGTACCTGCCGCAGACCTTTCTGGGTGATCTCGACCGGGTCCTCGGCCGTCCAGATTTTCGTTTCCGGCTTGTTGATGTAACTCAGGATCGAATGCAGGGTGGTCGTCTTTCCCGATCCGGTCGGGCCGCAAACGAAGAACAGCCCGTAGGGCTTGGCGATCACGTCTTTAAGCCGTTCGAGGTTATGTGGCGTCACACCGAGATCATCGAGTGGAATCGGCTCGCCGGCGGCGAGGATGCGCAGCACGACATCCTCCATGCCGCCGGCCGTCGGCAGCGTTGCCACGCGCAGTTCGATGTCCAAAGGCCCCCACTTCTTGAACTTCATCTTGCCATCCTGTGGCCTGCGCTTCTCGGAAATATCGAGATCGGACATGATTTTCAGGCGCGCGATCAGGGCGCTGCGATAGGATGCCGGCACTTCGATGTAAGGCGCCAGAGAACCATCCCGACGGAAGCGAATCAGCGTCTTTTCCTTGCCGGGCCGAGGTTCGATGTGAATATCGGAGGCCCCTTTCTGGTAGGCATCGACGATGATCTTGTTAACCAGCCGCACGAGTTCGTTGTCCGCTGCGGCACTGAGGACCTCGGCATTACTGCCGGGCGTATCGCCCACTTCATCGTCGTCGAGACCGGACAGCAGATCCCCGACCGAATCGATGTTCGACAGGGCGCCGAAGAATTGGTCGACCAGTTGCGAGAAATCCCGCTGCGTGGTGACGCGGTAAACAATCCGCCGCTTCGGGAAAATGTTGTTGACCATCCGCGAACCCTTGAGGCGCTCAGGGTCGATGGTGACCACCACCACGCCCTCGCTGGTCTCCTCGATCGGCAGCCAGTGATTGGCCTCGGCGTAGTCCCGCTTGAGATTCTTCAGCAGATCGATCGGCCGGATGCGCTCGCTCTGGAAGGGCTCGTAAGGAACGCCGAAGAACTTGGCCAGTGACGCCCCGATCGCCGGCAATTCAACCTGGAATTCCATGCGCAGGACTTCTTCGAGACTGCTGTTCTTGCGGCGTGCAGAACGTTGCGCGAGTTCAAATTCAGCGGACGAGATGATCGCATCGCTCACCAGTGCATCGTATTTCCCTTTCAGCACCGGGCGTTCCTTCTGGCGCTGCGCAAAGGCTACCGCCAGGGTCTGTGCCAGGGCCTGGATGCCTTCGTCGGCGACGCCCGGAAACGGGATGTCCGAGCGATTGTTGATCAGTTGAACAACCCCCAGCAACTCACCGTTCTGGGCGTTGACAATCGGCGCGACCAGCATCTGCTTGGATCGGTAGCCCGTACGTTGATCGACTTCTTTAAGGAAATACAGGCGCGGGCTATGGCCCGCCAACTCGCGATCATCGTAGACGTCGCGAATGTTGACCGCCTTGCCGGTCGCGGCGACATAGCCGGCAACGCTCTGCTCGGAAATCGGCAACCTGATCTCCTGATGCGAAGCGAGCCCGGTTTTTACCTTGGAGACGATGCTCTTGCGGTCGTCGCTGATCAGGTAGATCGTCAGGCGATCGCTGTGGAACAACTCGCAGATATCCTCCGACATCTCGAGGATGATTTCGTCGATGTTGCTGGTGCCGTGAATCTTGGTCGTGACGCGCTGCAGGTTCTTGAAGAACCCGAGGCGGCGACTCATGTCACCCAGGTTGGTTTCTAGCGGCCAGTCGGCTGACATCTATGCTTATCCTCGTTGCGCGGCAGCATCCGGACTGCCGCCGGCACGTATTGCAAGTGGTGGTACTGGAAATCACACAGGGAAAATCTACCGCGGTTTGCCGTCCCGTTCATCGCCGATTGCTCAAAATTCGAAGACCTGATTGTTCTGCAGCATTCGGGGCCGGAAGTCTGCGGCGCAGGCCTGGATTTCAGCCATCGTCAACTCGATCTGGCTGGGCTTGAGATGACTGATATAGATCTCGGCGGCGATCGACAGCTTCCTCAACTCACTGGCCAGCAAGCTTGGACACAAGTGTTTGGATAACTCCGCAAGCCGCTGTTCGCGATTCGGGAAGGCGGTTTCGATCAGTAGATAACGCAGATTGGCAATGCGATTGACCACCGGCCAAAAGCGGTCATTGACCGTTGTGTCGCCGGTGAAAACCAGGCTGCCAGCCCCGGAATCAAGCTGATAGCCCACCGCTGGAACCGTGTGCTCGGCAGGGAGCGCCGTGATCGTTCTCTCGCCCAGCCGGACGGACTGTCCCAGAGCGATGGCCCGATACTGCATGAGAGCTGCCTCCGGGCTTGGGATCATGGTGAAATCCGGCCAGATCGCCCAGTTGAAGATGTGCTCGCCGAGGATCTCGAGCGTCGCGGCCGTGGCATGAACCGTCAGCGGTTTGTCTCGCAGATCACTGACCGAGTCGATCAACAACGGCAGCGAGGCAATGTGGTCAAGGTGTGAGTGGGTGAGAAAGACATGGTCGATCAGCGCCAGTTCGGCAAGCGGGAGATCGGCGACACCCGTACCCGCGTCGACGAGAATATCGTGGTCGATCAGCATCGAGGTGGTCCGCAGATGGTAGCCGCCAATCCCGCCACTGCAGCCGAGAACCCTGACTTTCATGCTAGTTTCGCCGCATCCTCTGCTCCCCGGATCTGCCGCTTGCCTTGGTTGCGGTCTTGTTGCACCTTCGCCCAAGCGGCATACGATTGCCCATCAGTTCTTCAGAAAGAATTCCATTTTCACACCTGCCATCTCGATCAGGTCATGATCCTCGAGGCGCTGCGCCTGCGCATCGACGACCCGGCCGTTCAGCACCGGGAAGGCTGCACCTTCTGCGTGCGTCAGAAAGTAACCATGCGGCCGCCGGGCAATCACCGCCACCTGCCCAGGCTTTCCAAGCGTGGTCAGCGTCTTGGTCAACTGCAGTTGGTGGCCGGCGTTGCTGCCGCTGAGCAACCTGATCGCAGCGGCCGGTGGACCAGGCGGCGCCACGTTACTCGCTGCCTGGCTGGTGGCGAGTACATCAGCGCCATGCGCAAGCCCTGGCCCCGGAATGGACGCGACGCCCACCGTACCGCTGTAGTCCGAGGCCTCTCCCGAGGCTGCCGGTGCGGCAAGATACTTCATCTTGTATTTGCCAAGCTCGATGACGTCGCCGTCCTTCAGGAAATGCTTCTTGACCGGCTGACCATTGACCAGCGTTCCGTTGGTACTGTTCAGATCCTCGAGAAACGAATCACTGAGAATCGTCACCACCGCCGCATGTTCGCCACTGATCGCCATATTGTCGATCTGGATGTCGTTGTGTGCCTTGCGGCCCACGGTCATGCGTTCCTTGACCAGCGGGATTTCCTTGAGTACCAGCCCATCCATGCTAAGTATCAGCTTTGCCATCGCTATTCTCGCCCTTAATTGAGCCATGACCAGAGTTTCGACCAGCCGCCTCTGGCGGCAGGAAACTCGCGCAGAACCTTGACCACCGCCACCGAGATATTGTCCTCGCCACCGTTGTCGTTGGCTATCTTGATCAGTTGCATCGCCGACAGATCAAGATTTGCGCCGGACATTTCCAGGACGTGCTGGATTTCCTCCTCCTCGACCATATCGTACAAGCCATCCGAACACAGCAGATAGACATCGCCCGCCCGTACCGGATAGACGTGAATTTCCGCTTCCACATCGGGATCGACGCCGATGGCGCGGGTCACCAGATTCCGGTTGAGCGCGTGCCGCGCTTCTTTGGCGGTGATCAGACCGCGATCGATTTGTTCCTGGAGGACCGAGTGATCGTGGGTCAGGGCCACGAACTCCTCACCGCGTAAACGATACAGGCGCGAATCGCCGACATGCGCGACGATCACCTTGTCATCGCAGAACACGGTCGCCACCAGCGTGGTGCCCATGCCGCCGAGTTGCGACTGACTCGCCGACGCGACATAGATCGCCGCATTTACCGACGCAATCTGCTCCCCTAGAGAACGGCGCGCAAACGGCTGCCCCGTCTCAATGTCGTGTTCGTATGCTGCTGTGACCTTGAAGGCCTCTGCCAGTTGCCTGGCCAGCAGCGTGGTGGCCATGCTGCTGGCGACTTCACCGGCGTTGTACCCGCCCATGCCATCGGCGAGGATCGCCAATCCCTGGCTGGCATCACCAAACACCGAATCCTCGTTCTGACCGCGCACCAGCCCGGGGTCGGTATGGACGACGATTTCCAGCGCACCCAAGAGACTGTTTGTCACGTACTCCCCCATCACTGAACAGCACCACCGACCAACAGCAATCTGCCGCATGTCCGAAAGGATTCCCGGACCGAAAGCCCGGCTGCAACGGCAACGAGAGGCATCAAGCCCCTTGGACTGCAAACACCCAGCATTGTGCCAAGACTAGCTACCATAAGGCAATTCAATGCCAACACCGAGTTCACGCGCCAGCTCCTCAAGGTGGACCGCCACCGCCAGATCCTGAATGGCCATGCCCTGGGATTCGAACAACGTAATCTGGTCATCGGTCGAACGTCCGGCGTGCCGGCCGCAGATCACCTCCCCGAGTTCGAGCAACTCGCGCGCGTGCAGGCGCCCCTTTTCCAGCCAAGGCAGCAGATCACCGGCCTCACGCAGAGCCGTTTCGACGCTATCTACGACGATCGGCGAGCAGCGTTTCAGGACGTCCTCACCAAGTTCCCGACGAATCAATGAATTCGAACCGGCAGCATTGACATGTGTGCCCGGTGACAACCATTCGGCATTGAACAGGGGCGTCGCCGAGGTGGTGACCGTACTGACGATATCACTGCCTCGTACCACATCTTCCGGCGAAACTGCGGCGATCACTTCGATGCCAAGGCGCGCGGACATTCTGGCGCAGAAGGCAGCCAGCTTTTCGGTGCGGCGCGCAAACACCTTCACCCGCCTTAGCGGTCGCACTGCGGCAAGCGCTTCGATATGCCCCTCGGCCTGCCAGCCGGCGCCGAAGACACCGGCCACCTGCGCGTCTGACCGCGCCAGCCAGCGCGTGGCAATGCCCGCGGCCGCGCCGGTACGCATCATGCCCAGGCGATCGGCCTCGATGACCGCACGCAGGCTGCCACTTGACACCCTATAGAGATGTACCAGAAAGCGCACGCCCGAACGATTGCTGGTGTAGGCCTTGTACCCGATGGCGTCCATCCTGGGCAAAGCGCCCTGCAGAATATGCAGGGTCGTCGTCGGCAGGCGGGTACGTTGCCTGGGCACATCGCAAGCCTGCCCCGACGAAAGATCGCGGTGCGCCGCCTCGACGGCCTCCAGCACCATCGGCATGCTCAACAGTTGTTCAACATCCTTTTCACTCAGAAACAGGGACATCCTGGCCTCGAACGGGGAAATTCAACGATCAACACGCTGTGCTCGCAGCAGCCCGACAAATGGCGCCAAACACTTTCATCGACGATTCTACCGGCAATTGGCGCGCAGCAAGGGCAAACAAAAAAGGCAGACCGCAGTCTGCCCCTTTTGCCACGACTTCATGCCGGCACACTGCCCTTAGATCAGCGCCTTGATCAGCTTGCCCATTTCCGACGGATCGCGGGTCACCGTGAAGCCACACTCTTCCATGATCGCGAGCTTGGCATCCGCAGTGTCTGCCCCCCCCGAAATCAACGCACCGGCGTGTCCCATGCGCTTGCCCGCCGGTGCGGTCACACCGGCAATGAAGCCGACGATCGGCTTTTTCATGTTGGCCTTGCACCATACCGCCGCATCGGCTTCATCCGGACCGCCGATTTCGCCGATCATGATCACCGCATCGGTTTCCGGATCATCGTTGAACAGCCGCATGATGTCGATGTGCTTGAGGCCGTTGATCGGGTCACCACCGGTACCGACTGCCGAAGACTGGCCCAGACCGATTTCGGTCAGCTGCCCCACTGCTTCGTAGGTCAGCGTACCTGAGCGTGAAACCACGCCGATACGACCCTTGCGGTGGATGTGACCGGGCATGATGCCGATCTTGACTTCGTCCGGCGTAATCAGACCGGGACAGTTCGGGCCGAGCAGCAAGGTCTTCTTGCCTCCGGCGGCTTCTTTCCGCAACATCTTGTTGCGCACCACCAGCATGTCGCGCACCGGGATGCCTTCGGTAATGCAAACCACCAGATCGAGATCGGCTTCGACCGCTTCCCAGATCGCGGCCGCTGCACCAGGTGGCGGTACGTAGATCACCGAGACGGTTGCACCAGTCTGGGCAGCTGCCTCCTTGACCGAGCCATAGATCGGGATGCCGAAAATACTCTCGCCCGCTTTCTTGGGGTTAACCCCGGCGACAAAGCAGTTCTTGCCGTTGGCGTATTCCTGGCACTTTTCGGTATGGAACTGTCCGGTCTTGCCGGTGATGCCCTGGGTGATGATTTTGGTATCTTTGTTAATCAGAATCGACATGGTGGCTCCTTAACTGACCGCAGCAACGATCTTGGTGGCGGCTTCAGCCATTGAATCGGCAGTGATGATGGGCAAACCCGAATCGCTCAGAATCTTCTTGCCGATGTCCTCGTTGGTCCCCTTCATGCGTACGACCAGCGGCACGGAGAGATGCGTGACCCTGGCCGCTGCCACGACGCCGGTGGCGATCGTGTCACAGCGCATGATGCCACCGAAGATGTTGACCAGAATGCCCTTGACCTTGGGATTTCTGAGCATGATCTGGAAAGCCTCGGTCACCTTCTCGGTTGTCGCGCCACCACCGACATCCAGGAAGTTCGCCGGCTCGGCGCCGAACAGCTTGATGGTATCCATGGTTGCCATGGCCAGTCCGGCGCCGTTGACCAGGCAGCCGATGTTGCCATCGAGCGAAATGTAGGACAGATCGAACTTTGAAGCTTCGAGTTCGTCAGGATCTTCTTCGTCGAGGTCGCGGTAGGCAACGATTTCCGGTTGCCGATAAAGTGAATTGGAATCAAAGTTGAACTTGGCGTCGATGGCTTTGATGTTGCCGTTGCCCTCGAGGATCAGCGGATTGATCTCGGCCAGCGAAGCATCGGTTTCCATGTAGCACGTGTACAGGCCCTTCAGCGCCGCAACCGCGCGGTCAACCGACTCCGCCGGAACACCAATGCCGTTGGCCAGCTGTGCCGCCTGCTCGTCGCTCAGCCCATCCACGGGATCGATGAAGACCTTGAGGATCTTCTCGGGCGTCTTGTGGGCAACTTCCTCGATATCCATGCCGCCTTCGGAAGAAGCCATCATCGCGACCTTCTGCGTCGTCCGGTCGGTCAGCGCCGCCACGTAATATTCCTTGCGGATGTCGGCACCTTCCTCGATCAGCAACCGGCGCACTTTCTGGCCCGCCGGTCCGGTCTGGTGCGTGACCAGTTGCATGCCAAGGATCTGGTCGGCGAACTGGCGAACCTCGTCCAGCGACTTGGCCACCTTGACGCCACCGCCCTTGCCACGACCACCAGCGTGAATCTGGGCCTTCACCACCCAGACCTTGCCACCCAGGGATTCGGCTGCCTTGACCGCGTCATCGACGGATTGACAGAACACCCCGCGCGGAACCACAACGCCGAATTTCTTCAGGAGTTCCTTGCCCTGATATTCGTGAATTTTCATGCGCTTTCCTTGCTTGAGTTAAGGTTGCGAAACGTAATGAACCACAGGCAGAACGTCCTACCCGGGCTTCTGGCCACGGTACCAGCGCGGGTAAAAGCGCCGAACCGCGTCCGAATGCGATTCCAGGGCGTGGCAACGGTCAAGCTGATAGGGCTTCTGCCCGCTATCGTCGTTGTCGCGTACGTCACTGGCAAAGGTCTGCAGCGCCGCGGTCGGCAGGAACATCAAGAGTTCGCTGAGATGCGAGCAACCACGCGTGCCACGGAACAGGGTCTTGACTGCCGTCCGGAAACCGTGAAAGAGGTTGAGGCCGACCACTTGGGCGTAAGCCGGGGCAATCTGGTCGCAATAGCCAGCGTAGGGCATGGCATCGGTGCAGGCGATGGCATCCAGGATGTTCATCTGGTGGTCAATGGTCACCCGTACCCACATGTCGTGGACCGCCTCGCCCCGCTTCCGCAGGCCGGACGACAGCGGATAGTCATGGTCCTTGACATCGACCAGGCGTGCCTCGATGTCCCAGCAGCCGTCGGTACGCTTGTAACCGTCGAGCTGAACGCTGCGAAGGTGCATGCGGGTGCGGTGGACAGAGGGGGGGGGCAGCGGCATCGATGATCCTGAGGGGATTCGCGCGCGTGTCAAAGCTTCACGGCTGGCACCGAATTCTACACCAAATCACCCCACGCAATCTCGTCAAAATTCATAATTATGAGTGCTCGATGGTGTTCAGGCGGTGACCATCATCAGCAGGCAACGATACGTCTGATTTCCGCCAACCCGGCCGAAAGCATGGCCAGATCCTGTGGCTCGCTGCTCTTCAGCTCATCGAGGACATGTTGGGCGTCGCCGATGGACAGCGGGCGGCCGCCGAGAACCTGCCGCAACAGATGCTGCCGCAGATCAGCCACCTCGGTGGTGAGCTGCGCGCGCGCCCTCGCCTGCCAACGGTTGCCGGCGGGAAGGCGGTTGACTGCAGCGCCGAGCCAGTCCAGATCGATCTGTACTCCCATTTCCCGAAGCGCCTTGGCGACCTCGTACAGAGGATGGCCACAGGCGCTGGCAAGATTCACCAGTTCAAACGCCGCAACGATCGACGCCCGCTCATCGATCAGTGCAATCAGCGCCTGCCCAGCATTCTTGCCGTGACGAATCCGCTGCATGCTTTCGGCAACAGCCGTGCGATAGTCGGCCACCAACTGGCCAATTCTGGCACCACCGAGATGCCTCGTCAGCACCAGCGGAGTGGCTGCCGCGGTCATGGACCGCAATCCCGCCATCAGCGCCATCTGGCGGTCGGCCGGAACCATCAGGTCGAGTGCCTCCAGATCATGCCACAATGCTTCGGCGCCAAGGACGCAGCTTGCGGCGTACCACGCACCGGCCACCTGCGCCGGCGAGGCGCCCGTCTCGTCACTCACCTGCATGACGAAGGTCGTTCCCATGCGATTGACCAGACGATTGACGAGTTGCGTGGCGACGATGTCGCGCTTCAGCGGATGTGTCGACAACAGTTCGCGGCAGGACTCGAGCAAGGCCGCGGGAAAGTAGTTGACCAGCAGTTCATGGACATCGTCGGAGTCGGGCAGACTCGACTTCAGGAGTGCCTGCTTGAGCGTGATCTTGGCATAGGCCAGGAGCACCGCGATCTCCGGCGCGCTGAGACCGCGTTTCTGCTGTGCCCGTTCGCTGAGGCCCTTGTCGTCGGGCAGTGCTTCGATGGCACGGTGCACGGCGCCCTGGGCTTCGAGATTGCGGATCAGGCGCCCATGCACCTCGATCAGGCCCGGTGCCACCGCAGCCTCCAATGCTATGGCCAGCGTCTGCTGGTAATTGTCGACCAGAACCAGCGAACCCACTGCTTCGGTCATTGAGGCCAGCAGCAGATCGCGCTGCTTGCCGGTCATGTCACCGCGCCGGATCAGCCCGGCGAGCAGGATCTTGATGTTGACTTCATGGTCAGAACAATCCACGCCAGCCGAATTGTCGATCGCGTCGGTGAAGATGCGCCCGCCATTCAGCGCAAATTCGATGCGTCCCTTCTGCGTCAGACCGAGGTTGCCGCCCTCGCCGATCACCCGCGCTTTCAGCTGGCTGGCATCAACCCGCAAGATGTCGTTGCCCCGATCATTGGCCTCCTGATGACTCTGCGTACTGGCCTTGACATAGGTACCGATGCCGCCGTTGTAAAGCAGGTCGACCGGCGCCTGCAGAATGGCCTTGATCAACTCGGCAGGTGTCATATGCAGCGTTTCGGTACCCAGCCAGGCGCGCACCTCCGGTGAAAGCGGAATGGACTTGGCGCTGCGCGACCAAACCCCGCCACCGTGAGAAATCAAAGCCGGATCGTAGTCGGCCCAGGAAGAACGTGCGAGCGCGAAGAGGCGTTGCCGCTCGGCAAAACTGCGCGTGGCGTCCGGATTCGGGTCGATGAACAGATGGCGGTGATCAAAGGCCGCCAGCAGCCGCACTTGCGACGACAACAACATGCCGTTGCCGAACACGTCGCCGGACATGTCGCCAATCCCGACGACGGTGAACGGCTGTTGTTGCGTGTCCAGTCCCAACTCGCGGAAGTGTCGCTTGATGGCCTCCCAGGCGCCGCGGGCGGTAATCGCCATTTTCTTGTGGTCATAACCGACCGAACCACCCGAGGCGAACGCGTCGCCGAGCCAGAAACCATATTCTATGGCAATGGCGTTGGCAATGTCCGAGAAGGTCGCCGTTCCCTTGTCTGCAGCCACCACCAGATAGGGGTCGTCGCCATCGCGACGGCGTACGCCGCTGGGCGGTACGACCTGCTCGTCGACCCGGTTGTCGGTCAGGTCGAGCAGGCCGCGAATGAAGGTCGAATAACAGGCAATACCCTCGGCCTGAAAGGCTTCCCGTTCGCCCACGGACGGCAGACGCTTGCAGACAAACCCGCCTTTCGAACCCAAAGGAACGATCACCGCGTTCTTCACCATCTGCGCCTTGACCAGACCGAGTACCTCGGTGCGGAAGTCTTCCATGCGATCGGACCAGCGCAGGCCGCCACGTGCCACCCGCGCACCGCGCAGGTGGACGCCTTCGACACGCTCGTTGTAAACGAATATCTCGTAAAGCGGCGCCGGCGCGGGCAGGAAGGGAATGTCCTGCGAGGAGAACTTGAACGACAGGTAGCCTTTGGCCTTCCCATCGCTACCGATCTGATAGGCATTGGTCCGCAAGGTGGCTTCAATCACCGTCTGCAGGGCAGCAATAATTCGATCATCATCAGGATTGCTGACCTGCAGCAAGGCCGTGCTGACTTCATCGTAGAGGACCCTGGCGCGAGCATCGTCTGCGCCCGGAGAAAAAAGGGCTTCGAAGAACTCGACCAGAGCACGCGTGATCTGAAAATGCGTGGCCAGGCAGCGTTGCACATAGGCCTGGCTGAACGGCAGGCCGGCCTGCCGCAGGTAACGGCTGTAGGCGCGCAGAATGCCGATCTGTCGGCCGTCCAGACCTGCCAGCAGGACCAGGCGGTTGAAACCGTCGTTCTCGGCCTCGTCACGGAGCAGGCTTTCCAGCAGTTCGACAAACGCCCGCCGTGTGCTGTCGTCGTCGAGGGCCGCCGCTTGCGGCAACTGCACGGCGAAGTCGGCAATGTGCAGGTCACTCCTGGGCAGGCTGAATGGCTGCTCGGAAAGCACCGTGAGTCCCATGTTTTCCAGCACCGGCAGGATCGCCGAAAGCGGCCGCGGACGGCCGCGCCGGAACAGTTTCAGGTGCTGGTGAGCTCCGTCGTCCCCTTGCGCAGCGCTCAGCTTGACTTCGACTCGACCACTCTGCTCTGCCGCTTCCAGGCGTTCGAGGTCGGATACCGCTGACGCCGGCGTGACGCGCTCCTGATAGGAAAGAGGCAACTCGTTGGCATAACGACGCAGCAGGCTGTTGCCCCGTTCCTCGCCGTAGTGCCCCACGAGGTTCTGTTTCAGTTCGTCACTCCAGCCGCGTACGATGCGCGCCACCTGCCTTTCGATGGCTCCAGCATCGTATGCGTAACGCGTGCCAACCGGCGTCCGGGCGATGAAATGCAGCCGCGCCAGCCGCGATTCTCCGAGCATCACAAAGAAGTCCACACGCTCGGCGACCAGAGTTTCGCAGAGCAGGGACGAGATCCGCTCGCGCAGGATGGTGTCAAAACGGTCGCGCGGCATATAGACGATCGCCGACACATAACGCCCCCAGGCGTCGTCGCGCAGAAAAACACGCACCTGTTCGCGCTCGTACAAGGACACGATGCCACGCGCAATGCGGATCAGGTCGTCGTGCGCGATTTCGATCAATTCGTCGCGGGGATAGGTTTCGAGGACATTGAGCAGGGTCTTGTCACGGTGGCTGCGCGGCAGGAAGCCGACATCCTGTCGGACGGCGGCAATCTTGCGCCGCAATAGAGGTACGTCGGTTGCCGCCACATGGTAAACGTGCGAGGTGTACAGGCCGACGAAAGCCCGTACACCGACAATGCTGCCGCTCGCGTCATAGCACTTGACGCCGATGAAATCGAGGTAGGCAGAGCGATGCACGGTCGAACGGGCGTCGGCCTTGACCAGGATGGCAGGCAGGGGATCTCTTGCGAGTTCTGCGACAACGCCTGGAATCCCAGCCAGGCAAGTGCCGAAGCGGGGATGATCGGGGTAGCGAAGAATCCCCAGTCCGCTCTCGGCAACGCGCGTGAGGCTGCGACTGCCAGACGCCGCACGGTATTCGGCGTAACCCAGAAAAACGAAATTGTTGACGGCGATCCAGCGCAGATAAGCCGCGACTTCGTCACAGGCTTCGGCCGTCGCCGCGGCCATCTCGACATCCGCTTCATGCATGCGTTGCTGCATGGTCGCGCCATCTTCCACCGCAGCGCGCACATCGGCGAGTACGTCCACAATTTCGCGGTGCAGGTCCGCGATCAGGTCGGTATCGCCGATGCGGTCAATCTCCAGGTGAATCCAGGATTCCGGCTGGCTACCGGCGGCGCCACGCGGGAGGGTGCGCAGCAACTTTCCTTCGGCGTCGCGTTCGGCACTGATGAGGGGGTGCAACAAGCGATGGATGACCAGGCCGCGACGGTACACCACCATGGTGATCGAGTCGACCAGAAAGGGCATGTCGTCGGTGACGACATCGATCACGGTGTGCGGCGAGTGCCAGCCGTGACGGTCGAAATCAGGGGTGTACAGCACGCTGACCGCTGCGCGTGCCGGACGAACCTCACCCAGACGAAAATGCTGCGTCGCCGCGCCCAGCAGTTCTTCCGGACTGGCGTCGCTGGCAGCATTCAGTTCGACATCGACGAAATAACTGTCAAGGTACTCGCCGACGCGTGCCGAGAAGTTCTGATGCTCGGCGATCTCGCGCAGGTTGCGGCGCAGGTTGTGGGTCGATTCTGTCACCGTTGGCATGTCGCTCTCCTCTCGCGATGTCGATCGAGTCACTACGGTTCCACGCTCTGGTCGCCGACGCCTGCGCAGCCGAAACCTCTGGACTGCCCGCACGGCAAAACGCCGGATGGGCAGTTGGTCAGCGGCACACGCTCAGTGATGCAGAATCTTGGCCAGGAACTGTTGCGCCCGCTCCGAACGGGCGTGGTCGAAGAAGGCATCCTTGCTGTCGTCCTCGACGATCCGCCCCTGATCCATGAAGATCACCCGACTGGCAACGCGTTTGGCAAACCCCATCTCGTGAGTGACGCACATCATGGTCATCCCTTCCTGTGCCAGTTCGGTCATCACGTCGAGCACTTCGTTGACCATCTCCGGGTCGAGCGCCGACGTGGGCTCGTCAAACAGCATGCAGATCGGGTCCATGGCCAGAGCCCTGGCGATTGCCACCCGCTGCTGCTGACCGCCGGAGAGCTGGCCGGGATACTTTTCCGCCTGCGCACGCAGGCCGACCCGATCAAGCAACTTGAAACCCTTCTCGCGCGCCTGATCCTGTGTGCGCCCAAGCACCTTGACCTGGGCAATCCCCAGGTTATCTATGATGCTCATGTGCGGGAAGAGTTCGAAATTCTGAAACACCATGCCTACCGTCGAACGCAGCTTGGAAAGATTGGTTTTCGGATCGCCAACGGAAACGCCATTGACGATGATTTCACCGCTTTGAAAGGGTTCGAGGCCATTGACGCATTTGATCAGCGTTGACTTGCCGGAACCGGAGGGACCACAGACGACAATCACTTCGCCCTTGTGAACCTGCGTCGTGCAGTCGGCAAGAACCTGGAAAGAGCCGTAATGCTTGCTGACCTTGTTCATCGAAATCATCGGAAATCTCCTCGGTCGTTGCTGCAGGATGGCCGCCGGCCGTCCTGGGGGTATTGGTGTTGGCCTCAGGCCACCTTGAGCTTGTTCTGGTAGTGGCGAACAATTCGCGACGCGGTGAAGCAGATCACGAAATAGACGGCACCGGCAAAGAGCAGCAACTCGACCAGCCGCCCGTCGCGATCACCAACCTTGTAGGCCGCACCGAAGAAGTCGGCGAGGGCCGAAACGTAGACCAGCGAGGTATCCTGAAACAGGATGATCCCTTGCGTCAGCAACAGAGGCACCATGTTTCGGAAAGCCTGCGGCAGAACCACCAGGCGCATTGCCTGGCCATAAGTCATACCCAGGGCGCTGGCGGCGCCCATCTGGCCTTTCGGAACCGACTGGATACCGGCGCGGATGATCTCCGAATAATAGGCTGCCTCGAACAGCGCGAAACCGGCGATCGCCGATGATAAACGCATATCGGAACCGCGCGGAAAGCCGAAGATGCTTTCCAGCAGATGGGGCACGATCAGGAAGAACCACAACAGCACCATGACCAACGGTATCGCCCGGAACAGGTTGACGTAACCCGCGGCAAACCAGGACAGGGGCTTGACCGGGGACAGTCGCATCAGGGCCAGCAAGGTACCCCAGACAATCCCGAAGATCACGGCAGTCACCGTGATCTCCAGGGAAATCTTCATTCCATCCCACAGAAAGGGCAAGGCATTGGGAATCGAAGACCAGTCGAATTCGTGCATCTCACTTGCCTCCAAGATAGCCGGGGACGCGCACGTGCTCTTCAACCCAGCGCATGCCGAACATCACCACCACGTTGATCAACAGGTAGGCAAGCGTCACGGCGATGAAAGACTCGTACGGCTGCGCCGTGTAATCCACCAGTTGCCGACCCTCCGCGGCCAGTTCAAGCAGGCCGATCGTCGAACACACGGCCGAGTTCTTGAAGATGTTGAGGAACTCCGAAGTCAACGGTGGGACGATCAGCCGCACCGCCATCGGCAACATCACGTAGCGGTAGGTCTGCGGCAGCGTGAAACCCATCGCCAGACCGGCGTTCTTCTGACCGGGGGGCAAGGAATTGATCCCCGAACGGACCTGTTCGGCAACACGAGCGCTGGTGAACAAAGCCAGGCAGACCATCGAAGCGAGAAACTGCTGCATGATCGGATTGGTCTGCTTGAAAGCGTTGCCGACGCTCTCGGGCAACAGCTCTGGCATCACGAAATACCAGAGGAACAGTTGCACCAGCAGCGGAATGTTGCGAAAGATTTCGACGTAGGCCGTGGCGATTCCCGACAACCACTTGTTCGGGACCGTCCGCAGGACGCCGACGACGGCCCCCACTGCCAGCGCAATCAGCCACGCCGACAGCGACAGGGCGATGGTCATCTTGAAGCCGTAGAACATCCAGCCGAGATACGTATCGTCACCCGTCGCCGTTGGCTGCAGGAAAATGCCCCAGTTCCAGTTGTAACCCATCTATGCTTCCCCCGAGGAGAATGGCCGGACGGCCGCTACGGACCAGCGTGATCCGGCCGTCGAAACAGGACTCAGTATTCCCAGAAAATCCGCTGCAACTCCTTGCTGTCCTGTGTCTTGCTCAAAGCCACGAGGGCGAGAATGCGCGCCTTCTGCGGATTGAGGTCGTGCGCGACCACCCAGTCGTACTTGTCGTCGGGTTGCTCGGCGTTACGCAACACAAAGCCGCCTGCGTTGACGTGTGACGAACGGATGATCTGGACGCCTTTGCCGCGCAACTCCTGCAGCGTCGGTACCACGGCACTGCTCACCGAACCATTGCCCGTCCCGGCGTGGATGATCGCCTTGGCACCACTGCCTGCAAAAGCGCGATAAGCGGTATCCGAGGCGTTGCCCGAACCATAGGCGATCTCTACCGACGGCAGCGTGTCGATCTTTTCGATGTCGAACTCCGAAGTCATGGTGTGCCGCTTCGCCGGTAGTCTGAACCAGTAGTTCTTGCCCTCGACGACCATGCCCAGAGGTCCCCATGGACTCTTGAACGCTTCGGTCCTGAGGTTCACCATTTTGGCGACGTCGCGACCACTGTTGATCTCGTCATTCATGGTCACCAGCACGCCCTTGCCACGCGCATCCTTGCTCGCCGCCACGCTGACCGCATTGAACAGGTTCAAGGTTCCGTCAGCCGACATGGCCGTCCCGGGCCGCATCGAACCAACCACCACGATAGGCTTGTCGGTGTGCACCACCAGATTGAGAAAATAGGCAGTTTCCTCGAGCGTATCGGTGCCGTGCGTGATGACTATGCCATCGACATCCTTCTGCTTGACCAGCACGGCGACACGCTTGCCCAGGGTGACCAGATTGGCATTGGTGAAACTTTCCGAAGCAATCTGGAATACCTGCTCGCCACGCACCTCGGCAATCGTGCTCAACTGAGGGATACCGGCGATCAGCTTGTCCACCGGCACTTTCGCGGCCTGATAAGTGGCACTGTTGGTCACGTCTGCACCCGCCCCGGCAATCGTGCCGCCAGTGGCCAGGATCACGACATTCGGTTTTTCGGCAGCCAGTGAAGCACTGAAAACGAGCACTGAGGCGATCGCGACCAGCCAACGTCTTGCGGTTATCGACAACATGGCATCCTCCTTGGCTTGGGATTCATACTCCAGGGGCAGCAGGCCCGCCCCGGGCCTGTGCAGCATTTACTCGAAGGCTTTGTCGTTGGGTGCCTTGTACAGTTTCTTCACGGCTTCCGAAAGCGGGAAATTGAGGTTCAGACCCTTCGGCGGAATCGGCTGCAGGAACCACTTGGCGTAGATCTTCTCGGCTTCGCCCGAGGTCATCGCCTTGGCCAGAGCCGTGTCGACGATCTTCTTGAAGGCCGGGTCATCCTTGCGCAACATACAGCCATACGCTTCGAACGACTGCGGTGTACCGACCACGACCCAGTCGCTGGCACGCTTGGCCTTGGCCATTTCGCCGTAGAGCAGAGCGTCATCCATCATGAAGGCGACGGCGCGACCGGTTTCCAGCGTCAGGAAGGCTTCCCCGTGATCCTTGGCGCTGATGATGTTCATCTTCATCTGCTTGTCTTCATTCATCTTGCGCAGCAGACGTTCGGAGGTGGTTCCAGCGGTAGTCACCACATTCTTGCCGGCCAGTTCGGGAAAGTCACTGATTCCGGAGTTGGTCTTGGTCATCAGACGAGTGCCGATGATGAAGATGCTGTTCGAGAAACTGACCTGCTTCTGACGCTCGACGTTGTTGGTCGTCGAACCACATTCGAGGTCGACCGAACCGTTTTGCACCAGCGTAATGCGGTTCGCCGAAGTCACCGGCATCATCTTGATGTCCAGTTTGGCCAGTTTCAAATCCGCCTTGATGGCGTCAACCGCCTTCAGCATCATCTCCTGCGAGTAGCCGATAACCTGCTGCTTGTCGTCATAATACGAGAAGGGAATCGACGACTCGCGATGCCCCAGCGTTATGACTCCGGTGTCCTTGATCTTCTTCAGCGTCCCGCTCAACTCCTGAGCGAGAACCGGCGCAGAAAGCAGAGCCGTCGCCAGTGTCGCCGCCAGCACCAGGCGTTTGGAATTTTTGATCATTTTCACTCCTCCAGATATAGGTCATTGCGCAGGATGCGGTCCATGGAAATCAGCCAATCGGCCAACGCTGCTGCCCAACGTCGACAACGGGCGGTTCGCGGACGAACCGATTGTGGCACGACTGGCGCAGGGAGCCAAGCGCTAATCCGATAATGATAAGGCCATGAAAAGCAGCGTCCTGATCTGGGATACCATGCACACCACATCAAACGATCGTTACCCGCCATGCTCAAGCGTCTGCCGCCCTGCTTGCCCTTCGGACCGCGCGCCGGCCTTGGAATTCCGTCAAGTTCCTGAACAACCCCTCGCCGACACCCCATGAAGCCTGCACCCATTCGCTACAGCATTCGCCCGAGCAACCCAGAAGCGCATCTGCTTGAAGTCCGCTGCACGCTGGCCGAGAGCGACCCCGCCGGCCAGCGCTTTGCCCTGCCAGCCTGGATTCCCGGCAGTTACCTGATTCGTGACTTCGCCCGGCACATCATCGCGATCCATGCCGAGACCGCCGGCCAGCGCGTGCGCCTGCACCGGATCGACAAACACACCTGGCAGGCGTCGCCCGTCGGAAAACATGAGGCGCTCACGGTGATTTGCGAGATCTACGCCTGGGACCTCTCGGTACGCGGGGCACACGTCGACCAGACACACGCTTTTTTCAACGGCTGCAGCGTTTTCCTGCGCCCGATTGGCAAGGAAGAAGTGCCATGCCTGATCGATCTGCAACGACCGCCGGGCAGCCGGTTCAAAGAGTGGCGAGTCGCTACGGCGCTCGCATCTGCACGTGGGGAGAAGAACGCAGCCCATCCACACGCTTTTGGCCTTTATCGCGCCGCCAACTACGACGAACTGATCGACCACCCCATTGAAATGGGGACGTTCACCCTGGCCAGGTTCACGGCCTGCGGGGTACCGCACGAGGTCGCGATCAGCGGACAGCACGACTGTGATCTGACGCGCCTGACGGCCGACCTCAGACGAATCTGCGAGTGGCAGATCCGTTTTTTTGGCGAACCAGCGCCCATGCCGCACTACGTCTTCCTGATCACCGCCCTGGGCGACGCCTACGGTGGACTTGAGCACCGGGCTTCGACGGCGCTCCACTGCGCACGCGACGACCTGCCTTACCACGGCATGCATGGCATTCCTGAGCACTATCGCAAGTTCCTTGGACTCTGCAGCCACGAATATTTCCACACCTGGAACATCAAGCGCATCAAACCAGCAGCGTTCACTGCCTACAATCTCGATGCCGAGAACTACACCACCCTGCTCTGGGCGTTCGAGGGTTTCACCTCCTACTACGACGATCTGGCGCTTCTGCGCTGCGGAGCGATCAAGTTTGAGCACTGGCTGAAAGTGATCGCTGCGACCATCGACAAGGTTCAGCGCGACCCAGGCCGGCAACGGCAGACACTGGCCGAGTCGAGCTTCGACGCCTGGACCAAGTACTACCGGCCAGATGAAAACACACCCAATGCTGTGGTCAGCTACTACGCCAAGGGCGCCCTGGTCGCGCTGGCGCTCGACCTGACATTGCGCGCCGGAACGGCGGGCCGGATTTCACTGGACGATGTGATGCGTACGCTCTGGCAACGCTACGGTGAGTCCGCGCAAGGGGGTACGGTCGGCGTCGGCGACGAGGACATCCGGCTGATCGCCGAAGAACTTTCGGGGCTCAAACTCGAAAGTTTCTTTGCCGACGCCGTGCATGGCACGGCCGATCTGCATCTGGCTCAACTGCTGAAGCCTTTCGGCATCCGCCTGAAGTGTAGCGCGTCGTCCACAATGCCATCGATCGGCGTACGCACCGGTAACGAGGGTAACGATGTCAGGCTGACGACGGTATACGAAGGCAGCCCCGCGCAGTCCGCCGGACTGTCAGCCGGTGACCTGCTGGTCGCGATCGATGGCTTGCGCGTCATGCCATCTACCCTGGAACGGCTATTGGTTCGCCGCAGCAGCGGCGAAAGCGTGAGCGTCCATGCCTTTCGTCGCGACGAACTGATGGCCTTCTCGGTTCAGCTCGGAGCTCCGGTCAAGGACCAGCACACGTTGTTGTTGACCGATAAGCACAACGAACTTCGGCGGAACTGGCTGCAGGAGCCATCCGAGCGAATGATTCCGGTCAGCGATCAGGCGAAGAAATCGACGTCGACAGACGCCCGTCGACGATAATAAAGATCTGGCCTGCCCAGGTGTCTGCAACCCTTTTTTGCCGCTCTGTCCCCGCGATGACCTATCTCGCCAATCTGCGAAAAAACTACGAACGTGCCGAACTCAGTGAAGACGCGTCCTGTGCCGACCCGCTCAAGCAATTTGAACAATGGCTCAATGAAGCGATTGCCGCACGGTTGCCGGAACCGAACGCCATGACTCTGGCAACTGTAGATCGTACGCAGCGGCCGTCGACCCGTGTGGTGCTGATCAAGGGCTATGATGAACGCGGCCTGACCTGGTTCACCAACTATGACAGCCGCAAGGGACGGGAACTGGCCGCCAATCCCTGGGCAGCGCTGCAGTTCCATTGGGTAGAACTGGAACGGGTCGTGCGCATCGAGGGACGCGTCGACAAAATCAGCGACGCCGAAAGCGACGGCTACTTCGCGAGTCGCCCGCTCGATTCGCGTATCGGCGCCTGGTCCAGTCCGCAAAGCCAGGTGATTGCCAACCGCGGCGTGCTGGTCGCCAACGCCGCCTTGTACGGTGCGCGCTTCCTGCTGCACCCTCCGCGCCCAGCACACTGGGGCGGCTACCGCCTCCAGCCTGACACCTGGGAGTTCTGGCAGGGCAGAAAAAGTCGTTTGCATGACCGCCTGCGCTACCGACTCGACGGCGACGAGCAATGGCTGCGCGAGCGCCTGGCGCCATGATCTGTCTCAACCCTATTTATTGACCGGCGCCACCTTCTCCCATCCGCCAGCACACTGCCTGACCGCCGGGTAGTAGGCGCCCCGTTCCCGGCAGTAATACCAATATCCGGGTTCAAGCACTTCCCCACTGCCCGGCATTGGCTCTGCGCTGACTTCGCCCTGCTCGACATAGACCACTGCTGGCGGCACCGTAGCCACCGGTGGATAAACCACTGGCGGCGGGTAATAGGCAGGCGCCCCCCACGGCCAGCCCCAGACCAGGGGTGCGCCAAAATACACACCGACTCCTGGCCCATAGCCGCGCCATCCGGAACCGTAGTAGCCGCCCCTGGGGCCGTAGTAGTAGCCTCCCCGCGGCCCATACCCCGGATAACCGCCGACGACCACGGCGCCGGAAACCACTGGACGGCCGGCCAGACTGATTGTCGGCTGCATCAGCACCACCAGAAGCAGCGCACCCAACAACGATTTCATGCAACGCTCTCCAAGCTGTTGGCTATCCACAGGGACGATCATGATGTGCATACCTTTCTTCTGCTGGCCAGCTATTGCCCGAGCCACGCCGACACGACATTCCCGGGTGATCATTGAATAACGCAGCAGCAGTGCCTACGCCGACAACCCTCGCCAACTCCGGTCTCTTCCCTCCGACAGGCCGGGGCGACCGTTCCGCCACCACGAGCCGCGCCTGGGACCCGTCGGATACCGGCAAACCCTGCCCGCCTGGGCACCGATCGCGACCGCAGATCACGACGGCCGCTCTGCGGTAGACATCGCAATTTCCTCGACGATGGCCCGTGCTCCGGTGCACCGCCATTTTACTTCCAGGTCGTAGAGGCGGAAGCCATACTGCCGCAACGCATCATTCGCGTAGGCCGGGCGCGGGTCCTGCGCCAGGACCTCGCACAGCAGCGCCGGCAGGTCGGGCCAACGGGCTTCGTGCCAGCGCAGTTGCGTCATGGCCTGCGCGGTGAAATCCACCACCAGTTGTGGCGGTGGACCATCGACAAAACCCGCGCGCGCCGTCGGTTCACTTTCGACAAACGGAATATACGGCTTGATGTCGAGAACCGGCGTACCGTCAAGCAGGTCGACGCCCCCCAAAGTGAGCACTACACCCGCGCCGGTTTCAATGGACAGCAACTCGACCAGTGACAAACCCAGAGAGTTCGGACGAAATGGACTACGGCTGGCGAAAACGCCAACTCGTGCGTTGCCGCCAAGGCGTGGCGGACGAACCGTAGGCCTCCATTCGCCGGCGCTCAAGTGGAATACGAAAGTGAGCCAGACATGCGAAAACGACTCCAGCCCACGCACCGCCTCCACGCGGTCATAAGGAGGCAGCAGGCGCAAGCAACCGCGTGCATGCGGTGCCAGTCGTGGCTGCCGAGGAATGCCGAATCGATCCCGAAACGGGCTGGCGAGGTAGCCGATCGGCGAAAGGCTGAACTCAGTCACCTTCCTGGTCGTTCAACTCCGGAACTCGCATCGGGAATTGTGGCGTGCCCGGCGAGCCCCAGTGCATGCAGGGCCATCGCCTGCACGACAGTTTCGACCTCACCGATCGCTGACGCCTGTTCAAAACACGCCCGCGGGTAGCGATTCTGCAGTTCGTCCAGCAACGCCGGCACGTCACGCCGCAGATGGCCCCCGCGGGCAATGAACATCGGCAGAACAATGATACGTTCGAAATCATCCGCGAGCAGTGTTTCGGCACAGGTACGCAAATCGGGGGTCATGAATTCCAGGAAAGCGAGTTCGACGCGCACCTCGGGACATCTATCGCGCACGGCAGCACAGACGCGGCGCATCGGATCTGCCCATTGCGGATCACGTGCGCCGTGGGCAAAGAGGATAAGTGCGGTTTTCGACATCCGACTACTTTACCGCATCGCCAACTGCGATAGCGATCTCGGTGGGTACCGCCTCCCACGGTACACGAAAACCCAGGCCGGGATCACTGCACACCGGCAAGCGCGGCAATTTCCTCGGCATGGTCGACGAGATGGTCGGCACCCCAATTCTCGATAGGATCACCGTCACCAAGATAGCCGTAGCGTACAGCCACGGTCGCCATGCCGACAGCGCGGCCAGCCTGGATGTCACGCGAGTCGTCACCAACGTAGAGGCAACGCGCGGGCTCCTTGCCGATCAGCGCGCAAGCCAGGCGCATGGGTTGGGGTGCGGGCTTGGCGCGCGGCGCGGAGTCACCGCTGACCACACAGGCGGCGCGTTTGGCATAACCCAGTCGGGTCAGCAACGGCAGAGTGAAGCGTTGAGCCTTGTTGGTGATGATCCCCCATGGCGAACCGCGGCCCTCGAAGCTAACAAGGAGTGCGTCGATACCGGGAAAAAGCGTCGTCGCCACACAGATGTCCTGACTGTAATAGTGCAGGAAGCGTTCATAGAATTGCGCATAGAGCGGATCGCCCGGGCGCAGGTCGAGCCCCGCGTTGAGCATGCCACGTACCCCCTGAGAAGTGAAGCGACGCAACTGCCCCGGCGGGACTGGCGCCAGATCAATATCGGCACGCAGGCGGTTCAACGCCGCAGCTAGATCTGGTGCCGTATCGGCAAAGGTCCCATCCAGGTCGAACAATACGGCTTCAAACATTCTTTACGGTGTGCAGCAGGTAATTGACGTCGGTATTGCGACCGAGGGCATATTGTCCGGTAAAGGGATTGTAGGTCATTCCCCGCAAATCGCCCGGATCGAGATCGACATCCCTTGCCCAGCGGAGGAGTTCCGACGGTTTGATGAACCTGGCGTAGTCGTGCGTGCCCCTGGGTAACATCTGCAGAACATATTCGGCACCGATCACCGCCAGCAGGTAAGCCTTCGGATTGCGGTTGATGGTCGAAAAGAAGACGTGCCCTCCAGGCTTGACCAGTGCCGCACAAGCGGCAACCGAACTGGACGGATCGGGTACGTGTTCGAGCATTTCCATGCAGGTAACGACATCGTAACCACAGGCTTCCTGGGCGGCGAGTGCTTCGGCGGCGATCTTGCGGTAGTCAACCGTGCGCCCACTTTCGAGCAGATGCAGACGCGCCACACTGAGCGCTTTGTCGGAGAGATCAATCCCGGTCACCGTCGCTCCCCTGTCGCACATGCCTTCGGAGAGCAGACCGCCACCGCAACCGACGTCAAGCACCCGCTTGCCGGCGAGCGTGCAGAGGCTGTCGATCCAGTCAAGGCGCAATGGGTTGATGTCGTGCAGTGGCTTGAAGTCGCTGCCGGGATCCCACCAGCGATGCGCAAGCTGGCTGAATTTCTCGAGTTCGCTCTGGTCCGCATTGATCATGATGTCTGGGTTATCCGTAAGATGGACTGGCACATCAGCTGCGTGCCTTCATGCCACACACAAAAAAACCCCGCAGAAGCGGGGTTTTTTCGCAAGCGGTACCTTGATTACTTGGTGCCGATGAGTTCGATATCGACACGACGATCGGGTTGCAGGCACTCGATGACCTTCTTGCTCTTCGCGCCCGGGCATTGATCCGGCTTGGTCACCGGGTTCTTCTTGCCCTTGCCTTCGGTATACACGCGGTTGGCTTCGACACCCTTGCTGACCAGATATGCCTTGACCGCAGCCGCACGCTTCTCGGACAGTTTCTGGTTGTAGGCGTCGGAACCAAAGCGGTCGGTGTGACCCACGGCGATGATCACTTCGAGCTTGATTTGCTTCGACTTGGCGACCACTTCGTCAAGCTTCTGCTTGCCGGCCGGACGCAGCGTCGCCTTGTCGAAGTCGAACAGCGCGTCGGCAGCCACCGTGATCTTGTCAGCCGAAGGCTTGGCACTCGGTCCGGCAGCAGGCGCCGCCTTGGCAATCACCGCCGGCTCGCAGACTTCCTTCGGCAGCAGGTCCTTGTCGCACTTGCAACCCGCCGGGTCCTTGGCCGCCGCCGCCGGTGTCCAGAATCCCGTACGCCAGCAGAGGCCGGCGCCGCTCATCGCGACTTCACCACGTTGGTCGATCACGTACACCCGATCCAGCGGACTCGATGTCTGTGCCTGAGCCAGCGAGGCGCCGAAGCCGAGAGTAGCGGCGAGCACGGCCATTATGGAGTTTCTTGCAGTTCTGTTCATCTGGGTTTCCCTCGTTAGTTGAAGCCTGCGGAACTGCTCCGCATGGCCTGTTATGCCTCGTTGTTGACTGAACTCATCACGGACGAATTTTATTTTGCCACAAGAGGGCCAGTTTTATCAATCCGGTTGCGTTGTTTTCAACCAGTTGCCGGTTTTCAACGCGTATCCGCCCGCCCACCCAGACATCAGAAACATGCTCACGGCCTACCGAGTAGGTAAGGTGTGAAACGGGATCATAGCAGGGCGCGAGGGCGATGTCGTTAAGGTCGATGGCACACAGATCGGCACACTTGCCAGGCACAATGGAACCGATATGCGCATCGAGACCGAGTGCCCGCGCGCCACCCAGCGTCGCCATCTGCAGCACCCGGTGGGCGTTGATGGCATCGGCGCGTCCGCCGTTCTCCTTGGCGAGAAGAGCGGCCAACCGCATTTCCTGAAGGAGATCGAGGCGATTATTGCTGGCCGCGCCGTCAGTGCCCAGCCCGATGTTGACCCCTCTTGCCGACAATGCCGTGATCGGCGCGATGCCGCTGGCAAGCTTGAGATTCGAGCTGGGGCAATGGGCAACGGAACAGCCATGCTGGGCCAGCAATTCGATTTCATGGGCATCGAGGTGGACCGCGTGCACCGCGATCAGCGCCGGGCTGAGCAGCCCCAAGCGGCGGATACGCTCCATCGGGCGCATTCCGAAGCGCTGCAGGCTGTCGCCGATTTCCTGGACAGTCTCATGCAGGTGGAGATGGATCGGCAACTCGAGCTGTTCGGCCAAGGTCAGCACCCTGGCAAAACTTCGTTCGCCGACCGTATACGGCGCATGCGGCGCCAGACAGAACGATAGCAGCGACTGACCCAGAAACTGATCACGGACCGCCAGGCCCTTGGCCAGGTAGTCCTCCGCATCGGCCGCATAGTTGCTCGGGAAGTCTACCGTGATCAGCCCAATCGCCGCACGCATTCCAGAAGCAAGAGCCGCTTCTGCCGCGGCCTGGGGAAAGAAATACATGTCGTTGAAACAGGTGATACCGCCACGCAACATCTCCGCACAGGCCAGCAAGGTGCCGTCATGGACGAACTGTGGCGAGACATGCTGCGCCTCGGTGGGCCAGACGTGCCTCTGCAGCCACTCCATCAGTGGCAGGTCGTCTGCCAGACCACGCAACAAGGTCATCGCGGCGTGGGTGTGCAAGTTGACCAAGCCTGGAATCAGTACGTGCTGGTCGAGCCGCTTGCGGTTGCGCGGCAAAAAACGGCCGGCGACCTCACTCTGTGGGAGGAGATCAATGATGCGGCCACCATCTACCGCAACGGCGTGGTTCTCGAGTACCACATCCGGCGGATCGACGGGCACAATCCAGCGTGCCTCGATCAGCAGATCGACAGGGCGCACGTTCTCAGTCATTGGGAAAATCTCTCGCCACACACAAAAAAACCCCGCAGAAGCGGGGTTTTTTCGCACGCGGTACCTTGATTACTTGGTGCCGATGAGTTCGATATCGACACGACGATCGGGTTGCAGGCACTCGATGACCTTCTTGCTCTTCGCGCCCGGGCATTGATCCGGCTTGGTCACCGGGTTCTTCTTGCCCTTGCCTTCGGGACTACGCGGTTGGCTTCGACACCCTTGCTGACCAGATATGCCTTGACCGCAGCCGCACGCTTCTCGGACAGTTTCTGGTTGTAGGCGTCGGAACCAAAGCGGTCGGTGTGACCCACGGCGATGATCACTTCGAGCTTGATTTGCTTCGACTTGGCGACCACTTCGTCAAGCTTCTGCTTGCCGGCCGGACGCAGCGTCGCCTTGTCGAAGTCGAACAGCGCGTCGGCAGCCACCGTGATCTTGTCAGCCGAAGGCTTGGCACTCGGTCCGGCAGCAGGCGCCGCCTTGGCAATCACCGCCGGCTCGCAGACTTCCTTCGGCAGCAGGTCCTTGTCGCACTTGCAACCCGCCGGGTCCTTGGCCGCCGCCGCCGGTGTCCAGAATCCCGTACGCCAGCAGAGGCCGGCGCCGCTCATCGCGACTTCACCACGTTGGTCGATCACGTAAACGCGATCAAGGGCGGTCTGGGCTTGTGTAGCGCCAGCCGCGGCAAAGAGGCCGATAGAGGCCAGCAGGGTAGTAATGATTTTCGATTTCAAGATGTTCCTCCTCGATTAATCTCTGTTAGGTCCGAATGCGTGAAACGCGATGCGATTTTTGCGCAGTCAGGAGATTTAAGCATACAAACTTGATTTGCTTCAAGCATTGGCCTGGCATTGTGTTGCATTTTCACAACGAATCACGATCGACGGCGTGAGCGCTACGCTGTCATCTCCTGACACGCACTGCCCGCATTTCAACCAGGCTGCACCGAGCAATGGGCACGTTCCCAAGTGGAGCATGCGACAATCGCGATCGCCAGTGGCGCTTATTGCTGCGGCGGACGAGACGAGACCAAGGAGAAAAAAATGCCATCAATGAGCCTGGAGGCTATCGTGTCGATGCTGGACGATGCGCAGCAAGTGGTCGTCTTCTCGGGTGCCGGGCTTTCCGCCGACAGTGGCATTCCGACCTTCCGCGACGGCGCAACCGGTCTCTGGAACAACGTCGATCCGGACGAAGTGGCGAGCATTGACGGATTCCTGCGCAATCCACGCCGGGTCTGGAACTGGCTGCTGCAACTGAAGAACCTGGTCGATGACCGACGGCCGAACGCTGGCCACCAAGCCATCGCGCGCCTTGAAGCCATCTGCGCCGCGAAACAGGTCACCGTCATTACCCAGAACATCGACGGCTACCACGCGCGCGCGGGCAATGAACACGTACTCGAGGTCCACGGCACGATTCATCGCGTTCGTTGTCATCGGCGTTGCGGCTTCGCGGACAGCTGGGACCATCGCGCGGAAGAACCGTATCCCTGCCCGGCTTGCGGCGCGCCGGTACGGCCGGACCTGGTGATGTTCGGCGAAGCGCTCGAAGAAGAGGTTTTTGCTGCTGCCGAAGCGCGTAGCGTCAGCGCCGATATATTCTTCTGTGTCGGCACCTCACTCACCGTGCAACCTGCGGTTCGCCTGCCAATGTGGGCGAAAAGTGCCGGCGCCGTGCTGGTGGAAGTCAATCCTCACCCCACACCTCTGTCGCCAACCGCCGATTATTCGATTCGCAGCGGAGCTTCGCAGTTCTTTGCCGCGCTCTGCGGAGAAGTTGAATCACGCCCGCTGCAGACGGGAAAGCGGGATGATCAGTGCCGCTGATCGGCGCCACCGATCAGCTATAATGCGTCGTTTAGCTGCCTCGCCTGGAACCGGCGTACGCAGACCACTCCATTCCTGCAGTCGAGTCGCGAGCCGTATTCCTTGTCCTTTCCGCTTCCCCGATCGCCGTTGCCCAAAATCGGCGAAAGGCTTCAGTTCCCCTCGTTTGCGGGCTCGGCCGACGCGCTCCTGATCGCACATGCCGCGTCGGAAGCCCGCGATGACGCCAGGCCGCGCATGCTCGCCGTGCTCACCGCCCATGCCGGCGACGCTCATCGCTTGCTGCAGGAAATTCCCTGGTTCGCCGCTAATCTGCGGGTACGCCTGCTCCCGGACTGGGAAACGCTACCCTATGACAGTTTTTCGCCGCACCATGATCTGGTTTCAGAGCGCCTGGCAACGCTCTATACGGTCATGCGCGGCGAGTGCGATGTGCTGCTGGTCCCTGCCGGCACGGCGGCTTATCGGCTTTCGCCGCCGACCCACCTGGCGGCCTATACCTTCTTTCTGAAGCAAGGCGAAAAGCTCGATGCCGGGCAGTTTCGGGCCCAGATGACACTGGCCGGCTATGCGCATGTGACCCAGGTCGTCGCACCTGGCGAGTACTCGGTTCGCGGTGGTCTCGTCGATCTCTTCCCTATGGGCTCGCCACTCCCCTACCGCCTCGATCTCTTCGACAATGAGATTGAAAGTATCAAGACCTTCGACGTTGACAGTCAGCGCACGCTCTACCCGGTGCCTGAGGTTCGCCTGCTGCCAGCACGCGAATTCCCGATCGACGAACAGGGCCGCACACGCTTTCGGCAACGCTTCCGCGAACTATTCGAGGGTGACCCCGGCCGCTCGGGAATCTACAAGGACGTATCGAACGGCATTCCTTCCGCCGGCATCGAGTACTGGCTGCCTCTCTTCTTCGAGGAAACCGCCACCCTTTTCGACTACCTGCCGAAAACTGCCGTGCTTTGCTTACACGGCAACGTGCCCGAAGCAATTCGTGCGTTCTGGAACGAGGCGCAGTCCCGCTACACCATGCTCTCAGGCGACCGCAACCGGCCGCTGCTGCCGCCAGGAGAGCTTTTTCTGGCCGAAGAACCCTTTTTCGTGGCCGCCAAGGCCTACGCCCGCCAGACCCTGACGGCCGGCGACGACGGTCCCGTGCACAGCTTGCCGCCGCTGGCCATCGATCGCCGCGCGGAAAACCCGCTGTCCCGCCTGAAGGAGTTTATCGGCGGATTCGATGGGCGCGTGCTGCTGCTTGCCGAAACACCCGGCCGTCGCGAGACCCTGTCGGGACTGTTTTCGGAATACGGACTGGCCCCACAAGCCAGCGCGAGCTTCGCGGAATTCATCGCCGCCGACTGCAGACTGTCGCTGGCCATTGCTCCGCTTCACGATGGCTTCCTGCTCGATCAACTGGCGGTCATCACCGAAGCAGAACTCTACGCCGACAGTCCGTCACGGCGCGCGCGCCACCTGGCGCAGCGCAAGACTTCGGTGGACAACTGGCTGCGTGACCTCGCAGAACTGAAGGTCGGGTCGCCAGTGGTGCATGAACAACATGGCATCGGACGCTATCAGGGCCTGCTCCACCTTGACCTGGGCGAAGGCGAGATGGAGTTCCTCGAACTGCATTACGCCGGCGACGCCAAGCTCTATGTACCGGTATCGCAGTTGCATGTCATCTCGCGCTACTCGGGTGCCGATCCCGACACCGCCCCCTTGCACACCCTCGGTTCGCAGCAGTGGGAGAAGGCCAAGCGCCGTGCCGCGCTGCAGGCACGCGACACGGCCGCGGAACTGCTCGCCCTCTACGCCCTGCGGGCAGCACGGCAGGGCCACGCCTGCGAGTTCAAGGCACATGACTACGACGCCTTCGCCGACGGTTTCGGTTTTGAAGAGACACAGGATCAGGCAACCGCGATCGCCGCAGTCATCGAAGACATGAAATCGGGCCGACCGATGGACCGTCTGGTCTGCGGTGATGTCGGCTTCGGCAAGACCGAAGTCGCCCTGCGCGCCGCCTTCTGCGCAGTGGCTGGCGGCAGGCAGGTGGCGGTCCTGTGCCCGACCACCCTGCTCTGTGAACAGCACTTCCAGACTTTCAGCGACCGCTTCGCCGACTGGCCGGTCAGAATCGCCGAACTGTCGCGTTTCAAGACCGCCCGGGAAGTCAGCCAGGCACTCCAGGAACTGGCCGACGGCAGGCTGGACATCGTCATCGGGACGCACAAGCTCTTGCAGAGCGATGTGCACTTCTGCCGTCTCGGCCTGGTGATCATCGACGAGGAGCATCGTTTTGGCGTCCGCCAGAAGGAAGCACTCAAGGCGCTGCGCGCCGAGGTCGACGTGCTGACGCTGACCGCAACGCCGATTCCGCGCACCCTCGCCATGTCGCTCGAAGGCATGCGCGACTTCTCGGTGATCGCCACCGCCCCGCAGAAGCGGCTGGCGATCAAGACGTTTGTCAGCCGCTTCTCCGACGGCATCATTCGGGAAGCGCTGTTGCGCGAGTTCAAACGCGGTGGCCAGGTCTACTTCCTGCATAACGAAGTGGACACCATCGACAACATGCGCGACAAGCTCGGCAAACTGCTGCCCGAAGCACGCATCGTCGTCGGCCACGGCCAGATGAAGGAGCGCGACCTGGAGCGCGTGATGCGCGACTTCACGCAACAACGCGTCAACCTGCTGTTATGCACGACGATCATCGAAACCGGCATCGACAACCCGCACGCCAACACCATCGTCATCAATCGTGCAGAGAAATTCGGTCTGGCGCAGTTGCATCAGCTCCGCGGCCGGGTCGGGCGCTCGCACCACCAGGCCTACGCCTACCTGCTGACACACGACGATGCTGCGCTCAACAAACAGGCCAGGCAGCGCCTGGAGGCCATCCAGATGATGGACGAACTCGGTGCCGGTTTCTACCTCGCCATGCATGACCTCGAAATCCGTGGTGCCGGCGAAGTGCTGGGCGCCAACCAGTCCGGTGAAATGCAGGAAGTCGGCTTCAACCTCTTCACCGAGATGCTCAATCGTGCCGTCGCGGCGCTCAAACAAGGCAAGGAGCCAGACCTCACGCAGCCATTGGCCATCGCCACCGAGATCAAGCTGCACACCCCCGCCTTGCTCCCCGACGACTATGCACCGGACGTCCATGAACGGCTGACGCTCTACAAACGCCTGGCCGACTGCCAGGACACCGAAGCCCTGGACAAGCTGCAGGAAGAATTGGTCGATCGCTTCGGCGAGTTACCGCAGCAGGCCCGGGCACTGCTTGACAGCCACCGCCTGCGGCTGCTCTGCAAGCCGCTGGGAATCAGCAAGCTCGACGCTGCGGTGGAGCAGGTCGTCGTGCAGTTCGAGCCTGATCCGCCGATCGACGCCATGCGCATCATCAACCTGATTCAGAAAGACCGCAACTACCGGCTGGCAGGACAGGACAAGCTGATCCTCAGACGCCACTGCGCAACGCTCGCCGAACGCGTTGCTGCGGTAAAGGATATTATTCATCAACTGTGCAAATGAACCTGCGGACGCCATGACTACCCACGACATCGACAACATCAACGTTAGCGCCTTCGACCCCATGCCTTCGCCGGAGGAAATCCATGCCCGTTTACCGCTTACGGCAAGTGCCGCCAGCCTGGTGATGCACGGCCGCGAAGTCTTGCGCAACATTCTCGACCGCCGCGACCCACGGCTGTTTGTCGTCGTCGGTCCGTGCTCGATCCATGATCCGGTGGCCGGGCTCGACTATGCGCAGCGTCTCAAGGCGCTTGCCGACGCGGTCGGCGAGACGCTCTATCTGGTGATGCGCGTGTATTTCGAAAAGCCGCGCACGACGACCGGTTGGAAAGGCTATATCAATGACCCGGATATGGACGATTCCTTCCGTGTCGATCAGGGCATGCACAAGGCACGCGAGTTTCTGTTGCAACTCGCAGAACTCGGCATGCCCACTGGCACCGAAGCACTCGACCCGATCGCCCCGCAATACCTCGGCGATTTGATGTCCTGGACGGCAATCGGCGCCCGCACAACCGAGTCGCAGACCCACCGCGAGATCTCTTCTGGACTATCCACGCCGGTCGGCTTCAAGAACGGCACCAACGGCGATGTCGGTATCGCCGTCAACGCCATCCTCTCGGCCTCGCGCCCACACAGCTTCCTGGGAATCAACGGCCAGGGCCGCACGTCGATCGTGCGCACGCGCGGCAACCGCTACGGCCACCTCGTCCTGCGTGGCGGCGACGGCCGACCAAACTATGACACGGTCAGCGTGCAGATGGCCGAACAGGCGCTGCGCAAAGCGGGTTTGCCGAGCAACATCGTCGTCGACTGCTCGCATGCCAACAGTTACAAGAAACATGACCTGCAACCGCTGGTCATGGCCGACGCGGTCAATCAGGTCCGCCTCGGGAACAAATCGCTGGTCGGAATGATGATTGAGTCAAATATCGTCGCCGGCAACCAGGCGATTCCGGACGACCTCTCACAGCTCAAGTATGGCTGTTCGGTGACTGACGCCTGTGTCGACTGGGAAACCACCGAAAAAATGATCCGCGACGCCGCCGCCCTGCTGCGGACGGTCCTGCCCGGACGCATCGGCTGACACTGAACCTGCCTGCGGACCGGTCTTCGCCCGGTCCGCAGGAACGCTTGCGCCTCTCGATACCTAGCGCGGAGAAGCCGCGTACTTCAATCCTGCCTGGCTCCTGGAAACCTGAGCCTGCTCGAAGGCCTCGACCGCTTTCTTGACCGAGACAAAGAAATCGTTCCTGCCGATTTCGTCCGAGAGCCCGACCTTGGCGAGTTCTTCCAGGAATGGCCGCGGGGCATCGGCAATCTTGACGTCAATACCCTCCTCGGCGAGTTCACGATGCAACTCAGCAAAGCGCTGCGCGGCGGTGACATCCATGTCGTGAATCGCCTGTGCATCGATCACCAGCCACCTGATCGGTGAATCAGCCTCGTCCACCAGCGTCCGGATGCGCGTCACGACGTGCCGTGCGTTGGCGAAGTTCAGCGGCGCGTAGAGCCGGTAGATCAACAGGCCGGGGACGCTTTCCGCGGCTTCGTCATCGCGACAGTCGTGGAACCGCCCATCGCTGACCCGTCGGCGAAGTACCGCATCGCCAGGGCGTGAGACTTCCACAAGAATCGAGATCAGAGACAGCAGCAGGCCGAGGATGATCCCCGGCACGACCCCGGCGATCAGGATGGCCATGGTCACGCCCATGGCGATGCCGAACTCGACACGATCGACCTTGTACAGCCCGCCCAGCGACGCCACTTCCAGCATTCCGATCGCGGTCACGATAAGGATCGCGCCCAGCGCCACTTTCGGCAGCAAGGCGATCAACCCGGTTAGAAAAAACAGGAACAGCAGCAAGCCCAGCGCCACCACGAGTTGCGCCACCTGTGACTTGCCGCCCGCCGAATCGACGATCGAAGTACGCGACTGACTGGCGGAAACCGGAAATCCCTGCCAGACGCCGGCAAGGATGTTCGCCGAGCCAAGAGCTACCAGTTCCCGATTCGGGCGGACCTCGTAACCGTTTTTTTCGGCAAAGGTCTGGGCCAGAAGAATGCCGTCCGAAAAGGCGAGAAAGGCAATCGCCACCGCTGCCGGCGCGAGCGCTGAAATGTCGGCCCAGTGCACTTTCGGGATTGTCAGGTGCGGCACACCCGAGGGCACCTGACCAACCAGTGCCACGCCGTAGCTGCCCAGGTCGAGCGCGAAACTTGCAGCAATCGCTACCGCACACACCGCCAGCGCGCCCGGCACCCGTGGCATCCAGCGCGCCAGTCCGACCAGCAGGCCAACCAGCAGGACACCGAAGACAAAGGTCGGCAGGTGCGTCTCGGGCAACCTCTCGATCACGACGTAGACCAGTTCGAAGAATTCCTCGCCCTCGGTCTTGATGCGAAACATCTTGCCAAGTTGGGTGGCGATCAGCACCAGCGAAGCCCCGTTCAGATAGCCGATCAACACCGGTCGCGACAGCAGATCGGCGATGATGCCCAGTTTCAGGCGGGCAGCAAGCAGCAGCACACCACCCGAAAGGATGCTCAGCACCGCTGCCAGTACGACGATGCGCGCCGGATCTCCCAGCGCCAGTGGCAGAATCGCCGAACCCGCCAGCAGGCCGATGGCCGCGTCCGGCCCGGCGATGACGTGCCGCGAACTGGAGAACAGCGCGTAGCCGACGGCCGCGGCCAGCGCAGCGTAGAGTCCGGTAATCGGTGGCAAGTGAACCAGTTCAGCGTAGGCAATCACCGACGGAATCGACACGATACACGCTGAAAGCCCGGCGATCGCATCCTTGCTCAGCCAGGCCAGGCGATACTCTTTCAGCGTGCTGATCAACGGCAAACCGGACTGCAGGTACTTGAGCAAAACGGCAGTTTTCATGTGAGTGGCTCCAGGCACAAAGACATAGATCGGCAATATACCTTGATCTACCGGAAATCCAGCAACAGATAACCCTTTTGGCAAAACTCGCGGGATTCAGACAGCCTCATGCCACCACAATTCTTGGGCCTGAGCGACGATGACGCGTTTACCCTGATCCGGCGCGTGCGCTGGAGCGATGCGGACGAAGTGGTTTGCCCGCACTGCGGCAAAGCGCACCGGCAGACTTCCGCCCAACCCGCACGATTTGGCATTCTGCAGGCTGGGCGGAAGCTTTCCTGTCCACGTCCGGAACGATTTTCGTTTTCCACAAGTTGCTGCTGTGCCTGTACCCGGCGGCGGTCATCCTGTTGGCCAACACCGTGCAGGGCAAGATACACGTGGATGGCGCGTATGTCGGCGGGAAGGCGCAATCGGAGGACAAACGCATTCTGGCCCAGCCGACAGTCGGCCGCAGGGAAAATTGCTCCTTTATTGCTGCTACTATTTCGCTTCTCCATAGACTTTGGACTAACCAGCCATGCGCCACGGTAGGAATTCAATTCATCGTACCGCCGGATACGTAATCCGTACCTCCGGAGGTGTCGGAGTGAAGAGCCGCAGGCCTCTTCCTATCCCGATTAGCCACCAGCGAGGTTGATCGCATGTGCGCCCTGCGTTTTCTGCTGCTCTGCGGCTCATGGCTGTTGCTCGTTGCCTGTACCGGACTCCCGGAAGGGATCACTCCGGTCAGCCACTTTCAACTCGATCGCTACCTCGGCAAGTGGTATGAGATAGCCCGTCTCGACCATTCCTTCGAACGTGGCCTCAGCGACGTCTCAGCGCAGTATCACCTGCAACCCGATGGCAGCGTCAAAGTGATCAATCGCGGTTACAGCGCCGAAAAGGACACCTGGAAGGAAGCTATCGGCAAGGCGTTCCTGATCGGCGAGGCGACGCAGGGCTCCTTGAAGGTTTCGTTCTTCGGGCCCTTCTACGGCGGCTACCACATCGCGGCGCTCGACGAGCATTACTACCGCTGGTCACTGGTCGTCGGTCCCAGCCGAGATTATTTGTGGATACTCTCCCGCGAGCGCAGCCTGCCGACAGGGGTCCGCGAGCAACTGCTGACCAAGGCCAGTGAACTTGGGTTCGACACCAGCCGACTGATCTGGGTAGTCCAGGATCGACCGGAATAGAGTCGCGAAATCCGACCAAAGGAGTATTTTGCATGACAGGTACGTACCACCATGGAATCGTTACCCGTACACGCGTGCCGATGACCGCGCAGTGCGGCGGCGGGAGCCTCCGGCCATGAGTGGCTTCGAAAACTACGGCCGGGAGATGGCCGAACTCGATCGGGAAATCGTTCATTACGCTGCCATTTGCGGTGTCGATCTCTCCGATCAGGCGGCGGTGAAAACCTGCATCGAGGACCCGCACGCGACATGGGCAGCAGACAAAGCACGGCAATCTCTGCGCGGCCTGCTGATGTTGCGCCTCAAGCTGGAAACCGAGATGCTGGAGCAGGGCCTGTCGCCGGGCAGCCTTGGGAGCAAGTAACCCGCCGATGGCAAACGGGCGCCCGGTGACGTCGTTCCTGCCGCCACGGCAGTAAACACCAGGCGATGGTCGTCGCAGTTCGCCTGCAGGTTGTCCGAAGACTGTTGAAACACCAGTCACGAACGCCTTCGGCCGTGCCTTGTCGAACCCCAATCGACTACCAGGAGTGAACCATCATGTCATGCAAATCCCGCCTTCTCGCAGGCCTTGGCCTTTCCGTCGGACTCCTCGTCGCGGGTTGCAGCACCACCGAGGAAAAACCGATAGTGATAGCGGCAGCGCCTGTTCCAGCACTGGTCGCCCTGCCCTACGACCAGGCAGTGCGCAAGGCCGCACAGGACCTGCTGGCCAATGCCAACCTGGCCAAAGACCAACGCTATACCATGATCGTCGATCCCCTGGTGGACGGCAACAGCGGCATGCAGACCGAAGCGACTGCAGCGATGGAACAATCCGTAGTGCAACTGGTGAAAGCGGACTATCAGCAGGTAGATGTCAAACGTTTCAGCAGTGAAAGTGTCTCGGCGCTTCCGTTGCTGATGGTCGGTACCTTCACGCCAATCAACCTGCAGGGAAAGGCTGACGGCGAACGGGATGCCTACCGTATCTGTTTCGCCCTCGCCGACCTGAAAACCGGCAAGATCATCAGTAAGGGTCTGGCGCGCTCGCTTCCCGACGGGTTCGACCCGACACCCCTCGCATTTTTCCGGGAAATGCCCGTGTGGTCGAAGGACGCGGCGGTTGACGGCTATGTCAAGACCTGCCAGGGAACCAAAGCGGGTGACCCGATCAATCCCGCCTATATTGACTCAGTGCTGGCCGCGTCGACGATCAGCGAAGCGCTGGCAGCGTACCAGGCCAAACGCTACAAGGACTCGCTCGCACTCTACGAAGCGGTGCTGAAGAATCCCGCTGGCAACCAGGCGCGCGTGTATATCGGCATTTACCTCAACAATCAGAAACTGGGGCGCAAGCAGGCGGCCATGCAGGCTTTTGGGCGTCTTGTGGAAATGGGACTGGCAACCGACCGACTGGCCGTCCAGTTCAACTTCAAGCCTGGGGCGACCGCGTTCACCCAGGATCAGCAGCCCTATGCCCAGTGGATGACGGAGATTGCCAAGCAATCGCAGCGTCAGACGGCATGCATCGAAGTCGCAGGACACACGCGGCGAGGAACCTCCGAACAGATGGATGAACGCCTTTCCCTGCAACGCGCCGAGTTCGTCAGGCAAAAGATCGGCTCGGTCAATCCCGGCTTTGCCAAGCGCTCCGTGGCCAAGGGTTATGGTTCGCAACGCGCTGTCGTAGGTACCGGCAAGGGCAACGATTCCGATGCCCTGGACCAGCGCATCGAGTTCAAGAAGGTTTCCTGCTGATTCTCCGCGCATTCTCCATGCCTCGGGAATCCTGGCGCCCGCCGAGGACGCTGCTCGTACTACTCCTCTGCTCGCTGCTGAGCGGCCTGCTGCTTGCCGGTGGGAGCGGCGCGCAGGAAGCAACTCCCAGCCTGCGCCTGGAAACCGGTGCGCATGTCGCACCAATCCGCGCGACGAGCATGGACCGCGATGGCCGCTATGTGGTCACGGCGTCGGAAGACAAGACCGCGCGCGTCTGGGATGCCGGCAGCGGTGCGCTGCTGGCAGTGTTCAGGCCGCCTTCCGCAGCCGGCAACGATGGCAAACTCTATGCCGTGGCGATGACCCCGGACGGGTCGACCTTTGCCGCGGCGGGCTGGTCGTCGAACAATGACATTTATCTGGTGCGACGCAATGATGGCCAGATCATTCACCGCATTTCCGGGCTCCCGGACGTGCTCACCCATCTGTCGTTTTCTCCAGACGGCACAATGCTCGTCGCCGGGCTATGGGGAAAACAGGGAGTACGACTGTTTCTTGGCGCCGACGGCTGGAGCAGCGCACGCGAGATGCAGGGCGATGCCGATTTCAGCGACGAGGTCAACGCCACGGCCTGGTCACCGGACGGCAAGTCCCTGATCGTCAGCAGCGCCGACGGTTTCCTGCGCGCCTACGAAGTCACCAGCAAAGGCCTCAAGTTACTGTCACGGGACACCCTGGTCGGCACCGGGATACCTTTCGGGCTGGCCTTTTCACCCGACGGGCAGAGTTTGGCGGTGGGTACCGCCGACCAGGGCAACGTCGCCCTGCTCGACGCCAGAACACTGAAACAGAAGAAGCAGCTCTCGCCGGCCCAGGCCGGACTGTCACGAAGTCTCAGTGTCGTCGCCTGGTCGGCCGACGGCAAACGGATCTACGCGGCGGGAACATGGACCACGGTCAAGGGCCAGTTTGCCCTGTGCGTCTGGCCTGACGCTGGCATGGGCACGCCTGCTTCGGTGATCCCCCTGACCAGCAACACGATTACCGCGCTGCACGCCACGCGCGACGGTCGCCTGCTGTATGCTTCCGCCGATCCCGCGTGGGGAATCCTTGCCGCCGACGGACAACCGCTGCTCGGTATCGGCAACAACCTGCTGGACTTCCGCAATCTGCGCAGCCGCTTCCGGCTCGCGGGCGACGCCAGCGGCGTGGCTTTCCGTGAAGCACGCCCCGCTGGCACCGGCGAAGCGTTCGATATCCGGCAATTGGCCTGGGCAAAACCCGGCAAGGAGTGGCAAGCACCGAGAACGATGTCCGGCAGGACCAACATCGACAACTGGTTCGAGCGGCAACGGCCGTTGATCAACGGCAAGGCGCTCACTCTCGATGCCGGAGAGTGGTCACTCTCGGCCAGCGTCTCGCGCGACGGCGAACACGTTGCCGTGGCGACGAACCACAAGCTGCATCTCTATGACCGCAATGGTCGCGAGTTGTGGCGCACTGCTGCGCCCGCCACGCCGTGGCAGATCAACATCAGTGACGACGGGCGATGGATCGCCGCCGCCTTCAGCGATGGCACGCTGCGCTGGTACCGACAACCGGATGGGAGCGAGCAACTCGCACTCTTCCCGCACGCTGACGGACGCCGCTGGGTGATGTGGACCACCAGCGGCCACTTCGCTGCCAGCCCGGGGGGAGAAGGGCTGGTCGGCTGGCAGGTCGAGCGTGGACCAGCACAGGCGGCGGACTTCTTTCCGGTATCGCGCTTTCGCGCCGAATATTACCGGCCGGAACTGATCGCCGAGGTCATTGGCAAAGGCATTGGCAAGGCCACGCCCACAGCACTCGCCGACAGTGGCGTGCATCCGACCGGCGGCAAGGCGATTCTCGAACGACTGCCGCCGACGGTTCGGATCGTCTCTCCAGATGCCCAGAGCATCACCCGGGACAACGAGGTCAAGCTGCAGGTTGCCGTCCGCGCACCGGAAGACGCCCCGGCAACGCAACTGCGCGCGCGCGTCAATGGGCAACTGGTCACGCTGCCAGCGCTTTCTGCGCTCAGGAACATGCGCACCAAGAACAAGGGCGAAAGCATTTTCGAGGTACCGCTTTCCCTGCCGATGCTGGACGCGCAGATCCTGTTGTTCGCCGAAAACAAGCATGGCGTATCTTCGGAAGCCGCATTGACCGTCAAGAGACCGCCAACCGAACTGCCCAGGGAACAGGACCAGGCCACGCTGAGCACGCCCGCCGGTCAGTCGGGCCCCGCCGGCGTGGACCTCCGACCGAACCTCTACGTGCTCGCCATCGGCGTCAGCAAATACCAGGATCCATCGATCCAGCTCGAGTTCGCCGCCAAGGACTCAACCGATCTGTCGAATTTTCTCAAGACACAGGAGGGCGGACTGTACCGCAAGGTTTCCGTCCGCCTGCTTACTGACAGCGGCGCAAAGCGCGACGATGTCCTCGATGGACTGGAATGGATACGCCGCGAACTGACAGCAAGAGACGTGGCCATGGTGTTCATCGCCGGACACGGCGTCAATGATTCCGACAGCACGTATTACTTCCTGCCGCAGGACGTCAACATCAAGTCATTGAAACGCACCGGTGTGATCTTCACGGAGATTCGCAACACGCTCGTTTCCTTGCCCGGCAAGGCGATGTTCTTCATCGATACCTGCCATGCCGGCAACGTGCTGGGAACCGGTACGCGCTCCTTGCGCATGGATACCACCGCAGTGGTCAACGAACTGTCGAGCGCCGACAACGGGGTCATCGTCTTCGCCGCGGCCACCGGACGCCAGTACGCGCAGGAATCGCCCGACTGGGGCAATGGCGCGTTCACCAAGGCCATCCTCGAAGGGCTGCGCGGCCAGGCGGACTACAACAAGTCCGGCCGCATCACCCACAAAATGCTCGACCTCTACGTCTCGGAACGGGTCAAGGGCCTCACCGAGGGCGCGCAGTCGCCAGTCACCATCGTGCCCAGTGGCGTGCCCGACTTCCCGCTCGTTCTCGGCAAGCGCTAAGCCGGTGCCCCCCTGCCGGAAACCAGGCAGAGGGAAGCCCTGGAGGGTCGGGCCAAAGGCATTGCTGCAACCTCCGATCGCATGTCGGGTCGCGCTACGCGATGCGCATGCGCAAATCGCCCCATTGCCCGTCGAAAAGCCCTTCGATGGGCTTGAAGTTGGCCTTGTAGGCCATCTTCCGACTGTCTCGAATCCAGTACCCCAGATACAGGTATGGCAGCCGGTTGGCAACACACTGGGCAATCTGCCAGACGATGTTGTAGGTGCCGAAACTGGCCGGCTGCAGCTGCGGATCGTAGAAGGTGTAAACCGAGGACAACCCGTCGCTCAGGACATCGAGGATGCTGACCATGCGCAACACACCGTCGTCGGTGAACTCGATCAGGCGAGTGTCCACCCGGCTCTGCAGCAGGAAATGCGTGTATTGTTCGTGGCTGTCCTGGTCCATGCCGCCGCCGGCGTGCCTTGCCGCCTGGTAGCGCAGGTAAAGCTGGTAATGATCATCGAGGAAGCTGAGTGGCCGCTCGCGCGCCTGCAGGCTGGCATGCAGCCTGATGCTGCGCCGCTGGCTGCGAGTTGGCTGAAACAGGTCGACCGGCAGCCGCACCGGAACGCAAGCCTGGCAGTCGTCGCATCTCGGCCGGTAGGTGAAGACTCCGCTGCGGCGAAAACCGCTGCGCACGAGTTCACCATAGACCTCGGCATTGATCAGATGGCTCGGCGTGGCAACCTGTGAGCGCGCGCGTTCGCCCGGCAGATAGCTGCAGGTGTAGGGTGCCGTGGAATAGAACTGCAACAGCGAAAAGGGCAGTTCCGAGTCGTTGAGTCGCGACATCGACCTAAGTCCAGGGTTGGCTGGCGCCGTCGGTCGGCCATCGGCCTGGTTGCCAGGCGGCGACCACCAGCGCGCGCAGGCGAGCCAGAAATACAGCGCGTGGAATTTCCCGCGCACCGAGCGAGGCCAGATGCGGAGTATTCATCTGGCAATCTATCATGCCGAAACCCTCGTCTTCAAGGAAACGCGCAAGATGCGCAGCGGCGACCTTTGAAGCCTCCGAAACCTGCGAGAACATGGACTCCCCGTAGAACATGCGACCGATCGCCAGGCCGTACAAGCCACCCACCAGCTTGCCTTCAAACCAGGTTTCCACCGAGTGTGCAATGCCCAGCTGGAAAAGCGTCCAGTAGGCGTGCTGCATGTCGGGCGTGATCCAGGTGCCGGACTGACCGGCGCGCGGCGTCTCGGCGCAGCCACGGATCACTGCCGGAAAGTCGCTGTCGAGTTTCACCTCGAAACGGCCGGCACGCAAGCTGCGGCGAAGTGAACGCGAGATCCGGAACTCCTGCGGTAGAAGGACCATGCGTGGATCCGGACTCCACCAGAGAATCGGCTCGCCCGGCGAGTACCAGGGGAAGATGCCGCGTTGGTAGGCGTCGAGGAGGCGCGCTGCCGACAGGTCACCACCGGCACAAAGCAGGCCATTGGGCTCGTGCAGTGCCTGCTCCAGCGGCGGAAAGGGCGCGGCGTGTTCGAGCCAGGGAATCATCGATGGAACTGTATCGATTGGGTGCTCGCCTGGAAGCCTCGGGCCGGGGTCTTGAAGGCGACGACGTGGTCCACATCGAGGCGAATGCCGATTCTTTCGCCGATGGCGTGATTGTGATGTGACGGCACCAGCGACAACACCTCGACGCCGCTGCCCAGGCGCAAGGTGTAAAGAATCTCCGCGCCGCGAAAAGCCTTGTGCCGGACTTCCGCGCGCATATCGCTCTGGTCGTCGTGGACGATATCATCCGGGCGCAACAACACTTCGACGCCGCAACCCTGGCCACAGGCCTCGCATCCCTGGCTGCATTCGAGTGGCAGGCGCGACTGCAGCACACCCATCTCGACTTCGACACTGCAATCGTCGATCACCATGCCGGGCAGAAAAACCCCCTGACCGACGAAGTCGGCGACAAAACGGTTCGCCGGCTGGTGGTACAGGCGGTACGGGCTGTCCCACTGCTGGATGATGCCGTCGGCCATGACGCCGATTTCGTCGGCCATGGCAAAAGCCTCGTGCTGATCATGGGTAACCAGTACGGCGGTAATGTTCTGACGCTGCAGGATCTCCCGCACTTCCAGCGACAGGCGCTCGCGCAGGTCGACGTCGAGATTCGAAAACGGTTCGTCAAGCAGGATCAGTTGTGGGCGTGGTGCCAACGCACGCGCCAGCGCGACGCGCTGCTGCTGACCACCGGAGAGTTCGTGCGGGTATTTGTTGTCCAGGCCCCCCAGCCCCACCACGGCCAGCAATTCACTGACCCGACCCAGACGCTGCTCACGGACAAGCCCTGCCAGGCCAAAGCCGACGTTGGCTGCCACCGTCAAGTGCGGGAACAGGGCGTAATCCTGAAAAACCATGCCAATCTGCCTCTGTTCGGGAGGCACGCGATGCTCAGGGCTGCTGACCGTGCGGCCCTGCACACGGATCTCGCCGGCGGCAATACCTTCGAAACCGGCAATGCAGCGCAGCAGCGTCGTCTTGCCGCAACCCGACGGCCCGAGCAGACAGGCTATACCACCGGTCTCGACGCGAAAACTGACGCCGTCGACGACAGTATGCGATCCATAACGCTGGACGATTCCTTCCAGTTCGAGGTGTGCCATCAGATACCGGCCATTCGGTGCTGCGGGTGGAAAGGGACTGGTGTTCGTCGCAGCGGCGAGGAGCCGGACGGAAAACCAGACTTGTCAATTATAATTCTCATTTATCCGACAAACCATGATCAGCCTGCGTCTCAATCCCCTGCTCGCCATTGCCGCTGTCCTGGCGGCCCTGGTCGGGCTGCCGGTGGCCAGCGTGCTGGCCAATATCTTCAGCGGCGGTACCGGAGCGACCTGGTCGCATCTGGTCACCACAGTATTGCCGGAGTATGTGGCCAATACGCTGATGCTGTGCCTTGTCGTCGGTCTGGGCGTCGCCATCGTCGGCGTGGCCACAGCCTGGCTGACCACCATGCATGACTTTCCGGGGCGGCGGGTTTTCGAGTGGGCACTGGTCCTGCCGATGGCCATGCCGGCGTATGTGATGGCCTACGTGTACACCGACTTTCTGCAGTTTGTCGGCCCGCTCCAGAGCTTTCTCCGCGAGAGCTTCGGCTGGAGCAAGGCCGACTACTGGTTTCCGGAGGTTCGCAGTCTCGGTGGTGCCATCGTCATGTTCATCTTCGTCCTCTATCCCTACGTTTATCTGCTGACCCGCACAGCCTTCATCGAGCGTGCCAGCGGCATGCTCGAGGCTTCGCGCACTCTTGGTCTCGGGCCATGGTCGAGCTTCTTTCGGGTCTCGTTGCCGCTGGCCAGGCCGGCGCTGGCCGCCGGTGCGACACTGGCCCTGATGGAAACCCTCGCCGACTACGGCACAGTCTCCTATTTCGGCGTGCAGACCTTCACGACGGGCATCTATCGTGCCTGGTTTTCGCTCGGCGATCGTATTGCTGCCGCGCAGCTGGCGGCGGCGCTTCTGGCTTTCGTCATTCTGCTGCTGGTGATCGAACACCACTCGCGCGGCCGCGCCCGCTTCCACAACACGAGTGGCCGCCATCGCCATAGCAGTCATCGTTTGCCAGGTTGGCGCGCCTGGCTGGCCACGGGAACGTGCGCGCTACCGCTGGGTATCGGCTTCCTGCTGCCGGCGTACCTTCTGTTGCGTCTGGCGCTGCAGAGCGACGGCGATTCGCAGTTCAGCGTGCATTTCTTGGCTCTGGCACGCAACAGCTTCCTGCTTGCTGGTCTGACGGCGATCATGGCCGTGGCCCTGGCCCTGTTGCTGGCGTATGGTGCGCGTCTGTCACGCGGGCTGCTGGCGCCGGCACTCAATCGCCTGGTCGGACTCGGCTACGCCGTTCCCGGGTCGGTGATCGCCGTCGGCGTGCTGATTCCCGTGACGCGCCTCGACCAGTGGCTGGCCGGGCAATGGCAGTACTGGTTTGGGGAAAACCCGGGCCTGCTGCTCACCGGAGGCGTCGCCGCGCTGGTCTACGCCTATCTGGTGCGCTTCCTGGCGGTCGCCTTGCAATCGGTAGGCAGCAGCCTGGCCAGAATTACCGCCAACATGGACGATGCGGCGCGCAGTCTCGGTCTCGGACAGGCGGCTACATTGCGGCGGGTGCACCTGCCGATCCTGCGTGGCAGCCTGTTCACCGCCTGTTTGCTGGTGTTTGTCGACGTCATGAAGGAGTTGCCGGCAACTCTGGTGATGCGCCCTTTCGATTTCGACACGCTGGCCACGCAGGCCTACACACTCGCTTCCGATGAACGTCTGGCTGAAGCCGCCAGCGTCTCTCTGGCAATTGTTGCGGTGGGTCTGCTGCCCCTGATCGTGCTCTCACGGCAGATCTCGCGCCGTCGTCGGTGATGTTCGCCAGGCGCCCGGCAAGGCGGGCGGCGACCCGATGATCCGGCGTCAACGATAGCCGGCACGGTCGAAAATGATCTGCGCTTTGGCACGATACATCGCCAGCGATCCCACCGGCAGGGTATCCGCCTTGAACTTGCCGAGCGCTTCAAGCGCCGGATTGACCACCTTGACCCCGGCCACCACCGGCCATTCGTTGTTGCCGTCGGCAAAATAGCGCTGCGCCTCGTCGCTCGCGAGATATTCCAGGAACTTCACCGCCGCATCCTTGTGCGGCGCCGTCTTCAGGACGCCACCGCCGGAGACGTTGATATGCGTACCGCTGCCTTGCTGGTCAGGCCAGACGACAACGATCTTCTCCATCGTCTTGTGGTCCTCGGGCTTGTCCGAGCGCATCAGTCGCGCCAGGTAATAGGTATTGGCGAGCGCCACCGCACACTCGCCGGCAGCCACCGCCCGGATCTGATCGGTATCGCCGCCCTTCGGCGGACGAGCGAAATTGGCCGCCACGCCGCGCGCCCAGTCTTCCGCCTTGGTTTCGCCCTGATGGGCGATGATCGAAGCCAGCAGCGACAGGTTATAGGGATGGGAACCCGAGCGCGAGCAGACCTTGCCTTTCAGCCGGGGATCGGCCAGGTCGCTGTAGGTGCGCAACTCCCCGGGTTTGACTGCACCTTTGGCATAGATGATGACGCGCGCGCGTAGCGAGAAGGAGAACCAGTCGCTGGTGCGCAGGTGTGCAGGGATGCGCGCCTCAAGCAGCGACGACCTGACCGGTGCGAGAAGCCCCAATTCGTGCGCCGCCGCGAGGCGAGCCGCGTCGACTGTCAGCAGAACGTCTGCCGGGCTGTTGGCTGCCTCATTCCGGATGCGCTCGAGCAACTCGTCTTCCTTGCCCTCGATACGCTTGATGGCGATCCCGGTCTGCCGGGTGAAGCCACTGTACAAGGCTTCATCCGTCTGGTAGTGGCGAGCCGAGTAGAGATTCAGCACCCTTTCCTGAGCCTGCGCGCCGGTCAACGTGACGGTAGCGAGCACCAGGGCGAAGAGCGAAGGGGAAGAATTCATGGCCATGCCTCCAGTCATCCGAATGAAAATTGCTGTCGCAGGCCAGCATGATAACCGATACCGTGGATATTATAAATGCGAATCGTTCGTGATAAAACACAAAAAAAGACGACGCGACGCGTCGTCTTCGGGCTCATTGCAGCCTGCAGGTCAGCGTGACAACAACCGGCGAGCACCGTTGTAGCGCTGAATCCAGTAGCTTTGGCGCATGTCTTCGACGCGGACTTCGGCGCCGGTACGCGGCGCGTGCATGAAGCGGTTGTCGCCGAGATAGATACCGACATGCGAAAAAGCGTGGCGCATGGTGTTGAAGAAAACGAGGTCGCCTGCCTTCAGTTCGTGACGGTCGATCACCGCCCCGACCTCGCTCTGCTCCCTGGCACTGCGCGGCAGCAATATCCCCATGGCCTCCTTGAAGACGAGCTGGACGAAGCCGCTGCAGTCAAGACCGGTATCCGGGTTGGTGCCACCGAAGCGATAGTTGATGCCGATCAGTTCGAAGCCCTTGAGGATCAGATCCTGTGCGCTGCTGGTGTAGCGCTCCAGTAACGACGGCTCATCAAGCGACTGCTGCTCGCTGGCATGGGACAGACCGACCCCGGAAAAGGCAAACAGGGCGGCGCTAAAAAGTGCGGTAAGAGTGTGTTTTCTGAGCATAGGGGCGAAATTTATGTGAAAAATGTCACGCTGTAAACCCCCCATTGAGCAGCCTGTGCCGCATAAAGTGCTTCAAGAGATGCGCGCAAGGCCATAACTTATAGACGAAATCGACGCATAATTGCTGGCTGCAGGTTTGTTGCACTGCACATGGGATTGGACGATGGAACACGGTATAGTCTGGCGCCGCAGTGGCTTTCGACTCTAAAAGGAGATTCGGCCGCACGCGGGCCACATTCGCCGAGGCTCAAAAGTGCCGGGGATTGTGTTTATAATCGACGGCCGTTCATGACGCGATGGCTTCTTCCCGTCGTCAATGCGCCAATCCTGTCCATCGCATGGAGTATGCATGAGTCCTTTCAAAGCGTATCTGATCGAGAAAAGGGAAGGTGGGGCAAGCGGCAGCCTGGTCACCATGAGTGAGTCGGAACTCGATCCCGGCGAAGTGACCATCCGGGTTGCCTACTCCAGCGTGAACTACAAGGATGCCCTGGCGGCAACCGGCGCCGGACGCATCATCCGCCGCTACCCCTGTGTCGGCGGCATCGACCTGTCGGGAATTGTCGAAAGCAGTACCGACCCGCGCTTTCGAAGCGGTGATGCCGTGCTGGCCACGAGCTTCGACATCGGCGTCGCCCACCACGGAGGCTACGCCGAGTACGCCAGAGTCCCCGCTCAATGGGTCGTCCCGCTGCCTGCCGGACTGTCGTTGCATGCTGCCATGGCCCTGGGTACAGCCGGATTTACAGCGGCGCTCGGCATCGTGCGCATGGAAGAGAATGGCCTCACGCCGAGCAAGGGCCCGATCATTGTCACTGGCGCGACCGGCGGAGTCGGCAGTCTGGCGATCGACATGCTGGCCGGGCGGGGCTATCAGGTCACCGCCTTCACCGCCAAGGAAACCCAGTCCGATTACCTGCAGGGACTCGGCGCGACAGCGGTCATGCTCCGCTCAGCCGTCGACCCAGCTCGCATACGGCCGCTAGACAAGGCCCTGTGGGCGGGCGCCGTGGACAACCTCGGTGGCGAGGTGCTGGCCTGGATCGTCAGCACCATGCAGCAGGGCGGCACGATCGCCAGCATTGGCCTGGCCCTCGACGCGACACTCAACACCACGGTGATGCCCTTCATCCTGCGCGGAGCCTGCTTGCTCGGGATTGATTCGGGTTACATCGGCGAACCGTACCGCAGCGGTGTTTGGCAGCGCCTGGCAGGCGACCTGCGACCGAGACACTTGCAGGCGATGGTGCGCACCATCGGTTTCGACGAACTTCCCGGGGCCTTCGACGACTACATTCAGGGTCGTGCACACGGCCGCGTGGTCGTCGAAATCGCCGGCGCGTAAGACGCACCCGGCTTGACAGGAATCGCGAGATTCGATGGAGAATCCCAACCAGCGGCCTCGCATACTGATTGTCGATGCCTCACGGATGGCGCGAGCGACGCTGATCAGTCAGATTCGTGAGCAGTACAACTTTCGCGAGGAGGTCAATGGTGAGTCGGGTTGGCAGGCTCTGGTGATCGACCATTCCATCCAGTTGGTGATCTGCGCGCTGTCGATGCCGATGCTGGATGGGGACGGTCTGCTGGCGAGAGTCCGCTCTTCCCGGTTGACCCGCCTTCGTCAGATGCCGGTACTGATGATCGCCGGCGACAACGAAGAAGCCAATGAGCGCGCCCGGGTACTGGGTGCCTCCGACTTCATCAGCAGGGGCATCGGAGCCACCGAACTGCTCGCCCGTATTGCCTCGCTGTTGCAGTTGGCACAGGCGCAGAACGAGCTGCGCGAGAGCCCGGAACGTGACGCTCAACACCCGGTCACCGGATTACCGACTCGCCGACACATCGAAGTGCAGGCGGCACAGGCCCTGTCGCAGGCCGTCCGGCACGATGGCCCGCTGAGCATCCTGATCATCGGCTTCGACCGCTTTGGCGCACTGCGTGAACAACACGGCGACGAGGTGGCCAAGGAGTTGCTTAAACGCCTGGCCAGCATGCTGGTACAAAAAGTACGCAAGGAAGACAGCCTGGGCCACTATTCCGGAAGCGACCTGGCTGTGGTTTCGCCAGGCACACCCTTTCCTGCCTGCGAGTCCTTTGCGAATCGCTTGCGGGAAGCGTTTGCGGTGGCGAACATTGCGGTACATGGGAAGCGTCTCAATCTGTCGGTCAGTATTGGCGTCGCCAATACCCCGGTCGACCGGCCGGGGTCGGCAGCATCCTTGCTGAGTCTTGCCGGTGAGCGTCTGGTCGCCGCACGACAGGCCGGCGGCAACCGTGTCGTGGCTTGTGGCGACAAACCGTTGAACAAGCTCCCGGTCCCCAGGCTTGGCCATGCTCTCGAACTGATCAGCACCGGCCATGCAAGTGCGGTAATCCCGCACCTCATCGATCTTGGCAAGGAGATACTCCCCTTTCTGGACCTCCTGGAAGGGGAGTTGAAGTTGGGTCTGCCGCTGGCAGACATTAGAAAACGGATGCTTGACCGGGAGCAGGAGATACAAGACACCCGGCAGGCGTAGTTTCCACTAGTGCAGGTGGGTTCACATTTTTGAAGAGGGAGTCTCATGACGACAATCCAAGAGTTTCACAAGCAATCCATCGAAAATCCGGACGCCTTCTGGGGTGAAGAGGCCAAGAGCATCGACTGGCACAAACCGTTTACGCAGGTCCTCGATTTTTCTCGCCCGCCATTTGCCAAGTGGTTCGTTGGCGGCGAAACCAATCTTTGCTACAACGCGATCGACCGTCACGCGGCCAAGCGCCCGAATGACCGCGCACTGGTATTCATCTCCACCGAGACGGACCAGGAAGTCGTCTATACGTTTGCCGAACTCAAGACTGAAGTCATGCGCATGGCCGCGATCATGCAGAGCCTGGGCGTCGGCAAGGGCGACCGGGTTCTGGTGTACATGCCGATGATCGCCGAGGCCATGTTCGCCATGCTGGCCTGCGCACGCATTGGTGCGATCCACTCGGTCGTGTTCGGCGGCTTTGCGTCCGGATCGCTGGCCACGCGTATCGACGACGCCACCCCGAAACTGGTGGTCTCCTCGGATGCCGGCATGCGCGGCGGCAAGGCAGTACCCTACAAGGGCCTGCTCGACGAGGCGATCGCCCTGGCTGAACACAAGCCTGCCAACGTACTGATGGTCGACCGTGGTCTCGACAAGAACTTCAACAAGGTGGCCGGTCGCGACGTCGACTACGCGACGCTGCGCGCGCAGTTCATGGACGCCGACGTCCCGGTAACCTGGCTGGAATCCTCCGAACCGTCCTACATCCTGTACACCTCCGGCACCACCGGCAAACCGAAAGGGGTGCAACGCGACACCGGCGGCTATGCCGTCGCGCTTTCCTCCTCGCTCAAGTACATCTTTTGCGGTGGCGAAGGTGAAACGTTTTTTGCGACTTCGGACATCGGTTGGGTCGTGGGACACTCCTACATCATCTACGGCCCACTGATCGGCGGCATGTGCACGATCATGTACGAGGGCACGCCGCTGCGCCCGGACCCCGGAATCTGGTGGCAAATCGTCGAAAAATACAAGGTCAGCGTCATGTTCTCGGCACCGACCGCCGCGCGCGTGCTCAAGAAACACGACAACGCTTTCATGCACAAGTACGACCTGTCGAGTCTCAAGCATCTGTTCCTCGCCGGCGAACCGCTCGACCAGCCGACGCACGAGTGGATCATGGGCGAACTCGGCCTGCCGGTCATCGACAACTACTGGCAAACCGAAACCGGCTGGCCAATCCTGTCGGCCATGCCGGGCGTCGAGAAGACGGAAATCCGCTTTGGAACGCCGAGCTTCCCGGTCTACGGTTACAACCTCAAGATCTTCCGCGAAGACGGCACGGTTTGCGACCCTGATGAAAAAGGCATCGTCGGTATCCTGCCGCCCCTGCCACCGGGTTGCCTGTCAACCGTCTGGGGCGACGACGCACGCTTTGTCTCGACCTACTTCTCGCTGTTCCGCGAACCCCAGGTCTATTCCTCTTTCGACTGGGGCATCAAGGACAAGGACGGGTATCACTACATCCTCGGCCGCACCGACGACGTGATCAATGTGGCCGGACACCGTCTGGGCACCCGCGAAATCGAGGAAGCCATCCAGGGGCATTCGGCGATTGCCGAAGTCGCCGTGGTCGGCGTTGCCGACCAATTGAAGGGGCAAATGCCGATGGCCTTTGCGGTGGTGAAGAATTCCGACAGCATCGCAACGCCGGAACTGGTAGCGGCGCTCGAGAAGCAGGTCATGAAGCAGGTCGATGACAGCCTCGGGGCAATCGCCCGCCCAAGCCGTGTACACTTCGTCACCGTGCTGCCGAAGACCCGCTCCGGCAAACTGCTCCGGCGCTCGATCCAGGCCCTCGCGGAAGGCCGCGACCCAGGCGATCTGACGACCATCGAGGACCCCGCTGCGCTTGAACAACTGCAACGCGCGCTCGGTAGCAAGGCCTGATCCCAACCAGAAACCTGTCACGACGCACGCTGATGCGCCTGCCGCCGAGATTGGCGGCAGGCGTTTTTTTTGCCGATCAAGGGCGTCTGTGAGGCTCACACGGCCTGCCGTTCGGGTCACCCGCAACCTGCAGTACTGTGCTGTCCGCCGGAAGCTATTCGCGAACCGCTTCAGCCCAGCAATTGGGCGTTTCATAAAGACGCAGGCGCTGGAGGCGCAAGTGGTTGCCGTAGGTATCCCGATACACGGCAGCGAGAATCGTGAACGCCTTCTGCGCAAGATTTTCGGCCGTCGGAACGCAATCCAGAATGACCGTCTTGTGCGCAGGAAGCGACGCGAGAAAGTTCACCACCGGCAGGTCCCCGGCATAGACCAGAAACGCATGATCCCAGTGGTCCACCAGGTGCCGCATGGCCAGCGCCTTGACTTGCGAGAAATCCATCACCATTCCGTTGGCCGGGTCACCGTCGTGGCGGATGACATCGCCGGCCAGGGTGATCTCGATCGCATAGCGGTGCCCGTGCAGGTGACGACACTGACTCTGGTGGTCGGGAATGCGATGGCCGGCGTCGAACTCGAGGCGGCGGGTGATGAGCATCGGGCAGACACGGAAAAATGATCGGCGGCAATTATAGCACCGCCACATCAGCGCCCCAGGAGGCAGCGTCCCTCCCCACCGGCAACGGAACTTTCGGTGCAGGTGCTGGACAGGCCTCCGCGAACGTTCCAACTGCCGGGTACATGCGGGATGCACCCGGCCCACAGGTCAAACCTATGCATGCCCGCGTTCGCCAGCCGAAGGATTGGCTGCGCACGCGCCTGTGGAATCGCTCACGCCTTGGCCAGTCGCTCGTATTCGGAGATGACCTGTGCTCCGAGGAGCACGACCGTGGCAGCAATTTCCATGCTGAACAGCGCCACCACGGCCGTCGCCAGGGGTCCATAAACGACACTCGCCTTCGACAGCGTGGTAAAGAACCAGATCAGGATGTGGCGAATCACCTCCCAGATGCAGGTTGCCGTGACGCCCCCGAACAAGGCATGGCGCAGCCGCAAACGCCCGACCGGCATGATCAGATAGATTGCGGTGAGGATGAAGACCTCGGCACCCAGGCCAAGCAGATAGAGCAGTTCGCCGGCAAGACCGCCAAGAGACCAGTCCCTGCCCAGGAAATACAGGCTCTCCTGAGCGATCGCCTGCAGCGCAATGGACGTGACGGTCACGCCAAGCAGGGCGACACCCAGGAACAACACGAAGCAGTAGGGAAGCAGGGCCGACGTCAGGAAGTGGCGTTTTTCAAAACGCTCCCGGTGAGCAAATATCACCGCCATCGCCTTCTCCAGTACCGAGAAGGCGAGCGAACTGAAAAACAGCATCGTCAGCAACAGTACGACACCGATCGCCGCACGGTTTTCGAGAAACGCCGAAACCTCATTGAGAAAAGCTTTCGACTGGCTCGGAACCAGCCACTCCAGGTAGTGCCCGAGGGTAGCCAGCAATTCTGCCTGCTCAACCAGGTGCGAGAGAGCAATCACCGAGAGGATCAGTAAAGGCACGACCGACAGCAAGGCGTAGTAGGCAATCGCGGCGGCGAGCAGCAGCCCCTGATTGTCACTGAAACTCTTCAGTGTTTGCAGGGCAAAGGCGGCCGGATGCTTGAGAACCTGTTGCGTTGACCGACTGAAGAGGGAAATGCTCACCGTTCAGGTCGTGGCGATCCGTTACCGGGCAAGCCGTCCGCGCGCAAACTCGGCCAGCAGCCCTTTTGCCGCCAACTCGCTGAGATCGACGACGCGTTCGAATCCCGATTCGGCACCGTAGTAGGGATCCGGAATCTCGGAGATTCCGAGTCCGGTGGCGTAATCAAGAAACAGGCCCAGTTTCGACCGACTGTCCTCCGGGCAGAGACGCTGCAATGCCGCCAGATTGGCCTCGTCCATCGCGAGGATACGGTCGAAACGATCGAAATCAGCCGCAATGACCAAACGCGCGCGCAGTCTGGACAGATCGTATCCCCGCCGGGCGGCGACACGTCGCGCGCGCAGATCCGGTGCCTCGCCGGCATGGTAATGGCCGTGCGTACCGGCCGAGTCGAGGTCGAGCATCGTCGCCAGGCCCTGCCGCTGCGCCATGCTCCGGGTCACCGCTTCGGCGATCGGCGAACGACAGATGTTACCCATGCACACGAAGAGAATCCGATACGGCGGTGTCAAGGCTGTTGTCCCCGCCAGAGATCAATGACTCGCCCGATCCGCCACACCACGGCCCGCGACGGCCATGTCGGCGCATGCCGCCGTCGCTGACCTCGCTCCGGGCTACTCGGCCACACCGGCGCCACCGCGGGGAAACAACTCGTCGACAAAACCGAAACGCGTGAAGTCCCGGATACGCATCGGATAAAGAACGCCGTCGAGGTGGTCGCATTCATGCTGTACCACGCGCGCGTGAAAACCCTCGACGGCACGGTCTATCGGCCGGCCGCCGGCGTCGAAGCCGGTGTAGCGCAGGCTGCGCCAGCGCGGCACCCAGCCACGCAAACCGGGTACCGAGAGGCAGCCTTCCCAGCCCTCGTCGATCGCCGACGACAGTGGTGTCAGCACGGGATTGATCAGCACCGTCCACGGGACCTGCTCGGCATCCGGATAACGCGGATTGCCCTCCACTCCGAAAATCACTACCCGCAGGCCGACACCAATCTGCGGCGCAGCCAGTCCGGCACCATCCAGGTGGTGCATGGTTTCTGTCATGTCGGTAATCAACGCGCGCAGTTCCGGAGTGTCGAAGTCCGAGACCGGCCGGGCCTTTTCCCACAGGCGCTCGTCGCCCATTCTCAAGACCGGTCTAATCATTAGTCATCAGCCGTCAACATCGTTTCAATGATCGCCTGCACCTGTTGCATCGCCTCCTTCAGGACCTCATGAATGGCTTCCATACTGATGCCCGTGCGACTGTCGCCCCGCCCTGCCGCGTAGTTGGCGACGACATTGATCGCAGCATAGGGAATGGCCAGTTCGCGCGCCAGCACCGCCTCGGGCATGCCGGTCATGCCCACCACGTCGGAACCGTCGCGCTCCAGCCGGTTGATCTCGGCGGCGGTTTCCAGGCGCGGGCCCTGGGTGGTCGCATACACCGCGCAATCGCTGACCTCCAGGCCGATCGCCACCGCCGCATCGCCGAGTTTCCGGCGCCAACCTGGATCGTAGGGCTCGGTGAAGTCGACGTGCCTGACAGCGCTATCTGACCCTTCGTGGAAGGTCGACCGACGCGCCCAGGTGTAGTCGATGATCTGGTGCGGGATCACCAGATCGCCAGGCCGGAGGTCCGCACGAATGCTGCCGACCGCCGCCACCGCGACGATGGCGGCCGCGCCACACTCCCGCAAGGCCCAGATGTTGGCACGATAGTTTACCTGGTGAGGCGGAATCGTGTGTTCGTCACCATGACGCGCCAGAAAAACCACCGGTCGGCCGCAAACCCGACCAAAGGTCAACGTCCCGGACGGCTCGCCGTACGGGGTGCTCACCAGCTGGCGCTGCGTCACCTCAAGGCTGGCGAACTGGCTCAGGCCACTGCCGCCGATGATCGCCAGCATCTCTCAATCCTCCCGCACGGCGTAGATTGCCGGCAGGTTGCGCCAGGCACCGCGAACATCCATGCCGTAACCGAAGACGAAACGATCGGGAACCGTCAGCGCGACAAAATCGGCCCGCAGCGGTTTCCGCCTGCCGGTCAGCTTGTCGGCTACCACCGCCGTGAAGCAGGCCCGGGCACCCAGTTGGAACACGCGTTCACGAATCGCCAGCAGCGTCACGCCTTCATCGAGGATGTCGTCAACCACCAGGACCGTTCTCCCGCTCAGCGCGATCGACGGTTCGACACGCCACAACAGCGCGCCACCGCTGCTGGCCTGCCCGTAACGGGTAACGTGCAGATAGTCGAAGTCAAGCGGGAAGGTCAACAGCGTCATCAACTGGCCGGCAAAAGGCACGCCGCCGTTCAGTACGCACAGCAGCACCGGATTGCTGTCGCGCAGTCTTTCACTGATTTCGCACGCGACACGACCAACCGCGGCGGCGACCGCGTCCGCCGCGTGGATGATGTCGGCCGCCGCGAGGATGGCCCTGGCCTGTTGCGGGTCAATCATGCATTCTCCGGATCGCAGATTCCAGTGAGTTCAAGGCGCGGCTGGCCCGGTGTTCAATACGGCGAGAAGCTGCTCTTCGTCGATGACCTTGACCCCGAGAAGTCGAGCCTTTTCGAGCTTGCTGCCGGCCTCGGTGCCGGCGACGACGAAATCGGTCTTCTTTGACACCGAACCAGTTACCTTGCCGCCGGCAGCTTCGAGCATGGCCTTGGCGGCATCGCGAGTCAGCGAAGGGAGCGTGCCGGTCAATACGAAAACCTTGCCGGCAACCGCACTGACAGTCTGCGCCGACGGCTCGCTGTCGTGCCATGCCACGCCAGCCGCGCGCAACTGCTCGATGACCTCGAGGTTATGCGGCTCGTCAAAGAACTGTCGAAGACATTGTGCGACGATCGGGCCGACATCCGGCACCTGCAGCAACTGCCCTTCGTCGGCAGCCAGCAGGCGGTCGAGGCTGCCAAAATGACGCGCCAGATCGCGGGCAGTGGCTTCTCCGACGTTGCGAATCCCCAGGGCGTAAATGAACCGCGCCAGCGTCGTCTGCTTGCTCTGCTCGATTGACGCCAGCAGATTGCCGGCCGACTTCTCGGCCATCCGCTCGAGATTGGCCAGCGCCAGCAGTCCCAGCCGGTAGAGGTCGGCCGGGGTGCGCACGATGCCACACTCGACGAGTTGCTCGACAAGCTTGTCACCCAGCCCTTCGATGTCCAGTGCCCGCCGCGAAGCGAAGTGCAGCAGCGCCTGCTTGCGCTGCGCCGGACAGTAGAGGCCACCGCTGCAGCGGGCCACCGCCTCGTCCGGGTGGCGAACCACCTGCGAACCACAGACCGGGCAGGTTGGCGGCATGACGAATCGCCGTGCGACGGCAGGTCGCCTTTCAGGCAAAACGCGAACGACCTCCGGGATCACATCGCCGGCCCGGCGAACGACGACCGTATCGCCGATGCACAAGTCCTTGCGCAACACCTCGTCCTCGTTGTGCAGGGTGGCATTGGTCACCGTGACGCCACCGACAAAAACCGGCGCCAGTCGCGCCACCGGCGTCAGCGCACCGGTCCGACCCACCTGGATAGAGATGTCGAGCAGTTCGGTGACGGCTTCCTCGGCCGGGAACTTGTGCGCAATCGCAAAACGCGGGGCACGCGAAACGAAGCCGAGGCGTTCCTGCGCGGCCAGATCGTCGACCTTGTAGACCACGCCGTCGATGGCGTAGGGCAGTGACTCGCGTCGCCGGGCAATCTCGACGTAATAGGCGATCAGGCCAGTCAGCCCGGTCACCCGACGCCGCTCCGGCGCCACCGGAAAACCCCATTCGGCAAGCCGGTCGAGCAAGACCGAGTGCGTCGCCGGCAGGCCGGTGGCAGCGATGCCGCCCACGCCGTAAGCAAAAAAGCGCAGCGGCCGCCGGGCGGTGATGCGCGGGTCGAGTTGGCGCAGGCTGCCGGCCGCGGCATTGCGCGGGTTGACGAACTCCTTCTCAGCATGCTCGCGCTGACGCGCATTCATGCGCTCGAAATCGCTGCGCCACATCAGCACCTCGCCGCGCACCTCGAGCACTGCCGGCCAGCCGCTGCCCTGCAAGTGCAGCGGAATGCTGCGCACGGTGCGCAGATTGGCGGTCACGTCCTCACCCGTAGCACCGTCGCCGCGCGTCGCGCCGCGTACGAGGACTCCCTGTTCGTAGTTCAGGCTGATGGCCAGCCCGTCGAACTTGGGTTCGGCCGCATAGTCGACCTCACCGATCGCCGCCAGGCCTTCACGGACGCGGCGATCGAAAGCCGCGACCTCTGCTTCGGCAAAGGCATTGTTGAGGGACAACATCGGTGTGGCATGCGCTACCGTCGCAAACTCCGACAGCGGCGCGGCGCCAACCCTCTGCGTTGGCGAATCAGCACTCAGCAGTTGCGGGTGCTCGGCTTCCAGCGCCTGCAGTTCGCGGAACAACTGGTCGTACTCGGCGTCGCTGATCAGCGGCGCGTCAAGGACGTAGTACTGCCGATTGTGTCGTTCAATTTCCGCACGCAGAGTCCGGATGCGCTCGCTGACGCTGATCACCGAATGCACTGCCCGTCAGGAGAATAGCCGCAGCGCCAACGCCCCGCCGGCCGGCAGTTGACGTGCGGCCATCGCCGCCTGGTACTGGACGATCTGACGCCGGATCGGCTCGATCGCACTCTCCGACAGCGGACGCCGGTTATCGTCCACCAGCGCACCGTGTAGCGCATCGGCGAACCGCCGCGCCAACTCGACCATCTGGGTCAACACGCGATCGCCAGCGGCAACCCGCGGCACGTCGAGCAGAAAGGTCATGCCGTGGGTCGTCAGGGTGCGCATCGACTCGGCCGTGAATCCCTGCGTTTCCTGATTGGCCAGGACGTAGAGCACGTTGCCGTCGTCGTCACAACGGGCAAAGCGCCCTTCCGGGTCGATCACCATGCCGGCTGACTCGGCCAGCGCGCGCACCTTGGTACCCGGAAAGACCTGCCCCTGGCTGATCACGTTGACGCCAATCTGAATGTCCACACCGGCGCAGAACTCGTCCAGTTGCGCGGCCATCTGCAAAGCCGGTTCGCGCAGCGGCAACTCGGCGACGCCCATCAATTCGGTCGCCAGATCCTGCATCGCGAGGTGAAAGATCGACAGGTCACCGTCGCGAACCGGACCCTGGCGGTTGACCAGTTGCAGCCCGACACGAATATGACGGTACGCGCTGTCGCTATCTTCGACGATCGCTTCCCATTCGCGCGACTGTTCGCTGTAGCCGATCCAGTTCACGGGTTTTCCCAGGCGCGCCAGCGAAGCGCGCTGCGCTTCCAGGATCCGATAGGCGGCGGCCGGCTCGGAAACCTCGATCGCGGCGATGTAATCGATCGTTGGCGACAACAGGTAGAGCGGCGCGGCAGCCTCCCTGACCGGCGACCGCAGTTCTTCGGGGCGCGCCACCGGCGGCACCTCCGGCGCTGCTGCCGGTGGGCGTGGCGGGGACGTGCTGCTCCCCCCGGTGGTCACTCGGACCTCCTGCCCGGCGTCATCCGGCACGTTCTCCTGCCGCAACAGCGGTTCGACACGCTCCGGCGCGGAGCGACCCGCCGTTGCCGCGGCCACGGCGGGCGACGCAGGGACATCACCCACCGCGACGGGTGCCGCTGCTGCCGGTTCCACCAGCACCTCCTCCGGCAACACCTCGTCGAGGAGGACATCGGCCTGGCGGGCGCTCAACAACTCCTGTGCCAGTTTGCGGTGCTTGTGTTCCTGCCATTTGTTGTAGGCCAGCACGCCAATCACGCCGGCACCACCGAGGCCGATCAAACCCATCTGCAAGTCGGTCATTTCCATTCCTAAACGAGTTGCTCGCGCATGCGCAGCGCTTCTTCCATATCGACTTCGACGATGCGCGAGACGCCGGATTCCTGCATGGTCACCCCGACGAGCTGTTGCGCCATCTCCATCGTGATCTTGTTATGGCTGATGAACAGGAACTGCGTGTTCGCCGACATGCGTCGCACCATCGCGCAGAACCGTTCGGTATTGGTATCGTCCAGTGGCGCATCGACCTCGTCAAGCAGGCAGAACGGCGCCGGATTGAGCTGAAACATCGAGAATACCAGCGCAATGGCGGTCAACGCCTTCTCGCCGCCGGAAAGCAGGTGAATCGTCGAGTTTTTCTTGCCCGGTGGCTGCGCCATGACCTGCAGACCGGCATCGAGAATCTCTTCGCCGGTCATGATCAAGCGGGCCTCGCCACCACCGAAGAGCGTCGGAAACAGTTCGCCGAAACTACGGTTGACCGCGTCGTAAGTGGTCTGCAACAGATCCCGCGTTTCGCGGTCAATGCGGCGAATCGCGTTCTCCAGCGTGGACATCGCCTGCGTCAGGTCTTCCGACTGGCTATCGAGATAGCCCTTGCGTTCACGCGCCGCTTCGAGTTCGTCGAGGGCCGCCAGGTTGACCGCACCGAGCGCTTCGATCGAGCGTTGCAGCGCGGCAATCGCATTCTGCAGGCTACCCAGGCGTGCACCGGCGAGTTCACCCTGCAGCGACTGTTCGTCGGCATTGGCCGCCACCAGTTGCGAGGCGAACTGCTCGAAGGTGAGCGTGGCGGCCTGTTCCTTGAGTTTCAGTTCGCCAATCCGGTCGCGCAACGGGTCAAGGCTCTGCTCGACCTTCAAGCGCTGCTCGTCGAGAGCGCGCAGACCGTTCGCCGCGTTCTCCAGGGCGTCGCGGGCATACGCCAGCGCATGTTCGTGAGCGACGCGGTGGTCCAGGGCTTCCTGCAACCTGGGCTCCAGATCCTCGGCGTGCATGGCCGCGGCGCTTTCCTCGCAGCGCGCCAGTTCGCCGACGAGTCGTTCGAGTTGCTGTTGTGCCAGGACCCGATTGCCGGCAAGTTCCTGCAACTTGTTGCGACACTCACGTTGCGCAAACTCGGCCTCGCGCAGTTCCCGCTCAGCGCTGTTGACCTGCTCGCGCTCGTCGCGCAGCGCCCGCTCGCCCTGCTCGAGTGTCGCCCGCGCCGCTTCCATGACCGTCTGCAACTCGCCTAACTGCTCGCGCTGCGAGTCGATCGCCTCGTCGGCGAGAAAAAGACGCTCACGCTCGCTTTCCTCCTCGGCCGCCATCTCGGTCAGGCTGTCGTCGATCTGCGCCTGTCGCTCACGGAAGCGGTCGCGCGCCTGCGTCAGCTTCAGGGTTTCGACCTGGATGGCGTGCGCCAGGTCCTGCAGGACGCCCAGTTGCTGGCGAGACTCCTGCAAACTGTTCTGCGCGTCGGTCAGCAGCGTTTCGATTTCGCCAAGCCTGGCCTGCGCCTGCAAGACCTTGTCCTCGCGCTGCGCAATCACCACCGTCAGGGCGTCGATCTCGCGCTGACGTTCGAGCAGGCCGTGCCCGGCGCTTTCCGGCGCAAACAGCGTCACGCTCTGCCGCCTGACAACATCGCCGCCCGGTGTCACGCAACACGCGCGGGCCGACAGACGGCTGCGGCCGGCCAGCGCCGCCGCCAGATCCGGGGCGGTCTGCACCTCGCCCAGCCAGTCGACGAGAATCGCCGTCAGCTGCGGGTCGTCGCAGCGTATGCGCGACAGCAACATGGCTTCACCTTGAACCGCCACGGCACCCGGATCGGCCATGGGCAACAGCAGGCTCAGTTTGCTGCCCGGCCGATCCTTGCTCCACGCCGGGTCGGCGACCTTCGCCGGCAGCGCACTCAGGCGCTCGCGCAGGACGGCTTCGACGGCGTCTTCCCAGCTGGCTTCGACGTGCAGCGACTTCCACAGTGGTTCGCCGTCCTGCAGGCGATGCCGGCGCAGCCAGTCGTCTAGTTGACCGTTGACCTGCAGGCGCTGCTGCAGTTGCTGTAGCGCCATCCGGCGGGCATTCGCCTCGGCACGTTCCTTCTGCGCGTGCTGGACTTCACCGAGCACCGTGCGCCGCTGCTGTTCGTGAAGCGGCAGCGCCAGTTGCTGGTGCTGCTGGCTTTCCAGCAGCACGCCGATGCGCGCGCGCAACTCGGCGAGTTCCGTTTGCCTGTCGGCAAACTCGTCGGCGTCGGGGGCCGGCATGGCCTGGCGCTCGAGCGTCAGGCGTTCGCGGCGGCTGGCGATGATCTGCAGCGAACGCTGCGCGTGGCTGCGGTTGGCCTGCTCGACGTGCAGTCGCTGCTCGGCCTGGGCCATCGCCATGCGCTGCTGATTGACGGCCTCCAGCGCAGCGCCATGCCTGTCCTCGGCCAGCGGCAAGCGTTCCTGCCGCGCTTCGAGAAGGAACCGGCCCTGTTCGACGCGGTCCTCTGCCGACACCAGCAGACCCTGCCAATGCTCGTCGTCGCTCGCCAGTCGGGCAGCCTGAGCCTGCCAATGCCGCCGCTCATCGGTCAACTGCGCGAGCCGCGTCTCATACTCGCGTCGCGATTCGCGGCGATGACGGATCTCCGCTTCCAGGCGCGCCACCTCGGCATTGGCCGCGAACAGGTCGCTCTGCGCCGCGTGCACGCCGTCGCTGGCAGCAAAATGGGCTTCGCGCGCCTCCTCCAGCTGAGTTTCGAGGTCACGCAGCGCCGCGTTGCGTGCTTCGAGGTCGATGCCCGCCTGTTCGACTTCACGCGCCAGACGCGCACGCTCAGACTGCGCCTCATTGCGTCGCAGCAGCCACTGCAACTGCTGCTTGCGGGTCAACTCATCGTTGTACTCGCGATACTGGCGGGCGACACTGGCCTGGCCCTCGAGGCGCTCCATCTGGGAACCGAGTTCGAGACGGATGTCTTCGACACGTGCCAGGTTCTCGCGCGTGTCGGCCAGGCGGTTCTCGGTTTCCTTGCGCCTTTCCTTGTAACGGGTCACGCCGGCGGCTTCTTCGAGAAACACGCGCAGTTCGTCCGGTTTGGCCTCGATGATTCGCGAAATGGTGCCCTGACCAATGATCGCGTAGGCGCGCGGTCCCAGCCCGGTGCCGAGAAAGAGGTCGGTCACATCCTTGCGACGGACGTGCAGGTTGTTGATGTAGTACTCGGACTGGCCGTTGCGGGTGAGCAGGCGCTTGACCGACAGTTCGGCATACTGCGACCATTGCCCGGAGAGGCGCCCGAGGGTATTGTCGAAGACCAGCTCCACCGCCGCTCGCGACACCGGTTTGCGAGTCCCGGAACCGTTGAAGATCACATCCTGCATCGACTCGCCCCGCAACTCCGAGGCCTTTGATTCGCCGAGCACCCAGCGCACCGAATCCATGACATTGGATTTGCCGCAGCCATTCGGTCCAACCACGCCGACGAGTTGACCGGGCAGCGCCAGCGTCGTCGGATCGACGAAGGATTTGAAGCCGGCGAGTTTCAGTTTGGTCAGGCGCATGAACGAGAACGCGACTGCTTAAGCCGCGCCAGAGAAAATCGGCAAAAACATGAAATTGAGCGAGTGCCAGGCCATAACATGGCGGCGGACGACACGCAGATATTCGCGCGGAATGCTATTATAGGTGCCAATGATAGCATTCCGCCTGCCCGATTCGTTCTCCCCGGACACCGCTCGGAACAACAATGACCACACCGCCGGCCAATATTCTCGAAACCTTCCCCAACCCGGCGCCACAGCGGGATTTTCATGTGCATATGGAAATCCCCGAGTTTACCTGCCTGTGCCCAAAAACCGGCCAGCCCGACTTCGCGACGCTGCTGCTCGACTACATCCCCGACGAAACCTGCGTCGAACTGAAAAGCCTGAAGCTCTACATCTGGTCTTTCCGCGACACCGGCTGCTTTCACGAGGATGTCACCAACCGCATCCTTGACGATCTGGCGGGTGCCATCCAGCCACGCTACATGCGGCTGACCGCCCGCTTCTACGTACGCGGCGGCATCTTCACCACGGTCGTCGCCGAACACCGGCAGGCGGGCTGGACGCCGGCGCCGACGGTGCAGCTTGCCGATTTCGCCGGCCAGTCGAATACCCGAGGCTGAGCGCATGCAGAAATCACTGACCGAGGCGCAATTCCAGCGCCTGGAAGAACTGCTCGACGAACCGGTACTGGACCAGGCGATGCGTCTCGACGAAGCACAGGGTTACCTCTGCGCGGCGCTGTCGGGGCCGCAGCCGGTCAGCGAAACCGACTGGTTGAGTCAAGTGCTCGGTAGCGTCGAGGCCGGCAGCGGCGAAACCGGACGGGAAGCCGCCGACCTGCTGCGCCTTCTCGCAGCCCAGTTGCAGACCGAACTGGCGAGCGGCGAACCGCCCCTGCTCGTGCTCTACGAACAGGACGACGACGACAATACCGGCGATGCCTATGTCCCCTGGTGCCAAGGCTACCTGCACGGCATCGACAGCGCAGCGCAGGACTGGTTCGAGACCCTCGGCGCGGACGATGACAAGGAGGACAGCGAGGAAATCGCTTACCTCGATGAGCAACTGTTTCCGCTGTTCATGCTCACCGGTGACGCCGAAGCAGCGGCCATTGCGGCCGGCGAGGACTGGTTCTCGGGCGTGGAACTCGAACGCCTGCGCGAGGAATGCGAAGCAAATCTGCCGCAGGCGGTGAGCAACATCTACCGCTTCTGGGTTGCGCATCGCAGCATCAGGACCATCCGCCACGAGCAGGCCAAGGTCGGACGCAATGAGCCCTGCCCATGCGGCAGCGGCAAGAAATTCAAGAGATGCTGCGGAGCGGCGGGTTGACGCCGCCCCCCCATACCGGAGCACCGATCGGGACCGCCATGCTCACCTCCGCCAGCGAGCAGTCAACGGGAATTACCAGCCAGTGAATCCCAACCTCAGCAAGCTGCAGCCCTATCCCTTCGAGAAGTTGCGGCAACTCTTTGCCGGCGTCACACCGAACCCGCAATTGCGCGAGATCCGGCTGTCGATCGGCGAGCCGCAGCATGCCACGCCAGGTTTTATCAAGGACGCGCTGACCGCCGGCCTGTCGGGCCTGGCGAGTTATCCCACGACGCTCGGCAGTGACGAATTGCGACGCAGCATCGTCGCCTGGCTGCAACGCCGTTATGGCCTGAGCGGCATCGACCCGGAAACGCAGGTCATCCCGGTCAACGGCTCGCGCGAGGCCTTGTTCGCCTTCACCCAGGCCGTGGTCGATCCCTCGCGCGGCTACACCCCGCTGGTCGTCAGTCCGAACCCGTTCTACCAGATTTACGAGGGCGCGGCCTATCTCGCCGGTGCCGAACCGCGCTTCCTGAACACCCTGCCGGCCAACGATTATGCGTTCGACTTCACGGCGCTGAGCGCGGCCGAGTGGCAAAGGGTGCAGCTCTTCTTCGTCTGCTCTCCGGGCAACCCGACCGGCAAGGTGCTGCGCCTGAGCGACTGGCAACAGTTGTTCGCTCTGGCCGATCGCTACGGCTTCGTGATCGCCTCCGACGAGTGCTACTCGGAGATCTTTTTCGACGAAACCGATCCCCCGCTCGGCGGCCTGCAGGCCGCCAGCCTGCTCGGTCGCGGTTGCGAGCGGCTGGTCATGTTCTCCAGCCTGTCCAAGCGGTCGAACGTGCCGGGCATGCGTTCGGGCTTCGTCGCCGGCGATCCGGCAACCCTCAAGGCCTTCCTGCTGTACCGCACCTACCATGGCAGCGCGATGAGTCCCGCGGTGCAGGCGGCGAGCGTCGCGGCCTGGAACGACGAGTTGCACGTGGTCGACAATCGGCGCCGGTACAAAGAGAAGTTCGCCGCCGTCACGCCTCTCCTGGCCGGGGTATTGTCCACCGCCATGCCCGACGCCGGCTTCTACCTGTGGGCTGAAACACCACTCAGCGACAGCGAGTTCGCCCGCAGGCTGCTCGCCGACTATAATGTGCCGCTTTTGCCGGGAAGCTATCTGGCGCGTACCGCCCAAGGCGTCAACCCGGGAGCTGGTTTTGTGCGCATCGCTCTGGTTGCCCCGCTGGCAGACTGTGTCGAAGCCGCCGAGCGCATCCGTTCATTCATTTCAAGACTCTAGGAACAGCAGACATGCAGGCCATCCAGCAGATCATCGAGGAAGCGTGGGAGATCCGCAGTTCACTACAGCCCGGCCAGGCCCCGCAGGGCATCGGCGAAGCCGTCGCCGAGGTCATCGGCCGGCTCGACGCCGGCAGCCTTCGCGTCGCCGAGAAAATCGATGGCGACTGGGTAACGCACCAGTGGCTGAAGAAAGCCGTGCTGCTTTCGTTCCGGCTACAGGAGAACAGCCTGATCGATGGCGGCGCGATGCGCTATTTCGACAAGGTACCGAACAAGTTCGCCGCCTACGACAGCGACAAGTTCCTCCAGGGCGGCTTCCGCGTCGTGCCGCCGGCGACCGCCCGGCGCGGCGCGTTCATCGGCAGGAACGTGGTTCTGATGCCCTCGTACGTCAACATCGGCGCGTACGTCGACGAAGGCACGATGGTCGACACCTGGGCGACGGTCGGCTCCTGCGCCCAGATCGGCAAGAATGTGCACCTCTCAGGCGGGGTCGGCATCGGCGGTGTGCTCGAACCACTGCAGGCCAACCCGACGATCATCGAGGACGACTGCTTCATCGGCGCCCGCTCGGAAGTCGTCGAGGGGGTCATCGTCGGTGCCGGTTCGGTGATCTCGATGGGCGTCTATCTCGGTCAGTCGACCAAGATTTTCGACCGCGAGACCGGTACCGTAAGTTATGGCCGCGTGCCGGCGGGCTCGGTCGTGGTTGCCGGCAACCTGCCGGCCGGAGACGGCAGCTACAGCCTGTACTGCGCGGTCATCGTCAAGAAGGTGGACGCCGGAACGCGCGCCAAGACGAGCATCAACGATCTCCTGCGTGGCGACTGAGCGCATCCCCGGGTAGCCCTGAAACGGCGGCAAACGCATGATCCTAGACAAGCTTTTTCAGGTGATGGCCGATCGACAGGCGTCGGACATCTTCATCTGCGCCGGTGCGCCGATCCACATCAAGATCCAGGGCAACACCGTGCCGGTGAATCAGCAGGTCATGGATTCGATGATGATCGAGAAGATCGCCGCCGAACTGATGACTCCCGAGCAGGCCAACGCCTTCGAGGCGACGAAGGAGATGAACCTCTCGTTCGGCGTACCCAAGCTCGGCAATTTCCGCATCAACCTCTTCCAGCAGCGCGCCTCGGTATCGATCGTGATCCGCTACATCCTGGGCAACATCCCGGCGCTCGATTCGCTGCTGCTGCCGCCGGTGCTGGCCGACCTGGTGATGGAAAAACGCGGCCTGATCCTGATCGTCGGATCGACCGGCTCGGGCAAATCGACCACCATCGCGTCGATGCTCGACCACCGCAACGCGCAGTGCAGCGGCCACATCCTCACCATCGAGGATCCGATCGAATATCTCTTCAAGCACAAGAAGTCGCTGGTCAACCAGCGCGAGATCGGCATGGACACCCTGGGCTGGGACAACGCGCTGAAAAACGCCATGCGGCAGGCGCCCGACTGCATCCTGATCGGCGAAATCCGTGACCAGGAAACGATGCAGGCGGCCATCGCCTACGCCCAGACCGGCCACCTCTGTCTCGGCACGCTGCACGCCAACAACAGCTATCACGCGCTCAACCGGGTGATCAACTTCTTCCCGATCGACAGCCGGGGTTCGCTGTACATGGACCTCTCGGTCAGCCTGAAGGCGATCATTTCGCAACGTCTGGTGAAGAAAAAGGACGGCAAGCTCGCGCCGGCCGTCGAAGTCCTGCTGAACAGCTATCACGTGCAGGAACTGATCGAGAGCGGCAACGTCCCGGCCCTCAAGGAAGCGATGGAACAGAGCCTCGCTCCTGGATCGCAGACCTTCGAGCAGGATCTCTACCGCCTCTACAGCTCGAACGTGATCACCCTGCAGGAAGCCTTGCTCAATGCCGACTCACCGACCAACCTGTCGTGGATGATCAACAACCACCAGGCGCCGCCTACCCCGGTGACGCGGGAAAAAGTGACCGACATCGGACTCGATTTCTCGGCGACCAACCCCGGCGGACCGTCGTACAAGGAATTCACCATCAGCCTCGACGAGGCCGACGGCCAGTAGCCGGGAACCTGCAGATGTCCACCGAGCGCTCCTCGAACACGGCACGCGATGCCACGCTCCTCCTGACCGAGCAACTGATGACCTGCCGCTCGGTCACCCCCGACGACGCCGGTTGCCTGCAGATCATCGCCGGCCGTCTCGAAGCGATCGGTTTCGCCTGCGAGTTCATGCCTCGCGGCGGCGTCAACAACCTCTGGGCACGCCGTGGCGAAACCCGTCCGCTGCTGTGCTTCGCTGGCCACACCGACGTCGTCCCAAGCGGTCCGCGGCAGGAATGGCGCAGCGACCCCTTTCAACCCGTCTACCGGGACGGCATGCTGTATGGACGCGGCGCCGCGGACATGAAGAGTTCCCTCGCCGCCTTCGTGACCGCGGCCGAAGCCTTTTTTGCCGCGCGTCCGGAACCCGCGGGCTCGCTCGCCTTCCTGCTCACATCCGACGAGGAAGGCGACGCCACCGACGGCACCGTCGTCGTCACCGAGGCGCTGCGCGAACGCGGAGAAACAATCGACTACTGCGTCATCGGCGAACCCACCGCCGGGCACGCGCTCGGCGACATGATCAAGAACGGGCGGCGCGGTTCGCTGTCTGGAAAGTTGACCGTCAAAGGCATTCAGGGCCACATCGCCTACCCGCAACTGGCGAAAAACCCGATCCATCTGGCAGCGCCGGCGATCGCCGAACTGGCGGAGACCGTCTGGGATGCCGGCAACGCCTGCTTTCCACCGACCACCTGGCAGGTCTCGAACATCCACGGCGGCACCGGTGCCGGCAACGTCATCCCCGGCAGCGTCGTCATCGACTTCAACTTCCGCTTCGGCACCGCCAGTACTCCGGAGCAGTTGCAGGCCCGGATGTGCGCGCTGCTCGATCGGCATGGACTGGACCATGAACTCGTCTGGACGCTCGGCGCCAGGCCCTTCCTGACTGGTCGCGGCGCGCTGATCGACGCGTCCCTGCTGGCGATCCGCAGCGTAACCGGCCACCAGGCAGAACTATCGACCAGCGGCGGCACCTCGGACGGACGCTTCATCGCCGAAATCTGCCCGCAAGTGATCGAGATCGGTCCGGTCAATGCCAGCATCCACAAGATCGATGAATGCGTCGATGAAGCTGCGCCGGCACAACTGGCGGCCATCTATCGCCACATTCTCGAACAGTTGCTGCCGGCCGCCGATGTTTGAACAGGCCCAGACCGAATTGGCGACGCTGCGCGACCTGTTGCGCTTCGCCGTCAGCCGCTTCAACGCCGCCGGACTGTGCTTCGGGCATGGTGCCGACAACGCCTGGGACGAAGCCGTGTATCTGCTGTTGCACAGCCTGCACCTGCCCCGCGATCGCCTGGAACCGTTTCTCGAAGCGCGCCTGACCAGCGCGGAACGGGCGGGCGTATTGCGCATCATCCAGCGACGCATCGACGAGCGACTGCCGGCGGCGTACCTGACCCACGAGGCCTGGCTCGGCGAGTACCGCTTCTATGTCGACCAACGCGTCATCGTCCCGCGCTCGTTCATCGCCGAATTGCTGCGCGAACAACTGGCGCCGTGGATCGACGATCCTGACGCGGTGCAGGCCGTGCTCGATCTCTGTACCGGTTCGGGCTGCCTGGCGATCGTCGCCGCGCACGCCTTCCCCGATGCCCGCATAGACGCCGTCGACCTCTCGCCGGCGGCGCTCGACGTCGCCCGGCGCAACGTCGCCGACTACGACCTCGCGGCGCGCATCCACCTCGCCGAGGGCAACCTGTTCGCCGCGATCGGCAAGCAGCGCTACGACCTGATCATCGCCAATCCGCCGTACGTCAATGCCGAATCGATGGCCACCCTGCCCGCCGAATACCGGCGCGAACCCGAACTGGCGCTGGCCAGCGGCGAGGATGGTCTCGACCTGACGCGTGCCATCCTCGCCGGTGCCGGCAAACACCTCAAGCCGCACGGCCTGCTGGTGGTCGAGATCGGACACAACCGCGAGCAACTCGAAGCAGCGTTCCCGGCAACCCCCTTCACCTGGCTCGACACCAGCGCCGGTGACCAGTATGTCTTCCTCCTGCATCGCGACGAGTTGCCGTGAGCCTGCTGCGCCTGCTGCTGGCCATCCTGCTGCTGGCAGGCTGCCACGACGCGCCACGACTGGCGGCACTGCCCGCCGGCAGCCAGGTCCTCGCTTTCGGCAACAGCATTACCTTCGGTAGCGGCGCCGGCCCGGGCGAGGACTACCCGAGTCGACTGGCCGCGAGCAGCGGCTGGGAAGTGCATAACGCCGGTGTGCCGGGTGACACCGCTGAAAACGCCGGCCAGCGCATTCGGCAGGTGCTGGCCGAGACGCGTCCGGTACTGGTGATCGTCGAGATCGGCGGCAACGATTTCCTGCGCAGGCGTCCCGAAGCGGCGGTCAAGGAAGATCTGCGCGCGCTGATCACGACCATCAAGGCGGCAGGAGTGCAGGTCGTGCTGGTCGCGGTACCGAAGCTGTCGCTGATCGGCGCGGTCACCGGCAAACTGCCCGACGCGGCGATCTACGCCGAACTGGCCAGCGAACAAAAATTGCCGCTGGTCGACGGCGTCCTGGCGTCGATCCTCTCCGATCCGGCACTGAAAGCCGACCCCATCCACCCCAACGCCACGGGTTACCGCAAGCTCGCGGAAGGCATTGCCGACCGCCTGATCCGCGCCGGCTTGCTGAACAAGCCCTGAGCCTGGCCCCACGCCGGCGCGCCTGCAGATCCCGAGCGCCGGGCAGACACGGAGAACCCATGCAAACCGAAACCCCGCACAAGATCTTTCGCCTGGACTACACCCCACCGCCCTTCCTGGTCGAGCACGTGCAACTCGACGTGCAGTTCCACCGCGGCGAGGTCCTGGTCAACAGTGCGTTGCGCCTGCACCGCAATCCCGCCGTGCCGCCCGGACAACCCCTGCAACTCGACGGCCATGAACTCGAAACGCTCGCGGTGGCGATCGATGGCCAGGCGCTCGGCAAGGACCGCTACACCTGCAGCGATTCCACGCTGACCATCGACAACCCACCCGAGTCGCTGACGCTGCAGACGCTGGTACGCATCAATCCGGACCACAACACCAGCCTGTCGGGGCTCTATCGCTCGAAGGACGGCTATTTCACGCAGTGCGAGGCACAGGGTTTTCGTCGCATCACCTGGTTCCCCGACCGCCCGGACATCATGTCGCGCTATGTCGTGACCCTGCACGCCGACAAGGCCAGCCTGCCGGTGCTGCTGGCCAACGGCAATCCGGTCGGCAGCGGCGACGAGGCCGACGGTCGCCACTGGGCCCGCTGGGAAGACCCCTTTCCCAAGCCCTGTTACCTTTTCGCGCTGGTCGCCGCGCGCCTCGACGTGCTGCGCGACCAGCTCACCACCGCCAGCGGCCGTAGCGTCGCCCTCTCGGTCTTCGTCGAGCCCGGCAAGCTCGACCAGTGCGCGCACGCGATGGATGCCCTGCGACGCGCGATGCGCTGGGACGAGGACGTTTTCGGTCTTGAATGCGACCTCGACCACTACATGATCGTCGCCGTCGGCGACTTCAACATGGGAGCGATGGAAAACAAGGGGTTGAACATCTTCAACACCAAGTACGTGCTGGCGCGCGCCGACACCGCCACCGATGGCGACTACCAGAATATCGACCGCGTCGTCGCGCATGAATACTTCCACAACTGGACCGGCAACCGCGTCACCTGTCGCGACTGGTTCCAACTCTCGCTGAAGGAAGGGCTCACCGTCTTCCGGGATCAGGAGTTCGGTGCCGACATGCACAGCCGTGCGGTCACCCGCATCCGCGACGTGCGCGCGCTGCGCGCCGCCCAGTTTCCCGAAGACGCGGGTCCGATGGCGCACCCGGTGCGTCCCGACGCGTACATCGAGATCAACAACTTCTACACCAGCACGGTCTACGAAAAGGGCGCCGAAGTGGTGCGCATGATCCAGACCCTGATCGGCAAGCCCGCGTTTCGCCGCGGCATGGATCTCTACTTCGAGCGCCATGATGGCCAGGCGGTCACCTGCGACGACTTCGTCGCCGCCATGGCCGACGCCTCGGGGATCGACCTCAGCCAGTTCAAGCGCTGGTACGACTACGCCGGCACACCGCAACTGCGCGCCCGCGGCGACTTCGACGCCGGCACACAGCGCTACCTCCTGACCCTGTCGCAGTCGCGGCCGACGGCAGCCGATCCCGGCCCACCCTTCCACATTCCGGTGGCCATCGGCCTGGTCGGGCCGGACGGAAAAGACCTGCCGATCCGACTGGCCGGAGAAACGGAAGCGACCGGCGGCCAGACGACGCGCGTCCTCTCGCTCACCGCCGCCGAGCAGCAGTTCGTGTTCCAGGATCTGCCAGCGGCTCCGGTACCCTCCCTGCTGCGCGACTTCTCGGCGCCGGTGGTGCTCGATTACGACTGGCGCAACGCGGACCTAAGCCACCTGCTGGCGCACGACAGCGACCCCTTCAACCGCTGGGAAGCCGGACAACGCCTGGCCGGCCGACTGATCCTGGCGGCCGCCGCCGACCATGCCGCCGGCCGCGCGGCAGACTGGCCGCAGAGCTTCGCCGCGGCCGCGCGGCAGGTCCTGCTGCGTGCCGGCGACGACCCCGCTTTCGCCGCCGAAGTGCTGACGCTGCCCGGCGAAGCCACTCTCGCCGAAGAAATGGCCACTGTCGACCCGGACGCGCTGCACGCGGCCCGTAATGGCCTGCGCCGCTTCCTCGCCGAACACCTGGGCGCCGAGTTGCAGCAATGCTACGACGCGCTGGCAGCCACCGGACCCTATCAGGCGACGCCGGCCGCCGCCGGACGGCGGGCCCTGCGCAACCTCTGCCTGGGCTACCTCGGAGAACTCGCCAACGCCGAATCACGCGCGCTGGCGCTGCATCAGTTCGCGTCTGCGGACAACATGAGCGACCAGTTCGCGGCCCTCGGCACACTCGCCCAGGACGACTGCGAGGAACGCGCACAGGCCCTGGCCGCTTTCTACGAACGTTGGCATGGCGAAGCCCTGGTGGTCGACAAGTGGCTGGCGGTGCAGGCGTCGAGCCGTCTGCCGGCAACGTTGACGGTGGTCCGCGAACTGCTGACGCACCCGGCCTTCGACCTGCACAACCCGAACAAGGTCTACGCGCTGCTCAACACCTTCGGCAACAACCACGTCCGTTTTCACGCCGCCGACGGCAGCGGCTACCGTTTCCTCGCCGAACAGATCGGTCAGCTCGATCCCATCAACCCACAGGTCGCGGCCCGCCTGGCTAGACGATTCGATCGCTGGCGCAAGTTCGACAGCGGCCGTCAGGAACACGCGCGTGCAGCGCTGGAAAGCCTGCGCAGCAGCGCAACGCTGTCCTCGGACGTGCGCGAGATTGTCGAACGAGCACTGTGCTGAACCGCCGATCGGTACACCTGCCGCCAGAGCGCTGGCTACGCGCTACCAATAGTCAAATAGTGCTTGAGTGCGGCGAGGCGGCTGGGTATAATCTCGCGCTCAAACACGGCAAGGCGCCCGTAGCTCAGCTGGATAGAGTACTTGGCTACGAACCAAGGGGTCGGGCGTTCGAATCGCTCCGGGCGTGCCAACAGAATCAAGCAAAAAGCCAATCCACGGATTGGCCTTTTGCTTGATGTGGGTCATGGGATCGATCGTGTAGAATCGCACGTCCTGGCTCAAAGCAACGCCGTGCATTCAGACTGAGGATCCCCCCGCAACTTGACCTGACAGTGCGCGTTTGAATGATGCGCATGGGCTGTACTAGCGCCTTCTTGCCGCCAGGAAGAGTGGGCAACGGGAGCCTCGTGGTGGCCACCGGGACCGCTGGACACCCCCTCGTTGCAAACCTGTTTCCGTAGTTGACTTTCGAGGAAGACGCCGTGCGCAAAACGACCCCGCCCACCCGCCGCGCCCATCACTTCGCACCGCGCACGCAGGCCATCGCCCTCGAGCCCCGCATCCTGTTCGACGCGGCGTTACCCGCCGCGGCTGCCGAAGCGTATCGGCCCCCGGAGAACACCCAGCCAGCCGACGATGCGCCTGTTCCAGCGCACCCTGGCAACGATCGCTCGCCGTCACACCCGACGGAAAAGACCGCGGCGCCGCAGCAACTGCCAGAGCCGACGAAGGAAATCGCTTTCGTTGACCAGGCGATCAGCAACTGGCAGTCACTGGTGGCAGAAGTGCCCCCCGGACTGGAAATCGTTTACCTCGACCCGGCCAGCGCACCGCTGGCGCGGATCGCCAGCGAACTCGAACAGCGCGGCGGCGACTTCTCGGCCGTGCACCTGGTTTCGCACGGCGCTGCCGGGCGACTCAACCTCGCCGGCTGGCGGGTCGACGGCGCGCATCTGGGCACGGCGGTTGGCGAACTGGCGCGAATCGGCGCGCAGTTGACGAGCAACGCCGACCTGCTGCTTTATGGCTGCGAGGTCGCCGCCGACGAAAACGGACGTCAGTTCATGGCTGCCCTGGCAGCAGCGACCGGCGCCGACGTCGCGGCTTCGCTCGATGACACCGGCGCAGCGGGGCGGCGCGGCAACTGGGTTCTCGAAGCGGGGGTCGGGGTCATCGAGACCCGTTCCCTGTCCTGGTCCGCATTCGGCGACCTGCTGACCACAGCACCGACCATCACCGACAGCGTCACCACCACACGCGCCACGCCCGAAGACACGGCCCTGACACTAAACGGAATCAGTGTCGCCGATGCGGACAATCCAATATCGATGCAGGCAACGCTGGCGGTTACCGGCGGAACGCTGACTGTCGCCACCGGTTCCGGAGCCACGGTCAGCGGCGACCACAGCAGCAGCGTGACCATTGCCGGCACCGCCCTGCAGATCAACGCCGCCTTGAACGGCATGAGCTTTGCTCCGACGGCGAATCAGAACTCGGGCATTGCCGGTTACTCGCCGCAGATCGACATCAGCATCGACGACCTGGTCAACCACGATGGCCCGACCACGCTCAGCGTCACCAACTTCGGGGTCTCGGCGGTCAATGACCCGCCGGCGATCGGTGGCGGCACGGTACCGACGGTCCCCGAAGGGGGCTCGGTCACCATGGATGCGGCAAGCACTGTGGGTAACGGCTTCACCCAGACCCAACTCGGGCTGAGCGATGTCGATACCCGTGCGGAGCAGACAATCGTCAAGATCGCCGCGCTCCCGGGACACGGCGTGCTCAAGATCGGCGGCGTCGAACTGGCAGTCGGGGCAACGTTTTCGGTGGCGCAGATCCATGCGCTGACCTACACCCACGACGGGTCGCAGGTGCTGGCCCCAAGTAGCGATTCCTTCGGGATTACCGTGGACGACGGCGCCGGAGGCCTGATCGTCAATCAACCGGTGAGCGTCATGATCACGCCGGTCAACCAGGCACCCGTTGTCGGCGGCAGGATCACCGTGATTGAAGGCGAATCCGGCGTCCGACTGGACAACAACGGGCTCTTGCCCACCATCGGCACGGCGCGGGGCGCGATCACCGTCAGCGACCCCGAGGGCGAGGTGATCAGCACCTACCAGATCACCAGTTTGCCCAGCCATGGCACGCTGTCCTACGATGGCATTCCGATCATCTCCGCCAGCGTCGGCGTGCCGTTCTTCGTCAGCGACATCAGCAAACTGACCTACAGTCACGACGGCAGCGAGAGCGTGGCCGACGGTTTCGACATCAAGGTCGTCGACGGCGGTGGCGGCACCGCGACCCCGGCCAGCGCTTCGGGAACGGTCGACCTCGTCATTCATCCCAATGACGATGATCCGGTCCTCGCCACCGACGTCACCCAGATTCTTGGTAGCGCCGCGCTGACCATCACCCCGGCGATGCTGCGGGTCACCGATACGGACTCGGCGGATACTGCGCTGACCTACACGCTGACCAGCGTCCCCGACCCCTCGCTGGGTTATTTCACTCTCAACGGGCTGACGCTGACCCCCGGCACCAGTTTCACGCAGGCCAATATCGACAACGGCGACCTGGTTTACTTCAGCCGATCGACTACGGCCAGAACCGACAGCATCAATTTCACGGTCAAGGACGGTGGCCAGCGGATCTATCCCACCCTGCGCGATGGCGGCATCTATGATCCGGGGACGGACACCCTGACCGTCAACAGTTTCAACATCACCATTCCCGTTTCCGCACCACCCGAAACCGGAGACGGACCGTCGCCACCGGCCAACCTGCCGGTAAACCAGGTGCCAGTCGTCGACGGAAGCAATAGTGCGAGCCTGCTCGAGAGCGGCAACGAGACGCTCACCCCGGTGATGCTGCACGCCACGGATCCCGACAACATCCCTGCCGAACTGGTGTATCGCCTGGCTTCTCTGCCGACCAGCGGGTCGCTGAAGCTGAACGGCACGTCGCTGTCCGTCGGCCAGTCCTTTACGCAGCAGGATGTCATCGACGGCCGGGTCGGCTTCACCCATGCCGGTGGCGAGGATTTCGTCGACGAGTTCAGTTATTCGGTTTCGGACGGCGACAAGACGAGCAACCCGCTCCAATCCTTCCATTTCACCATCACGCCGCAGAACGATACCCCACAGGCGACCACAAGCGGCCAACTGGTCGTGGAAGGCGGCAGCTTTTCCGTCACCGATACGCACATCCATCTGGCAGACGCAGACAACTCGGTTTCAGACCTGCTTCCGGAAACCGGCCATGCGATCGATAACCTCCTCAGCTTCCGCATCACCGGCGATGTCGCGCACGGCAGCCTGACGCTGGATAGCGTGCTGGTGACCCCCGGCAGCACGGTGGTCAGCGCGGCGCAGCTTGCGGCGGGAAAACTTCAGTACACTCACGACGGCAGCGAAAGTTTCACCGACTCCTTCAAGCTGGTGCCGATCGACGATCAGGGCATCGCCATCGCTACCGCAACCAACCAGTTGAGCACCGGCGCGGAAGTGACCATGCCGATCACCATCTCTCCGGTGAACGACGCACCCACCTATTTCTCGAAGTCGCAACCGATCAGCGGCGAGGCCGGCGCGATCCAGGAGGGAGCGACGGTAACGATTGCCGGTGCAACGAGCTATGTGACGATTGGCGGCGTCACCGGTTCGGGTGTACCAACGCCGGCAACCGGGGCGCATCTGGTATTTGGCGACAACGACAACTCATCGATACAACGCCAGTATCGGGTCATGGCTGCGCCGGTCCACGGCCAGTTGCTGCGTGGCGGCGCGCTGCTCGGCGTTGGTTCGGCGTTCACCCAGGCCGACCTCGACAGCGGCGCGATCACCTACAAACACGGCGGCACGGAAACGTCGACCGACTCGTTCAGCTATCTGGTCAGCGACGGCGACTGGCGGGTCAGCGACACCGACGTCTATCCGCAGCAGCCCCCCCCTGCAGCCGTGCCTTCCATTTACCTCATCGAGATCACCCCACGCAACGATGTGCCCACCCTGAGCGCACCGGCCAGCCTCGATGCCTTTGCCACAGGCGCGTCCACCACCGCGATCACTGGCGTGACGTTGGCCGACGTCGACCTGGCGGACGGCATCAGCGCCGGCGAAGCGGATTTCGTCCGCGTCGAAGTGCAGGTGCTTGACAACGCCGACTCGCCGGTCGCTGCCGCACAACTGAACTACGCTGCTGCCGACCCGGTGGGGGCCAATGCCTTCTTTTCCGGCAAGGCCAGCAATTCACTGATCGTGCAGGGTAGCAAGGCCCAGGTCGACGCCGTCCTGGCTTCGCTGACCGTCGCCTTTGGTGGCGACGCCGACGCGAGCAATTACAAGATCCGCATCACGGCCGACGATCGCTCGCGTGACAATACCGGCACGCTGACCATCGGCGCCAACGGCGGCCCGGCTCCGCTCAACGCCGACGGCAGCGCCATGGATGCGACCAACAATCGCGTCAGCAAGGATATCGCACTGCGGGCATCCAACTTCAACGATCCGCCGACGATCGGCAATGCCAGCGCCTACGCGGTGAACGAGGATGCGCAGCTGACGCTTGCCGGTTTTGCCCTGTCCGACGCCGATAGTTTCGACCAGGATGTCACGGTAACCGTCGCGCTCTACAGCGACGCCGGACACACGACGCTGGCCAATGCCGGCACGCAAGGGCGACTGATCCTCGGCGCGACCAGCGGGCTGACCGCGGCCACCGGCGACGGCAGCAACACGATCACGCTGACCGGATCGCTGGCCGAAGTGCAGGTGGCGTTGAACGATCTCAAGTTCGCCGGAGCGGCGAACTACAACGATCCGGGCGTTGGCAACGGCAATCTCTACCTGCGCACGACGATCGCCGATTTCACGCACGCAGACGGCCAGAAGACCGCAGTGGTCGATAACACCATCACCCTGGTGCCGGTCAACGACCAGCCGACGCTGAGCGTCCCGACCGATCAAACGCTGAGCAGCGGCGTCAGCCTCTCGATCAACAGCGGGTTTGCCGTAGGTGACGCAGTCGACATCGCTCAGGGCGCCACCGATGACGTTGAGGTGACGGTTGCCTCGACACTGATCGGAGCAGCCTACGGCACGATCTCGTTTGTTCCCCAGGGTAGCGCGACGCTGACCGGCAACGGCACCGCGACGGTGGTGGTGAGGGGTTCGACTGCCGATGTGCAGGCGACGCTCAACCAGATGACCTACACCCCCGCCGACCCCAACCTCGACGCTACGGTGCTGGTCAGCGTCACCGTCAATGACCTTGACAACGGTGCCGAAGGCGTCGGCGTGACCGGCAACAACACGCGCAGCGGCAGCTTCAACATCCACTCCTCCAACGTCAATGAAGCGCCCGTGCTGACGGTGCCGCCCACGCTGACGGTCAATGAGGACAGCAGCAACAATGCCGTGGCCGGAATCTCTTTCATTGACAGCGACGATTTTGGTCTCGTCGAAAAGATTACCCTCGATCTGGGCGGCTCACCCAAGGGCACGATCAGCCTCGCCAGCATTGCCGGCCTGAGCTTCAGTACCGGTGACGGCACTACCGACACGAAGATGGTCTTCACCGGTACCAAGGCCGCCATCAACGCCGCCCTTTCGACCCTGCGTTTCACCCCAACCGCCAATATCAACACTGTTGGTGGTGGCAACGAGCAGGTATTGACCGTCACCGTCGATGACCAGGGCAATACCGGCACCGGCGGCGCGAAATCCGATAGCGAGACGGTCCTGATCACCATCAGTCCGGTCAACGACGCGCCGAGGCGCACGGCAGCGACGACGACGCTGACAGCCGTGCTGGAGGATACGGCCAATCCGCCGGGGAATACGGTCAGCAGCCTGTTCACCCCGGTTTTTTCCGACACCACCGACACCCAGACGGGCGGCTCGACCGCCAACGGCCTCGCCGGTGTGGCAATCGTCACCAATGCCGCCACGCCGGCACAAGGCAAGTGGCAGTACGACAGCGGCGGCGGCTGGACTGACCTGCCGACACTATCGCTCACCTCGTCTTTCCTGCTCAAAACGACCGACGCGCTACGTTTTCTGCCGACCGCCAACTGGAACGGCACGCCGGGACAGCTCAGCGTGCGTCTGATTGACGATTCCGCCGGCGGCGTCACTTCTGGCAGCAGGCCGAACCTCACCGGCGGGGCAACCGGCGGCACGACGGTCTACGCGAACCTGGCCAATGCCGTCGGCCTGAGCACCGCCGTCACGGCCGTCAACGACGCCCCCGTGGCGAGCGGAACAGCAACTCTGGCGGCGGTCGACGAAGACACCGGCAACCCGCCGGGCACCGCCGTTTCGGCACTGATCACCGGCGCAAACTACTCCGATGCCACCGATACCGTCGCCGCTGGTTCTTCGGCGACGGCGCTGGGTGGCATGGCCATCGTCGGCAATGCCGTGAATCCAGCGACGCAAGGCGCCTGGGAGTACTCGACCGATGGCGGCGGCAGCTGGACTGTGGTTCCCGCCGGCCTGGCCGATGGTAGTGCGCTGATCCTGCCGACCACGGCGCAACTGCGCTTCGTGCCGGTTGCCGAATACCACGGCACACCGGGCAGCCTCTCGGTTCGTCTGGCGGATTCGCCGCAGGTGCTGAACGCCTCGGCGGACATCACGGCGCAGTTGGGCGGCACCAACACCTGGTCGGCAGCGACCATTCCGATCACCACTGTCGTCCGTCCGGTCAACGACGTGCCGACCATTTCCGATGCCGGCAGCACCCGGGACTACCTCGAGAATGCCGCGGCGGTGACGCTGGAACCCTTGCTCAGCCTGGCCGACATAGACGACACTCAGCTCGACCGCGCCGTCATCTCGATCAGCGCTGGTTTCGTCGCTGGCGACCGGCTCAACTTCAGCGACCAACTCGGGATCAGCGGCACATTCACCCCTGGCACCGGAATTCTGACGCTCACCGGCACCGCGAGCCGCGACGACTACCGGACCGCGCTACGATCGATCGGCTTCGACTCGAGCTCGGACAATCCCGGAGCCGGGACGAGGACGATTTCGTGGTCCGTGCGCGACGTCAATTCCGAGGCCGCCGCCAACGGTCAGCAGACCTCGCTCGTCGCGACCACGACCGTCAACGTCACACCGGTCAACGACGCCCCCGGCTTCAGCGGTCTCGACGCGACCTCGCTCAATCCCTACACCGAGAATGGCGCAGCGATCCAGATCGACAACAACGTCCAGTTGACCGACCCCGAGCTCGATGGCGCCAACTGGGACCGAGCCACCCTGACCCTGCAGCGGTTAGGCGGTGCAAACGCCGAAGATCTGTTCTCCGGCACCGGAGCACTGACCCTCGCCGGAGGCGGCCAGGTCATCCTCTCGGGAACCACCGTCGGCACCTTCACCCAGGCGGCAGGCACGCTCGCCATCACCTTCAATGTCGCCGCCACGCCCGCCACCGCGGATGCGGTGATCCGTGCCCTGGGATACAGCAACACCAGCGAAGACCCGCCCGCTTCGGTAACCCTCGCCTATACAGTCAATGACCGGAATTCCAACATTACCGGCGGCGGAACCGACGGCGGCGGCCGCGACCAGGGCAACGGCGGACAACTCGCCGGCAGCGGCAGCATCGTCGTCAACATCAACCCGGTCAATGACCTGCCGGTCAACACCTTGCCCCTGGCCCAGAGCACGCTCGAGGACACGCCCCTCGTGATCACCGGGCTCGCGGTCGCCGACGTCGACAACGCCAGTCTCTCGACCACCCTGAGCCTGCCGGCGGGCAGCGGCACGCTGACCGTCACGGGCGGCAGCGGCGCCACGGTCACCGGCGACGGCAGCGGCACGGTAACGATCGCCGGCACGACGGCGCAGATCAACGCGGCCCTGGCTTCGCTCACGTACACCCCGACCGCCGACTTCAATACCGGCGCCGGCAGTCTCGACCTCACGATCGCCACCACCGACGGCGTGCTGACCGACACCGATACGCTGGCCATCGCCGTCACCCCGGTCGCGGACATCGTGGCCGACACCGTCATCACCGACGAAGACACCCCGATCAGTTTCAACGCGATCACCGGCAGTCACGGGGCGAGTGCCGACAACTTCGAGAACGCCGGCCGCGTCGTCAGCGCGGTGACCCAGGGCGCCCACGGCAGCGTCGCTTTCGCTGCCGACGGCACGCTCACCTACACCCCGGACGCCGACTACCACGGCCCTGACAGCTTCACCTACACGGTCACTTCCGGTGGCGTCGAGGAAACCACCACCGTCGACGTGACCGTCAACCCGGTCAATGACCTGCCGGTCAACACTTGCCCCTGGCCCAGAGCACGCTCGAGGACACGCCCCTCGTGATCCCGGGCTCGCGGTCGCCGACGTCGACAACGCCAGTCTCTCGCCACCCTGAGCCTGCCGGCGGGCAGCGGCACGCTGACCGTCACGGGCGGGCAGCGCGCCACGGTCACCGGCGACGGCAGCGGCACGGTAACGATCGCCGGCACGACGGCACAGATCAACGCGGCCCTGGCTTCGCTCACGTACACCCCGACCGCCGACTTCAATACCGGCGCCGGCAGTCTCGACCTCACGATCGCCACCACCGACGGCGTGCTGACCGACACCGATACGCTGGCCATCGCCGTCACCCCGGTCGCGGACATCGTGGCCGACACCGTCATCACCGACGAAGACACCCCGATCAGTTTCAACGCGATCACCGGCAGTCACGGGGCGAGTGCCGACAACTTCGAGAACGCCGGCCGCGTCGTCAGCGCGGTGACCCAGGGCGCCCACGGCAGCGTCGCTTTCGCTGCCGACGGCACGCTCACCTACACCCCGGACGCCGACTACCACGGCCCCGACAGCTTCACCTACACGGTCACTTCCGGTGGCGTCAGGAAACCACCACCGTCGACGTGACCGTCAACCCGGTCAATGACCTGCCGGTCAACACCTTGCCCCTGGCCCAGAGCACGCTCGAGGACACGCCCCTCGTGATCACCGGGCTCGCGGTCGCCGACGTCGACAACGCCAGTCTCGACCACCCTGAGCCTGCCGGCGGGCAGCGGCACGCTGACCGTCACGGGCGGCGCGGCGCCACGGTCACCGGCGACGGCAGCGGCACGGTAACGATCGCCGGCAGACGGCGCAGATCAACGCGGCCCTGGCTTCGGTCACGTACACCCGACCGCCGACTTCAATACCGGCGCCGGCAGTCTCGACCTCACGATCGCCACCACCGACGGCGTGCTGACCGACACCGATACGCTGGCCATCGCCGTCACCCCGGTCGCGGACATCGTGGCCGACACCGTCATCACCGACGAAGACACCCCGATCAGTTTCAACGCGATCACCGGCAGTCACGGCGCCAGCGCCGACAACTTCGAGAACGCCGGCCGCGTCGTCAGCGCGGTGACCCAGGGCGCCCACGGCAGCGTCGCTTTCGCTGCCGACGGCACGCTCACCTACACCCCGGACGCCGACTACCACGGCCCTGACAGCTTCACCTACACGGTCACTTCCGGTGGCGTCGAGGAAACCACCACCGTCGACGTGACCGTCAACCCGGTCAATGACCTGCCGGTCAACACCTTGCCCCTGGCCCAGAGCACGCTCGAGGACACGCCCCTCGTGATCACCGGGCTCGCGGTCGCCGACGTCGACAACGCCAGTCTCTCGACCACCCTGAGCCTGCCGGCGGGCAGCGGCACGCTGACCGTCACGGGCGGCAGCGGCGCCACGGTCACCGGCGACGGCAGCGGCACGGTAACGATCGCCGGCAGACGGCGCAGATCAACGCGGCCCTGGCTTCGCTCACGTACACCCCGACCGCCGACTTCAATACCGGCGCCGGCAGTCTCGACCTCACGATCGCCACCACCGACGGCGTGCTGACCGACACCGATACGCTGGCCATCGCCGTCACCCCGGTCGCGGACATCGTGGCCGACACCGTCATCACCGACGAAGACACCCCGATCAGTTTCAACGCGATCACCGGCAGTCACGGGGCGAGTGCCGACAACTTCGAGAACGCCGGCCGCGTCGTCAGCGCGGTGACCCAGGGCGCCCGGCAGCGTCGCTTTCGCTGCCGACGGCACGCTCACCTACACCCCGGACGCCGACTACCACGGCCCGACAGCTTCACCTACACGGTCACTTCCGGTGGCGTCGAGGAAACCACCACCGTCGACGTGACCGTCAACCCGGTCAATGACCTGCCGGTCAACACCTGCCCCTGGCCCAGAGCACGCTCGAGGACACGCCCCTCGTGATCACCGGGCTCGCGGTCGCCGACGTCGACAACGCCAGTCTCTCGACCACCCTGAGCCTGCCGGCGGGCAGCGGCACGCTGACCGTCACGGGCGGCAGCGGCGCCACGGTCACCGGCGACGGCAGCGGCACGGTAACGATCGCCGGCACGACGGCGCAGATCAACGCGGCCCTGGCTTGCTCACGTTCCCCCGACCGCCGACTTCAATACCGGCGCCGGCAGTCTCGACCTCACGATCGCCTCCGACGGCGTGCTGACCGACACCGATACGCTGGCCATCGCCGTCACCCCGGTCGCGGACATCGTGGCCGACACCGTCATCACCGACGAAGACACCCCGATCAGTTTCAACGCGATCACCGGCAGCCACGGGGCGAGTGCCGACAACTTCGAGAACGCCGGCCGCGTCGTCAGCGCGGTGACCCAGGGCGCCCACGGCAGCGTCGCTTTCGCTGCCGACGGCACGCTCACCTACACCCCGGACGCCGACTACCCGGCCCGACAGCTTCACCTACACGGTCACTTCCGGTGGCGTCAGGACCACCGTCGACGTGACCGTCAACCATCGACGACCTGCCGGTCGCCGTGACGACACCTTCCTCACCGACGAAGACAGCGCGCTGACCGGCAGACCCTGGCCCCAACGACACCCCTCGGGGATGGCGGCAACACCTCGGCCCTCCCCACCGGACCCAGCCACGGCAGCGTCGTCGTCAACGCCGACGGCAGCTTCACCTACACCCCGGACGCCGACTACCACGGCCCCGACAGCTTCACCTACACCCTGACCGATGCCGGGCGATGTCTCCACCGCCACCGCCCTCCTGACCGTCACCCCACGACCTGCCGGTCGCCGTCGACGACACCTTCCTCACCGACGAAGACAGCGCGCTGACCGACAGACCCTGGCCCCACCGACACCCTCGGGATGGCGGCAACACCTGGCCTCGCCACCGGACCCAGCCGGCAGCGTCGTGGTCAACGCCGACGGCGCTTCACCTACACCCGGACGCCGACTACCACGGCCCCGACAGCTTCACCTACACCTGACCGATGCCGGTGGCGATGTCTCCACCGCCACCGCCCTCCTGACCGTCAACCCATCGACGACCTGCCGGTCGCCGTCGACGACACCTTCCTCACCGACGAAGACAGCGCGCTGACCGGACAGACCCTGGCCCCCAACGACACCGCACCGGCGTGCGCGCGGGGCCCCCCGGCCCGCTACCACGGCCCCGACCTCCCCGCCGGGCGTGTCTCCACCGCCCCCGCCCTCCTGCCGCCCCCTCGACGACCGCCTGCCACGACACCTCGGGGATGGCGGCAACACCTGGGCGCTCGCCACCGGACCCAGCCACGGCAGCGTCGTGGTCAACGCCGACGGCAGCTTCACCTCACCCCGGACGCCGACTACCACGGCCCCGACAGCTTCACCTACACCTGACCGATGCCGATGGCGATGTCTCCACCGCCACCGCCCCCTGACCGTCAACCCATCGACGACCTGCCGGTCGCCGTCGACGACACTTCCTCACCGACGAAGACAGCGCGCTGACCGGACCTGGCCCGAACGACACCCCGGGGGATGGCGGCAACACCTGGGCGCTCGCCACCGGACCCAGACGGCAGCGTCGTGGTCAACGCCGACGGCAGCTTCACCTACACCCCGGACGCCGACTACCACGGCCCCGACAGCTTCACCTACACCCTGACCGATGCCGATGGCGATGTCTCCACCGCCACCGCCCTCCTGACCGTCAACCCCATCGACGACCTGCCGGTCGCCGTCGACGACACCTTCCTCACCAACGAAGACAGCGCCTGACCGGACAGACCCTGGCCCCAACGACACCCCTCGGGGATGGCGGCAACACCTGGGCGCTCGCCACCGGACCCAGCCAGGCAGCGTCGTGGTCAACGCCGACGGCAGCTTCACCTACACCCCGGACGCCGACTACCACGGCCCCGACAGCTTACCTACACCCTGACCGATGCCGATGGCGATGTCTCCACCGCCACCGCCCTCCTGACCGTCAACTCCATCGACGACCTGCCGGTCGCCGTCGACGACACCTTCCTCACCGACGAAGACAGCGCGCTGACCGGCAGACCCTGGCCCCAACGACACTCTCGGGGGATGGCGGCAACACCTGGGCGCTCGCCACCGGACCCAGCCACGGCAGCGTCGTGGTCAACGCCGACGGCAGCTTCACCTACACCCGGACGCCGACTACCACGGCCCCGACAGCTTCACCTACACCTGACCGATGCCGATGGCGATGTCTCCACCGCCACCGCCCTCCTGACCGTCAACCCCATCGACGACCTGCCGGTCGCCGTCGACGACACCTTCCTCACCGACGAAGACAGCGCGCTGACACAGACCCTGGCCCCCAACGACACCCCTCGGGGATGGCGGCAACACCTGGGCGCTCGCCACCGGACCCAGCCACGGCAGCGTCGTGGTCAACGCCGACGGCAGCTTCACCTACACCCCGGACGCCGACTACCACGGCCCCGACAGCTTCACCTACACCCTGACCGATGCCGATGGCGATGTCTCCACCGCCACCGCCCTCCTGACCGTCAACCCAGTAGACGACCTCCCGGTCGCCGTAGCCGACAGCTTCACCACCGACGAAGACAGCGCGCTGACCGGACAGACCCTGGCCCCCAACGACACCCTCGGGGATGGCGGCAACACCTGGGCGCTCGCCACCGGACCCAGCCACGGCAGCGTCGTGGTCAACGCCGACGGCAGCTTCACCTACACCCCGGACGCCGACTACCACGGCCCCGACAGCTTCACCTACACCCTGACCGATGCCGATGGCGATGTCTCCACCGCCACCGCCCTCCTGACCGTCAACCCCATCGACGACCTGCCGGTCGCCGTCGACGACACCTTCCTCACCGACGAAGACAGCGCGCTGACCGGACAGACCCTGGCCCCAACGACACCCCCTGGGGGATGGCGGCAACACCTGGCGCTCGCCACCGGACCCAGCCACGGCAGCGTCGTGGTCAACGCCGACGGCAGCTTCACCTACACCCCGGACGCCGACTACCACGGCCCCGACAGCTTCACCTACACCCTGACCGATGCCGATGGCGATGTCTCCACCGCCACCGCCCTCCTGACCGTCAACCCCATCGACGACCTGCCGGTCGCCGTCGACGACACCTTCCTCACCGACGAAGACAGCGCGCTGACCGGACAGACCCTGGCCCCCAACGACACCCCCTCGGGGGATGGCGGCAACACCTGGGCGCTCGCCACCGGACCCAGCCACGGCAGCGTCGTGGTCAACGCCGACGGCAGCTTCACCTACACCCCGGACGCCGACTACCACGGCCCCGACAGCTTCACCTACACCCTGACCGATGCCGATGGCGATGTCTCCACCGCCACCGCCCTCCTGACCGTCAACCCCATCGACGACCTGCCGGTCGCCGTCGACGACACCTTCCTCACCGACGAAGACAGCGCGCTGACCGCAGACCCTGGCCCCAACGACACCCCGGGGATGGCGGCAACACCTGGGCGCTCGCCACCGGACCCAGCCACGGCAGCGTCGTGGTCAACGCCGACGGCAGCTTCACCTACACCCGGACGCCGACTACCACGGCCCCGACAGCTTCACCTACACCCTGACCGATGCCGATGGCGATGTCTCCACCGCCACCGCCCTCCTGACCGTCAACCCCATCGACGACCTGCCGGTCGCCGTCGACGACACCTTCCTCACCGACGAAGACAGCGCGCTGACCGGACAGACCCTGGCCCCAACGACACCCCTCGGGGATGGCGGCAACACCTGGGCGCTCGCCACCGGACCCAGCCACGGCAGCGTCGTGGTCAACGCCGACGGCAGCTTCACCTACACCCCGGACGCCGACTACCACGGCCCCGACAGCTTCACCTACACCCTGACCGATGCCGATGGCGATGTCTCCACCGCCACCGCCCTCCTGACCGTCAACCCATCGACGACCTGCCGGTCGCCGTCGACGACACCTTCCTCACCGACGAAGACAGCGCTGACCGGACAGCCTGGCCCCCAACGACACCCCTCGGGGATGGCGGCAACACCTGGGCGCTCGCCACCGGACCCAGCCACGGCACCGTCGTGGTCAACGCCGACGGCAGCTTCACCTACACCCCGGACGCCGACTACCACGGCCCCGACAGCTTCACCTACACCCTGACCGATGCCGATGGCGATGTCTCCACCGCCACCGCCCTCCTGACCGTCAACCCCATCGACGACCTGCCGGTCGCCGTCGACGACACCTTCCTCACCGACGAAGACAGCGCGCTGACCGGACAGACCCTGGCCCCCAACGACACCCCCGGGGGATGGCGGCAACACCTGGACGCTCGCCAACGGCCCCAGCCACGGCAGCGTCGCCGTCAACGCCGACGGCAGCTTCACCTACACCCCGAGCGCCAACTACCACGGCCCCGACAGCTTCACCTACACCTGACCGATGCCGATGGCGATGTCTCCACCGCCACCGCCCTCCTGACCGTCAACCCCATCGACGACCTGCCGGTCGCCGTCGACGACACCTTCCTCACCGACGAAGACAGCGCGCTGACCGGACAGACCCTGGCCCCCAACGACACCCCTCGGGGGATGGCGGCAACACCTGGGCACTCGCCACCGGACCCAGCCACGGCAGCGTCGTGGTCAACGCCGACGGCAGCTTCACCTACACCCCGGACGCCGACTACCACGGCCCCGACAGCTTCACCTACATCCTGACCGATGCCGATGGCGATGTCTCCACCGCCACCGCCCTCCTGACCGTCAACCCCATCGACGACCTGCCGGTCGCCGTCGACGACACCTTCCTCACCGACGAAGACAGCGCGCTGACCGGACAGACCCTGGCCCCCAACGACACCCCTCGGGGGATGGCGGCAACACCTGGGCACTCGCCACCGGACTCAGCCACGGCAGCGTCGTGGTCAACGCCGACGGCAGCTTCACCTACACCCCGGACGCCGACTACCACGGCCCCGACAGCTTCACCTACATCCTGACCGATGCCGATGGCGATGTCTCCACCGCCACCGCCCTCCTGACCGTCAACCCCATCGACCACAAGCCCGTCGCCGACGGCGACACCGTCCCCCCCTGCGAAGACAGCGCGCTGACCGGACAGACCCTGGCCCCCAACGACGCCCCAAGGGGGGCGTGCAGCAACACCTGGGCGCTCGCCACCGGACCCAGCCACGGCAGCGTCGTGGTCAACGCCGACGGCAGCTTCACCTACACCCCGGACGCCGACTACCACGGCCCCGACAGCTTCACCTACACCCTGACCGATGCCGATGGCGATGTCTCCACCGCCACCGCCCTCCTGACCGTCAACCCCATCGACGACCTGCCGGTCGCCGTCGACGACACCTTCCTCACCGACGAAGACAGCGCGCTGACCGGCAGACCCTGGCCCCCAACGACACCCCCTCGGGGGATGGCGGCAACACCTGGGCGCTCGCCACCGGACCCAGCCACGGCAGCGTCGTGGTCAACGCCGACGGCAGCTTCACCTACACCCCGGACGCCGACTACCACGGCCCCGACAGCTTCACCTACACCCTGACCGATGCCGATGGCGATGTCTCCACCGCCACCGCCCTCCTGACCGTCAACCCCATCGACGACCTGCCGGTCGCCGTCGACGACACCTTCCTCACCGACGAAGACAGCGCGCTGACCGGACAGACCCTGGCCCCCAACGACACCCCCTCGGGGGATGGCGGCAACACCTGGGCGCTCGCCACCGGACCCAGCCACGGCAGCGTCGTGGTCAACGCCGACGGCAGCTTCACCTACACCCCGGACGCCGACTACCACGGCCCCGACAGCTTCACCTACACCCTGACCGATGCCGATGGCGATGTCTCCACCGCCACCGCCCTCCTGACCGTCAACCCCATCGACGACCTGCCGGTCGCCGTCGACGACACCTTCCTCACCGACGAAGACAGCGCGCTGACCGGACCCCTGCCACGAACGACACGCTCTCGGGTGATGGCGGCAACACCTGGACGCTCGCCAGCGGCCCCAGCCACGGCAGCGTCGCCGTCAACGCCGACGGCACCTTCACCTACACCCCGGCCGCCGACTACCACGGCCCCGACAGCTTCACCTACACCTTGACCGACGCCGACGGCGATACCTCGACCGCCACCGTCAGCCTGACCGTGAACCCTGTAGACGACCTGCCGGTCGCCGTCGCCGACAGCTTCACCACCGACGAAGACAGCGCGCTGACCGGACAGACCCTGGCCACCAACGACACCCCCTCGGGGATGGCGGCAACACCTGGGCGCTCGCCACCGGACCCAGCCACGGCAGCGTCGTGGTCAACGCCGACGGCAGCTTCACCTACACCCCGGACGCCGACTACCACGGCCCCGACAGCTTCACCTACACCCTGACCGATGCCGATGGCGATGTCTCCACCGCCACCGCCCTCCTGACCGTCAACCCCATCGACGACCTGCCGGTCGCCGTCGACGACACCTTCCTCACCGACGAAGACAGCGCGCTGACCGGACAGACCCTGGCCCCAACGACACCCCCCGGGGATGGCGGCAACACCTGGGCGCTCGCCACCGGACCCAGCCACGGCAGCGTCGTGGTCAACGCCGACGGCAGCTTCACCTACACCCCGGACGCCGACTACCACGGCCCCGACAGCTTCACCTACACCCTGACCGATGCCGATGGCGATGTCTCCACCGCCACCGCCCTCCTGACCGTCAACCCCATCGACGACCTGCCGGTCGCCGTCGACGACACCTTCCTCACCGACGAAGACAGCGCGCTGACACAGACCCTGGCCCCCAACGACACCCCTGGGGGATGGCGGCAACACCTGGGCGCTCGCCACCGGACCCAGCCACGGCAGCGTCGTGGTCAACGCCGACGGCAGCTTCACCTACACCCCGGACGCCGACTACCACGGCCCCGACAGCTTCACCTACACCCTGACCGATGCCGATGGCGATGTCTCCACCGCCACCGCCCTCCTGACCGTCAACCCCATCGACGACCTGCCGGTCGCCGTCGACGACACCTTCCTCACCGACGAAGACAGCGCGCTGACCGGACAGACCCTGGCCCCCAACGACACCCCTCGGGGGATGGCGGCAACACCTGGGCGCTCGCCAGCGGCCCCAGCCACGGCAGCGTCGCCGTCAACGCCGACGGCAGCTTCACCTACACCCCGAGCGCCAACTACCACGGCCCCGACAGCTTCACCTACACCTGACCGATGCCGATGGCGATGTCTCCACCGCCACCGCCCTCCTGACCGTCAACCCATCGACGACCTGCCGGTCGCCGTCGACGACACCTTCCTCACCGACGAAGACAGCGCGCTGACCGGACAGACCCTGGCCCCCAACGACACCCCCTCGGGGGATGGCGGCAACACCTGGGCGCTCGCCACCGGACCCAGCCACGGCAGCGTCGTGGTCAACGCCGACGGCAGCTTCACCTACACCCCGGACGCCGACTACCACGGCCCCGACAGCTTCACCTACACCCTGACCGATGCCGATGGCGATGTCTCCACCGCCACCGCCCTCCTGACCGTCAACCCCATCGACGACCTGCCGGTCGCCGTCGACGACACCTTCCTCACCGACGAAGACAGCGCGCTGACCGGACAGACCCTGGCCCCCAACGACACCCCCTCGGGGGGCGGCAACACCTGGGCGCTCGCCACCGGACCCAGCCACGGCAGCGTCGTGGTCAACGCCGACGGCAGCTTCACCTACACCCCGGACGCCGACTACCACGGCCCCGACAGCTTCACCTACACCCTGACCGATGCCGATGGCGATGTCTCCACCGCCACCGCCCTCCTGACCGTCAACCCCATCGACGACCTGCCGGTCGCCGTCGACGACACCTTCCTCACCGACGAAGACAGCGCGCTGACCGGACAGACCCTGGCCCCAACGACACCCCCGGGGATGGCGGCAACACCTGGGCGCTCGCCACCGGACCCAGCCACGGCAGCGTCGTGGTCAACGCCGACGGCAGCTTCACCTACACCCCGGACGCCGACTACCACGGCCCCGACAGCTTCACCTACACCCTGACCGATGCCGATGGCGATGTCTCCACCGCCACCGCCCTCCTGACCGTCAACCCCATCGACGACCTGCCGGTCGCCGTCGACGACACCTTCCTCACCGACGAAGACAGCGCGCTGACACAGACCCTGGCCCCAACGACACCCCTCGGGGGATGGCGGCAACACCTGGGCGCTCGCCACCGGACCCAGCCACGGCAGCGTCGTGGTCAACGCCGACGGCAGCTTCACCTACACCCCGGACGCCGACTACCACGGCCCCGACAGCTTCACCTACACCCTGACCGATGCCGATGGCGATGTCTCCACCGCCACCGCCCTCCTGACCGTCAACCCCATCGACGACCTGCCGGTCGCCGTCGACGACACCTTCCTCACCGACGAAGACAGCGCGCTGACCGGACAGACCCTGGCCCCAACGACACCCCTCGGGGGATGGCGGCAACACCTGGACGCTCGCCAACGGCCCCAGCCACGGCAGCGTCGTCGTCAACGCCGACGGCAGCTTCACCTACACCCCGGACGCCGACTACCACGGCCCCGACAGCTTCACCTACACCCTGACCGATGCCGATGGCGATGTCTCCACCGCGACGATAACCATCACGGTCACGGCAGCCGAATTGACGGGTCTGCCACCCGACTTCAACCAACCCGAGTCGCTGCTTGCCGGGCTCAGGCTCGGTCCGTTGGCCTTCCAGCCAGGAACCCGCGTGAATGACTCCATGCGCCAACCGATTCCGTTCCAGCCCGCGGCCTTTGTCACCAGTGCCGTCGAGGCGTCGCAACTTGAACGAGCCTTCAACGATCCGGAAGGCAACGGGACCGACATCGCTGCCGTCAGCCCCTACGAGACCCGACTGACTTCAGAAACCCGGGAACTGGGTTTCGTCCCGGCAGTCTTCGTCCAGAGTTCGGTGCGTCAGAGCCAGGCCGACGCGCACTTTCTCGACTTGCGGGTCAGTGGCCGCCAGGGTGTGGTCAAGCTCAGCAGCGACGAGCGCCTGCCCAGTCTCTCGCTGTTCCAGGCCCCGCCACTTGGCCAGACGATCGAGGAAATCCGCGAGGAGCGCGAGCAACGCGACCGGCGGAGCAGCGGTGACGAGCGTATCGCAGCCATCCGCGAACAGGCAGCCCCAGCCATCGCTTTGACCGTCGCATCACCAGTTGCCGCCGGGGTTATCGGCCGGACGGTGGCGACCCGCGCTTTCTCGGAACAACTGCGCGACGCCAGCGCCCGGCTGCGTCCTCTCGCAGACATTCGTTCCCTGCAACACCTGCACAAGTCCAGCACCTGAGTTTGCAACCCGACCCTGCCACTTCATTCGGAGCCCTGATGAACCCTCACCGCTTGACCCGGATCGCCACCTTGCTGGCGGCCTCGCTGCTCACCGCCAGTTGCGGCACCATCGACCCGACCGCTTTCACACGCCACGAAATCGAGGAGCGCGTTGTACAGGACGAGAAGGCGATGTACGCCGACCAGGAGCCCATTACCTCTCCGATCACTTTCCAGGAAGCTGCCGCGCGCGCGCTCAAGTACAACCTGGACTATCGCCTGAAGTTGATGGAGAACTCGCTGAGCAAAAACCTCTACGATGTCTCGAAGTACGAGATGCTGCCCCGTCTGGTTGCCGGCGCCGGTTACATCTCTCGCAACAACGATTCCGGCGGTACTTCGGTGAGCATCGAGACCGGTGAGCAAACGCTCAGTCCCTCGACTTCGCAGCAGCGCCACCAGACGCTGGCCAATCTCTCGCTGTCCTGGAACCTGCTCGACTTCGGCGTTTCCTACTATCGCGCGCAGCAGAAGGCCGACCAGGTGCTGATGGCCGACGAACGGCGTCGCAAAGTGGTTCAGAACGTCCTCCAGGATGTGCGCAACTCGTACTGGCGGGCGCTCGGAGCACAACGGCTGCTGCACCAGGTGGACGGTCTGCTTGGACGCGTTCGCACAGCTCTGCAGACGGCACGCAGGGTCGAGCGCGAGGGCCTGATGCCGCGCGCCCAGGTGCTTGCCTACCAGCGTGCGCTGCTCGACGCAGTCAACCTGCTCTCCTTGCGGCGCCAGGATCTGGAGCTCGCCAAGGCCGAGTTGGCGGCACTGATGTCGGTTCCCCCCGGCGTCAATATCGTCCTTGCCGACGATACGAAAATCGAACCCTTGCCACCGCCGCCGGGCAATGTCACCGCCCTGGAATCGCTGGCCCTGCGGCAACGACCCGAGATCATGGAAGAGTGGTATCGCAAGCGCGTCACCGAAAACGACATCAAGGCAGCCAAGTTGCTCGTCTGGCCGAATGTCTCCTTCGATATCAGCGGCGTGCATGATTCGAACATCTATCTCTACAATCAGGCCTGGATCGATACCGGACTGCGGGTTTCGTGGAACATCATGAAGCTCGCCCAGTTGCCGGCACTCGAGCGCGCACAGGAAAGCCAGAACAAGACCGACGACATGCGCCGCATGGCCCTGTCGATGGCGGTACTGACCCAGGTACGCGTCGGCGTTCAGCGTTACGCCCTGTCACGTGCCGAGTTCAATGTCGCCGAAGAGAGCCTGCGCGTCGACGAAGAGCTTTTGCGCTACGCTCAGGCGGCTGCCAGAACCACCTTCGACTCCGACCTCGAAGTGATCCGGGCCGAGGCACGGGCGCTCCTTTCGCGTTACCAGCACCACGCCACCTACTCGAATGCTCAAGCCGCCTGGGGGCGTGTCTACAACTCCGTCGGTCTCGACGTCATGCCCGAAGCAATTGAAAGCCACGACATCAAGGCGCTGGCGGCAGCCATCGACGCCACCCTCAGGCAATGGGAGAAAAACGTACTGACCGGCCCGGCCTTCGACCTCAAGGAAAGTGACAAGAGTGGATAAATCGCTGCTCCTCCTGCTGATCACGCTGGCCGTCGGCACGACTCAGGCACAGACCGCCAACATACCGCCGGCAACGACCGCCACAACCAGGGCAACTCCCGCGCGCGCGGCAAGCACCGACCCTGACGCCATCCGCATTGTTCTGACCCCTGAACTCGAAACGACATTGGTTGCCCAGATGCCCGGACGCATCGAAACCATTGCCGCCACGTTGGGCTCTCACGTCAGCAAGGGGCGGCCTGTCCTGCAGATGGACTGCGCAGAGGCCGACGCCCGCCGCAAGATGGCCGATGCCGAGCTTGCCGCGGCCGTGGAAACACTTGACACCAAACGCAAGCTCAAGGAGATGGATGCCGCTGGCGACATGGAACTCAAGCTCGCCAGGGCCACCGCCGACAAGGCACGCGGTGCGGTCGCGCTGGCCCGCTCGCAGACCGCCTACTGCATCGTTGCGGCCCCCTTCAGCGGCCGCGTTGCCAAACTGTACGTCAAGCCTTACCAGGGGGTCAGCGCCGGTGCTCCACTGATGGATTTGGTGAGTAACGGACCGCTCAAACTGCGCCTCAACATTCCCTCGACCTACCTGCGCCAGATCAGGGAGGGCAGCCCGTTCGAGGTTGCCGTCCTGGAAACCGGAAAAACCTACCCGGCCAAGGTGACGGCGATCAATTCGCGTGTCGACGCGGTGTCGCAGACTGTCGAAATCGAGGGTCGCCTGCAGGGCACGCCGGCCGAACTCCTGCCGGGAATGAGTGGTGTCGCCCGTTTCCCCGGGACACCCTGAGTCACACCAGACAATGACCAACGACGTTGCCCTCTACGGCGCGATCGCTGCGCTCGAAGAACGAGCCCGTGCGGTCGCAACGGCGTCGGAATTGATGGTGGTCATCGCCAATGACGTCTACCCGCTGCTGCATTTCCGCCAGGCGCTGGTTTTCGCCCAGCCGCGACAGGCATGGGAGCTGGCTGCGGTTTCCGGTCTCGCCCGACCGACTGAAGATTCGCCGTATCTCGTGTGGCTCCGGAGAATGGCCACCTGGCTGCAAGGCACTTTGTCCTCAGAAGTCAGTGGCCAAGGCGCCATGCGCTGGCTGACTGCCGACGCGCTCCCTGCCGAACGCGATGATTTGCGTGACGGCTGGCAGGAGTGGTGGTCGGCCGTGCTCTGGCATGTGCCGTTGTACCGGCAGTCCGGGTCGCCTCTCGGCCATCTCTGCTTTCTTGTCGACGAACCGCCCGCGGCGGCGCTCGTTCCGCATCTGCTGCGCCTGTTCGCCAGTTACGCGCACCACTGGGATCTGCTGACCCGCAACGACCGGCGCTGGCGACCGAACATCAGCCGTCGGCAGAAGCGCATTGGCCTGATCGCCGCAGCAATTCTCTGTCTGCTGCCGGTGCGCCAGACCGCGCTGGGTCCAGCGGAGGTTATTTCGCTGGACGCCATCACCGTCGCCTCACCGCTCGAAGGCGTCATCAAGACCTTCCATGTCCGTCCCAACCAGGCGGTTGTCACCGGCCAGGCGCTATTCTCGCTCGATGACACGACCCTCGCCAGCCGCCTGGAAGTTGCCCAGCGTTCGGTCCTGGTGGCCGATGCCGAGTTGCTCTCGGCCACACAAAAGGCCTTCGACAATGCCCAGAGCAAGAGCGAGATCACCTTGCTCAACGGGCGCGCACAGGAAAAGCGCGCCGAGTTGGCGGCGATCACCAACCAGTTGGCGCGTATCGACGTTCTCGCGGTGCGCGACGGCGTTGCCGTCTTCGGCGACATCAATGACTGGATCGGCAAACCGGTGGTCACCGGCGAGCGCATCATGCAGATCGCCGATCCGGCTCACCTCGGGGTCTTGGTGCACCTGCCAGTAGCCGATGCCATCGCCCTCGAGGAGGGGGCACCGGTCAAACTCTTCCTGACCACGCAACCCCTGTCGCCACTCGCCGGGGAGATCTTCCAGACCAGCTACCAAGCCACTCTTTCCGACGAAGGAATCCCCAGCTACCGGCTGCGAGGACGCTTCAGCAGCCCGCCGAGCGACGTCCGCATCGGGCTGCGCGGCACGGCCAAGGTCTCGGGCGGCTGGGTGGTACTCGGCTACCACCTGATCCGTCGCCCGCTCGCGGCGCTGCGCGAGCGCCTGGGCGTCTGAACGAGGGCATGCGAAGCGAAACACCCAGCGCACTGCGCGAAGATCTGCGGCTGCACGAAGCTGCTGCCGAGGCCGACGGTTCACCCGCCTGGGTGATCGAGGATCCGGTGGTCAACCGCTTCTACCGCATCGGTTGGCTGGAGTTCGAATGCCTGTTGCGCTGGGGCGCGCCATTACCGCAAGTGGCCGCGGCGATCGCGCACGACACGCCGCTGCAGCCGGACACCGGCCAGCTCATGGCCTTCGAGCACTTTCTCGCGCAACACTCCCTGCTCCGTCCCGATGGCGACCGGCTCGCACAATTGCTGAGTCAGGCCCGTCAGCCCGGCTCCTGGCGACGCTGGCAGTGGTGGCTGCACCACTACCTGTTCTTCCGCATCCCGTTGATTCGCCCGCAGTTCGCCCTGCAACGCCTGGCCAGAACGCTCGCGCCACTGTTTCGACCGTGGGCGGCGTGGGCCACGCTGGCGGCGATCGTCACCGGGCTGCTGCTGGTTGCGCGCCACTGGGAGTTGTTTGTCAGCACCCTGGTCGAGTCGGTCTCCGCACCAGGACTGCTCGCCTTCCTGCTCGCCCTGACCTGCGCCAAGGCACTCCACGAACTCGCCCATGCGCTGGTTGCGACGCGCTTCGGCGTCCGTGTGGCGCACATGGGGATCGCTTTCGTCGTGCTCTGGCCAATGCTCTACACCGATACCGGCGAGTCGTGGAAACTGCGCAAGCGCAGCCAGCGCCTCGCCGTGGCCGCCGCCGGCATCACCGCCGAACTGGCTCTGGCGGGCCTGGCCACGCTGCTCTGGAGCCTGGCCGAGCCAGGACCGTTACGCAGCGCGGCCTTCTATCTCGCAACCACCAGTTGGACCCTCTCCCTGGCGCTCAACGCCAGCCCGTTCATGCGCTTCGACGGGTATTTCATCCTCTCCGACCTGCTCGACCTGCCGAACCTTCACGAACGTTCCGGCGCACTCGCCCGCGCCGCCCTGCGGCGCACCCTCTTCGGCTGGAACGAACCCGACCCGGAGTATTTCCCGCCCTGGCAGCGCCGTGCCCTGGTTGGCTTCGCCCTGGCCACCTGGCTGTACCGGCTGGCGATATTTCTCGCCATCGCACTGCTGGTCTATTTCTTTTTTTTCAAGCTGCTCGGCATCCTGCTCCTGGTCGTCGAGATTACCTGGTTCATCGCCCGACCGGTGTGGTCAGAGGCGCGCGTGTGGCGCGTTCGCTGGTTGGAAACGCCGCATCACCGACAACGCCTCTGGCAGGCAGCCTTCCTCGTGCTTGTCATACTCGTCGTCTTCCCGTGGCGCCGTGACGTCCACGGCCCGGGCCTGCTCCATCCCTTGCGACAGCAACGCGTCTTCGCGCCCTTCCCGGCACAGGTCGCTTTCGTTCGCGACGCCGGTGCGGTCCGCGCCGGCGAGGAACTGGTTCGACTCGACAGCCCGGATCTGCACGATCAGGAGCACCAGACGCGCGGCAACATCGCCGCGCTGGGCGCCCGTCTGAGCGGCATCGAAGCTGTCGAGGGCGGCCTCGCGCAGCGCAACACCACCCGCGAGCGCCTCGGTGAACAAGTTGCCCGGGGCCAGTCGGTGAATGAGGAACTCGACCGTCTGCGTATCCGCGCCGAGTTTGGCGGCCACTGGCTCGATGTCGACCCGCTGGCCGGTATGGGCAGTTGGGCGGGAACACAAAAGCCGATCGGCATTCTGATCGATCCGGCGACGTGGGTGGTGGACACCTACGTTGGCCAGGCCGAGATCGAACGTCTTGAGGTCGGGGCGAACTGTCGCTTTTTCCCCGAACACCAGAACACGGCCCTGATCGGAGAGATCGTCGAGATCGACAAGGCACGCAGCCAGCGTCTGCCGCATGCCATGCTCACCACGCGTCAGGGCGGAGCCATCGCGACCGTCAGCGGTGGTCACGAGTTGCAACCCGTCGAATCCCTCTACCGGGTGAGCATTCTCCTCCACGAACCACCTCAGAACTGGCGCGAGGTCCGCGGCAGCGTCGCGATGACCGGCAAGGGCCAGAGCCTGGCTTACAGTTTCCTGATCAGAACCTTCTCCCTGCTCATCCAGGAAAGCGGCTTCTGAACCGCCAGGCGGGTCACCGCTGCCGTCGCAATTGCTTACCCGAGAGGTAGTGTTATCTCAACACCGGGCGGGCTATCGAGCCGTCACAAACCGAATGACAGTTACGGCCAACACACCTGCAGCCTAGCCCTGTCGATTTTCAAACCACTTCAACAGGGTCCCGTAAAGAACATCCGGCGTCACCGGCTTGCTGATGAAGTCGTTCATTCCTGCGTCGAAACAGCGTGCCTTGTCCTCGGCGAAGGCATTCGCCGTCATCGCCAGGATCGGGATTTCCGAGTAGCCAGCCAGTTGCCGGATCTGACGGGTTGCCTCCAGTCCGTCCATTTGCGGCATCTGCATGTCCATCAGGATCAGGTCGTAGTGGCCGGCACTGGCCTTCCCGACGGCAACCCGGCCATCCTCGGCAAGATCGATGGAAAGCCCCACATCGTCCAGCAATATCTGGGCAATGTCCCGATTGATCGGTTCGTCTTCCGCCAGCAGGATGCGCTTGCCGACATGGTTCCGCTGGATCGTCCGCTCGGCTTCCCCAACCTCGACCTTGGCGAATTCTCCGGCACCAGATTCGACCTTGCGCAGGATGGCGGTAAACCAGAAGGTACTGCCTTGGCCTTCGAGGCTATTCACCCCGGCCGTGCCACCCATGAGCTCAGCAATCTTCCTGGTAATCGCCAGGCCAAGTCCGGTACCGCCGTACTGGCGAGTGGTCGTGCTGTCGGCCTGTTCGAATGCCCCGAAGAGTTTCGGAAGTGCCTCAGGGGCGATGCCAATACCGGTATCTTCAACTTCAAAGCGGAGGGTGATGGTCTCCTCACTCTGTGCCTCTTCCTTTACTCGGAGGGTGATATGGCCTCGCTCGGTGAACTTGAGGGCATTGGCGACATAGTTGAGCAGGGCTTGCTGGAGTCGTGTGGGGTCGCCTAGCAGATGGTGGGGAATCGCGACGGTTTCCGTATGGAAGACGATGTTCTTCTCCCTGGCCTTCTGGGGAATCATGAAGACGATATTTTCCAGCAAGGTACCGACGTGGACCGGAACAGCTTCCAGAGTGAATTTGCCGGCTTCGATCTTGGAGAGGTCGAGAACGGCGTTGATGATCTCGAGCAGGTGGTTGCCGGCGGCTTCGATCTTGTCGAGATTGTCCATTTGCTGCGTCGTGAGGCCAGAACGACGGAGAATGTAGGCCATGCCGGTGATGGCGTTAAGCGGTGTCCGAATCTCGTGGCTCATGTTGGCCAGGAAAGCACTCTTGGCGATGCTCGCGGTTTCGGCGACTTCCTTGGCGACGGAAAGCTCTTTCGTACGCGTCTCCACGGCGTGTTGCAGGTGTGCCTGATATTCAAGAATATCCGCTTCCGCCGCTTTCCTGGCGCTGATATCTTCCTGAATCACGACGATCTCGAGAACTTGCCCCTCTTCATTCGTCAGCGGGTAGGCATAAGCTCGCAGCCAGAACTTGCATGCTTTGCCATTGAACTCCGGCCGCACAATCCCCTTGTCGTACAGGTGATCGGGAAACTCGATGGTTTCACCTCCGAATACTCTCCTCAACAGGGGAAGAATACCCAGCGCCTCCAGTTGCTGATCTTCCAGTACGTTGTAATGCTTCAGGTCCGAGAACGAGGCTTGCCACAATTGCTCCCAGGCGGAATTGACGCGCAGGGTCGTTCCATCGGGTGAGAAGACCTGAATGGCCAGGGGTGACCGTTCGGCAAGGATGCGATATCGCATTTCACTGTCGCGCAGGGCAACCTCTATCCGTTTGCGCTCAGTGATGTCAATGGCGAGTCCCTCAATGATCAATTCGTCGCCGTTGGCCATGCAGCCGATCGAACGATCGAACAGCCAATGCCAGTTCCCCTGGACGTCCCTGATGCGGTACTCGATCTTGTAATTGATGCCCTGCCGCAAGCCATCGACGGCCCTCGCCACGAGTGATTGGTCATCCGGATGGATCGACTCGGCCCAGCATCGGGGGGCTGCATACAATTCTTCCCGGGAGCGACCGAAGATGTTTTCAACCTGTGGCGAGTAATACTGTCCGCCATGCTGCGTGGAATAGGTGTAGAGGATGTCGGGAGAGCTTTCCACGAGCCGGCGAAACCTGCCTTCGCTTGCGCGTAGCGCTTGTTCCTTGCCGCGTAATTCCGAAATGTCGTGTGCGATTCCCAGAACGCCGATCAGGTCACCAGCCGCAGTACGCATTGGCTTCTTGGTGGTTTCCAGCAATTCGCGATGGCCATCGCAAGCAAAGGCGATTTCTTCTTCATTGATCGACGGGCCATTCTTTTCCATTGCGGCGCGATCATTGGCCCGAAAGAAATCGGCAAGCGCCTGGTCGACGAAGTCGTAGTCGGTCTTGCCGACAACTTCCCGTTCGCTGGCGCCAAAGAATTGCTCGAATCGCTGATTGCAGGCCAGATAAACACCTTGAGGGTCTTTCAGCCAGATCAGGTGAGGCAAGGTGTCGATCACTGAGCGCAGCATGGTCCGCTCCCGAATGGCGGACTCCTGAGCGGCTTGCAAGGCCTCCTGCTCCTTCAGTCGCAGTTCCTGATCACGAAAGATCAGGCACAGCAACATGGTGGCGAGTGGATAAAACAGCAGAAGTACCCACCACGCCTGCTCGATAAAGATGTAGCCCGCGTGATTGGGAATCTGGGTAAACGCAGCCATCTGCGCCAGTTGCACCACCACGCCCAACGACAGATATTTCAATGAAAGCGGGAGGGCATCACCTCGCAGGCACCACTGCCTTGCAAGTACGCCCAGCAAAGCGGACACCAGCACGACCAAAACCCCGACCTTTGCCCCGCTGCCTCCCAGTTGATAGCGATAGAAAGCGGCCATGCCGGCCGCAATCGCCGCCGTGATTCCGCCGCCGACGACACCGGCGACCGATAGCACGATCGAACGGCCATCGAAAATAATTCCCGGCGCAAAATTCACCGGATTGAGCATGCCGAGAAGGGTCACCCCGCCAAACAGGAGCCCGAGCAGGACTTGGCGGTTCAACGCATGGTTGTGAAATCTCCTGATGACAATCTGCCCCGCTGCCACCAGGGCAACCAGGAATGCGATGTTGTTGATCAGGTTGATGAGCATGAGTTGGGGTTCAGCATAGTATGAATTTCAAAATCTCTTGCGACTTAGTTGGCTAGGCACCTGCTATTCCACCGTCCACCTTTCCGCCGCCAGCGGCAACTCATTCAACACCGCCCGCGCCTCGCGCCAACTCGGGTAGTGCTGCTCCAGCAGCGCCACGAAGCGCTCGCCGTGCGTCGGCTCAAGGAGAGGCAGCATTTCGTGTACGACGACGTACTCCAGCAGGCCTCCGGGTTTCCTGACCAGATCGGTGTTCAGGCGAATGGTCCCGCTCCGGTGGCTGCAGCCGCCCCACTTCCGCTTTGCTCGTGCTTTTCCCGACCCATTGGGACCGGCAAACATGCGCAGGCGAGGGATGTGCGCACTCAACGCAGCGCCCGCGTTTCACCCGGCGTCACAGCGGTGGGTGGGGTGACCGTTTTGACCAGGGTGCGCGTGCCGTCAGGGAATACCTCATAGATCGCGCCGTTATCGCATTGCAGGACGCTGTTGCCCGCGGCCAGCGCCTGCCAGTAAGCCTGTGTCACCGCGGACTGGGCAAGTTCGGGAATGTGTTCTTCCAGAAATTGCATGCTTTGCTCGGATAGGGGCATGGCGGCTTCCTTTCGACCAGGGTTGAGGCTGTTCATGATAGGCAAATTCTCCCGGTGAGCAATTCCTGCTTCATGCCGCGGTTCTGCGTCTCGCGTTTGGAGCGCGATTCAGGCATCGACGAGTCCGTGAGCTTTCATTCAAGCACCTCCCAGTGCCCGCCCATTTTCGGGCCGACAAAACGCAGTTTCTCTTCTCTCACCAGTCTTGCCGTAGCCCGCTCAACGGCACTCAATGACTTGCCGATGGATGACGCCAGCCCTGCCAGGGTCAAATCCGACCTTGCATTCAGCGCTGCAAGAATCTTCTCCGGTGTTTTTACCCGCGTTTCTACCGGCATTTCTACCGGCTTCCGTGGCGTCGTGACCTGCACGGGTGCAAACGGGAATGTCACCCACACTCCGATCGACTCCACTTGCAACACTGGCGAGGGCCGGCCAGCCTCCAGGCAGGTTTGCAGCATGCGCTCGATCCCGCGCCCCCAGGCCTCTATCTGGCCGCTGCGGAAAAAGGCGTTGGCGATGTCCGGATTGAAGGGGGCGGAAGGGTGCTTGGACAGCAATCGTTCCCCCGTCCATTCCGGCTGGCATCCATGCCGCCGCGCAGCTCATCGCACGAAGCCCAGAGGGACGAGTAGAGGTCGGATTTCTTGATGGCCATGAACGGGCTTCCTGGGGTGGTGACGCGCAGCGGCAGAAGCCCGTTACTTTACAACACCGTCCTTCGAGAACTCCGGGGGATTCCACCTGATGGAGAGACGGAGCCGGCGATGCTGCGAAGCCGATGCCGTCGAGGCGGCCAAGGTCATCAAGATCCCGGCCTGCCAACTGCCGATGCACGCGGTCAAACGGTTGCGCCTTGCCGCCCGAGCCGCATTGGCGAAAACGCAGCAGCTCCCGGGCTTGAACATTGCCAGCGCCCCATCTATGCTAGATTCCGATCTTTTCCCGATTACGCCGACATTTTCTGCAAGCAGGAGCCCGCCAATGAATACACCACAAGAGATTGATCACGCACTTGAAGAGCGCCTGTCTCGGCGACTGCTGGATACCTTGATCCGCGCCGGCCTCGTGTTTGCCCTCGTGTGGTTGTGCTTCCACTTCTTCGCGCCGTTCCTGACGATGATGCTGTGGGCGCTGATCCTGGCGGTCACCCTCTATCCGCTGCAGCAGAAGCTCGCGAAGCGGATCGGCGGCAGGCAGGGGCGCGCGGCGATGCTGATCGTCGTGCTCGGCCTCGGCCTGATCGTCACGCCGACAGTGATGCTGAGCAGTTCGTTCGGCGATTCGGTTCATGAGTTGATCAACGGGGTCAATGACAACACGCTCAGTATCCCTGCACCGCCGGCAAGCATCGCTGCACTGCCGATCGTCGGCAAGAAGGTACATGCCACCTGGTCGCAGGCGCACAACGACCTGCCGGCATTCGTCAGGAGCATGCAGCCCAAGGTCAGCGAACTGTCGAGCAAGGCGTTGAGCATCGTTGCCAGCCTGGGCGGCGGCCTGCTCAAATTCCTGTTTTCTTTCATCATCGCCGGCATCATGATGGCCTACGCTGAAGCGGGCGCACCCGCCATGCAGGCGATCTTCGAACGCGTCGCCGGCATCGCCCGCGGTGCCGAGTTTACCCAGCTCACAACCTCGACGGTGCGCGCCGTGGCCTCGGGGGTCATCGGCATCGCCTGCATCCAGGCGCTGCTGATCGGCATCTCGCTGATCATCGCGAACGTCCCGTTCGCCGGCGCGCTGGCACTGGTCACCCTCATGCTCGGCGTCGCGCAGGTGCCTGCCGCCATCGTCACGCTGCCCGTCATCGGCTGGATGTGGACGAGTGGCGATTACGCGACGACGCCGGCCATTGCCTATAGCGTCTTGATCCTGATCGCCGGCTCCGTAGATAACGTGCTGAAACCGTTGATGCTCGGCCGCGGCGTCGATGCGCCGATGCCGGTGATCCTGCTCGGCGCGCTCGGCGGCATGGCGACCGACGGCATCCTCGGCATGTTCGTCGGCGCCGCGATACTCGCGGTGGGCTACCAGATCTTCATGCGCTGGGTCGATGACAACCCGGAGCGTTCGCGGCAACCGACCGCAAGCGACTCGGTTTCCATGACGCTCTGAACCGGTGAGCAAACGCCCTGCCGGGGCGTCCGGCCTGCCGCTCACCGTCGTCGCCGCGGCGCTGCTGCTCGGCGGCTGCGCCGCGGTCGGGCCCGACTTCAAGCGTCCTGAAGTTTCCTGGCTGCCTGGCTGGTCGGGCGGTTCGCTGGATTCGCTGAACGCCGAACAACGTGGCAAGGCGCGCGCGCAGACCGAGGAGTGGTGGCGCAACTTCAACGATCCGGTGCTCGACCAACTGATCGCCGAGGCCCAGCGCGTGAATCCCAACGTGCGCACCGCCGGGATGCGTATCCTGGAAGCACGTGCGCAACTGATGATTGCCGGCAGCCTGCTCTATCCACAGCAACAGCAGCTCACCGGCAAGGTTCTGCGCACCGGCGAGGAACGTTCGACCGGGCCCGACAGCACCCTGACCGCGTACAACGCCGGCCTTGCGGTCGGCTGGGAAATCGATTTCTGGGGCAAGTTCCGGCGCAGTATCGAGGCCGCCGATGCCGGCTACTTCGCCAGCATCGCGCAGTACGACGATCTGCAGGTGCTGATGGCCGCACAGGTCGCCAATTTCTACTGCGCCATCCGCACCATCGAACTACGGCTGAAGATCGCCCATGAAAACGTTGCGCTGCAGAAACGCAGCCTGGAAATTACCGAGCGGCTGTTCAAACATGGCAACGACTCTGAACTCGACGTGCAGCAGGCCAGGGCGCAGTACCTCGGTACGCTGTCGACGATTCCGCAGCTTGAGGGCAGCCTGCGTCAGACCCGGAATGCGCTGAGCGTGCTGCTCGCCCGGCCGCCCGGACCGCTGCCCGAAATGGCGAGCGGCAGGAACACCATCCCGCAAGCCGAACTCGGAATCATCGTCGACCTGCCGGCCGATCTGCTGCGCCGCCGTCCCGACGTACGCGCGGCCGAGTTGCAACTGGCGGCCCAGTCGGCGCTGATCGGGGTCAGTGTGGCCGATCTCTATCCATCGATCGCCCTGCTCGGCTCGCTCGGCCTGTCGGCTACCTCGCTCTCCGGATCGCCGCGGATCTTCGCCTGGGGCCTCGGCCCCAGCCTGGTCTGGAACGTCTTCGATCACGGCCGGCTGACCGGCCAGGTGCTGGTGCAGGACGCCCGCTTCCAGCAAGCCTACGAGCAGTATCAGGGGACGGTGTTGCAGGCCGCGCGCGAGGTCGATGACGCGGCGGTGGGGTTTGCCACGAACCGCGAACAGATCCCCATCCTCGAGGAAGCGGTCAAGGCCGCGCAGCGCTCGCTGGCGATTGCCAACCTCCAGTACCGCGAAGGCCTGGCCAACTTCGAGCGGGTGCTCGATTCGCAGCGGACGCTGTTCAGCCAGCAGGAGCGCCTGGTGAACAACCAGGGCAGCGTGGCGCAGAGTCTGGTCGCCTTGTACAAGGCGATGGGCGGCGGCTGGCTGGCGGGGCGGGGCCGCCCGCTGCTCGATGACGCGACCCGCGAAACCATGGGCGAGCGCGGCGACTGGCGGGAGCTGCTGCAGGAACCACTGCCGGCGCCCGACACGGGCCCACAACTGATCAGACCGGGGGGACCGAAGAGCCATGAGTGAGGACACCGCAGGGCACGACGAAGGAGCAGCCGGGGCGACAGCGGAGCCGTCTTCGGCGCAGCCGGGCAAGGGCACGCGGATTGGCGCGACCCTCGTGCTGGCGCTGATCGCCGCCAGTCTGGTCTGGTATTTCGCCGCCGACCGCCTGACCCCGCACAGCTCGCAGGCGAGAGTCCAGGCCTTCGTCGTGCCGGTGGCGGCCGAAGTGTCGGGCAAGGTGCTGGCGGTGCACGTCAGGAACAACGACGCGGTTGCGGCGGGGCAGCCGCTGTTCGACATCGACCCGAGCCAGTACCGGATCGCCTTGCAGCGCAGCCGCTCGGACTACGAGTCGGTGCAGCGTTCGGTGAATGCTTCGGCGGCGACGGTGGAGGCCGCGCGCGCCTCGCTGCAGGCGGCGCAGGCCAACCATGTCAAGGCCGACAAGGATGCGACGCGGCAGGAATCGCTCTACGCGGAGGACCCCGGCGCCATCTCGGTACGCCGGCTGGAGGTCGCGCAGGCCACCCGGATCCAGGCGCGCAGCCAGGAAAAGGCCGCCGAGGCCGACCTGCGCAAGGCGCAGGAGGCGGCCGGCGAGAGCGGTGACAACAACGCGCAACTGCGCAGCGCGGGCTCGGCGATCGAGAAGGCCGAGCTCGACCTGGCGCGCACCAAGGTGGTCGCCCCCGGGCGTGGCGTCGTCACCGACCTGCGCACCGATGTCGGCCATTTCGCCCAGGCGGGCGCGGCGGCGATGACGCTGATCGCCAACCACGACCTGTGGATCAACGCCGACCTGACCGAGAACAACCTCGGCAACATCGATCCGGGCGACGAGGTGGCGATCATTCTCGACGTGCTGCCCGGCGAGGTACTCAAAGGCCGTGTGCGCAGTGTCGGCGGTGGCGTCAGTTCCGGCCAGCAGGCGCCGGCCGGAACGCTGCCGACGATCCAGAACAGCCGCGACTGGCTGCGCCAGGCGCAGCGCTTCCCGGTGGCGATCGAATTCGACGCTGCCGAAGCGGGCCGGCTGGGCAGGGCCCGCCCCGGTGGCCAGGCCGAGGTGATGGTGTTCACCGGCGACAACTTCCTGATGAACCTGCTCGGCGCGGGCTACATCCGGCTGATGAGCCTGCTCTCGTACCTCTATTGAGCGACCGATGATCACCCCGGCGGACAAGGCGGTGCTGCGGCTGGCGGTCGGCCTCGGCCTGGCCGTGCTGGTCGCCTACGGCTTCGCGCTGCAGATGCCGCACGTGGTCTGCCTGATGGCCATGATTGTGTTGTGCAAGCCGGGTCCGCCGATTCCGCCGGTCAAGGCGGCGGCCCTGGCCCTGCTGCTCGCCGGCCTGCTGGTGACGGGGGTGTTGATGGTCCCATTGCTGGAAAACTACGCGCTGGCCGCGGTGCTGCTGACCGGCGCGATCCTGTACGCGCTGTTCTTCTTCGGCATCCGTACCGGCAACCCGCTGACCATGCTCCTGGTCGTGGCTTTCACGCTGATCCCGGTCGCCGGAGTGGCCGAGCAGGCGCTGGTGACGGTCATCAGCGTGACCATCGCCGTCGGGATCGCCGTCGGCGGCCTGGTCGGCAGCCTGTCGCACACCTTTTTTCCCGACGCACCGGGTGCGGCCGCGAAGGCCGTCAGGGCGCCGCCGCCCAGCCGCGAGACGGCGGGCTGGATTGCGCTGCGTGGCATGATCGTGGTGATGCCGGTGTTCGTCCTGGCGCTGACCGACCCCTCGTTCTACCTCGCGGCGATCATCAAGACCGCCGCTCTCGGGCAGCAGGCGGGTTCCACCGACACCCGCTCGGCTGGTCGGGAACTGGTGGGATCGACCCTGATGGGGGCGGCGATGGCCCTGGTCGTCTGGTGCGGCCTGTCGCTCTGGCCCTGCCTTTGGATGCTGCTGCTGTGGATGATGGCGGCCGCCCTGTGGGCCGGCGCGCGACTCTTCCGGGTCAGACGCACGGCCTTCCCGCCGGTGTTCTGGAACAATGCGTTGATGACCATGCTGATCCTGCTCGGCCCGGCGATCGAGGACAGCGCCGGCGGCACGGGCGTGCTGGGGGCATCCGCCGTCCGGGTCTGCCTGTTCGTCGGCGTCGCCTGCTATGCCTGGGCCACGGTCTGGCTGCTCGAACGCTGGCGCTCCTCGAGAAGCAAGGCCCTGCTCTTCCACAACGGCTGAAGAAGGAGAACGGCATGATCCTGATCAACCTGGCGATCGGTTTATTGACCATGATGGGTTGTCTGATCGTGCAGGTCAGCTTCTCGTTCTGGAGCTTCCGCTACGCGCTGCGCCAGGCAGGCGAGCCCGGGTCCGACAATGGACTATTCCCCGGCATCAGAACGCTGCTGCTGGCGATGGTGATCATGATGCTCGGCAATTTCCTGCAGATCGCCCTCTGGGGCACGCTGTTCTTCTGTCTGGGCGAGTTCCGCGAGTTCTACGAAGCGGTCTACCACTCGGCGGTCAATTTCACCTCGCTGGGCTACGGCGACATCGTGATGAGCAGCGAACGGAAATTCCTTGGTCCACTCGAGGCACTCAACGGCATCCTGATGCTCGGCCTGACCAGCGCTGCGTTGCTGGGCATACTGCAGCACCTGGTCAAGGGGCAGCAACAACTGCACGGCCATCGGGATTGAGTGGCATGATGGATTAGCCACCCCCTGCGGCCGACTGTCGGTTCGGCAACAATGCACTTGTTTTCGACAAACAGGAGCATTTTTCATGGCGGGGAGCCACGTGGTGACGGCCTTGGTGAGCAAGCGTGCCGGGATGGCCGGGCTGATCGAGCATCGCGGGAAGGAAAAGGGCGACTGGCAGCAGAACTGGCCCAACTGGACGCGACAGTGACGGACACGGCGCGACCTGGTCAGTCGCCTGACACCCCTTACTCCGCCAGGCTCTCTCCCAGCCAGTGGTTGCCCTGCCAGTATCCGCACCAATGCGAGATACTACTGGCTGTGGTTCACCTGGCGGACCGCATACTTGGCAGCGAGCCGGTCGTAGGCGTCCGATTCGTCGGTTCAGATCACCGAACCTTGGCGAATGAGGGTGAGCGTCTTCTTCGCCTCGGCGCGGCCGCTCTGGGCTGAAGTACGAAGTCCAACATCGATGGTCCGATGTGTTCGGATGGTGTTGGTCTTTGCAGGCTCAGTCCAACTTATGTACTGGACTCAGGGCGACCAGGATGACTTGCCGGAGCGGATAGAGCGAAGAGGCTTCATCGCGTTTCTCCGAGTTGGATAACGAATGCGTCCGGATGCCTGTAGAAGTACGTGCGAGCGAAGGGGCTTGCAATCTTGTCGGGCTGAAAGTCAGGATTGGCTTCGAGCAGCTGTGATGGATTCATAGCATTGGCAACAACTACAAGCCAGTTCTCAGAGATTGAAACCTCGTAGAAGGGCAGGCGTCTTGCTTTCTCGTCAACACGTGCTTGAAGTGGCTCGGCCTTCAGTGGTGCCACCCAACCTGCACGAGCGACCGACCAATGCGCCATCTCTTGGCTTGGAGTACCAAGTGCGTGGAGGAATGAGACTTCATCGGGTAACGACTTGGAAACGAAGTCTGGCCGCCAGTCGACGCGTTGCCATGGTTCTGTGCCAATTTAATGACGAAACCCGCCAAAGCTTCTGACAAGCGATCGCGATTCAGTCTTCGTAGGTCTTTACTTGGGCCAAAGCAAACAGTGACGTGCGCCGGGGGAGCACCGCTTTGCATGTAGAGACGCTGGGCCTTGCCTACAATTCGGTTTGCTATTGACTCATGCGCCTGCATTGTGCGTTGGCCGTTCAGGCGCTCCACGAATAATTCAGTAACTTCGACTCCGATCAGTCGACCATTAACGCTTGCGAGGAAGTCCGGGGCTTCCCGTTCTTCAACAATTTGGAGTTGGATATCGGCTGCATTCGCAAAGCGTTCGAGCAAGAAGCGCTCATGAGCCTTGCGAGGATGATGCGCGTTCATGGTCATGACGCTTTTTAAGAAGCTTTCCGGATGTTGGGAATCGCTGGTGTAGATTTGGTCATGTGGCGTCAGCAACGGGTACGAGTTGGCAGCACTTGGTTTCTTCCGGCCAACGTCCTGATCGTGGGCCAGTTGAGGCGCTAACGAATTGCGTCTATCTGCCGCCCAGAAAGCGCCCAGTTCAAGCGCCGACGGTACGCGGAAGATAAACCTTGTTGGACCGAACCGCCGCGAGAGCGGTACTCGTGTCGATTGTACGGCGAGCCAACCCAAAGTCAATCGCCTGGCATGCCGTCGCGGATCCCCACAATGCACGCCGATGCAGAGCCAGACTGGCCGTACGGCGATGGATCACGGTCCAGGGAGTTCGTGCGGCGTTTGCTGGAGCCATCATCCGCTGCGAAGCCGAACGACGCCGCGAACAACACAACAGTGCCATCCGATCACTCGGGAAAGCATGAATCGCGATCGACCATAAAGGAGCCCCCCGCAGCTTCGTCGGGTCACGTTATGACGGGAGCGTCGCGACCACCCGGAACTGGGCGCTTCCGCAATCGAGGCAGTGATCGGCCTGAGGCACGCCACCGCCCGTCACCCACCGGCCCGCCACCTGCCCACCAGACGCCGCGCCGCTCAGGCAGCGTTATCTCGGTTCTTCCAGGTCTCAGCGACCTCGGGATAGGTCCTCAGGTAGGTGTTCACCGCTTCGCCGATGGTCGGGAAGAAGACCTCGGCGCCGAGGTGGGAGAAGAGTCCGAAGCGCTTGAGCTTGTCCTGAACCGGATCCTTCATCTCGGCGAAGCACAGTTCGATGCCCGCCGCCTGCAGCGTTTCGTCGAGCTTGGCGACGAGGTCGGCGGCGGTGACGTCGACGCTGGTCACCGGTTCGGCGGTGATCACCAGCCAGCGCACCGGCGTCGGCGAGGCGGCGACGGCGTCGAGGGCGCGTTCGTAGAACCACTCGGCATTGGCGAAGAACAGCGGCGCCGCCCAGCGGAACAGGACCAGGCCCGGGATCAGGCGGGCGTCGGGGTAACGCGAAATGTCGTGGTAGCCGTTGATGCCCTTGACGCGGCCGAGCACCGCCGAGTCCGGGCGCCAGCCGTCCCAGAGGAATTCGATCACCGCCAGCACGATCGCCAGGCCGATGCCGGGAATGGCGCCGAGCACCACCACGCCGATGCAGCAGCCGATCGACAGCCAGAACTCCCAGCGCTGGATGCGGTAGATGCGCCGCAGGTCGGCAAACTCGAACAGGCCCAGCGCGGCGGCGATGACCACCGCGGCCAGCGCGGTGTTCGGCAGGTATTGCAGCAGGTTCGGCGCCAGCAACAGCAGCAGCGCGACGGCAACGGCGCCGACGACGCTGGTCAGTTGCGTCCTGGCGCCGGCGGCTTCGGCGACCGGGGTCCGCGACGAACTGCTGCTGATCGGGAAGCCCTGGAAGAATCCGGCCGCCAGGTTGGCCGCGCCGAGGCCGACCATTTCCTGGTTGGGGTCCACCGGGGTTGCCGTCTTTTCGGCGTAGGTCCGCGAGAGCACGCTGGTATCGGCGAAGGAAACGATGGCCACGGCGAAACCGCCCATCAGCACCGGCACGATATCGGCGGGCGTGATCCACGGGATGGCGAAGGCCGGCAGGCCCTGCGGCAGCGCGCCGAGGACCGACACCCCGTAGCGGTCGAGACCGAGCGTGGCGACCAGCAGGGTGGCGCCGATCACGGCGATCAGGACCCCCGGCAGGCGCTTGCTGCGCTTGAGCAGCAGGATCAGCGCCAGGGTCGCGCCGCCGACGAGCAGCGCGACGACGTTGGTCTTGCCGGCGAGCAGCGCCTGCGCGAATTCCCAGAGCTTGCGCAGCGGCTCGTCGCCAGCCACCGAGAAACCGAAGAGTTTCGGCAACTGGCTGATCAGCACGGTCAGCGCGATGCCGTTCATGTAGCCGTAGCGGATCGGCTTGGAGAGCAGTTCGGTGACGAAGCCGAGACGCGCGACGCCGGCGAGGATGCACAGCGTGCCCGAGACCACGGCCATCATCCCGGCCAGCGCGACGGCGCGCAGCGGGTCGCCGCCCGAGAGCGGCAGCACGACGGCGAGGATCAGCGCCGCCAGCGAGGAATCCGGTCCCAGCACCAGGATGCGGCTGGGGCCGAACAGCGCGTAGGCGAGCAGCGGAATGATCGTCGCGTACAGGCCGTAGATGCCGGGCACGCCCGAGGCCACGGCGTAGGCGATGCCGACCGGCACCAGCATGGTGGCCAGCACCAGGCCGGCGGCGACGTCGTGGCGCAGCCAGGCGATCTGGTACTGCCGCAGGGTCTGCAGGCCCGGCAGCCACTTCAGCCAGCCGGTCGGCTGGCCGGTTCCGGGGCGGGCGGCGAGGCGGCCCGGCGATGACGGCGGTGGCGGGGATGCGCTGGATGCACTCATGGCAGGATCTCCGGTGACGAGGAAAAATGGCCGGCGGCGGGCGCTACGGTTGCGGCGGACTGCGCAGTTCGCGACGCAGGATCTTGCCGATCGGCGATTTCGGCAGGGCGTCGCGGAACTCGATCTGGCGCGGCGTCTTGTAGGCGGCAAGCTGCGCCTTGCAGTGCCGGATCACTTCCTCGCTGCTCAGTTGCGGGTCCTTCCTGACGATCACCACCTTCACCGCCTCGCCGGTACGCGCGTCGGGCACGCCGATGGCGCCGCATTCGAGAACACCCGGGTGCGACGCCAGCACGCCTTCGATTTCGCTCGGATAGACGTTGAAACCGGAAACCAGGATCATGTCCTTCTTGCGGTCGGTGATGGTGATGAAGCCGTCCTGATTCATGTGCCCGATGTCGCCGGTGGTCAGCCAGCCGTCGCGCAGCACCGCCGTGGTCTCCGCAGGCTTGCCCCAGTAGCCGAGCATCACCTGCGGGCCGCGCACGCAAATCTCGCCGGTGTGCATTTCGACGTCGTCATCGCCGGTCCACGGCGGCAGGGCCGCGAAGTCTTCGTTGCGCAGGGTCACCTCGGTGGACGGAAACGGCAGGCCGATCATGCCGTTCCATGGCGTATCCAGCGGTGAGGCGCTGACCCCCGGCGAGGCTTCGGTGAGACCGTAGGCTTCGGTGATGTAGCACCCGGTGACCTGCTTCCACTTCTCGGCGACCGCTCTTTGCACCGCCGCGCCGCCGCCGATCACCACCTTCAGCGACGAGAAGTCGAGCGCGTCGAATCCCGGCGTGTGCAGCAGGCCGTTGAACAGGGTGTTCACTCCGCTCAGGACGCTCCATTTCCAGCGCCCGAGTTCCGCGACCAGCGCCGGCAGGTCGCGCGGGTTGCTGATCAGCACGCTGAGACTGCCCCAGGTCATGAACGACAGCGTCGAGGTCAGGCAGAAGATGTGGTACATCGGCAGCGGCGCGATGACGATCTCGCGCCCGGCCTCGAAGCTGCCGGAGATCCATATGCCGGTCTGTTCGAGGTTGGCGAGCAGGTTGCGGTGGCTGAGCATCGCGCCCTTGGAGACGCCGGTGGTGCCGCCGGTGTATTGCAGGAAGGCGAGATCGGAGGCCGCGATGGCGACCGGCGTGAAACGCGCCGCAGCGCCGCGGGCGAGCGCCTCAGGGAACGTCAGGGCGCCGTCGAGTCGCCAGGCGGGGACCATCTTCTTCACCGTCCTGACCACGAAGTTGACGATCCAGCGCTTCGGGATCGGCAACAGATCGCCGACTTGCGTCGTGATCAGATGCTGCAGCGCGGTCTTCTTCCACACCTGCTGCAGCGTCGCCGCGAAGTTCTCGACGACGACGATGGCCCTGGCGCCGGAGTCCTGCAACTGGTGTTCGAGTTCCTTCGGGGTGTACAGCGGATTGACGTTGACCACGATCATGCCCGCCCGCAGGATGCCGAACAGCGCCACCGGGTATTGCAGCAGGTTCGGCGACATGATCGCCACGCGCTCGCCCTTGGCCATCCCGGGCAAGCCCTGCAGGAAGGCGGCGAAGTCGCGCGACAGTTTGTCGAGCTCGGCGTAGCTCAGCGTGCGGCCGAGATTGTGGAAGGCCGGCCGGCCGCCATACTTGCGGACGATTTCGTCGAGCAGTCCCGGAATCGACGGGTAGCGGTCGGCGTCGATGTCGGCGGGAACGCCGGCCGGGTAATGGTTCAGCCAGATTCGGTCGGGCATCGTCTTCTCCTCGTGTCTCTTGATGGTCGCTGCTGCGGGGGATGCCGTCGGTACGCGAGCGCACCAGACGCCACGGAATTCCGGGGCGAGCGTAAGCGCGGTGGCGCACGGAAGCGATGCCGCGCAGTAGCCATCATGATGGCCTGGTTTTGTCGAAAAATGACCGCGGCAGCGGCGTTTTTCATTAGCATTCGGTTTTCACTTCCGCGGAGCAAGCAAATGAACGGGCGCAATGGCACGCAACGTTATGGATCGCTGTCGATCGGGCTGCATTGGGTGATGTTGCTGCTGTTCGTGGCAGTTTACGCCTGCATCGAGTTGCGCGGCTACTTCCCGAAAGGCAGTGATCCGCGCGAGGCGCTGAAGACCTGGCATTTCATGCTCGGCTTGTCCGTGCTGGCCCTCGCCTTGCTGCGCGTGCTGGTACACCTGCGGTCAACTGTTCCGCCGATCGTGCCGGATCCGCCGGGGTGGCAAAAGCTCGCCGCGCGGCTGATGCACCTCGCGTTGTACGCGCTGATGATCGGCCTGCCGCTGGTCGGATGGCTGCTGCTCAGCGCGGCCGGCAAGCCGATCCCGTTCTTCGGCCTGCACCTGCCGGCACTGCTCGGCGAGAGCAAGAGTCTGGCCGAAACGATCAAGGAGATCCATGAAACCGGTGGCACGCTGGGCTACTTCCTGATCGCCCTGCATGCCGCGGCGTCGCTGTTCCACCATTACTTTGTGCGCGACAACACGCTGCGGCGGATGCTGCCGGGCCACGATTGAGCCCCTTCTCCGCCCACCACGTGCCACCCCTTGGCTAAAACCCGCGGCCACGCTGAACGTCACCGGACCGAGCGCATCGGCTGGCTCCGGGCGGCGGTGCTCGGCGCCAACGACGGCATCGTCTCGACCGCCAGCCTGCTGGTTGGCGTCGCGGCAGCGAGTGCCAGCCAGGGCAGCCTCCTGCTCACCGGCGTCGCCGGGCTGGTGGCCGGGGCGATGTCGATGGCCGCCGGCGAGTATGTGTCGGTGCATTCGCAGGCCGATACCGAGCAGGCCGATCTGGCGCGCGAGCGCAGCGAACTCGAACGCGACCCCGCCGCGGAACAGCGCGAGCTGAGCGGCATCTATGTGCAGCGCGGGCTGGATCCAAGCCTGGCGCGCCAGGTCGCCGAACAATTGATGGCGCACGACGCCCTCGGGGCGCACGCCCGCGACGAACTCGGCATCTCGGTGACGCTCAGCGCGCGACCGGTGCAGGCCGCGTTGGCATCGGCCGCGAGCTTCGCGGTCGGCGCGGCGCTGCCGCTGGTGGTGACCACGCTGGCGCCGATGGACGTCCTGATTCACTGGATCGCGGGCAGTTCGCTGCTGTTCCTGGCGCTGCTGGGCGCTGCCGCCGCCCGCGCCGGTGGCGCCAGCGCCCTGCTCGGCGCCTGGCGGGTGACTTTCTGGGGCGCGCTGGCGATGGCGATCACCGCCGGCGTCGGTTCCCTGTTCGGTGCCACGCTCTGAACTCATTTTCCGCCGCCGGGAGAAGCATGCGCGGCCTTGCCCTCGGCCACCCGCAGTGGTTATCATCTGCCGATGCTGAATTCATGCCGGTCATCACCGCGGGCGTTGCCGTATAGGCAGGTCGCGCCGACGTGCGACGCGCAACTTCGGGTAGCGCACACGCGCCCGCCGGCGGCGGCCGTTGGCCGTCGCGGCTTGCGCTGAATCGCCGCGATGTTCAAGCGCATCATTGACCATTGGGTATATGGCGGCTTCCTGGCCGGGGTGCTGTTGCTGCTCCTCGCGCCCTTGCTCACCGCCGCGTGGTCGACAGCGCTGACGGCCACCTTTCTGCACCTGCCGTTCTACATGCTCCACCAGTACGAGGAGCACGATGACGACCGCTTCCGGCGGTTTTTCAATCAAACGATCGGCAAGGGCCAGGAGGTCCTCTCCCGCGAAGCGGTGTTTGTCACCAACGTCCCCGGGGTGTGGGGGGTCGTCGCCGTCTCGCTGTACCTGTCTTCGGAAGTCCATATCGGACTGTCGCTGATCGCGGTGTACCTGGTCCTGGTCAATGCCTTTGTGCACCTGGTGCACGCGTTCATCTTCCGCTGCTACAACCCCGGTCTGGCGACGGCCCTGGCGATGTTCGTGCCTCTCGGGATCTATACGCTGCGCGCGGTCCAGATGGCTGGCGGCGGCACCGCTGCTTTGCACGCGCTCGGGGCCGGCATTGCGGTCGCGATCCACGCCGCGATACTGGCGCATGTGCATCGCCGGCTGCGCCGCGGCGCGTAGTGTCCGGCCTTCGCGCCGGCGCTGTCGGGCGGCTTGGCGGTGCCGTGGCCGGCGTTGGCCGCAGGCAGCGGGTTCAGGCCAACTGTACGCTGTCGCGGCCACTATCCTTGGCGCGATACATGGCCTCGTCGGCGCGCTTGGTCAGGGCCAGTTCATCGGTGCCATCGTCGGGATAGATGGCAACCCCGAGGCTGCATGAGATCGTCAGCTGGTGACCATTGATGGTGTACGGCCGCCGCACTTCCTGACGAATCTTTTCAGCCAGCGCCAGCGCGTCCGCCGCTCCAGTCAGATCGCCGATCAGCAGGACGAACTCGTCGCCGCCCAGGCGGCCGACCGTATCGGAGGCCCGAATCGAATCCTGCAGACGTCTTGCCACCTGTCGCAACAGCAGGTCGCCGACGGAATGGCCATACTTGTCGTTGATCGGTTTGAACTTGTCGAGGTCGAGGAAGATCAGTGCGAAGCGGCGGTCTTGGCGTCTGGCATGGGCCAGTTTGTTCTGGACGCGGTCACTGAACAACGCTCGGTTGGGCAGGCCGGTCAGCGAATCATGCTGGGCCATGTGCCGCAATTCCTCGGTGATCTTGGCGGCCAGCAGCAAGGCACGCGCGCGTCCGCTGATCATCGACCACGCCAGCAACGCCATCGACAGGCTCAGGCTGACACCCGCCACGGCAATGATCAGCGAGATGTCCCGGCCGAAGCGGTTTTCGAATTCCTCCTGCGTGACCAGGGTGAGCGTCCAGGTGTGACTGGCAACGACCATGTACTCTTTGGCACTCAACGCGCCACCGGCCGCCTCCCTGTTCCGGTACATGAGTGCGGCATCACTGGGGACGGCGCCGTCGTAAATGGCGAAGGCGAGGCCCTCGGCTTGCCGGCCATACAGACTGGCCATGAAGTCGCGCATGTGGAACGAGGCATAGACCCAGCCAATCAGGCTGTCACGACGCTGCGCCACGCTGTCTCGCGGCTGCCCCTGGGCAAAGACCGGCAGATACATGATGAAGCCGGGGTTGCCTTCGACACCGTTGTCGATAGCCAATTGCACCTTGCCGGTAATCGCCGCGAGGCCGGAATCGCGCGCCGTCTCCATCGCCTGCCGACGCACCGGGTTGGCCCAGGTATCGAGGCCCAGGGGGGCCTGGTGACGTCCGCTGTACGACTCGCGCTGGATGACCGGAGCGTAAATCTCGCGCTCCCCTTCCGGATGAATGCTGTAGTCGGCAGGACCGAGCCGGCGGATGGCGCGAACATGCGCGGCTTTCCTGGCCGACGGTACCCGTTCGATCACCCCGATGACCTGCATGCCCGAGAGGTTGGGATCACCCCGGAGGGGTTCGACGTAGTCGTGAATGGCTTGGCGATTCCGCAGGCCGGTGGTGGCGAACAGGCCCTGCACACCGCGCAGCAATTGCTCGTAGGCGGCGACGCGCTGTTCAATGCGGCTGACGGTGTCGCGCAGCGCGAAGTCGAACTGCGTATGCAGTTCCTTGCGGGCATTCTGGCGTTCGTGATCCCAGACGAACCAGGTCGCTCCGAGCATGGCGAACAGGATCAGCCAGGGCAGAAAAAGCAGACGCGATGCCGGCGGCGAGACGCTTGCGGTGGTCATGGCGGCGACTAGAAGTCGACCATCGCGGCCGCCAGGTCGACCTTGAAGTATTTTTCGAAAATGCGACGCATGCTGCCATCGCTGCGCATGCCATTGATCAGCGCGCGCCACTTCTCCTGCTCGGCCGGCGGCAGCGACGTCTTCGACATGACCAGACCGTGCGGAACCGACGCGTCGCTGAACTCGATGATGCTGGTGACGTCGCGAATCCGCTTTTCTTCGAGTGTCGGGTAGTCGAAAGGCTCGATGATCATGCCGTGGATGTGTCCCAGCAGCAGGGTCTGGTACAACGGCGCGAGGCCCCCCGCCTGGCTGACGCGACTGGCGGCGTGCAACTTGTCCACCAGCCGATTGGCGGACGGGCTGTAACGGAAGCCACGGATCACACCGAGCTGCAACTTGTCGTTCTGCTCGAAATCGGCCTGATTGCGCACGCCGGCATCCTTGCGTACCAACAGGTAGTACTTGTTGCTGAAGTACCAGGCGAATCCGGCAAATTTGTCGCGCTCGGCGTTGCTGATCCCGGAGAGGGTGAAATCGAGGGCGCCGGATTCAATCAGTTGCCAGATCCGGGCACGGGCGAGCAGGCTGGTGGTGACCTTGCAACCGCTGCGGCGAATCAGCTCGTCGGCGACGTCCTTGTCGATCCCGCTGTCCGTGTCGGAGGAATAGAGCAGTCCATGCTCGTGCAGTGCCAGCGTGAATGGCCGCGAGCAGTCGGGGCCGGCAGCCGCGTCGAGCGGGCGGAAAGTGCCCAGGGTGATCAACAAGGCAATGAAAAAGCGACGATTCATCGATATGACCCGGCAACAGGAGTGCCGCAAGTTCAGGACAGGGTTCCCGCGGCTCGGTGAACAGCATACGCTCGCTACACCAGCGTGAGCGATGAATAGCGACATATGTCACGGTCGGGATGATGTCGGCGCGCGCATCCGGCTTCCGAAGCGTATAGTCAAGGTTCCGGCGGGAAAATAGACCCCTTGCAGGGAATCCGGACCAGCATCGCTGATGACCAGTCGGACTCGGAGTTTTCCGGACACCCCTGCAGTGTCCGGCCAGGAGATCACCATGATGGAAGCCGTCAACGCCTTGTCCTCAGCGCGGGTCAGTACTCCGGCTGAACTGACTTCCCCCCAGAACCGCGTCGAAACACCGAAGCCGGCCGGCGCGCCCGAACGCCAGGCCGAGGCGCCGCCCAGTGTCACGGTGCAGATCAGTTCCGCGGCGCGCGAGGTCGCTGCCCGCGAGGGGGCCTCGGCGGCGCAGGACAATAACACCACGCCGACCCCGCCCCCGCCGCCGCGTCCTCCCGCCGCCGCCGATGCCGGCTCTGATACCGCGACGGACACCAGCAGCAGCAACGCCGCCAGCGCCCAGTCGGCACAGGTCCGCCAGGCGCTGCAGTTGTTCAGCGACAACGCCGGCAGCGGTGTCGCGCAGGCCAAACCCTCGCCGCTGCGCGCTTCGGCCTGAGCGGCTGCTTTTTTCGAGCGCCGCGTCGGCGGCGCCTGTTTGTTCTCGCCGAAGGAGGTTCTGACCCGAGCGCAGTCATCCTGAAATGATTGACCAACTGTCGCCGACCAGCGCATTCACTCCCTCATTCCAGGCCCGCCCTGAAGCCGCGCAAGCCACAGGTGACGCGGCGGCAAAAGCCGGCGGCGGTGCTGCGCGCGCGCAGCAAACCGGCAGCCAGTTATCCGAGGCCGACCAGCAGAAGGTCCGCGACCTGCAGCAGCGCGACCGTGAAGTACGCGCCCACGAAATGGCCCACGTCGCCGCCGGCGGCAGCCTGGTTCGGAGCGGCGCCAGCTTCAGCTACGAAACCGGCCCGGACGGTCAGCGTTATGCCATCGGTGGTGAGGTCTCGATCGACAGTTCTCCGGGTCGCACCCCGGAGGAGACGCGCAGCAAGGCTGAACGCGTCAAGTCCGCCGCGCTGGCGCCGGCGGACCCGTCGGCGCAGGACCGGCAGGTCGCCGCGCTGGCCACGCGCATGGCGATGCAGGCCAGCATGGAACAGGCGATCCAGGCCGGCGGCGCCGGTGGCGTAGCCGGCAACGGAACACCCGCATCCACCACCCCGGAACTCGCGCCCATGCTGGCCGCTTATGCCGGCAGCGCGGCGGCCGCGAAGGCGCCGAGCGGCTCGAAGGTCAACGTTTTCGCCTGAGCGCCGGGCCTCGCGCGATGTTTTTCCCGACCGGCGGCGAGCGAAAAACGACAACAAGCCGAGACTGACGAGCAAGATCCGGCAACACACTGGAGCCACGCGGCTTTTGCTCTGCCTTTCCGCGTATGCGATGATGACGGGCCCGCGCGACTGCCGCCTGGGCGCGGACTGCCGGCGCTTTGCGGCAGCCTCGTTCACCACCATGACTGTTGGAGCTCGCGGATGCGCAGCCTGCAAGGAAAACTCGTGGCCTTCGTCGTCGGCCTGATCGCCACGTCGGTCCTTCTCCAGGGAGCGCTCTTTTACCAGCAACTGCGCGGCCAGTTGCTCGAGTCCGTGGCTGCCGAGACGCGCAGTGCCGCAACCGGCTACGCCTTCGCCATCGCCGACTGGATCGGCGCCAAATCGCAATTGATCCGCGCCGCGAAAACGGCAATCGCGGCCGCGGACGCCGAGCATCAGTTCAGACTGCTGGCCCAGGGTGGCGGTTTCGACCTGGTCTATGCCGGCTATCCCGACAAGCGAACGGTTTTCTCCGAAGCGCAGTCGCTGCCTCCCGGTTATGACCCGACGACTCGCCCCTGGTATCACGACGCGCTCGCCGCTGGCGAAGCCAGCGTCATTGTCACCAAGCCGTACGAAGACGCGGCCTCGAAACTGCTGGTGATCTCTTTTGCGTCGGTGATGGTCAAGGACGGAAAAACCGTCGGGGTGGCTGCGGCAGACATCAAGATCGACCGCATCGTCAAGGAGATCCTGGGTGTCCGTCTGGGTGGCGACGGCTTTGCGTTCCTGCTGCACAAGGATGGAACCGTTCTGGCACACCCGCTTCAGGAGGCGGTGTTGAAGCCGATCAGCGAACGCCTCCCCGAACTGACGCGCGACCGCATCGAGAAGGCCACCGCCGAAGGCAGGATGTTTGAAGTGCCGCAACCGGACGGCAACCGCTACCTGTATCTCTCGCCGATCAAGGGCAGCGACTGGGTACTCGGCATTTCCCTGGCCAAGTCAGTGGTGCTGGCGCCGCTGCAACCCTTGCTGATCACCCTGCTGGTGGTGCTGCTGGCGGTGGGCGGCATCGCCGCGCTGGTGGCCAGCACGGTGCTCGGGCGGCTGTTGAAACGCCTGCATCAGGTGCGCGACAAGATGATCGACATCTCGCTCGGCGGTGGCGATCTGTCGGCTCGCCTGCAGGTGTCGGGAAGCGACGAAATCGGCGCAACCGCCGCCGCGTTCAACAAGTTTCTGGAGCAGTTGCAAGCCATGTTCGGATCGCTCAAGGAAGAGGCCGCCCGCCTCGCGGACGGCGTGAACGCCCTCGACGGCGGGATGGCTCTGCTGGCGCGGCAGGCGATACAGGTGTCCGACAGTTCGACGGCCAACGCCGCGTCGATCGAGGAAATCACCGCCGCGGTGTCGCGCATCGCGGACAATGCGGACGAGGCCGACAAGCTGATCCGTCAAACCGGCGATCTCTCGGAAGCGGGCGCGCGCGACGTCGGTTCGATCGCCATCGACGCCGAGCAATCAGTCAGCGACGTCGAGAAGCTGGCAGAAGTGATGGCCAGTCTCGACAATCGTTCGCAGGAAATCAGCGGCATCGTCAACGTCATCAAGGGTATTGCCGATCAGACCAATCTGCTGGCACTGAACGCGGCGATCGAAGCCGCGCGCGCCGGCGAACAGGGCCGCGGCTTCGCGGTCGTCGCCGATGAGGTGCGCAAGCTCGCCGAGAGTACGGCAAAAGCGACCATCGAGATCGCCGAAATGATCGCCGCCGTACGCAGCGAAACCGCTCTGGCCGGGGCCACCGTCCGCTCGTCGGTCAGCGCCGTCCGCCGCAGCGTCGAGCTGTCGCAGGTCGCGGCAACCCGCATCCAGGAAATGCAGCAGCGGATGCACGAGGCCGTGGCGCGAGTCAGTGGCATCGCGCTATCGACGCGCGAGCAGCGCGCGGCGACCAACGCGATGGCCGAGGCCAGCAATCGAATCAACAACCGTGTGCAGGCGGAAGACGACGCCATTCAGCAGGCCAGGAACACGCTGTCCGGACTCTCTCGCAACGCGCGCAATACGCAGCAACTACTGGCGCGCTTCCAGGTCTAGCGCAACCCGGCAAGGCGGTCGCCATGGCCGGATCAGCCGGGCGCCTTGCGATTGGCGAGTTCCCACAGCGGAATACTGACGCGGGCGAGTTGCTCGATCTCGCCTTGCCAGGTGAGCACCTGACGACGCAACTGCTCGAGCTGCGGTTCGAGCAGTTCGAAGTGTTGGGCCGAGAAGCTCAGCAAGTGGCCGCGGCGCGCCAGGGCCTCGGCTTCGATATCCCGGAACGACAGCACCTGCGGCGCAACCTTGAGCAGCAGCAGCGAAGCGGCAAAAGCCTCACGGCACGGGACCAGGCGCCGGGCCAGTTCGTCAAGGGCGGCGAGCGTCTGCGGCGCCTGCGAGAGCATCAGTTCGAGGGCCGGTTTCAGCGAGGCCGGCGAGTTCCTTCGGAAGATCTTCCACACTCCGGAGGCGTTCATGGACAGATGGCACTTCTCTATCAGCTCGCCGGCCTGCCAACTCGCCACGGCGGCCGTCAGTCGCTGCAGTTCGCCGCTCAGGGACTCGGTGCGCCGTAGCAGCGTATTGCCCCAGGCGGCGAGATTCGTGACCTCGATCGGCAGCAGTTCGCGAATCGCCTCGTCCAGCGCTGCGAGCCGGGGCGCGGCAATCGTCGGAAACGCTTCCACCGCACTGCGCCGGAGTCGTTCGATGGCCGACCCCTGACCCTCGTCGAAGAGCAGCGACGCCGGCGCATATCGGTCGGTCGGTGGCGCTGGCGCCACCGGCAGCACCAAAGGCTGCACCGGCGGCGGTGTTGCAGGCGGCTCGCTGGCGCTGGCGGGCAGCGACAGCGGGTGAATGCGTGCCACCACCGGCGGCCGGGGCGGCGCCGCAGGCAGATCCAGCGGCCGCACCCGATGCTGCGGCGCCGGATCAATCGTTCGGGAGGCTCCAGCGGGCTCGGTATGCGGCTGCGTATCGGCGGCAGGAGGACGCGCGCGTGCCGCCGCGGCATCCTCGAAAAGTGGCCGGGGTTGTGACTCAGGCGTCGAGGCCATAACCCCGCACGAAGTCGAACAACTCGCGCTGGTAGCCGGCGCCCACGGCCTGGAACTGCCATTCGTTGTCGGTGCGGAACAGGGAACCGATCTGCACTGCGGTCTGGCCGGCGAATTCCTCGTCGAGGTCATAGTCGGCAAGCAACTCACCGGTTTCGTCGTTGTAGACCTTCAGATAGGCGTTCTGAACCATGCCGAAGTGCTGACGACGCGCCGCCGCTTCGTGCATCGTGACGATGAACGAGACCTCGACGGCATCGAGCGGCGCGGCACCGAGATCGACCTTCAGAGTCTCGTCATCCCCCTCGCCGGCACCGGTGCGATTGTCGCCGGTGTGGGTCACGAAGCCCTCGGGACTCTGCAGGTTGTTGAAGAAGACGAAGTGCTCGTCGGACAGGCAGACCGGGTTGCCACCGACGGTCTTGAGGACAAAGGCACTGACGTCGAGGTCGCAGGGCGCGACCACTCTGGTAATGTCCCAGCCGATGCCGACGCGGATGATGCGCAGTCTTGGAGCGGCTTTGGTCAGGTTGATCCCCTGCCCCTTCTTGAGATTGATCGCCATGGCGTAGTCCCTTGCTCGAAAAAATGGTGTAAACAATCACTGGCTACCTTGTGTGTCGCGGTAGCCGCAGTCGGCAAATCAGAACTTGCGCAGCCAGTCGCAAAGTTCGGTGGTCAGCAGCGCCTCGTAGATCGCGTCGTCGCTGACCCGCAGGTTCGGGAGGTGGCAGAAACCGGCATTCGGGAGATCGTCGGCCATCTTCTTGATGAAACGGAAGTCGGTGTCGTTGCCGATGCCGATGAGCTGCCAGTAAATCTGATACTTCTGGGCCTGGCGGAGAATCCTCTCGGCTTCGGCGGCATCGCTGTTGTCGCCATCGGTGATGAACAGGCACAACGCCGGAATGTGCGTGTCTTTCGGCGACTGCTGCTCGGTCTTCTTGAACAGCCCGAACAGGCCGCCCGAGGTCACGACCGACGCGCCACGGAAATAAGTGTCGAGGACCGCATTCATCACCGGCGCGTAGTTGGTCCCCCCCCACTTGTCCACCTTCGGGTTGTCGAGGATCTCCTTCTTGACATAACTCCCGAAATCGGCGGCTCTGGCCACCGGCGGTGTCGAATAGCCCTGGTTGAAGGTCCACACCTCCATCTCGCCGTTATCGTCGAAAGTGCCGGCGATGGCCAGCAGGCGGTCCACGGTTTCCTGCACCAGCCCGTCCTGATATTCGTTGTGCATCGAACCGGAGATGTCGATGCACAACCCGACCCGACAGTGTGGTGGTTGCGGCAGGGCGCGCTTGTCAAGGACGATGCGGGTCTTCTTCTTGAGGTCGATCAGTGCCATGGCGACTCCTTTCTAGGCGTTCTTCTGAAAACGGTCGATCAACTCGTCGCGCAGCAAAGCGAGCTTGGTATCGGTCTGGGCACGCGCCGCCGCGGCCTCGTCGTTGATCTTCTGCATGTCCTCGAAAGCACCGAGCAACTGCTTCTGGACGTGTTCGAGCGTTTCCATCTCGACCAGCGCCCTCTGGTTGGCTCGCGTGATGGCGGTGGTGTTCTGCCGCAGGAGATCCGCGTTCTTGCGTAGCGCGGCGTTGGTCGCATCGTCGATAGCCGTCACCAACTCCGCTGATTTCGCCTGTTCCTCCATCAGGATGTGCAGCGAGAACTGCTTTTTCCAGGCGGGAATGGTGACGGCGACGATGTCCTGGAACTTCCCGATCAGCATCCGCGAGTTGTTCTGCAGCAGCCGGATCTCCGGAGCCGTCTGCATGGCGATCATCTGCGCCCGCTTCAGGTCGTCGATGCGCTTTTCGAGCCGCACGGCGAGCTGGCGCCGGTCCCCGATCGCCTGCGCGGCCATGGGATCGGTCGCTGCCGGCGTGTGGGCAATCTCATCGTTCAGCGCAGCCAGCAGCTCCTGCCCCTTGCGCACGGCTTCGCCGAGGGCGTTGTACTCGTCGCCGTTGGCAAGGTACATGTCTTCGAGTTCACGAATCCGCTGCTCGTAGGTGCGCGCCGACCGTTCGAGTTCGCCGACGAGCGCGTCGAGCTGACCAGAGACCGAACGGAACTGGGATTTCACCTGTTCCTTGGCGGACACGAAAAATCCCTTGAGCTTGCCGATCAGTGACTTGTCGAAGAGCAGCTTCGGATCGAGCTGCTGGGCAGTGCTGAGCAACTGGGTGAGAGCGACGCCGAACTGGTCGCTGCCGCTGCCGCGCACCATCCCGAGCAGTTGCTCCGAGATGGCGGCGACCCGCCTGGTGGACTTGTCGCCGAGAGTTGTGAGGTCGGTTTCGCTGACCGTCACCTTCGGTGTCGGCGCGTTCAGGCTCGGCGCCAGGGGCAGCGTTGGTCGCGCCTGAACGGCGACCAACGCCTGGCCGGCGAGCGCAACGGCGGCAGCCCCCCCCTCGACTGCGGGAGCATTGACCGAAGGGGTCTTGTGGGCAGGGGTGGCATCGGCGAAAAGTGGTTTCATGGCGACTCCCGGAAGTAGCGGTGTCAGAGAAAGGGACGCTTGCCCGAGCGTCTCGCGCCCCGCCCTGCGACGCCGTCAAGCCCCCCGGCATGCTGCAGTATAAGGTGCCGTCAGCGTCGCGGAAAGAGGGCTGCAGATCCTGCCGGCTCTTGCCGGTCCTCCCGCGTCGACCACGGCCAACGCCGCCCGCAGCCGGTCGGCAACGGCGAGCCGGTTCCGGCGCGCTCGCGTGCGGGCGAAACGTGGTCGAATCGGCGCAAACCGGGCATAATCGCCGACGACCATGCGCAACACCGCCAACGATATTCCGGCGCGCCGCCAGGCGCAGCAACGGGCCGACGAAATCCGCGTCTTCCTGACCGAACTGGCGCGCCTGGAAACGGAAGGTGTGCTCGCCCTCGAAGAATCGCAGCGGCAGGCGCTTGCCACCCACCACGCGTCGTTGCTGGCAAACTATGCGCACGCCTACGACATCGATCGCGACAGCCGCGCCAAGCAACTCTCGCTCGGCATGCGCATCGCCTCGTTCCTTGGCGCCATGGCGCTGGCAGCGAGCGTATTCTTCCTCTTCTACCAGTTCTGGGGGCGTTTTTCGGAAGCGGCGCAGGTGGCCATCCTGATCACCAGCGCGCTCGGCAGCCTCGGCCTGACGGTCTGGATACAGGGTCGCGACGCCACCGGGTACTTCACCAGACTGGCCGCGCTGGTGGCCTTTGCCTGCTTCGTGCTCAACGTCTCGATGATCGGCCAGATCTTCAACATCACGCCGTCGGACAAGGCGCTGTTGCCCTGGGCGGCAATGGCCTTCCTGCTCGCCTACGCTTGCGACCTGCGGCTCCTGCTGGCGGCCGGCATTGCCTGCGTGATCGCCTTCGTTGCGGCGCGCGTCGGGACCTGGAGCGGGGTCTACTGGCTGCACGCCGGCGAACGGCCGGAGAACTTCTTCGTCGTCGCGGCCCTGCTGCTCGCCATGCCGCGACTTGCGGTGCATCGCCACTATCCCGGCTTCGAGGCCATCTACCGGGTCTTCGGCCTGCTGACCGCGCTGGTCCCGATGCTGATCCTCGGCCACTGGGGCCAGATCAGTTACCTCGACCTGGATCCGAAGCTGATCGAGGGCGGCTATCAGGTCGCCGGCTTTGCCGGCAGCGCCGTCGCCATCTGGATCGGTACGCGCCGCGAATGGCCCGAAACGGTCAACACCGGCATCACCTTTTTCGTCCTCTTCCTGTACACCAAGTTCTATGACTGGTGGTGGGAGGTGATGCCCAAGTATCTGTTCTTCCTGGTACTGGGCCTCACCGCGGTGCTGATTCTGCTGCTCCTCAAGCGCTTGCGCGGCGCTGTGGGTCGCGCCGACCGGGACAGCAGCGCATGATCGCCTGGACCCGCGGACGCACCCTGGCAGCCGGGGCGGCACTGATCCTGCTCACCAACGCCGTCGCCCTGTCCGGCGTCTTCATCAACCGGTCAGGCGAACCCGAGAGTCGCCTCATGCTCAGCGAGCGCGAACTGTCCCTGCCCTACCGCGGCTACCGCCAGGCGGAAAACAGCGGCCTGGCGCTGACGCTGACCTGGCGCGTGCTCGATGCGGACGAAGAAGGTTCCGACTACGGTTCCTCGAACTACGGCGTGCAGCCGACCTGGCTGGATGCCGCCCACCTCGCCACCCTCGGATTCGAAACCAGCGCCGGGAACGCCACCCAGGAAGCACGCGAACGCCTGGCCCGGCAGTTGCCGCGGCAGGTCCTGGTGGTTTTCGAGAACGCCGGCCCGGCGTGGCGTCAGGCCGTGGAACGTGCACGCGCGGGGGCTGCCCGCCAGGCGGCAGCGGCGGCGGCCAATCCCGGCAGCGAGGCGTTCGCCAAGCAGGCCAGGGCCGGCCAGGAACGCGTCGCGCTCGAGGAAAACCACTTCAGCCGACTCTTCGCGATCGACGCCGGCCGCGACGCGGCAACGCTGCGTTCCCGCTACCCGGACCGCAGCCGTTACCTGATCCTGCGCGGCACCATCCGGCCGACGCTACGCCGCCACGACCGGCAGTATCAACTCGGCGGCTATATCAGCGGGGTCGCCATCACGCACATCAACGTGCCCTTCGCACTGCGTCCGCTACTCGAACCGCTGCGCAACGCGCCGCAGCCGCTGCCCGACGCGAGTACGCCGCGTTACGAGGTGCAATTGACCGTCGGCCAACGCCTGGAACCGTGGATAGAAACGCTGACGACGCCGGCAGCGAAGCCTTGAGGCCGCCCATCAACCGCTGCCGCAACCTGGGCCTGCCCCTCGGCAGGTCCATCACAGGTATTTGGTGATCGCCTTGAACTCGCGGATGGTCTCGTCCGCGTCCCGGGAACCGTTGCGCACCGCTTGTTCGAGGCAATGATCGATATGGTCGTGCACCAGTGTTTTCTTGGCGTTGCCCACCGCGCTCTCGACTGCCTGCAGTTGCTGGGCGATCTCCAGGCAATTGCGGCTGTCCTCGAGCATGGCGATGATGCTCTTGAGGTGGCCTTCGGCCCGTTTCAGGCGCTTGATGATTTCCGGGTGGGAAGCGTGCGTACTCATGCCTTGCTCCTGCTCAGTTCGTCCCCGCGGGCGGATGGCACGAGCAATCCCCGCCCTCGGCCGCCCGCGCCAGATTGCGCATGATGCCACACTGACCGGCTTTCCGATTGGCGTGGCAAGTGTCACGCAGTTTGTGCAATTGCCGTTCGAGCAGGTGAAGTGAATCCAGCTGCTGGTGGATGCGCTCGATCTGGCGGTCGATCAGCTGGTTGATTTCTTCACAGGCCAGATCCGGGTTGGCCTGAAAGCTGCGCAGGATGCGCACGTCCGGCAGCCCCATGCCGAGCGAGCGGCAGTGACGAACGAACTTGAGCTGTACCAGGTGCGCTTCGTTGTAGAGGCGGTAGCCGTTGGCCTCGCGCGCAGGCAGGTCGAGCAGTCCTTCACGCTCGTAGAAGCGCACCGTTTCCACGTCGCAGTCGCTGCGTTGTGCCAGTTCGCCGATCCTCATTGCTCCCTGCTCCAGAAAGTTCTTGACCCTGTACCAACTAAAGACTGTTCAATGATGGCACCGTTCCCGGAGATATGCCACCATGAATCCGCACAACCAGCGCAAACGCGTGTTTCATCTGCACGTACAGGAGAAGGACGCGTGCTGCACGTCAGGGCATGAACATCGGCACCGGCCGTCTCCAGCAAGCAGCGCCGCAGACGATCACCACCACGGCCACCACGCACATGCGCACGCCGATGCCTGCTGCTCACCCGGCGAGGCCAGCGGGAGCACCCCGGCCAGGCACGACCCGCCGCCCACAGGCACCAGCCAGGTGCGCTACCGTATCGACAAGATGGACTGCCCCACCGAGGAAAGGCTGATCCGCAATCGCCTGGAGACGATGCCGGGGATCGTTCGGCTTGACTTCAGACTGCTCGATCGGGAGCTGACGGTCCACCACCGCTTGGCCGATGCGCAACCGATCGCCATCGCGCTGCAGGCCCTGGACATGGCTCCCCGCCTGCTGGAAGCGGGTGCGCCGGTGGCACCGGTGCCGCCGGTGTTGAGCACCAGGCTGAAAATCCTGTTGACCCTCAGCGGCCTGGCAGCGGTCGCTGCCGAAGTCAGCACCTGGACAGGCGGCGAAGAAAGCTCCTGGCTGGTTGTCGCCCTGGCTGTAATGTCGATCCTGAGCGCCGGCCTGCCGATACTCAAGAAAGGCTGGATCGCCCTCAGGAACCTGACACTGAATATCTACTTCCTGATGTCGCTGGCCGTCGTCGGTGCGGTCAGCATCGGCAAGTGGCCCGAAGCCGCGATGGTGGTGTTTCTGTTTGCGGTCGCCGAGGCCATCGAAGCGCTGTCGCTGGAACGGGCACGACGGGCGATCAGATCGCTGACGGCACTGGCACCGGACACCGCCGAGGTCAGGGTCGCGGATGGCTGGCAGGAACAAGCGGTGGCCAGGGTAGCCATCGGCAGCCGCATCCGCATCCGGACCGGCGCACGGGTACCGCTCGATGCGCGCGTCGAGTCCGGCCGCGCCGCCCTCGATCAGGCGCCGATCACCGGCGAGAGCCTGCCGGTGGACAAACAGGTCGGCGATGTCCTCTACGCCGGCAGCATCGTCACCGACGGGGTGTTGGAGGCGACCGTAACGGCTGTCGCCGGAGACAGCACCCTGGCGCGCATCGCTGCCGCCATCCAGGAAGCACAAGCGCAGCGCGCGCCAACCCAGCGCTTCGTCGATCGTTTCGCCCAGGTCTACACCCCGGCCGTGGTCGCCCTGGCCGTCCTCCTGGCCGTGCTCGGCCCGGTGCTGTTCGCTGGCACCTGGGGGGAATGGCTTTACCAGGCGCTGGTCCTGCTGGTCATCGCCTGCCCCTGTGCCCTGGTGGTATCCACCCCGATCACCGTCGTCAGCGGCCTGGCGGCGGCGGCCAGGCACGGCATCCTGATCAAGGGCGGGGCTCACCTCGAAGGCGGCCGCCTGTTGAAGGCCGTCGCGCTCGACAAGACCGGCACGCTGACCCAGGGCAAGCCCGCCCTGACTGATGCCGCGCCGTTTGGCGACCTGCCGCTCGCCGAGGCTTTGTTGATCGCCGCCAGCCTCGATGAGCACAGCACCCACCCGGTGGCGCAGGCGCTGGTAGCGGGATGGCGAAGGCAGCAACCCGACGCGACGATGCTGCCGGTCGAGGAATTCGCGGTCCTCCATGGCCATGGCGTCAAGGGCCGCATCGCGGGTCAAGTGTGGCATCTGGGGAATCATCGCCTGGTCGAGGAACTGGGCGTCTGCTCGCCGGAACTCGAGGCACGCCTGGCCCTCCTGGAGAACACCGGCAAGACCACCGTGATCCTCTGCGCCCCCTCCGGACCGGTGGCCGTTTTCGCTGTCGCCGACACGCTGCGGCCAGAGAGCCTTGCCGCTGTGCAAGCACTCCGGGCGCTGCACGTCGAGGCGGTGATGCTGACCGGCGACAACCCGGCCACCGCAAGAGCCATCGCCGATCAGCTTGGCATCCAGGAGGCACGCGGCAACCTGATGCCCGAGGATAAACAGGCCGCGGTCGCCGAGCTCAGGAACCTGCATGGTGCGGTGGGCATGCTGGGCGACGGCGTCAACGATGCGCCGGCGTTGGCGCGCGCCGACATCGGCTTCGCGATGGGCGCCGCCGGCACCGCCACGGCACTGGAAATCGCCGATGTGGCGATCATGGATGACGATCCGCGCAAGATCGCCGATTTCATCCGCCTCAGCCGGCGCGTGGGATCGATCCTGAAACAGAACATCGCGCTGGCTCTGGGGATAAAGATCGTATTCTTCGCGCTGGCTTTGGCCGGTCACGCGACGCTGTGGATGGCGGTATTCGCCGACATGGGAGCAAGCCTGCTGGTGGTCGGCAACGGACTGAGGCTGTTACGGAAGTAAGCAGCGCTCAGCCAGCAGTCCGTACCGGCTCAATGCAAACCGCCGGTGCGCCGCGGCTCATTCATCCAGGAGCAGGGCCAGCAGTTCTTCCTTGCGGGCCACGGCGTCGCTTGCACCCATCGCAATCAACGAGCGCACGAAGGCCGGCTCGAACAACAGGTAACTGGCCAGCGCGCCGCCACTGCCCTTGAGCATGCCCAGTGCGGCCAGGGCCTGGCGGACTGCCGGCGGCAAGTCATTGGTGTATTGCTGCGCCAGCGCGTCGAGCGAGTCCGTTGGCGCAATCGCCAGGACATCGACCGCCTGGTAACGCATCGCCGACGCCGCATTCGCGAGCTGGTTGATGGTCTCGGTTACCCGCTTGGTCTGCTCCACGTCGGCCTGCAGGGTATCGTGAAATACGCTGGCCATGACGTGTCCGGCCATGCTCCCGAGCGTCGGGCCACGGCTGTCCGCGGGCAGCGCAGCGGCGACCATTCCCGGTCTTTCCGGCTGCCCGACACCGATCACCAGGATTTTCTTTGCGCCCAGGTGCATCGCCGGCGACAACGGCGCGATCTGACGCATCGAGCCATCGCCGAAGAATTCCTGCCGCCCATCGACGCGCAACGCAGTCGACGGGAACAGGAACGGGATCGCGCTGGAAGCCATCAAGTGCTCGACCGTCATCTGCTGGAATTCGCCGCGGCGCCCGGGACGCGCCCAGGCCTGAAAGGCGTCGCGATTCGCGGTCTGGCAGAAGGTCCAGTGAACACCGCTGGTATAACTGGACGCGCTGACCGCCAGTGCGTCGAGGGTTCTCGATCGCAGTGCCGCTTCGATGCCCGCCGCCGGAATGCCCTGGCGCAGCATCCCCGCCAAGGGCATGTTGTCGAGGATCGCCCCATGCGTGCGCACATGGCGCGACAGGCTGAGGGCCGCCACCCAACGGTTGAAACGCACCCAGGACGGGATGTTGAGCCGGTAGACGTCGGTCGAGCGCAGGCGGCTCCAGAACTCCTCCAGTTCTTCGAATGCCTGCAAACCGTGCATCGCACGCGCGGCAAGAAAAGCGGCGTTGATCGCTCCGGCCGAGGTACCGACCAGAACCCTGAACGGAAATCGCCGGGATCCACCGGGCTGTTCCTGCAGCAGCGAAGCTACGGTACGCAGCACACCCACCTGATAGGCCGTGCGCGCGCCACCGCCCATCAATACCAGTGCGACAGTCGACCGGTCCGAGTGGCGCAAACCGGCGTGGATGATGGTGGCGATGGTCATGCACGCATTGTGCACGGATGCCGCAGGCCATGGCAATGCCTGAACCCCCTTGAACACCAGCCATCCCGTGCCGAGGCCCTCCCGCACGGGCATGATGGCAGGGACAGCAAGTCTTGCGGCGGTCGCGCCAGACCTCAGGGCCCGACACACTCCCTGACCAGGCTGTCCCCGGCGCGGCCACAGGGTGTCGCGATGTCTTGCTGGGGGTGTGGCGTCCCCTCCTCGTCGATCTGCGCGGCGAGGATATCCCAGGCCACGAGGCCGCTCTTGTCGAGGGTCAGACGCAGCAGCCAGCCGGTTCGGGCAGCCGGGAGATCAAAACCGTCAAAGACGAAGTTGCCGAGACTATAGACAATCAGCTTGCCCTGGTAATACTCGACGTCCTGCGTCACGTGCGGATGCCCGCCGACGACCAGGTCGGCCCCGGCGTCGATCATCAGGTGGGCCAGTTGCCGCTGGCGTTCGCTGGCTCGGCGTTCACGCTCCCAGCCCCAGTGCATGAAGGGGATGACCACGTCGGCACCGGCGACGCGCGCGGCACGGATGTCGGAGATCACCTCGCTGTCTTCGCTCCAGGCGATTCCCGGCCAGTCTGCACCCGCTTCGAACGAGCGCGGCTTGAATTCGTTGTAGGCCAGGACCGCGATGCGCAAGCCGCGACGTTCGATCCACAGCGGACGATGCGCCTCGGCAAGCTGGCGCCCCCCGCCGATGGCGGCAATGCCCTGGCCGGCGAGGTGCTCCAGAGTTTCCAGAAACGCCGCCTGACCGTAGTCGCCGGAGTGGTTGTTGGCTACCGCGAGCGCATCGAATCGCCCACGCAGAACGCGCAGCACGGCTGGATCGGCGCGAAAGCTGAAAATCTTGTTGTCAAGGGGCTGCCCCACGGTAGCGATCGGACATTCCAGGTTGCCGATGCGATAGTCGGCATTCTGCAACTGCGCGGCAAAGGGAGCCAGGGGATCACCGCCGCGACTGATCAGGCGACCCGGCCCGTCGTCGAGCATGATGTCCCCGACAAAAACCAGGTGGACGACGGCCGGTCCGGTGGCGCAGGCGGAGGCCGCCACAAGCATGCCGAGCATGCCGACGACGCTGAGCAACAAACGCAAAACGGCTACCCGGTTCATTGGCGCAGCCCCCTGGCGGAAGACAACGCGCACCAGTACTGCAGCTCGCCATCGCGGATCGGCTCATAGACTCGATTGAGACCGGTGAAGCCGTAGGTTGCGCCAGCGTGCGACGGTGGCGGATAAGGATGTGTGGCCTGCTGGATCGGCACCGGCCCGGTACTCCGGTCGGCGAAAACGTAGAGCCTGATCGCGGCCAGATCCGCAGGTTCCTTCTGAAAAACCATGCGGAACAGGAAGTACGAGCCGACGGCCTGTACCGGCACCGAATACGGTGAACTCACCGGATGCGCTTCCAGTTCCCTGGTTTCCCCGCCGTAGGTCACCTGACAGCGCAGCGTCTCGGCGTGCACGGGCAGAGAAAGCAGCAGGATCGTGGCAACCAGCAACCCACGGTTGGGCATCAGGGGAATCGGCAAATGGCGACGGGGCATGCTCGGGAGAAGTCCATGGCGCGAATCGGCAGCAGTATGTTGGTAGGGGCAGCCGCGGTCAATCGTCAAGGTCAGAGACCGTGCGTGTGGAAGGCTTTGCCGGTCAGGCGACCGCGCTGCGCGCTTCCGCAGCCCATGACTCGGGCCTCACTGCCGGGTATGCTGTCGATCGCAATACCCGATCAACCAAGCCTTTTCGGAGATTGACCATGGCTGAATATTCCGCCGACCTCGTCTGGGTTCGCAACGGGCAGGACTTTCTCGATAACCGTTACAGCCGCAGGCACTTGCTGCGCTTTGACGGCGGCGCCGAGGTCGCCGCATCGTCGTCGCCACATGTCGTGCCGCTCCCCTGGTCCGATCCGGCCGCGGTCGATCCGGAAGAGGCTTTCATTGCCTCGCTGGCCAGTTGTCACCTGTTGTGGTTTCTTGCGATTGCTGCCCGCCAAGGCTTCTGCGTCGATCGCTATGCCGACCGCCCGACCGGCAGCATGGCAAGAAATGCCGAGGGCAGGATGGCGATGAGTGTCGTCACGCTCAGGCCCGAAGTCGGTTTCTCGGGGGTTCGTCTGCCGACCCGCGAGGAAGAGCTGCAGCTCCACCACCTGGCGCACACGGAGTGCTTCATCGCCAATTCGGTCAGGACCGAGGTTCGCTGCGAACCGGTTTTCGGACCATCAGAAGCCTGATCCCCAGCCGCGGCGCACGCGCCAGACCGTGGTTGGGTAGCGGCCCACTACGACCACGGCCAAGCAGTCAGCTCGCCATCCGGCCCTGTCAGGCGTCCGGGGACGGCGACTACTGCATGGAATGCAGGCCGATCAGGTTGCCCTCGGTGTCTTCTACCAGTGCAATATGGCCGTATTGCCCGATCGCCATCTTCGGCTGCATGATCCTGCCACCGGCCTCGACCGCCCGATTCGCTTCGTTGCTGACATCGTCGCAGGAGAAATACACCATCGTCCCGCCCTTCCCGGAGCAAGCCATCGGGTGCTTGACGAGCGCACCGGCTGCACCGGCCGCGCCCTCGACCCAGGGAAAGGCGTACATTTCGCCACCTTCACCGATTTCGGGAAGCGAGGTCAACTCGCGGCCGAAGACCGCGGTGTAGAAGGTTTTCGCGCGAGCCATGTCGGAAACGTAGATCTCGAACCATCCAACCGGGTTACCTGGCTTGTCCATGCTCATGCTCCTTGGTTTGTTGTGGGAAATGCATCGTGAAATACTGGCTGCGAATATCGAGCCAGCCACCGCTCAACATCGTTGCCGACCCGCCGGCCGCCAAACGACGGCGCGCGGCGTGGATGCCGACCCGGCAGTCTCGCCGACATCCACTCGCCTGCTGACAGCAGCGGTCGTGCATGGTTCAAGCCATCCGCCAAAGCAGCCCAGCCGCAGCCCAGATCCAGCGCCCGGGCTTCGCGCCGCAACAGGCGGAGCCTTCCGTTATAACGCATTTCGGGAGCCCAGCAAGGCGGCCGCCGCGACGGGATCGAGCAGCCGGAATACCGCCTCGTCGGAACGCGCGTCGACCGCGAGATGGAAATCGCCTTCGGCAAGGTTCTCCGGCGGCGGTTTCAGTTCACTCAAGGCTTCGAGCAATGGTTCCGGATCATGTTGGAAATGCAGGACACGCACTTTGGCTGGCAGTCGCGGCTGCGTCTCTGTTCTCGACGCGAGTTCCTCGGCGCTGAAGAAACGAAGTTCGGTGCACGCCCTTTCGAAGGCCAGAACTTCGCCGACGAAAGGGTCAGCCAGCCGTCCACTTTGCAGTTCGTCGACGATGAAGTCCGCGAAACGTGCGCACTCGGCGGGCAGTTGCAGGTTTTCGGTGGGATTGCAGTGCCAGTAGCGGTCCAATAAGGCCCCCAGTCGTGAACCAAGCAGAAAGCAGGTCAATGGCAGAGTCTGGTCCAGCGGCGTCAAGCGATTGGCGCGATGAATCGCCGTGTTGATCCGCATGCCGGGATGCGACGCCATCGCCGTCAGACGACGCTTCTCGCGTGCATCGAGGTCGTGTTGATCGAACTCGGCTTCGGGGTTGTCGATCAAGCGTGCACGGTAGTCCGCCGAGGCGATCATCCGGCAGAAGATGTCCTGAAAGGCGTCGAGGGCCATGTTCAGCTCAGCAATGCCGTTCCCAGATCCGGCGTGCGCGCGCCAATTGCGCGGCAATGCCTTCGGTCTTGAGCAAGGGATACGAAGACTCATGGAACTCGAAGGTCACGGCGCGGATCCAGGGGGCCGCCCGGAGCGTCTCGTCCAGCAGTTCCCAAACCGGCTCGGCAACAGGTCCCGCGTGCGAATCGGTGTAGAAGCCGAGCAACTCGTCGCCACCTGCGACGTGAATTTCCACGATGTGACGCAGATCGATGTCGCGCAGAAAAGCCTCCATGGAAATCCCGTGATTCCGCGAATTGACGTAGAGGTTGTGCAGATCGAGCAGGATCCCGCAGCCGGAAACCTGGCACAGGCGGTTGAGGAACTCGGCTTCGCTCATCTCCTCTTCCGGTATTGCGGCGTAGTAGACGTTGTTCTCGAGCAGGAACTGGCAGTCGATCACGGCGCGGATATACCTGACGCGCTCGGCGATGAGTTGCAAAACCTGTTGATCGTAAGGTACCGGCAGCGAGATGGCGGCGTGCATTTCGGGGCCGTTGCCTGCCGCGGCCAGGTCCTGCGGCAAGCGGGAGAACGAAAGATGGTCGCTGTGCCACGCGAAGTCCAGCTTCTGGTGCAACCAGCGAATCTGTTCGACATGGCCGCTATCGAAAATTGCCGCACTGCCAATCGACAGGCCGATCGAATGACAAAGCATGGGCTTCCGTTCGCGGCTGCGCTCGAGAAATTCGAGCGACTGTTCGAGGAGCAGGAACCGCGGCGAGCCATGCACGCCGCGGTCCGCCCATTCCCGATCGGGGATCACCTCCAGATAGTCAAACGACTCCGGTCGGGTTTCGAGAAACTGCGGCAGCGCCGGGTTGAACAACAGGCCGATGCCGAGCTTCTGTTCTGAATACACACATCAGCCCTGCTGGACGACCTGTTCGAATTTCTGCTTGATGTTCAGGTCCAGGCCCGAGTAGCACCCTCCGCAGAACTTGAACCCGATCGCCTTGGCCAGCTTTTTGTCACTGAAAACGAGTTTTTGAGCCTCGAGAATCTGATCCAGAGTGCTGCCCGCATCGTAGGCGATTTCAACGGCCGGTTTGCCGGAGCACGGACCAGCTTTTGTTGCCGAGATCGTGATTGCCATGTTGTATCTCCTTTTCTTCTCCAGTTGGGGTCTGTGGCTGGACCTTTCGCCCGTTACCACGAGCGAGAGTATCGATTCGCTGCAAAATCGTGTCAACGGCCTGCCGATCGACAAGTCGCTACAGAACGCCCGCCGGCGCACGCGGATCAGAGGCGACCCAGCAGGACCTCGGCAACAAACCGGCTGCCGATGTACGCCAGCAGCAGCACCATGAATCCAGTCAGAGTCCAGCGCAGCGCGATGCGGCCACGCCAGCCGTAGACGCGACGCCCCAGCAGCAGGGCGGCAAAGATTCCCCACGAGGCGAAGGCGAACAAGGTCTTGTGGTCCACAGCCATGGCTCTGCCGAATATCGCTTCGGCGAACATGACGCCACTGAGCAGTGCCACCGTCAGCAGACAGAAGGCGACCAGGATCATGCGAAACAGCAGGGCCTCCATGGTCAGGATCGGCGGCAGGCTGGTGAGACTCTTGGTGACCGCCCGCTGATGCAGCTTGCGCTCGGCGAAACCCATGAACACCGCGTGCAGCGCAGATAGGGTAAACAGGCTGTAGGCAAGCATGGCCGTCAGGAAATGGAGCTGGAAACCCCAGGCACCGGCGTTGGCGACGACGCGCAACTGGGGAAACAGTGCCGGCGCCAGTGCGCTGATCGCGGCAAGCGGCAGGACCATCGGCTGCAAGCCGTCCATGCGGGCATGGAAACTCTCCAGCCAGTAGATCAGTACCGCCAGCCAGAGCATCAGCGACAGTGCAAAACTGAAGGAAAAACGCATGCCACCAGCACTGAACAGCCCCTGGTAAAGCCCTATTCCCTGCACCACCAGGGCCGCAAGGATGGCCGCCCGCTCCCACGGCTGCATCGGCAGCGTGACCAGAGGGCGGTCGGTTTCGCGCCAGCGCGTATGCCAGAAATGCATGCCCAGCACACCGTAAAGCAGCGATGAAACGACGTGCGGCAGAAGGTGCAGTAGAATGTCTGGCATTTTTTGAGTTTACACCAAGCCGGAATCCAAATGCTCGACAACCTGACCCAACGCCTTGCCCGCGTCATGAAGACACTGCGCGGTGAAGCACGCCTGACCGAAGCCAACATCGCCGATGCCCTGCGCGAGGTTCGCCTGGCCCTGCTGGAGGCGGACGTAGCCTTGCCGGCAATCAAGGAACTGATCGCCGCCGTCAAGGAAAAAGCCATCGGCGAAGAGGTGATCGGATCGCTGAGCCCGGGACAGGCTCTGGTCGGTGTCGTTCACCGCGAACTCACCAGATTGATGGGCGACGCCCACAGCGGACTGAATCTGGCGACACAACCGCCGGCAGTCGTCCTGATGGCCGGCCTGCAGGGTTCGGGCAAGACCACCACCGTCGGCAAGCTCGCCAAGATGTTGCGTGAGACGCAGCGGAAAAAGGTCCTGGTGGTGTCCTGCGACGTCTACCGCCCGGCGGCCATCGAGCAGTTGAAAACCGTCGCCGCGCAGGCGGGGGCCGATTTCTTTCCTTCCACAACCACCGAGAAACCGGTCGATATCGCGCGCAGTGCGGTCGATTGGGCCAGACGACACTACCACGATGTCCTGCTGGTGGACACCGCTGGCCGCCTGGCCATCGATACCGCGATGATGAAGGAAATCGCCGACATACACGCGGCGATCAGGCCGATCGAGACTTTGTTCGTCGTTGATGCGATGCTGGGTCAGGATGCGATCAATACCGCCCGCGCCTTCAGCGAGGCCCTGCCCCTGACCGGGATCGTGCTGACCAAGCTTGATGGTGACGCGCGCGGCGGTGCCGCCCTGTCGGTTCGTCACGTCACTGGCCGACCGATCAAGTACGCGGGGATAGGCGAAAAACTGACCGGCCTCGAAGCCTTCCACCCGGAGCGCATGGCTTCGCGAATCCTCGGCATGGGCGACGTGCTGTCGCTGATCGAGGATGCGCAGAAAGGCATCGACGAAGAAAAGGCCGTCGAGTTCGCCAAAAAGCTCAAGTCGGGCAAGGGCTTCGATCTCAATGACTTCAAGGACCAGATCGGCCAGATGCGCAAGATGGGCGGCCTGTCGTCGATGATCGACAAACTGCCCGCACAGTTCTCGCAGGCCGCAGGCCAGTTGCCCGCCGGCGGCGAGGAGAAGGCGGTCGCACGCATCGAAGGGATCATCAACTCGATGACCCCGACCGAGCGCACGCGACCGGAACTGCTCAAGGCCGCGCGCAAGCGACGCATCGCCCTGGGTGCCGGGGTTCAGGTGCAGGAAGTGAATCGGCTGCTCAAGCAGTTCGAGCAGACGCAAAAGATGATGAAGCAGTTTTCCCGCGGCGGCATCGCGCAGCTTATGCGTGGCATCAAAGGCATGTTGCCGGGCATGCGCTGAGTCCCGGCATTCAATACAGGGTCAGCGCAGCGCCAGCTTGCTCTTCGAATACGACCACTGGTTCTGCCACGCCATGCGCACGATGTTGGGGTATTCGGCCTGGCCAAGGCTGCCGTTGTAGCGACCCAGCGCACGGAAGAGATCACCCCGTTCGATGTCGAGGTAGTGGCGAAGAATCGTACACCCGTAGCGCAGATTGGTACGCAAGTGGAAGAGGTTGTCGTCGCTCAAGCCGACGACCTTGATCCAGAAGGGCATGACCTGCATGAACCCGCGTGCGCCCGCCGTTGACACGGCGTACTTCTTGAAGCCGCTCTCGACCTGGATCAAGCCGAGCACCAACTGCGGATCGAGACCGGCGCGCGTCGCCTCGTAGTGCACCGAACGCAGGAATTCAAAGCGTGCTTCGCGGTCGGGTATGCGCTTTTCCAGGCGGCGCGACATCTCCGCCAACCAGTCGATCGCGTCCATCGAATCCTGAAAGGAACTCCGCGGTGGCGCCCGATCCGAAACCGATCGCGACAGCGCCGCCTGCACACTTGCCGAGAGGGGCTCGTACTTCTGGGCGCCGGCGTACGCAGCCAGCGGTAGCAGAAGTGCGCAAAGCGCGATCAGGCTGCGCACAGGCGAGCCTTCAGAAACTGGACGATCTCTGCGGTCGGCACCATTTGCAGCTCGCTGTCGACCCGGCCCTTGTACTCGAGTTTTCCCTCCGCGAGGCCGCGCTCGCCGACGACCACCCGGTGCGGGATACCGATCAGTTCCATTTCGGCGAACGCGACGCCCGGACGTTCGTTTCGATCATCGAGCAGAACGTCGATCCCGGCACGCGCCAGATCGGCGTAAAGGGCGTCGGCGGCCGCCCTCACCGCTTCGCTCTTGGCATAAGCCATGGGAACGATGCACACCTCGAACGGCGCAATCGCCGCCGGGAAGATGATTCCGCGGCCATCATGACCTTGCTCGATGGCTGCCCCGACGATACGAGTGACACCAATACCATAACACCCCATTTCCATCAGGCGGCTCTGTCCGGCTTCGTCGAGAAAACTGCATTTCAGTGCTTCGGCGTATTTGCTGCGCAGTTGAAAGATATGGCCCACCTCGATGCCACGGCAGAGTTCGAGCGTGCCGCGGCCATCGGGAGAACGATCACCGGCGACGACATTCCGCAAATCGCTGACCAGCGTCGGCTCCATCAGGTCACGACCGAAGTTCACGCCAGTCAGATGAAAACCCACCGCATTGGCACCACACACGAAGTCGCTCATCACCACCACGCTGCGGTCGGCGAAAACCGGCACATCGGCAACTCCGACCGGACCGATATAGCCGGGCGGGCAACCAAGCGCCGCGACGATTTCGTCGTCGCGCGCGAAGCGGAACTCGCCGAGGGTCTTCTGTGCCTTGAGCTCGTTGAGGTTGTGGTCGCCGCGCAGCAGGATCAAAGCAAACCGGTCAAGGGTGCCTGAGGGGGAACTTGACACGATGGCGATCGCCTTCACCATCCGGGTCAGTTCGATGTCGAGGAGTTCGGCGACATCCTCGCACTTGACCCGTCCGGGTGTGGCCACCTTCTGCATGACGGTGGTCGCGTCCGCGCGTCCTGTTGATGGGGCCAGCGCCTCCGCGAGTTCGACGTTGGCCGCAAAGCCGGAGTCGGGGCAATAGGCCAGGGCATCCTCGCCGGAATCCGCCAGCACATGGAACTCATGCGATCCCGTTCCGCCAATCGAACCGGTATCGGCGGCGACGGCACGGAATTTCAGCCCGAGACGATTGAAGATACGCGTATACGTGTCGAACATGTTGCGGTATTCGCGTTGCAGGTCTTCGAAGCTGCTGTGAAAAGAGTAGCCGTCCTTCATCAGGAATTCGCGGCCGCGCATGATACCGAAACGGGGTCGGATCTCGTCGCGGAACTTCACCTGCACCTGGTAAAAGTGCAGCGGCAACTGACGGTAGCTCCTGACCTCCCGGCGCACGACATCGGTAATCACTTCCTCGTGCGTCGGACCGATCACGAAATCGCGCTGATGCCGATCCTTGCACCGCAACAACTCGGGACCATACTTTTCCCAGCGCCCGGACTCCTGCCATAGTTCCGCCGGCTGTACGGCCGGCATCGACAATTCGATGGCCCCGGCCCGATTCATCTCCTCGCGGACGATCTGCTCGACCTTGCGCAGCACCCGCAGCCCGATCGGCATCCAGGTGTAGATTCCGCCAGCCAGCCGTTTGATCATCCCGGCGCGGAGCATGAGCTGGTGACTGACCACCTCAGCCTCAGACGGTGCTTCTTTGAGAGTGGAAATGAAAAACCTGGAGGTGCGCATGGGAATGAACTGACGGACGGCGAAGGCACAATCTTACTAGACAGAGGGTCAAACTGCGACCCCCAATAGCACACCGAACCTACCCTCGTCGGCGCAGCGGATGCAGCCGTAGGGGAACGGCTCCGGCAAGAGGAGCGAACAACCACCCGCCCCCCGGTCACGGTTTGCTTTCCAAGGCTGTTGAAATGTGGAAAAATGCGTCCAATCAATCAATTTGCAGGTTCTAAATAATGCTTGACCGTGAAGGCTATCGCCCGAACGTCGGCATCATTCTTTGTAACGCCAGGAACGAGGTCTTCTGGGGCAAGCGAATCCGAGAGCATTCATGGCAGTTTCCACAGGGTGGCATCAAGCGGGGCGAAACGCCCGAGCAGGCGATGTACCGGGAGTTACATGAAGAAATCGGTCTGCTACCCGAGCACGTATTCGTTCTCGGCCGAACGAAAGACTGGTTGCGTTACGACGTGCCAACGCACTGGGTAAGGCGCGAATGGCGTGGCAGCTACCGAGGGCAGAAGCAGATCTGGTTTCTGCTGCGGCTTGTCGGACGCGACTGCGACGTCTCGTTGCGCGCCTGCGACCATCCTGAGTTTGACGCCTGGCGCTGGAACAACTACTGGGTATCGCTTGACGCGGTCATCGAGTTCAAGCGGCGGGTGTACGAGCAAGCCTTGAATGAGTTGGCCCGTTTTCTCAATGCCGATCAGCGTCGCGGGCGCAGCCCACCAGCTCACGAGCAGTTCTCCGCAATTCCTGATATCGCAGGCAAGGAATGATTCGACCTCCGAATTCGCTGTCGTTCCGCACGGCACCCCGGTGGTGCTTGCCGTTGCCGACACTGGCACGCTGCCTTTGGCCCTTGTTGATGGTGGTTTATGCTGCAGGTACGGCGGCGGCAGCCCTCCGCGAAGCGGACGAGAAGCCCGCCGAGGAGATCGAGGTGAAATTCCCGGCGTCTCCACAGGCGGAAAACCTGATCCCGTTTGTCGTCAGTGCGACAACCGACAACCAGTTCATGATCGACGGAGAGTCGTTCAATGTGAGCGGCAACGGCGTGCTGCGCTTTACGCTGGTGATTGTCAGCCCCTCCGGCGCGCGCAATGTGAGTTACGAGGGCATGAACTGCTCCACCGGGGAGCGTCGGCTTTATGCATTTGGCCGCCCGGACGGCACTTGGTCGAAAGCACGCAACGACCAGTGGACGCGGATCATCGAGAACTCGCTCAATCGCCACCATGCAGCGCTCTTTAGCGAGTATTTCTGCCCCGTTGGGGTGACGCTTCGCGATGCCGATGACGCCTCGGCGTGCTCTCCGTTACGGCGGACATTCATCGACCATGCAGCGCTAGGACCCTGTCCAGTGGCTCCGATAGCGCAGCACCAAGAAAGCAGCACATGCTTACCGACCGCTTCCTCATCGAGTTCGACAAGGCCCTGCGTACGCTTTTCGCACCCGCCGCGAGCCTTCGCCAGAGACCCGGAAGCGACGAGCCGGAGGCGTCATTTTCCGATCATGAACGGGCGCATGCCGGGGCCCTGATGCGGATCAATCACGTTGGCGAGGTCTGCGCGCAGGCCCTCTACCAGGGGCAGGCCCTGACCTGCCGTGATCCGCAGGTACGACAGGCGCTGGAGAAGGCCGCCAATGAGGAAACCGAACACCTGGCCTGGATCGAGCACCGCCTCTCCGAACTCGGCGGGCGCACCAGCCTGTTGAATCCCGTCTGGTACCTCGGTGCGCTCGGCATCGGAATTGCCGCCGGCAAACTCGGCGATCCCTGGAGCCTCGGGTTTCTCGCCGAAACCGAAAGGCAGGTTGAGGCGCACCTCGACCATCACCTCAAGGAACTGCCGAGCCAGGACAACCGGTCGCGGGCGATCGTGGAGCAGATGCGCCTCGACGAAATCGCGCACGCCGAAACGGCCATGCGTCTTGGCGCGCGCCAATTGCCCGCATCCGCAATCAAGGCCATGCGGCTGGCATCGCAGACCATGACGCATACCGCGTATTACCTCTGACCGTCGAGGTGCCAGCGCTGGCCGGTGCTGGGTGGGTCAGGCTTCGACGATCTCGAAGTCGTGGGTGATCTCGGCGGTCTTGCCAAGCATGATCGACGCCGAGCAGTACTTGTCCTTTGAGAGTTCGATGGCACGCGCCACCGCTTCCGGCTTGAGTTGCCTGCCGGTAACGCGAAAGTGGAAATGAATGCGGGTAAACACTCTCGGTTCGACGTCGGCACGCTCGGCCTGCAGGCTGACTTCGCATCCGGTCACTGCATGACGCCCCTTCTTCAGAATCAGGACAACGTCGAAGGCGGTACACCCGCCGGTCCCGGCAAGTAGCAGTTCCATCGGTCGAGGCGCCAGATTGCGCCCACCGGCCTCTGGCGCGCCATCCATCACTACCGCGTGATTGCTCTCCGTTTCAGCAATGAACGACGCCCCGTCCCCGGTCCACCTCACCTTGCATTCCATGTGCTACTCCTTTTCCAAAGACCGTTGTGAGGGGACGTCGGACTTATATCAGCCAAACCTGCGTTGGCCGGCAGCGCCGCCAGCCCGCGGTACTTGACTGAACGCTCCCCTCACGGCCCCGACAGGGGCCACGACAAGCGACCGCCCAGCCTTCGCCCCAAACCGTGATTGTAGCGCCAAGTACCGCTTGATACGCCAACGTCACGAATGCTGCGGCGCAACATAAAAAGTCAGAAAACCGCCATGGATATCGTCAATTTTGATTACGTATCATGCAAGGCATATCATTTTGTGTATGCAACTTGTTGAACATTATTTATTTATAGGGCAGACGTCGCTTGACGTACACCGGCGCAAAAAAAATATGGCGCAATGCACAAAAAATACTTGACCCTCAGCCTGGGAAGATCCATAATCTCTCCAACGTAACGACTTTGCTTCAGGCCTTTTCGGCCAGCTTCCCTTGTCTCCTCCACCCTCCTCCTTTGGTGTGGATTTAGCGCGGCTCCAACGAGCCGCGCTTTTTTTTGCAATCGTGGCGCACAGCCTTGAACCACGCTGTCGCCCGGCATCACCGCCTGTTGCGCAGGATTGGGCTGCGCAAGGCACTTGAGCTGCACACCGGCATGGCATGCAACGCGGCCCTGGTCGCTTGATACGGGTTTCTCCCGACACGCAGAAGCCGGTGCAGTCTGTCAAATCAGCAAAACAGCGATTGACAGGTCTTGCGAACTTGCAATAAGATGCTGGGCTTTCCGTTATCAGGCAAAAAAGGACGGCGTTTTTGATGAAGACTTTCTCTGCCAAATCGCACGAAGTGCAGCGCGAATGGCTTCTGGTTGATGCCACGGACAAGGTGCTCGGTCGCCTTGCAACCGAAATTGCGCGCCGCCTGCGTGGTAAGCACAAGCCCGAATTCACCCCGCATGTGGATACCGGCGACTACATCGTCGTAACCAATGTCGAAAAGTTGCGCGTCACTGGCAACAAGGCTGAGGACAAGAAATACTATCGCCACTCGGGGTATCCGGGCGGCATTTACGAAACCAGCTTCACCAAGATGCAGCAGCGTTTCCCGGGACGCGTCCTTGAGCAAGCGGTAAAGGGCATGCTCCCCAAGGGACCGCTCGGTTACGCCATGCTCAAGAAAATGAAATGTTACGCCGGTGCAACCCATCCGCACGCTGCCCAGCAGCCGAAGGTTCTGGAACTCTAAGGGGTCACAATGGCTGAAAATTACTTCTATGGCACCGGGCGGCGGAAATGCGCCGTGGCGCGGGTTTTCATGAAGCGCGGCAGCGGCAAGTTCGTCGTGAACGGCAAGCCAGTCGATGAGTTTTTCTCGCGAGTCACGGGCCGCATGATCGTTCGGCAGCCACTGCAACTGATTGAGCAAATGGCAGGCTTCGATATTCTGGTCAATGTCGCAGGCGGCGGTGAATCCGGACAGGCTGGAGCGGTACGGCATGGTATCACTCGGGCACTGATCGCCTATGACCTGTCGCTCAAGCCGGCACTATCGAAAGCTGGATTCGTTACGCGTGACGCTCGCGAGGTGGAACGCAAGAAGGTCGGCTTCCACAAGGCCCGCCGTCGCAAGCAGTTCTCCAAACGTTAAGCGAGTCCTGCACTGCAGGGAAAGCCGCCTTTGGGCGGCTTTTGTGTTTTCGGGAGTGGGAGTCTATCATTGGCCACTATCAGGGAGGCTCGCATGATCAAGGTTGGCATTGTTGGAGGTACCGGCTACACGGGCGTAGAATTATTGCGCCTTCTGGCGCAACATCCTGAGGCAGAAATCGTAGCCATCACCTCCAGGGGGGACGCGGGCACTGCCGTCTCCAGCATGTTCCCCAGCTTGCGCGGGCGACTGAGCCTCAAGTTTCAGGATCCGGCCAGCGCCAATCTGAAAGCTTGTGACGTGGTCTTCTTCGCCACGCCAAATGGCGTGGCGATGCAACAGGCACCGGCGCTGCTGGACGCTGGCGTGCGCGTCATCGATCTGGCGGCCGACTTCCGCATCAGGGATGTGGGCGAGTGGGGCCAGTGGTACGGGATGCAGCATGCCAGCCCGGAGTGGGTTGGAAAAGCCGTCTATGGCCTCCCAGAACATAATCGCGCGGCCATTCGCAACGCTCAACTGGTGGCCAACCCCGGCTGTTACCCAACGGCTGTGCAATTGGGCTTCATGCCTCTGCTCGAAGCCGGCCTGGTGGAAGTCGATCATCTCGTGGCGGACGCCAAGTCGGGCGTATCCGGTGCTGGACGCAAGGCCGAAATCGCTGCCCTCTTTTCAGAAACCGCGGATAATTTCAAGGCCTACGCCGTCGCCGGCCATAGACATCTGCCCGAGATTCGACAGGGCTTGTCGACCATGGCCGGCAACCCGGTCGGCCTGACCTTCGTACCACACCTGACGCCGTTGATCCGTGGCATTCATGCCACCTTGTACGCGCGCATCAAGACCGAAGCGGATTTCCAGGAGGTATTCGAAAGCCGCTACAAAGCCGAGCCGTTTGTCGATGTCATGCCTTCGAATTCGCATCCGGACACCCGCTCGGTACGCGCCGCAAATGTCTGCCGTATCGCCGTTCACCGGCCTCAGCAGGGCAATATTGTGGTTGTCCTGTCGGTCATCGACAACCTCGTCAAAGGCGCTGCCGGACAGGCTGTGCAGAACATGAACATCATGTTCGGATTGCCGGAAACAGAGGGCCTGTGGCAACTGGCAGTGCTACCCTAGCGCTCGACCCAATGATTGCTGCGCCAGCGTTCGGGAAAGCTCTGGAACTCCTCAGCACTGTCCGTGTCGAATGCGCGTGTCCGCTGTGGACTCAGCGCAAACCCCGGGCGTTGCACAGGGGGAGCGATGGCTCGCAACGCAACATGCTTGCTGTAGAGCGCCTGATCGATCAGGCAGGCGCCATTTGTAGAACCCTAACCAACCGTGTGTCACCGCGCCTGGCTTGAGCAGGCTACTCACCCAGATTCAGTATCAGGAGGATAGCGTAATGAATGTAGCAACCGAAATGCCGATGCCCTTCGTCTTCACCGACAGCGCGGCTGGCAAGGTGAAGGAGTTGATCGAAGAGGAAGGCAACCCGGACCTGAAACTGCGCGTATTTGTCACCGGTGGTGGCTGCTCGGGTTTTCAGTATGGCTTCACCTTTGACGAGGTCGCCAATGATGATGACACGGCGCTGCAGAAAAACGGCGTCACCCTGCTGGTCGACCCGATGAGCTACCAGTACCTCGTTGGTGCTGAAATCGACTACACCGAAGGGCTTGAGGGTTCGCAGTTCGTTATCAAGAATCCCAACGCCTCATCGACTTGCGGCTGCGGTTCGTCGTTCTCGGTGTAGTTGCGGCAAGGCACCGCTTTGCGGCTTCAGACACTGCTGGCGCACACATTTACTGCTGGCGACAGACTTGACTTCGGAGCAGCGTCGCCACTGCCGCCAGCAGTGCCGCAGCACACACTCCGTGGCTGATCGCCAGCCCAAGGCTGAAGCCACTGATGACGGTCAAGGTACCCAGCGCGACTTCGGTTATGAGCAGGACGAGCACCAGCATCGCTGCCCGGCGTCGTTGTTCATCGCGCATCGCCCGTACCGCCGCGGTGCCCAGCAAGATCAGCGTGCACATTGCGCTGTAGCGGTGCAGCAAATTCAGGGTGACGCCACCGGGATCGCCGGCTTGCGGCACCGAAGTCAGGATCGACAATGGCTGCAGCGCCGCCCAGCCGGCCGCTGTCGGCCACCACCGGCCGGCACAGTCCGGAAACGATGGGCAGGACGGCGCGGCGTAGCCTGAACCGAGCAGCGCCCCCAGGACCAAAGTACTGGTAAGGACAACGGCCCCGACGCGCAGCAAGAGCTTCGGCTCGTCCGGTTGGTCGAGCGCAGATCCGGGGCGACTGGCCAGCACCACCCGCCACGAGAAGCTGACCAGACCGAGGCCACCCAGGATGTTCAGGAAACCGACCGGCATCAGCCTGGGATCTGAACTCCAGATTCCAAGTGCCGAGAGCGCCAGCATCAACAACAGCAGCAGCGTCGCCGGAGCGGCCGCCGACTCGATCATGGGTCGCCGCCGACACTGCCAGACCAGCGTGCAGGCCAGCAGCAGCGACAACGACGCGGCGGCGCGATGCAGCAGCCGCGCGACGCCGAAATGCTGTTCCTGCGGTTCACCACTCAGCAACGCCCCATAGCAGGCGGGCCAATCGGCACAACCGAGGCCGGCACCGTCGAGACGAAGGTAGGCACTGAGCAACACCACCAGCAGCGAAAGCCCCGTCAACAGCAGTGCCAGCGCGCGCACTTTCCGCAGGCGCAGACCCAGGCTGGCCATCAGGTAGCGCCGCCGGACGAGGGCACCGCGCGAAGTTCGTGGTTCAGCCACAACAGCACACCCAGGACGACCATGGCGCCACCCTGATGCGCGGCACCCAGGCCCACGGGAACCGCCAGCAGCAGTGTCGCAATCCCGAGTCCGATCTGCGCGAGGAGCACGATCAGCAACAACGTTGCCGCCAGCCGCACCCTCCGGGAGACGACTGCGCGGCTGAGCTTCCACCAGAGCCAGGGCACGAGGAAGGCCAACAGCCACGCGCCCAGGCGATGGTCAAACTGGACCAGGGCCATGTTGTTGAAGAAATTGAGATACCACGGATCGATGATGAAGCTCTCCGGCGGCAGGAAGTGCCCGTTCATCAGCGGAAAGGTATTGTAGGCCTTGCCGGCGCGTATCCCGGCAACCAGGCCGCCACTGACCACCATGTAGCCCACGAGTAACGCCAGCCAGAAAGCGACGCGCTGCAACTGCCGCAACTGCACATCATGGGTGGTACGCACGCGCTCGGAAAGCAAGCCCAGCGCCAGCCAGAACATCGCGACAAAGATCAGGAATGCCAGCGACAGATGCGCGGTCAGGCGGTAGTGGCTGACACGAGGATCGTCGACCAGTCCGCTCTTGACCATGTACCAGCCCATTGCCCCCTGCAGACCGCCCAGCACGAAGATGCCCAGCAACTTCGGTACCAGCGCAGGGGCGAGTTTGCGTCGCAGCCAGAAATAGAGAAAGGGCAGGAGAAACACGACGCCGACCAGGCGTCCCAGCACGCGATGCCAGTACTCCCAGTAGAAGATGCCCTTGAACTCGGCAAGTGCCATCCGATGGTTCACCTGCTGGTATTCCGGCGTCAGCTTGTATTTTTCGAACGTATCCTCCCATTCCTGCTGGTTCAACGGCGGGATGACGCCGACGATCGGTTGCCACTCGACGATCGACAGACCCGAGTGCGTCAGCCGCGTGACACCACCGACAACCAGAATGGCAAAGACCATGGCACTGCAAAGCAGCAGCCAAAGCGCGACTTGTCGGCGAGCGACTTTATCCATGACATGTCACCGGGGAACGGAAAAAGGGGAAAAGGCGCGAATTATATGCCCTTTGTCGCGCTCCTTGAGGGCCGCGCCGGCTGCGACATTCAGCCGCAGGTCTGGCGCTGCGACACAGATGCCAGCAGGCTTTGCCGGTGCCCGCATGGTCTTCCGTTCTTGACGTGAATCAAATCAATCGACACCTGCCTGCAGGTATTCTGTGGCCAATTGTGCCCCAAAAGCCCAAGGAATTCGACTTATCTGCAACCCGGCATGCGCCGCGCGCGCCAATCAGTGATGGAGGATACAAAAACATGGCCGACCACAACGATGACGACCTTCCGTTCATGCAAAAGCTTCTGGACAACCACTTCCTGCTGCTGTTTCTCGGCGTAGCCTCACCTGGGCTGCTCTATATCCTGTGGGGCATCATCGACATCATGAATACGCCGGTCGCCAGATAGGTCAATCCGTTCACATCAGGGAGAGTCAACTATGAGTGCAATTCTGCCGCCGTCCGATCGGCTCTGGTGGAAGCAACCCATCGACAAGGTCGAATGGGCGTGGATCGGGATCGCCTTCGTCTGGGGGATGATCATGTTCGTGATGATGATCTATTGGCATATCTACGGTAAGCAGAACCTGTCCAACGAGGCCTACAAGACCAGCCCGGAGATGTTCGCCGCGAAGGCCGAGAAGTTCATCGCCGAGAACACCGTGCGCACCGAAACCGAGCAGCAGATCCCGGTGGTCAAGGTACCCGCCGGCGGTGACGGCTACCTGATTGCCCGCCTGTGGGCCTGGTACCCGATCCTCGAACTCGAAAAAGGTCAGACCTACAAGATTCATCTGTCTTCCATGGACTACAACCATGGCTTCTCGCTGCAACCGGTAAACATCAACATCCAGGTGATCCCCGGCTATGAACATGTCGTCAAGATGACGCCGACCAAGGAAGGCACTTACGCCATCGTCTGCAACGAGTACTGCGGCATCGGCCACCACTCGATGCTCGGCCGTATCTACGTGAAATAAGAGGGGGAGTAAATTGATGGCAACCACCTACCGTACCTGTCCCGTCTCCGGACTGCAATTCGAGGACCAGGCCGAAAAGCTGATGCGCTGGAACGCCGTTGCCGGCGTGCTCTGGCTGCTGGTCGGCGGCATCACCGCGCTGCTGGTGATCCTCACCCGCTGGCCGGCGATCAAGCTGCTGCCGGCCGACCAGTTCTACCTGATTCTCACCGCCCACGGCATCGACATGCTGATCCTGTGGATCCTGTTCTTCGAAATGGCCGTACTCTACTTTGCCTCATCGACGCTGCTCCGCTGCCGACTGGCAACGCCGAAGATTGCGTGGCTCGGCTTCTGGCTGATGGTGATTGGCGGCATCACCACCAACATCGCCATTTTCCAGGGCGAATCGAGCGTGATGTTCACCTCGTACGTCCCGATGCAGGCCGCGCCGCACTTCTACCTGGGAATCATCCTGGTGGCCGTCGGCGCACTGCTCGGCGTCGCCGTCTTCTTCGGTACCCTGGTGGTCGCCAAAAAGGACAGGACTTACCAGGGCTCCCTGCCGCTGGTGACATTCGGCGCGCTGACCGCAGCGATCATCGCCACGTTCACGATCCTCGCCGGCGCCGGCATCCTCATCCCGACCTTCCTGTGGTCGGTCGGCCTGATCAAGGAAATCGATGCGCAGTTGTACCGCATGGTGTGGTGGGGATTGGGGCACTCCTCGCAGCAGATCAACGTCGCGGCGCATGTCTCGGTCTGGTACCTGACGGCGGCGGTAATCTTCGGTGCCAAACCCCTGTCGGAAAAGGTCTCGCGCTTCGCTTTCCTGCTGTACATCCTGTTCCTGCAACTCGCCAGCGCGCATCACCTGCTCTCCGACCCCGGCATGAGTGCCGAATGGAAGGTGCTCAACACCTCCTATTTCATGTATTTCGCGGTGATGGCCTCGATGATCCACGGCTTCACGGTCCCCGGCGCGATCGAGGCGGCACAGCGACGCAAGGGTTACACCAACGGCCTGTTTGAATGGCTGCGCAAGGCACCCTGGGGCAACCCGGTGTTCTCGGGCATGTTCATTTCGCTGGTCAGCTTCGGTTTCCTCGGCGGCATCTCGGGAGTCGTGCTCGGCACCGAGCAGATCAACATGCTGATGCACAACACCTTCTACGTTCCGGGCCATTTCCACACCACGGTGGTGACCGGCACGACGCTGGCCTTCATGTCGATCACCTACCTGCTGGTGCCGGTGCTCTTCCGGCGTGAAATGATCCTGCCCAAGCTGTGCCAGATCCAGCCTTACCTGTTCGGCATCAGCATGTCGGTGCTCGGCCTGGTGATGATGGGTGCCGGCACGCTGGGCGTTTCCCGCCGGCACTGGGACATGGCCTTCTCCGGCGCGCCGTTCCAGTATGAATGGCCGGGCGCGGCCTACCTGATGATGGGCCTGACCGGCATCTTCGGCGTCATCGCCGTGATCGGCGGCGGGTTGTGGATCCTGCTGGTTGTCGGGTCGCTGCTGTTTGGCAGGAAACTCGACGGCGGCAAGGTGGCGGACCGGCCAACGCCGATCCCGGCGAACACCCAGGCGGCTTCGGCTGTCGCCCACGGCAGCGACCACGTCGGGGTCCCCGGCACGGTGGTGCTGGCGCTGCTGCTGCTGGTGTCCTTCGTCCTCTACTACTTTGTTAACTGGAAGTACCTGTCCGAAGTCTGGTTGCTGAGCTGATTCGGCAATCGCCCCCACGCCACTGGCGTGGGGGCCTGCCTGAATCCCGCCGCCTGGAGCACAGTGCCGACGCAAACAACTCTGCACCCACCCGCCTTCAACCACCTGATCGCCACGCTATCGACGCCAATGCCCAGCACACTCCCATCGAACAGCACCCCCGGCTTCCCTATCCGTGCCATTCTGGGCGTTTTCAAGCTGCGTATCGGCGTCGTCATCACCTTTACCGCACTCGCCGGACTCGCCGTCAGCACTGGCCCCAGCCTGAGCCTGCTGCAACTGCTCGTGCTGACACTGTCGGTGCTGGTCTCGTCGGCCAGCGCCGGCGCCTTCAACCAGTATTACGAACACGACAGCGACCACCTGATGTCGCGCACCAGCAAGCGCCCCTTCGTCACCGGCGAAATCCGCCATGGTCCCATCTGGCTGCTGGTGATTGCCGCCCTGATGGCACTGTCGGTGGGCGCCGCGTGGATCGCACTCAATGCCTGGTCAGCGCTGTTCGTTTTCCTCGGCGCCTTTTTCTACGCCATCGTTTACACCGTCTGGCTGAAACGCCGCACCTGGCTGAACATCGTCTTCGGCGGGCTGGCCGGCAGTTGGGCGGTCCTCGCCGGGGCGACCGCAGCCGATCCGCAATTGGGCGCGGTGCCGCTGGCTCTCGCGCTGGTCCTTTTCCTGTGGACACCACCGCATTTCTGGAGCCTGGCGATCGCTTACCGCGACGACTACACCGCCGCCGGCGTACCGATGCTGCCGGTCGTCGTCGGCGACCAACGCGCAGCCGACACGATCCTGTTCAGCACCCTGATCCTGGTTGCCGCCTCCTTGCTGCCGCTGGCTTTCGGCCTCGGCGCGATCTACTTCGCCGGCGCCGCCAGCGGCGGCTTCCTGTTCATCCAGAAGGCCTGGCGGCTGACGCGCGAACCCAACCGCAAATCGGCAATGGTCTGCTTTCATGCCTCGCTGATGCAATTGACACTGGTGCTGCTGGGGGCCATCGTGGATACCCAGCTACGGTTCTGGTAATTTATGGACACCTCGCGGTGACTCTGCAGCGTTTCGCACGCACGTTCGTCGTCACACTCTTCCTGTTGGCCGCGAACACCCCACTCGCCGACGACGCGGCGGCCGACAAGCCCAGGCTCACCGCTCGTCCGCAGGGTGTCGACGGCAGGCTGACGCTGACCACGCTCGACGAGAAGGCTGCCTTCGCGTTGTCGCAAAGCGCCATCGGCAAGCCGGTCGGCGACTTCGTCCTGCTTGATCGCCAGGGGCGACCGGTCGAACTGTCGCGTTACCGGGGCAAGCCGCTGCTGGTCACCTTCATCTATACCGCCTGCTTCCAGGTCTGTCCGACGATCACCCGCAACCTGCAGAAAGCGGTCGACAATACCGTCGGCGTCATGGGCGCCGACCGCTTCAACGTCATCAGCATCGGCTTCAATCAGCCCTTCGACTCACCCGCGGCGCTCAGGGACTTCGCCCGGCAATACGGCATTCATCTGCCCAACTGGGAGTTCCTGAGCCCTGCCCCGGCCATCGTCGGAGAATTGACCAGCAATTTCGGCTTCAGCTACATCGCGACCCCCGCCGGCTTCGACCACATCAACCAGGTCACCCTGGTCGACGCCGAGGGCAGGATCGTCCGCCAGGTCTATGGCGAGAAGTTCACCGCCGCGGATCTCGCCGAACCGCTCAAGCGCCTGATCACCGGCTCGGCCATCCCGCCGGAGGTCGGTACGCTGCAGGAGATCATGGCGCGTGTGCGGATCCTCTGCTCGGTCTACGACCCACTCACCGGCCGTTACCGGACCAACTACTCGCTTTACTTCCAGTTCGCCGGCTTCCTAACCTTCGTCGTCTTCATGATCTATCTGTCGGTCAATTTCTGGAAGAACCGGCGCCGGAGCGAAACGAAGGCTCCCTGAACGGCATGGCTTCAGGCCGGGCAAGACCCGACGGCAACCCGGTGACAGACGCACGCTTGGAGCACGGCGGCATCATTTGAGCTTTCCAGGACGCCCCGCGTTGTGGCGAGGCAACTCAATGATCCTGCGCAAGCCGTCTTCCCGCAGCAGGCTTGTCGGAGAAGCGCTCGGTGCATGTCAACGCGGGCCGCGAAGACGATCAGGACAGCCCTCGCGACGATCGCCGCCGCCTGGGCGACACGTAGCGCAGCCATGCCGACGGTCAGCCGTGCGCCGCAGCCCAGAGGACGCCGAACCGGCGGTCAGATCAATTCGGGGTAGGCGGACCGCAGTCGACGACCCTCAGCGGCCGGTCGCGCCGTCGGAGGTTCAACGGCCGCTATCCGAGTGGAACTGTCGTTCGAGGCGTCCACTCACGGTCAGCACCTTGGCCAATCAGACGTTCGGCTGTCTTTTCGGCTCAAACAGAATGGCGTCGGTTACCGGCAACTCAGCGGAGAATCGTGGCGAACGAGAGATTCCAAAATTGTGCATTCACATGCCGTGAGTATGGGAAGACAGCATGTCGACCACGCAGTCAACCGCCTGTCTGAGTTGACAGATCACGCGATAAACGGACCCATTCCTGCCAGCTTTGCTCAATTTCCGGCTCGATTATGCCGATTGGCGTGCCCTACCAAATTCGTGCCCGATCCTTCGGCGCCAGCCACATCGGGTCACCTGGGCGAATGCCGAAAGCCGCGTAGAACCCCGGCTCGTGCTGCGCTGCTGCGTAAGCGCGATACTGACCGGCCGCGTGCGGATTGGTCGCCGTGATCTGGCGCAGGAAACCCTCTCGTATCTTGTCCGACCATACTTGGCCCCAGGCGATGAAACAGCGCTGCGCCTGACTTAGCCCGTCGATCGACGTGTCTTCCTCGGGGTGCGCCTTCAGGTACTTGGTCAGCGCACCATAGGCGAAGGCGATACCGCCGACATCCGCGAGATTCTCCGTAACCGTCAGTTCGCCGTTGGCTTGGAGGCCGGGCAGTACCTGATAGTTACTCGATTGGCGAACCAGTTTTTGCGTCTCCTTGTTGAACTTGACCTCGTCCGTCTTGACCCACCAACTGCGGGCGCGGCCGATTTCGTCGTAGTGGCGGCCCCCCGAATCGAAACCATGGGTTATTTCATGTCCGATCACGGCACCTATGGCGCAGAAATTGGTCGCCGGATCGCCCTTCGGATCGTAGATCGGCGGCTGCAGGAAGGCGGCGGGAATCTCGATGGCATTGCGCAGCGGGTCGTAGCCGGCATTAATGAGCGTCGGTAGTGTCTCCGACGGATTGGCGAACTCGTCCTCGGCAACGGGGCCACCCCAGCGCGCCAGGTTGCGCTGAGCGAGAAATTCGGAGATGCGCTCCAGATCGCCGAAGTATTCACCGGGACGAATGTCGACGGCGGAATAATCGATCCATTTCTCCGGATAGCCGACCGAAATCTTCACCTTGTCGAGCTTGTAAAGGGCCTGCTGGCGGGTCGCCTTGGTCAGCCAGGTGTTTTTCGCGAGCCGAGAACGGAACTCCGCATGGACCCGACCGACCATGTCCTCTACGGCCCGTTTCGATTCGGCGCTGAAGTTCTTCTCGACGAAGAGTCGTGCCATCGGGTGACCGATCGTGCCGGCAATGGTATCCAAGACCTGTTTCGACCGCGTCGGCAGAGCGAAGCTGTCGCCGAAATAGGTCCGCGACAAGGCCAACTTGGGTTCATTGAAATCGGGAGAGAGCCCCCCGGTGACCCGTCGCAGGTACTCCCACATCAGCAACATCTTCAGATCATCGAGCGACAACTCGGACAGGATGGCGCTGCGCTCGGCCATCGCCTTCGTCTCGACGGCGGTCACCTCGGTCGGCGGCGTCAGCCCGATGGTCGCGAAGTAGGCATCCCAATCAAAAGCCGGAGTCAGCGCTTTCAGTTCTTCGTAGCGCATCAGGAGATAACGCTTATCGGGTTCGTTCTGATCGAGCAGGGGCTGGCGGACCTTGGCGATCCGTGTCTCGATGGCCAGCGCCTTGTCGGCGAAGGCCCTGGACTCGCTGATGTTGAAGCCGGCAAGGACGAGGGTATCGGTCACGTTCTTCAGATAGGCCTCGCGATACCTTGCCGCCTCCGGCTTGTAGTAATCCTCGAAATTGCTGAGCAGCAGCGAACTGTCGGAAACGACGAAGATGTACTTGCTTTTGTCGCGGATGCCGGGTGTCACTGCACCACCCAGCATAATTGTGTCGTTGGTGGCAAGTTGGAGACGGGCGATCTCGGAGGGCAGTTGCTGCTTGTCGCTGATCGCGCGAATGCGCTGGAATACCGGTTGCAGTGGGGCGTTGCCAAGCGCCTTGAGCCTTGCTTCGTCCATGCCGGCGGCGTAGAGATCGCCAACCTGCTGGGTCGGGCTGCCCTTCGGCGCCGACGCCGCCTTTCGCGTGGCCTCCTCGACAAGCTGACCCAGCAATACGTCAGTGCGCTTGGACATCAGGGAGAGTCCGGAAACCCCCTTCTGGTCAGCGGGAATTTCCATGGCGTCATACCATTTTCCGGCCGCGTAGCGCGTAAAATCCTTGCGCGGGCTGACCGAAGTGTCCATCTTGCTGACCGAGAAGCCGACCGGGTAACCGAAGGTCGGTGCTTCCTGGGCGCTTACCGTAGCGGCAGCGAAAGCGGTCGCCAGCGCGACGACAATGGTGTTGTGGCATTTCATGGTTTATCCCCTTGTGTTACTTGTCATTTGCCCGTGCGAGGCCAGCCCCGGCTGGCGACACCGCCGCGCTTCGGTTCGCGGGGGAATCTTGGCGGCAAACAGTGCCCCGCCGAGTAAATCATCCCTGCTTCCCTAGCCTGTCTAAGGGCAGTTTGGCCGAGCAAACCCGTTCGCAAACAGGATCTGGGTCCATGGCTGTTCAGGCCGACGTGCTTGCGTAGGCACTCCGTCAGGTTCTGGGGTGGAGCTGCCTCTCGAATGGCAACGTCTGGGAACGGATGACCGGCAGGTTGTGGCCGAAAGCACGAATTCGACATGATGCCAGAAAGCGGCCGCACGGGTGATGTGCTTGTGCAGCCGCAAGGTGCTGGTTAGATCTCAGTCTGCTCCGAAATCTCCAGCGCATCGTCAACCTCAATGCCGAGGTAGCGAACTGTACTTTCTAGCTTGGAATGACCAAGTAACAACTGGACAGCCCGCAGGTTCTTCGTGCGCTTGTAGATCAGCGTTGCCTTGGTTCTCCGCATGGAATGCGTCCCGTAGGCCGATGAGTCCAGGCCAGCAGATTCGGCCCAATGATGCACGATACGCGCATATTGGCGTGTCGAAACGTGGGGCGACTTCGCCACTCTGCTTGGGAACAGGAACTGATCGCCTCGCAGATGCGATTTTTCCAGCCAGGCTGACACCGCCGCCCTTGTAGGCTCCGTTAGCTCGAACTGCACCGGCCGTTGCGTCTTTCTCTGAATCACCATGGTCCGTGGGAGAACCTGGTTCCCATGCGTGACGTCGCGAACGCGTAGGCTGACAAGATCGCAGCCTCGTAGCTTGCTGTCGATGGCCAGATTGAACATGGCGAGGTCGCGAACCGCATGTGCATTCTGGAGGTAGATACGGATGGCCCAGATGTCCTTCGGCTTGAGGGGTGGCTTATGGCCGACGAGCTTTCCCTTGTTCCAGGCTCCGCGCTTGTTGATGGTTTCCATGACTGACTCCTTGTTTGTTGATCGGAGTCATATTGTTCGGTCTGTGCGGGAATGGCTGCTGTGGGGTAGGATGCTGTATGCGGGCTATCGGCCATCAACGGACGTCCGAAGTAGCGAAGGTCCCGGGGGTCGAACGTCGGGTAATCGATGCCGAGCAGACTTTTCGCCGAGAAAGTTACCGTCTCGTGGTCTGAGAAGCTGAGTACCTGGCTGATCTTACGTTGCCTAAAATGGCGCCTTGCCGATGGGCAACTCTATCGTCAACAATAGCCCGCCTTCCGGTCGATTCGTCGCAAATGCCCGGCCGCCGTGTTTCTCGGCGATCCGCCGCGTGATCGCCAAGCCAAGGCCATAGCCGGAGGACGATGTCGCGATACTGCTGCGGAAAAACGGGTCGAAGATCGCCTGAGTATGGGCTTCAGGCACGCCGGGGCCGCGATCGGCGACGGTGATCCTGCATATTCCGTCGGCTGCTGAGGCGCCGATTGACACCGGCCCGCCTTGCGGCGAAGGGGGGGGGGCCCGGCCGCGGCCCCCCGGCGGGGGCCCCCGGGCCCCGGCCCGCCGGGGGGGCGGGCGGCGCGGCCCCCCGGGGGGGGCCCCGGCCGGCCCCCCCCCGCCCGCCCCGGGCCGGGGGCGCCCGGCCGCGGGGCCGCCCCGCCCCTTGTTTTTCGTTGTCGGCTTTTTCGCTTCGGCCTCGCCCCCGTCCCTGGCCCTGGCCCGCGGGCGCGCCCGCGCCCGGGCCGGCCGGCGTTCCCCGGTTGGCCCTCTCCGGGGGCGGGTGCCGCCCCCGGGCGGGCCCCCCGTTGCCCGTTGGCGGCCGGCGCCTTCTGGCGCGCCGCCGCCGCCCCCCCCCGCCGCGCGGGCCCGCCTGCCCCTGGGGTCCGCTTCCCCCGGGCCGGTGCCTGGCTGCCCCTGCCCGTCGCTGCGCCGCCCGGGCCGCTCGGTCCGGCGCTTGCCCCCGCCGTTTGCTTGGGGTGAGGGGTTTGCGCTCCCCTCTCTTTTCCCTCCGGCCCTCCTGCCTTCCTTGCCGGGGGCGGTGTCGCCGCGCCCCGGGCGTGCCGTCCCTCCGCCGCGGTCTGGGCGGGGGCGGGCGGGGCCGGGGCTGCTGGTGTCCCCGGCGGTGGGTCCGCCTGCCCTTCCCCCTCCCCCCAACCGCGTTGCCGGCCCGTGGTGCGTGTGCCCGGGCCGCCCCGGCCCCGGGGGTGGGCCCGCCCTCTGCCCGCCCGGGCCGGGGGGCGGGCCGGCCGGCGCCGGGACGGCGGGGGCCCCGCGGCCGCCCGAAGCGCCGTGCCCCCCCCTGCCGCCCCCCTTGCCCGGGGTGCCGCCTGCCCGCTCCGCCGGGGCCCGGCCTGGCTGGCTGGCGCCGGTGCGCCGGGCGCGGCGCCGCCCTTCCCCGCTGGTGCCTTGTCCTGCCGGGTCTGGGGCGCGCCCGCCGCCGCGTCTCCGCCCCCTGCGCCTCGCGCCGCTGGCCCCCTTGTGTGCCTTGACCCCCTCCGGTGCCGGTGACTCCCCGCCCCCGGGTGCGTTGGTTTGCGGCCCTCGCCCCCCCCCGCCGGGGCGGGGCCCGGGCCCCGGGGACGGCAAGACGGCCCCTGCCCCGGGCCGGCCCCCCCCCTTCGTCCCGGGGGCGGTCGCTCCCCGCGTCGCCCCCCGCCCCCCCGCGCCGCCTGCCCGCCCTCTGCGGGGCCCCCTCCCCCGCCTTGCCCGCGCCCCTTTTTTTCGCTCGGGCTCCCCCTCCCCCTTGGGCCCCTCCCCGGTTCGCCGGGACCCTCCCCGCCCTCGCTTCGCCGCCCTTCTTGCTTCAACTGAGGAAAATGAAGCACGGCGTTGCGCACGAGATTTTCGATGGCGCGATGGAGCAGTTCACAATCGCCCGGTACCCGTGGTTCGCCGATCAGGGCAAGGTCGATCGTGCAGCCCCTTTCGTCAGCCTCAATGCGCGCGTTTTCGGCAATGTCGGCAATGACTTCACGCAGATCGACGCTTTCAGGAATGGCATCCTGGATGCCCGAATCGAGCCTGGCCAAAGTCAGCAATTCGCCAATCAGCCGATCCATTCTTTCGGTGTCGCGCACGATGCGTTCGGCAAGTTCCGCACCGCGTTCAGGCTGCTGCCGGATCAGCTCTGCTGCCGCCTGCAGTCGTGCCATGGGTGAGCGGAGTTCGTGCGAGACATCGTGCAGCAAGTTCCGCTGGGCGAGCAGCAGATCACCCAGCCGGCCAGCCATGTCATCGAAATTCTTGCCGAGATCGGCGAGTTCGTCGTTTCGCCCCCCCATCGCCGGGCCCACCCGCGTGTCAATTTCGCCACTGGCAACCGCGGCAAAAGCGCCGCGCAAGAGGCGGATCGGGCGGGCGAAATACCAGGCCAGCAAGCCGGCAAAGAGCAGGCTGACCAGACTTCCGGCCGCGATCGGCAGCAAGGGCAGCGACATCCCCGGTTCCATGGGCGGCCCGCGATGGGGTGGCGGGTGACCCTCCATGCCGGAAAACTCCGGCGGTGGCGGGCCGGGAACGACCAGTCCGGGGCCAGGAAAGTGCTGCGGCCGGAGTATCCAGATCGCCGTTCCGACGCCCGCCGCGGTGACGAACTGGGCCAACCAGAAAATGAAGAAGAATTTCCAGAAAAGACGTCCCATTATTCGACAACCAGTTGATAGCCTTTGCGGATAACCGTCTGGATGCACGATCGCCCGTCGGCCAGATTGCCGAGCTTCTGCCGGATGCTGCTCATGTGCACATCGATGCTGCGGTCAAAGCGCGTCAGGGCACGGCCCAGCGCCTCTTCCGACAGCTCGGCCTTGCTGACCGGTCGCCCGGCGTTGCGGGCGAGTACTTCTACCAGGTTAAATTCCGTGCTGGTAAGTTCGAGAGCCTTGCCGTCGCGTTCGGCGCGACGCTGTGCTGACCAGACAGTGAGGGAACCGCTGACGATCACGCTAGGCATCGCCGCCACCTGCCCACTTGAGCGCTTGAGAATGGCACGGATTCGTGCGGCCAGCTCGCGTGGCGAGCAGGGCTTCGGCACATAATCGTCTGCCCCCAGCTCAAGCCCTGCAATGCGGTCGAGATCATCGCCGCGCGCCGTCAGCATGATCACCGGCAGGCTGCTGCCGGCGCGGATCAAGCCCAGGGTAGCGATACCGTCGATGCCCGGCATCATCACGTCGAGCACGACGAGCTCGTGTTCGCCCGAAAGCGCCAAGGCCGCCCCGGCGATGCCGTCGTGCGCGGCCGTGACGGCAAACCCTTCGCGCTCCAGATAATCGCGCAGCAACTCGACGAGTTCGACGTCGTCATCAACCAGCAGTATCCGGTGCTTCATTTTCCAATCCGTGAAAACCGATGATCGCAATCATAGGCCGCATGCTCCATGCCGAAGGATCTCTTTACCGGTTTTTACTGCCTGATTAACGGCCCTTTACGTCGCCAGCTCAGAAAATACGGTCGTTACACAGAGCTGCCAATCGGGCAGTTCAACTCACCAAGGAGAAACGACATGAAGTTGAAACACAAGCAAATGCTGGAACGCTGGGCACTGGGGCTCGCGATCGTCGCCGTGCCGCTCGTGGTGGCAGCGCATGGCCCGACACCCGACGCGCCGGGCATCGGCCTGCCGCCGCCCATGATGGCCGGCGCAGCCCCCTTTCTTCCGGGTGGCATGCCGCCCGGCATGCTGCCGATGGTGATGCTCGATCCGATGCGCGGCGTGGAGTTGACTGAAGCACAGCGGGACAAAGTGTTCGCACTGTTGCACGCCGAGATACCGGCCGAGCGGGAAGTGATGAAGCGGGTGTTCAAGACGATGGAGGAGATGCGAGGTCTTGCCACCACGCAGCCGCTTGACCTTGAGCGGGCGCGTGCACTCGCCGATCGCCACGGACAGGCCGTCGCCCAGTTAATGCTGATGCATGTGAAACGCGATGCTAGCGTGCGTGAGCTGATGACTCCAGAACAACGCACGCAATTCGACGCCGCCGGCAAAGCATCCGATCCGCGAGCTGTTTTCAAACGGCCATGAATTGCGGCGGTGTACGCCGGGAGACCAGGGGCGAACCGGTCTCCCGTTGTCGCCAGCGGATTGTTGGCGCAATAGCAGCCGGCGCTGCTGCGTAGCTGACGAGCCGGCAACCGCCCTGTGGACCAACGAAGCAGGACGCAGCGGCGACTTTGTCAAAGTGGCGCGTGATGAATTTTCGACAGCCGGGTGGAAGGTGTGCGATGACCGGCAGGTCAAGCGGCGAAGCGCGCCGAGGTGGTCAGTGGAATTGCCCGCGAATCAGCAGTTTTCTTTACCCGGTTTTACCGGGATTTACCCCAACCCAAGTTCATTTCAAGCATCGCAGGCTGTTAAATTGCATCGGCAAACCCACGTGCCAAGAACGGCACGCTGATTCATTCACCAGAAAGGAAACCATCATGAGTAGCATCGGAGGAATCAGTGGTAGCAATGGAATGATGATGCAGGGCATGCACCGCCCCGATCCGGCGAAGATGGCGGAGAATCTGTTCGCCAAGCTCGACACCAGAGGGCAAGGCTATGTCGAGAAGTCCGACCTGCAATCCGCCTTCGACAAGATTTCGTCTTCGTCGGACCAGTCGTCCAGCGTTGACGAGTTGTTCACGAAAATCGATACGAACAGTGACGGCAAGGTCACCAAATCGGAATTCACCGACGCCTTGAAGAAGGTTGCCGAAGAACTCGACAATCAGTTCATGAGCAGTCGCATGAGTGGCGGCATGGGTGGAATGCCATCGGGCGGTATGGGAGGGATGCCACCTGGCGGCATGGGCGGTATGCCGCCAGGCGGGCAAGGCGGCGGGCTGAGTAAAGATCAACTGAGCAGCGTGGCCGATGCAATCGGTTCATCCAACAGATCGGCTTCCAGTTCGATCAAGGATCTCGTCAACAACTTTGACAAGGCCGACACCGATGGCGACGGCAAGGTCAGTTTTCAGGAGGCAATGAACTACCAGCAGAAGACCGCCGCTTCGGGTTCTTCACCATCATCAGCCAGCGACGCTTCGTCTGCATCCAGTAACGATCTCGATACCCGAGTAATGATGCAGATCATGAAATTGATGCAGGCTTACAGCGCCGGGGACGAGACTTCCGGAAAAGACCAGCAATTCAAATTATCGGTATCGGTCTAATGAAGCTGCTGGCGAGCGTAACGGAACGCTCGCCAGCGATGATCGCTCGTATCAAGCGCAATACGGACTTCCTGCTTGGAAAGTTGGCCCTCAGCGCTCGGCGGGCGGCTTACTCCTTTGTGCTAGGCCCAATCCGCGTCCGCCTCCGCATTTCGAATGTCTGTTTGATGGCGCAACCGGCCGACCGACATTCTAAATGTCATCAGTCGCCAAAGGGCACGGACTTGCCGGTGGCTACGGAAATCTGACCGTCCGTTGACAGTCTGGAGCGGCCCGACAGCTTCAGCGGTCGAATGACTCCAACTGGCCGATAGCCCGCATACAGCATCCTACCCCACAGCAGCCATTCCCGCACAGACCGAACAATATGACTCCGATCAACAAACAAGGAGTCAGTCATGGAAACCATCAACAAGCGCGGAGCCTGGAACAAGGGAAAGCTCGTCGGCCATAAGCCACCCCTCAAGCCGAAGGACATCTGGGCCATCCGTATCTACCTCCAGAATGCACATGCGGTTCGCGACCTCGCCATGTTCAATCTGGCCATCGACAACAAGCTACGAGGCTGCGATCTTGTCAGCCTACGTTCGCGACGTTACGCATGGGGAACAGGTTCTCACACGGACCATGGTGATTCAGAGAAAGACGCAACGGCCGGTGCAGTTCGAGCTAACGGAGCCTACAAGGGCGGCGGTGTCAGCCTGGCTGGAAAAATCGCATCTGCGAGGCGATCAGTTCCTGTTCCCAAGCAGAGTGGCGAAGTCGCCCCACGTTTCGACACGCCAATATGCGCGTATCGTGCATCATTGGGCCGAATCTGCTGGCCTGGACTCATCGGCCTACGGGACGCATTCCATGCGGAGAACCAAGGCAACGCTGATCTACAAGCGCACGAAGAACCTGCGGGCTGTCCAGTTGTTACTTGGTCATTCCAAGCTAGAAAGTACAGTTCGCTACCTCGGCATTGAGGTTGACGATGCGCTGGAGATTTCGGAGCAGACTGAGATCTAACCAGCACCTTGCGGCTGCACAAGCACATTACCCGTGCGGCCGCTTTCTGGCATCATGTCGAATTCGTGCTTTCGGCCATCAGCAGCCGTAGCGGCCCCGAAAAATCGTGCTGCCGGAACGGCAGGTAACTGATCAGAGACCGGCCGCTCGACCCTACCGTAGGTCGGCCTGTTCATCGGCAAAAGCCCCCATTTAGTAGAAGATCGGCCAATGGCAGCTTTACACAAATTTCCGGACATGCCCCCATGAGGAGTCACTGAACACCCACAAAAGCCGCTTCGCTTCCCCCCTGAGTTGCCGACAATACGAGGCGCGCGTCAATCCATTCCTTGAGTTCAGTGACATGCGAGATGATGCCGACCAGTCGTCCGGGCCTGGCTGTGGATCCCGGGCGCCCGGATGGCAAAGTCAAGAGACTCGGGGTCCGGTGTACCAAATCCTTCATCCACGAAAATCGCGTCCAGGCCGGATGCCCCCGGCGTAGGGACTGCACCACGTCCGACAGGCCGAGTGCCGGGGCCCGAAGCCAGAAACGATTCGCCGCCCGACAGCGTACCGCCATGCACGAGCGGTTCCGGTGAAGTGATCGGCAAACTCCGAGATTGCCAGGCCCGCTGCGGCGCTTTGATTGACTGGTTCGATCTTGCGCCGCATTTTATCGCCGCCCTCGGCTCATGATGCGCAGCCGCGTGGTCGTTGCGGCAAGCACCTCCTCCAGCAGGAGTGGCCAGTACATAACGCTGGAAGCGATGCGCTGCGGATTGTTGCCGTTGGCCACGTCCGATACCCGCTTGATCACCGCGTACCGATCCTCGATGTCCCTGAAGCGTTTGGCGAGGTCGGTCAGCGATGCGACGAAACCGGTGGTTCCCTGCAGGGTCACCAGCAGTTGTTGAACGATACCGCTGGCGGCCAGAAGCGCGGTCTTGGCCGATTCGTGATCTTCAGCGAGCTTATCGACGGCGGGCCGGGTCAAGGTCGCCGAGTCGGAGGTTGCCCGCCTTAGCCGTTCCTCGGCAGCTTTCAGGGCGGCATCATTGTTCCGGATCGCTTCGTCCATGCGTGTGGCGTCAGCGTCGCTGAGCTTGGCAGCCTGATAGGCGGCAGTATCTGCGAAACCGGCGGCCTGCAGCCGCGCCGAAAATTCGTCGGTCTTTTTCTTGATTGTTTGTCCAGGGTTTTGCCGTGCCTGGATGACGCTGGGCATTCGATTCGCCCAGGCGTTTTGCTGCCTCTTGTGCAGCCTGGGATGCGTTCTCGATCTGGCTTCTGAGTTGCTTGATGCGATTGTCGGCGACTTCCCTGGCGCTCTGCAACGCTTTCGCCTCGGCCAGTTCGGGGGGAATGCCTGCCTCACGTTCCTGGCGTTGCCCGGCGATCTGCTGCAGTCTGGCCTGTGCCTTCTGGGCGGCAGCCAGG
>JADKBU010000001.1 GCA_016714935.1 Candidatus Accumulibacter propinquus | reverse complement strand
TCGTGTCGGGCGCGATGCTGCAGGTAAAGTCATAGGCATTTCGAAAGGGCATGTTATGTTTAGCGATTGTCTTTATCGATTACGAATTCTTCCAGAGTATCGCGAACAGGTGTTACGTTGCCTTGCATCTGAGGCCGGAGAGCGATGGCTTGAGATGCATGCCTATGGCGTTGCTGCTCGCCATATCAGCAAGAGTGACCTATTAAATTTTCCGTTAGATTGCCCATGAGCGAGCGAGAATTAAATGTGGGGACGATTTATCCTAGCTGAAGAGCAAGAGGTTGTTCAGTTCTACGAGGAACGTGCCGACCACCTTGAACTCGAAGAATTCAAACACAACACCGTTTTGACCAGCGATTCCGAAGGCTGGTAGAAGCACTCACTGGAACAGGAGCGGAAACTGCTCCACGTGGGACCACGGGGCTGCAGTAAGACCCACTTGATGCGTTTTGCCTTCTCACAGTGTAGAGACAATCCGGACTATCCGTTCGCTATCTACATAAACCTGAACAGGTATTACCGACTTGAGCCATTGTTGCGTAAGCGTCCAGATGCTATTGCAATGTTCTATACGTGGGTACTGTCCAACGTCTTTGTTGGCTTGCACGAAGCAGTAAGCGAATTCGCTTTGTCCCAAAGCGTTCCAATCGATTTGGACACGTTGCTAGAATTTGACGTAAATGTAATGCGAGATTTGATTGGAACCTTGGAGCAGTCGCGCCCACTCGACGGGGCAGAAATGCTATCGCTGCTCGGTTGAATATTGATAGAGTTAAAGTTTTATTGGTCCGCGCAACGCAATCATTGGGCAGGCGTCGATCTGTGCTATTTCTCGATGATGCGGCTCTGACTTTGACGCCAGAATACCTTTCGAATTTTTTCGACATCTATCGGGCGCTGAAGTCCGCTCGTATTGCACCAAAGGCATCCGTATACCCGGGAACGACTGAGTATGGCCCAAATTTCCATGTGGCCCACGATGCAGAATCTGTCTTTGTCTGGAAGGCGGTCACGGATGGGAATTACCAAGCATTTATGCAAAATATTGGTAATAAACGTTTTCCTGACGTTGTAGAACTGCCTGAAGAAATCCGTATGTTACTAGCCTACACGCGGCATTTGGGGTGCCACGTTCGTTCATGTCACTTGTCAGAAGCTATCTCAAGATAAACAAGTCTTCGCCATCTGAGACACCACAGAGTTTATTGAATCGCGTGATCGAGGATTTTTGCTCTGACAAGATGAAGGAGTACTGGAGCCTTCGAGAGAAAAAACCACAATTGGCAACTATCATTACTGCTGGTGCTGAGTGTTTTAATAAAATGGTCGTTGATGTAGCAGAGGCGAGTCAAGCGCTCGCTGAGGCAAGTACTCGGCAGATACACATTGGCTTAGCAACCGCAGGCGTCAACGGCAAGCCCTACGTGGAACGTATGTTGAGGTTGCTTGAAGAGGTTGGATTGGTCTACAAATATCCCACCGTATCCCACGGTGATCGCGACTACATTCGCTATGTTCCACATTTAGCAGCACTGCAAAATCGACGTGCGTTTTCGCGCAAAGGAGGTTTTTCGCCAAATTATCGATTGAGATGCTACAGCGTCCAGATGAAAAACATCGGTACGCCGCTCCATCTCAACACTGCTGCTAACTGCGACTTTCGAAGGGCTTGGGCTTGGCTGCCCAATGCCTAAACTGCCAAACTAAGCGAGTTGAAGGTGCGAAGTATTGCTTCTCTTGTGGCGCAAAGCTCACCGACGAATCGTCATATGATCGAATCATGCAATCCCTGCTCTCGGATGTGCCGGGTCTTACCGATTGGCAGCGAGAAAAACTGAGTCAATCTGGTTCGGTGCCCAAAACAGTAGGAGAATTTTTGGCACTCCAAGACCGGGAGGAACTGCGCTAAGGACAATACCCGGATTGGTAAAAACGTGCAAAAACGGTCATTGACGCAGAAGCCTTCCTTGAAGAATACCTTTCCTGAGCTCCCATGACAAAAGGACGAAGAAGAACTTCTGGGGACTCTAACCCCATCAGCCGCTCCGGCAATTGCCAGATTGGATACTGCATTGTGGTTCGATAGGCGCGCATGCGGCTCCGGCACATTCTCCAATCGACGAATTTTTGGAGAATTTGTACAGCATCAACAAGCTTTTTTGCAAGCACAGGGACGCGGTGACTATACGTCAATGCTGGGTTCTCTGGTTTACCTCGGCATGGTATCTGCCGCCGAGGGATACTTTCGGTCTCTGCTACGCAGGTTAATTCTAACTGATGAAGTGTGCCAAGCCAACGCGTCTAGCCGTATGGTCAGTTACGGCGCTGCGGTTCACCATGAGCCGGACCTGCTTCCAGAGGCGCTGCTTGAAGGCATCTCTTTGGCATCGGCCAAAGCAGTAGCGGGGAATTAAAGGTCTTTGCAGTGTTACTCAGATGAATAAAGAGAGCGTTCCTCATCAGCTACAATTGCTCTTCGATAATTTTGAAGACATTTGCCAGATAAGGCATTGTGGCATTCATCGCTTCGGTAAGCTGGGAAGTCAGCAAGCATTTCGGCTTGGAATAGGAAAATTCCGAGTACTGCTTGAAAAACCACTTAATCTCAACATTACACATCTGCAGGACATTGCAGAGGCGTTGGAGGCATTAATAAGTGGTGTTAACTCATATTGCTTTTCAGATATTATTAAGCGGACCCATACTGCTAGCCCCGCAGGACGCGATAGAGATAGATTTTATGCTGAGAGCAGGCAGATGGAATTTGAGGTGGATAGGGCACGGTTTGAAAAGTACTACTCCATATTCTCATCCTCGCAAGCAGCTGAGAAATCTCAACCAATCGAGCGTGTATATTCGGCTTTCATGGCCTTCGTGAAGGATTACGACACTAGTCCTAACAAAAACAAGAAGTAATCTTTCATAAAATCCGGCCTGCTGGCCCAGATTCCGGTGAACGGCAGCTTGATGATCCGAAAGCTGCCATAGCCCAAGTATCAGTCATCAGGCCAGTATGGGTCGGTAGTGTGAGTTCACCTGATCGGCAAGCGGCCCTTCAACGCAATTTTCGGCTGAACGGCAGGTAACCGGCACATTGCCGCCCGAGTCTGGAGAGATACCCAAGGTCGGCATTGGCCGATGAACGGGCCGACCTACTGCAGGGCCGAGCGGCCGGTCTCTGATCAGTTACCTGGCGTTCGGGCTGCTCGATCGTTAAGGGCCGCTACGGCCACTCATGGCCGATAGTATCCCTTGAACCCAGACACCCGCAAAGCAGCCATTGACGCACCATCGACGTTGTTTGCGACTGTCCGCAGAAACCAACCTTTGGTCACTGATGCTGTCGATTCCCGGTGGTCAACGGCACTTCAAAACTGACACACACTTTGCCTGCAGTCACCACGTCAAGACTGATACCCGCCCATGTGCTGCCCCAGGCGATGGAGGTAGGCGTTGATCGCTCGCTGCAGCCCTCCTTCAACTGGTCTTGCGCGTGCGCCACCGACAAGGTCAGCAGGAAATCGGCGGCGGTGGTAAACCGGGTCTCGATCCCGCCCGTGTCTCCCGATCGCCTGGTGCCATCGCCAGACTGCCGTCCGGTCGCATCGATCTTGGGCAAGTCTTCCAGGACGTCGCCGCAGGCCGTCTCCCGCGGCGCGGCTTCCTGGGTCGCGGCAGCATCGGTTTGGCCAAGAAAGGGCAAGTGTGAGCGGCGCGCTTGCGCGCGTCGACTCCGTGCAACTGCTCGACACCCCTCTCGCATCTGACTTTTGACGCTAGAATTTGCGGAACACGGGTAGGTGCAGCCCCCATCGGATGGCAAGCAAGCGCATCGCCACGACCACGATCATTCCGGCCCAAAACGCCGCTGCACGTGGCGTCCCGAGCGCGTGCAACGTCTGGTACACGGCGACGCCCAGGATGGCGGCCGTCGCATAGATCTCCCGCCGCAGGATAAGCGGTACCTGCGCTGTGATGACGTCCCTCAAGACCCCTCCGGTAACACCCGTCATCGTGCCCATCAGCACCACGATGAGCGCTGGGCACTGCGCCGCTTCGGCCAACTGGGCCCCGGAAAGCGCGAAAAGCGCCAGTCCCAGCGCGTCGGCCACGAGGAGTGTGGCGTTCGGCGGTGGCCATATCCGTACATACGCGACCGTCAACAGGGCGGATGCGATGATCACGACGAGGTACCGAGTATCGATGACCCAGAATATCGGGTGGCGGTCCAGCAGGAGATCGCGAAGCGTACCTCCTCCGATGGCTGTAATCGCCGCGACCACGATCACCCCGAGGAGGTCCAGATGCCGATCTCGCGCCGCAAGTACACCGCTCGCGGCAAACACGGCCACGCCGGCAAGGTCAAGGTAATACAAGAGCACGCGCCGTCCTACATTGCCGAATCGGGATCGGAAGAAGCCTCGTGACCCCGCCCTCCCACCCCACCGGATATACGGGTCACGTATCCGGAGTTCGATACGATGACACGTTCGGAGACTCCGGGTCGCAGGCGCGGGGTCATTGGTGTGCGTCGGTTTGGGCGGGGACTGGGAATGACGGCCTGGCACCTAATGACGCGTTGCTGCCGCCCGACCATCGCGCCCGGGGAGATCGAAACGGGCCGTGCTGCTGGAGCCTCCGGACTCTGGCGGCGCCAGGTGGACGAGAAATCAGCGGCGGCCAACGCGGTCCACTGGGCCACCGCGGTTGGCCGGTCCACCCACCGCCCCGGCGCCGACATTCCCGGCAGCACCAGGCTGGTTGATGCCAGGGTCGACTACTCCGACACCTGGGGCGCCTACACCGACCCGGCGGGCGCCGACATTCCCGGCAGCACCGGGCTGGTTGATGCCGGGGTCGACCACGCCCACACCGGGAGCGCCGACGCCGGGTGACGCTACCGGGCGTGCGACACAGCCTTTGGGTACGCCCACGGCCTTGCAATAGACAACCGCGCCAGCCGGCGGAACAGCAAACGCAAGGCTCAACAAAGCAAACGCAATCCATTTATTCATCATATTCTCCATTTTGTATGGAACCGGTCAGCGCCGCATCTCGGCCCATCGACCGTTGCCAGGCTTGAACCAACGTCCGCATCGGAGACCCCAACGGCAGGTGTTGGCCGCTTGCCGGCTAACGCTATCCTACACGTACGGGCTGCTTCCCGCGGCCTGGCAACCGACCAGGCGAGAAAAAATTGACATCCCCTGCCGAATGGACCGGTTGGGGCTGATCGCTCCGCGGTCAACACCGGCTATGCGGCAAGGTCGCCGCCGTCGGCTGATGACCGATAGTTCCCTCGGTGAACCATTCCCGATTGACCACCAGCGGATTTTGCGCCGGGATCGCCGTTGCGGCCCGTCATTGATCGCCCGCCCTGGAGAAATCCGGGAAACATTCCCGGAAATGCCGGGAGTTTTTCCACTACCCGGCAAGCCGGTCCGCGCCCGAGAATTTGCACCGAATCAGTGCATTGCCGCGAATACCCGCGCACAGGGTCTGCGCACGCCAGATCACTCTCAGAGAGAAACTCGCGATGATCGACGTACCGTTCCAGGCTGACTCCGGACGGTCGTCACGGCGCATCCATCGGGAATTAGCGGACGTACACGGGTCAAACACGAGTCCAATGCATCACCAACCAGGCAATCGTCAGGAGGACCATGCCATGTCTATCTGGATACTGTTTCCTTTTGCTTTCGTCGGCGCATCTCTCTGGCTGTGGTGGAAACGCACGCGTCGCGTGCCATCCCCGGTACCTGGCGCGGAACGTGCGCACCCGCTTCAGCCGTATCACTGTGTCTCGATCAAGCCCCACGACGAAGCCTGCGCGGGAGCCCGGCTGATCGAGGGCCGGCGCTTTCTGCCCTATGCGGCACCCCTGCTGCCGATGAATGTCTGCGATTCATCAAGCTGTCGATGCCGCTACGCACACTACGACGACCGCCGTCACGACGAACGGCGTAGTTGGAATGCCATCCTGCACGGCTTCGCGGCGGCTCCGGGTGATGTCGAACGCCGTAGTTGCGCCGACCGCAGACGATCCCCGGAGTATGACCCTTGCACACTGCAGGGGACCTGAGGCAAGCACCCGAGCGCGGGCTTGGCGAGTCGCTCACCGGCCTGATCCGGGGCCCACTCTGGCCACAAGGTCGCATGCAAGGAAGGAACGTCAGGAAGGCATCGCCAGCCGCGAAGGCCTGAAAACTGCCTCAGCGGCTGCGCGGACTGCTTTTTCCAGAATTGACACGCGTCAATTCCCTACAGCCACGCCATCAATATCATCAACAGCTAATTATTGTGGCCGGTACCGGCTTGGGAATCCAGCGACTTGAGATTGCATGCGGCATTGCGTACAGGCGTAAAGCGCGTCTTCCTGGGCTGCGAAGAGGTTCTTGATGCCTTCTTCCGTGGCGAGGACAATCCGTTGCGTCATCTCGGCGCGATGGGACTGTATCTCCTGTGGATCGTCGTCGGCAGCGGGCTCTACCTGTACGCCGTGCTCGACACCGGCATCGACGCCGTGTACCGCTCGATTGGCGATCTCGCTCTCCAGCAGCGGTATTTCGGTGGCATCCTGCGCAGCCTGCACCGTTATGCGTCCGACGGCTTCATGCTGGTGATGTTGCTGCACCTGCTGCGCGAATGGTGCTACGGCCGCTATTTCGGGTTCCGCCTGTATTCGTGGGTGACCGGCGTGCCGCTGCTCTGGCTGGCCTACATTGCGGGCATCGGCGGTTACTGGATCGTCTGGGACCAGCTCGCGCAGTTGTCGGCCATCGCGACGACCGAGTTACTCGACTGGCTGCCGATATTCAGCGAACCATCGGCACGCAACTTCCTGACTCCGGACTCGCTCAGCGACCGCTTCTTCACCATGCTGGTGTTCATCCACCTTGGCGTGCCGCTGCTGCTGATTCTCGGTCTCTGGGCGCACGTCCATCGCATCGGCCATGTCGACTACCTGCCTTCCCGGCGGGTCATGCTGGCCACGCTGGCTGCGCTGATCGCGCTCTCGCTATTCGCCCCGGCGCTGAGCAACCCGCCGGCCAACCTGGCCACGACGCCCGGGGAACTCGGCATGGACTGGTTCATCCTGTTCGTCCACCCGCTGACCGACCTCACTTCGCCGGCGATCGTCTGGGCGCTGCTCTTCGGCCTGACCGCCCTGCTCTTCGCCCTGCCGGTGCTGCCGCACCCGCGGCCGCAGCCAGCAGCCGTCGTCGATGCAGCCAATTGCACCGGTTGCGACCGTTGCCTTGCCGACTGCCCCTATGCCGCGATCGCCATGCAGGCGCACCCGCAACGGCCTGGTCTGAAGCTCGCCGTTGTCGATCCTGATCTCTGCGCGAGTTGCGGAATCTGCGCCGGGTCCTGCCCGTCGTCGACGCCGTTCCGAAGACAGGAAATGCTGGTCACCGGCATCGACATGCCGCAGCAGCCGGTCAACGCGCTGCGCGAACAGCTCGAACAAGCCCTGGCGCGCCTCGCTGGCCGCACGCGAATCGTCGTCTTCAGTTGCGCGCGCGGTGCCGACGCAGCCCTCCTGGGCGCCACCGACACGGCGGTTATTCCCCTGCTGTGCGCTGGCATGTTGCCGCCGGCGTTCGTCGAATACGCGCTGCGCGGTGGTGCCGACGGGGTTCTCCTGACCTCCTGCCGGAGCGGCGGTTGCGATTTCCGCCTCGGCGAGCGGTGGACCGGGGATCGCCTGCAAGGCCGGCGCGAGCCCCATCTCCGTCGAACGGTACCGGCCTCACGCGTACTCCTGGTGGCCACCACGGTGCACGATCGCAGCGCACTCGCCGACAGTCTGGCCAGTTTCAGAAGCCGGCTCGAAAGCAAGGCGGATGCCAGCGACAGACTTCCACCCTATCACAGGAAAGCCTCACGTCATGCTTAAACCCGTCGCCATCGTCGGTCAGGTGATCCTCTACGGCGCTTTCGCCGCTTTCATTGGCTACTTTGCGACCTCGCCCAAGTACCGGCAGGTTGCCGACGACATCGCCCTGATCAAGCTGTCGATCAGCCACCTCGGCGATCGCGAATGTCGCAAGCGCACGCCGGAGGAACTCGCCAAGCTACCGCCAAACATGCGTGCTCCGATGGACTGCCCGCGCGAGCGCTCGGACATCAGGCTGGAGGTCGATCTCGACGGCCAGGCCGCCTTCCGCACGACCATGCACCCCACCGGGCTCTACAAGGATGGCGTGTCGACCGTATACAAACGCTTCGAGCTAAAGGCCGGCACCTACCAGCTCGCGGTCAGGATGAACGACAACCTGATCAAACCCGGCTTCAACTTCGTCAAGGAAGCGCAGATCAAGCTTGCGCCGGGCCAGGTCATGGTGATCGACTTCAACCCCGACCGCGGTGGCCTGTTCTTCAAATGATCGCCAATCCTGCCAACCAAGCTGCACGCTGCCGGCAGCACCGCTCCTTGCCAGCAGCCCCGCACGCCGCACCCATCACCTGAACCGGCATCGACCATGGTCAAAGTCCTGCAACAAATCCTGCGCTGGCTGTTCATGCGCATCGAGAATCTTTTCAACGTCGCCTTCGGCGACAAGATGAACCCTTTCTATCACCTGGGGACGATCAGCTTCTGGCAATTCTGGTTGCTGGTGGGCTCCGGCTTTTATCTCTACATCTTCGCCGATACCGGGGTGCATGACGCTTTCGAATCGGTGGAGCGGATCACGCACGAGCAGTGGTGGGCGGGTGGCATCCTGCGCAGCATTCACCGCTACGCCACCGACGGCATGATCCTGACCATGCTGCTGCACATGCTTCGGCACTTCGCCTACGACCGCTACCGTGGCTTTCGCTCGTTCTCCTGGCTGACCGGCGTCGCCCTGCTGTGGCTGATCTACATCGCCGGTGTCAACGGCTTCATGCTCGTCTGGGACAAACTGGCACAGTTCGTGGTCATCGCCGCCGCCGAGTGGTTCGATGTCCTGCCGATGTTCAACGGCACGCTGATTCGCAACTTCCTGTACCTCGAAAGCGTCAACAGCCGCCTCTTTACGCTGCTCGCCTTCATCCACCTCGGTGCGCCGCTGATCGTCGCCTTCATCATGTGGGTGCATGTGCAGCGCGTGCCGCGCGCCCACATCAACCCCCCGCAACCGATCGCCATCGCCGTCACGCTGATGTTCCTCGCGCTCGCGCTGGTCAAGCCGATCCTCAGCCAGGGCGGCGAGGCCGACATGTCGGTCGTGCCGAGCAACATCGACTTCGACTGGTTCGAGTTGCCGGTCCTGGCGCTGGTCTATGTCGTCAACCCATTGCACCTCTGGTACTGGGTACTGGGCCTCACTGCCGTCCTCTTCCTGACTCCCTGGCTACCACCGAAACGGCGGGGATCTGCGCTGGCACGAACCTCGATCACCTTCCACCCGGATCACCAGGCGGTCAGCGCACGTTTTGGCGAAACGCTGCTCGACGCCGGTCTGCGGCAGGACATCGATCTTCCCTACGAATGCCGCAACGGCGGCTGTGGGGTATGCAAGTGCACCGTCCTGCAGGGCAGGGTCGACCCCGGCCTCTATCAGCCGAGCGCGCTGTCGGCCGCAGAACTGGCGCAGGGCAAGGTTCTGCTGTGCTGCGCCACGGCACTCGAAGATGTCGAAATCGAGTACCAGGCCAGCACGGCGCCAAAGAATTTTCAGGAGTACCAGGCCCGCGTGGTGAAGATGCAGAAGCTCACGCACGACGTCATGCAGGTGCTCCTCAAGCTGCCGGAAGGAGAGCGGATCGCCTTCAAGGCCGGGCAATACATCAACATCATTCTCGAGGACGGTCAGCGGCGAGCGTTCTCGTTCGCCAACCCGCCACAACAGGCGGAATTCGTCGAACTGCAGATCCGTCTGATGCCCGGTGGCCGTTTCACGACACACGTTTTCGAAAGGATGCAGGAAGGCGACCAGATTCGCTTCGAGGGGCCGATCGGCGACTTCACCCTGCGCGAATCCGAGAGACCGATCGTCTTCGTCGCCGGCGCCACCGGCTTCGCCCCGGTCAAGAGCATGGTCGAGGACGCCTTCCAGCGCGGCTTGAAACGCCAAATCCATCTCTACTGGGGTGTGCGCAGCCTCAAGGACCTCTACCTTCCCGACCTGCCCGCGCTGTGGGCACGCGAACACGCGAACTTCCACTTCATTCCGGTACTCTCCGATCCGGTGCCCGAGGACGACTGGACGGGGCGCACAGGCCTGGTTCATGAAGCGATTCTGGAAGACTTCCCGGAACTCAAGCAGCACGAGATCTACGCCTGCGGTTCGGTGCGGATGGTCGAGGCAATCTTCCCCTTCCTCAAGCAACACGGCGCCGAGGACGGCGCATGCTTCTCGGATGCCTTCAGCGTCTCGGCACGGTCCATGGCTTTCCAACCGCGGCAGGGGTAGGCGCGCAATCCGGAGTGCAACAGGCACAAGGGGCACACGATCGGCACCCGCAGCGGGTGCCGCCGACGGCTAACCAGACTCCGGCCCCTGGCGGCACGTCCGGTTGGGCAAATGCTCGATTGACTGCGCTTGCCCCGAGCACCGCGACACTCGCCGATAGCCCGCTATCACCGGTGCTTCACACGACCTTCTTGAGTTCGAGGTCGGCGAGGTACTGGGCAAGCAAGCGATCCTCGATGGTGTAGCCGCCGACCAGCGGCCTGGCGAGAACTCCCGCTTTCTTGAGCTTGTCGAGTGAGACGCGCACCTTGGCCACCGTCGCGCTGAATCCCTGAACCTCTCGCAATCGCGCCAGAGTCTCCCGCCCCAGGGGCGGATAGCCCTGGGCGATCATCACCAGCACCGCACGCTCGAAGGGCTGGAGCGAGAGCAGCAGGGCCCGCCATCCGGCAAGCTGTCGGTCATCCTGCATGAACCGCTTCAGTCCCAGGTCAACATCGGCGCTACCCTCGGCCGACATGGCCTTGACCAGGTCTTTCATCAGCGCCGGCTTGCAGCCGATCTGTCCGAACACACGCTGCAGATCAGGGACGGAAAGCTTCGTCCCACGATGGACTCGTTCGAAGTGATCGGCCAGACGTTCCAGATACTCGACACCGAGTACCGGAAAGTCGATGATTTGCGCAAACTGGTACATTGGTCCACCCACTGCCGTCATCATCGCGGCAAGAGCATCCTGCGAGGAACCGGTGAACACCGCCATGATCTGTCGCTTGCGTTTCTGCAGCACAGCGCGCAAGGTCGCGATGGCTGCTTCTCCGTTCAGCAAGTCGCCAAGCGACTGGATCTCGTCGAGCATCAACAGCACTTGCTGGCCCGACTTCTCGGCCAAACGGGCGGCCAGTGCGTCCAGGCGCAATTCCGGCTCGTTCGGGAGCGGCCGCCGTTCCGGAGGGCTGCCGATCTCCAGACTGGTGCCAAGCACCCCCAGTTTCGTGACCGGTGTCTTCGCCAGCCGCCCCAAGGGCCCCGATGGTACCGTCAGATCATCGATGGCTTCTTCGAGTGCATGGTTGATCGCTACCAGCGGCGCCGCCTTGTGCAACCAGACGTCGGCATAGACCGGTACCAGGCCCACTCGCTTCGCCGCCGGGGCAAGGTCATGGTCAAGGAAGTAAGTCTTGCCGACCCGCCGCGGTGCGAACAGCGCCAGCGGGCGACCGGGCTGCGCCGCGAGCAGGCCGAGATAACTCTCCGCCAGGGCTGGGCGACTGACCTCGATGTCGTCAAAGGTGTCCATGCCGGGATTGTCGTTCATTGTCGAAATATCAGCAACTGCTATTTTATCGACAATTCATCGCAATTCGCCTCAGTGAACAGCGCCGGGCGTCCAGGCGATTCTCAACTCCGACGCTCTCCGCCTGACCCGCTCAAGGAGCGGATCAAGCAAGCTGCTCACAAACCTCGACACGTACCTTGCGCAACCATCCGTCTATCACCTATGTCACTGCAAGCTCAGCCGTTGCAGGATCGGCTCAAGCCTGGCTTCGTCCAGGCGACCCAGGCGACTATGTGCGAGTTGCCCATCGCGGCCGATCACCACCGTGTAGGGCAGACCCTTGACCTGCAGGGCCGGGGTCTGAGTGCCCGCAGCGTCCCCAACCAGCAAGGGATACGCCACTGCATTTGCCTTGACGAAAGTCCGCATGTTTTTCAGTTCATCGATACCGATGCCGACAAACTGCACACCCTGCGCAGCGTAGCGGCTCTGCAGGCGCGAAAAAGCGGGCATTTCCTCGACGCAGGGGGCGCACCAGCTGGCCCAGTAATTGACGACCAGAACCTTGCCTCGCCACTGTGCCATCGCCTGCGGACGCCCATCGAGATCAGGCAGCGTCAGCGCCATGATCGCGTCGGCCGCGGCCTGCGCCTGCTCCGGCGGTAGCTCCTGCGACGCGACCAGGCCGGGAGGAATACCGGCCGGCGAACGGTTCTGATCGAGCAAACGATAACCCAGCCAGCCGATGGTCGCCAGCGTCGCCATACCAGCCGCCAGTGCCAGACTCCATGCATGCTTCATCGCGCGCCGCGCCGCGACATCGCCTGCAGGCAGACCAGAACGAACATCAGTCCGCCGATGACCGCGATCAGACCACCGAGGCCCATCATGCCCATACCGACCTTCTGCGGCAGCGTCGTCAGCATCTGCTCGGCACCGGCAACCTTGCGCTGCACACCGTAGCCCCCGGACCACGCCAGCCCCAGGACATGGATCAACTGACCTGCGCCATAGACGTACGGTTGCCAGATCGCCATCCGGCCCTCGGCACGGCCGAATCCCAGGGTCGGCAGCAGTACATAGGCGAGACCCATGAAAGCCAGCGTTACGCCGACCGTCGAACCATGGTAGTGGGCTGGGATGACCACGTTGACCCCCTGGATCAAATAACCCAGCACACCACCCAACGCAAACAGCGTGAAGGAGGCCAGCAGGGCGGATTTGGCGGGGTCCGCCGGCCGGCCGCGCAAAGTCCACAACGAGACCGCTCCGAGCAGAATCAGCGGCCCCATGTAGGGATGGCCCCAGAGCATCAACTTGGCGAAAAGCTCCATGTGCGGCAGCGAACCGGCTGGCACCAGCAGATAGATGGCCGGCACCAGCAGCAGCGGCAGGGCAGCCACCAGAAACAGAACCGACACCGCGCGCGCCGACGCGACCGACGGGCTGCCAAGCCGTGTCGCGATCCACAGCCAGGCGACGACCATCAGCAGCGCATGCTGAAACTGCAGCGTGTGCCCGCCGCCCCAGAAGACGACTTCGTAATAGATCGCCCCCTCGACCCAGGGCACCATCGCCCACGACCAGACGAAAGCGCCCAACGACAGGAAGGCCGCGACAGCACCCAGAAAAGCACCCAGCCGCAACGGCTCGGCCAGAAAGCGTTGTGGCCAGGTGGTCAGCAGCGCCCGCAGCACCGTAAGACTCAAGCCGGCACCGAAGGTCCAGATCGAGACAAAAAACAGCGGCTGTTTGAGCACCGGAATGTAGTTGTTGAGCACCGGCTCGGCGTCCGGAAAGAACGGCGAGACACTCATCAGCGCCGTCCCCAGCGCCGCCAGCCCAAAGCCACCCCAGCCCAGCCAGGCCAGTCCGGCAGAGCCTAGCGCACACCAGATCACGGCGGCAAAGGCCATGAACCAGACGGCCACCGACAGATCGACGTGCACCACCAGCGCCGCCCGGAACAGATCCTTGAGCGGAAAGACATCCTGAATGCCCGGTGTGCGTGACAGCACCAGCAGCACGGCGAGCAAACCCGAGCCGATCAGCGCCATCACCCCCAGCCACAGCCAGGCGCGAGCCAGCCGGGTCGGCGTTCCTGAAACAAGCACCGGTACTGCAGGCGCTCCTGAAGAATCCGTCACCACTTGTGAATCCACAACTGCCTCACGCATTCCAATGGGTCAACAACAGTATGCGCGGCAGGCGGGAAAGCGGCACAACGCACGCCATTCACAAACCTCCGCCGCCGCCTTCCATCCAGCGGTCATTGCGCTGGCTCGGCCGCCCCAGCAACGAGGCGCCCACCCACCAGCGGACGCGGGGCCGGAAACTTCTTCCGTGCCAGCACCGGACTGACGGGCACGGCGATTGTATGCGAGAACTCGCTGCCGCCAAAGCCGGCCGCGGGCACGCCCGCAATATTGACGCAAGCGATGTCACAACTCGTCAAGAGCCGAGAAATAGTTCCTGGTGTCGCGAAACCCACAACACATAATTGGTGCAGTTTCATGAACAGACCCAAGGCACCGCCGAGCACCAAAACGTAGTGTGCTCTGACGCCTCATCGACACGCCTCGCAAACCGAGCACGCACCGCCCACCTTTGAGTACTCGCCTTCCAACCCCTTCCTGACCCGCAAAACATGACCATGAAAACCCTGGGCTTCGTCTTCGCCACCGCCTTCGTGGTGGCCTTCGCCACCATCGCTCAGCGAGTCCCGACACTGACGGCCGGCACCTTCTCCAGGCTCGCGATAAGCGCTGCGATCATTGCCGCCTTGCCAACCTTGATGGTCTGGGGAATCTCCCAACTCGTCAAGTTTTTCAGCCCGAAGGCGCACTGATCGCAACTCCACCGGCAGGCCGGTGGACTCGGCTGGGTAATGGTGGCAGCAGACTGGCAGGTCTCTCGTGGGCTTGGCGACGCACGGCTTGAAGGTCCCTGATGGCCCCTCTGAAATGTCAAACTTTTCCAGTCCCCCCTGGTAGAGCCGTGGGATTTACCACCATTGGGTAATCGGTTAGTTGACCTGAATCAATGCATCGTAAAGAAAACAATGCTTTGATGTGGACCTTGGCGCTCCGGAAGCCTGCGTCTCTGGTTACCACAACAACATCCTATTCGCGCGGATCTTGCCCCTGCTGCCAAAATTCCGATTGACTGAAAAATTGGAGGCACGAATGAAGCAGATGATTTCGAAAAAGCACGCCGTCGCAATTGCCATGATGGCGCTGGCAATCGGTAGCCTGCATGCAGAGGATGCACAACCCGGCAAGAAGAAAGCGCTCGAAGAGGGGCCGATGCAGATTGGTGGTTCGTCGCCAGTCGGGAGCGTCGAAATGGTACATACGCTGAACCCGAAATCGCCACCAATGACCAAGGCCGATTTCGAGGTCGGCAAGAAGATCTACTTCGAGCGTTGTGCAGGATGCCACGGTGTATTGCGCAAGGGCGCGACGGGCAAGGCGCTGACAACGGACATCACTCTGGAGCGCGGATCCGACTATCTGCGGACCTTCATCTTCTATGGTTCACCGCAGGGCATGCCAAACTGGGGGACTTCCGGCACGCTCAGCGAGAAGGAAGTGGACATCATGACGCGCTATATCCAGCACGAACCGCCGACCCCGCCGGAGTACGGCCTGAAGGAAATGAACGCGACCTGGAAGCTGATCGTTCCGCCGTCGCAGCGCCCGACGAAGAAAATGAACAACCTCGACCTGGCCAATTTGTTCTCGGTGACGCTCCGCGACGCCGGAAAGATCGCGCTGATCGACGGCAGCAGCAAGAAGATCATCGACGTCATCGATACCGGCTACGCCGTCCACATTTCGCGCATATCGAAGTCCGGTCGTTACCTTTATGTGATTGGCCGTGACGCCAAGATCGTCCTGATTGATCTGTGGATGGAGAAACCGGCACCAGTTGCGGAAATCAGGGTCGGCCTGGAAGCGCGGTCGGTCGAAACCTCGAAGTACAAGGGCTACGAGGACCGCTACGCGATTGCCGGCAGTTACTGGCCGCCACAATACACGCTGATGGACGGCGATACGCTCAAGCCGCTCAAGGTCATCGGCACACGCGGCATGACCTCGGACACCAACGAGTACCACCCCGAGCCGCGGGTAGCGGCAATCGTCGCGTCGCACTATCACCCCGAGTTCCTGGTCAACGCCAAGGAAACCGGCATGGTGCATATGGTCGACTACAGCGATCTCGAAAACCTCAAGGTGAAGATGATCAAGACGCCTCGCTTCCTGCACGATGGCGGCTTCGAGTCCACCGGTCGCTACTTCATGGATGCGGCCAACGCATCGGACAAGATTGCCGTGATCGACACCAAGGAGGGCAAACTGGCAGCGGTGGTGGCCGTCGGCAAGACGCCGCACCCCGGGCGCGGTGCAAACTTCGTGCATCCGAAGTTCGGACCGGTCTGGGCAACCAGCCACCTCGGTGACGACAGCGTGTCGCTGATCGGTACCGATCCGGTGAAACACAGCCAGTCCGCGTGGAAAGTGGTGCAAACCCTCAAGGGCTCTGGTGGCGGATCGCTGTTCCTGAAGACCCATCCGAAGTCGAGAAACCTGTGGGTCGACGCACCGCTGAATCCTGATCCGGCAATTTCGCAGTCGGTCGCGGTGTTCGACATCAACAATCTTGACAAAGGCTTCACTCTCCTGCCGATCGGAGAATGGGCCGGTGTCAAGCCGGGTTCCAAACGCGTCGTACAACCCGAGTACAACCGCGATGGCGATGAGGTCTGGTTCTCCGTCTGGAGTGCAGGCAGCGAGGAGTCGGCGATCGTAGTCGTCGACGACAAGACGCGCAAGCTCAAGGCGGTCATCAAGGACCCACGCGTGATTACGCCGACCGGAAAATTCAACGTCTACAACACCCAGAACGACATCTACTGAGGCATACCGGGCACCGACCGGCGGGGGACATCGTGACCCCGTCCGGTCGCCTACGGCTTTGCGCAGAGTGTGCGATCCTGCGTCCGTCAAGAGCACCGCGCCACCAACCGGCGACGCACCACCGCAATCTACCTCCGGCTGACCAGCAGCACTCCGGCCAATACCAGAGCGGCACCGCCCAGTTGCGCCGCCGACAGCGGCTCTGCAAGCAACCACCAGCCGAAGAAGATGGTCAGTATCGGACCCAGCGTGCCGATCAGCACGGCCTTCGCCGAGCCGATGCGACGAATCGCCGCCGATTGCATGAATACCGGCAGGACCGTCGAAAATAGGGCCATCGCAGCGCCATAGGCGTATATCGGCAACGGCTGGATCAGCGCCGAGAGCGGCTGCGTCGCAACAAAATGCAACTGCGTGGCCAGCGTCGACACCAGCATCGCCAGGGCCGTGAAGCGGGCTGCGCCGAGCCGCTGAATGGCCGGCGCGCTGCCGGAAAGATAGAAAGCGTAGGACAGCGAAGACCCGAAAACGAAAGCCACGCCGACCAGTACCGCCGTCATCTCGCCCGCCACCTGCAGGTCGTGCGCAAAGGCCAGGCCGATACCGGCGTAGGAAAGCAACAGGGAACCGATCTCGCGCCGGGTCAGCGACTTGCCCATGAACAACACACCGATCAGCACGGTCAGCGTGGGGTAGGTGAACAGGATCAGGCGCTCAAGGCCGGCCGAAATGTACTGCAAGCCGATGAAGTCGAGGATGCTCGCACCGTAGTAGCCGAGCAGACCCAGTGCCACCAGCATACCCCAGTCGTGGCGGGTCAGCGGCGGCGCCGAGCGGCTCGCGACGAAGCCGACCCAGAGAAAGGCCGGCAGCGCAAACACCATGCGCAGCGACAACAGCGTGACCGCATCGACCGGGGCAGCCGCGTATGCCAGCTTGACGAAGATCGCCTTGAACGAGAAACCGAGTGCTGCAAGCACGGCGAGGGCGACGCCGAGGCGTTCGGCGGACCAGTCTTTCCAGGGCATGGCTCAGCCAGAATTAGTAAAAAACGAATGATGCCGCTCTCCAAGCCGCCAAACAATTGCTATATTGACAAGCCTGTGTTCGTCAGAAACGAATGGTATGAATTACGACCTCACCGACCTGCGTCTCTTCGTGGCCATCGCCGAGGCACAGAACCTGAGCCGCGGCGCGGGACGGGTGCACCTCGCGCCTTCCTCGGCCAGCCATCGCATGCGCCTGCTTGAAGCGGGTATCGGTACACCACTGCTTCTTCGACAGGCACGTGGCGTTTCCCTGACCCGCGCCGGCGAGGCGCTGCTGCGACATGCGCGACAGGTCTTTGCCCAACTCGAACAAATGCACGCCGACCTCGCACCCTACGCGAAAGGCGTGCGTGGGCACGTGACCTTGTGGGCCAATACGCACGCCACGCACAGCTTCCTGCCTGACGACCTGGCCGAATTCCTGCGCCGGTACCCGCAGGTCAGCGTCACGCTGGCCGAGCACACCAGTCCCGAGATCGTCATGGCCGTGGCACGCGGCGAGGTCGAAGTCGGCGTGGTTGCCGAACGCGTCGAAGGGGCCGAGGTGGAAATGCTCCCTTACCGCGCCGACCGCCTGGTGCTGATCACCCCCGGCACGCACCCGCTGGCGACACAGACCAGTGCCCGCCTGGCCGAGGTGCTTGACTACCCCTTCGTGATGCTGCACGCGGGATCGGCTATCCACACCTTCACGATGAATGCCGCTGCCACCCTCGGTCGCCACGTCAACGTGCGCATCCAGGTCAGGAGCTTCGAGGCCGTCTGCCGTATGGTCGGAGCCGGCGTCGGCATCGGCCTGGTCCCGCGCAGCGCCGTTCCACAGGGAGGATTGCGCGAACCACCCACCGTGGTAACCCTGGACGAGACCTGGGCACAGCGCGACCTGCAGGTGTGCGTGCGCAGGCGCGAGGACCTGTCGGGATTCGCCGCAGATCTGGTGCGCAGCCTTGCAGGCGCCACCGGCTAACGGCTGGAAACCCGCGTCCTGCCCGGAGCAGCGGGCAAAGGACCCACCAGGGTCAAACTCAACCTCCGGTCAGCGCACCCCGCAATGAACGCGGCCGCTTGTGGCGGTTGGCATTGCTCTCGGCGCGCGATTTGTATAACCTGATAACCTAGTTGCAGGCGTTACGGCTGCGACATCCAGGCTCTTCCTGAAATCACCTTCCACTGCGAGGTTCATCATGTCCGAAGTAACCGAACTTTCCACCGCCAACAAGCAAAAACTCGTCTCCGACATGAAGGTCGTCGTCGCAGACGCAGAGGAAATCCTGCGCGCCACCGCCGGCGTGGCCAACGACAAGATGGGTGATCTGCGCGAGCGCTTCGGTGAGCGGCTGCGCGACGCCAAACTGCGCCTGGCCGATGCCGAAGCCGCACTGGTCGACCGTACCAAAGCCGCAGCCCGCGCCACCGACGACTATGTCCACGAGAATCCATGGCGCGCGGTCGGCGTTGCCGCCGGCATCGGTCTGCTGCTCGGCGTGATCATCGGCCGCCGCTGAACGACTCATCCAGGACATGAGCGAAACTACCGGCAGTGGTGGCGGCGGTCTGTTGGCTGCCGCGAGGAACAGTGCCGCCACCCTGCTGGCCAGCGGGCGAACTCGCCTTGAACTCCTCGGCAACGAGATCAAGGCGGAGAAGCTGCGTGCGGTCCACCTGCTGCTCGTGTCGCAGACCGTGGCGTTCTGTCTACTGGTCGGCACACTCCTGGCCATCGCCTTGCTGCTGGTCCTGTTCTGGGACAACCGGGTGGTCCTCCTGGGATCATTTTCCTGCCTCTTCTTTGTTATCGCCGGCCTCGCGTACCTGGCCCTGAAACGGTTGACCGAAGCGCCCGAAAACCTTTTCAGCACCAGCATTGCCGAGTTGGAAGAAGACCTTCGTCGGTTGCACGACACTGCCCGCAAGTGAATCAAGAGCTGATTGATCTGGCCATCGAGCGCGGCAGGCTGATCGAACGGATCAGCAGCCAGCGGCAACTGCTTGGCCAGCAACTGCAGCCCATTGGCGACACCTTGCACGCCACCGACCGAGTCGTCGCCACGGTGCGCAGCGGTTGCCTCTACGTCCGCCAACACCCGCATGTGGTCACTGCCGCCGTCGCCGTGCTGGTCGTGCTGCATCCTCGGCGGGTCTGGCGCTGGACAACACGCGGTCTTTTCGTGTGGCGCACCTGGCGCCTGCTGCACAGGCAAATGGCAGACCTCGGTCTGGTACCCGACCGCCCATAACGGACAAACGCAGCAGGTCCGAGCACATCGCCCTGATGCGATCAACTGGTGCACTACCTGCACAACGCGGCAAGGAACTCACCGCCAGACGCCGAGCGCCTGAAGCTGCTCCGTCGCCGCCACCGCCCAGCAGCCCCGATTGGCCAGCGGACTTGCCGGGCTGGGATGCAGCACGCGCCCGGTCCTGACGCTGCTCCCGGCCAGCACCTCGGCTGCACGCGCTGCCGCAAAGGCACCGACGCCAATCACCCACTCGGGCTGCAAGGCGCCGACCAGCGCTTGCAGGTGGGCGTCGCAAACCGCGCGCAATGGTACCGCCTCCGCTGCGGCGAGTTTGTCTGGCGTCAGATTGCGTGCGTGGTCGAAGAAGGCCAGCGGGCAATAGTTGGCCACGAAGTGTTCCCTGAAAAACAAGTCGGGGGAACCAAAGCGCTCCCGAAACAAGCCCCAAAGGCGTTTTCCGCTGACTTCCGAACGCCGGCAGGCAAAGCCTTCAATGGGTCTGGCGGGATTCTCGAGTTCCGGTTTTTGCACGCCGGATGCGATTCCCAACCAGTCGCGCACCACCGTCACTTCGCCGAAAGGAACGCCGCATTGCACCATCCCGAAAGGACCCGGATTCATGCCCAGAAAGACCACGCGCCTGGGGCCAGCGCCATAACGGCGCAAGTACAACTCGTGCGCACCCCAGGCATAGGTCAGCGGGTTGTAGATGTGGCTGACCGGAGCCGAGAAATGCAGTGACGCCAGGCTTGCCGACAACTGCCGGGCCGCGTCGATCAGCCTTGCGGCGATGAGCGAATCTCGTTCCATGGCGCAACCTTCAGCAGCAGCAGCATGCCCGGCGCGGCGAGCACAAAGCACAACAGGAAGAAACTGATCCATCCCATCGACTCCACCAGCGCGCCCGCCGTGGCGTTGATGAAGGTCCGGGGAACGGCGGCGAGGCTGGTGAACAGCGCGAACTGCGTCGCCGTGAATGCCGGATTGGTGGCGCGCGCGATGAAGGCGACGAAAGCGGCGGTGCCCAGGCCGACGCCCAGACACTCGGCGGCGATCACCGCCGCCAGCGCAACCCGATCAGCGGCATCGACGGGCGACTGCACACCGTGCCACGCCAGCCAGGCAAAGCCCAGAATGGTCACCATCTGGACAATACCGAACAGCCACAGCGCGCGGTTGATGCCCAGGCGGACCATCCACAGGCCACCGAGCAGGCCCCCGAAGACGGCCGGCCATAGCCCGGCATGTTTGGCAATCACCCCGATATCGGTCTTGCTGTAGCCGAGATCCAGATAAAAGGGAGTCGCCAGGGCTGTCGCCAGCGAATCGCCGAGCTTGTAGAGAAAGATGAAACCGAGCACGAGCATGGCGCCGCGCCAGCCCTGACGGCCAATGAACTCGTGAAATGGCTCGACGACCGCTTGCCGCAGGGTCTTTGGCACCCCCAGCACGGCCGGTTCGCGGACGACCAGCACCATCACCATACCCGGCAGCATGAAAGCTGCGGTAATCCAGAACACCTGCGACCAGGGCAGCAGGTCGGCGAGAATCAGCGACAGTGATCCCGGCACCAGACCGGCAATCCGATAGGCGTTGACGTGCACCGAGTTGCCGAGGCCGAGTTCCTGATCGCTCAGGATCTCGCGGCGAAACGCATCCAGGGCAACATCCTGGGTTGCCGACAGAAAAGCCAGGACAACCGACAGCCAGATCACCGGCACCAGATCGCTGCCCGGCGAGAAGCCTCCGAGCAGACCGATGGTGAACAACAGCCCCAGTTGCGAGAGCAGCATCCAGCCACGGCGGCGCCCCAGTGGCAGCCGATAGCGGTCGAGCAACGGCGACCAGAGGAACTTCCAGGTGTACGGAAACTGGATCAATGCGAAGAAGCCGATGGTCTTGAGATTGACGCCCTCGCTGCGCAGCCATGCGGGCAGCAGATTGAGCAACAGGTACAGCGGCAGGCCCGAGCTGAAACCGGTGAATACACAGATCAACATCTGCCGGGTCAGCAGCAGGCGCAGCCAGCCCGGCATCAGGTTCTTCGTCCGAGGCGATAAAAGGCAAGACTGCCGTTGAGATTGGGATCCTCGGAAACCGCACGCCCGGCCTCGTCGAAGGCCAGTCGCTCGCGTATTTCGATACCGAGCCGAGCACAAAGATTCTCGAAGTCGACGATTGTGAAGAAGCGCACGTTCGGCGTATCGAACCAGTCATACGGCAGGTCCTCGGATACCGGCATGTGTCCAGCGGCAATCGCCGCCCGATTGGTACGGTAGGCAAAATTGGGAAAGCTGACGACCGCCTCGGCCGCGACGCGCAGCATTTCGCCCAGGATGCGCTCGGTGGTGTGCATCGTCTGCAGCGCCTGCGAGATGATCACGTGTTCGAAGGAAGCGTCCTCAAATCCCGAAAGGCCACACTCGATGTCCATCTGAATCACGTCAACGCCGTTGCGGATGCACCCCAGAACGCTTTCGCGGTCGATTTCGACACCGTAGCCCGTGACGTCACGGGTTTCGCTCAGGTAGCGCAACAACCTGCCGTCGCCGCAGCCGAGATCGAGGACACGCTCGCCAGGCGGGATCCAGTTGGCAATCACCGCAAAGTCGAAGCGTTCGCGCTGCTCGGCCCTGACTCTCCTGTCGTGCTCGGTCATGTGGCGATGTTCTCCAGGTAGGCGCGCAGCAGGTCATGGTAGTGTGCATCGTCCAGCAAAAACGAGTCGTGCCCGGCACTGCAGTCGATCTCGGCGTATACGACATGCAAGCGGTTGTGCAGCAGGGCGAAGACAATCTCGCGCGAACGCGCCGGCGCGAAACGCCAGTCGGTCGAAAAGCCGGCAACAAAAAAGCTGGCCCTGGCACGCGCCAGAGCCGCCGCCAGATTGCCGTCGAAGTCGTAGGCGGGATCGAAATAGTCGAGCGCCTTGGTGGTCATCAGATAGGTATTGGCATCGAAAAAAGCGGCGAATTTGTCGCCCTGATAGCGCAGGTAAGACTCGATCTCGAAATCCACCTCGTAACTGAACTTGTGTTCGCCATGCCGTAACTGCCGACCAAATTTCTCGGCCATCTGCGTGTCCGACAGATAAGTGATGTGGCCGATCATGCGCGCCAGCCGCAAACCCCTGGTCGGAACGACGCCGTGCTCCGCGTAGTCACCGCCGTGGAAATCAGGGTCGGAGATGATCGCCTGCCTGGCCACTTCGTTGAAGGCAATGTTCTGGGCCGACAGCTTCGGTGCCGAGGCGATGACCATGGCGTGGCGGATGCGATCCGGGAATTGCAGAGACCATTCGAGCGCCTGCATGCCACCGAGGCTGCCGCCGATGACCGCGGCCCATGTCCGGATGCCCAGATAATCGGCCAGCCGGGCCTGTGCTGCCACCCAGTCCTCGACCGTCACCAGCGGAAAGACGGCACCGTAACGTTTGCCGGTTTCCGGATTGATCGATAGTGGCCCCGTCGAGCCATAGCACCCACCCAGGTTATTGACGCCGACCACGAAGAACTTCCGGGTGTCGAGCGCCTTTCCCGGGCCGACAAGGTTATTCCACCAGCCGACGTTCTCCGGGTCGTCTGCATAACGGCCAGCCACGTGGTGACTACCGGAAAGCGCATGACAAACCAGCACGGCGTTGGAACGTTCGCTGTTGAGCGTGCCGTAGGTTTCGAATACCAGTTCGAAGCGGGGCAACTCGGCACCGCTCTTCAACTTCAGCGGTTCGTTGAAGTACGCTCGCTGCGACGTGACAAATCCGACAGAATTCTCTTGTGACATCGTGATCGTATCGGTACCAAGGGCAGAAAAAACCCGGTCGGCTGCCAAAGCGGACCGGGCTTGCCGCGCTTTAGCCGTATTTGTAAGGCGCCCGCAAGCTGATCGTTCAAATCGGCGCCAAGGCGGCGAAAGTTACCCGCAGCCGGAGGAAAAGTCAATCAGGCGAGGTTGTTGAGTTTCTCCAGTTGCTCGCGAATCTTTGCCGGCTCCTCGTGGCGCAACAGGCGGCGCACAATCGGCGCCAGTTCCGAGCAGTTGCTCTGCATGATCCTCTGCTTGACCGACAGGATCTGGGCCGGATGCATCGAGAACTGGCGTAGCCCCATCCCCAACAAGAGGCGTGTCAGCGCCGGATCTCCGGCCAGTTCGCCGCAGATCGAAACCGGGATGTCGACCTTTTCGGCGCTGGCGATGGTGTGCGCGAGCAGCATCAACACCGCCGGATGCAGCGGATCGTACAGCGGCGCGACCTGTTCATCGCTGCGATCGATCGCCAGAGTATATTGAATCAGGTCGTTGGTCCCGATCGACAGAAAATGCATGCGCCGCAGGAACAGGCCAACAGCCAGCGCAGCCGCCGGGATCTCGATCATCGCGCCGATGGTAATCGCCTCATCGAAGGCAATATGCTCGCCGCGAAGGCCTGACTTGGCGCGCTCGATTGCCGCCAGCGTCTGGTCGATCTCGTGGGCCTGCGAGAGCATCGGAATCAGCAGCTTGATCTTGCCGTACTTCGATGCGCGCAGGATGGCTCGCAACTGGGTCTGAAACATCTTCGGCTCGGCCAGCGACAGCCGGATGGCACGCAGACCGAGCGCCGGGTTGCTCTGCATGCGCTCGCCTTGGGCCTTTTCCCGGTGCAGGTCCTTGTCCGACCCGAGATCGAAGGTGCGAATCGTCACCGGCCGTCCAGCCATGCCCCTGACGACCTTGCGGTAGGCCTCGAACTGCTCGTCCTCGGTCGGCATGTCACCACGATCGAGAAAAAGGAACTCGGTGCGAAACAGGCCAATCCCTTCGGCACCGCCATCAAGTGCATCGGCGACGTCACCAGGCAACTCGATGTTGGCGTGCAGGTCGATATCGACCCCGTCGAGTGTCGTCGACCGAGCCGTCTTGAGGCGCCGGAGCTTCGAGCGTTCGAGCTCGATCTGACTTTTCCTGAGCCGGAATTCGTCGAGCACGCGCGGATCCGGGTTGACGATCAGCACACCACGCGTGCCATCGACGATCAGAACCTCGTTGTCGTGAATCAGTTGCCTGGCGTTGTGCAGGCCGAGTACCGCCGGAATGCGCAGGCTGCGCGCAAGAATGGCAGTGTGCGAGGTCGAGCCGCCGACATCGGTAACGAAGGCAGCGAAATGATGCTCCTTGTAGGCAATGACATCGGCCGGCGACAGGTCGTGGGCGACGACGATCAGGTTCTCTTCCTTGGTCCCCTTGCCCGTTCTGAGCGCCATCCGGCCCGGCTGTCCAACAAGTTCCTTGATCACCCGCTCGACGACCTGCCGCACGTCGTAGCTGCGCTCACGCAGGTACTGGTCGTCAAAACGTTCGAACTGGTCTACCAGGACTTCCATCTGCTGCACCAGCGCCCATTCGGCATTGCAACGACGCTCGCGAATCAACTGCTTGGGCGCCTCCGCCAATTCCGGATCGGCGAGAATCATCGAATGCAGATCGATGAACGCGCCGAACTCGGCCGACGCATGCTGCATGCGCCCCTTCAGGTTCGCGAACTCTTCGCGGACGCGCACCAGCGCGGCCTCGAAACGGGCCACCTCCTTGTCCACCAGACGTGGGGCGATGAACAGGTGCGACACCTCGAGCGTGGCGTGCGACATCAAATGCGCCTGACCGATCGCGATACCCCCGGAGACCGCCAGGCCATGCAGCGTAAAGCTCATGATGGACTCACTCCGCCTCGCCGAAGCGGCCGGCGATCAGTTCGAGGATTGCTTCGCTGGCCGCCTGCTCGTCGGCGCCATCGGTTTCGACGATCACCGTCGAGCCTTTGCCTGCAGCCAGCATCATCACCCCCATGATGCTTTTCGCATTGATTCGGCGGGACCCCTTCTCCATCCAGACGTCGCTGGCGAAGTGGCTGGCAAGTTGCGTCAGTTTGGCCGAAGCACGAGCGTGCAGGCCCAGCTTGTTGAGGATTGCAGTTTCAGCGCGAACCATCCGGAACTCCCGTATTATGATCTCAGGCAGGCGGCGGCAGCTTGGTTATGCCATCGTGTGCACCACTGATCGCCTTCTGCAGCATCGTTTCCATCCCTCTCTCGCGATAGGTCAGGGCGCGCAACAACATTGGCAGACTGAGACCGGCAACGCCTTCGACATGACCCGGTTCGAGCAGCTTGAGCGCCAGGTTGCCCGGCGTCGCGCCAAACACATCGGTCATCACCAGCACCCCTTCACCGCCGTCGACCTCCTTGAGCAACAGGCGCGCCAACGGCAGGATGTCGAGCGGGTCGTCCTGAGCGGCGACCCCGAATTGGGCGATCAGCGCCGGACGCCTGTTGAGCACATGACACACGTTCTGGATCAGGGCTTCGCCATACGAACCGTGCGTTATCAGGAGAATACCGATCATTGCCTTCATCCCTTGCGACAGGCCGTCATTCTATGCGATTCCGCACCGCTCGGCAGCATCGACGAACGCTTCACGGCATGATCTGGAGCGCTTTCGGCGTACCACCGACATAAACGAGTCGACGCTGCATGGCACTGCTGACCTGCAGACGACCTTCGGCATCGACCCGCAGCACATGCTCGACGGCCATTGCACGCGCCAGACGTGGCCAGTCGTCGCCGGCGATGAACAACGGTTTCGAAGCAACGTCTGAAAGCGCCCCCGTGTTCGCCCGCGGGGTGATCAACACGCTCAGTGCCTGCGTGTGCGTCACCGGTTGGCCGCTACGCGGGTCGAGCAGATGGCAATAGCGCCGGCCATCGACTTCAAAGTAGCGCTGGTAGTCCCCCGAGGTACCGATCGCCTCGCCGTCCTGGAGTTCCAGCGTCGCCATCGGACCGGGCTGGCGCGGATGCTGGATGCCGACTCGCCAGCTTTGCCCGTTCTTGCTGCCCAGGGCCATGACGTTGCCGCCGATGTTGATCAACGCGTCATGCACACCCTGCGCCCTGAGGATGCTCGCCGCGCGGTCCAGCGCGACACCCTTGAGATAGCCGCCGAAATCGAGCGCCAGTTGATGTTGCCGGCTGCTGGCGTAATGGTCGTCAATGCGCAAATCGAGGATGCTCGGCCTGGCCGCTCGCCAGGCAGCCAGCGCGCCGGCGTCTGGCAGGACGGCTGGCAGTTCGTCGGACTGAAAGCCCCAGAGGCTGACCAGACGCCCGATCCCGGGGTCGAAGAGTTGTTCGCCGAGCCGCGTCAGGCGCTGTGCTTCGACGATCAGCGCGGCCATTTCAGGCGTTATCGCCTGTCGCTTGCCGGCAGCGATGGCCGCGTTCAGGGCGCTCAATTCGGAAGGCTTCCAGGCGTGATAGCTGCGATGCAGGCGATCGAACTCGCGCAGCACGGCCGCCGCAGCCGGACGCGCCTGCGCTTCGTCCAGCCCGGCAATCAACACCTCGACGCGGGTTCCGAAAACAAAGGCTTCCTGATGATGCAGCGGCGCCTTGCCGCAAGCGACAAGGCAGCCGAACACAACAAGCAGAAGGACTAGGCGCGCGCCGCGCACTGACGCTCCAGCGCGGCGATGAACATCTCGGCGGCGTCGAAACCGGTCTGTTCGGCAATCTCGACCATGCATGTCGGGCTGGTGACGTTGATTTCCGTCAGCCAGTCGCCGATCAGATCCAGACCGACCAGCAGCAAACCGCGTGCGGCCAGCACCGGCGCCAGCGTGCTGGCGATCTCGCGGTCACGAGCAGACAGTTCGCGGGCCACGCCGGTGCCACCAGCAGCCAGGTTGCCGCGCGTCTCCCCGGCCTTGGGAATGCGAGCCAGACAATAGGGTACGACCTCCCCGCCGACGATCAGGATCCGTTTGTCGCCCTCGACGATCTCGGGAATGTAGCGTTGGGCCATGATCGTACGCGTGCCGTGGCGGGTCAGCGTTTCAACGATCACGTTGCGGTTCGGGTCGTCGTGGGACACGCGGAAGACCTCGCTACCGCCCATGCCGTCGAGCGGCTTGAGCACAGTATCGCGTTCGAGGTCGACGAACGCATGGATCAGAAGAGGGTCACGGGCTACCAGTGTCGGCACCGAAAATTGCGCGAATTCGGCGACCGACAGCTTTTCGGAATGGTCACGCAAGGCGCGCGGTCGATTGAAGACGCGCGCGCCTTCGGCTTCGGCACGTTCCAGCAGCCAGGTGGTGGTCACGTACTCCACGTCGAAGGGCGGGTCCTTGCGCATCAGCACGGCCCGAAAATCCCGCAGGCGCACGACATGGCGATCGACCTCGACGAACCAGTCCTTGTCGTCGGCCAGCATTTCCAGATGCACCGCTTCGGCGCAGACGCCGTGCAGCGGCGACCAGTGAATTGCCTCCTGCTGTATCGTCCACACCGCGTGCCCGGAAGCCTGCGCGGCCCGCATCAGAGCGATGCTGGTGTCCTTGTACGCCCGCAGTGACGGCAGCGGGTCGACGACAAATGCTATGCGCATGCCAGTTCCTCCTCTACAGGTGCCGTGCGTTCGAGTTCGAGCGACGCGGCCAATTGTGCCAGGCGGGCCACGACCCCATAGGCGTAGAAGCGGTTGGGTGCGGCGTCGGGATTCTGGCACTGGTCCGGTAACGAGCAACTGGTCTCGAAAGCCAGCGGCTCGAAGTGCATGCCCGGCGCGTTGAGGTTTTCGTCCTTGCCGCGCCCGCTGTGCACGCGATAGAAGCCGCCGACGACAAAGCGGTCGATCATGTAGACGACGGGTTCGGCGACCCCCTCGTCCTTGCCGCTGCCCACCCGCTCGTAGCTATGAACACCTTCCTGGATGATCACCTGCGAAACCGCCAGACCTTCCTTGATCACCGACATCTTGTTGCGCTGTCGGCGATTGAGGCCGGTCACCTGGGACGCATCCTTGACCGTCATCACTCCCATGCCATAGGTACCGGCGTCGGCCTTGACCACCACGTAGGGCGTCTCGTCGATCGCGTACTCCTGGTATTTCTCGCGGATCAGGCCGAGAACGGCGTCGACATTGGCCGCCAGGCACTCCTCACCCTGCCGCTCATGGAAGTTGACACTGTCACAGACCGAAAAATAGGGATTGATCCGCCACGGGTCGATGCCGACGAGCCTGGCAAAGTCACCCGCGACCTCGTCGTAAGCAGCGAAGTGGTTGGATTTGCGGCGCACCGCCCAACCCGCGTGCAGCGGCGGCAACACGAACTGTTCGTCGAGATGCTGCAGTATGGTGGGAATACCCGCCGAAAGATCGTTGTTGAGCAGGATCGCGCAGGGATCGAAGTCCTGCAGGCCAATCCGCCGGCGATTGCGCAGCACCGGTTCGAGAAGCAGTGTCGTACCATCGGGCAAGGTCAGCGGGGTCGGCTTGTCGATTTCCGGCAGCAGCGAGCCCAGGCGCACCTCAAGACCGGTCAAGCGCAGGATTGCCGCGATCTGGGCCACATTCTGCAAATAAAAGACGTTGCGCGTATGGTTTTCGGGAATCAGCAGCAACCTCCTGGCGTCGGGGCAGATGCGGTCGACGGCCGTCACCACCGCCTGGACGCAGAGCGGCAGGAACGTGGCGTCAAGATTGTTGAATCCCCCGGGAAAGAGATTCATGTCCACCGGCGCCAGTTTGAAACCGGCATTGCGCAGATCGACGGAACCGTAAAAGGGCGGCGTATGTTCCTGCCATTGACCGCGCAACCAGCGCTCGATTTCCGGCATGGCATCGAGGACACAACGTTCGATCTCCAGCAGCGGACCGCTAAAGGCCGTCGTGAGGCGTGGAACCATGGGCTTTTCTCCTTCCCTTCGGCACCGGCCGGGGCCGGGAAATGCTCGGTGGCAAAACTTGCAGCGGCGGCAAGAGGGACCCATCCGCCGGCTGCGATCTTACACCGCCGCCGGGCAGGAAGGCACGGAACGACTCGGGAAGCGGTGTCTGCTCGAGGCTACGTTGTGTAAACAGGTATCGGCCGTCACAGACGAAGCCGAGGTCGGACCAATCGACCGAATTCAGCGCGGCAGCCAGTGCCTGCACATCAACCGTCGGCTCATGGGCAAAAATCGCCAGCACCGACCCGTCGTAATGTGTGCAGGGGTGCACGAAGAAGGGCCGCGACCGGCGCGTCTTGTTGTTGACATACACGCGCGGCTGATCCGTCTGATGGTAGCCACGCCCCCAGTGCCACCAGTTGGAGTCGTCGAATGGCCGGATACGACGCGCGATCAGACGCTCCTGGTGCGGCAGCAGCATCGCTGGCGGCGGATCGCCCGGCGCACACCAGAGCATGCGCCGTGTGTTACCGGAGGCCACAGTCGCCGAGCAGACGAAGCTGCGGTTACCGTAATCCTCGCTGGCATAGAGATCGTCAGCACCAGAGACTGCCCCCACCTTGACGAAGGCGATATCGGCGAGCTGCAGGGCATAGTCGCCGCGCGTGAATAGCAGGTGCCCGCCACTCTCGACAAAATGCCGTTCCACCCATTGCAGCCGGGCCAGACCTGCCAGACCGTCGGCCACGCCCTGCTGCGCATGGCGCGTCAGACGCGAGAAGTTGTCGCGTTCGAAACGCCAGATCGCGCAGTTCGGCGCCGCCCCGTCGAATAGCCGTGAATCCCCGAGATCGACGAAATCGGTGATCGTTCCCGCAGCGTGCAGCAACCGATTGAGCGGTACCGCCGAAGTGGCTTTGACGAAATCTCGCGGCGTGATGAACACCAGTTCACCCCCCGGCGCCAGATGCCGCAGACACTTCTCGATGAAGTACAGATAGAGGTTCGCGCGCCCGTCGAGGACGCTGCGCCGGACATGCTGGCGCGTCTCGGGCTGGATATCCTGGTAGCGCACATACGGCGGATTGCCGATGATGGTGGCAAACGTCTCGCGCTCCGGCAGTTCAAAGAAGTCCATCACCCGCGCCCCGGCGGGTGCGTGGCGTGCGTCGATCTCGATGCCCAGCGCAAACGGAAAATGCTGCAGGAAGGCGCCGTCACCACAGGCCGGCTCAAGCACCCGCCCGCAGTTACGAACCAGGGCCAGCATCGCGTCGACGATCAACGGCGGCGTAAACACCTGCCCGAGTCGACTGACGTCGCAATCGGGTCGTCGTACCTCGCTCAGTGCCATGGCCGGGCAGCCGTACGATTGCGTTGAGGGGAGAACTGCGGCCAGCTTGGGCCGCTCATCGGAGGCCCTCCCGAACCATCAGGACCTTCCGGATCGGGACGGTAGTCGTTGGTCTTCGGCACATCAAGGCGCCCCCCAGGGCATTACCGGTACCGTCGAAATGCTGTTTGCCGGCGCACCATTGACCAGCTTGCGGCTGATCGCGAGATAGACCAGCGTCTTGTGGGCTTCGTCCCACATCCGGACAACACGCGTCTCCTTGAACAGAATCGAAGTGTCTTCGGCAAACACCGTCGCCTCCTTGGGGAGCTTCGCTGGCAGTGTGATCGGTCCGGTCTGCCTGCAGGCCAGCGAAAATTGCGACGGGTCCTGCGCCAGCCCGAACGAGCCGCTGACGCCACCGGTCCTGGCCTGACTGACATGGCAGGTGATGCCCGGTATTTTGGGGTCGGGGAAACTTTCGACGCAGACGCGGTGATTGGCCCCCACCAGCTTCCACTCGGTGGTCACACATCCGACCTGCTCTGCCAGCACCAGCGTGCTGCACAGGGCCAGCACCCCGCACACGCCGGCCTGTCTGTACCCACTCGTGTTCGTCTTGATCTTCACCAATTCTTTCTCCTTTGCAGCACCTGATGGCGAACCGCCACGCCCCGGCACAGCCTGCCAAAGATCAGGGCTCGGGACAGGCTTCCAGCATCACGTTGCCGAGTTGTCCAACCGGTGAGCCACGGCGGGCGCGCAAACCGCAATGCCGCTCTTCGGACAGCAGCGTCTTGATCCGGTTGCGGACCGTGCCCTTGATCGTCACCCGCGCCCCCAGGGTAGCCACCGCCGCGCGCAGCGACTCACCTTCGCGCAGCGCGATGAGCTGCACCCCCTTGCCGGCCGACAGGCGTTTCATCTGTTCCAGGGGAAAGATCAACAGGCGACCATCCTCCGATAATGCCGCCAGATGATCCTTGCCCGCAAGCCTCACCGGCGGCAGGATGGTCGCGCCGTCCTCGACGCTCAGAAAGGCCTTGCCCGCCTTCTGACGCGAAAGCAGGTCGGCGTAGGTACAGACGAAGCCGTAACCGGAGGTCTTGGCAACCAGCAGTTGCTCCTCCGGCAAGCCGGTCAGCACGTACGCAATCTTCCCGGCGCCGAGGTCGACGAACGATGACAGCGGCGCACCCATGCCGCGACCGTCCGGCAGGCTGGCGACCGCCACGGTAAACGCCCGGCCTTCAGTCGAGAGAATGACCAGCGAATCGACGGACCGACACTCCTGCGCCGAACCGGCGCGGTCACCATCCTTGAAGACAACACCCGAGAGGTCCAGGCCGTGCCCCTGCCTGACACGCGCCCAGCCCTTCTCTGAAATGATCACCGTGACCGGCTCGTCGGCGACGGCGGCAACCTCCGAGCGCGACGCGATTGCCGCCGGCTGGATGATCGTACGGCGCGCGTCGCCGTGCTTCTCGGCATCGGCTCTGATTTCGCGGATCACCTGCCGGCGCAGCAGCGCGTCGCTACCCAGAAGCTTGATCAATCCTTCACGCTCGCCGCGCAGTTTCGCCAGTTCCTGCTCGATTCTGATCCCTTCGAGCCGGGCCAGTTGACGCAGGCGGATTTCGAGAATGTCTTCCGCCTGCCGATCAGACAGCGAGAAGCGCGCAATCAACGCCGCTTTCGGGTCATCGGATTCGCGGATGATGCGGATCACTTCGTCGATGTTCAGGAAGACGATGTGCCGGCCTTCGAGAATGTGGATGCGGTCATCGGCCTTCTGCAGGCGGTATTCGGTACGCCGGTGTACGGTCCGGATGCGGAAAACGCACCACTCGCCGATCAACTCGGCCAACGATTTCTGGCAAGGCCGGCCGTCGATGCCGACCGCGACCAGATTGATCGGCGCCGAGGTTTCGAGGCTGGTATGGGCCAGCAGCAGCGCCACAAACTCATTGCGATCGATGCGCGAACTGCTCGGTTCGAAGACCAGACGCACATCGTCGTCCTTGCCCGACTCGTCGCGCGCCCGATCGAGCTGCGAGGCCATCAGCGCCTTGAGCTGCGCCGCCGGCTGCTCGATCGTCTTCTTGCCGGCCTTGGGCTGCGGGTTGAGCAACGCGCCGATTTCGGACAGCACCCTGGCAGACGAAACGCCAGGCGGCAACTCCTTGAACACCACCTGCCAGGCACCGCGCGCCATCTCCTCGATCTCGTAGCGCGCACGCACGCGCAGGCTACCGCGGCCACTGCCATACGCGGCGGCGATATCGCCGGGCGCAGAGATGATCTGCCCTCCCCCCGGATAATCCGGCCCCGGAACATGCTGCATCAACTCGCCGACGCCGGATTGCGGATGCTCGATCATGTGAATCGCCGCAGCGGCAACCTCGCGCAGGTTATGCGAGGGCATTTCGGTGGCCATGCCCACGGCAATACCCGAAGCGCCGTTGAGCAACAGGAACGGCAGCCGCGCCGGCAGGAAGGCCGGCTCCTCGAAGGAACCGTCGTAATTCGGCTGAAAATCGACGGTGCCTTCACCCAGTTCGCCGAGCAACAGTTCGGCGATCGGTGTCAGGCGCGCTTCCGTGTAGCGCATCGCCGCCGCGTTGTCGCCGTCACGCGAGCCGAAATTCCCCTGCCCATCGACCAGCGGATAGCGCAGCATGAACGGCTGCGCCACCCGCACCATCGCGTCATAGGCCGAAGTGTCGCCGTGTGGGTGGTACTTGCCGATCACGTCACCGACGACGCGCGCCGACTTCACCGGCTTGGCGGTCGCCGACAGCCCCAGTTCACGCATCGCGAACAGAACCCGACGCTGCACCGGTTTCAGCCCGTCCTTGACATCCGGCAGCGCCCGACCCTTGACCACCGCTATGGCGTATTCCAGGTAGTCGCGTGCCGCCGAGTCGTGCAGCAGAATGCTGTCATCGTCTTCCACGGCCGGCGGCGCTGGAGGCGCTGGGGGGGCCGGTGGCGACTGGCCATCGGCCGGCAGGTCGGCAAACAGGTCGGGGGTCGAATCTTTCCTCACTTGCGGCTCACCTTCAAGTCTCCGCGCCGACCAGGGCGCCGTTTTCTTCCATCCACGCCCGCCGGCCGGCGGACTCGTTCTTGCCCATCAACATGTTCATCACCGGGCGCGCCGTCTCGACGCCGGGCATGCGGATGCGCATCAGGCGGCGGGTATCCGGCGACATCGTCGTTTCCCAAAGCTGCTCGGGATTCATTTCGCCGAGTCCCTTGAATCGCGAAATCGAGACGGCCTCCGGCTTGACCCCTTCGAGTCGCAGGCGATCGATGGTCGCTTCGAGTTCGGCGCTGTCAAGCGCATAGATCTTGCGGGGTGGACGGGTCTTGCCCTGGCCGGGAACATCAAGACGATACAGCGGTGGCTGCGCGAAGTAGAGATGGCCGCTGGCGATCAACTTCGGGAAATGCCGGTAGAAAAGAGTGCATAGCAGGACGCGGATGTGCGAGCCGTCGACGTCGGCATCGGTCATGATCACCACCTTGCCGTAGCGCAGGTTCGCCAGCACCACGTCGGGGGCGCTCGCCTGGTGTGGATCGATACCCAGCGCCACCGCAATGTCATGCACTTCGCGGTTGGCGAACAGGCTGCCGGCTTCGACCTCCCAGGTATTCAGCACCTTGCCGCGCAGCGGCAGGATCGCCTGCAATTCCTTGTCGCGCCCCGACTTCGCCGAACCACCGGCGGAGTCGCCCTCGACCAGGAAGATCTCGTTGCGGCTGGTGTCCTCGCTCTGGCAATCGGAGAGCTTGCCCGGCAGGATCGCCACCCCGGACTGCTTGCGCTTCTCGACCTTCTGACCTGCCCGCGTACGCGCCTGCGCTGCGCGGATGGCCAGTTCGGTGATCCGCTTCGCCGCCTCGGGGTGCTCGTTGAGCCACAACTCCAGGGAGTCGCGCAGCATGCGGGCCACCAGTGCGACCGCGTCACGCGAGTTCAGGCGCTCCTTGGTCTGACCCTGGAAGGAGGGATCGAGCATACGCACCGCGAGAACGAAGCTGGCGCGCGCAAAAACGTCTTCAGCCGCCAGCTTCACCCCCTTGGGCAACAGGGCGTGGTGCTCGGCGAAGCTGCGGATGGCATCGAGTGTCGCTTGCCGCAGGCCGGCTTCGTGCGTGCCACCGGCCGTCGTCGGGATCAGGTTGACGTACGATTCGCGTGCCAGCGCACCCTCGGCGGTCCAGCAGATCGCCCAGGCCGCACCCGAGCCAAACGGAAAAGTCTCGTCTCCTTTCGCCACGTACTTTTCGCTGCTGAACACCGGCGCAACCATTTCCGCGTCGAGTTGTTCGCTCAGATACTGCACCATGCCCTTGGCGAAGCACCATTCGCTGCTCGCGCCGTCCTCGACGGTCAGCGAAACCTGCAGACCGGGCAGCAGCAGCGCCTTGCTGCGCAACAGACGTTCGAGCTGCGGCAGCGGAATCGTCGGCGAATCGAAGAAGGTCGGGTCCGGCCACGCGCGCAAACGCGTGCCGGTCGCCTTTTTCGGCGCATCGCCGACACGGCGCAGCGGCTCTACGACCGCACCGCCGGCAAAAGCCATCTGATGCCGCGCGCCGTCGCGAACCACCTCGACCTCCAGCCTTGTCGACAAGGCATTGGTCACCGAGACACCGACACCGTGCAAGCCACCGGAAAAGCGGTACGCCGAAGCACCATCATCCTTGTTGAACTTGCCGCCGGCGTGCAGTCGGGTAAACACCACCTCCAGGGTCGGGACCTTCTCGATCGGATGCATTTCCACGGGAATGCCCCGCCCGTCATCCTGAACGGTGACCGAATGATCCCGGTGGAGCGTCACCGCGATGCGCCTGCAATAACCGCCCAGGGCCTCATCGGCAGCGTTGTCGATGGCTTCCTGGATGATGTGCAAGGGGCAATCGGTACGCGTGTACATCCCGGGACGATGGCGCACCGGCTCCAGCCCCTTGAGGACAGCGATCGATTCTGCGGTGTAACTCATTACGCTGATCTCTCCAGCAGACCGGCTCGGCCGCGTGGTCACGCACCGCCTATGGTGTCGGAGTCCCCTGCATCGCTGCAGCTTCATCACCCGGCGGCGGCAATACCCCACCTCGTCGAGGCCGGCCAAAAACGAAAGCGCCAGAGCGGGGTCTGGCGTTTGGATCCATAAAGGTGCGGAGTGTACTACCGAAGCACCCGTGATGGCGGCAGATCCCGGTGCAGGGGCGCAATCTGCCGCCTGCCGTGAGAGGAGTCCCGCTACTTGCTCAACAACCGTATTCCCCGCTCGAGGCCGTCGAGTGTCAGCGGAAACATCCGCCCGCCGAGCAGATTGTGGATCAGCGAAGTCGATTGCCGGTAAGGCCATGAATGTTCCGACTCGGGGTTCAGCCAGATGGTATGTGGCCAGTTTTCGGCCAGTCGGCGCAACCAGGTCGCGCCGGGTTCGGCGTTATTGAACTCGACACTGCCGTTCGGCTGTACCAGTTCGTAGGGACTCATCGACGCGTCGCCGACAAGGATCAATTTGTAGTCGTTGCCGTACTTGTGCAGCACCTCCGGCGTGGGAATGCGCTCGCTGTGGCGACGACGGTTATCCTGCCACAGATAGTCGTAGACACAGTTGTGGAAGTAATAGTGTTCGAGGTGCTTGAATTCGCTGCGGCAGGCCGAGAAGAGTTCCTCGCAGACGCGGATGTGATCGTCCATCGAACCGCCGATATCGAGGAAAAGCAGCACCTTGACGGCATTGTGACGCTCCGGCCGCAGTTGCAGATCGAGCCAGCCGGCGTTGCGGGCGGTACCGGCGATGGTGCCTTCGAGGTCGAGTTCCTCGGCGGCCCCTTCACGCGCAAAGCGGCGCAGACGACGCAGGGCGACCTTGATGTTGCGCGTGCCCAGCTCGACGCTGTCGTCCAGATTGCGGAATTCACGCTTCTCCCAGACCTTGACCGCCGACCGGTTTTCGCTCCGACCACCAACGCGGATGCCCTCGGGGTGCGTGCCGCCATGACCGAACGGCGAACTGCCGCCACTACCGATCCACTTGTTGCCGCCGGAGTGACGCTCCTTCTGTTCGGCGAGGCGCTGCCGGAAAGTCTCCATCAGCTGGTCCCAGCCAAGTTTTTCCAGCTTCTCCCGTTCAGCGTCGGTGAGATGCTTCTTCACTGCCTGCCGCAGCCATTCTTCCGGAATCAGCACCTGCATACCCGGCAGCGCCTCGACCCCCTTGAAGTACTCGCCGAACGCGCGGTCGAACTTGTCGAAGTGCGTCTCGTCCTTGACCAGGATGGCGCGCGCCAGAACGTAGAAATCGTCGAGACTATGTTCGATGACGTGCTTCTGCAGCGCTTCGAGCAGGGCCAGAAACTCCTTGATCGACACCGGCAGCCGGCTCGCCTTGAGGTGCAGGAAGAAGTCGATGAGCATCGTCGGCCTTGCCCAGCCGGTCAGCGGTTGTGGCGGGCCATGAAAATCAGGCGCTCGAAGAGATGAACGTCCTGCTCGTTCTTCAACAAGGCGCCGTGCAACGGCGGGATGGCCGTCTTCTGGTCCTTGCTGCGCAGTGCTTCCGGTGGAATGTCCTCGGCAAGCAGCAGCTTGAGCCAGTCGAGCAACTCCGACGTCGAGGGCTTCTTCTTCAGGCCGGGGATTTCGCGCAGTTCGAAGAACACCTCCAGCGCCTCGCGCAGCAACGTCGGCTTCAGACCGGGAAAATGCACGTCGACGATGCGGGTCATCGTCTCCTTGTCGGGAAACTTGATGTAGTGGAAAAAACAGCGCCGCAGGAAGGCGTCGGGCAGTTCCTTCTCGTTGTTCGAGGTGATGAACAGCACCGGCCGATGGCGGGCACGAACCTTCTGGCGGGTTTCGTAGACGAAGAACTCCATGCGATCGAGTTCGCGCAGCAGATCGTTGGGAAATTCGATGTCGGCCTTGTCGATTTCGTCGATCAGCACCACCGAAGGCGTTTCACATTCGAAGGCCTGCCAGAGGACACCCTTGACGATGTAACTGCCGATGTCGGCAACCCGTGCCTCGCCAAGCTGCGAATCGCGCAGGCGCGAGACGGCGTCGTATTCGTAGAGCCCCTGCTGCGCCTTGGTCGTCGACTTGATGTGCCACTCGAACAGCGGCAGCCCAAGCGCAGCGGCGACCTCCTCGGCCAGCATGGTCTTGCCGGTACCCGGCTCACCCTTGATCAACAGTGGGCGTTGCAGGGTGATCGCGGCGTTGACCGCCAGAGTCAGATCGCCGGTAGCAACGTAACTCTCGGAACCGGAAAAGCGCATGGTAATGTTCCTCTCGAAGACGTGTCGATTCTACCCGCAAAGCTCAGGAGCAGTGTCGGTACCGCGGCCGCGTAGCCAGCAGCCCAGCACCGAGAGGCGGACCGCAACGGCCTGCGGGGTTTGATGCGCCCACTCTCAGACTGTTCCCGCAGCGTGCAGACCCGCGATCTCGGCCGCCGAATAGCCGAGTCGCCGCAGGGTTTCGTCGGTGTGTTCGCCGAGTCCGGGGCCCAGCCATTCGGTGCTGCCCGGAGTGACCGACAGCTTCGGCACGATTCCCGGGATCCTGAACGCCTTGCCGTCGGGCAGCTTGGCCGATTCGATCATCTGCCTGGCCAGATACTGCGGATCGGCAAACATGTCGGCGGCAGAGAACACCCGCGAAACCGGGACGTCGGCAGCGGTCAGGATGCGCAGCACCTCGCCTTCGGCATGTACAGCGGTCCAGGCGTCGATGGCGGCGTACAGTTCATCGCGACGTGTGTCGCGCCCCGCGTTGTCGGCAAGTTGCGCGTCGTCGGCCAGATCGTCGCGGCCGATGGCCAGCATCAGCCGTCTGAAGATGGCGTCGCCATTGCCGCCGATCGCGACATGCTTGCCGTCGCTGGTGGTGTGCGTATTGGAGGGAGTGATACCGGGCATGATGTTGCCGGTACGCTCGCGCACGAAACCGAAAACGTCGAATTCCGGGATCAGCGACTCCATCATCGCGAAGACCGCCTCGTACAGGGCGACATCGACCACCTGCCCCCGGCCACCCGCCTGTTCCTTGTGACGCAAGGCCAGCAGCGTGCCAATCACTCCCCACAGCGCGGCGATCGAATCGCCGATCGAGATACCGGTCTTGACCGGTGGCCGATCCGGGAAACCGGTGACATAGCGCAAGCCACCCATCGACTCGCCGATGGCGCCGAAACCCGGTTGCTGCGCCATCGGGCCGGTCTGGCCGAAACCGGAAAGACGCAACATGACCAGAGCGGGGTTGATCGCCGACAGCGTCTCCCAACCCAGCCCAAGCTTCTCGAGCACGCCGGGGCGAAAGTTCTCGACCACGATGTCGGCTCCGCTGACGAGCTTATGGACGATCTCGCGCCCGGCCGGATGCTTGAGATTCACCGTCACCGATTTCTTGTTGCGCGCCTGTACGTACCACCACAGCGACGTGCCTTCGTAGAGCTTGCGCCATTTGCGCAGGGGGTCGCCGCCGTCGGGAGATTCGATCTTGATCACCTCGGCGCCGAATTCCGCCAGAATGCGGGCGGCAAAAGGGCCGGCAATCAGGCTGCCGAGTTCGATGACCGTCAATCCGGCCAGGGGTTTGCTCAATGTCGTCATGGGAATGGAGATCCGTCCTGCTGTGGCACCCGATGCACCGCTGACGCGCGCGCCGAGGAGAAAGCACAAAGCCCCCTTGCGGGGGCCTTGTCAGTGTGGCAGGTGTGGCCCTTGCCTACATGCGGGCAATCATCGCGTCGCCGAAAGCAGAGCACGACACCTCGGTCGCCCCTTCCATCAGGCGCGCGAAGTCGTAGGTAACCACCTTGTCGCCAATCGCCGCTTCCATTGCCGTGACGATCAGGTCGGCGGCTTCGATCCAACCCAGATGACGCAGCATCATTTCGGCGGAGAGGATCAGCGAACCGGGGTTCACCTTGTCCAGCCCGGCATACTTCGGCGCCGTGCCGTGCGTGGCTTCGAAGCAGGCATACTGGTCGGAAATGTTCGCGCCAGGGGCAATACCAATACCGCCGACCTGCGCCGCCAGCGCATCGGAGATGTAATCGCCGTTGAGGTTGGTCGTACAGATCACATCGTATTCGGCCGGACGCAGCAGGATCTGCTGCAGGAAGGCGTCGGCGATCGAGTCCTTGATGATGATGCCGTTCGGCAGCTTGAGCCACGGACCACCGTCGATCTCGACCCCACCGAATTCGTTCTTGGCCAGCGCATACGACCAGTCACGGAAGGCGCCTTCGGTGAATTTCATGATGTTGCCCTTGTGCACGATGGTCACCGAGCGGCGCTTGTTGGCGATCGCGTACTTGATGGCGGCACGTACCAGGCGCTCGGTACCATCCTTGGAAATCGGCTTGATGCCGATGCCGGAGGTTGCCGGGAAACGAATCTTCTTGACGCCCATCTCTTCCTGCAGAAACTTGACGACCTTGTTGCAGCCCTCGGAACCGGCTTCCCATTCGATGCCGGCGTAGATGTCCTCGGTGTTCTCGCGGAAGATCACCATATTGGTCTTCGAGGGATCCTTCAGCGGCGAGGGAACGCCACGGAAGTACTGGATCGGGCGGACGCACTGATAAAGGTCGAGTTCCTGGCGCAGCGCCACATTCAGCGAACGGATGCCGCCACCGACCGGAGTCGTCATCGGTCCCTTGATCGACACCGAGTATTCCTTGAGCGTATCGAGCGTCTCGGCCGACAACCACACGTCGGAACCGTACATCTGGGTGGACTTTTCACCGGCATACACTTCCATCCAGTGAATCTGCTTGGCACCTCCGTAAGCCTTGGCAACGGCTGCGTCGACGACCTTGATCATCACCGGCGTAATGTCGATGCCGATGCCGTCGCCTTCGATGAACGGGATGATCGGGTTATCCGGGACCGCTTGCCCTGGAATGATTTTCTGGCCGCCTTGGGGAACTTTGATCAGACTTGCGCTCATGCCAACTCCGTGTAGTGTGGTGTGGTGATACCCGATTCTGGTGCCGGCGCCGGCGCTTTGCAGTTCGCTGCGGGGGCTCGGAAGCTGCAGATCGGACGATGCTGCGTACATGGGCACGAGGGATCTGTCTGAAGCAGACTCGCCTGCGGCACCATTCGTGATTATGTCGCAAATTCGGGTGCTCTGCCAGCATATTCCGGACCGCCAACCCGGTTGCCGTCCGACCTGCGGCGCCATGCCGCCGCGTGATGCGACGCAACAGCGCCGATGCTACAATCCTCCGACGCCACACCACGGAACCATGCCGCATGGACATCTTCAGCGTAGAAAACGCGCTCGCTCAACGCATTGCCGAAGCGATGATCGACGGTTTCAACCGGCACTACCGGCTGATCCGTCGCTACGGTCAGCAAGCCAAGGCGCTCTTCGAGGCTGCCGACTGGAAGGGCGTTCATGACGCGGTGCGCGAGCGCATCCGTTCCTACGACGACCGCGTCAGGGAGACCGCCGAGTTGCTGTGCGCCAACTTCGGTGCCGCGACGCTCGACGATGCCACCTGGCAACAGCTCAAGCTGTTCTATATCGGGCATCTGATCAACCATCAGCAACCGGAACTCGCGGAAACTTTCTTCAACTCGGTGTGCTCGAAAATCCTTCACCGAACCTACTTCAACAATAACTACATCTTTGCCCGCTCGGCAGTGTCGACGGAGTACATCCAGTCGTACCCGCCGACCTACCGGAGTTACTATCCGGCACAGCATGGTCTGCGCAACACGATCAAACAGATCATCGTCGACTTCGACTGGCAACGGCCCTTCGAAGATCTCGACCGCGATGTCGACTACATCATGCGCACCGCCGAGTTGCGGCTTGGCAAGTGGCCAGAAGCGGAAGCCAACGCGCAGATACAGGTTCTGCACTCGGGCTTCTATCGCAACAAGGGCGCCTACATCTTCGGCAAGGCGATCAACGGCCACTTCGAGTGTCCATTCGCCATCGCCGTCCTGCACACGCCGGAAAACAAACTGGTCCTGGATACGATCCTGCTCGATCGATGGCTGATCAGCGTGCTGTTCTCGCTGTCGCGAGCGTATTTCATGGTCGATATGGAAGTCCCTTCGGGCTATGTGCACTTTCTGCGCAGCATCATGCTGAACAAACCGCCTTCCGAGATCTACACCATGCTGGGTCTCGGCAAACAGGGCAAAACGCTGTTCTTCCGGGATCTGAAACAACACCTGCGCCACTCCGAAGACCAGTTCATCATTGCGCCGGGCATCGCCGGCCTGGTCATGCTGGTGTTCACGCTGCCGTCGTACCCCTATGTGTTCAAACTCATCAAGGACGTCTTCGGGGCTTCAAAGGAGATGGACCGGGCAACGGTCAAACGCAAGTACCTGCTGGTGAAACAGGTCGACCGTGTCGGACGCATGGCCGACACGCTCGAGTTTTCGCATGTCGCGCTCCCCAGGAAGCGCTTTTCGGCCGATCTCCTCGCCGCCTTGCGCAACCTGGCTCCTTCCCTTCTGGAAGAAGAAGGTGAAGACCTGGTGATCAAGCACCTCTACATCGAACGCCGCCTGACGCCACTCAACATCTATCTCGACACGGCGACACCCGAACAGATCGACCATGCCGTACTCGAGTACGGCAACGCCATCAAGGAACTGGCAAGCGCCAACATCTTCCCCGGCGACATGCTCTGGAAAAACTTCGGCGTGACCCGATACAACCGCGTCGTGTTCTACGATTACGACGAGATCGAATACATGACGGACACCAACTTCCGGGTCATCCCCGAAGCGCCGTACCCGGAAATGGAAATGTCCGGAGAACCATGGTACTCGGTCGGCAGGCACGACGTTTTCCCGGAGGAGTTTGCCAGTTTCCTGCTCGGTTCCCCAAAGGTGCGCTCGGCCTTCCTCAAGTACCATCGCGCGCTGCTCAGCGTAAATTTCTGGAAGCACACGCAGGACAAGATCCGCGCCGGGCATTTCGAGGATTTCTTCCCCTACCCCGAAGAGTTGCGTTTCTGCAAGGTGTTTGCCGGCACTGTCTGATATTGCCCAAAAATTCATCAATCCGGCAGATATCCAACTCATTAATCATTTCTTCACAATAATCTGCCGTTCAGGGACATTATTAGGCTAAAAATCGCAAGCACCTGCGGGGCCATTGTGCGTAGCATGGGGCCAGTCAACCACTGCTACCCAACCCTCAGGAGCCTGCGATCATGTTGAACAATCCCTCCCTCAAATACACGCCCTTCCCGGCGGTCCAACTCGCCGATCGGCAATGGCCGGGTCGCACGCTCACCGCGCCACCGATCTGGATGAGCACCGATCTGCGCGACGGCAACCAGGCGCTTTTCGAACCCATGAACGCCGAGCGCAAGATGCGCATGTTCCAAACGCTCTGCGAGATCGGTTTCAAGGAGATCGAGGTCGCCTTCCCGTCCGCCTCGCAAACCGACTTCGACTTCGTCCGCCAGCTCATCGAGGGCGACCACATCCCCGACGACGTCACCATCGAGGTGCTGACGCAGGCGCGCGAGCACCTGATCCGCCGAACCATCGACGCCCTCCAGGGTGCACGCCGGGCCATCGTGCATGTCTACAACGCCACGTCGAAGCCTTTTCGAGACACCGTCTTCGGGATGAGCAAGGCCGAGGTGGTGGACATGGCCGTTGCGGCGGTTAGTCTGCTGCGGCAGTTGGTGGCCGAGCGTCCGGAAACGGAGTGGGTACTCGAATACAGCCCGGAAACCTTTACCGCCACCGAGCTCGACTTCGCCCTCGAGGTTTGCGATGCAGTGACCGCCGCCTGGGGCGCGACACCGAACCGGCAGGTCATCCTCAACCTGCCGACGACGGTCGAGGTGACGACGCCCAACGTCTACGCAGACCAGATCGAGTGGATGCACCGCCATCTCGCGCGCCGCGACAGCGTCATCCTCAGCGTGCATCCGCACAACGACCGGGGCACGGCGGTAGCCGCCGCCGAACTGGCGATGATGGCCGGCGCCGAACGCGTCGAGGGCTGCCTGTTCGGCAACGGTGAGCGCACCGGCAATGTGGATCTGGTGACGCTCGCGCTCAATCTCTACACCCAGGGCGTCGCGCCGGGCCTCGATTTCTCGGACATCAACGCTGTGGCGCGCAGCGTCGAGTACTGCAACCGGCTGCCGGTACATCCGCGCCATCCCTATGTCGGCGACCTCGTATTCACCGCTTTCTCGGGCTCGCATCAGGATGCGATCAAGAAAGGCTTTGCCGTGCAACCGCCGGACGGCCTCTGGCAAGTTCCCTACCTGCCGATCGATCCGGCCGACGTCGGCCGCAGCTACGATTCGGTGATTCGCGTCAACAGCCAGTCGGGCAAAGGCGGAATTGCCTATCTGCTTGAGTCCGAATACGGCGTCGTCCTGCCGCGCCGCCTGCAGGTCGAGTTCTCGCGCGTGGTGCAGGCACACACCGACAACCATGGCGGCGAAATGAGCGCTGCGGAAATCTGGCAGTTGTTTGCGCGGACCTATCTCGACAACGACCAGCCGGTGCGCTATGTCGAGCACCATCTCTTCGAACATGGCAGCGCTCAGGGCATCCGCCTCAGTGTCGAGATCGATGGCCGGGTGCATTTGCTGGCCGGCGAAGGCAATGGTCCAATCGACGCGGCGGTGCACGCGCTGCGCCATCTCGGCGTTGCCGTGCAGGTGCGCAGCTATGAAGAGCGCTCGCTGGCGGCGCGCGGCAAAGGCAGCGACGCCAGCGCCTGCGCCTTCCTCGAACTGATGCGCCCGGGCAGCGGCGGCGAATCCTACGGTGTCGGAATCGACGAGAACATCGTCACCGCGTCGATCAGGTCGTTGGTGAACGGCATCAATCGTCTGGAAAGCCGCGCCGCCGCGGGAAGCGAAAGCCGGGCCGCATAGGCTGGAGCCCAGGCCTGCCGGGCGACATCGCGCAAGCCTGGGCTCCACACCGCAAGACGAGGACGCCTGACGGCGTCCTCGGCATTTCTGCGGCCATCGACGATAATGCGCCAGTACTCTGATCGTAACCCCTTTATTAGGCTGACAAGTGTTCGAGGTCGTCCTGGTACATCCGGAAATTCCGCCCAATACCGGCAACGTCATTCGGCTGTGCGCCAATACCGGAGCGCGGCTGCACCTCGTCGAACCGCTCGGCTTCGAACTCAGCGAGTCCCGCCTTCGCCGTGCGGGCATGGACTATGCCGAGCTCACGCCGGTGCGGGTTCATGCCGACTGGGCACGCTGCTGCGCGGCGCTGGCTGAACTGTCGACACATGGACGACGTTTTGCACTGACCACCAAAGGGCGGCGCTGGCCGGCCGAGGCCGCTTTCCAGGCCGGCGACGTGCTGGTCTTCGGTTGCGAAACCGGCGGGCTGCCACCGGCAATCCTCGCCGAGTTTGCTCCCGAGCAGCGCCTGCGTCTGCCGATGGTCCCCGGCAATCGCAGCATCAACCTGTCCAATGCTGTCGCGGTAAGCGTTTATGAAGCGTGGCGCCAGATCGGCTACCCCGGCGCTGCCTGAACCGCGTCCGCAAGGATGAGCTGGCGACTTGGGACCCATGCCCTTGCAAGCCGTTTGACCAGGCGGCAGAGATCGGTGATACTCGCCTGCCCGACTCGATTCACCAATTACCCAAGGACTTAGCCCACACCATGCGCACCCGCCGCCTTTTCCTGAACCGCCTGGATCCGGCACACGAGCCCGTGGATGCCGTGGTAGTGATCGATGTGCTGCGTTCATTTACGACCGCAGCCTACGCTTTCGCCGCCGGCGCCAGCACCATCTACCCGGTAGAAACGATCGCTGGAGCGTTCCGCCTGCTGCGGCGCGTGCCGGATGCGGCGACCACCGGCGCCGTCGGGGGCGGTGACCCGATACCCGGTTTCGATTTCGGTAACTCGCCATCGGCCGTGCAGAACGCCAACCTGGTCGGTCGGCCGCTGATTCAGACGACCGCTGCCGGAGTGCGCGGGCTGACCCGCTTTCGGCGTGCGCGGGCGCTGTTCGCGGGCAGCCTGGTCCTCGGCCGGGCCACGGCGAAAGCGCTGCTGGCGTTGCAACCGGAGGAAGTGTGCTTCGTGATCACCGGCGAATGGGTCGATCGCGACGGCGACGAGGACGTGGCCTGCGCGGATTATCTGGAGGCGCTGCTGCGCGGCCAGGATCCCGATCCCGAAAAGTATGCCGCACGGGTGCGCAACTCGGATTTCGGTCGCCGCTTTCAGGCCGGCAACAACCCCAATCTGCCGGCGGGTGATCTCGATCTCTGCGCGCAGCCTGATCGCTTCGACTTCGCCCTCCTCGCCTCGCATGTCGATGGGCGCCTGCAACTCCAGCGGTCGTGCGCCGGCCAGCACGGCCTGGAACTGCGCAATGGCTTGCAGCTGCAGGCCCCACTGAGCGAGCAGGTCTGCGCCTGAACCTCGCGCGGGTACCGGCGCGTCTCAGGTGTCATCCGACCCCGCGTCGGGAGGCCGCGCCGCGGCGAGTTGTCGGGCAAGCCGCCAGGCCATCCATGCCAGCAGTGCGACGCCAAGCACCAGGCTGGCCCACAGCGTCCATCGCTTCCAGTCGATCGCTTCGCGGCTAGCGCTCTCGCCCGCCAGGGTCTGGACGCGACCGGTGCTGGCGCTGCCAAGCGGAAAATTACCCGGCTGCTCCGTATCGTCACTTCGGTAGCCCGGCAACAAGGTCGCGATCGGGTAGGCGGCGAGAGCTGCGCGACTGCTTCCATAGGCGAGCAGAAACGGCGCGTCGCCGCGAGCAGCGAAAACCAGCCGCTGCGGCACCCAGCCCACGGCCAGTTGGGGCATGCCCACACCGAGCCCACCGCCGCGCTGATCGACGCGCAGCAGCCAGTGGCGATCGCTCACCGTCGCCACCGCGAGATCCGGATTGACCGTCTCCTGGCTGCCCTGCCCCAGGCGATACGCCGTGGTCAGCAGGACGCGCTGCCATGCGGCGTTGGTCCGTGGGCGGGAGAGGATTTCGACCGCGGCCACGGTATTGGGCTGCGGCAGGAGCAGCCGCAGACGGTCCGCCGGAAACTGGCCGCCGAGGTCAAAGACGTATTCCCCCGGTTTCTCCGGCGGAGCCATCGCGGCCACCTGTTTCCACAGCCGCGGCGCCTCGACCAGCGCGTCGCCCGGTTCGCCGATCAGGCCTGCCAATGGCAGCGGGCGCGGCGACCCCGGCCACGACAGCCGCAGGTACCTGGCCTGGCGCGGCGGAAACTCCAGTCGCAGTTGTTCCAGCTGCTGCCCACCCGCCTGCAGTCGCAGCACCGGCGCGTCCGCCACCAGTGTCGTCCAGCGTGCGAGGTCATCACTCGCCTCGACGCGCACGCGCATCACCACGTCGTCGAGGCCGGAGGGCAGTTCCAGGCCCAAGCCGCGCAGCGGCTGCTGCAGCGAGCTGGCATCGACCAGGTAACCAAGCAACGTGTCGGCCCGCGCCGGCACCTGCTGGCGACCGTTCATCGTCACCACGGCGCGCCCGGCGCCGCGCTCGATGCGCACTTCGAGACCCTCGACGCCGGCGACGGCGTCGCCGCGGAGCGCAAAGTACGGCAGGCGCAGGGACTGTCGTTTCTCGTGCGTGGCGGTGGCGCGGGGCAGAAATGCGTGCGGCACGGGTTCGCCGGCGGCGTTGAACACCCGCAGGTCGGCGAGGTCGGCGCGCAGCACGCCCTCGTACACCGTCTGTGGCAACTCAAGCTGGAACAGCGCCTGCGGGCCACGGGTTTCGATCGGGATGCCAAAAGCAAAATCGGCGGGGCCCTCGGCAAGCGCAGCAACGGCCCACAGGCACAGCAGCACGGCGCGAACGCATCTTCTCACGCCCGCTCTCCTTCCTTCGGCGGCACCGGCGCCAGGTAGCCGATCACCAGCATCAACACGCCGACCCCGAGAAAGGACACGATGCGTTCGACGGTGCCGATGTTCGACAGGTCCACCAGGAACAGTTTGCCGACCACCACTGCCATCAGCCCGGCGCCAAGCAGCCATAGCGGACGTGATGCACGCCGGGTCCCGGCGACCATCGCGCCGAGGGCGAGCAGCGTCCAGAACAGTGACAGCGCCGCCTGCACCAGGTCCGAGCGAAGCATCAGCGTCAGATGCATAGGCACGCCGGCCCAGTGGTGCAGCGTACGTAGCAAGGCGGCGTTGGCCCATACGAAGGCAGCAGCGGCGGCGATGCTCCAGGCCAGCGACAGCGGCACCGCGGCGAGCGGCGGCAGGCCGCGACGACGGACTTCGAGAAACCAGGTGGCCACGGCCAGCACGGCCCCGGCCTGCGCCAGATCCAGCGGGTTCAGCAACGGCAGGTAGGGCAGTGGCCAGGGATTGCCGTCAGAGACCAGGTTGGCGAGGAGGAACCAGAACGCCAGGAAAATGGCCAGCGGCGTTGCACCACCGACCAGATAGCTGGCGAGATGCGCCGCCACCGGCCAGCGCAGTCGCTCGCCGCGGAGCGCCAGCAGGGTCAGCAGCGCTGCCGGGAACAGTGCCCAGGCGATCAGCGGCCAGGCCGCTCTTCCGGCGACCCAGGAATCGATCGCCCAACTTGCTTCCCAGGCTCCGAGCGCCGCGAACAGCCACAGGCCGACCGCGTGCTGCCACTCCAGGTAGCGGCTGGCGGGTGCTTCGTGCCGGCGCAGCAGGAAAAGCTGTCCGGCAAAGGCCAGCGGCCAGACCAGGTAGCCACTGTGGGCGAAGGGATGCGCGTCATGGTCGGCACTGGCCATCGCGACCAGCACCATCAACGGCAACAAGGCCAGCGCCGGATACCGTGCCATGGGCCAGGCCAGGCGTCGCGCAAGCCAGCCGAAAGAAAGACAGGAAGCGGTGAAGAAGGCCAGGGCGACGTTGCCCTGCAGGAGGTAACGCACGCGCCGATCGATCTCGTGCAGGCCGCCGAGCCCCCACCAGATCACCCCCCAGCCCAACAGCAGATACGCCAGCCAGCGCTCCGCCGGGTGCAGTCCCTGCCCAGGCCGCTGCAACAGCCACGCGCAGAACAGGCCCGCGACCGCCAACAGCAGCGCGCCCAGGCACACGCTGTTTACCACCGGCCAGTCGCCGGCCGACGCGCCCAGGTCGGCCATAAAGAAATTTCCGGCAAGCAACTGCAACAGGATGCCGAACAATCGCACCGGCAGGCGTTGCTGCCGCACACCGACCCAGACCATCGCCGCGCCCTCGAGAGCCCACGCTGCCGACGTCCAGCGACCGTCAAAGGCGAGCGGGATGGCCAGCGTCGCGAACACCGTGCCGAGTGCAAGAAAGGCTTCCACCAGCAGGCGCCGGTCCTGGCCCCGGCGCGCCCACATGCTGCGAGCGAGCAGCAGGTAAAAGGCGCCGAGCGCGAGCGCGCTGTACGCCGAGCCGTACGCGATTTCCTGCACGAGTCCCACCTGCAGACCGAAGGCGACCAGCGGCACGCCGAAGACCAGTGTGGTATCCAGGTGGCGCTCGACGGACCCGGCCGCGCGGCGGGAGTAGAGGACCGCGATGACCACGTACATCAGGAAGAACAGGACCAGAAACGGCTGCGTCGTCGCATACACCTCGGGTCGGTAGTTGAGCCCTCCCCATACCGTCGCAATGCCGAAAGTGAATGCAAAGCCGAGCACGTTGAGCACCCGCCAGGCCTTGAACCAGGCAATCGCCAGGATGCCGGCATTGAGCAGCGCGTAGTAGCCGAACAAGGCCACATGGCTGCCCGCTCCGCTCGAAGCAAGGATCGGCGCCAGGAATCCGCCGGCGGCCCCGAGCACCGCCAGCGCCAGCGAATCCTGCAGCACCGCCAGCGCCGCCGAGAGCGCCACCACCGCCAGCAGCAGGGCGAACGCCGGCCCGGCCGGCAGCAACCCGAACAGCCGCAACGCTCCGAAGATGGTGAGGTAGAGGAGACCGACGCCACCGCCCTGCAGCGCGAGGGCATAGCTTTCGCGGCGGCGCCGCAGCCGCCAGCCAATGCCCAGCAAAACGCCGGCTCCCAGAGCTACCGCCGCCAGACGCAGTTCGATCGGAACATGGAGGTGTGCGTAGGTATACTTGAGCAGGAAAGCAACCCCGAAAAAGAGGATCACGATGCCGGCACGAGCGACCATGTTGCCGTTGACCAGCCACTCCCGGATCGGCGACGGCCGCTGCGGCGGCGTTGCAGGCCGCGCCGCGACGGGCTTGGCGACTTCCCCGGCGGGTTCCGTCCGTGGTCGTTCGTGTGCTTTCGGTATCGTCACTGGCAGCACGCCGGAGGGCAGGTGATCCCCTTCGGGAACAGCCCCCGGCGCCTGACTGGCCGCCACTGCCGCGACGTGCGGTACGGGCACCGCCGGGTAGTCCTGCTCCGGCACGCGCCCCGGCAAGGGCGAAACCGGCTGCAGATCTTCCAGCGCAGCTTCAAGCCGACGCAGGCGTTGGTCGATGGCCCGGAAGCGATCGTCGGCTTCCTGCCGTGCGCGACGGCCCAGGCCCCAGCCGAGCATTGCCCCCAGCAAGGCTCCGATGATCCACAGCGCGGAATGGATTTCCGAGGCGAGAAGCGCCCCCACTACGGCCCCGAGAAACCACATCCGCCTGCCCTCCCCCGCTGTCGATGGTCACCAGTCAGTCGTCACTCGCCACTCGACGCCAGTGCGTAACGAATGGCGCCGGGACTTTGCTGGCTGCGGCCAGGTGCAAGGTGCGGCCTGCTGCCGAAAGTGAAGTCTAGCGGCGCGCACCGCCGCCCACAAGCAAACCGGTGGGCGGTCACCGGTGCGCGCCGCCATCGGTCGCTGATGGGCTATCTTCCGGTGGGCGTTTCCGAATGGGCAGGAACTGTCGGGACCTTCCGCCGCTCAGTTGCGGGCAGGTGCGTCGCGACCGAATCGGCCGCCCTGCGGCATATGTTCGAGTTTGCCCTTGATGAACAGTCGCGCCTTCTCCTTCTGCGGCGCGTCGAGGCTGTCGTACACCGCCAGCCAGCGGTCGCGACTGGCTGCATGCTGCTGGCGGCCGGCATCCTTGAGTGCGTCCATCTGCTTCACCACCGCGCGCAAGTCTGCTCCCGGCTGGCTGACGCTGGCCAGGACTTCTGCACGCTGCTTGCGCATCTGATCGCCGCGATCGCGCATACTTGACCGGCTGAACTGTTCCGCGTCCTGCCAGAGCGCTTCCTGCCTGGCATCGAGCTTGAGGTCCCCATGCAGGCGTGACATCTCCTGCAGGTGATACCCCATGCGCTGTTCCATTCTGCCACCAGCGGCGCCGCAGTGTTCGGGACTCATCGCCAGCGCCGTGCCGCCGGCGCCAAGCGCCAGCACCAGTGCCGCAACGAGAATACGGGGAGAGAAATTCGTTTTCATGCCAGGACTCCTTGGTTGAGGTTGATCGATCGCGACCAGAGCTTGCTCTCTCGCGATGCACTCATTCTGCCGCTGGCCCGATTGCAAAAGATTTCGCCAGACCGGTTCCGCGATTGCAAATTGTTTCCGCCCGCCAGGCAGGCGCTGCCGACGACATAGAATGATGACCGTTACCCGATCGACCCAGACCATGAAGAAAATCCTGCTTGTTGACGACGATCCCGAGCTGCGCCAGTTGCTCGCCACCTATCTCGGCCGGCATGGCTTCGACACGCTGCTGTTGCCCGATACCCGCCAGCTCGATGCCTTTCTCGAACGCTACCAGCCACAACTGATGGTGCTCGACCTGATGCTTCCCGGCGAAGACGGTCTCGCCGCCTGCCGCCGCCTGCGCGCGCGCGGCGAGACGCGACCGATCATCATGCTGACCGCACGCGACGAAACCGTCGACCGGGTGATTGGCCTGGAGACCGGTGCCGACGACTACGTCGGCAAGCCTTTCGACCCCCGCGAACTGGTCGCCCGCATCGAGGCCGTGCTGCGCCGCGGCGCACGCCCGCCGGCCGCGCCGGATCCCGCGGGGGGCGTAACCCGTTTCGGCAACTGGCTTTTCGACCGCGCCAGCCGCCAGTTGTCGAAAGACGGTCAGGTGGTGGGGCTGACCAGCGGCGAATTCGCCTTGCTGAACGCCTTGGTCGCCAACGCCAATCGGCCGATGAAGCGCGAGCGGCTGCTCGAATTGACGCGCGGCGAGACCACTGAAGCCTTCGACCGCGCCATCGACGTCCAGATCCACCGCCTGCGCCGCCTGATCGAGGCGGATCACGCACACCCGCGTTATCTGCAGACGGTGTGGGGGATCGGCTATGTCTTTGTCCCGGACGCGGCAGGTGACTGCCCGGCATGACGATGAGACTCCTCCCCTCATCCCTGGCCAGCCGCACAGTGCTCCTGGTGATCGCGGTGATTGCCGTCACCGAGGTCGCCACTTTTTCCCTGATCGGGCACTTTCGCCGCAACTCGCACCTCAATCAGACCGTGCAACTGCTCGCCGGCCAGGTGCACCTGTTGCAGATCGTCCTGCCGGGACTGGACGACGAAGCCAGACATGTCCTGAGCGCCGCCGACGCCGGCGAGCAGGGTCTGCAGGTGCGCCCGGACGGCAACAGCGTGCCACGGCATCAGCCACAGTTTCCCTTTGCCCACCGCCTTGCCAACGAACTTGCCGAGCGCCTCGGCGAACCGGTGCTGCTCCGGCACGGCGGTCCGGGGCAGCGCAGCGGCCTGTGGATCGGCTTCATGGCCGGCAGCGAGCGGTGGTGGCTGGTGTTGCCACCGCCGCGTTTCGAACCCCAGGCACTGCCCTCGGACCTGTGGCTGGGCCTCGCCGGGATGCTGGCGGCCGTGCTGCTGATCGCCGGCCTGTTCGTGCGCGGCATCGTGGGTCCGCTGGCACGCCTCGAGGAAGCCGTCGCGGCGACCGGCGACGGGCTGGCGCGCACGGCGACGCCTGAAGGTCCACGCGAGGTGCGGCGACTGGCCGAACGCCACAACACGATGCTTGGGCAGTTGGCCAGCGCGGCGGCCGAGCGACGCGAGATGCTCGCCGGGCTGACGCACGATCTGCGAGCCCCCCTGACCCGTTTGCGTCTGCGCCTGGCGCTGCTCGAAAGCGATGCCGACCGCGCCGGACTGGTGCGTGACGTTGACGACATGGAGCGCATCGTCGGCCAATGCCTGGCTTTCCTGCGTAGCGAAGAGTTCGCAATGGTCAAGGCGTCGATCCCTATCGCAGCGATTCTGTACGAAGAGATTGCCCGGCAGCGCGAACTCGGGCGACCCATCGAGTTGACCGTCGGCGGGGTCGCCGCCGACTGCCAGGTGGCGATCAGCGCTGGAAACCTCCAGCGCCTGCTCGACAACCTGATCGACAATGCCCTGCAGCACGGCGTTCCGCCGGTGGAGGTGTATCTGAGCACGCCCGCTGACGGCGCAGTGACGCTGCGCGTGCGTGACCATGGCCCGGGTATCGCACGCGCCGACCGCGGACGCGCGCTTGAGCCCTTCGCCCAACTTGATCCGGCGCGAGCGACCGACGGCAGTTGCGGGCTCGGGCTGGCCATCGTGCGGCGCATCGCCGCGGGTTGTGGCGGTGACGTGGTGCTGGCAGATGCCGCGGGCGGCGGGCTGGAAGTAACCGTCAGCCTGCCGACGTGTTGACCCCTTGACGATTGTCGCGCGGACCCTCACTCTGCGCTATGCTGCCTACCGTAATGACGAGTCTGGGTCGCGCGCCTTGGTAGTGGCGAGGAACTTCCCGAGAGTCGCCGAGTCCCAGCGCCACTTCACAGGAGACACCCGGAATGAACCAGCAGGAACAGGAAGCCATTCTCGTCCTCAGCCTGATGGCTGCCTTTGCCGACGGCCACAAGGACGAGGCCGAACGAGCCGAACTCAAACGCATCGCCGATGCCCTGGCGGGCGAGGGCTCGATCAATCTCGCGCCGCTGTATCAGGCCGTGCTGCTCAAGCGAGTGTCGATGGCTTCAGCTGTGGCCGCGCTGAAAACCTCCGAAGCCAGGCAGCTCGCTTTCGAAATGGCGGTCTGCGTCTGCGATGCCGACGGCGTGCAATCGGCTGCCGAGCAGGCCTTTCTCGCCGACCTGCGCGGCGCGCTGGCACTCGACGAGCAGCAGGCTGCGGCCTATACACAGCGCGTGGAAGAGATCGCGGCAATGCCTGTGGCCGCAGCGTCGCGCGGCGATAACACCGCCGGTACGGCGAAGCCGCCCGCGGCAGGCTACGCGTCGACGCGCAGCGAGGCCGAGCTCGACAGCGCCATTCTCAATGCGGCGATCCTCAACGGCGCCCTCGAACTGCTGCCGGAATCCCTGTCAACGATGGCCATCATCCCGCTGCAGATGAAACTGGTCTATCGCATTGGCCAATCCTATGGTTTCGACCTCGACCGCGGGCATATCAAGGATTTTCTTGCCACCCTCGGTGTCGGGTTGACCTCCCAGTATCTTGAGCAGGCCGGACGGAAACTGCTCGGCGGCCTGCTGGGCAAGATCGGCGGCGGCCTGCTGGGAGGCATTGGCAAGCAGGCGGTGAGTTCAGGCATGAGTTTCGCCAGTACCTATGCGCTCGGCCATGTCGCCAGGCGCTACTACGCGGGTGGCCGAAATTTCTCGACACAGATGCTGCGCGAGTCGTTCGACCATCTGCTCGGTGAGGCCAAGGGCCTGCAGAACCACTATCTCCCCGAGATGCAGGCCAAAGCCCGATCGCTGGATGCGGCACAGATCGTCGAACTGGTCCGCAAGGGCTGACTGCCGATGCCCTGTTGCCGACCACGGCGAGCGTCTCTTGCCGGCCCGCCAGCCCCCACCCACCGCCAGCGCTCCTCAGCCCACGGTAACCAGGCGGCTCGTGCTGCAGTTCGATAATCGCTTCCTGCGCGAGTTGCCGGGTGATCCCGAGCGACGCAACGAACCTCGGCAGGTCTTCGGCGCCTGCTGGTCGCCGGTTGATCCGACACCAGTCGCCGCGCCCCGTCTTCTCGCCTACTCGCGCGAAGTGGCGGCAGCGCTCGATCTCGACGAGGCGGCCATGCAGACGCCGGAAATGGTCGCCGCATTGGCCGGCAATGCCTTGCTGCCAGGGATGGTCACCTACGCCAGCTGCTACGGTGGCCACCAGTTCGGGCAATGGGCCGGGCAGCTCGGCGACGGGCGGGCGATCCTGCTCGGCGAAGTCATCAACCGCCGTCAACAGCGCTTTGAACTTCAGCTCAAGGGTGCCGGCCCGACGCCGTACTCGCGTCGAGCAGACGGACGCGCCGTGCTGCGCTCGTCGATCCGCGAGTTCCTGTGCAGCGAGGCCATGCATCACCTCGGGGTGCCGACGACACGCGCGCTGAGCCTGGTCGGCACCGGCGAATCGGTCGTACGCGACATGTTCTATGACGGGCATCCAGTGGCCGAGCCAGGGGCGGTGGTCTGCCGGGTTGCGCCTTCATTCACCCGCTTCGGCCATTTCGAACTGCTGGCTGCCCGCGGCGAGCGCGGCTTGTTGCAGCGCCTGGTCGACTTCACGATTGCACGCGACTTCCCGACCCTGCGCAGCGACCCTGAGCAAGGCGGCCTGGGCCCCTGGTTCAGCGAAATCTGCGAGCGCACGGCGCGCCTGATGGTGCACTGGATGCGCGTCGGCTTCGTGCACGGCGTGATGAATACCGACAACATGTCGATTCTTGGTCTGACCATCGACTACGGTCCCTACGGCTGGGTCGACAATTTCGATCCGGGCTGGACACCGAATACCACCGATGCCTCGAGTCGCCGCTACTGCTTTGCCCGGCAACCCGCTATTGCACGCTGGAATCTCGAACGTCTGGCAGACGCCCTGGCCAGACTGGTGCCTCGAACGGACGAGCTGGCCGCTGCTCTCGAACGCTACGACGAGATCTACGCTGCCGAATTCTGCGCGGCATTTGCCGGCAAGCTCGGTCTTCGCTCCTGGCGTCACGACGATGCCGATCTGCTCGAAGTCCTGTTCGAACTGATGCGTCAGGCAGAGATCGACATGACCGAGTTCTTCCGCAGTCTGGCCAGGCTGGACATCGAGCAGCCGCATCTCGATGTCGTGCTTGGTGCCTGCTACCGCGACGATCTCCGCCAGCGCTATTCCACCGGTCTGACACGCTGGCTGGCACGCTACGCCGCCCGGCTGCGACAGGACGGCGAAGCGGCGGCGACACGTACCGCCCGGATGAACGCCGCCAACCCTCGCTTCGTGCTGCGCAACTACCTCGCGCAACAGGCCATCGATCACGCCGAGCAGGGCGATACGCAGATGATCCACCACTTGCTCGAGGTTTTGCGCCGTCCATACGACGAGCAGGCCGGGCGCGAGGCATTCAGTGCCAAGAGGCCCGACTGGGCGCGACACCGGGCGGGCTGTTCGATGCTCTCGTGCAGTTCGTAAGGGCATCAGCTCCGGCTCGCGTTAGAATGGCATCCTGGCCGCCCCGGCTGCTCCCGGAGATCTACTGATGTCCGTCGGGACGGATTGGCACAGCCCCCCTCTCCGCCATCCGGGGTGGGGAAAGTCGTGCATCGTTGTGGCGGCCTTCGCTGCAAGATCGCCACCCGTTTGGATCAACAAGGAGTTGCCATGCCCTTTACGCCCGATCTGGTCGATGAACTCAATACGCTGGTTCGCTTCGATCTGGCCAGTACCCAGCACGGGATCAAGATCCACAAGACCGCCGATCCGGCAGTCATCGCGGCCACTCGACGGCTGCACGCCAAAGGGCTGCTGACGCAGGCCGACGGGGGTTATCTGACCAGCCTGGGTCGGGATGCAGCAGAACATGTGCAGGCCGCGTTGACCATTCTCAGCTCGCTTCCATCCGCGGCAACAAGCCAGACTCCCGCGCTGGCACCCGGAGTCTGAACGGCTCGCCAGCCTGAATGGAGTAGCCTCATGACCACCGTGATTGCCCGGCACCTGCTGCTGGTCGTCCTGCTTGCGCTGGGCGCAGTGGCCAACGCCGCAGATCTTCCGGCCCGGCCGCGTGTCGGACTGGTCCTCGGTGGCGGCGGCGCGCGCGGCGCGGCGCATATCGGCGTGCTCGAAGTGCTCGAAAGGCTGCGCGTGCCGGTTGACTGCGTGGCCGGCACCAGCATGGGCGGACTGGTTGCCGGCGCCTACGCGGCCGGACTCTCGCCGGCAGTCATGCGGGAAGAGCTGGCGAAAGCCGACTGGGACGACCTGTTCCACGATGACCCGTCCTTCTCGCAGCAGAATTTCCGCAAGAAGGTCTTGGACAGGCGCTTCCTGCCGGCGTCGGAAACCGGCGTCGGCCCGGATGGCCTGAAGTACCAAACCGGCGTCGTCACCGGCCAGAAGATCAAGTTGTTTTTCAACCAACTGGTCGGCGACTATCTGGGAGAACGGGAGATCAACCGACTGCCGTTGCCGCTGTCGATCATCGCCACCGATATCGTTCAGGGCCAGCGGGTGGTCTTTCGCAGCGGCAGCCTGACCACCGCCATGCGCGCCAGCATGTCGGTTCCCGGCCTGATGTCGCCGGTCGAGATCAACGGCGAAAAACTGGTAGACGGCGGCCTCGTCGATAATGTGCCGATCGGCGAGGCTCGTTCCCGCTGTCAGGCCGATGTCGTGATTGCCGTCAATGTCGGCTCGCCGCTGCTCAAGGCTGAAGACATCAGCGGCCTGCTGAGCATTTCGGTGCAGATGGTGAATATCCTCACCGAGCAGAATGTGACCCGTTCACTGGCCACCCTGAAGGCGACCGACATTTATATCAAGCCTGATCTCGAGGGGATCAGCGCCGGCGACTTCAAGCGCACTTCCGAAACTGCGGATCGTGGCGTGCAGGCTGCTGAATCGGTCGCCGATCGCCTGCGCCTCCTGGCCGTCAGCGAAGCCGCCTACGCCGCCTGGACCGAGAACATCCAGGTGGCACGGCGCGAAGCGCCGAAGATCCACGAAATCCAGATCGCCGGACTCAGGCTGGTGAACCCAGCCATGGTTGAACAGCACATCCAGGTCAAGCCGGGCGACCCGGTCAACCCGTCCGTGATCAACCCCGACCTGCTGCGAGTCTACGGCGATGGCTACTATCAGAACGTCGATTACGCCATGCTCGACACGCTGCGCGACCGCAACATTCTGCGTGTGATGCCCCTCGAAAAAAGCTGGGGACCCGATTACATTCGCTACGGCATCAACCTCGACAGCAATTTCAAGAGCGACTCCAGTTACAGTCTGCGTCTTGGCTACCAGAAGACCTGGATCAACTCGCTGGGTGCCGAACTCCTGGCCATTGGAGAGATCGGCTCGACCAATGGAGTCTCCGTGGACTATTACCAGCCGGTTGATGCGCGCCAACGCTACTTTCTCGAAACCAACCTGAAGTACGTCAGCAAAATCAGCAGCGTTTATCAGAACGACAACAAACTCGCCGAATACCGAATCCTGCAGGGCAGCGCCCGTTTCGGCGCCGGAATCAACCTCGGCGCTCTCGGCCAGGCGCGTGCGGGTTGGGAGGAAAACTGGTGGAATCCCAAGCTGGATACCGGCTTGCCGGTGTTCCCCGAACAATCGAAGCGGTATGGCGGCTGGGTTGCCCGCTTCGACCTGGACCAGACCGATCGGCTCTATTTTCCAACCAGCGGCTGGAATTCTTCAGTCAAGTATTTCGACGCCCCGACTGAACACTACAGCAAGGTCGACGGTTATGCCAGCGCCTACCGGAGCTTTGGCGACTGGGTACTGAGCAGCCGGGTTTCGTATCAGGGCTCGCCTGTGGGCCGCCTGCCATTCTATGATGTAGGAAGCCTCGGGGGCATGCTGAACATGACTGCGTTTGCTGTCGGTCAGCTCAAGGGCGATGACATGAGCTACGTCAATGCCCGTGCCGAACGCATCATTGGCCGCCTGCCGCTCGGTCTGCGTGGCGACATGCGCATGGGTCTGGCGGTCGAGGGGGCGAAGATCGGCACTCCCTACACGGAAACCAACCTGAAAGGCTGGATCAACTCCACCGCCATTTATCTCGGTGGCGAGACGCCCCTGGGGCCGGTCTACCTTGGATACGGCTACTCCAGTTCGGGTTCGACCGGCGGTTATTCCAATCTCTACCTGTTTCTCGGAACCCCCTGAGCGGACCTCCACACCTCTCAGATCAAACGCACAAGCTGCTTGCCGAGGTTGGCGCCCTTGAGCAGGCCGATGAAGGCCTCGGGCGCGCGCTCGATACCCTGCGCGACGGTTTCGCGATACTTCAGCGTGCCGCTGCCCACCAGCATGCCGAGTTCGCGCAGCGCCTCCGGCCAGACCTCCATGTGCTCGCTGATGACGAAACCTTCAACCTGCAAGCGCTTGACCAGGATCAGCCACGGTGCGCGTATCGGACTCGGCTCGCCGTTGTAGCAGGCGATCATGCCGCACAAGGCGATACGGGCGAAGGCATTGCAGCGCTGCATCACCGCGTCCAGGATGATGCCCCCGACATTCTCGAAGACCGCGTCGACGCCGTCCGGACAGGCCTGCGCAATCGCCGCCGAGAGTGAATCCACATCCTGGAAGCGTTTGTGGTCGATACACGCGTCGAAGCCGTAGTCATCAACCACCAAACGGCACTTCTGTGGCCCGCCAGCAATTCCTACGGCGCGACAGCCGTGAATCTTTGCCAGTTGCCCGACGACACTACCCACTGCGCCACTTGCCGCCGAGACCACGAGCGTTTCCCCGGACTTGGGCGCGATGACTTGCAGGAGGCCATACCAGGCGGTCACGCCCGGCATGCCCAGGACGCCCAGGTACGCCGAAAGCGGAACCTGCGAACCACTCACCTTCTGCAGCGAGCCACTTCGAGAGACGTCGACCACCTGGTATTGCTGCCAGCCCCCCATACCGAGTACCGTGTCGCCAACCTCAAAACGAGCACTGCACGAATCGACAACCTCACCGACCGTGCCGCCGATCATCACCTCGTTCAAGGGTTGTGGAGGTGCGTAACTCGCGCCCTCGTTCATCCGGCCGCGCATGTAGGGATCGAGACTCAGGTAATGGTGGCGCACCAGCACCTGGCCATCGGCAGGCCGTGGAACCGGTGTTTCGACCAGCCTGAAATGCTCCACCCTGGGCTCGCCACCTGGACGAGCGGCCAGGTGGATCTGTTTATTGACCAGCGGATTCACGCGGCCCGCTAATCTTCTCCAGTGTGCTTGCGGCGCAGCGAAACGAAACCCAGACCAAGCCCCAGAGTGAGCAGACTGATCATCGCCGGCTCCGGTACCAGGAAGCCGCGGATCTCGCCTCCCGGACGGAAAGTCGTATGAATGTTCAGGTAACTCCTGCCCGAGGTCATGCCGGCCAAGAGGAACGCTTCGGCGGCTGCCGCCGTCCCGCCGTGCGCCGCGAGAAAACTCGGGTTATAGGAAGAGGCCAGTTCCAGGTCGAAGTCGTGTTCGTACAACCCGCTGGTGACGCCTAGCGGAAAGCCGGTAAAGTTCGGCACCGTCGTCGCCACACCCGCAGTCGCCGTCAAAGGCAAGGGTGTGCAACAGTGAATGTGTGCAGCCGTCGTGGTGCCCAGCAGATCCTTGAAATCGACGTGCACGTGCATGATATGGGTTGCCGTATCGACGCTGACGCTGGCAAATCCGGATCCCGGCGAGGCGTTCGGTGGAGCCTCGTTGGCGCCGTTGAGATCGGCGTAAAGACTGATGATGGCCGCGTGACCTACCGGGGCCGCGAGGAGCATGGCTGCAGCCATAGCCAAGACAAGGACTGGACGTTTCATGGAGCCTCCTGATTGGTGAAGGTGAAAGGCCAGATTGCGCCGCCGCGCGAGCACGCCTTACAGCGCTCAATCCCACGCCTCCAGGCTGCATGCAAAGATCATGCCGATTATTTATATAGCCATTGCAACAATGCCTTGCATGACATCCATGGTGACCATGGCGGTCAAGTGTAAAGATTTTCGACACCTGTTACGCGGCTTCTCCACTGGATACGATGGCAGGTCAGCTTGCTGCATCGCTGCGGCTGTGCGGGTGACCTTGAGGGATCAGCTGATCAAGGTGTGTCCCACAGCGCGTGCCAGGATTCCGACAGCGGCCCCCAGTGCCGCCGGCTTCCAGACGTCGGCCACCCGACGACCGGCGCTGATCAGGATCGCCGCGCCGGGAATGTCCAGCGGGTGGATCAACAACCCAGCGCTGTGGTTGATGAAGGTAGCCGAAACCTGCCCGGCGCGGGTCAGTTCGTCCATCACGCCCATCATCGCCGTGCCGCCGGCGAGTACTTTGGTCAGCGCCGGGAGCACGATGATCGGGTCGACCGCCAGGATGCCGAGCAGCGGCGCCAGGGCGCGCGTCAGCGCGTCAACAGCGCCAACGGAGCGCAGCCCGTGTACCACCACCAGCGACAGCACCAGCATGGGAATGGCGCCGACCGAGATGCGGAAGGCCTCGGCACCAGCGCGGTTGATGACGTCGAGCACCCCTTTGGCACCTTCCGCCAAAGGGTGCTTCAGCGATTCGTCGACCGCCTCCTCGCACACATCCAGCCGCCGCGCGAAACCGTACCAGGTCACCGCGGCGGCAATCAGGCCACCACCCAGAGAGAGCAGGATCAACGGTCCAAACGACAGTCCCATCGCCGCCATCGGCAGGGATACATTGGCCTGCGCCATCGCCAGCACCATCGCCAGCGTGGCCGCCAGATGACGCTTGGAGACGCCGCGCTGATCCATCATCGCCAGGGTCGCCACCGGCGCGGCAAAGCTGACAAAACTGATCTGCAGGGCGGCAAAGACACCCAGGCCGTTGAGCCCGAACGGGCGCAGCAAAGGGGCCAGACGCGTCACCAGCCAGTCGAGGACCCCACGTGCCTCCAGCAGGCGCATGCACGACAGCATCACGACGGTGATCGGCAACAGGATGAACAGGGCCAATTCGACGCCCGAGCGACCCGCCTTGAGAATCACTTCGATCAAAATTTCCATGACCTGAAGGGTATCACTGCAGCAGTGGCAAGAACATCGGCAACAGCAGCGCCGTGACCAGGCCATTCATGCCCATGGCCAGTGCCGCGAAGGCTCCTGCCTGCTCGCTCTCCTGAAACGCACGCGCCGTGCCAATGCCGTGCGCGGTGACTCCCGTGGCGAAACCCCGGATCGCGGCGTCGTCGATGCGCAGGGCATCGAACAGGTAGCGCCCGAGGACAGCGCCGAGAATGCCGGTACTGATCACCAGCACCGCCGTCAGCGAAGGAATGCCGCCGATGCGTTCGGCGACCCCCATGGCAATCGGCGTGGTCACCGATTTTGGCGCCAGCGAAAGCTGCGTCACCAGGCTGGCGCCGAACAGCCGCGCCACCAGGACCGCGGAAACTGCCGCCGTGAAGCTGCCGACCAGCAGGCCAGCGATAACCGGCAGCATCATTGCGCGCACGCGCCGAAACTGTGTGTACAGCGGCACGGCCAGGGCTACCGTTGCCGGGCCGAGCAGAAAGTGCACGAACTGGGCACCGTCAAAATAGGTCTGGTACGATGTTCCGGAGATTGCCAGCAAGGCGACCAGGGCCGCGACGGCGATCATGACCGGGTTGGCGAGCGGGCTGCTGCCGCTGCGACGATGAACCCACCACGCAGCCTGATAGGCCAGCAGGGTCACCGTCAGGCCAAGCAACGGCGTCGTCGACAGGTATACCCAGAGATCGTTGATCTGTGGCGCCACCACGTTCATTCTCCGGTCGCCGCACGGCGTGTGCACAACCGCATCACCAGGGCGGTCACTGCCAGGGTCAACAGCGTGCTGAGCAGCAGCGAAAGCAGCAGTGGCAGCCATTCGTCGGCGACGCGATGCAGATGCAGAATGATCCCCGTTCCGGCCGGCACAAACAGCAGCGAGAGATGCTGCAGCAGCCCCTGACTGGTCGACTGCAGTTCGGGGCTGGGACCGCGCCGCAGGGCCAGCAGCAGGAACAGCAGCAACATGCCGATCACCGGACCGGGAATCGGCAGCTTCAACCCACGCGCGATCACCTCGCCGACCAGTTGCAATACCAGCAGTTGAGTCAATGCAACAATCATGGTCTTCTCCTCGAACGAAGGATGGCACAATGGTAACGTGGTGTCTTGCCAGGGCGCCCACCCTGCAGGAAGCAGGGAATCGCGCTGGCCGTCAGTATGCATCACTATCCCGACGCCGATCGTCGATGCCGCTCTCCATCGCGCCGGCCACCACGCCCGCCCAAGAGGGCCTGGACGGCCGCTGCAGCGATTTTCGGCTTTAACTCGGCGCGACAGTCAACGGAGGTCGGCATGAACAGGAACGATTTCGAGATTCTCGACAGCGAGGTCTGCTACCAGGGGTTCTACCGACTTGAGCGCCTGCGACTGCGTCATCGCCTGTTCGCCGGCGGCATGAGTCCAGCGATCGTGCGTGAGGTCATCGAGAAGAGCGATGTCGCCGCCGTCCTGCTCTATGACCCGCAGCGCGACGAGGTGGTGATGATCGAGCAGTTCCGGATTGGCGCCCGCGACAATCCCCGCGGCCCCTGGCTGCTCGAGATCGTCGCCGGCCTCGTCGAAGCCGGCGAAACCCCGGCGGATGTGGCACGACGCGAGGCAATGGAAGAGGCGGGTTGCGCACTGATCGACCTGCTCCCGATCAGCACTTTTTACACCAGCCCGGCGAAGACCTCCCAGCGCACGCACCTCTACCTGGGTCGCGTCGACTGCTCCAGCACCGGCGGCATCCACGGCCTGGCCCACGAGGGAGAGGATATCCGTGTCGTGTGCCTGCCGGCCACGCAGGCGATCGCCTTCGCCGAGTCGGGAGATATCGACTCGGCCTGGCCACTGATTGCCCTCTTCTGGTTTGCGCGCCACCGCGAAGGGTTGCGCGTGCGTTGGTCGGCCGGCGAGTAGGTGGCGCAGGGCGCCACCACGCTATTCACTGCCCGGGATTTTGCATCCTCTCGCCGAACATCCGGACAATCACATCGTGGTGGCTCAGGAGGGTCTTCTCGAAGGGTTCCGCCTGAACACGACACTCGTACTCGCTGGTCGAAGCGAAGCCGCCGGTGTAGCCGGTCCGCATGCCGCCGATGCGGGCGGCAAAACTTGCCACGTTGAGTGCCACCAGCGCCACGTTCTTCGCCGTATCGACGGTCTTGGTACCGCCGCTGGTGGTATTCACCAGTTCGCCGATTTCATCGGTAGACACCGTCTCCTGGAGCGATACCCGCGCCTTGTTGCCTTCCACATCAATGAAGGCATAGCGGGTCACGAAGTTTACGAAACTCGCAGCGGCTCGCGTCGTGACCTTGCCACTGGTCCAGAAACCCGGGTCAGGGGTGAGTTGGCCACCCAGCACGGTCAAGCGCACCTTCAGGATCGTCGCGTCGAGCTTCCTGGCAATCCTGCTTTCGATCTGCTGCGCCTGCGCTGCCGCAAAGCCGCCGGAGAAACGCGCACCAAAGGTCAGGAAATCGTCCTCCTGCTTCTTGCCGAAAGAAATCCTGCTGATGAACTGGGTTTCGTCGATCAGGTGCAGCGGCAGTCCGTGCGCGCTGAAGAACAGACCCTTGCCGGCCTTGGCGTCCTGCTCGCTAGGCAACGGCGTGACCCCCGAGGCAGCGAGTTCGGCAAACTCGGGCAAGACGGTCAAGTCATCCTGGCTGACGACCTCGATGCCACGCGCCTTGAGCAATTCCACGGTCTGGTCGTAAAAACGGTCGGCGATCGACTGGAACTGCTCGTTACTGCTGCCAACGAGCTTGATCGACACATCGGAATCCGCACCGATCATGGCTTCGAGACCATTCAGCGACTTGCTGTACTTCAACTCGCTGACGAAATCGACCATGAAGCTGGTAATGACCACACGCTTGATCGTCGGCAGGACTTCCGGGTTTTCGACCTTGACGAGTTTTGCCGCTTGCGCCTTGATGTCGCCGGCAAGATCGAGATCGGCTGCAGCAACAGGCCCAAGGCTCAGGCAAAAGGCAGCGGTGATGAACAGCTTCGCGATGGATGGTTTCATGTCGTGCATCTCGTCAGGGTTGAAAAAAGCGTGATTCTAGCAATCCGGAGTTTGATACATCGGCAATGCCGCACGGTGGCCCGGTGAAAGTCGATCAAAAGACATACCTGTCACCCCATCCATCGGGCGACCGCCAGGCTTAACTCAGCCGTTGAGCGTTATCCTTCACCTGACGAAGAATCGGTCGCATGCCCTGCTCCGCCACCGTGGCAGCCCGTCCGTAGAGTTGATACCAACACAACGCGACATTCGCCAGTGCCTGGCCCAGTGCCATCTGCCGGGCGCCAAACTCGTCGGCACTGCGACTGCCAAACAGGGCCATCGCGCTGCCAGCGACGGCCAATGACGCCTCGGTGGTCTGGGTCACGAACTGCTGCGCTTCGTTCTGCAGCGCTGTGGCCATGGCCACAGCCGACTCCAGCGGAACGGTGACCTTCTCGTGGGTCATGGCACCCATTTCGGCCCAGTCGTGCGCTTCGCGCAGGGTTGCGCCACGCAGCAGGCGGTTGCTCCGCTGATGGATGACCGCCAGGGAGCCGGTCATCAACTCGCTGCTCTGCCGGCCCAGCGCCGTCCATTGCAGGACCGGTGCCATCAACTGGTCACGGAGTTCTTCTCGATTCATGCCTGATTCTCCTTGGGAATGTGACGGGCATGCGAACACATGTCCGTTTGGTGTGTATTGCCGCTGACGACTGCTCGCCCGACAGCCATCCTCGAAAACGCCAGTACCGGGGAATCCCGCTGTGGCTGCATCATAGGAGTCGCGCCGCATCGTCAAAATTGATTTTTGGCGTCGATGGCACTTCGCCGCGGGCGACACTTGCCACCACAAACGCCCGCCGCACAGCCTGTGCACCCGCCAGATTGGCGATGGCAAAATCGACCTCTGCCGCCGGATCAGTACTTGCTTTGTCGGCAACGACGTTCATCGTGTTGAGCCGCAACTGCTTCTGTTCGACGTGCAGATAACGCTCGGGGTGCCCGAGGACCTCGGTCAGGCATGCAAACTCCGCTTCCAGTGCCGACTCGCTGCCACCTATCGCCGCCAGTTGTCGCTCGTTTTCGAGCAGTTCCGTTTCCAGCCGGGCCTGCTCGCTGCGCGCCGCCGGAGGTGCGCCGAACATCGAGCCCAAGCCCGGGCCCTGTTGCTGCAGCAGGCGCAGGCGGGCCCGGATCAGTGCCCGGTTGCCCTCCAGTTCCTGCCTTTCGACGCGTTCCTCGCCAATTTCCGCCAGTGCCTGGGCCAACAGATATTCGAAGGCCTGAGTCCCCACCACACGGCGCAAGCGCGACTCGTCACGGCCGCAGATATGCGCCCGATGATCCGAGAAACTGACACTGGTCTGCACCACATCGCGCTGTACCATGTCGCCGTGCAGGGCCATGCCGAACACGCGCTGCTCGTTGTAGGCCATTCCCAGGATCAGGCAAGCCTCGTCCAGCTCCGGGAACTTGTCAAACAAGGTACGCAGGTTGTCCGAACGTCCGAGCACGGCAGGAATATCCGTGGGAGCAACGAAAAACGCTCGCAAGGCGGGGTCTCTGGACCACGTTGCCGGCGACAGCGCGCGCGCGCCGGGCAACGACTGGACCATCGCGCGCAGAAACTCGACGGCCGTCTCGACCGCCGGCGCAAGGCGCCGTTGGCAACCCGGCAGCACGTTCAAACGCGGATTGGTGAGGGTGATCGCCTTGTCTGCAGCCGCGCGAATCAATTCGTCCGAAACCCGATCCGGATCAAACTGAGCCGGACGGTTCTTGAACCAGTCAAGAATGCCCATGTGTCCACCTCCCACGTTAAAGCCCGCACAGCACCCTTCGCGCCAACCCCCATGGTGCCTCCGCGCGACAGATCAGGGCCCTCCGAAGGCCCTGAACGTCGTTTCGCAGCCGTCCCGACGGTTATTGGCGACCAACCGGTCGTGGCGGGCAGTGGCGTGACCTGGATCTTTCCCGATCACCCCAAGGGGTGGCGACGGACTACCGTCTCTCCGCGTTCTGGTCCCGTCGAGACGATGTCGACGGGGATCCCGCACAGTTCCTCGATACGCTCCAGATAAGCACGCGCCGCTGCCGGCAAACCCTGCATCGTACTGACACCGACCGTAGACTCGTCCCAACCCGGCCAGGTTTCCAGCACCGGCTCGCAAGCGGCAACCTCGTCGGCCCCCATCGGCAGCAGGTCGATAGTCTTACCATCCAGCTGATAGGCCCTGCAGATCTTCAACTCCGGCAAACCATCGAGTACGTCGAGCTTGGTGATGCACAGACCGGTGACGCCGTTGATCTGGATCGAACGCTTGAGCGCTGCCGCATCGAGCCAGCCGCAGCGACGCTTGCGCCCGGTAACGGTACCGAATTCACGCCCCTTTTGCGACATCTGATAGCCCGGCAGTCCTGCCGTCTCGATATCGAGTTCACTCGGGAAAGGTCCGCCACCGACGCGCGTACAGTACGCCTTGGTAATTCCCAGCACGTAATGCAGCATCCCCGGACCAATGCCCGAACCGGCTGCGGCCTGACCCGCGACACAGTTCGAGGAGGTGACAAATGGGTACGTGCCGTGATCGATGTCGAGCAGCGCGCCCTGTGCCCCCTCGAACAGCAGACTGTGTCCGGCCTGATTGATCGCATGCAGTGCCGCTGAAACATCGGCCACCAGGGGTTTGATCTCTTCGGCATCGGCCATCGCCCTGGCCAGGACAGAGTCGAAATCGACCGCTTCGGCGCCCAGATAGCGGGTCAGCACGAAGTTGTGGTAGTCGAGGTTTTCCTTCAGCTTGTCGGCAAAACGAGTGGGATAGAACAGATCATAGATGCGCAGCGCCCGCCTCGCCACCTTGTCTTCATAGGCTGGGCCGATGCCCTTGCCGGTGGTGCCGATGCGCAAATCCGAGCACTTCGCTGCCTCGCGGGCGTGATCGAGGGCGGCGTGGTAGGGCAGTATGATCGGACAACCCGGACTGATCCTGAGACGCGAGCGGACATCGATGCCACCCGACTCGAGGACCCTGATCTCGCTGATCAAATGATGAATATCCAGCACGACCCCGTTGCCGATGAAACAGGCAACTCCCTCACGAACGATCCCGGAGGGAACCAGATTGAGTTTGTACACCTTGTCGCCGACCACCAGCGTGTGACCGGCATTGTGACCGCCCTGAAAACGAACGACACCCTTGGCATGATCAGTCAGCCAGTCTACGATCTTGCCCTTACCCTCATCGCCCCATTGGGTGCCCACCACCACGACGTTCCTAGCCATTCCTGTGATCCGTTCCTGTGATTGCCTCAATAAGCCACTGCCCGTCACGTTCAAGCAGTTGGCGGTCACACCGCGGCCCTTCGCTATGCGTTTCGGACGGCAGGAGTTCTACGACGACCTCGCCCCGCGCACGCAATACCGCAATCGTGTCTGCCAGAGGGGCGCTGTTTGCCGAACAGGGCGCCAGGATCGCCCCTGGCGCCCTGTCACTGGCCGCAAGACCTGCCAGATCCCGCAGGTCCATCGAGAAGCCCGTCGCTGGACGGTCGCGACCGAAGGCTCTGCCAACGCCGTCATAACGCCCGCCACGTGCAACAGCACTCGCAAAATCAGTGCAGTAAGCCGCAAAAACAACACCGTTGTGATAATGGTAACCGCGCAGGTCAGCGAGGTCGAACGATAGCGGCAGATCGGGCAACGACGCCTGCAACTGCCGCAAGGTCTCCAAAGCGGCAGTGACCTGCGGCCAGGCGGGCAAAGCCTTCGTCGCCGCTGCAAGTGTTTCGACGCCGCCGTAGAGCGCGGGCAAACTCAGCAGCGCCGAGCGCAGCGGCTCGTCCATCCTGGCGCAAAGCTCGCGCAGACTCGGCACATCCTTGCCCTGCAGCAACAGCAGCAACGCCCCTTCGAGTTCGGCATCGAGGTCTGCCGCCGCCGCCAGTGCGCGAAACACGCCGACATGACCGAGGTCGATACGCGCTGCCGGCACGCCGGCTGCACGCAATGCGCCGGCCATCAGGCGGATGACCTCACCGTCCGCGGCCACTCCGGCATACCCATACAACTCCGCACCGAGCTGCATGGGTTCACGACTCGCCGTCAGTGACGCCGGCAGGGTATGCAGTACGCTGCCGCTATAGCAGAGTCGCGTCACCCCCTGGCGATTGAGCAGGTGGGCATCGATCCGGGCAACCTGCGGCGTGATATCGGGTCGCACGCCGAGGGTGCGACCCGATACCTGATCGACGAGCTTGAAAGTACGCAATCTCAGGTCATGTCCGGAACCGGTAAGCAGCGACTCGAGGTACTCGAGCAGCGGTGGCATGACCAACTCGTAGCCATGCACCCGGAACAGATCGAGCAACCGGCGGCGCAGGGACTCTATCCTTGCGGCTTCAGCGGGCAGTGCATCGGCGAAGTGTTCGGGCAATAGCCAGTTCATCGGAAAATCATCAACAGCACCAACCCGACCAACATCGACGTCAGGCCGATGAAACGAATCTGCCCATCCGAAAAGCGTATCAAACGCCGGAATGTCTCCCGCCAGGCGCTTGGGGCGACGAACGGCAACAGCCCTTCGAGCACCAGCATCAGGGCAAACGCAAGCAACAGGTGATCGATCATTTGCCGGCTTTGTCGCCGCCACCCCGGCCGATGCTCTTCATGTACTTGAAGAAGTCCGAATTGGGTTCGACGACGATCACGTCGGTCTTGCCCTTGAAGCTGCCGCGATAGGCCTCCAGGCTGCGATAGAAGGCATAGAATTCGGCGTTGCTTTCGAAGGCCTGGGCGTAAATGGCAGTGGCCTTGGCGTCGCCCTCACCCTTCATCTTCTGTGCGTCGCGATAGGCTTCGGCGACGATCACCTCGCGCTGCTTGTCGGCGTCGGCGCGAATCTTCTCGGCATCGGCTGCGCCCTGCGAGCGCAGCTCGTTGGCCACCCGCTTGCGTTCCGCGTCCATGCGGCGATACACCGACTCACTGACGTCATTGGGCAGCTCGACACGCTTGACCCGCACGTCGACGATCTGCACGCCGATCTTTCGGGCGTCAAGGTCAGCCTTCTCGCGCATCTGCTCCATCACCTTGTCACGCTCACCCGAAACCACATCGTGCACGGTGCGCTTGCCGAACTCCTCGCGCAGGCCGGCATTCACGGTCTGCGTTAGGCGCGTCTTGGCACGCGATTCGTCGCCGGCCACCGAGATGTAGTACAGCTTCGGATCAATGATCCGCCACTTGGTGAATGAGTCGACCAGCACGTTCTTCTTCTCGGAAGTGATGAAACGTTCCGGCTCGGCACTATCCAGGGTCAGAATCCGCTTGTCGAAATAACGAACGTTCTGGATCAGCGGCCACTTGAGGTACAGGCCCGGCTCCTCGATGACACTTCGCACCTCACCGAGCTGGAAGACGATCGCGTATTGACGCTGATCAACCGTAAAGATCGTTGCCCCAAGCACCACCAGCACGGCCACGAAAACCGCGGCAAAGACATTCATCCCCGCTCTCATCAGCGTGCCTCCCGATCACGCTGTCGCAGCGTCTCGCGCGAACGCGCCTCGTTCTTCTCGACCACCTGCGGCGGCACCTCGTTCGAGATCGCCGCTGCCGGCCGGGCGGCGACCGGCACCTCGGGGCTACCGGCAGCCGGTGCCGCCGCTACCGCACCAGCGGCCTGCAACAGCTTGTCCAGCGGCAGATAGAGCAAGTTCCCCTGCCCCTTGGTATCGACCAGCACCTTGCTGGTATTCGAATAGACCTGCTGCATGGTTTCGAGATACATGCGACTGCGTGTCACTTCAGGCGCCTTGGCGTATTCGGTATAGATCTGCTTGAAACGACTGGCGTCACCCTCGGAAGTGGCGATCACTCGTTTCTTGTAGCCCTCGGCCTCCTCGATCAGGCGCGCGGCCGTGCCGCGTGCTTTCGGGATCACATCATTGGCGTACGCCTGCCCCTCGTTCTTCTGCCGCTCGCGATCCTGCGAGGCCTTGACGGCGTCGTCGAACGCCGCCTGCACCTGTTCCGGCGGCTGTGCGTTCTGCATCGTGACCTTGGAGATCAGAATGCCGGTCTTGTAACGATCGAGAATATCCTGCATCAGCTTCGAGGCATCGACCGCGATCTGCTCCCGACCTTCGTAGAGGACGAAGTCCATCTTGTTCTTGCCGACGATCTGGCGAATCGCCGTCTCGGCGACCTGCATCACGGCGTCGTCCGGATGCCGGTTATTGAAGATGTATTCCACCGGATCCTTGAGGATGTACTGCACGGCAAACTGGATGTTGATGATGTTCTCGTCATCAGTCAGCATCAGCGCTTCCTTGAGGACCTTGTTCTTCTCGCTGCCGCGATAACCGATCTCCAGGGTACGCACACCGGAGACATTGACCAGTTCGTGAGCCTGGATCGGGTACGGCAGTCGCCAGCGCAAACCCGAGTCGGTGCTCTCCTTGTAGCGCCCGAACTGGAGCACGAGGCCCACCTGCGAAGCGTCGACGATATAGAAACCACTGGCCAGCCAGACCACGACGACCAACGCCAGCAACAGGCCAATGCCACCACCGAGAAACCTGCTGTTGAACTGTACCGGCGGCCGGTCGCCGCCGCGGTCGCCGCCGCCACCCTTCTTGTCGAAAATGCTGGAGAGTCGACGATTGAGATCGCGCCACAACTGTTCGAGGTCAGGCGGCCCCTGATTGGGCCGTCTGCCACCGCCGTCATCGTTGCCGCGATTGCCCCATTGTGGGTCATTGAGCGACATAAGTACTCCAAGGCTTGAAATCATGGGGAGCAATCTGAATCAAAAACCATATCGTTATCCGGCGAATCCACCGCGCCCGACGAGCGTTCGCGCAGGTTGGCTGTCTTCGCCAGAGCCATCTCGGCCAGGGCCTCGCGCAGCAGGGGCAAACCATCACCACACCTGGCGCTCAGTCGAACGCGCGAGATTCTACCATACTCGTCCCGCTCGACTGCCGGCGGCAGGCCGGTAAGATCGAGCTTGTTGAGGACCACAAGCTGCGGAACCGCTGCTGCGCCGATCTCGGCCAACACCTTGTTGACGTCAGCGACCTGATCCGCGCGCGCCGAACTCGCCGAATCGACGACGTGCAGCAGCACGTCCGCCTCGGCCGTGGCTTCGAGCGTGGCATGGAAGGCGGCCACCAGCGAATGCGGCAGATCGCGGATGAAACCCACGGTATCGGAAAGCACGATATGGCCGGCATCCGGCAGCCACAACTTGCGCGTGGTGGTATCCAGGGTCGCGAACAACTGGTCGGCAGCAAAAACGCCGGCATGGGTCAAGGCGTTGAACAGCGTCGACTTGCCGGCATTGGTGTAACCCACCAGCGAAACGTTCAGCAACTCCCCGCGTCCACGCGCCTTGCGCTGCACGCCGCGCTGGCGTTCGAGTCGGCTCAGGCGCGCTTTCAGCAACTTGACACGGATACCCAGCAGGCGGCGGTCGGTCTCGAGCTGTGTCTCCCCGGGCCCTCGCAGGCCGATACCGCCCTTCTGCCGTTCGAGGTGCGTCCAGCCGCGAACCAACCGCGTGGCCAGGTGTTCGAGTTGCGCCAGTTCGACCTGCAGCTTGCCCTCGGAACTCTGCGCCCGCTGCGCAAAGATGTCGAGGATCAAACTGGTTCGGTCTATCACCCGACACTGCAATGCCCGCTCCAGATTGCGCTCCTGGCCGGCGCTCAATTCGTGGTTGAAGATCACCAGATCCGCCTCGTGCGCAGCGACCTCGGCGGCCACTTCCTGCACCTTGCCTTTGCCGGCGAACGTCGCGGCATCCGGGCTGTGGCGGCGCCCCTGGACCACGGCGCAGATTTCCGCTCCAGCCGATCCGGTCAGCAGACGCACCTCTTCAAGCTGCTCGTTGAGATCCTGGCATCCGAAGTCGAGCTGCACGATCACGGCGCGCTCCTCGTAGGACACGCGCTCAGCCATGTCGATGAACTAGGAGAAGTTGCAGCAAGCTGGCGCAGTCAGGGTCGGGCAGCCAGCGATGCCTGACGCGCGGCGGACCTGCAGCATCGCCACGCGCGAGAAACCAACGATGCGCATCATCCCTCGCCGCCGACTTCCTGTTGTATTGTGACCGGACGCGATGGCACCACCGTCGAGATGGCGTGTTTGTATACCATCTGGGTGACAGAGTTCTTGAGCAGCACGACATACTGGTCGAATGAGTCGATCTGACCCTGGAGCTTGATGCCGTTCACCAGATAGATCGACACCGGCACGCGCTCGCGCCGCAACGTATTGAGAAACGGGTCTTGTAAGAGTTGCCCTTTGTTGGTCATCCGTCAAACTCCATCATTGGTTATGTTTTTGCCATGAAAGTCGCGTCATTGGCTCCCGCGCCTCCCCTCGCTCGACTGCTGGGGAGAGGCAATGGGCGAAGAAAACGGTCATGCCTTTCATCACCGGCTGCGCCTGGACCGCCATGACCGTCTGGATCCCTGAGGATAATTGATTTTTCTGTCGTGTGCCACATCAAGGCAGCAGATCGCGCGCCAGTCGAACAGAAGTAACGCATTATTTACGCCTGGTGAACCTCTGGTTTGGTATTCACGCCTGGATTTCGAACGCACCGAGTCGGTCCGCCGGGATCGACCCATCGACATGCGATAATCAGCGCTGGCCAACACGCATCACTGGTCTGCACATCATCGCGTCGATCGGATGCGGCCCCGTCGCTGGTTCCGGGCCCTCTTCCGCATCAGCGAAGGGATTTTTCATGGGTCGCGGCTGCGACCTCAACGCCGACCACAAGCCCCCGGAATGTTTCGGCTCACACTCTCCAACCGCTTCGAGTTCCTTCTCGAACATCTCCTCGAACGTCTCGCGAGCGAGAACTGCTCCCCGTTGACCGCGCAACAGGTGATCATTCCGAGTGCCGCGGTCAGGCGCCGCGTCGAGCTCGCCGGTGCCGACCGCCACAGCATCTTTGCCCATATCGATTTTTCCTATCTTGGGCAATGGCTGTGGACGCAGATCGGCCGACTGGTCGACGTCCAGGACGTGTCGCCGTTTTCGCCGGCGCTGCTGACCTGGCGGGTGTTCGAGATTCTTGGCGACGCCTCCTTCACGGGCGAATACGCACGCCTCGCCGGCTACCTGCGCAACGCCGATCCGGTGATGCGTCTCGATCTCGCCGAGCGCAGCGCGCAGTTGATCGAGCACTACATCACCTACCGCCCGCAGTGGCTGGCCGCGTGGTCGGATGGCAAGCGCGCCGGCATCCCGGCGCTGGGCGCGGCAGGCGCCGCGGACGAACTCTGGCAGGCAGCGCTCTGGCGGCGCATCACTGGCGAACTCGGCACCGGCCGGCAACACCCGGCAGCGGTCTTCTTCCAGAGAATCGCACAACTCGGCGCCGATGCCCCGGCACAGGCCGGCCTGCCCGCGCAGGTGAGCATCTTCTGCCTGTCGACCCTGCCACCGTTGTACCTGGACATCCTGCGGCAGTTGTCGCGCTGGATCGACATCCAGGCCTACACGCTCAATCCGTGCCGCGAGTACTGGTTCGAGATTGTCGACCGCAAGCGCCTGAGCTACCTCGCGGCACGCGCCCGTGACGCGCATCACGAGGTCGGCAACGCGCTGCTTGCCGCCTGGGGAAAGCAGACCCAGGCGCAAATCGACCTGCTGCTCTCTGATGCCGGCGCGATCGTCGAGGAAGACAGTCTGTTCCTGCCGGCGGCCGGCCAGCACCTGCTGGCTCGCGTCCAGAATGCCATCCTCGACCTCGATGAACTCGCACCGGGTAGTATCACGCTGGCCGCCGACGACCGCAGCATCGAAGTGCATGTCTGCCACTCGCCGACGCGCGAACTGGAAGTCCTGCATGACCAGTTGTTGGCAGAGCTTGCGGGCGCAGACCCGGTGACCCCGGACCAGATCCTGGTGCTGCTTCCCGACCTCCCTGCGGCGGCACCGTTGATCGACGCGGTGTTTGGCACGGCGCCGGCGGAACGCCGCATTCCTTACCAGATCACGGGCCTGCCGCAGATCAGGATCAATCCGATCGCCCGCGTGCTCGATCTGCTGCTCGCCATCTGCAGCAGCCGCTTCACCGCCAGCGCCGTCTTCGACCTGCTGCAACAGCCGCCGGTGGCGGCCAGGTTCGCCCTTGGCAACGACGAACTGGAGTGCGTCCGCGACTGGATCCACGACGCCGGTATCCGCTGGGGACTCGATGCCGGTAGCCGCAGCAGCGAAGACCTGCCGCCAACCGACCGCAACAGCTTTGCCGACGGCATGCACCGGTTGTTCCTCGCTTACGCCCTCGGCGAGGAACAGCAGGCACGCAACACCGTCATCGCCGGACGCATCGCCGCCGGCAATCCCGCAGGCGGCGACGCCGCCACGCTGGGCCGCGCCTGGCGCTTCCTGGAAGCACTGCGGGAACAGCGTGACGAGTGGTCGCAAGCGCGCGACGCCAGCGCCTGGCAGCGCTCGCTCGCTGACGCACTGGACCGCTTCACCCGCGCCGACGACGATTTGGTCGACGATCTGCGCGCGCTGCAGGCGACGATCGGGGAACTGCACCACAACATGCTGCGCGGCGGCAGTCGCTCGCCGCTGCCGCTGGCGGTGGTCCACCGGGCGCTGACCGCCTTGCTCGACGACCCCAGTCGCGGCGGCGTCCCTGGCGGCGGCATCACCTTTGCCTCGCTGAGCAGCCTGCGCGCCCTGCCCTATCGGATGGTCTGCGTGCTCGGAATGAGCGATGCCGCATTTCCGAGCGTCAACCCGCAGGCCGAGTTCGACCTGATGGCCCTGCGGCCGCAGCCGGGCGACCGGCAACGCCGCCTTGACGAGCGCAACCTGTTTCTCGACCTGCTGCTCGCTGCCCGGCAACGCCTGTATCTGAGCTACAGCGGGCGCAACATTCGTGACAACAGCATCATTCCGGCGTCGGTGCTGCTCGCCGAATTGCTCGATTACGTCACTACCGCCTGTGCGCAGGACCCTGCTGATCCCGCCAGCGTGCGTGCCGTGCGGCGCCGGCTGACGGTCGAGCATCCGCTGCAGGCCTTCTCCCCGGACTACTTCCTGGACGACGGCGATGTCCGCCGCCGCAGCTTCAACGCCGAGTACTGCCAGGCCCTGCGGAATGCGCTGACCACGCCCGCCGCTCTGCCCGCGCAACCCTGGTCAGAGGATCCGGACAGTGACGATGAAAGCTTCCGCGACCCCAGCCCTGTTTTCTTTACCCAGGCACTGGTACCGCCCGCGGCGGAATGGCGTCAGGTCAACTTCGATCAACTGCTGCAGTTTTTCAGTAACCCTTGCCGAACCCTGCTCGTCAGGCGGCTGAACGTGGCGCTGACGGTCGCTGCGCAGGAATTGCAGGACGACGAGCCCTTTCTGCCCGACTACCCGGGTCGACAGGCGTTCTGCCGGCGCCTCCTGCCCAGCGTGCTGGCCGGTGCAGCAGAAAGCGAACTCCTGCACCTCGGCCTGGCGGGCAACGAGTTCCCCGCCGGTCCGCTGGGCGAGCGGCTGATCGCCGAAGAGGTGACGCAACTGAGGAGCTTCGCCGCGGCACTCGGGCGGCAACTCGCAGCCGCCCCCTTGCCGGCAGTACAGGGCCATTTCGATTACCCGCTGGCCGATGGAACCTGGCAACTCAGCGGCGTGTTCGGCGACCTGCGCCCGGACGGACTGCTGCGTTATCGCTACGACGACGTGCGCGCGACCGACTACCTCACCGGCTGGATCAACCACCTGTTCCTTTGCGCCGTCGCACCTGCCGGCGTCCAGCGGCAAACCACCTGGCACTCGCGCGACGGCAGCTACCGCCTGGCCCCCTGTGAACCGGAGGCCGCCCGTGCACACCTCGGCCGGCTGATGGAATTTTACCGACGTGGCCTGTCGGCGCCGCTGCACTTCTTCCCGAAAAGCGCCTGGGCGTACGTCAAGCATCGGAACAGTCTTGCCGAGGCGCGTGCCCGCTGGACCAACAACCGCAATCCGGCCTGGGGCGAGGCCGCCGATCCGGCATACCGGCTGGCGCTGCGCGGCCTCGCCGATCCGCTTGACGGCGATTTCGAACACTGCGCGAGCACCATCCTCGGTCCCATGCTCGATTACCTTGAAGACCCCCGGTCATGAACACGCCGACAGCGTCCAGCACAGACGAAGCGAGCGACCTCGACGTATTCGCCTGCCCACTCGACGGCCGGCATCTGATCGAAGCGTCCGCCGGCACCGGCAAGACCTGGAACATCTGTGGCCTGTACCTGCGCCTGCTGCTCGAAGGCGAGTTCACCGTCCAACAGATCCTGGTGGTCACGTTTACCAATGCCGCTACCGCCGAGTTGCGCGAGCGTATCCGCAGCCGGATCGTCGATGTCCTCGGCTTTCTGCAGCGCGACATCGCCGCGAGTGACCCGTTCGCCGCCCGTCTGGTCGCTGCCGTCGAGAGCCATGGCGGAGGGGATCGTGAGCGCATGCGCGCCTGCCTCGACGCGGCGCTGCACACCTTCGACGAGGCCGCGGTATTCACCATTCACGGCTTCTGTCAACGCGCGCTGTCGGATACCCCGTTTGCCGCCGGGCAGCCGTTCAAGCTCGAATTGCTGCACGATGACCAGCCGCTGCGGCTGCAGGCTGTCAGCGATTTCTGGCGACGACACGTCGCCGGCGGGCGAATCTCGCCAATGCTCGCCAACCACCTGTGCACCGGCATGGATTCGCCGGAAAGCTGGGCCAGGCTGCTCGCGCGCCGGCTGGCCAAGTCGCACGCGCGCCTCATCTGGCCGGAAGGCATGTGCAGCGACCCGCAACAACTCGACGACAATGCCCTGACCAGCGCCTTCGAACTGGCGCGGCGGCTATGGGGAGGCGATGGCGCCCGGCCCACCGCAAACTTGCTGGAGGGTCTGGCGGCGCTGAACGCCAACTCGTACAAGGCGGAAAGTATCCGGGTGGCGGCCAGGAGCTGGAACAGCTGGCTCGCCGGCGACGATGCCCTGCACGCTCCCGATCCTGAGGACAGCAAGGCACGACTGTTTTCGGCCGAGTTCATCGCCGGCAAGACCAAGAGGAACCAGACGCCGCCGGTGCATCCTTTCTTCGAAGCCGCCGCTGCACTGCTGGCGGCGCACGCGTCGGCAACACGAGCGCTGCGGCTCGCGCGGCTGTGCCTGCTGCGGCAGATGTTCGACGAAGCCGGCGCCGGCTTGCGCGAACAGAAACGCCGCCAGCGTCTGCTGTCCTTCGACGACATACTCAACGACGTCGAAGCCGCTTTGACGTCGGGCAAAGCCCCCTGGCTCGCCGGATCACTGCGCAGCCGTTATCCGGTAGCGCTGATCGACGAGTTCCAGGATACCGACCCCGTGCAGTTCGCCATTTTCAACGCCATCTACGGCAGCACGGCTGAACTGCCCGGCGGCCCACTGTTCCTCGTCGGTGATCCCAAGCAGGCCATCTACAGCTTCCGCAACGCCGACCTGCAGACCTACCTCGCCGCGCGACGCCAGACGGGCAGACCCTACACGCTGCGCCATAACCAGCGTTCGAGCCCGGCCCTGATCGAAGGCTGCAATCGCCTGTTCGCGATCAATCCCGAGGCCTTCATCCTCGAAGGGCTGCGCTACGTCCCGGTGACCCTCGGCGACAAGCCGCGTGAGCCGTTGATCGACAGCGGCGACGAGAGCGCGGCGGCGCTGCGCATCTGGCAACTGCCCGGCGACGGCCAACACCTGCTGCGCGCGCAAGCGCTGCATGCGGTCGTGCGGGCGACCGCCGGCGAGGTCGCGCGCCTCCTGCGCGCGGCGCAGGCTGGTCTGATCACGATCGGCGAGCGAGCATTGGCCCCAGGCGACATCGCCATCCTGGTCAGGAGTCACGCCCAGGGCCGCCGGACCAGGGATGCCCTGCTGCAATTCGGCGTCGGCTGCGTCGAACTGTCGCAGCAAAACATCTTCCATACTCCCGACGCCGACGATCTCGAACGTGTGCTGCTGGCCATTCTCGAACCCGGTCGGCCACCGCTGCTCTTCAGTGCCTTGGCGACCGGGCTGATGGGCTTCGACGCCGACGCCGTCGCGACACTGGCAGGACAGGAAACACGCCTGCTGCAGACCATGTCTCGTTTCAGCGCCTACCGCGAGAGCTGGCTACGGCGCGGCTTCGGCGTCATGTTCCGCAATTGGCTGGACAACGAGTCGGTTGCCTGCCGCCTGCTCGCGCGCGCTGACGGCGAGCGACGGCTGACCAATCTGCTCCACTTGGGCGAATTGCTGCAGCAGGCCGACGCCGAGTATCCGGCGCCGGATGCGCTGCTGCGCTGGTTGACCAGCAAACGTCGTGCGGATGGCGCCGATGAGGTCGCCCAGTTGCGGCTCGAGTCCGACCGCAACCTGGTACAGATCGTCACCATCCACAAGGCCAAGGGCCTCGAGTATGGCATCGTGTTCTGCCCCTTTCTATGGGATGGACACCCGTCGGCCGCGACCGACCTCGAAGGCTGCGAGTATCACGACAACAGCGGCCAGACGGTGATCGACTTCCGGCCCGAGGTCAGCGACGGCGAACGCGAGGAGATCAAGTGGCGGCGGCGGCAGGAGCAGGACGCCGAGTTCATGCGCCTGATCTATGTCGCCCTGACCCGCGCGGTATACCGCTGTTACCTCGTCGCCGGCTGTTACGCGACACAGGCTTTCGGCAATCGTTCGCTGACGCAGAGCAGCCACAGCCTGCTCAACTGGCTCGTCGCCGGCAGCGGAATCAGCCACGGCGCGTGGCACGGCCAGCGGCGGACGGCTGAGGAAATCGAGGTGGCCTGGCGCGCCCTGGCCGAGGCGGCTGGCCCGATCCTGTCGCTGAGCGACCTGCCCGCAGCAGTCGGAGTGCCATTCACCGCCGCCATCCCCCCGGTCGAGAGTCTCCGGGCGCTCACCCCACCGGTGAGGATGCCTGTCGGCTGGCGCCTCGGCAGCTTCAGCAGCCTGCAACAGGGCGCCGACAGCGAAGGCTCGGCCAGCGACCACGACGGCCGCAGCGCCATAGCGCTGCTCCCGGCCGGGCGCAGCGTCACCCCGCCGCCCGACATCGCCGCCGACGATATCCTGCGCTTCCCACGCGGGCCAGCCGCCGGCGACTGCGTACATGCGCTTTTCGAGAGCATTGACTTCACCGACTCCAGGGAGTGGCCCGGCAGCATCGAACAGGTGCTGCAGACGCACCCGCTAACGCTGCCCGGGCAGCCGGCAGCCGACGCGGCCAGCCGTCTGGCGCGCATGCTGCGCAGCATGCTCGACGATGTGCTGGCGACGCCGCTGCCAGGCGGCATCGTCCTGCGCCGCATCGCTCGCCGGCAACGCCTGGTGGAACTCGGCTTCACCCTGCCCAGCGCGGGAATCACGCCGCAGGCACTCAACAACTGGCTGCAGGCACACGGCTACCGCATGCCGGGACTCGCCTTCCCGCCGCTGGCAGGCTACCTCAGGGGTTTCATCGACCTGGTCTTCTGCCACGCGGATCGTTTTCACGTGCTCGACTGGAAATCCAACCATCTCGGTTACACCCCAGCCGACTATGGCCACACGCCAATGGCGGTGGCCATGAGCGAACACGGCTACCACCTGCAATACCTGCTGTACTGCGTCGCGGTGCACCGCTACCTGCGGCGCCGGCTCGTCGACTACGACTACGATCGCCATTTCGGCGGCGTTTACTACCTGTTCGTGCGCGGTGTCCGTCCCGAATGGCAGTACCCTGCCGCGGAGGGCCAGCCAGGCGCCTGTGGAGTCCATTTTCATCGGCCACTCAAGAGCAGCATCGTCTCCCTGGACGCGCTGCTTGGCGGCGACCCGGACGGAGATACCCGATGAACGCACGCCCCGCGGCAGCAGAACCATGGGCGGCGAGCGAAGCCGCCGGCGACCTCGCCAACGGCTTCGCCAGGCACATCGTCGAATGGGCCGAGCACGCCCGCGCGCCAGCCGACAGCCTGGCGGTACTGGCTGCCGCCGCACGCCACGCCAGCCTGGCGACGCAGGACGGCCATGTCTGCGCCCGACTGGAGGATCTCGCCACAGACTTTCCCGATTGCCCGGCCGACGAGTTGTCGCGGCGACTGCTGAGCAGTGGGATGGTGGCCACGGCAGTCGAGCCACGCGTCCTGCCGCTGGTTCTCGATCTCGACGGGCGGCTGTACCTGTACCGCTACTTCGCTTACGAACGCCGCCTGGCCGCCAGTCTGAACCGGCGCGCCAAATACGTACCGCCGACGCCGAGCGCCGCCCTGTTTCGCCAACTCGAACGACTTTTCGCCAGCCCTGCACAGCGGCCAGGGGGCCGGCCTGACTGGCAGAAACTCGCCACGGCTCTGGCCTGGCGGAGCAAACTGACGATCATCAGTGGCGGCCCGGGGACCGGCAAGACGACCACCGTCGTCGCACTGCTGGCCTGCCTGTTGAGCGAGAATCCCCAGTTGCGCATCGCCCTCGCCGCGCCAACCGGCAAGGCCGCGGCACGCATGCTCGAAGCCCTGCGCCGACGCGCCGGCGACCTGCCGACAGAACTGCAGGCACTGCTGCCGCGCGAGTCGCACACCCTGCACCGCTTGCTCGGCGTCACGCAGGATGCGGGCCGCTTCCGCCACCATGCCGAAAACCCGCTGCCGGTCGACGCGCTGGTCGTCGACGAGGCCTCGATGCTCGACCTGGCGCTGGCCTGCCATTTGGTCGACGCGATGCCGCCCGATGCCCGCCTGATCCTGCTCGGTGACAAAGACCAGTTGGCGGCAGTCGAGGCGGGTGCGGTATTTGCCGAGATCTCGGCCGACCCGACCTTGAGCAGTGCGTGCGCCGCCGAACTGGCGGCACTGACCGCGACACCGCTGCCGCAGATTCGGCCAGCGGCGCCGGTTACCGAGACGCCGCTCCGGGATTGTGTGGTCTGGCTCTCCGAAAGCCATCGCTTTGCGACGACATCCGGTATCGGCAGACTGGCCGCCGAGGTCAATGCCGGCCGTGCTGCCGAAGTCTGCGCATGCCTGGCCAGTGCCGAGGATCCCTCGATCGACTGGTTGCCGGACTCCATCGCGGAGCAGACTACCCGGATTCGGGAGGCGATCCTGGACGGCTACCGTCCGTATGTCGAGGGCACTCGCCCGCGACCATGACGACCCTGCCGCAAAGTGTCGCGAGATCTTTGCCGCTTTCGATCGCTTCCGCGTGCTCTGCGCGCTGCGCGATACGGCGCGCGGCGTCGACGCCGTCAACAAAATGGTCGAACAATCGCTGCAGGCCCTGGCCGGAATCCCGCTGGCGCCCGTCCGTTCGGTGTGGTACGCCGGCCGGCCGGTGATGGTCCTCAAGAACGATTACGTACTCCGGCTGTTCAACGGCGACATCGGCATCTGTCTGCCCGACGCAGCCGGCGAACTCCTGGTCTGGTTCCCCGAGCAGGGTTCCTTTCGGCCGATCGCACCCATCCGCCTGCCCGAGCACGATACGGCTTTCGCCATCACCGTGCACAAGTCACAGGGCTCCGAATTCGAGTCGGTGCTGTTGCTGCTCCCAGAGAAACCACACCGCGTACTCACCCGCGAACTCCTGTACACTGGCCTTACGCGGGCATCGAAAAAGGTCGGTGTCGTCGGCAGTGGCGAGGTCCTGACGGCGGCCTGCGCCAACCCGACCCAACGCCATTCAGGTCTGATTGCACGGCTGCGCGAGAGCGCCGGGAGCTAGCTCCACGAAACCCGCAGGCATGCCCGCCCGGGCAATGGCATAATAGGAACGGACTTGCACAGGGGAAACCGATGAACACCGGATCACTGGCCACAACCGACTGGAGCGCTGTGGCCCTGTTCGTCGTCGTCGCGGGAGCGATGCTGTGGGGACTCGTCTTCTTTCTGCGACAGAACCGAAGCGACCTCGACAGCCTGCAGGAAACGCTTCGATCAGAGCGCGATGAAGACGATGCGGAGGAGAAACCCCGATGAGGCCGGCGTCCCGCCATCGCCGCCGTCCGCAAGGACGGCGCTTGGCCGTCAACGCGACCGGGCAAGGATGGCCACGCATTCGGCCCTTGCGCGGCGTCCCGGCCCGCACGGCGAGCAGTGTCTACTGAGGTGGCTGGTTCCCGCGCAACACCGTGAAACGGTTGGCGATCTGCATCGACCACTTGTCGAACGCGTCCCGAGCATACGACCAGCTCTGGAATGAGCTCATGTAGCCCTTGATCCAGGTATCCGTGGCGCCCGCTGCACCGGCATCGACATCGGCGGCATACTTCCGCCCGATCTGCGTATCGGCGCATTCAGCAAGCACCACATTGCTGGCGCCATCGAGAAACTGGAGTTCGATGCCGGTCTCGCCGAGATACGGCGTCGAACCGGCCGGCCGACCCGATGCCGGCCCCGAAGCCGCCTCCGCCACAAAACCGTAGGGCACCGCCGTGCCGACCAGACTCCGGCTGACCTGCGTCGGAACCAGGTTGCTGAGTTCGATGCGCAACACCAGGACCCCGGGTCCGGGCTGACCGACCACCTGCATCTGCGGCTTCAGGGCCTTGACCAGCGAGCTATGGAAGTAATCGACGAGCGTCTTGAGATCGGTCGGATCCACCGACGCCTGCTGATCAGACTTGAGGGTCACCATGATCCGATTGATCAGCACCTTGTCATAGCGCCGCATGTCGAGCTCAGGGTTCCGCCAGCACAACGCGCCGTCGCCACCGGGGGCACGCGTCAGCCGGCTGTAGTCGCTGAGAAAACCGGTATGAGTGATCCGTGTCGGATCGCTGACGGTAACGTTGGTCCCCGCTCCCATCATGTCGGCACATCCGACCAGCAACAACGCCCCGGCCATGCCGCAGATGCCGATGAGGTGACGGGCAAGTGCCCCTGGCGTACCGACACGCATGGCAGTTGTGCCGTCAAATCCATCGTCGCGTTTCCTTGTCGCAGTCATTCTCGCCCCTTTCTGGTTGGAAAGGCGCATTGTACGCCGTTGCTAAATTTGCGCCGCATTCAGTGTTCGCCCGCACCAGAAGCGGCCGCCGGGTCAACGTGCCACATGCTGCGTGGCAGCAGGATCACCATTTCGCTGCCTTGCTCCGGCACGCTGAACACCTGCAGATGCCCCTCATAAAGATGGGTCAGGCCGTGCACCACCGCGAGCCCCATCCCCGAACCAGCTCCCACTTCTCTGGTCGTGAAGAACGGCTCGAAAATGCGGTCGCGGATCGCCTCCGGGATACCACGCCCCTGGTCGCTGACCGAGAGACGCAGGAACTCACCGGAAAACTCCCCATGGCAGGAGGCACAGACGGCTGCCGTCTGCTGGCAGACGAGCCGCGCCGAAATCACCACTGCGCCCGGACCTTCCATCGCGTCGCGGGCGTTCAGGCAGAGATTGACCAGCAGGCGATGCAGGTGGGAACGATCGACATCGAGCAACGGCAGGTCATCGTCAATGTCGGTACCCAGGGTCACCGAATTGGGCAGGGATGGGGCGAGCAGAGCCAGCACTTCGCCCGCCACCGCGGCCACTGACACCACGGCCAGCTTGAGCGCGCCACCGCGCGAGAAGACCAGCAATTGCTGCACCAGGGCTCGGGCTCGCTCGCCGGCGGCTTCGATCTCCTCGAAATACGACACCAGGCGCTCGGCACCACCAGTAGCCCGCAGCACGGTCTTGCCCAGCCCCGAAAAGCCGAGAATCGCCACCAGGATGTTGTTGAAGTCATGCGCGACGCCACCGGCCATCACCCCCAGCACATCCATGCGCGCAACCCGCCCCAGACGGGTCTTCAGCTCGTCCTGGAGGCGCTCGGCCTCGACCCGCGCCGAGACATCCTCCTGGATGGAAACAAAATGTGTCATTTGTCCCGCCCGATCATACACGGGCGATATCGAAACCGCCTCGTGGATCAGGCTACCGTCACGCCGGCGGTTGGCCAACTCGCCACGCCAGGCTTTGCCGGCGAGAATCGTCGACCACATCGCCTGATAAGTCGAGATCGGGGTCAATCCCGACCCAATGAGCCGTGGGTTGGCGCCCAACAGTTCCGCGCTGCTGTAACCATAGGCCTCGCAGGCTGCCGGATTGACGTATTCGATGATGCCATCAATGTCGGTGATCAACACCGCCGCAGCTGATTGCTCCACCGCCCGCGAGAGCTGGCGCAACTCGGCTTCGTTGCGGCGCGCAGCGCCGACATCGACGCAGGCAATCACCACCCCTCCAGATTCCCGACCACATTCAGTCGCCAACTCGCCACCGGCGGCCAAGCGTCCGCGCGGGGAAGTGGCGATAGGCACGGCGCTCACCGACAACCAGTGTCCCCCTGTCGGCATCTCCACGAGCAAATCCTGATCGAACACCGCGACACCACTCGCCAGAGCGCGTACCCAGGCATACTCTTCCCTGGGCATGACGCTGCCGTCGGAGCGCCGGACGGTCCAGACTGGCGAATCGGAACTGTCGGGGAACGGCTGCTCGCGGCTCACACCCAGCAATCGCTCGGCGGTGGCATTGCAGTCAACGATGCGGCCCGTCTGGTCCAGCACCGATATGCCGATCGGAACCACGTCGAAAATCGCTTTCAGGTAAGCTTCGCTGGCCAGTGCCGCAGCCTCGGCTTGCCAGCGCTCGGTCACGTCCTGATTGATGCCCACAACGCGTACCGTCGACCCGTCCGCTGGAAGAAGTGGCCGCGCCAACGCGCTGATCATGCGGATCTGCCCGTCACCGCGACGAATGCGAAAATCGCCACAGAACTGCTTGCGCTCGCGAATCGCCGCTTGCAACGCCGCTTCCACCGCCGGCAGATCCTCCGGGAGAACCGTTCCCCTCCACTCGTCGTAGGTCGTCACCGGTGGCAGGGCGTCGACGCCGTACAGCGCGTACATCGACGCATCCCAATGCACGCGCCTACCGGCGGGTTCGTACTCCCAGATGCCCAGCCCTGCCGTGTCGGCCGCCAGGCGAAGACGCTCGGTAGCCGCCCGCAGCTCGGCGGTACGCGCAGCGCGCAGGGCATCGAGGCGTCGCCGGCGTTGCTGTACCGCCTGCAGGGCAACCACCGACGACAGCAGCATGGCCAGAAACAACCCGCCATACCAGGCTGCCTCTCGGCGCCACTGGGCATGCACCAGCGCCCGCTCTCTGGCAACGGCCAACAGGAGATCGGCATCGGCAGCGCTGCTGTCGGCGTGCAACGCATGTACCGCGACCACCAGGTCTTCGCCACGCGCAGGAGTCGCGCGATTCAACAACGAAACCCGCTGCCCACTTTCACGATGCAGGGCGAACAGGGATGCTGCTGCGGTGACGTCCCATGCCTGGGCATTGTGGGGTGCCGCCACATACGGCCTGCCGTCAGCGTGGGCCAGCAACAGCCGGACGTCCGGCGCGTAGCGCCCGGACTCCATCAGAGACCCGATGAAATCGCCATCCAGAACTGCCGCGACAACTCCGGCGAAGCCTCCACGACTATCGACGATCGCTCTCGAAACACCCAGGCGATACGGCGCGTGCCCGTTGTCGGCCTCGGCATCAAGTTCCAGCCATCGGGCACCGGGTTGCTCGCGTGCGCCAATGAAGAATTTTCGTGCGCCAAAATCCTGACCAATCAGATCCGCCCGGCTGGCGGCGACCACCCGCCCTTCTGCGTCGAGGACCAGCAAGGTGTGAATACCATCGAGCACACTGGCCAACGCCTGCAAGCGGGACACACGCTCAGCACCGCCGCGCCAGTAGCCGACATCGCCGGCCACGGCCGCCAAAGCGTGCTCGGCGGCGCCCAGCCGGTGACCGATGGCGTCGCCCAGGGTCATCGCAATGGCCTGCAGGCGATCGCTTTCCTCTTGCTCCAGGCGCTGGTAGGGCAGCCACAGAGACCACCAGACCATGGCGCCCCCCAGGAGCAGCAGCGCGGCACTCAGCAGCAGCCACTCGAAGCCGAAGCGACGCGCTGGCGACAACGACGACGCCGGCATCAGGCGAGCGCCGGCTGGGCGACGTGCCCTTGCCGGCTGGTGCTGCCGAGCGCCCCGGAAAGGTGGCAGGTACTGAATGGCTCCATCGACTGCTCCATGGTTTCGAGCACGCCGGCGTACGCTGGATGACGTTCCGGCCGTGGCATCGCGATTTTCCCGTCATTCTCCGTATTTTTACCGATCACCGGTAGAATATGCTGTTGCGGATTGTCGGCACTGGCCGAACCGGCTTGAAGGAAGCGTATGGCCTTACCCACGAACCAGAGCGTTTGCATTGTCGATGACGACGTACAGGTTCGCCGTTTCCTGGTTGAGGTGCTGGCCAGCATCGGCCTCGCTGCCGAGGAGTATCCCTCCGGAGAGGACTTCATGCGCCGCTGGCGAGCCGGGAATACCGGCTGCGTGCTGCTCGACATCCGCATGCCACGCGTTACCGGGCCCGAGGTGCACGACTGGTTGCGGCAGCGAAATCCCGAGGTACCGGTGATCTTTCTCTCCGGCTATGCCGACGTGCCAACGGCCGTACGCGCCATGCGGCTCGGCGCTTTCGACTTTCTGGAAAAGCCTTTCAATGTGCAACAGCTCCTTGAACGGGTCAACGCCGCCTTGCAGCTTGCCGACGAAAGACGTAACGCCACTACCGGACTCGCCTCCGAAGACGACTGGCGACAGGCGCTGACTCCGCGCGAACTGGAAATCCTCGGTGCCATCGTCGATGGCAAACGCAACAAGGTCATTGCCGCTGACCTCGGCATCAGCGAGCGCACAGTCGAAACCCACCGCGCCCACATCATGGCCAAGGCCGGCGCCGGCAGCGTCATCGAACTGGTGGGGATGGTCATCGGCAGGAAATAGGCCACCCAGCGCGCTTCAAGCCACACCCAGCCCCTGTTCCGCGAACCCCGCGGCCGTCCGTCCTCAGTATTTCCACGTAGAGACACGTGGATTACCGGATAGCGCCATGCCATCCGGGCCGCTACTCTCTCTCCTGTCAGATTGTCATCTGTGCAATTAGCGTGCCGGCCGGCGCGATGCATGCCGAACAGGAGAAGTCTCAACATGGCAAAAACAATTTTTCTGGTCGATGATTCGGCGACCATTCTACTCAGTGTTTCGAGCATTCTCGGCAAGGCGGGATTCGCCGTCGAAAAGGCCTCCAATGCCGACGAGGCGCTCAGGAAGTTCAAGGCCGGGGTCAAGGTCGATCTGCTGATCACCGACCTCAACATGCCCGGAATGAACGGCATCGAACTCATCAAACAGGTGCGCACGCTCGCTGCCTACCGCTTCCTGCCGATTCTCTTTCTGACCACCGAATCGCAGCAGAGCCGCAAGCTGGAAGCGAAAGCCGCCGGCGCCTCGGGCTGGATCGTCAAGCCGGCCACCGCCGACGACCTGCTCAACACCATCAAGCTGGTCATTCGCTAGGACGCCCCCATGACCACCGCACTCCGCCAGCCGTACCAGCAGTATCGCCAGCGCACGCTGATCACCGGCATCGCCGCGGCAGTCGTCCTGGTCATCGTGATCTTCCTGGTACATGATTTCTTCGACGAATTCCTGGAGTCCCGTTTCGGACTCGGCGACCGCAGTGCCGACACCCTGATCACGCTGTTCGGGCTGCTGCTCTTCGTCGCCATTCAACATACCGTCTCGCGCGTCCTCTACCATGATGTGCACATGGGCATCGAAGCCGGTCTCAAGGACGTACGCCAGCGCTGTCCGTCGAACAAGGTCTGCCAGCGCGTGGCGATGCCCGAACTGCGGGAGATTCCGCGCTTCAACAAGGTCCTCGTCGGGCAATTGCGCAGCGTCGTCGAGCAGACCGAAAAAGCGGCCTACGACGTCACTTCGCGCCTGCAAACCATCGACGAAGTGGTCACCGACCTCAATCATTTCGTCGCCGGCGCGGCCGCCGAGTCGGAAACGATGGCCCTCGATTCCGAAGCCAAGATCGGCGGCAATCGCCAGTTGATCAGCAAGCTCGAAGCCTTCATCGCCCAGCGCATTGCCGAAACACAGCAGGACCAGGAGCGCAGCGCCGAGGCGGTGCGCGAAGCCAAGTCCTTGCAGACCCTGGTCGATCTGATCAAGCATATCGCCGGGCAGACCAATCTGCTGGCGCTCAACGCGGCGATCGAGGCCGCGCGCGCCGGCGAGGCGGGGCGCGGTTTCGCGGTGGTCGCCGACGAAGTCCGCAAGCTGTCGCACGAAACCGAAAACGCGGTCAAGAAAATCAACGACGGCATCATCGCCGTCGCCAATATCATCGAGACGCAGTTCAGGGACAAGCTGGCGCACTCGCACATCAACGAGGAGCGCGACAGCCTCGAATGCTTTGCGCAGCAACTCGCCTCGCTCGGCGCCAGCTACGAGAGCCTCACCGCACGCGAGCGCACCATTCTCGAAACAATTACCGCCAGCAGCGGCAAACTCGGCACCATGTTCATGGATACGCTGGCCAGCGTGCAATTCCAGGACGTCACACGCCAGCAGATCGAACACGTCATCAGCGGCATTGAGCGGGTCGACAGCCACGCCAGTTCTCTGGCCGGAGTGCTCGAGCGCGCCGAGGACGTCCGCCGCGAGGATGCCGTCGAACCGCTGGCCGCGCAGATCGAGCAGGTTTACTCGACCTATGTGATGGCGCAGCAGCGTGACGCCCATACGCAGGCGATGGCAGGTTCAAACGCCGCGCCGCGCGGACCAGCTGCCACCAAGGCCAAGGGGCGAGCGGCAGCCCACACCGCGCCACCGGCAGCCCCCAAAAAGCCGTCGAACGTCGAACTCTTCTGACCTGCCGCCTCAACCCACCCACAGGTGTCACGATGAACGCTACTACCGCCAACCGCCTCGCCATTCGTGAGGACATGACCATTTATCAGGCACAGGCGCAGAAGGAACAGTTGCTGGCCGCCCTGGCGGCCACCGAGGACCTCGAACTCGACCTCTCGGGAGTCGGCGAAATGGACACCGCCGGTTTGCAACTGCTGCTGCTGCTCAAACGCGAAGTCCTGCAGCAGGGCAAGCAACTGAAGATCATCAGCCATAGCCCGAGTGTCCAGCACCTCTTCGACTTCTGCAATCTGGTCGGCGTCTTCGGCGACCCGATGCTGATCTCCGCGAAACCCTGAACCCAACGCCAGCGAGGAAGTCCGATGGACGAACTGACCAGCACCTTCGTCAATGAAAGCCGCGACCAGTTGATCGCGATGGAAGACGGCCTGCTGCGACTCGAACAGAACCCCGACGACGCCGACAACCTCGGCGCCATCTTCCGCGCCGCGCATACCATCAAGGGCGGCTCCGGGGTCGTCGAGTGCCACTTCATCGAAGCCTTCACGCACAAGGTCGAGAACGTTCTCGACAAGCTGCGCAACGGCGAGATCCCGGTCAGCGGTGAGCTGTCGACGGTGATGCTCGAATGTTGCGATCACCTCGGCGCCTTGCTCGATGTGCTCGCCGCCGGCTCGCCGCACCCCGACCCAGAGGTGCAGGCACGTGGCGATGCGCTGTTGGCGACGCTGACCGAGCAGTTCCTAGGCGGCAGCGCCAGGGACGACGCGCTCCCGGTCGAGCACAGCAGCGAACTGGAGGCGTCCGGTGGCGGCGTCGTCAATACCGACGCCTGGCATATTTCGGTCCGCTTTGGCCCCGGCGTGCTGCGGAAGGGCATGGACCCCCTGTCCTTCCTCAATTTCCTCGCCTCACTCGGAGAGATCACGGCGATCAACACGCTCGCCGACGCCATGCCGGCGGCGGCGGAGATGGACCCCGAATCCTGCTACCTCGGTTTCGAGATCCACTTCCAGACGCGGGCCTCCAAAGCCCAGATCGAACAGGTCTTCGAGTTCGTCCGCGACGAGTGCACGCTGTACATCCTGCCGCCGCACTCGAAGATCAATGAATACATCACACTGATCAACGAGTCACCCGAAGGCCCGATGCGCCTGGGCGAGATCCTGGTCCGCTCGGGAGCCCTGACGCAGGCCGAGCTCGAAGAGGGTCTCGCCGTACAGAGCCGTAGCGCCGGCGTGGAAGTCGAGGGCGCCAGCCCGGCGCAGACACCGATCGGCGAGATCCTGGTCGAGCAGAAGGTGGTGCACAAGGAACTTGTCGAGGCCGCGGCCAGCCGCCAGAGCGTGCTCAGCGACAAGAAGGCGCTCGATGCGCGCATGATCCGCGTGCAGGCCGACAAACTCGACCAGTTGATCGATCTGGTCGGCGAGATGGTGATCGCCGGTGCCGGCGCCAACCTGCTCGCGCAGCGCAGCGGCCAGTCGGACCTGATGGAATCGACCTCGGTACTGCTGCGCCTGGTCGAGGACATCCGTGATTCGGCGCTGCAACTGCGCATGGTGCAGATCGGCGAGACCTTCAACCGCTTCAACCGGGTGGTGCGCGACAACGCGCGCGAGATGGGCAAGGCCATCGACCTGGTGATCACCGGCGCCGAGACCGAACTCGACAAGTCGGTCGTCGAGAAGCTCGGCGATCCGCTGATGCACCTGGTGCGCAACGCCATCGACCATGGCATCGAGTCGGCCGAAGTACGCGCCGCCCGCGGCAAACCCGAAAACGGTACGCTGCAGCTCAACGCCTACCACGACTCGGGCAGCATCGTCATCGAGGTCATCGACGATGGCGGCGGGCTGCCCCGGGACAAGATTCGCCAGAAGGCGATCGACAAGGGGCTGATCGACGCCGCGGCCACGCTTTCCGACCACGAAATCATCAACCTGATCTTCGAGGCCGGCTTCTCGACCGCCGACCAGGTGACCAACATCTCCGGTCGCGGCGTCGGCATGGATGTCGTCAAACGCAACATCCAGAGCCTGCGCGGCAGCGTCGAGGTGCTCACCGCCGAGGGCGAAGGCTCGACCTTCACCATCCGTTTGCCGCTGACGCTGGCAATCATCGATGGCTTCCTGACCGGTGTCGGCAAGGCGTCCTACGTCGTGCCGCTGGATTCGGTCGTCGAATGCATCGAACTCGCCAACGTTCCGGAGCAGCGCAACTACCTCAACCTGCGCGGCGAGGTTCTGCCTTTCGTCCGGCTACGCGAGTTGTTCGGCATCGGCGGCGAAATCCCCAGCCGTCAGAACGTGGTCATCGTCCAGTACGCCGGCGAGAAGGCCGGCCTGGTCGTCGATGCCCTGCTCGGCGAATTCCAGACGGTGATCAAGCCGCTCGGCGTCCTCTTCAAACACCTGCGCGGCATCGGCGGGTCCACCATCCTCGGCACCGGCGAAGTGGCCCTGATCCTCGACGTGCCGGCACTCGTCGAGCGCGCCATCAGCATCGAGGGCGAGCGGCTGGCACCCGGCACAGCGGCGACGAACGCCCGCACCGGAGGCGCGCATGAAAGCGTATCGATTCACTGAGCGCCACCGTGAGCAGGATGCGCAGCGCCATGCACCGCCGTGACTCCGACCAGACAGCTCCGCGCCTTGCCAGCCTTTTAGCAGCTCTTTACCAGCTCTTCGCCCCTTACCTCAAGAGGTCACCCCATGCTTTCCAATCTCAAGATCGGCATCCGCCTCAGCATTGGCTTTGCCATTGTGCTGCTGCTGCTGCTCCTGATCACCGTCATCGGCATTGCCCGCGTCGGTGAACTGCAGGCCGACATCAACGACCTGGTCAAGGACAAGAACTTCAAAACCAAGACCGCCAACGACATCATCGACAACGTCAATTCCGTCGGCCGCTTTCACCGCAACATGCTGATCACCAAGACTGAGGAGGCGACGAACCGGGAAATGCCCAGGATCGTTGAAGCGCGCGATGGGGTCACGAAGAGTTTCGAAGCCCTCGACAAGTTCAGCTACAGCGACAAGGGCAAGGCTACCCTCGACGCCTGCAAGAACGCGCGCAAGACCTTCCTCGCCGTCGCGGGCAAGCTTGAGGACCAGATCAAGGCCAAACAATGGGACGAGGCGCTGAAACACTTCGAAGGCACCTACCGTCCGGCCTTTACCGACTACACCAAGAATGTCAATGCGTTCATCGACTTCCAGACGGAGCTGGCCGACAAGGTTGGCGCCGATGCCGAGGCGCTGGCCAATTCGACGCGCACGCTGCTGATCGGCCTGTCCGTCGCCGCGGTAGTGATCGTCCTGCTGTTCGCCTTCCTGATCACCCGCTCGATCACCGGTCCAACCAGCAAGCTGGTCGCTGCCACCAACAAGATGGCCACCGGCGACTTCAACTTTCAGCTCGATATCGACAGCAAGGATGAAGTCGGCCAACTGGCGAAGGGGGTCGAAGCGGTCCAGGCGGCGGTGCAGCGCATGATCCACGACGCCGATCTGCTGGCCCGGGCCGCCATCGATGGCAAGCTGGCGACGCGCGCCGATGCCTCGAAGCATCAAGGGGACTTCCAGAAGGTGGTCACCGGGGTCAACAGCACCCTCGACGCGGTCATCAACCCGCTCAACGTCACTGCCCGCTACGTGGACGACATCGCCAGGGGAGTCATCCCGCCGGTCATCACCGACAGCTACAACGGCGACTTCAACGTCATCAAGAACAACCTCAACAACATGGTCAGAATGATGGGCGACCTGCTCGCCCAAACCGACATCATCATCCGGGGCGCCGCCACCGACGGCGAACTCGACAAGCGCGCCAACGCCGATCTCTTCGTCGGTGGCTGGAACCAGCTCGTCAGGGGAGTCAATGAAGCGATCACCAACATCGTCGATCCGATGAACGTCACCGCCGACTACGTCGACAAGGTCGCCAAGGGAATCATCCCGCCGGTGATCACCACCGAGTACAAGGGCCAGTACAACATCATCAAGAACAACCTCAACAACATGGTCAAAATGATGAGCGACCTGCTCGCCCAGACCGACATCATCATCAAGGCGGCGGCCGAGGGACAACTCGGCAAGCGCGCCAACGCCGATCTTTTCGTCGGTGGCTGGAACCAGCTCGTCAGGGGAGTCAATGAAGCGATCACCAACATCGTCAACCCGCTCAACGTCACCGCCAATTACGTCGACCGCATCTCCAAGGGCGACATCCCGCCGAAGATCACCGACAGCTACAGCGGCGATTACAACATCATCAAGAACAACCTCAACGCCTGTGTCGAAGCGGTCAATGCGCTCGTCGCTGACGCCGCAATGCTGTCGACGGCAGCCGTCGCCGGCAAGCTCGAAACGCGCGCCGACGCCAGCCGCCACCAGGGCGATTTCCGCAAGGTCGTCGCCGGCGTCAATGACACCCTCGACAACGTCGTCGACCCGATCAACGAAGTGCGACGGATCATGGGAGCGATGGCCGGCGGCGACCTCACGCAGACCATCACCACTTCCTACCAGGGCGATTTCGACGAGTTGAAGAACGCCATCAACCAGACCGTGGCCAAGCTCGTCGAGACCATCGGGGAAGTACGCACCGCCGCCGACAATCTCTCGAATGCCTCGGGCCAGATTTCGGCCACCGCCCAGTCGCTGTCGCAGTCGTCCAGCGAGCAGGCCGCTTCGGTCGAGGAAACGACTTCGAGCATGGAGCAGATGAGCGCCTCGATCATGCAGAACACCGAAAACGCCAAGGTCACCGACGGCATGGCTTCGGCGGCAGCCCGGCAGGCCGTCGAAGGAGGCGAGGCGGTCGCCAAGACCGTCGAGGCGATGAAGAGCATCGCCGACAAGATCGGCATCATCGACGACATCGCCTACCAGACCAATCTGCTGGCCTTGAACGCAGCGATCGAAGCCGCGCGCGCCGGCGAGCACGGCAAGGGCTTCGCCGTCGTCGCCGCCGAAGTCCGCAAGCTCGCCGAACGTTCGCAGGTCGCCGCCCAGGAGATCGGCAACGTCGCCAAGGATTCGGTCAAACTCGCCGAGCGCGCCGGCTCGCTGCTCACCGAAATGGTACCGTCGATCAAGAAGACCTCCGATCTCGTCCAGGAAATCACTTCCGCCTCGCAGGAACAGAGCTCCGGCGTTGGTCAAATCAATGGTGCGATGGGGCAACTCAACCAGGCGACGCAGCAGAACGCCTCGGCGTCCGAAGAACTCGCCGCCACCGCCGAAGAAATGGGCAGTCAGGCGGAGCAGTTGCAACAGTTGATGACCTTCTTCGAACTCGCCGACAGCGGTCACACCAAGGCGCAGGTCAGGAAGGTCGGCGGCCCGGCGGCCCGGCGACCGGCAGCCACGGCCACGCCACGCGCCAAGGGATCGACACGCGTGCCGGCAACGGCGTCTGCCGACCACGATTTCGAGCGCTTCTGAACGGGGACGGTGATGACACAGATCGCTCAAGCCCGGCCCGCCGGCGGCGCCGTCAATGCGGTGGCCAGGAAAGCGGCGGCCGCCCTGCAGGCGCAACAGGCGGCCGCCGAAGGCCCGCAGCAATACCTAACCTTCCAGCTACGCAGCGAGATGTTCGCCGTCGGCATCCTCAACGTCAAGGAGATCATCGAATACGGCAATCTCACCGCGATTCCGATGATGCCGCCCTTCATCCGCGGGGTCATCAACCTGCGCGGTTGCGTCGTGCCGGTGATCGACCTTGCGGCCCGCTTCGGACATGCCCAGAGCCAGGTCGGCAAGCGCAGCTGCATCGTCATCGTCGAAGTCGGCGAGAACGATTTTCGCCACGACATCGGCATCATGGTCGATGCGGTATCAGAAGTGATCGAGATTCCACGCAGCGAAATCGAACCGGCGCCGTCCTTCGGGGCCCGCATCCGTGCCGACTTCATCGACGGCATGGGCAAGGTCGCTGGGAAGTTCGTCATCCTGCTGAACATCGCACGCGTCCTGTCGACCGACGAAATCGAACTCCTTGCAGGAATCGCTGCGGAGTCCGGAGCCCCCCCATGAACACCATTCATCGATTCTGAAACCGACTACTGGAGAGAGCCATCGTGTTCAAGAACCTGGGTATAGGCACCCGCCTCGGCGTCGGTTTCGCCATCGTTCTCGTGCTGATGGTGGTTCAGGCGGTGATCTCCTACAGCCGCATGGCGACACTCCAGAACGAGATAGACGACATGGTGCGCGACAAGTTTCCGAAGACCGTCTGGGCCAAAGAAATCGTCGACAACGTGAACGTCATCGCGCGCGCCTTGCGTAATGTGCTGTTGTTGAAGAATCCGGAGGCCGCCAGCAAGGAACTCGACAGGGTCATCGAGGCGCGCAGGAACGTCAACGAACGCCTGGCCAGGCTCGACAAGAGCATCACCTCCGAAAAGGGCCGCAAGCTGATTTCGGACGCGCTCGCCAAGCGCCAGGAATACGTCGCGCGGACCGACACGTTTATCGAGCTGGCGAAAGCCGACAAGGTTGACGAAGCGACACGCTACCTGCTCAGCGACGTGCGCAAGGTGCAAACCGCCTACATCGCTTCCGTCGAAACGCTGATCGACTTTCAGGCCGAACTGATGAACAAGGCCGGAGAACAAGCGGACAAGACCGCCGAGCAGGCCGCGACGCTGATCCTCACCCTGGCCATCGCCGCGCTCGTCCTTGGCGCCGCCTTCGCGCTCTGGATCACCCGCTCGATCACGCAACCGGTCAATGCGGCCGTAGCCGCCGCCAACGCGCTCGCCGAAGGCGACCTGACGGTCAGGATCGACGTGCAGGGCAAGGACGAAGTCGGGCAGTTGATGGCGGCGATGCAGGCGATGGTCGGCAAGCTCGGCGAGATCATCGGCGAGGTCCGCTCCGCCGCCGACAACCTCTCGAACGCCTCCGGCCAGGTCTCGGCCACCGCCCAGTCGCTGTCGCAGTCGTCCAGTGAGCAGGCGGCTTCGGTCGAGGAAACGACTTCGAGCATGGAACAGATGAGCGCTTCGATCCTGCAGAACACCGAGAACGCCAAGGTCACCGACGGCATGGCCTCGACCGCCGCCCGGCAGGCCGTCGAAGGCGGCGACGCGGTCGGCAAGACCGTCGAAGCGATGAAGAGCATCGCCGACAAGATCGGCATCATCGACGACATCGCCTACCAGACCAATCTGCTGGCACTCAACGCGGCGATCGAAGCCGCGCGCGCCGGCGAGCACGGCAAGGGCTTCGCCGTCGTCGCCGCCGAAGTCCGCAAGCTCGCCGAACGTTCGCAGGTCGCCGCGCAGGAGATCAGCAGCGTCGCCAGGGATTCGGTCAAGCTCGCCGAGCGCGCCGGTTCCCTGCTCGGAGAAATGGTGCCGTCGATCAAGAAGACTTCCGACCTCGTCCAGGAAATTGCTGCGTCCTCGCAGGAACAGTCCTCGGGCGTCGGCCAGATCAACGGCGCGATGGGCCAGCTCAACCAGGCGACGCAGCAGAACGCTTCGGCATCCGAGGAACTCGCCGCGACCGCCGAGGAAATGGGCGGACAGGCGCAGCAACTGCAGGATCTGATGACTTTCTTCCACCTCGCCGATGCTGATCATGGCAGCGCGCCAGTCAGAGCGAAGGGCGGCAGCGCCGCCACTCGCCGGGAAGCGCCTGCCGCTGTACCGCGCACGCCGGCGCCGCGGCAGAGCGCCGGCAGGGCGACTGTCAGCAACGACTTCGAACGTTTCTGAGCCGGAGCAGGTGATGCCTCCCGTTTCCTCAACGCAAGGGTGCGCCGGGCCCAGGGGCAATCTGGCCGCTCACGTCCGCCGCGCTCTTGCGTTGACCCATCTGCCACTCGCCGCATCGTGCCGATCATGAAACTGGCTCAGATCTCGATCCGCACCCGTCTGATCCTTTTCGCGCTGCTCGCCCAGGTGATGCTGGTCGCTAGTGCAGGATATTCATTGATCATTCAGCGCACGGAGATGATCGCCATTCATCGTGACCAGTTGCAGGGAATCGTCGATATCGGACAGACGCTGATCGTGCACTACGGCGATCTGGCCAGGAGTGGCGAACTGACCAACACCTCCGCGCAGATCGACGCGCGCGAAGCGATCAAACGGCTGCGCTTCGGTGGTGACAACAGCTTGACGATCTACGACACGCAATACCGGCTGGTCGAGGATCCGAAGCAGGCACAGGCGACCGGCCAGGATCTTGCCAGCCTCAAGGACAGCCACGGCAAGGCGTTCGTCAAGGAGATCGTCGATCACGCCAAGGCTGGCGAGAAAGTGTTCACCACCTATTACTCGCTGCAGCCCGGCCACGATGCGCCGACCGAGAAGCTCGCCACCGGTCAGTTGTATGCGCCATGGGGCTGGGTCGTCTCCGGCGGCGTCTATATCGACGACATCGACAGCGAAATGTGGCGGCAAACGAGATGGATGGGCATTGGGCTGATCATCGCCATGTTCGTCCTGCAACTGATCGCCTGGCGCGTCACGCGCTCGATCACGCAGCCGATCGACGAGGCCCTCGCCGCCGCCAACGCGCTCGCCGAAGGAGATCTCGGCGTCCAGGTCGACACCTCCAGCCACGACGAAGTCGGCCAGTTCATGGCAGCGACACAGCGGATGATCGCCACACTCTCGCAGATCATCGGCCAGGTCCGGGCGACGGCCGACAGACTCAGCGATTCCTCGGCGCAAGTCTCGGCAACCGCGCATTCGCTGTCGGAATCGTCTTCCGGACAAGCGATCTCGGTCGAGGAAACCACCACCAGCATGGCCCAGATGAGCGCCGCGATCGTCAGCAACACCGATAACGCCAGGGTCACCCAGGCCATGGCAGCGACTGCCGCCAGCCAGGCGGTCGAAGGCGGCGCAGCGGTCTGCAGGACCGTCGAGGCGATGAAGAGCATCGCCGAAAAAATCGGCATCATCGACGACATCGCCTACCAGACCAACCTGCTGGCACTCAACGCGGCGATCGAAGCCGCGCGTGCCGGCGAGCACGGCAAGGGCTTCGCCGTCGTCGCCGCCGAAGTCCGCAAGCTCGCCGAACGTTCGCAGGTCGCCGCGCAGGAGATCATCAGTGTCGCCAGGGATTCGGTCAAACTCGCCGAGCGCGCCGGTTCCCTGCTCAACGAAATGGTGCCGTCGATCCGCAAGACCGCCGACCTTGTCCAGGAAATCGCTGCGTCCTCGCAGGAACAGTCCTCAGGCGTCGGCCAGATCAACAGTGCGATGGGCCAGCTCAACCAGGCGACACAGCAGAATGCTTCAGCATCCGAGGAACTCGCCGCAACTGCCGAGGAAATGGGCGGGCAGGCGCAGCAACTGCAGGAACTGATGGGCTTCTTCCGTCTTGCCGACGGCAACCACGTGGAAGAAGCGATCGGCCAGTTGGACGGTGCCGATCCGCGCATCAGGGAAGCGCAGCGCAACATTCAATTCGAGCGTCTCTGAGTGGAAGCCAAAGATGCCTCTGATCGCGCGAACCCAAGACCGAACTGGTTCTCACCCTTGGCTGACAGGTAAACCCATGCCATCACTTTCGATTCGGAAGACTTTGGTCGTTGCCGGCACGCTCCTGCTGATCCTCTTCAGTGTCGCCATGGGCGTCGCATTGAATAGCATCAGCGGTGCCCACCAGGCCTTCTCGCACTATGTGAATCAGGAGCAGGCCCTGCTGACCGCCTACAGCGAAATGTCAGCTCAAGGACTCCAGATGGGCCAGGCGATCCGCAACATCATCCTGGATCCCGCCAATCGCAAGGCCTATGACAACCTCGAACAGGCCAACAGGGATTTCCACGCGGCACTGGAGAGCGCAAGTCAACTGTCCAGGGGCTCCACAGCGACCACTGATCTGCTCAAGATCGAAACCTTGGTCAGAGCCCGCGACCAACGACTCAAGGCCATTGTCGAACTGGCTGCAACCGATTCGAAGAGCGCCAGAACGCTCCTGAACAAGGAGGAAACGCCAATCTGGCGCGACCTCAAGCAACAGATACTCGATCAGAAAAAGCGGGTTGGCGAGGCTACGCAAGCGGCTGCCGAACAGGCACTGGCAGCGATGAGTCGTCTGCGCAACATTGCCCTTTTCCTGGCCATTGGCGCTGCCCTGATCGGCGCCACTCTATTTGCCCTGGCCTTGCGCCGCCTCACCCACAGGCTGGGTGGTGACCCCGAAGAAGCAACCGAAATCGCGCAACGTGCCGCGCGCGGAGACTTCACGATAGGTATCCGTACCCGGCACAAGAACAGCTTGATGGCTGCCATGCAGACCATGATTGACAAACTCGGGGAGATCATCGGCGAAGTGCGCACCGCCGCCGACAGGATCTCGGATGTTGCGGAACAGGTTTCGGCCACCGCCCAGTCGCTGTCGCAGTCATCGAACAACCAGGCGTCTTCGGTCGAGGAAACGACTTCGAGCATGGAGCAAATGGGTGCCTCGATCATGCAGAACACGGCGAACGCCAAGGTCACCGATAACATGGCTTCGAGCGCTGCCCGGCAGGCCGTCGAAGGCGGCGAGGCGGTCGGCAAGACCGTCGCAGCGATGCAGAGCATCGCCGACAAGATCGGCATCATCGACGACATCGCTTACCAGACCAACCTGCTGGCCTTGAACGCGGCGATCGAAGCGGCGCGCGCCGGCGAGCACGGCAAGGGCTTCGCCGTCGTCGCCGCCGAAGTCCGCAAGCTTGCCGAGCGTTCGCAGGTCGCCGCGCAGGAGATCAGCAGCGTCGCCAGGGATTCGGTCAAGCTCGCCGAGCGCCTGGTTCCCTGCTTGGCGAAATGGTGCCGTCGATCCGCAAGACTTCCGACCTCGTTCAGGAAATCGCCGCGGCCTCGCGGGAACAGTCCTCCGGCGTCGGCCAGATCAACAGGGCGATGGGCCAGCTCAACCAGGCGACGCAGCAGAACGCTTCGGTATCCGAGGAACTTGCCGCGACCGCCGAGGAAATGGGCGGGCAGGCGCAGCAACTGCAGGAGCTGATGGGTTTCTTCCGACTTGCCGACAGCGCTCTCCCGGCGGGTTCGCGATGACGCCATTTGCCATGCCGATCTGGCTACGGCTGACGGTAGCGATCTGGCTGATGCTCGCATTGGCTCTCGGCGGCATGATCGCCTGGGAAACTCGCGTCAATCGCGAGACCATCCTTGCGCAGGCCGGGGACTTCGCCAACAGCATCCACGAAATGACGATGGCCGGTCTGACCGGCATGATGATTACCGGCACGGTGGGACAGCGCGAAGTCTTCCTCGACCAGATCAAGGAACTTTCGGTCATCAAGGACCTGGTGGTCATTCGCAGCCCGGCCGTGATCAGCCAGTTTGGCGATGGCGGCCGCCCATCTCCTGCACTCGATGAACTGGAGAAGGAGGTGCTGGCCAACCAGCGGGAGATCCTGCGTATTGAGCAGGACGCCCGGCAAGCGCCCTATCTGCGAGCGGTGAAACCGGTCCTGGCCTCGAAGAGCTACCTCGGCAAGGACTGCACGGGCTGCCACCTGGTCGAAGTCGGGACTCCCCTGGGGCTGGTCAGCATGCAGATCTCGCTGGACAAGGTCGATGCCGCGGTCAGCGCCTTCATGTGGAAGAGCGTCGCCATGGCGATCCTGCTCTCATTGCCGCTGATCGCCTGCTTCGCTTACTTCATTCGTCGCTTCGTACTCCGGGTCCTGGGGGGCGAGCCGAGCTACGTCGCGAGCGTGGTCAAGGAACTCGCCGGCGGCAATCTGGCGGTCACCGTCGCCACCCCGGCCGGTGACACCACCAGCATGCTGCTGGCCATCAGAAGCCTGATCGGCAAGTTCAGGGAGATCATCGGCGAAGTGCGTACCGCCGCCGACAATCTCTCGAACGCCTCCGGCCAGGTTTCCTCGACCGCGCAATCCCTGTCGCAGTCTTCAAGTGAGCAGGCGGCCTCGGTCGAGGAAACCACCGCGAGCATGCAGCAGATGAGCGCCTCGATCGCGCGGAATACCGACAACGCCAGGGTCACCGGCGACATCGCGGCAAGCGCGGCACGGCAGGCCGTCGAAGGCGGCGAGGCGGTCGGCAAGACCGTCGAGGCCATGCAGAGCATCGCCGACAGGATAGCCATCATCGATGACATCGCCTACCAGACCAACCTGCTGGCACTGAACGCGGCCATCGAAGCCGCGCGTGCCGGCGAGCATGGCAAGGGCTTCGCCGTCGTCGCCGCCGAAGTCCGCAAACTTGCCGAGCGCTCGCAGGTCGCCGCCCAGGGAATCGGCATGCTTGCCAACGATTCAGTCGGACTCGCCGAACGCGCGGGGACCTTGCTGGGTGAAATGCTCCTGCCGATCAGGAAGACTTCCGAACTGGTCCACGAAATCGCCTCTGTCTCGCAGGAGCAGACTTCGGGAGTCGGCCAGATCAACGCCGCGATGGGTCAACTGAACCAGGCGACACAGCAGAACGCCTCGGCATCCGAAGAACTCGCCGCGACCGCGGCGGAAATGGACAGCCAGGCGCGGCAACTGCAGGAACTGATGAATTTCTTCCGCCTTGCCGAAGGCGATCCATTTGCACTGACTCAAAACTCTCATTAACGCAGCATCACTGGAGGTAATACATCGTGTTCAAGAACCTGAAAATCGGCATGCGCCTCGGCCTCGGTTTCGGCATCGTTCTCCTGCTGTTGGCCATACTGTCGGTATTCGCCTACGGCCGCGTACAGATGCTCAACCAAGAGATGGACGACATGGTCAAGGACAAGTTTCCGAAGACGATCTGGGCCAATGACATCATCGAAAACGTGAACGTCGTCGCGCGCGCGGCACGCAACGTCCTGCTGATGAAGAACCCGGACGAGGTGAAAAAGGAATTCGAGCGCATCAACGAGGCGCGGAAGGTTGTCAGCGAACGCTTAGCGCAACTCGAAAAGACGATCACCTCGGAAGCCGGCAAGAAACTGATTGCCGACGCGGTCAACCTGCGCAAAGAATTCATCGCCGACCTCGACAAGTTCGTCGACATCGCCAGGAGCGGCAAGACCGAAGAGGCCACCGCCCACCTGCTGAACGAAGTCCGCAAGTCGCAACTCGACTACATGACGTCGATCAACAAGCTGACCGACTTCCAGACCGAGCTGATGAAGCAGGCCGGTGAGCAGGCGGACAAGGCTGCCGACCAGGCCGCGACGTTGATCCTCACGCTGGCGCTGGCGGCTTTCCTGATCGGCATCGGCTTCGCGATCTGGGTCACCCGCTCGATCACCCAACCGATCAATGAAGCCGTCGCCGCCGCCAATGCGCTCGCCGAAGGCGACCTGACGGTCAGGATCGACGTGCAGGGCAAGGACGAAGTCGGGCAGTTGATGGCGGCGATGCAGGCGATGGTCGGCAAGCTCGGCGAGATCATCGGCGAGGTCCGTTCCGCCGCCGACAACCTCTCGAACGCCTCCGGCCAGGTCTCGGCCACCGCCCAGTCGCTGTCGCAGTCGTCCAGTGAGCAGGCGGCTTCGGTCGAGGAAACGACTTCGAGCATGGAGCAGATGAGCGCTTCGATCCTGCAGAACACCGAGAACGCCAAGGTCACCGACGGCATGGCCTCGACCGCCGCGCGGCAGGCCGTCGAAGGCGGCGACGCGGTCGGCAAGACCGTCGAAGCGATGAAGAGCATCGCCGACAAGATCGGCATCATCGACGACATCGCCTACCAGACCAACCTGCTGGCCTTGAACGCAGCCATTGAAGCCGCGCGCGCCGGCGAGCACGGCAAGGGCTTTGCCGTCGTCGCCGCCGAAGTCCGCAAGCTCGCCGAACGTTCGCAGGTCGCCGCGCAGGAGATCAGCAGCGTCGCCAGGGATTCGGTCAAGCTCGCCGAGCGCGCCGGTTCCCTGCTCGGAGAAATGGTACCGTCGATCCGCAAGACTTCCGACCTCGTCCAGGAAATCGCTTCGTCCTCGCAGGAACAGTCCTCGGGAGTCGGCCAGATCAACGGCGCGATGGGCCAACTCAACCAGGCGACACAGCAGAACGCTTCGGCATCCGAGGAACTCGCCGCGACCTCCGAAGAAATGGGCGGGCAGGCACAACAGTTGCAGGAACTGATGACCTTCTTCCGCCTTGCCGACGGCGGTCATGCCGTGGCTGCGAAACGCAAGGCCGTCACTGCCAAGCGCCCGCCAGCAGGCACCAGCACCTCATCGCCACGCACCAAGCGACCGGTGCGCAGCACCGCCGTAGCGGCGTCCGAAAACGACTTCGAACGTTTCTGAACAGGAGTCTTCGATGACCCAGATCGCCCAAACCCGACACGCAGGAGGCACCGCCAACGCGGTCGCCAGGTCGACGAAAGCCGCCGTCCAGGTAACCCAGGCGGCTGAAGCCCCCCAGCAATACCTCACGTTCCTGCTCGGCGGCGAAATGTTTGCCGTCGGCATTCTCAACGTCAAGGAAATCATCGAGTACGGCAACCTCACCGAGATCCCGATGATGCCGCCCTTCATCCGCGGCGTCATCAATCTGCGCGGCAGCGTCGTCCCGGTGGTCGACCTCTCGGCACGCTTCGGCCACGCCCAGAGCGAAGTCGGCAAACGCAGTTGCATCGTCATCGTCGAAGTCAGCGAGAGCGACTTCCGGCACGACATCGGAATCATGGTCGATGCGGTATCGGAGGTACTGGAGATCCCCGCCAGCGAAATCGAGCCGCCACCATCGTTCGGCGCCAGGATCCGCGCCGACTTCATCCAGGGCATGGGCAAGGTCGCCGGCAAGTTCGTGATCCTGCTGAACATCGCGCGGGTCCTGTCGGTCGAGGAAATCGCCATGCTCGCCAAGGTCAGTGGCGGCGATGGTTCCCCGAGCGTCTGATGTGTCCTGGTCGGCAGCAATGACAGCCAGGTGGGCACACGTGGCGGAACTGACGCCCCCGCTTGCCGAGCACGCCATTGCCGCCGGACAGGAAGTGCAGCAACGCCGATGAACATCATGGCCACCGCCCACAACTCGCTCGACCGCCAACTCCTTGGCGATCTCGACACCGCTTCGCCGTGGGCTGCGATCCTTGATCAACTGGGTCTGGCAATCGCCGTGCTGAACGCCGATCTGGGCTTTCTGCGCGTCACTCGACAATTCGCCGCGGCAACCGGCGCGACACCCGATTTCTTTCTCGGTCGCCAGTATTTCGAAGTCTTTCCGCAGCCGGTCGTCGAGGCCATTTTTCGGCAGGTGCGCGACTCCGGCATCGCGCATGTCCACACCGCGCGTCCCTTCCTCCCGAAGCTCAGTCCGATTCTCGGAATCAGCTACTGGAACTGGTCCCTGACCCCCTTCTCCGACGGCGAAGGCGCGCACACCCGCCGTACCCAATACCTGGTGCTGACGATGCAGGATGTCAGCGCTCCGCTGAACTCGGAGATCCGCGCCCGTCGCGGTGAAGCCGAGCTGAGAACACTGCTCGACCACCTGCCCGGCATGACCTATCGCGCAGCGGCCGACTGGTCGAGCGACATCCTGCTCAATTGCGAAGCCTTGACCGGTTACACCGCGGCCGAAATCAACGCTCTGCCGGAGAAATGGCTGAGCCTGATCCACCCGGACGATGTCGCGTCAGTCGTGGTCGACTGCGAGCGCCTGCGCACCGGTCCGCAGCAGGCCACGCTCAACTACCGCATCATCGACCGCAACGGCAACTCGCGCTGGATCGAGGATCGAAAGATCTCGCTCTTCGCCGGCGACGGCAGCTTTCTGGGCGTCGAAGGCATCGCTGTCGACTCGGCTGCGGCCACGGCTCGCGAACAAGGCCGCGGATTCAGCGACCCGCATTACCGCAGCCTGATCGAAGCCGCGTTTGACGGCCGGGCCGGGGGGGCGCTTGGACGCCCGGCCCTGGCTCTTGGCTACACGCGCGACGAACTGTTGCCCCCGCGACCGGCCCCGAAGACACCACAGCGCCCGCGCGCGGCCGCGGCGGCCCTTCGAAACCCGACGGGAAGGACGGCACGTCCTGCGGTCGAGTGCCTTCCCGGAGGGTGCCATTGGTCCTTTCTGCGCGATCTGCAGCCGCTTCGGCGGGCCGGGGGTTCGCCGGGGGCGCCCTGGCCGAAGGCGCTGCGGGCAAAGCTGGAGCGGTTACCGCCAGAAAACAGGCCGAAGCCAGCCTGCGCGCCAGCGAAAGCCGCTTTCGCCGCCTGTTCGAGTCGATGACCTCCGGATTCGCGCTGCACGAGATCGTTCTTGATGCCGAAGGCAAGCCTTGCGATTACCGCTTCATCGATGTCAACCCGGCATTCGAGGCGATCACCGGACTGGCCAGGGCGGATACCGTCGGACGCTGCGTCCGCGAATTGCTGCCAAACATCGAGCCGCACTGGATCGAGCGCTACGGCGCCGTCGCCCTGACCGGTGACGGTCAACAGTTCGACGATTTCAGCAGCGACCTCGACCGCCAGTACCGGGTCACCGTCTACCGACCGGAACCGCAGCAGTTCGCCGTAATCGTCGACGACATCACCGCCTTGCGCCGCCACGAGGAGTCCCTGCGGCAGGCGGCAACGGTATTCGAACAGACCCGCGACGGGGTGGCGATCACCGACGCCTCGGCCCGGATCATTGCCGTCAATCGCGCCTTCAGCAAGATTACCGGCTACAGCAGCGAAGAAGTTGTCGGTCGCAATACCAGCCTCCTCAAATCCGGCCATCATGACGCGGCGTTCTACGCCGCCATGTGGTCGCAGTTGACGGGCAAGGGCTTCTGGGAAGGAGAGGTGTGCAACCGCCGCAAGAACGGCGAACACTATCCGCAGTGGCTGACGATCAGCGCCGTGCTCAATGAGCGAAATGAGATCGAACGCTACATCGGCGTGTTTACGGACATCAGCCGCATCAGAAACGCAGAGGCCCATGCCGAGTTCATTGCTTATCACGACGCCCTGACACGCCTGCCCAACCGCAGCCTGCTGAACATCCGCTACCAGCACGCACTCGATCGCGCACGCCGTCACGACCACAAGCTGGCCTTGCTGATCCTCGACCTCGACCTCTTCAGAAATATCAACGACTCGCTGGGACATGAATTCGGCGACCGTCTGCTGGTGGCGATCACCGAACGCTTCAAGTCGCGTCTGCGCGATGAGGACACCCTGGCGCGCCTGCACGGCGACGAGTTCGCGGTGCTGATGGAAGACGTCGAGGTGTCCGCCGACGCCGCCGTCGTCGCGCGCGACCTGCTCAAGGCGCTCGAAGCGCCCTTCCGGATCGGTAGCGCAGAGGACATCTACATCGGGGCCAGCATCGGGATCAGCATCTCTCCCGACGACGGCTGCGACCCGGCGCTGCTGATGCGCAACGCCGACACCGCGGTGAACCTGGCCAAGGCGCAGGGGCGCAAGACCTTCTGCTTCTATACCGAATCGCTGACCACGCTGGCGCTCGAACGCATGCGGCTGGAATCCAGCCTGCGCAAAGCCATCGAACTCGAGCATCTGGTCCTGCATTATCAACCGCTGATCGAGGCCAGGACCGGCGCGGTGATCGGCTCGGAAGCGCTGGTACGCTGGCCTGACCCGGAACAGGGCATGATTGCGCCAATGCGATTCATTCCGGTGGCCGAGGACTGCGGGCTGATCGCACCGCTTGGTGCCTGGGTTCTGCTGACCGCCTGTCGGCAGATGAAAGCCTGGCTCGATGCCGGGCGACCCTTGCGGACCATCGCCGTCAATGTCTCGCCGCGCCAGTTCTTCCTGCAGGACGTCCCGGAACTCGTCCGGCAGACGCTCGCGGACACCGGCCTCGACGCGCGCTTCCTTGAACTGGAAATCACCGAGGGGATCCTGATCGAGCATGGCGAACGCGCCGTGGCAATCCTCAAGCGCCTTCGTGAACTGGGCGTACGGCTGTCGATCGACGATTTCGGCACCGGCTACTCCTCGCTGAGCTATCTCAAACGCTTCCCGATCGACAAGCTGAAGATCGACCGCAGTTTTGTCCGCGACATCACCAGCGACGCCAATGCCGCCGAAATCGCTTCGACGATCATCGCCATGGCCCGTTCACTGCAACTCTCGGTGCTCGCCGAAGGCGTCGAGACGCCCGCTCAACTGGCTTTTCTCGAACGGCACGGCTGCGAGTACTATCAAGGCTATTTCTTCTGCCGCCCGGTCGCGGCGGCGCAGTTTCCCGAATCTTGCCCGGTAACCTCGCCATGAACAGTCCACGCGATCTCGAACGCCTGGCGCGCAACGTCAATCCGGGCGGTTGGGCGATCGAGAACCAACGCCCGATTGCCACCCTCCTCGGCTCGTGTGTCGCGGTCTGCCTGTGGGATCCGCAACTCCGGATCGGTGGCTTGAACCATTTCATGCTGCCGAAATTCGAGAAGACCGCCAACAAGGACCTCGACGTGCTGCTCTGCGGCAATTTCTGCATGGAAGCGCTGCTCAACGGCATGCTCGCCCGCGGCGCGCAAAAGAAGCGCCTCCAGGGCAAGGCCTTCGGTGGCGGCAACGTCGTCTCTTCGCTCACCGGCGTCAGCATCGGCCAGCGCAACGCCGAGTTCGCGCGCGAATGGCTGGCGCGCGAGGGCGTGCCACTGCTCGCCTCGGATTTGATGGGCCCGTGGTCGCGCAAGGTCCTCCTCGATCCGCAGACCGGCGACGCCTTCTGCAAGCGGGGCCACACCAACCAGAGCATCGCCGAAGCCGAAAAAGCTTACGCCAGCACCCTCCTGGTCGCGCCGAAGAAGGCCGACATCGAGCTTTTCTAGCGGCCCATGAATGGCCCACACGCACGGAGAACGGTCATGAACATTCCCCCACATCCGCTACGCTCGCAGCCGCAGCTGCGAACTGCCGAGGCCCGCCGATGAACGACCTCGCTGCCCCGATTACCGGCCAGGAGTTCGCGCTCTTTCAACGCCTGATCTACCGACTCGCCGGCATCAGCCTGTCGGATGCCAAACGTGTGCTGCTCGTCGGCCGCCTCGGTCGCCGCCTCAAGCACTACGGCTTCGATACCTACACCCAGTATTACCGGCTACTGGCCTCCGGCGAGCATCCCGACGAGGTGCAGCAGATGATCGATCTGCTGACCACCAACGAAACCTATTTCTTTCGCGAGCCGCAGCATTTCGACTTCCTGCGCGACGTGGCGATCAAGGAGCGGCGCGGGCCGGGAACCTTCCGTATCTGGAGCGGCGCCAGTTCGAGTGGCGAAGAGGCCTATTCGATGGCCATGGTACTGGCCGAGCATCGCAGTGACGGCCCATGGGAGGTTTTTGGGTCGGATATCAGCATGACGGTGCTGGCCAGGGCTAGGGCCGGCATCTACACGCAGGAGCGGATTTCCGGAATCCCGCCGGCTTACCTGCGCAAGTATTGCCTCAAGGGCGTGCGCTCGCACGAAGGCAAGCTCCTGATCGACAACGCGCTCAAGCAGCGCGTCAGCTTCGCACAGGTCAACCTGACCTTGCCGATCACCGGCGTCGGCCAGTTTGACGTCATCTTCCTGCGCAACGTGATGATCTATTTCGACGCCGAAACCAAGCGCAAGGTCGTCGAAAACATGCTGCCGAGTCTCAAGCCCGGCGGCTATTTCATCGTCGGCCATTCGGAATCGCTGAACGGCATCACCACCCGGCTGAAAACCTTGAAGCCCACGATCTATCAGCAGGCACTTTGAACTCCGAGGATCACGACATGGTGCATCTTGAATGGACGGCAGCGCTGGAAGTCGGGCACCCCGAGATCGACGCAGACCATCGCGCCATGGTCTGCCTGCTCAACCGCCTGCACGCCGCCAGCAGCCGCTCGGACCAGGCCGCAGTCAGAATCGAACTGGCGACGCTCGAAGCGCTGACCAGGGATCATTTCGCGCGTGAGGAAAGATTGATGCTGGACATCCGTTACCCACTCGCGGCCCGGCACCAGAAGGAACATGTGCACTTGTTCGACGAGATCGGCGCCCAGATCGACGACTTCAACGAGGGACTGCTGGGTGCCGCGGCAATTGCCCAGTTCATCCGCCGCTGGTTGATGGACCACGTCGAAACCTCCGACCGGCAACTGTGTGCCGCGCTGGCACGCTGCTGCCAGAGGTCGTTTTGAGCATTCCGTTCATGCCCGATGGCTGCCTGTGGGCACGCATTCAATGACCTGGCTGGCCGCGACGGCAAAGCCGCAACGCCGTTTTCTGCTCCAGATCGGGGTGCTCCTGATCGTCGCCGGCCTGGCTGCCATCGGCCTTGAACTGGCGAATCATCAGGCCACCGTCGAAGAGTTCGTGCTCGCGCGTGCGCGCGCGCATTTTCGCGATATCGTCCTGACCCGGCGCTGGGCTGCCGGGTACGGCGGTGTCTATGTCGAGAAACGCGAAGGCATAGAAGCCAACCCGTACCTGGAAAACCCGGATATCGTCGCAGACAATGGCAAGACTTACACCCTGCGCAATCCGGCCCTGATGACCCGGGAGATTTCGGAACTGGCCGCCAGTGAGGTCTCGGAACTGGCCACCCGCGAGGGCGACTACCGTTTTCATATCACCAGCCTGAATCTCAAGAACCCGGCCAATGCTGCCGACGACTGGGAACGTGCGGCTCTCGAAGCCTTCGCCGGCGGCGACAAGGAACGCTTTACCACGGTCCACAACGGGAAACTCAGCGAGTTCCGCTACATGGCGCCGCTGCTGGTCGAGCAAGCCTGCATGAAGTGCCACCAGGGCATGGGTTACCGGGTTGGCGACGTGCGTGGCGGCATCAGCGTCCGCTTCGACATCACGCCGCTGATGCAGCGCCGACAACAGCACGCCTGGATCATCGGCCTTGCCGCCGTGTTGATGCTGGCCGGGCTGTTCTCGCTCGCCAGTGTCTTTGCCACGCGCATGGTCCGCCGCCTGCAAATCCTCAGCAAGCGTCATGAGGACCTCGTCCAGTCGATCGACGGCATCGTCTGGGAGGCCGACGCGAAGACCTTCCAGTTCACCTTCGTCAGTGCCCAGGCCGAACGCCTGCTGGGATTCCCGCTCGCCGACTGGGAGCAGGCGGACTTCTGGGTTAACCATCTGCACCCCGACGAACGCACCTGGGCACCCGCCTATCGCGCAAGCTGTACCGACCGCCAGGCGTCCTATGACCTCGATTATCGCTTCGTCGACAGCGACGGCAAGCACCTCTGGCTGCGCGACCGGGTCAGGGTGATCGCCGAGAATGACGAGGCGAAGGTATTGCGCGGCCTGACCTTCGATGTCACCCGCGAGCATGCGCAGAACGAGCAGACGCAACGGCTGCTGGTCGAACGCGAGACGATCCTGGACAATGCACTGGTCGGCATCACCTACCTGAAGCACCGGCGAGTGGTGTCGTGCAATCGCCGGCTAGAGGAGATCTTTGGCTACGACCCCGGCGAGTTGCTGGGGCAGTCGACCGAGCGCCTCTATCCCTCGCGCGCGGCCTTCGAAGCGATCGGCGAACGCGCCTACGCCAACTGCGGCGCGGGCAGAAACCATTGCGAAGAACTGTTGCTGCGGCGCAAGAGCGGCGAGATATTCTGGGGCGCACTGAACGGCCAGGCCATCGATCCCGCCCACCCACAGGAAGGCAGCATCTGGATCTACACGGACATTTCCGAACGTCGCGCTGCCGAAGAGGAAGCCCACAAACTTCTGCGGGCGGTGGAGCAAAGCCCGGTATCGATCGTCATCACCGATCGCGATGGGCTGATCGAGTACGTCAATCCGCGTTTCAGCCAGGTCACCGGTTACCGCGCGAACGAGGCCATCGGCCAGAACCCGCGCCTGCTGCAATCGGGCTGCACCAGCCCGGAAACCTATCAGGAAATGTGGGACGCGCTGCTCGCGGGTCGCGAATGGCGCGGCATCCTGTGCAACCGGCGGAAAAACGGGGAACTGTTCTGGGAAGAAGCTTCGCTCTCGCCGATCATCGACGAGCACGGAACCATCACGCACTTTCTTGGCGTCAAGGAAGACATTACCGAGCGCAAGCGTCGCGACGATGAACTGCGCCGCTCGCACGCGCTCCTCGACCTGACCGGCCGGATCGGCCGGATCGGCGGCTGGGCATGGGATGTGGCCTCCGAGACCCTTACCTGGACCGACGAGGTGTTCCGGATTCGTGACCTTGAACCGGGCCGGATACCCGGTTTGGCCGAGGCACTCAGCTATTACGCACCCGGCTCCAGGCCGCTGATCGAGGCCGCGATCGATTCGGCCCTGCGCGAGGGCAGCGCCTGGGATCTCGAACTGGAGATGATCACCGCCACCGGCCGGTCGATCTGGGTGCACTCCCAGGGTCGAGCCGAACGCGTGCAGGGCAAGACCGTGCGGCTCGACGGAGCCTTCCAGGAAATCACCGAACAGCGACGCGTCAAACTGCAGCTCGAAGAATACCAGCAGCATCTGGAGGAGGTGGTCGAACGGCGGACTGCCGACCTGGCCCGCGCCCTGGAAGCGGCGAAGGTTGCGGACCGGGTCAAGGATTCGTTTCTGGCCAACGTCAGCCACGAATTGCGCACGCCGCTGAATGCGGTCATCGGGCTATCGGCGCTGGCCCTGAACAGCAGCACCGAGCCACGCCAGCGCGAGTACCTGGAGAAAGTCAGCGACGCCGGTCAGACCTTGCTGGCGATCATCAACGACCTGCTCGACCTGACCAAGATCGCGGCCGGCGAGATGACGTTCGAAGACAACCCCTACCGACTACGCAAGACCGCCGAACGCGCCCTCTCGGTGCTCGGCCACCACACCGCCGACAAGCGACTGCCGCTCAGCGTGCTATCGACGAGCGAATTCCCGAAGTGCTCATCGGCGATCCGCTGCGGATCGAGCAGATCCTGCTCAACCTGCTCAACAATGCGATCAAGTTCACCGACAGCGGCCACATCGTCGTGCGCATCACCCTGGAGAGCTGCGACGAACAGCGCGCCCGCCTGCTCGAAGTCGAGGATTCGGGGATCGGCATGAGCGACGACGAGATCGCCCATATCTACCAGCCTTTCGTCCAGGCCGACCCGTCGATTACCCGCAAGCACGGCGGCACCGGCCTGGGCCTGGCGATCTGCAGGCAACTCGCCGAGGGCATGCACGGATCGATCGAGGTCAGTAGCCGGCCCGGCGAGGGCACCGTGTTCCGGGTGCGCCTGACGCTCGGGTGCGCGCCAGCCGGCGCGTTGCCGTCCAGGGAGGAAGCCGCGGACGGCGAGTCCCTGCCGAACCATTATCGCGAGGCCCAGGTGCTGGTGGTCGACGATCAGGCGCTCAACCGCGAGATCGTCTTCGACCTGCTGGGTACGGTCGGCATCGTTCCGCGTCTCGCCGAGAACGGCCAGGCGGCGATCGACATCCTCACCGCGGCCGGCGCGCCGGCTTTCGACCTCGTTCTGATGGACATTCAGATGCCGGTCCTCGACGGGCTCGCGGCCACCCGCAGGATCCGGGCGCTGCCCGGCTTCGCGACCTGCCGATCGTCGCCATGACCGCGCACACCATGGAAATGAAAAGCAGGTGTACTTCGCCGAGGGCATGAACGACCACCTCGGCAAGCCGTTCTCGCTGCCGAATTTCTTCGCGCTGCTGGCCCGCTGGCTGGCACACCGCGTCGCGCCCCTGCCGACCATCGCCGCCCCATCGTGCGCCGCCAGCGACGGCGGCGACCTGCCGAACATCGTCGGCCTCGACAGCCGCGCCGCGATGCAACGCTTTGCCGGCAACCTGGCGCGTTACCGGCATTGGCTGGGAGAATTCGTCGGCGAATCGGCGAGCTTCGTGGCCACCCTCGAAGCGCTGCTGGCGAGTGGTGCGCACGAGGCGGCGAGGCAGGCCACGCACGCCTTCAGGGGCCGTGTCGGTGTGCTCGGGATGCGCGAACTGCATCGCCAGGCGACGGCACTCGAGCAGGCGATCCGCACCGGCACGCCCTGTGACGCACTCCGGCAACAGCTCGCGGGCTCGATCGTCGCCATGTGCGGCCAAGTGCAAGCGGCGCTGCAGCCGTCACCCCGCCCGGCGATGCGCTGGCCAACGCCGCCGCCGCTGCCACGACCGGCGTCGCCGCCGCCGGCGTCGATCACGGCGCTGTTGCAGTTGCTCGATACCGCCGACGGCAACAGTGCCGCTGCCATCCAGCGCTGCCTCGACGAATTCTCCGACAGCCCCTGGCAGCCTCTGCTGCTGGCCGCCTTGACCGAGGTCCAGCGCTTCGATTTCGAAGCCGCCAGACAATGCCTCGCCGACCCCGGCAACGGACCGATACAATGAATACCGGAAGGGTAATGTTCGATACCTCAGATCCCTGTCAGGGTCACCGGCAGCAGTCGGACCCGATGCACGGCACACCAGGAGAGCAAACACCATGAAACTCGGGTCGAAACTCGTCCTGCAGACCGTCCTGCCGGCCGTGGCTGCCGTTGCGATCTTGCTGGCCATCGTCACCCAGGTCACCAGCAGTGCCCTCAGGGACGCAGCCGAACGAGGCCTGGCGGCGGTTGCCGAGGCGCGGCGCGCAGACCTGCAGAACCATCTCGAACGCATGCGCGACGACATCGTCGCGATGGGCAACGCGCCGGCGGTAATCGAGGCAACGCGCCAGTTCTCCGCCGCTTTCGCGGCCTGCGGCTCCGCTGCCGACACCCAACTCCAGCAGTTCTACGACAACGACGTGCAGGCTGCCGGCAGCAATCCGGGCGTGGACCTGCAGCGCGCCTCCGGCAATGCCTGCCGCAGCGGCTACGCCCAGGCGCATGCCGAGAACGACGGATTTTTCCGCAAGCGCCACGCCGCCTACGGCTGGTACGACATGCTGCTCGTCGACAGCAAGGGAAATGTCGTCTATTCGCTGCGCAAGGACAACGATTTCGCCACCAACCTGCTGCACGGACCGTGGAAAGACACCGGCCTGGCACGCGCGGCGACGCTTGCCCTGAACCGGAGCGTGAGCGGCGTGCCCGCGTTTTCCGACGCCGAACACTACCCGGCGATGGGCAACCGCCCGGCGATGTTCCTGGCGATCCCGGTCCTTGATCCCGGCAGCGGCCGGCCGCTGGGCGCACTGGCCGTGCAGATCGCCTTCGAACCGATCGACCGGCACATGCACTTCAAGGCCGGGCTCGGCGAGAGCGGCGAAGCCTTCGTCGTCGGCAGCGGTGGCTGGTTGATGACCAACAGCTTCTTCGACAAGGATCTCACGGTTCTCGACCGGCAACTCAAGACCGAGGCCGTCAGGCGCGTGCTTGCCGGCGACGACGGCAGCGACGAACTGATCGATTACCGGGGTCAGACCTCGTTCATCGCCTATCGGCAGATCCAGCCCTTTGCCGGCGCCCTCGGTGACCAGCCGCGCTGGGGGGTGATCGCCAAGATCAGCCGCGACGAGGCGCTGGCCAGCCTCCATTCGCTGCAGTGGCTGATGCTCGGCAACGGGCTGCTGATTGCCCTGGCGGCGAGCGTGCTCGGCGTCGTCGTCGGGCGACGCCTGTTCCAGCCGGTGGTGGCGATGCAGGGTGCGCTGATGCGACTGGCCAATGGCGAGAAAACCACGATTCCCGGCCTCGAGCGCAGCGACGAGATCGGCGACATGGCCCAGGCCGCGGAGAAATTCCGCGAACTGTCCGAGGCTGTCGCACGCGACCGCTGGATCCACGAGCATGTCGCAGCGCTGACCACCGCCGTCAGCCAGGAAGGCAGGCTCGCCGATGTCGCCGACACCATCCTGAGCCATTTGCGGCAGCAGATCGACGTGCCGGTGGCCTCACTCTTTCTGCGCGACGCCAACGGCCACTACCAGCGTGCCGGGGCGCAGGGCCTGGCGCGGCGCAGTCAGTCGCAGGACTGTTTTGCTCCCGGCGAGTCACTGGTCGGCCAGTGCGCCCGCGATGGTCAACCGGTGATCCTGTCACCCGTTCCCGGCGGTTTGATGCTGATTGCCACCGGGCTCGCCGAATTTCCGCCGCAGGAACTTGTGCTGTACCCGATCGCCCATCAGCACCGCACGCTGGCGGTCGTCGAACTGGCATCGACACGCCGTCTGTCGCCCGACGAGCACGCTTTTCTGACCGCCCTCGTCGGCCCGCTGGGGCTGCATCTGGCAAACATCGAGGCTGCCGAACGCAACCTCGCGCTGCTTGAGGACAGTCGCCGGCAAACCGAGAACCTCAGCCGACAGAAAGCCGAACTCGCCCAGAGAAATGCCGAAATGCAGGCGCTGAGCGACGAAATGCGTGGTCAGTCCGAAGAACTCAAGGTCCAGAACAGCGAACTTCTGGCCACCCAGGAGGAGCTGCGGGTACAGCGCGAAGAACTGGAACAGAAAAACCGCAGCCTCGAAGCGCAGGGACGGCAACTCGAACTCGGCCGCAGCGAGGCCGAGGCGCGCGCACGCGAACTCGCCCAGGCCAACAGCTACAAGTCGCAGTTCCTGGCCAACATGTCGCACGAACTGCGCACGCCGCTCAACAGCATCCTCATCCTGGCCAGGCACCTCGCCGAGAACGCCGCCGGCCACCTCGACAGCGACGAAGTCGAATCGGCGGGCGTCATCCATGAGAGCGGCAGCCAGCTCCTGTCGCTGATCAACGACATCCTCGACCTGTCGAAAATCGAGGCCGGCAAGATCGAGACGCTGCTTGAGGACTTCCCGGTTTCCGAGATGCTGCTCTACCTGCACCGCCTCTTCGAGCCACTGGCGGCGAAGAAATCGATCGCCCTTTCAATCGATGCCGATGCGGCTGCGACGCTGATGATACACAGCGACCGCCGCCTGCTGACGCAGGTATTGACCAACCTGCTGTCGAACGCGATCAAGTTCACCGACCGCGGTTCGGTCTGTCTCAGCGTACGTACCGAGGATCAGGGCCTGCGTTTCGACGTCACCGACAGCGGCATCGGCATCCCGGCCGACCAGGTCGGACGCCTGTTCAACGCCTTCCAGCAGCTCGACGCCGAAACCACGCGCAAATACGGAGGCTCCGGCCTCGGCCTGGCGATCAGCCGCAAGCTCGTGGGACTCCTGGGCGGCCAGATCGAAGTCGACAGCGCGCTCGGCCGCGGCAGCCGCTTCTCGGTGCGGCTGCCGGGAGTTGCCGCCGGCGCAGGCGCGCCCACCGCTAGCGTGCCGTCACCAGCAAGCACCGCCGCCACGGTGGCCGAGCGCGGCACACTGATTCTGGTCGTCGAAGACGATGGCCGGCTGGTGCCGATCGTCACGCGCCTGATCGAAACCCTGGGCTACGCCGTACTGGCGGTCGACAGCGGCGAAAAAGCGCTCGAACTGATCGGCGCAGAACGCCCGGCCGGGGTTCTGCTCGACCTCGGACTACCCGGGATCTCGGGTTTCGAAGTGCTGCGCCGAATGAAAGCCGATCCGGCCAGCGCCGACATCCCGGTGTACATCATCTCCGGCACACCAGACAACGGCGAGGCGAAGGCCCTCGGCGCTGTCGGCTACATCCGCAAACCGATCACTCGCAACGCGGTGCTGGCGGCCATCCGCGACATGCTCGACAGATCGCCACGCGTGGCAGCCGGCGCCCCGCCCACCGGCAGGCCGCAAGTGCTGCTGGTCGAAGACGACGAGGCGAGCAGCCTGGCGGTACGCGTCCTGTTCAAGGATACCGACATCGAATTCAGCCAGCAACGGAACGGCAGTGCGGCCCTGGCGGCACTCAGGTCCACGCGCTTCGATGCGGTCATCCTGGACCTGACGCTGCCCGACATGAGCGGCTTCGAATGGCTCGATCGCGCCGCCGTGGAAATGCCGCAGCCACCACCGGTGGTGGTTTACTCGGCGCGCGACCTCGACGACGCCGAACTCCTGCGCCTGCACACGCATGCCGACGCGGTGATCTCCAAGGGACGACTCAACGGCCAGGCAAGCGCACGCCTGCGCGAGGAAGTCTTGCTGGCCATCACCCGTCAGGCACGCGGAAAAGGGGATGCACCGGCTGCCGCAGGCGCACGGCACGGTGCGCTGCTGGTCGTCGATGACGACGTACGCAATCAGGCGGCGCTGTCGAAAGCGCTGCGCAGCCGCGGCTACGCCGTCAGCGTCGCGGGCAGTGGCGCGCAGGCGCTCGACATGCTCGTCGCCGGCAATTTCGCGGCGGTCCTCACCGACATCATGATGCCCGAGATGGACGGCTACGAACTGATTCGCCGGATGCGTGCAGGTACTGCCGGCCAGATACCGATCATCGCGGTAACCGCCAAAGCGATGCCCGGCGACATCGAACTCTGCCTCGCCGCCGGCGCCACCGACTACCTGGCCAAACCGGTCGACATCGACCACTTGCTGGCACTGCTCGAAAAATGGCTCTGAAACGGACACGCGGGGGCGAACTCGAGGAGATCGAGGCCGACCTGCTGCTGTTTGCCTTGCGCGAGCGTTACGGTTACGACTTCAGCGGTTACGGTCGCCCCTCGTTGCTGCGTCGCCTGCGTCAGTTGGTCGAGTTCTTCAGCGTCGTCAGCCTGGTCGACCTGCTGCCGGCACTGCTCCGCGACGAGCAGGTGGCGCAAACGGTCATCAACTACCTGTCGGTCCCGGTTTCCGAGTTCTTTCGCGACCCGCCGGTGTGGAAGTACCTCCGCGAACAGGTCATCCCGGAGCTCGAAAGCTTCCCGCGCATCAACGTCTGGCAAGTCGGCTGCGGCTACGGTCAGGAAACCTACTCCGTCGCCATCCTGCTGCACGAGTGCGGCCTGGCCTACAAGGCACGCATGATCACCACCGACATCAGCCTCGATCTGCTCGCCGCGGCGCGGCGCGGCCGCTGGCCGGTGCAGCAGTTCGCGCCGTGGCAGTCCAACTACCTCGCGGCCGGCGGCAGCGCGCGCTTCGCCGATTATTTCGATTTTCAGGACGGCGAGATGGCCATTCGCGCCGACCGGCTGCAGCCCATGGAGTTCGTCGAGCACAATCTGGTCACCGATGATGCTTTCCTGGAAACGCAGTTGCTGATCTGCCGCAACGTCCTGATCTACTTCGGCGAAGCCCTGCAGAAGCGAACCCTCGGGGTTTTCGAACGCAGCCTGCAACGCGGCGGCTTCCTGGTTCTCGGGAGTTCCGAGTCGATGCTCGACAGCGACGCCACCTGGGCACCCGTGCAGACCGAGCTGCGGATTTTCCGCAAGACCATGGCCGGCGCGCGATGAACCAGCGTCCGAAGATCCTCGTGGTCGACGACCTGGCGACCAACCGCCTGGCGATACGGATGGCGCTGAGGGGCATCGACGCGACGATCGTCGAAGCCAGCAACGGCTTCGACGCCCTGTCGATCGCCATCGACGAGGAGTTCGCGCTGATCCTCCTCGACGTCCAGATGCCCGAGATGGACGGCTTCGAGGTTTGCGAGCGGCTGGCGGTCAATCCACAAACCGCCGAGACGCCGGTGATCTTCGTCACCGCCGCGCACAACGCCAATGAGGATCGTCTGCACGGCTATCTGCGTGGCGCCACCGATTATCTTTCGAAACCGATCAACGACCAGATCCTGCGCGCCAAGACGCTGGTCTTCCTGCGCCTCTACCAGCAGAACCGCGCCTTGCAGGCGGCGCTGGAAGCGGCGAAGGTTGCGGACCGGGTGAAGGATTCGTTTCTGGCCAACGTCAGCCACGAATTGCGCACGCCGCTGAATGCGGTCATCGGGCTGTCGGCGCTGGCCCTGAACAGCAGCACCGAGCCACGCCAGCGCGAGTACCTGGAGAAAGTCAGCGACGCCGGCCAGACCTTGCTGGCGATCATCAACGACCTGCTCGACCTGACCAAGATCGCGGCCGGCGAGATGACGTTCGAAGCCACCCCCTTCAGCCTGCGCAAGACCGCCGCACGCGCCCTCTCGGTGCTCGGCCACCACGCCGCCGAAAAGGGACTGCCGCTCAGCGTGCACATCGACGAGCGAATTCCCGAAGTGCTCATCGGCGATCCGCTGCGGATCGAGCAGATCCTGCTCAACCTGCTCAACAATGCGATCAAGTTCACCGACAGCGGCCACATCGTCGTGCGCATCACCCTGGAGAGCTGCGACGAACAGCGCGCCCGCCTGCTGCTCGAAGTCGAGGATTCGGGGATCGGCATGAGCGACGACGAGATCGCCCATATCTACCAGCCTTTCGTCCAGGCCGACCCGTCGATTACCCGCAAGCACGGCGGCACCGGCCTGGGCCTGGCGATCTGCAGGCAACTCGCCGAGGGCATGCACGGATCGATCGAGGTCAGCAGCCGGCCCGGCGAGGGCACCGTGTTCCGTGTGCGCCTGACGCTCGGATGCGCGCCAGCCGGCGCGTTGCCGTCCGGGGAGGAAAACGCGGACGGCGAGTCCCTGCCGAACCATTATCGCGAGGCCCAGGTGCTGGTGGTCGACGATCAGGCGCTCAACCGCGAGATCGTCTTCGACCTGCTGGGCACGGTCGGCATCGTTCCGCGTCTCGCCGAGAACGGCCAGGTGGCGATCGACATCCTCACCGCGGCCGGCGCGCCGGCTTTCGACCTCGTCCTGATGGACATTCAGATGCCGGTCCTCGACGGGCTCGCGGCCACCCGCAGGATCCGGGCGCTGCCCGGCTTCGCGACCCTGCCGATCGTCGCCATGACCGCGCACACCATGGTGCACGAAAAGCAGGTGTACTTCGCCGAGGGCATGAACGACCACCTCGGCAAGCCGTTCTCGCTGCCGAATTTCTTCGCGCTGCTGGCCCGCTGGCTGGCACACCGCGTCGCGCCCCTGCCGACCATCGCCGCCCCATCGTGCGCCGCCAGCGACGGCGGCGACCTGCCGAACATCGTCGGCCTCGACAGCCGCGCCGCGATGCAACGCTTTGCCGGCAACCAGGCGCGTTACCGGCATTGGCTGGGAGAATTCGTCGGCGAATCGGCGAGCTTCGTGGCCACCCTCGAAGCGCTGCTGGCGAGTGGTGCGCACGAGGCGGCGAGGCAGGCCACGCACGCCTTCAGGGGCCGTGTCGGCGTGCTCGGGATGCGCGAACTGCATCGCCAGGCGACGGCACTCGAGCAGGCGATCCGCACCGGCAGGGACTGTGACGCACTCCGGCAACAGCTCGCGCAGTCGATCGTCGACATGTGCGGCCAGGTGCAAGCGGCGCTGCAGCCGTCACCCCGCCCGGCGATGCGCTGGCCGACGCCGCCGCTGCCGCTGCCACGACCGGCGTCGCCGCCCCCGGCGTCGATCACGGCGCTGCTGCAGTTGCTCGATACCGCCGACGGCAACAGTGCCGCTGCCATCCAGCGCTGCCTCGACGAATTCCCCGACAGCCCCTGGCAGCCTCTGCTGCTGGCCGCCTTGACCGAGGTCCAGCGCTTCGATTTCGAAGCCGCCAGACAATGCCTCGCCGACCACGGCAACGGACCGATACAATGAACCCGCACGCACGCCTACCGACAGCGGTACGGCTTCTCCTGCTTTGCCTGCCGCTGGTTACCGAACCCATGACCGCGCACACCATGGAGCACGAGAAGGAAGTCAGTCGCCCGGACAGTACATCATGAAAACCATACTCCTGATCGATGACGACCCGGCGACGCTCGAAGTCATCAACGAATGCCTGCGCCACCACTTTCGCACGCGCATTGCGACCCGCGGCAAAAAAGGCATGCAACTGGCGCAGATGTCGCCGGCACCGGATCTGGTACTGCTCGACCTCGAACTGCCGGACATGAATGGCTATCAGATCTGCTCGGCGCTCAAGCGCGACCCCGGCACCGCCGACATCCCGGTCATCTTTCTCTCCAGCCACTCGGACATCGCCGACATCACGCGTGGTCTCGAACTCGGTGCCGTCGATTATGTTCCCAAGCCGGTGGCACCGCCGATCCTGCTGGCGCGCGTGCGCACCCAACTGCGTCTGCGCGAGGCACAGATTCATCTCGCCGACCGCAACCTGCATCTCGAATCGCTGGTCCGCGAACGCACTCGCGATCTCGAAGCCAGGACGCTGGATCTGCAACGCAACCAGGAACTGACCATCGTCGCCCTCGGGGCGATCGCTGAAACCCGCGACAACGAAACCGGCAACCATATTCGCCGCACGCGCGCCTACGTTCGCACCTTGATCGAATACCTGTTGCTGCAGCCTGCGCAGCGCGATCGCATGCCGCCGGAGGAATGGGCGCTGATCGCGAAATGCGCGCCGCTGCACGATATCGGCAAGGTCGGCATTCCCGACCAGATCCTGCTCAAGCAGGGGCCGCTCGATGCCGGCGAATTCGCCATCATGAAGCAGCATACGACGCTTGGCCGCGACGCCCTGCGCACCGCAGAGTTGCGCGTCGATGCGCACGATCCCTTCCTGCGCATCGCCAGCGAGATTGTCTATTCGCATCACGAGCGCTGGGATGGCACGGGCTATCCGCAGGGCCTGTACGGCGAGGCCATACCGCTGGCCGCGCGGCTGATGGCCATCGCCGACGTATACGACGCTTTGATCAGCAAACGTGTCTATAAACCGGCCTTTCCCCATAACAAGGCAGTGGAGATCATCACCGAGGGACGCGGCAGGCACTTCGACCCGCTGCTCGTCGACTGCTTCCTGGTTTGCGCCGAGACCTTCAACGAGATCGCGGAGCTGCACTCCGACATGCCTTCGCCGGAGGAAAACGCGTGAACGAAACGCCGATCCAGGTGCTGATCGTCGGCGATTCGGCGGTGGTCCGGCAAGGCCTCTCGCAGGCGCTGGCCCGGCAACCGGGCATCGAAGTCATGAGCACCGCCGCCGATCCACTCGTCGCTCTGGACCGGATGCGCAGAAACTGGCCGGACGTGCTCATCCTCGACATCGACACGCCGCGCATGGACAGCCTCGCCTTCCTGCGCAAACTGATGGCCGAAAGGCCCACGCCGGTGATCATCTGCTCCTCGCTCTCAGTGACCGGCAGCGACACCCTCATGCAGGCGCTCGCCGCAGGCGCGGTGAGCATCATGAGCAAACCGCAATTCGGGCCCAGGGGCATCCTCGATGACCCGGCGAACAACATCGTCGCGGCGATTCGCGCGGCTTTCCGCACCAACGTGCGTCTTCGTCGCCCGCTACCCGGCACCAGCACGGTGACCCCCGCGAAACCACCGGAGCTGGACAGACTGGCGCGCAACACCGCCGACGCGATCCTGGCCGCAGGCACCGGGCCGGTGCTCAAGACCGTCGACAAAGTGATCGCCATCGGCACGTCGACGGGTGGAACGCAAGCGCTAGAGGCGGTGTTGACCCGCCTGCCGCTGACGATGGCGGGCATTGTCGTCGTCCAGCACATGCCGGAACAGTTCACGGCGATGTTCGCCGAACGCCTCAATTCACTGTGCATGATCGAGGTGCGCGAGGGCAGGAGCAACGATCGCGTGCTGCCGGGCCGCGCCCTGATCGCCCCCGGCGGCAAGCACATGCTGCTGAAGCGAAGCGGCGCGCAATATTTCGTCGAGGTCGTCGACGGACCGCTGGTCAACCGCCACAAGCCCTCGGTCGACGTGCTCTTTCGCTCGGTGGCCCGCTTTGCCGGCAGCAATGCAATCGGGGTAATCATGACCGGCATGGGCGACGACGGCGCGCGCGGCCTAAAGGAAATGAACGATGCCGGCGCCGCGACGATCGCCCAGGACGAAGCTTCGTGTGTGGTTTTCGGGATGCCCAAGGAAGCGATCAAGCTCGGTGCCGCCGACCGGGTCATGTCCCTGAAGCAGATCCCGGCGGCGCTGATCGAGGCCAACAAAGGGTGAGACCGGCAAGAACCATACGAAAGGTTTGAATACTGCCATGCAGCGATACGAGATCCTCAGGAGCATCGCCACCGAATTGGACAATGGCGAGGTGACCTTCCCGACCAATGCCCTGGTCGCCCTCAAACTGCAGCACGCACTCAGCGATCCCGAATGTCACGCTGACACGGCGACGCGCCTGATCAAGGCCGAGCCCCTGCTGTCGGCAAAGGTCGTGGCACTGGCCAACTCGACAGTCTTCAACACCTCCGGGCGTCCGATTACCGACGTACGCACGGCGGTACTGCGACTGGGCTTTCGCTATCTGCGCACGTTGGCCGCTGCGGTGGTCACCCGACAACTTGCCGTCCCCTTGTCGGCGACTGACCGTGAGTTGGCGGCAAGGCTTTGGGAGCACACGGCGCATGTGGCGGCCCTGGCACAGATCATCGCCCGCAAGGTCACCCACCTCGATCCGGAGACCGCGATGTTCGCCGGCATCGTGCATGAAGTCGGCGGCTTCTACCTGATCTCGCGCGCCGCCGAGTACCCCGGCCTGCTCGACGAAGACTTTTCGGCCTGGAACGAAACCGGCGAGGCCGAGCTCGGACGCGCCCTGCTCAAAGTCCTCGGAGTACCCCAGGCGGTGGTCGACGCCATCGAAGTCTGCTGGGCAGGTTATCTGGCCATGCCGCCGACGACGCTTGGCGACACCCTGCTGCTGGCCGACGAACTGGCGCCGGTGGAAAGCCCCCTGCGCGATCTTGACGGGGTTCCGCGCGAAGGCACGGCGGCAGCGATCGATATGCTTATCGGCGGGGAAACGCTGGTCGAAATCCTGCAGGAGTCGGCCGAAGACGTGCGATCGCTGGCGGCGGCTTTGCGCCTCTGAACACCTCCTCCACGGCGCCTGACGGAGCGCTCGAAAATCTGAGGATCGCGCCCGGCTGACGAGACAGGGTCAGCCCGCCGACTCTGCCATGCGCAGGCAGATTACGGTAACATCCTCGACTCACGTGCTGCCGGTCAAGCCTTGACGGCCCGCGTCTGCGACTTTCGTGGTGACAAGTCGCCAATGGGGAGAAGCCAGATGAAACTCACAGAGTGGCGCATCAGGACGCGCCTGATCGTGCTGACAGCGATTGCCGTACTCGGCCTCGCCGCACTGGGGCTCGCATCTCTCAACGACCTGCGCAGCAACATGTTGCAGGACCGCACCGATCGGACACGCCTTTTCGTCGAAGTTGCCGGTGGCGTCATTGCGCGCTTTCACGATCTCAGCACCAGTGGCGTGCTCAGTGAAGACGAAGCAAAAAAACAGGCGGCCGATACACTCCGGCGCATGCGCTACGGCGACGGCGAGTATTTCTTCATCGTCGATGCGCAAAACAACTTTGTGATGCACGCCGCCAAACCCGCACTCGAAGGCAAGAGCGGCACGGAATTGCGCGATCCGAACGGCAAGATGATCATTCAGGAACTGGTGCGCGTCGCCCTGGGCAATGAGCGCGGCGGCGCGGTCGACTATGCCTTCGCCAAACCAGGTAGCGACAAACCCGTGCCCAAGGTCAGTTATGCCGCCCAATTCAAGCCGTGGGGCTGGGTCTACAGTACCGGCATCTATCTCGACGACGTCGATAAGGCATTCCGCAGCGAAGCCATCAATTCGCTGCTCATCATCGTGCTGGCCATCGCCTTCCTGGCCGGAGTTTCGGTGCTCATCGGCCGCAGCGTACTGCGCCAGCTCGGCGGCGAACCGGCCGAAGCCTCAGCGATCGCACTACGCATCGCCGGCGGTGATCTGGGTCGGGACATGCGCGCCGACCAGAGTGCCAGTGGCAGTCTGATGCATTCGATGGCCGAGATGCAAAACCGCTTGCGCAGCATCTTCTCGTCGATCGACCGCCTGGCCGCGACGCTGGTCAGCAACGCTGGCGAAATTTCGGTGGCCACCGACGAAGTTCGCCGCGCTGCAGAAGAACAGGCGACCTCGACTGCAGCGACCGCGGCTTCGATCGAGGAACTGACGGTGAGCATCAACGAAGTCGCGCAGAACGCGCGCGCTACCGGCGACAGTTCCACCGCCGCAGCGAACACTGCCCAGCAGGGACAGGCTCTGGTGCACGCTTCGGCTGACGAGATCGAGAAGGTTTCCGAAATCGTCGCTCGATCGTCGGCACAGATCCGGCAATTGGCCAGCCGCTCCCGAGAAATTGGCGGAATTGCCGACGTCATCAAGGAAATCGCCGAACAGACCAATCTGTTGGCGCTCAATGCCGCCATCGAAGCGGCTCGTGCCGGTGAGCAGGGTCGCGGTTTCGCGGTCGTCGCCGACGAAGTCCGCAAGCTTGCCGAGCGGACCAGCAAGGCCACGGGAGAAATCGGGGCAATGGTGGTCAGCGTTCAAGCCGATACCGATACGGCAGTCCTCGCCATGGAAGAGGCCATGCCACAGGTCACCAGAAGTCTTGAACAGGCGCGCGAAGCAGGCAGCCTGCTGGCAGCCAGCCACCACCAGGCGCTGGAGTCGAGCGAGCGCGTGCAGCAGGTGGCGATGGCCACGCGCGAACAGGCCAGCGTAGCCGACGATATCGCCAGGCATATCCAGCACATCGCGTCGATGACCGAGGAAACCAGCACAACGGTACGAAGCAACGCCGCCGCGGCTACCGAGCTTGACCGCCTGGCGGGTGAGCTACGCGCGGCCGTCGGCTATTTCCGGGTCGCATGAACGACGCGTATCGCTCTGCGGCATGCAGGCGCCGCAACACCGGCAGCGCTGCACCTTTGTTCGGAACTCGGCCCGGGTGGCTGGCTCGGCGCCGGCTCACCGCCTGTCCGGGGATTCAAGCCTTCAGCAGTTCCTCGCGATTCCCGAGCCAGCGCTGCAGGTGGCGCGCGGCGCGATCGGGGGCTGCACGCAACAGTGTCGCCGCCATCGCCCTGGCCAGTTCGACGAGTTCGCCATCGAGCGCGAGGTCCGCGTAGCGCAGCAGCGGCATCCCCGACTGGCGGCTGCCAACGAACTCTCCCGGACCCCGTAGACGAAGATCCTGGCTGGCAATCTCGAATCCGTCGGTGTGCTCGAAGATGATCTTCAGGCGGGCCCGCGCGGTCGCCGACAGCGGCTGTTGGTAGAGCAGAACACAGACCGAGTCATGGGTGCCGCGACCGACGCGGCCACGCAACTGGTGGAGCTGCGCCAGCCCGAAGCGCTCGGCGTGTTCAATGACCATCAAGGTGGCGTTGGCCACGTCGACACCGACTTCGATGACCGTCGTCGCGACCAGGACGTCGATCTCGCCGGCAGCGAAGGCGGCCATCACGGCACCCTTGTCGCGGGCCCGCAGGCGCCCATGCACCAGCCCGACGCGCAGGCCGGAAAGCTCGACGCTCAAGCTGGCGTGGGTTGCGAGTGCGGCCTGCAGTTCCAGTTTGGCGGACTCCTCGACCAGGGGACAAACCCAGTAAGCCTGCCGCCCGCCGGCAACGACGGCGCGCACGGCGGCAATCACATCGTCTCGCCGGCTATCCGAGAACAGCCGGGTACGGACCGGCGATCGGCCCGGCGGCAGTTCGTCGATCACCGAAACGTCGAGATCGGCGTAATAGCTCATTGCCAGCGTGCGTGGAATCGGCGTCGCCGACATCATCAACTGGTGCGGGTTGCTTCCCTTGCGCCGCAACTCGAGCCGCTGCACGACGCCGAAGCGATGCTGTTCGTCGACGATCGCCAGCCCGAGGCGCGCAAAATCGATGCTCTCCTGGATCAGCGCGTGCGTCCCGACCACCAATTGCGCGGTCTTCGCGGCCTGCTGTTGCTTCGCCCGCCTGAGCGTCTTGCCGAGGCCGCCCGCCAACCACGTCACCTCGACGCCCAGTGGCTCCAGCCAGGCGCGCAGTTTCAGGAAATGTTGCTCGGCAAGGATCTCGGTAGGCGCCATCAAAGCCGCCTGAAACCCCGCGTCGATCGCCTGACAGGCCGCCAGGGCAGCGACGACGGTCTTGCCGCAGCCGACATCCCCCTGCAGCAGACGCTGCATCGGACGAGGCTGTTCGAGATCGGCCGCGATCTCGGCGGCGACACGCTGTTGCGCCCCGGTCAGCGTAAACGGGAGAGCGGCTTCAAGGCGCCGGGCGAGTGGGCAGGCGGCAGGCAGGGCCGGTGCGCCCAGATGCCGGCGAGCCAGGTAGGCACGGCGCAGTGAAAGCTGCTGTGCGAGCAACTCGTCGAACTTGATGCGCTGCCAGGCGGGATGCGTGCGGTTCTCGAGTGCCGCCTCGGAAACAGCCGGGGGCGGCGCGTGCAGGAATGACACCGCTGTCGCAAAAGACGGCAGCGCCTGCTTGCTGCACCAGTTCTCTTCGAGCACCTCGGCGAGATCGACCTGCCGCAGCGCGTGCATGATCAGGCGACGCAGTACCGTCTGCGTCAACCCCGCCGTCGTCGGATAGAGCGGCGTCAGCGACTGCGGCAGCGGCTCGTCGTCGGCAACCACCCGATAGCGCGGATGCACCATCTCGAGACCGTCAAAGCCGCAGCGGACCTCGCCGAAGAGGCGCAACCGACAGCCGCACGCCGCTTCCAGCGCGCGCTGCTGGCTGCCGTAGAAACGCAGGAAGCGCAGATCGAGCAGGCTGTCCTCGGCACGCGCATCGCAGACCCGCAGCAGCAACTGGCGACGCGGAACCAGCCTGAGCGTCACCTCGAGGAGCCGGACCTCGAGCTGCACCGGGACGCCGAGGGGAGCGGCAGCGATGGCCGTGATCCGCGTCTCGTCCTCATAGCGCAGCGGAAGATGCAGAACGAGATCTTCTCGCCGCTCCAGGCCCAGCTTGCGCAAATGGTTCCGGATTGCCGGCGGCGCCGCGATCGCGTCCGCCGTCGGCATCAGCCGCCAAGTACCAGCACGGCATCGGCCTCGACCAATGCCCCGCGCGGCAGCGCGGCGACACCGACCGCGGCGCGGGCGGGGAACGGCTCCGAGAAATAGCACCCCATGACTTCATTGACGGTCGCGAAGTGCGCCAGATCGGTGAGGAAGACGTTGAGTTTGACGACGTCCGCCAGCGAACCGCCGGATGCCTCGGCCACCGCCTTGAGGTTATCGAAAACCCGCACGATTTGCGCATCGATACCCTCGACGAGTTGCATGCGCTCCGGGTCAAGACCGATCTGGCCCGAGAGATAAACGGTATCGCCCACTCGTACCGCCTGCGAATACGTGCCGATGGCCGCCGGCGCATGCACAGTTGAAATGATCGTTCTTGCCATGCTGCTGTCCTCTACAATGTCTGGAATTGAAAACGGGGATGTCGAATGACCGGCACACTGATTACAAATCTCGAAAAACTGCTCGGTGGTCCGCGTGACGGCGCCCTGCTGCGCTATTCACTCGGCAGCGAGTATCTCAAGGCCGGCAACTTCGAGCAAGCGGCAGTCCGCCTGCGCGAAGCGCTCGACCGCGACGCCCGCTATTCAGCCGCCTGGAAGCTGCTCGGCAAGGCACTCAGCGAAGGCGGGCAAGCTGCCGAAGCTTTGGCCGCCTATGAACAGGGGATCAGCGTCGCCGAAGCCAGGGGAGACCTGCAGGCGGCCAGGGAAATGGGCGTTTTCGCCCGACGTCTGCGCCGGCAACTGTTGCCGGCCAAGCGTTGAGCGACTTACGGCTTGCCACCCTTGCGCATCACCAACAGGGTGTCGATCCCGAGGGCCAGCATCTTTCGGCGTGCCGCGTCGGCCTCGGCGCGCGTCTTGAATGGGCCCAGTTGCAGGCGTGTTTCGATGCTTGCGGGAATCCCGTCCTGCGCAAGTTTCGCCTGCAGTTCCTCGGCTCGACGCGCATCCGGCAGGACTCCGGACAACAAGGCGGGCCCCGACAGCAGACGCGGCGGAGATGCCACCGGCGGCCCGACGATGGCATCTCCGCCGGCCGTGCTCGCGGTCGAGTCGGCGGCGGCTGTCGCGGCCGCTGCGCCATCCCCTTCCACCGCCGTCGACGGCGTGGCCAGGCGAAGCAGCCTTTCGATCGCTTCGCCGCTGGCCTGCGGCCCGGCCGCCACCTGCGGCAACGGCAGGGGTTGGGAAGGCGTCTCCGCCACGACCAATGACGGCGGCAAAGGCCGTTTTCTGACCGGCACGGGTTCGGTGAACAGCGCCCCATTCGCCGTCTGTTCGTCGGACGTACTCAATTGGTCAAACAACAGCAACCCGGCAAGAAGCGCCACGACCAGCAGCCCGGCAATGCCCATCCGCGACAGCAACTGACGCTTGAGAGTAGCGTTCCCGCCGTCGGCGTGCCCCAGGAGCAGTGCCTGTGCTGCGCGCACCGGGCGTCCTGCCGCGCCGCCACCTTCCTGACGACTGCCCATCGCCGGCCTCAACTCACAAGCCGCGCGCGCGCCGCGGGAGTCCATTCCGGGACCCGTGCGCAAGGTTCATGCTCGCCCACGCGGCAAACGGCAATGACTTCATGATCAACGCTGGCCGACACAGGCATGCGCCATGGCTCCGCTTCTACAGCCCTTCGTGGCGGTTGCGCGCCAGCGCGACGACCAGGTCCGCCTCGGCACGCGCAATGCCACAGTGATGAGCGATGGTGGTCGCATCGTGCCCCTGGATCGCCAGTTGCATGGCATCGTTGTACAACGGCGAGGCACCCTGCGCAGGACCTGCCGATTGCGCATACTGGCGCCGAAAGTCCTCACGGGTGGCCAGCAATTCGGCACGCAACTCGTCCACTTCGCAGCGCAGCTGATAAAACTCCCGCTGCAAGGCATCGATCAGCGCCTGACCAGGAATTTCCGGCGGCGGCTCGTTCCAGGCGAATTCGGGTTTGCCGGCATCGACCCGTACCGACGCCTCCACGTTGGCGGCGCTCGCGTCGTTTCCGGCTGGCGGCGCGACCGCCGCGGCGACCGGCGGCGGTTCCTGGATGGCGCTGTAGGCCGCCACCGCCGACTGCGCCGCCAGCGGCGGTATGGCGGCCATGCTGCGCTGCAGGCGCCGCATTCGGAAAAAGAGGACGACGATGTACACCACCAGCAAGGCGATGATCGCCATCAGTCCTTCGCGCCATCCGAGACTGCCCAGTAGCTCCAGATCCATTGTGCGCCTTCGTGCCCGTGTCCGGCGAACATTATGCCAGACACCTGCCTGCGCTCAAGCGGGAACTTGTGTTCCTGCCCGCTCCCCGGCCAGCCGGTAGCGAGGAAGGATGCGCAGCAGCCAACCCGGAACCCTGAAAAAGGTGGGCCCCGCCCGGAAACCCGGGCGGGGCCCATGCAGGACACCCGCAGCGATTTACTGCAGCGACTCGAACAACCCCGCCGCCCCCATGCCGGTACCGATGCACATGCTGACCATGCCGTAGCGCTGGCGGGTCCGTTGCAGGCCGTGCACCAGGGTCGCGGTGCGAATCGTGCCGGTCGCGCCGAGGGGATGACCGAGGGCGATGGCACCGCCGAGCGGATTCACCTTGGCCGGATCGAGTTCCAGCGTGCGTACCACCGCCAGTGCCTGCGCGGCAAAAGCTTCATTGAGCTCGAACCAGTCCACTTCGTCCTGCCGGATTCCAGCCCGTTTGAGGACGCGTGGAATCGCCTCGACCGGGCCGATTCCCATGATTTCCGGTGCCACGCCGGCCACGGAGAAGCCGGCAAAACGCGCCAGCGGCCGAAGATCGAACTGCTTGAGGATTTTTTCCGACACGACCAGTACCGCTGCCGCACCATCGGACATCTGTGAACTGTTGCCCGCCGTGACCGAGCCACGCGCCGCAAACACCGGTCGCAGTCTGGCCAGGCCGGCAAGGCTGCTGTCCGAACGCGGTCCCTCGTCGTTCTCGGCAAGATACTCCTTGACGGTCACTTCTCCAGTCTGCAGATTCGGCACGCGAGCCTTGACGGCGTACGGCGAAATCTCGGCCTTGAAATGGCCGGCGGCGATCGCCGCGCAAGCCTTCTGGTTCGAGGCGACGGCAAACGCATCCTGGTCCTCGCGCGAGATTTTCCACTGTGCGGCAACCTTCTCGGCGGTGATGCCCATGCCGAAACCGATCGCGTAGTTCTCTTCCTTCTCGAAGATGGCCGGATTGAGGGCAATCTTGTTGCCCATCATCTGGTTCATCAGCGACATCGTTTCGGTACCGGCAGCGATCATCACCTCGGCTTCGCCGAGGCGAATGCGATCGGCGGCCATCGCCACGGTCTGCAAACCGGAGGCGCAGAAGCGGTTGACGGTCACCCCGGGTACGCTGTTCGGCAGGCCTGCCAGCAGCAGGCCGATGCGCGCGACATTCATGCCCTGCTCGGCTTCCGGCATGGCGCAGCCGACGATCACGTCCTCGACCATTGCCGGGTCAAGGCCCGGCACCTGTGCCATCACCGACCTGATGGCGTGCGCCAGCATGTCGTCCGGACGAACGTGGCCCAACATGCCCTTGCGACGGCCGACCGGCAGACGCGTGGCGGCGACGATGTACGCGTCCTGAATCTGTTTGCTCATGATCTGTTCTCCTTGCTCGCTCAGTTACGCAGCGGCTTGCCGGTTTCCAGCATGTGCTGGATACGCTGCTGGGTTTTCGGGTTCTTCAGCAGCTCGACGAAGAGCTTGCGCTCGACGCTCAGCAACCACGGCTCGTCGACCAACGATCCGGTCTCGATGTCTCCACCACACAGGGCCGTCGCGGCAGCCTTGGCCACCACATAGTCGTGCGCCGAAATCATGCCGCCTTCCTTCATGTTGGCCAGCATCATTTCGCAGTTGGCGATGCCGGTGCGGCCGGCGACCTTGATCGCGCGCGGCGACAGGCGTGGGGCATAGCCCGCCTCGGCGAGACCGCGTGCCTCACGCAGCGCCACATAGAGCAGTTCGTTGGCATTGAACACGATCTTGTCGGATTCGACGGCAAAACCCAGCTCCTTCGCCTGTGCGCCGCTCTTCGACACCGTGGCCATGGCGATGGTCATGAACACCGGCTGGATGAACTCGAAGGGGTCGTTGCCGCCGGTCTTCGCGGCGTGTTGCGCGGCGCGGATGGCAAACTCCTTGCATCCGCCACCGGCCGGAATCAGACCGACGCCGGCTTCGACCAGGCCGATGTAGCTCTCCAGCGCAATCACCCGCTTGGCGGCGTGCATCAGGAACTCGCAGCCGCCGCCCAGAGCCATGCCCTGTACCGCCGCGACCACCGGCACCTGGGCATACTTCAGGCACATCGAAGCGTTCTGGAACTCCGCGACATATTTTTCCAGCAGCTCGAATTCGCCGCCGGCGATCGCTTCGGCCACCTCCTTGAGATTGGCGCCAAAAGCGAAAGGCGCCTCGTGCCACAGCACCAGGCCCGCGAACTCCGCCTCGGCGCGGGCGACGGCTGCCTGCAACCCGACAATCACGTCGCGTCCGAGGGTGTGGTTCCGCGACTTGACGCTGACGATGGCGATCCCGGCGTCGACCTGCGGCAGCGTCCACAGCCGTACCCCCTCGTTCTCCCAGATGGTTTGACCGCTGGCCGCTTTCTCGCCGAGGACACGCTCGGGAAAAATCTGCCGCTGATAGACCGGCAATGCGGAACGCGGCTGGTAGGCATCGGAACTCGCCGAATACGAACCTTGCGGGCCATGCACGCCGGCGTCGGCAACGCGGCCAAAGACCCAGGACGGCAGCGGCGCCGGGCTCATCGCCTGCGCCGCGTCGATGTCGGCCTTGACGGCTTCGGCAATCTCCCGCCAACCGGCGGCCTGCCAGCTTTCGAATGGCCCTTGCGACCAGCCGAAACCCCAGCGCATCGCGAAATCGAGGTCGCGGGCATTGTCGGCAATGTCGGCAAGATGGAAGGCGGCGTAATGGAAGATATCGCGGAAGATCGCCCACAGGAACTGCGCCTGCGGGTGCTCGCTGGCGCGCAACTGCGCAAATTTTTCGGCAGGATTGCGATTCTTGAGGATCGCCAGCACCGTCGGATCAATGTCGCCGGCACTCTCGCGATAGTCCTGGCTGGCCAGGTCGAGCACCTTGATCGCCCGCCCGTCCTTTCTGAAGATGCCACAGCGCGTCTTCTGGCCGAGCGCGCCCTTGTCGATCAACGCGGCCAGCCAGTCGGGCACGCTGTAATAGCCATGCCAGGGATCTTCGGGCAGGGTGTCCTGCATGGTCTTGACGACATGCGCCAGGGTATCCAGACCAACCACGTCGGCGGTACGATAAGTGGCGCTCTTCGGGCGACCGATGATCGGTCCGGTCAAGGCATCGACGACGTCGAAACCCAGCCCGAACCGCTGGGTATGGTGCATCACCGCCAGCATCGAGAACACGCCAACGCGATTGGCAACGAAATTCGGTGTATCGAGGGCGCGGACGATGCCCTTGCCGAGGCGCGAGACCAGCCAGGACTCGAGGTTGTCGAGCAACGCCGGATCGGTGCTCCTGGTCGCGATCAGCTCGACCAGGTGCATGTAGCGCGGCGGATTGAAGAAGTGGATACCGCAGAATCGCGAGCGCAGCGCTGCCGGCAGCGCCTCCGCGAGGCGGTTGATCGACAGGCCTGAGGTGTTCGAAGCGATGATCGCGTGCGGCGCGACAAAGGGGGAAATTTGACGATAGAGATCGTCCTTCCACGCCATCTTTTCGGCAATCGCTTCGATGATCAGGTCGCAATCCTTGAGTTGATCGAGGTGTTGCGAATAGTTGGCGGCGTCGATGTAGCTGACGCGATCCCTGGTGGCCAGTGGCGACGGCTCAAGCTTCCTGAGGGCGTCGATGGCTTTGTTGACGATCCCGTTGGGATCACCCTCCCTGGCCGGCAGGTCGAAAAGCACCACCGGCACTTCGGCATTCGCGAGGTGCGCGGCGATCTGCGCGCCCATCACACCCGCTCCGAGTACGGCGGCCTTGCGTACGATGAAGTTGCTCAAGCTGTCCTCCTTGTCTGAGTCGTCTACGTTCGTCGGGAACACCCCGTAGCGACTCTGCACAAAGCCGCTAAAACGAACGTTTGAATTATACGCATTCTGAGCCTTGCGTCAACTGCCAATCGGCAGCCACTGGCCAGGCAGGGCCTTGCCGGGCTGGCAGCGAAAAAAAGCCCCGGAATCCGGGGCTTTTTCTGCAGGACGGCGCTGCGATCAGAAGGCCAGCGAGTACTGCGCGCCGAGGATCCAGACGCTGGAATCGTAGTCGCCGATCACCGTGCCGCGATTCGTGGCGGATCCGTGCTGGTGGTCTGTTGTGGTTGATCTTGGTCTTCGGGATGTACAGGTACGCGGCACCGAGTTCGAGGGTCTGCTCCTGGCCGGTTTCCATTGCGTTCCGAGGTCGACCCAGGTGCGATCGTTGTCCGGCAACGGAAGTCAGACGCGTAGTGAATTCTTGACCGGCGTCTGGTCATAGGCCAGGCCGAACATGAACTTCAGCGCGTCCGTATAGGCATAGTTGGCCCAGGGCGATGCGGTAGGTATCCTGGAAAAGTCCGCCACAGGGTCTGCGCGGGTGTGCCGTCGCGTCCGAGGTGCGGTGATGTCGACGTCCTTGATCGAACTCCAGCCGGTCCAGGAAACATCGCCCAGCATCTCCCACTGATCGCTCAGTTGCTGCGTGACACTCAGGATGGGGGTATCCGGCACTTTGAGGTCGGCCTTGACGTCGCTCTGGCCGCCGACGCTGGTCAGCCAGGCGGCGGCATTGCCCCGGGGTACCATCGCTCTCAGCTTGCCCTTGCCGTCGGTGTGATACTGGATCGCCGAGCGATACGACAGACCGACCTTGGTCGCTGGCGAGGGCGTGAACAACGCGCCGATGTTCCAGCCCCAGGCATCGTCATCGATGCTCGTGAGATGAGCTCCGCCCGGCAGACGCCCGGCGACGATCGCCAGGCGATAATAATCCGCCTCGATTTTCTGCCAGCTTACCCCTGCACCCAGCGAGAACTGGTCGTTAACCCGAAAGGCGATCGAAGGGTTGATGTTCATCGTCTTGATGTCGAACTCGTTCGACTGCGCACTTCCACGCCAGGGCTCGTCGTACTTGGTCGCCAACCCAAACGGTGCGTTGATGCCCAGGCCGAGATAGAGATCCTTGTTCAGCGCCCAGGACAGGTAGGCATTCGGAGGAAAGCCCCAGCCGCCCGCATCGCCGCCGTCACTCGCGCGCCCGAAAGCGCCAACCTCCGAACCCTTGTCGTTGAACTTGAAGCTGGGCCGCACCGCCGTTAAACCGCCGGAGAACTCACGCGCCTGCAGTTGAGTCATGCCGGCCGGGTTGTAATAGATAGTACTGGCATCGGTCGATTTGGCGGCCGAACCGGCATAGGCATTGCCCAGACCGCTGCCCTGCTCCAGCAGCTGAAAACCCGAAGCCGCCGCCGTCCCCGACAACGCCGCCAGCAGCACGGCCGGAATGATCTTCATCGAAATTTGTGTTGGCATGTTCAACTCCCCCATGGATGTGATCTCATCGTAGCTTTTTCGCCACGTGTCAAATGCGATTCGCCGGTCCATCCTACGACCACTGTCCATAAAAATCTTCAGTTATTGGTCGTTTGGCAGCTCTCGTTTTGCTCCATGTTGGTTAATTGCAACATAAGTGAGTACGGCTTCGGTGACCTTCACGGTGATCGGCTGGGCCGGGTGGCGTTCGGCGTAGACCTCGACTCTGACCTTGATCGACGTCCGCCCGGTATCGACAACCTCGGCAAAGAAACTCACGACGTCGCCGACCGACACCGGCTGCTTGAAGAGGAAGGAATTCACCGCCACCGTGGTCACGCGACCACGCGCACGCTGCATCGCCGGAATCGCGCCGGCCACGTCGACCTGGGCCATGATCCAGCCCCCGAAGACGTCGCCCTGCGGATTGACGTCGGCGGGCATCGGCATCACGCGCAGGATCGGTTGTCTGTCCGGCAAGCGGGTGATGCTGTCAGGCATGCTGGCTCCTCAGATAGTTCAGCGGTCCGCCGGTGAACGGCGCAAAACCGGTGCCGAAGATCACCCCGGCATCGGCCAGATCGGCGTCGGCCACCACCCCCTCGTTCACCAGTTGCCGGCTACGCTCGAGCAGCGGCCTGACGAGTCGCTCGGCGAGACCGGCGGGAACCGTCCCGACCGGGCCTTTGACCGGCCGGCCGGCACGATACTCATAGAAACCCCGGCCCGACTTCTTGCCAAGGTAGCCGGCGTTGAAGTGCTCAAGCAGGCAGCGCGGCGGCTCCGCACCGGCACCGGCACCGGCCAGGCTCTTGCCGGCGGCCACCGCCACATCCAGGCCGACCATGTCGATCAGTTCGATGGGCCCCATCGGCATGCCGAAAGCGAGCATCGCTTCGTCCACTGTCGCCGGCGTCAGCCCTTCATCGACGGCACGCATCGCTTCGAGCATATACGGGCCGAGAACGGCGTTCACCAGAAAGCCGGGGGCACTCCTGACCGGCAGCGGCAGGCGATCGATCTGCCTGACAAAGGCGATGCCGCGTTGCACGACTTCGGGGTCGCTGCCCTCGGCGGCAACCACTTCGACCAGTGGCATCCGCGCCACCGGGTTGAAGAAGTGAATCCCGATCAGGCGCTCCGGACGGGCGAGCGGGCTGCGCAGATCTTCGATCCGCAGGCTGGAGGTGTTGGTGGCCAGCACGGCGTCGCTCCTGATCTTCGCCTCCAGGTCCTGGAGGAGCGCGTGCTTGGCTTCAAGGTTCTCGAAGATCGCCTCGATCACCACGTCGGCTTGCCGGGCGCCATGGCCGTCGGGATCCGGAATCAGCCGGTCCATGACGTTGCGCAACTCACGCGCGTCCCGGATGCGCTTGCCCCAGGCCGCATAGGCGCGTTGCAGCGCCGGCGCGATGCGCTCCATCCCCTGGTCCTGCAAGGTGACGGTCAGCCCACGCTGGGCGCACCAGGCGGCGATATCGCCGCCCATCACTCCGGCGCCGACGACGTGCACCCGTTTCGCCTGGAACGTGCCTCCCTTGCCGAGGCTCTTCAAGCGCTCCTGCATGAAGAACACGCGCACGAGGTTGCGTGCCGTTGGCGAGCGCACGATGCTGTCGATCAGTTGCGGCGCCGCCAGCGCATTGCCGTGGTGGCGCGCCCAGATGTCGATGATCGCGTACGGCGCCGGATAATGCTCGGCGCGTGCGCGCCTGGCCACCTGCTTTCTCGCCGTACGCGCCACCAGGGCCTTGAACGGGCCGTTGAGCAGCCGCTGCAGCAGCGGTGGCCGGCGGCGCGGCTGATTGGAGAGCACCAGCATGGCTGCCGCCTGGTCCATGACCCGTGGCGGCACGCACTCGTCGGCGAGGCCGAGGCGCCGAGCCTTCCTGGCATCGACCGTCTTGCCGGTGAGCATCATGTCCAGCGCCGCCTGCGGGCCGATCCGCTCTGGCAGCCGCAGCATGCCGCCCCAGCCGGGAACGATGCCCAGCATGACCTCGGGCAAACCCATCCGCGTCGCCGGCTCATCGACCGCCAGCAGATAACGACAGGCCAATGCCAGTTCGAGTCCGCCGCCAAGGCAATGGCCGCGCACCAGCGCCAGCGTCGGATACGGGACACTGGCCAGACGCGCGAAGAGCTGCCAGCCGCGCGTCACCAGCTCGATGCCTTTCGCGGGCGTGTCGAGCTGGGTGAACTCCTGGATGTCTGCGCCGGCAATGAAACCAGCGGCCTTCCCGGAGCGAAAAATCACGCCTTGCGGCGGGTGGCGGTCGAAGCCGTCGAGCAGCACTGCGAGTTCGTCCATCACCGCGCTGGAAAGCGAATTGGTCGATTCATTGCGTTTGTCCAGCGTCACCCACGTCAACCCTTCGGCATCGACGTCGAGCCGCCAGTGCTGGCATGTTGTATACGCATTGCCCTTGCTATCCATCCTTTGTCCTCCGTGTGGCCACTGCGTCAGGCGATCGTTTCCACGAGCATGGCGCCACCCTGACCACCGCCGATGCAGATCGCCGCGATGCCCCGCCTGGCGCTGGCCGCGCGCAAGGCATGCAGCAGATGCAGGACAATGCGCGCGCCCGAAGCCCCGACCGGGTGCCCGAGGGCAATCGCGCCACCGTCCACGTTGAGCCGATCCGGCGCGAGCGAGCCGAGTGCGCCTGGCAAGCCGAGGGCGTCGCGGCAGTAGGCGTCGGATTCCCAGGCCGCAACGCAGGCCAGAACCTGCGCGGCGAAAGCTTCGTTGATTTCCCACAAATCGATGTCATTGAGCGCGAACTGCTGACGCTGCAGGATCGGCGTCGCCGCATGCACCGGGCCGAGGCCCATCGCCGCCGGATCGAGGCCGGCCCACTGGCTGTCGGTGATCCTGCCGAGCGGCTGCAAATGCCATTTTTCGACCGCCGCCTCGGAGGCCAGCAGCAGCCACGCCGCGCCGTCGGTGATCTGCGAACTGTTGCCCGGGGTCACGCGACCATACTTGCGGTCGAAGAAGGGCTTCAGCCGGGCCAGGCCGTCCATGCTCGAATCGCTGCGCACGCCGTCGTCGCGGTCATGGACCTGGCCGGTGCCATCGACCAGCGGCACGATCTCGTCGAGGTGCCCGGCAGCGCGCGCCGCGACGGCGCGCTGGTGGCTGCGCACGCTGTACCGATCCATCTGCTGCCGCGAGATGCCGAAGCGCCAGGCGAGGTTTTCCGCGGTCTGCCCCATCAGCAGACCAATCACCGGATCGGTCAGCCCCTTGAGCAGGCCGATCACTGGCGACAGCAGTGGCGATGGACGCAGCCTGGCGAAAGTGGCAATCTTCTGGCCGATGGTTTTCGCCTGCATCATCCGGGCAAACCAGCGCACCATCACCTCGGAATAGAGCAGCGGCGCATGTGACAGGGCATCGACGCCGCCCGCCAGGACCAGTTGCGCACGCCCGTTGTGGATGTTGGCCATCGCCGAGTCGATGGCCTGCATGCCGCTGGCGCAGTTGCGCATCACCGTCCAGGCGGGCACCTGGTGGCCGCAACCCAGGCGCAAGGCGACCACCCGCCCGATATTGATCTCGTCGGGAGAGGGACTGGCACAACCGAGAATGACCTCATCGAGATCGCTCGCGGCGAACGGCTGGCGAATCAGCAGGGCGCGTCCGGCCTGTACCGCCAGATCACTCGCTGAGAAAGGCCCTGGCGCATTGCGCCCCTTGAGGAACGGCGTTCTCGCGCCGTCCACGACGTATACGGGCTGGAATCCCACTTGCTCTCCTTCGTGTGAGGGTCGCGCCGGCGACGCCTGCTCGCCGACACGCCGGGGGCACGGCGTGACAAGCTGCCGTGCCTCCCGCCGGGTGAGGCCCTAGGCTGCGGCCTTGTGCACCAGCGGTTGCTGCTGGTTGCGCCCCAGATCATGCGGAAAATCGTCGACGTGAATGACCTTGTCGCGCAGCTCATTGCGCCGTTTGAGCACGGTGTACTCGGCCGGGGTGACGATGCCGGCGGCAAACGCCGCATGCGCCAGGTCGCGGACGTTGGCCTCGGGATTGTCGGCCAGCACGCCGCTCTTTTCGGCGGCACGAATCTTGGCCTCGATCGGCTCTGCCGCGATGGTCGCCGCCAGCGCCAGTTCGAGCGCGCCGACCGCTTCGCTCTCGACTTTCGGCACGTAGGCTTCGGCGGTCAGCCGATCGCGCGAAGCCGACGGTTCGATCAGCAGCTTGGCGACCTGATGGCCGATCCGGTCCGAGGGCACGTCGTAAGGGTGGCCGAGCGGAAAAACGAGACGGTAAAGCATGCGCCCGATCCAGCGCACCGGGAAGTTGGCAATCACCCCGTCGAAAGCCATTTGCGCCTTGTACATGGCATCCCAGATCGCCCAGTGCAGCAGCGGCGCATCGGCCTGCTGACGCCCCTCCGACTCGTAGCGCTTGAGCGTGGCCGAGCACAGGTAGAGCATCGACAGGATGTCGCCGAGGCGCGCCGAGAGCTTCTCGCGACGCTTCAGCTCACCGCCCAGAACGAGCATCGAGATGTCGGAGAGAAAGGCGAAGGCCGACGCGAAGCGCGTCAGTTGCTGGTAGTAGCGCCGCGTTTCCGGGGCCACGTTGGCCGGCACGTTCACGAAATGCGAGCCGGTCAGGCCTTTCCCCAGAGCGCCGAAGGCATGACGGATGGTGAACAGCAGGTGGCCGAACAGGGCCTTGTCGAAATCCTGCAACCCCTGCCGAGGATCCGGGTTGAAGGCCGCTTTCATCTCCTTCAGCACATACGGATGGCAACGGATGGCGCCCTGACCAAACAGGATCATGCTGCGCGTGAGGATGTTCGCGCCTTCGACGGTGATCCCGATCGGCAACTGCTGATAGGCCCGGCCAATGAAGTTGGAGGGGCCGAGGCAGATCCCCTTGCCACCGACGATATCCATGCCGTCATTGACCACCTGACGGGCGCGCTCGGTGACATGGTACTTGGCTATCGCCGAGACCACCGACGGCTTCTCGCCGAGGTCGATGGCGCCGGCGGTCATCTTGCGCACGGCGTCCATCATGTAGGTGTAGGCTCCGATACGGGTCAGCGGCTCTTCAACGCCTTCGAAGCGTCCGATCGCCATCTTGAACTGGCTACGGACGCGTGCGTAGGCGCCGACAGTGCGCGCGGTCAGTTGGGCCATGCCGGTATTCGACGACGGCAGCGAGATCGAGCGGCCAGCCGCCAGACACTCCATCAGCATCCGCCAACCCTGGCCAACCATCGCCGGCCCACCGATCACGTAATCGAGGGGCATGAACACGTCCTTGCCGCGCGTCGGGCCATTCATGAACATCGCGTTGAGCGGGAAGTGCCGACGGCCGATTTCCGCACCGGGGGTGTCGCGCGGTACCAGCGCGCAGGTGATCCCGACATGCTTCCTGCCGCCGAGCAGCCCATCCGGGTCATACAGATGGAAAGCCAGGCCGAGGATGGTGCACACCGGGCCCAGCGTGATGTAACGCTTGTCCCAGGTCACGCGCATGCCCAGCACTTCCTTGCCCTGCCACATGCCCTTGCAGACGATGCCGACGTCGGGAATCGAACCGGCGTCGGAACCGGCCCACGGACTGGTCAGCGCAAAAGCCGGAATCTCGATACCCTTCGCCAGACGCGGCAGGTAGTGGTTCTTCTGCGCGTCGGTGCCATAGTGCAACAGCAGTTCGGCCGGACCCAGCGAATTGGGCACCATCACCGACACCGACAACGCCGAGCAACGCGTAGACAACTTGGTGACGATCTGCGAGTGCGCGTAGGCCGAGAACTCGAGACCGCCGTATTTCTTCGGGATGATCATTCCCAGGAAGCCGTGCTCCTTGATGTACTGCCAGGCCTGCGGCGACAGATCGTGCAACTCGGTGGTCACCTGCCAGTCATCGACCAGCGCACAGGCCTGCTCGACCTCGTTGTCCATGAAGGACTGTTCCTCGGCGGTCAGCTTCGGCACCGGATAGGCGAGCAGCTTGCTCCAGTCGGGGTTGCCGCGGAACAGTTCGCCGTCCCACCACACCGTGCCGGCCTCGAGGGCCACCCGCTCGGTTTCCGACATCTGCGGCAGGATCCGCTTGTAGGTACGAAAAATCGGCCGGCTGACCAGCGCCCGTCGCAAGGGACGAACGCCGAACAGCACGGCCAGGCTCAACAGCGTGATGCCGATGAGTGTCGAGATGATCGTTGTGATCATTGCTGCTTCTCCTATCATGGGTCTTCGGTTTCAGGGCTCAGTTCTAAGGTCTGAGGCCGTCTTGGGGAACGGCTCTTGCTCTTGTGTCGGTTGTGGTTACGGGCAATTCATGGAACTGCGGCAACGGTGCCCGCAAGCCGCCGAGCAGGAAAGGCATCAGCCGCTGCGCGAGGCGTCGGGCCAGCAGCGTGTCGCTTGGATCGGCGTCTGCCCCTTCGCCGGCCAGATCGCCGACCTCACAGCCGGTGACCACCTGCAGCACATCGGTCCCGGCAATCGCGTAGGACATGGCGCCGAGCATGAAATGCAGGCGCCAGACGATCTCCGCTTTCGGAACATCCGGCAAGGCCCGGAACAGCGCGAGCTTGTAGCGATCGATGACTTGCGCATACTCACCGGCGAAGAACGTGCGGATGAACTCGGCCGGCTCGGTCAGGGTGCGGCCGAGCAGGCGCAGGAAGGTCATGCCGCCCAGCGCCGGGTCTTCGCCCATGCGCAACAGGGTTCCAAAAAAGGCTTCGAGAATCTGCGACGGCTTCAGCGGCGCGCCGGCGGCGTGTTCCTCGAGTCGGTCGAGGGCCTCCAGGCGCTGGTGATTGAGCCAGGCCAGGCGCCGCCGGAACACCTCGCGCAGCAACGCTTCCTTCGACCCGAAATGGTAATTGACCGCCGCCAGGTTGACTTCCGCGGCGCCGGTGATCACCCGCATCGAAGTCCCCTCGTAACCGTTTTCCATGAACAGGCGTTCGGCGACGTCGAGAATGCGTTCGCGGGTATCGAGAGTGGTTTTCTGATCGGTCATGAGATCACGGGCCCAGGGAAAGCCGCGGCGTACGGCAACAGATCGCCTCCGCGGTTCGTTCAAACGTTCGTTTTAATGGTACGGCCAGAACCCCTGTAATGCAAGGCTTTTTTGCGTCTTTCGGCATCGCTATTGAGCCTCGACTCGCCAACAAGGCATACTCCGGGGCTCAGCAACCCCATCGACAAGCCAGCCCCATGCGTCGCGCCACCTCCTCTTCCCCTGCTGCCGATCGACCGACGACGGCCGACAGCCCTCTCTGGCCTACCCTGCACAAGCTGCTGCCGTACCTGTGGCAATACAAGTGGCGAGTATTCCTGGCCCTGAGCTGTCTGTTCAGCGCCAAACTGGCCAACGTGGCCGTGCCGCTGGTGTTCAAGGAAATGATCGACGGCCTGAGCGGCACGCCGCAGACGCTCGCCCTGCCCGCCTTGCTGCTTTTGCTCTACGGGGCGCTGCGCTTTTCGACGGCCTTGTTTACCGAACTGCGCGAAATCCTCTTCGCCCGCGTCACCCAGCGCGCGGTACGGCGCATTGCGCTCGAGGTATTTCGCCACCTGCACGCGCTCTCGCTCCGCTTTCACCTGCAACGCCAGACCGGCGGCGTCTCTCGCGACATCGAACGCGGCAGCCGCTCGATCTCAAGCCTGATCAGCTACACCCTGTATTCGATCCTGCCGACCCTGGTCGAGATCAGCCTGGTGCTGGGCATCCTCTTTGCCCGCTACGATAGTTCCTTCGTGCTCATCACCCTGGCGTCGCTGAGTGCTTATGTGGTGTTTACGATCAAGGTCAGCAACTGGCGAATCGCCATCCGGCGCAAGGTCAATGACACCGATTCCGCCGCCAATACCCGCGCCATCGACAGCCTGCTGAACTACGAAACAGTCAAGTATTTCAACAACGAGGAATTCGAAGCCAGGCGCTACGACCAGCAGATGCAGCACTGGGAGGACGCGGCCACCCGCAGCCAGGTCTCGCTCTCGTGGCTCAATCTCGGCCAGCAGATCATCATTGCGCTGGGCGTCACGGTGATGATGTGGCGAGCCGCGGATGGCGTCGTCGCCGGCACCATGACCATCGGCGATCTGGTACTGGTCAATGCCTTCCTGATTCAGTTGTACATGCCGCTCAACTTCCTCGGCGTCGTCTATCGCGAGATTCGCCAGTCCCTGGCGGATATCGAACGCATGTTCGACCTGCTGGCGGTCAATCGGGAAATCGCCGACGCGGTGGACGCCGCGCCGCTGGCGCCTGGCGCGGTGCACATCCGCTTTGCCGCCGTGGACTTCAGCTATGAGCCGAACCGGCAGATCCTGCACGGCGTCGATTTCGAACTTCCCACCGGGCGTACGCTCGCCGTCGTCGGCGAGTCGGGATCGGGAAAATCGACCCTGGCGCGCCTGCTCTATCGCTTCTACGACATCAATCGGGGGCAGATCCTGATCAACGGCAAGGATCTGCGCCAACTGACGCAAAGCAGCCTGCGCGCGGCGATCGGCATCGTTCCCCAGGATACGGTGCTGTTCAATGACACGATCTACTACAACATCCTCTACGGCCAGCCGGAAGCCAGCCGCGAGCAGGTGCTGGCCGCCGCCGAAAGTGCCCAACTGGCCGGATTCATCGAGCGGCTTCCCGACGGCTACGAAACCCGCGTCGGCGAACGCGGCCTCAAGCTCTCGGGGGGCGAGAAACAACGCGTCGCCATCGCCCGCGCCCTGCTGAAGAACCCGCCATTCCTGATCTTTGACGAAGCGACCTCGGCCCTCGACTCGAAGACCGAAAAGGCCATCCAGGCCAGCCTCGACAGCGCGGCGCGCGGCCGCACGACGCTGATCATCGCGCACCGTCTGTCAACGATCATGAATGCCGACGAGATTCTGGTCATGAACGCCGGCCGCATCATCGAGCGCGGCTCCCACCCGCAGCTACTCGATGCCGGCGGCAGCTACGCGCAAATGTGGGCGCTGCAGCAACTGGAAGACTCCGGCAATGCCCTGGCCGACGAACAGGCCGGCGCCATTCAATAGCTCCTGTTGGGAGCGTTGCGCTGGAAACCTAGATCGTCCGGTCGAAGAGCATCAGGTTCTTCTCTTCGCGAATTCGGTAGAGCTGGGCCGGACGGTGGCTGCCGGTACGCTGCGCGTCCTTGACCACTTCGAGAAAATCGAAGTCGGCGAGCTTGCGGCGGAAAGCGCTCTTGTCGAGCTTTTGCCCCAGCACGTGTTCGTAGGTCTGCTGCAACTCGGTCAGGGTGAACGCGGGCGGCAACAGATAACACGGCAGCGATGAGTAGGCCGACTTGCCGCGCAGACGTTCGAGCGCGCCGTCGACGATACGTGCGTGGTCGAAACACAGCCGCGGCAGCTCGTCGACCGGCCACAGCTCGAACGGCGCCGGACTAGCCGGTCGAAGCGTGTCCGCGCTGACCAGGGCGTAGTAGGCGATGCTCGCCGACCAGCCGCGCGGGTCTCGGGTGGCACCCGAGAAGGTATACAACTGCTCGAGGTACGGCGAGGTCAGGCTGGCCTTTTCCCGAAGGACCCGGCGAGCCGCAGCCAGGCTATCGGCATCCTCGACGGCGTGCACATAGCCGCCGGGCAAGGCCCACTGTTCGGCAAAGGGCTCGCGCTCCCGCCGTGACAGCAACACTTCCAGGCGCTCGCCGACAAGCGTCAACAGCACGACGTCGACGGTGACGATGATTTTCTGATCCATGCCCCACTCCACGCAAAGCCTCTTGGTGTCACCTTACCTCTAAGTCCGGGTTTCCTCAAGGGACGCCGGCGCGGGTGTGTCTCGCTGCCCGGGTTCCCCGTACCTCAAGGGGATCCCGGAGCCCATTCCCGAATCGTAAAATATTAGTTGCACTTTGCCACGAACTAACTTATAGTTAATTCGTCACTAAGTCTGGTGGCACCCGAACGGGGCAGGCGGCCCCGGTTGTCCGAGGAGGAAATCACCATGCGCAACACGCAAAGAATTCACTTGCTGGCCATCGATCCGCAGAACGACTTCTGCGACATACCGGAGGCGGAATTGCCCGTCGACCCCCAGTCTGCGAACCAGGCAAACGCGCGGCCGCTGGTCCGGCCGGCGTTGCCGGTCGCCAGCGCCGACGCCGACATGAAGCGTCTGGCGGCGTTCATCGACCGGGTCGGCCGCAAGCTCTACGACATCCACGTCACGCTCGACTCGCACAACCCGGTCGATATCGCGCACCCGACCTGGTGGAGCGACGAACAGGGCAATGCCCCGGCACCGTTCACCGTCATCAGTGCCAGCGACGTTCGGGGCGGGGTCTGGCGCGCCCGCAACCCGCTGGCACAGGCGCACAGCCTGCGCTACGTCGAGGCGCTGGAAGACAGCGGCCGCTATCTGCTGGTCGTCTGGCCCGAACACTGCCTGATCGGCTCCTGGGGCCACAACGTCCATGCGGCGGTGAAGGCCGCCCTCGACCGCTGGGCAAGAGCCAGGCTCGACCTGGTGGACTTCGTGACCAAGGGTTCGAATCCGATGACCGAGCACTATTCCGCGGTCCAGGCCGAAGTTCCCGACGCCAGCGATCCATCGACGATGCTCAACGGTCGTCTGATCGAAACGCTGCGCGAGGCCGACCTGATCGTCATCGCCGGCGAAGCCCTTTCGCACTGCGTAGCCAACACGGTGCGCGACATCGCCGACAACTTTGGCGAGGACAACGTGCGCAAGCTGCTGCTGCTGACCGATTGCTCCAGCCCGGTGCCCGGCTTCGAAACACTCGGCAACGACTTCGTCGCCGACATGCGCACACGCGGCATGCAAACGGCCACCTCCCTCGATTTCCTCGCCTGAGCGGCGGCGCCAGTCTCGCACACCCCCATCCCTTCATCCCACCAGGAGAACGCCATGAAACTGTTCACCAGCCAGATGCAGACCGCACAGGTCGCCAACTTCACCTTTTCCGGGATGCGCCCGGAAAAGCTCGGCGCCACCGAGTACACGCTGGTCACGCTGGTCGTCGACAAGACCGGCAGCGTCACCGGCAGCGAGGCAGAACTGCTCGCCGTCAAGCGCGCGGTCGTCGCGGCCTGCCGCAAGAGCCCGCGCGCCAACTACCTGATGCTGCGCAGCGTCGAGTTCAACGAGCGCATCGACGAGGTGCACGGCTTCGTCGAACTCAACACCGTCGATCCAGCCGGTTACACCGCGCCACGTTGCAGCGGCACGACCGCCCTGTACGACGCCACCTTCGCCGCCGTCGCGGCCACCAATGCGTACGCGCACACCCTGGCCGACAACGACTTTGCGGCCAACGGTCTGGTCGTCGTCGTCACCGACGGCGAGGACAACGCTTCGGCGCAAACCCCGGCGACGGTAGCCCGCGAGATCGGCCGCGGCGTCGGCAACGAATGGCTCGAATCCCTGAACGTCATTCTGGTCGGCGTCAATGCCCGAAGTTGCCGACGGGCGCTGGACCGCTTTCGCCAGGCTGCCGGCCTCGCGCAGTACGTCGATGTCGCCGATGCCACAGCGCAGAACCTTGCCCGTCTAGCCGACTTCGTCGCGCGCAGCATCGCCTCGCAATCGCAGAGCCTGGGCAGCGGCGGACCCAGCCAGGCGCTCACCTTCTGAGTGGCCTGTGTCACGTTCATCGACCGGGCGGCGGGGAATCAGCCGCCGCCCCAGCAGGAGAAGCACATGGTCGTCGATCACTTTTTTGCCATCGGCACGCCGCACGCCAACAGCGGCGGTGCTTGCCAAGATTACGCGCGCTCCGGTCTGGTGACGGCGGACCTGGCCGTCGGCGCGGTTGCCGACGGTTGCTCGGGCGCCTCGGCGAACACCGAAGTCGGCGCCCAGGCCGCTGTCTTCGCCTTCGAGCGGGCGCTGCTGCCGCATCGTCACCGGCCAGGCGGATGGTTCGACGCGCCCTTTGCCGAGGACTTTCTGGCGGCCTTCGGCGCGTCGCGCGTCTCGCCCAGGGAGGACGATTACCTGGCCTCACTGGTCGGCTTTGCCGCCACTTCACGGGAAGCGGCCATCTATCTGTTTGGCGACGGTGCCATCGCCTTGCGCTACACCGATGGCCGGCACCTGCTGATCGAAATCGAATGGCCCGGCAATGCGCCGTATTACCCCGGCTACAGCAGCCGCCCCGAGGTCCGGGAGCGCTTCCTTGCGCAGTTGTCCGATCCTTCCACGGCAGTGGTCCAGCGGCGGACCGAATTCGTCACTGGCGACGGCGGCGTCACCACCCTCGCGAGCAGCAGTGAAACACGCTCTTTCGAGGCCCTGGAGAGGGGTGCGGTGATTCGCTTCCAGCCGGCGGATGAACAGATCGAGGCGATGGCGGTGATCACCGACGGGCTGGCGCGGATCGGCTGCCTGTCGGCCGCCGAAGCGGCCGCCGAACTGCTGGCGTTCAAGAACCATCGCGGCCACTTCGTCAAACGCCGCTGCCTGCGCGCGCTGGCCGCACTCCGGCGCGGCGGCCATCTGTTGGGAGACGATCTGGCGATCGCCGGCGTCTGGTTCGGGAGCAAATGAAATGGACATCGGCAAAGGCATCCGGGTGGTCATGCCCGGCAAAGGTGAAGTGATGCTGCGTGCCCAGGATCACCTGGCGACGGGCGGCGAAGGCGCGGTCTTTCAGCGCGCGGGGATGGTTTATAAGCTCTACCTCGATCCCGTGGCGGCACGCGCGCGCGGCATGGAAGAAAAGATCGGCCTGCTGGCGCAACTGCGCCACCCCAGCATCGTCGCGCCGATCGACGTTCTCCGCGATCAGCAGCAGGCGCTGGTCGGCCACTACATGCCGGCGGCGCCGGGTGTGCCGCTGATCGAGCTGTGCACCAACGCCTGGCGCAACGCCAACGGCTTCGGCGACGATCAGGCCGCCCAACTCGTCGAGAACATGCGTGCGGCGGTAACCGCGGCGCACGCCCTGCCGGCGCTGATGGTCGACGGCAACGAGACCAACTGGCTGGCCAACGGCGTCGAGCCGCGGGTGATCGACGTCGATAGCTGGCAGATCGGGCGCTTTCCGGCCACGGCGATGATGGCCACGATCCGCGACTACCACGGCGCGCAACCCTCACCCGCCGCCGACTGGTTCGCCTGGGGAATCGTCACCTTCCAGGTGTTTATGGGGATTCACCCCTACAAGGGCAGCCACCCCGACTTCCGGCGCGGCGATCTGGAGGCCCGGATGCGCGCCAACGTTTCGGTCTTCGACCCCCGCACCCGCCTCAATGCCGCGGTACGCCACTTTGCCGCCATTCCCGCGGCCCTGCGCGACTGGTACGCGGACACCTTCCAGCGCGGTCTGCGCGGCTCGCCGCCGAGCGCCCTGCAGCCGCGCATCGCCGCTTCGGCGCCCCGAAAATACCGGGCAACGCTCGGCGCGACGGGCCGGCTGCAGCACGAGCACGTACTCACCCTGCCGGGCACGGTGCGCTGGATCGACGCCGACGGCCTGGCGGTCATCGAGTCGGGGGGGCGTCTGCAGGCTTACGACCTGCGGCATCGACAAGCGCTCGACGGTCTCGCGCCCGCCACCCTGCAGGGCATCATCGGCGGGCGTTGCTGCCTGCTCGCTCACCAGCGCGGGGCGATTCTGCTCGAGATCGCCGCCGGCACGATCAGCGCACAGTTCATCCCCGGCCCGGGCGACCGACCGCCGGCGAGACCGCAGATCGCCGCGCTGCCGTTGCGCGCCGACCGGCTGCTGCGCCTCGGCCGGCGCGTCTTCGCCGTCAGCGACGCCGGCGCCAGCGGTCTGGCCGAAATCCGGATCGAGCACCTTGGCGAGCGCCTGCTGTTGGCCATCGGTCAGTCCTGGCCGGTGCACGCACGGGCGACCCGCTTTTTCGACGGTCTCGCCGTTTGGGATTGCCTCGGGACGCCGTTCATCCTGCTTCCCGAAGGCCCGTCGGCGCTGCTCATCGATCGCGCCGAGGTGTTGCGCGACTACCGCCTGATCAACGCTTACGCGCGCGATCGCCACGCCGTCGTGATGCACGGCCTGAGTCGCGACGATGGCCTGCTGTATCGTCTGCGCCTGCGTCTCGGCAAGGCCGGCTACGAGCTCATCGATGCGACGGTGGTCTACGAAAGCGAACTGAACGTCGCGGTCACCGCGCGCGGCGTCGCCGTCGCCTTGTTCGACGATGGCGAAGTGACCGTCTGGAACACCGCCGGCGACAGCGAGCAGCGCATTGCCGACCGCGCGGCAACGCGCGACCTGCGGCTGTTCGCGCTGGCCGATGGCGTCTACTACCTCGCCGACCGTGAAGTCTTCCGTTTGCGCCTCGGTGTGGCGTTCCGTTCATCGACCCACTAACCTTGGATGCGCATCCTCTTCAGGAGAACGCCATGAATCTGCCGCCGATCATCACCAGTCTGCTCGACACCGACCTCTACAAGTTCACCATGCTGCAGGTCTTCCTGCATCGCTTTCCGGGGGCCACCGGCGAGTACCACTTCAAGTGCCGCAACCGCGGCCAGCAGGCGCTGTCCGCGCTGCAGAGCGAGATCGAGGCGCAGATCGCGCATCTGTGCACGCTGCGCTTTCTTCCCGAGGAACTCGCCTACCTGCGTACCCTGCGCTTCATCAAGGAGGATTTTGTCGACTACCTCGAACTTTTCCAGTTCCGCCCGCGCTTCATCCGCGTCGCGCCATCGCCGGACGCCTCCGGGGAACTGGTGATCGTCGCCCGCGGCCCCCTGGTGCACGTCATGCTGTTCGAGATTTTCGTGCTCGCCATCGTCTCGGAAGTCAATTTCTCGCGCCACGACCGCGAACGCTGTCTTGGCGAAGGGCGCCGTCGTCTGCGCGACAAGATCACGCAGCTCAAGGACTTCGGCAAGGAACCGGCGCTGAGCCACCCCTACGTGTTCTTCGATTTCGGTACGCGCCGGCGGGCGAGTCGGGAATGGCACGAGGAAGTGGTGAGCACGCTCGCCGACGCGGTTCCCGAGTTTTTCAAGGGAACGAGCAACGTCGATATGGCGCGGCGGCACGCGCTGGTCCCGATCGGCACGATGGCGCACGAATACCTGCAGGCCCATCAGGCCTTCGGTTGCCGCTTGCGCGACTTCCAGCGCCTGGCCCTGGAAAACTGGGTGATGGAATACCGCGGCGACCTCGGCATCGCGCTCACCGACGTGGTGAACATGGATGCCTTTCTGGCCGACTTCGACCTGTACTTCGCCAAGCTCTTCGACGGCCTGCGCCACGACTCCGGCGACCCCGTCGTGTGGGGCGAGAAAGCGTTGGCGCATTACGAGTCGCTGCGCATCGATCCGCGGACCAGGATGCTGACCTTCTCGGACGCGCTCGACTTTCCCCGCAGTTTCGCGCTCTACCGCCAGTTTGCCGGGCGCACGCGCACCGGCTTCGGGATCGGCACGCACCTGACCAACGACCTCGGCGTCGAGGCCCTGAACATCGTCATGAAGCTCGTGATCTGCAACGGCAACCCGGTGGCCAAGATCTCGGACGCACCGGGCAAGACGCTTTGCGACGACGCGACGTTTCTCGCGTACCTGCGGCAGGTCTTCGGCTTGCCGTCCGCACCGCAAGCCTGAAGGAGAATCGCATGGCCAAAAAACCGCTGCGCATCACCCTCGCCCAACTCAACTACCGGATCTGCGACTTCGCGCGCAATCTCGGCCGAATCACCGACGCCGTGCAGAGCGCTGCGGCAGCCGACCTGATCGTCTTTTCCGAGCTTTGCCTGAGCGGCTACTCCCCGCAGGATCGGGTCGAGGAACCGGATTTCCTCGCCCGTCAGGACGCGGCACTGGCCGCCGTGTGCGCGCTGTCGAAGAGCACACGCGCGGCGCTGGTCATCGGCGCGGTCAGCGTCAATGCCGGCGTCGGCAAGCCGCTGCACAACAGTCTGCTGCTGGTGCAGGACGGGCGGGTCAGGCTGCGCTATCACAAACAACTGCTGCCCACCTACAACATCTTCGACGAGCGGCGTCACTTCGAGCCCGGCGAAGCGCACGCCGCAGTACTCGAACTGGCCGGTTACCGCGTCGGCTTTCTGATCTGCGAGGATGCCTGGAACGACGAGAACCGCGACTACCCGGCCAACCCCCTGCGCGACGTCGCCGCCGCCGGTGTCGATCTCGTCGTCAGCATCAACGCCAGTCCGTCGAACGTCGGCAAGACCGCCGAGCGCCAGCGCATTCTCACCGCCGCCGCCACCAGGCATGGCGTCCCGATGGTCTACGTGAACCAGGTCGGCGGCAACGACGAGATCGTCTTCGACGGCGGCTCCCTGCTCGTCGACCCGCGGCTGGGAGTCGTACACCGCCTGCCGTTGTTCGCCGAAGCCGTCGAAACCGTCGGCTTCACCGGCGGCCGGGGCGAAGCGCGCGACGGCGTCTTCCTGGCCGAAGGCAAGCGCTGCACCACCCGCGTGTCCACCGAACAGAGCGATATGGACTTCTACTATCGGCAGATCGTTCTCGGGCTCCGCGACTACGTCGACAAGACCGGCTTTCACGGGGTCGTCATCGGCGCGTCCGGCGGCATCGACTCGGCACTGACCCTGGCTCTCGCCACCGACGCCCTCGGTGCCGAACGCGTGCGCGCGCTGACCATGCCCTCCCGGTATTCAAGTACCGGTAGCGTCGACGATTCGGCGACCCTCTGCGCCAATCTCGGGGTGCAACTTTTCCGCCACGACATCGGCACGCTGTTCGACGCCTACCGCAGCGGCTTCAGCGCCGCGCTAGGCGTCGAACCTTCCGCGCTGACGCAGGAAAACGTCCAGGCGCGCATCCGCGGCGCGATCCTGATGGAGTTCTCCAACCACTTTGGCCATCTCGTGCTGTCGACCGGCAACAAAAGCGAAATCAGCGTCGGCTACACCACCCTCTATGGCGACATGAACGGTGGCCTGAACCTGATCGGCGATCTGTACAAGACCGAGGTCTTCGCCCTGGCCCGGCACTACAACCAGCGGCACGCCGCCGAGCGCATTCCGCGGGCGATTCTCGACAAGGAGCCCTCAGCCGAACTCGCGCCGGGGCAACGCGACGGCGACACCCTGCCGCCCTATCCGGTGCTCGACGAGATCCTCAAGCTGCACATCGAGGGACGCCGCTTGCGTCCGGAAGAATTCAGCCGCGCGCAGGCCTTCGTCGCCGGTCTCGAAGCCGCCGGCCAACAGGAACTGCTGCGCCGGGTCACCGGCATGGTGGCCCGGAGCGAGTTCAAGCGCCGTCAGGCACCGCCGATCATTCGTCTGCGCGGTCGCGCCTTCGGCAACGGCCGCCAGATGCCGATCGCCGCGCAGGGGTGAACAGCCGCGCACGCACCGGGGAAAAGTCGGCCGGCAAGTCGCCGAGGATCTGCCTGCGCGTTCCGTACTGGCCAAAGGCGGGCGGGACGCGGAGGAAGAACATTGCGCCGGGGTGCTGATTCGAGCGAGAAACTGCCGGTTTTGCGGGGCCGGCAAGGTCTCACCCGCCTTTCGATCAGGCACAAAAAAGCCAGGCCTGGCCTGGCTTTGCGGATCGGCGATGCGTGCCTTCTACTTGTCAGCAGACTCCGTCGCGGCTTCCGGACGGTCGAGCAACTCGACATACGCCATCGGCGCATTGTCTCCGTCGCGGAAACCACACTTCAGAATCCGCAGGTAGCCGCCATTACGGGTCGCGTAACGCGGTCCGAGTTCGTCGAAGACCTTGACCACCATGTCGCGGTCGCGCAGGCGGTCGAAGGCGAGGCGACGGTTGGCCAGGCTCGGCTTCTTGCCGAGGGTGATGATCGGCTCGATGACGCGACGAAGCTCCTTCGCCTTCGGCAGCGTCGTCTTGATCAACTCCTCGCGCAACAGCGAGACGGTAATGTTGCGCAACATCGCCGAGCGATGGGCGCTGGTACGATTCAGTTTGCGAAGACCCAAACGGTGACGCATATCAATTCCTTCCTGTTCTTGTCCGGCGGCTCACTTGTCGAGTCCGGCGGGTGGCCAGTTCTCGAGCTTCATGCCCAGTGTGAGGCCGCGTGCGGCCAGCACTTCCTTGATTTCATTCAGCGACTTGCGACCCAGATTGGGGGTCTTGAGCAACTCGTTCTCGGTGCGCTGGATCAGGTCACCGATATAGTAGATGTTCTCCGCTTTCAGGCAGTTCGCCGAGCGCACCGTCAACTCCAGGTCGTCCACCGGACGCAGCAGCAGCGGATCGACCTGCACCGTCTTCTGGTATTCAACCGGCATGGCCGTGCCGGCGAGATCGGCGAACACCGAAAGCTGTTCCATCAGAATCCGGGCAGCGGTGCGGATCGCCTCTTCAGGCTCGATCGCACCGTTGGTCTCGATGTCCATGATCAGCTTGTCGAGATCGGTCCGCTGCTCGACACGCGCGCTCTCGACCGCATAACTGACCCGCCGCACCGGGCTGAACGAGGCATCGAGGACCAGCTTGCCGATATTCTTGCTGCCGTCACTCAGCTGACGCAGGTTGCCAGCCACGTAGCCACGCGATTTCTCGACCTTCAGTTCCATCGCCAGCTTGCCGCCGGCGGAAAGCTGCGCGATCACATGCTCGGGATTGATGATCTCGACGTCATGCGAAACCTCGATATCCGCGGCCCGAACGACACCCTTGCCTTCCTTGCGGAGTTGCAGGACGACCTCATCGCGGTTGTGCAGTTTGAAAACCACCCCTTTGAGATTCAGGAGGATGTCGACGACATCTTCCTGCACGCCATCGATCGTCGAATATTCATGCAGCACGCCTTCGATGCTGACCTCGGTCGGTGCATAACCCGGCATCGACGAGAGCAGAATCCGTCGCAACGCATTGCCGAGGGTGTGCCCGAAGCCGCGTTCAAACGGCTCCATGACCACCCGGGCGTGCACCGGCGACAAGCTCTGCACATCGATGATGCGCGGTTTAAATAGTCCACTGCTTTGCATGTACTGTCCTTTGCCTGATGCCGTCAAGCCTCGTCGCTACGACTACTTCGAGTAGAGTTCGATGACCAGACTCTCGTTGATCGTCGGCGGCAGTTCGCTACGTTCAGGGTGCGCTTTGTAAGTGCCCTTCGCAGCCTTCGTATCCACCTCGACCCACTCCGGAAAGCCCCGAGCTTCCGCGGCGGCAAGCGCGGCCTTGATACGCAGGTGGACCTTTGCCTTGTCGCAGACTTCGACGACGTCACCCGGACGGACCTGATACGACGGGATGTTCACCCGGCGTCCGTTGACCAGCACGCCATTGTGGCGAACGACCTGACGCGACTCCGAGCGCGAGGCGGCGAAGCCCATGCGGTAACAGACGCTATCGAGGCGCGCTTCCAGCAACTGCAGCAGCACTTCGCCGGTCACGCCCTTGCGCCGGTCGGCTTCCTTGTACACCTTGCGGAACTGGCCTTCGAGAACGCCATAGATCCGCCGGATCTTCTGCTTCTCCCGCAGGTGAACGCCATAGTCGGACAAGCGCTGCCCGGACTTCTGGCCATGCTGACCGGGTGCGTACGAGCGACGTTCGATCGCGCACTTGTCGGTAAAGCACTTTTCGCCCTTGAGGAACAACTTTTCGCCTTCACGGCGGCACTGACGGCACTTCGGATCGAGATTGCGAGCCACTTTTCCTTCTCCTTAAATCCGACGCCTTTTGGGCGGACGGCAGCCATTGTGCGGGATCGGCGTCACATCGGTAATCGCCGTGATCTTCATGCCGAGCGCATTGAGCGCGCGCACCGAGGATTCACGTCCGGGTCCTGGACCCTTGATGCGCACTTCGAGATTCTTGACGCCGCACTCCACGGCCACCCTGCCGGCGGCTTCAGCGGCCACCTGTGCAGCAAACGGCGTGCTCTTGCGCGAGCCCTTGAAGCCGGCGCCACCCGAGGTTGCCCACGACAGCGCATTCCCCTGGCGATCGGTAATGGTTATGATCGTATTGTTGAACGAGGCGTGGATGTGTGCGACACCCTCGGCCACGTTCTTTCTGATCTTGACTTTCTTGCGAACTTTTGTAGCGGTCTTGGCCATAGTCAGGTCCTAGTTCCTAATCATTTCTTGCCGGCGATCGGCTTCCGCGGACCCTTGCGAGTACGTGCGTTGGTCCGCGTCCGCTGACCACGCGACGGCAGGCCCTTGCGGTGCCGAAGCCCGCGATAGCAGCCGAGATCCATCAATCGCTTGATGCTCATCGTGACTTCGCGACGCAGATCGCCCTCGACGCTGAACTTGCCGATCTGATCGCGCAGGCGCTCCAGTTCGGCCTCGGTGAGGTCCTTCATTTTTGTTGAACGTTGAACCCCGGCAGCATCACAGATTTTCTGTGCGCGCGGACGTCCGATACCGTAGATGGCGGTAAGCGCGATCTCGGCATGCTGGTGGTTCGGGAGGTTTACGCCTGCGATGCGGGCCATCGATTCACCCCAAAATAATCGAAACTTACAGTTATACCTTCAACCGTCTGACAATCCACAGATTTGTGGGTCGCAGCGATCAACCTTGACGCTGTTTGTGACGCCGATCCGTACAGATCACGCGCACGATGCCGTGGCGCCGAATAATCTTGCACTTGCGGCAAATGCGTTTCACAGAGGCCAGCACTTTCATGATTCACTCCTGTTTCCCCGGCACGAGGCGCAGCCAGCCTTTCGCCGGGTTGTTGCGTAGAGATTCTTCACTTGGCGCGGAAGACGATGCGCGCGCGACTCAGATCATAGGGCGTAAGCTGCACTGTCACCTTGTCGCCCGGCAGGATCCGGATGTAGTGCATCCGCATCTTGCCGGATATGAAACCCAGGACGATGTGGCCGTTTTCCAGTTTGACCCGGAAGGTGGCGTTGGGGAGGTTCTCGATGACCTCGCCCTGCATTTCAATCAAATCTTCCTTTGCCATCCTATTTCACCGGTAAACCGGAGCCTTTGAAGTTAGCCTTTTTCAACAGGCTCTCATACTGGTGCGACATGGCATACGCCTGTACCTGGGTCATGAAATCCATCGTCACCACCACAATGATCAGCAGTGAAGTGCCGCCAAAGTAAAAGGGCACGTTCCACTTGAGGATCAGGAACTCCGGCAGCAGACAAACGATGGTGATATACCCGGCGCCGACCAGGGTCAGGCGCATCAGGATCTTGTCGATATAACGTGCCGTCTGGTCCCCCGGCCGGATTCCCGGGACGAACGCGCCGCTGCGTTTCAGGTTGTCGGCTGTTTCCCTGGAATTGAACACCAGCGCGGTATAGAAGAAGCAGAAAAAGATGATCGCCGCAGCGTACAACATGACATAGATCGGTTGCCCCGGAGACAGGGCACCGGCGATGTCCTTCAACCAGCGCATCGACTCGCCCGCACCAAACCAGCCAGCGATCGTCGCCGGGAAAAGAATGATCGACGAAGCGAAAATCGGCGGAATGACCCCGGCCATGTTCAGTTTCAAGGGCAGGTGCGAACTCTGCCCACCGTATATCTTGTTGCCGACCTGGCGCTTGGCATAGTTCACCAGAATCTTCCTCTGGCCGCGCTCGACAAACACCACGAAGGCAGTCACCAGCACCACCAGCAGGCTGATCACGATCGCCGTCAGGGGGTGCATCGCCCCGGTCCGAACCAGCTCCAGCAGACCGCCGATGGCATTCGGCAAGCCGGCGGCAATACCCGCAAAAATAATGATCGAAATCCCGTTGCCAAGCCCGCGCTCGGTCACCTGCTCGCCAAGCCACATCAGGAACATCGTCCCGGTGAGCAGTGTGATCACCGTGACGAAACGGAACATCAAGCCGGGATCGAGTACCAGTCCTGGCTGCGACTCCACCGCGACGGCGATGCCGATCCCCTGGAAAAGCGCCAGGAACACCGTGCCGTAGCGGGTGTACTGGGTGATCTTGCGTCGTCCGGCCTCCCCCTCCTTCTTCAGGGCCTCCAGTTGGGGGCTGGCGTGGGTCATCAGTTGCATGATGATCGACGCCGAAATGTACGGCATGATCCCGAGCGCGAAAATCGTGAAGCGCGAAAGCGCCCCACCCGAGAACATGTTGAACATGCCCAGGATGCCGCCCTGCTGCTTGTTGAACAACTCGCTCAACACCTGCGCGTCGATCCCCGGAACCGGGATGTGCGAGCCGATGCGATAGACCACCAGCGCACCGAGCAGGAACCACAGCCGGCGCTTCAGATCGCCGAACTTTCCACCTTTGCTGACCGGGCTCGAACTAGTTACCAAAAAAGATCACCTTTGCCTGCTCGTTATGCCGAAACGCTGCCGCCGGCGGCTTCGATGGCTGCGCGTGCACCGGCCGTCGCCCCAATACCCTTGAGCGTAACCTTGCGATTGATCTCGCCCGAAAGCACCACCTTCGCCGACAGCGCGTGCTGCGACACCAGGTTGGCCTGCATCAGCGTCGCCAGGTCGATCTCATCGACCGGCAGGCGCGCGATTTCGGACAGGCGAACCTCGAAGTTGCGCTCTCGGGTCATCGACTTGAAACCGCGCTTCGGCAGGCGGCGTTGCAGCGGCATTTGACCGCCTTCGAAGCCAACCTTGTGGAAGCCGCCGGCACGCGACTTCTGTCCCTTGTGGCCACGTCCACAGGTCTTGCCAAGACCCGATCCGATGCCGCGACCGACGCGCTTCCGGTCCGGCCGGGCGCCAGCGGCACCCTTGACGCTATTCAGTTCCATCTCAGCCCTCACACTTCAAGAGGTACGACACCTTGTTGATCATCCCGCGTACCGCCGGGGTGTCTTCGAGGAGCGAACTGCTGTGCATGCGCCGCAAACCCAGGCCGCGCACCGTCGCGCGATGCGACTCCTTGGTGCCGATCAGACTTCTGACCAGCGTGACTTTTACTTTCTTGTCGGTCATTGCTTACCCCAGTATCTCGGCTACGGACTTGCCCCGCTTGGCGGCGACTTCAGCCGGCGTGGTCATCGACCGCAAACCGTTGATCGTTGCCCGGACAATGTTGTAGGGGTTGGTCGAACCGTGCGCCTTGGCGACCACGTTGGCCATCCCGATGACGTCGAAGACGGCGCGCATGGCGCCGCCGGCGATGATTCCGGTACCTTCGGGTGCCGGCTGCATCATCACTCGCGAAGCACCGTGATGACCGACGACCGTATGCTGCAGGGTGCCGTTCTTCAGGCTCACCTTGATCAGATTGCGGCGGGCCTCTTCCATGGCCTTCTGCACCGCGACTGGTACCTCGCGCGATTTGCCCTTGCCCATGCCGACACGCCCGTCGCCGTCACCGACGACCGTCAGCGCGGCAAATCCCAGGATCCGACCGCCCTTCACCACCTTGGTGACGCGGTTGATCGAAATCATCTTTTCGCGCATGCCGTCGTCGGGCTTCTCGGACTGCTGCGGTTTTCTACTTTGTGGCTTCGCCATGGCTTACTCCAAATCTTTGCGCTGCGATCAGAACTTGAGACCGGCCTCACGCGCCGCATCCGCCAGCGCCTTGATCCGTCCGTGGTAGCGGAAGCCGGCGCGGTCGAACGCCACCTGCTCGATGCCGGCACTCCTGGCACGTTCCGCAATCAGCACGCCAATCGTCTTGGCCGCAGCGATGTCACCACCGTTGGGAAGCATCTTGCGAACTTCCGGCTCCAGCGATGAGGCCGCAGCCAGCACCTTCGATCCACACGCGGAAATCACCTGTGCGTAGATGTGACAGTTGCTGCGGTGCACCGACAAGCGCACGGTTTTCAGTTCGGCAATCTTGGCCCGGGTTTTGCGGGCTCTGCGCAAACGCGCCTGTTTCTTGTCAATCATCTCGGCACCCTTACTTTTTCTTCTTCGTTTCCTTGATCGCGACGACTTCGTCGACATAGCGCACGCCCTTGCCCTTGTAGGGCTCCGGCTTGCGATAAGCACGGACTTCAGCCGCCACCTGGCCAACCAGCTGCCGGTCAACTCCCTTGATCACGATCTCGGTCTGTGTCGGCGTCGCAGCAGTGATGCCGCTGGGCAGCTTGTACGCCACCGGGTGCGAGAACCCGAGGGTCAGGTTGAGCGTATCGCCCTGCGCCTGCGCGCGGTAACCCACACCCACCAGACTCAGCTTGCGCTCAAAACCTTTGCTGACACCGGTAACCATATTCGAGACAACCGCCCTGACGGTCCCGGAAAGCGCATCGGCCTGGGCCACACCCGCAACCGGCTTGCACAGCAGGCTATCGCCTTCCTGTTCGACGCTCACTGCCGAATGCACAGCAAAGTCGAGCACACCGAGCGGACCTTTCACGGAAATGTGCCCTGCCGAAAGATCGACGGTGACACCCTGCGGGACAACAATTGGTTTCTTAGCAACGCGGGACATAGCTCCCCCTTATGCGACGAAGCACAGGACTTCGCCGCCGACATGGCTAGCGCGGGCCTTGCGGTCTGTCATGACGCCCTTCGGAGTCGACACGATCGCCACCCCAAGGCCGTTCATGACCTGCGGAATATCGCCTGCGCCCCGATAGATACGAAGGCCGGGGCGCGACACGCGGTCGATACGCTCGATGACGGGGCGGCCCGCGTAATACTTCAGGCCAATCTCAAGAATCGGCTTGCCTTCGTTCGGACTGACGGCGAAGTCCTCCACATATCCCTCGTCCTTCAGCACCTGGGCGATGGCAATCTTGACCTTCGAAGACGGCATGGCGACGGAGGCCTTGCTTGCCATCTGGGCATTTCGGATGCGGGTCAGCATGTCGCTGATCGGATCGCTCATACTCATTCTGTTCTCTCCTGCCTACCAGCTAGCCTTGATCATTCCCGGGACTTCGCCTTGCATGACGAACTCGCGCAGCTTGCCGCGACCCAAGCCGAACTTCCGGTAAACGCCGCGCGGACGACCCGTCAGAGCGCAGCGGTTGCGCAGCCTTACCGGACTGGCATTGCGCGGCAGCGCCTGCACTTTCAGGCGCGCCTCATAGCGCTCTTCGACGGACCGGCTCTGGTCAGCGACGATGGCCATCAGCTCAGCACGCTTCTTGGCATATTTTTCAACTGTCTTGCGCCGCTTTTCACCGCGGTTGATCACTGCGAGTTTCGCCATTTCGTCTCAGTTCCTGAAGGGAAATTTAAACGCGCCAAGCAAGGCACGCGCCTCTTCGTCGGTCTTGGCAGTGGTGGTAACACTGATGTTCATGCCCCGCAGAGCGTCGATCCGGTCGTATTCAATCTCCGGAAAGATGATCTGCTCCTTGAGACCCATGTTGTAGTTACCTCGGCCGTCGAAACCCTTCCCGGAGATACCGCGGAAATCGCGGACGCGGGGCAGCGCCACAGTGACCAGGCGATCAATGAACTCGAACATGCGCGGACCACGCAGGGTCACCATGCACCCAATCGGGTAGCCGGTGCGAATCTTGAAGCCCGCTATCGATTTGCGGGCCTTGGTACTGACCGGCTTCTGGCCGGCGATCTTGACCAGATCGCCGATCGCGTTTTCCAGCACCTTCTTGTCCGCCACCGCCTCGCCCACCCCCATGTTGAGGGTGACCTTGGTAATCCGAGGCACTTCCATCCGCGACTTGTACCCAAACTTCTGGGTCAGTTCGGGCACTACCGTCGTATTGTAGAATTCCAGCAAACGCGCCATGACTGCTCCTTAAACTCCCAACACTTCGCCGTTGGACTTGAAAAAACGGACCTTCGTACCGTCCCCAAGCGTTTTGAAACCGACGCGATCAGCTTTTTTTGTCGCGGGGTTATAGAGCGAAACATTGGAAACATGCAGCGGCATTTCCTTCTCCACAATGCCGCCGACGACGCCTTTGACCGGGTTCGGCTTGACATGCTTCTTGACGCGATTGACGCCTTCAACCAGCACATGCTCGGCATCACAGCGGCGCAGTATGGTCCCGCGCTTGCCCTTGTCTTTTCCGGCGATGACGACCACGTCGTCGCCCTTACGAATCTTTTCCATGACCTTCCTTAGAGCACTTCCGGCGCCAGGGACACAATCTTCATGAAACGGTCGCCGCGCAACTCGCGTGTAACCGGCCCAAAGATACGCGTTCCAATCGGCTCCATCTTGTTGTTCAGGAGTACGGCCGCGTTGTGGTCGAAGCGGACCAGCGACCCGTCTGCGCGACGTACGCCCTTGGCCGTACGCACCACCACCGCGCTATACACGTCACCCTTCTTCACTCGCCCACGCGGAGCGGCATCCTTGATGGTCACCTTGATGATGTCGCCGACACCTGCGTAGCGGCGCTTGGAGCCACCCAACACCTTGATGCACATTACCGAGCGTGCACCGGTGTTGTCGGCGACGTCGAGAGTCGTTTGAACTTGAATCATCTGTCACTCCAACTTGGCCCGCGGTGGCGGTCAGTCTTGGAACCCGCTAGGGGAGAAACGCTCAACACTGATTTACCGTCGAGCGCGGGAAAACTCGGCATTATAGCCAGTTTGTGGTGAAACGCAAGCGCTAAATGGTCACCGCGCGCTGCAAGAGCTTGGTCACGATCCAGGACTTGGTTTTCGAAACCGGCCGACATTCTTCGATTTCGACCACATCGCCAACCTTGGCTTCGTCATTGTCGTTGTGCGCGTGATACTTGCTGGAGCGGACGATAATCTTGTTGTACATCGCGTGCTTGACGCGCCGCTCGACAATCACGGTGACCGTCTTATTCATGCGGTCGCTGGCGACTCGCCCGACCAGGGTGCGCTTGTTGCTGGTGGTCTCGCTCATTGTTGAACCGCCTTTTCACGAAGAAGCGTGCGTACGCGTGCGATTTGCCGACGCACTTTGCCAATCTGACTGTTATTGGACAACTGCTGGGTAGCAATCTGCATCCGCAGGCCAAACTGGGCTTTCAGCAGATCCAGCAACTCCTTGTTCAGTTCCTCAACGGTCTTTGCCCTGAGTTCATTAACTTTCATGATCAACCCACCATACGCGTAACGAAAACCGTCGGGATCGGCAACTTGGCAGCCGCCAGCGCAAAGGCTTCGCGCGCCAGGGCTTCATTTACCCCATCCATCTCGTAGAGAACCTTGCCCGGCTTGATTTCGGCGACGTAGTATTCCGGATTGCCCTTGCCGCTACCCATACGGACTTCGGCCGGTTTTTTCGAAATCGGCTTGTCGGGAAAGATACGGATCCAGATACGGCCACCACGCTTGATGTGGCGGGTCATAGCACGCCGCGCGGCCTCGATCTGACGAGCCGTCAAGCGCCCACGCCCAATCGACTTCAGCCCGAATTCACCAAAGCTGACCTTGGCGCCCCGCAACGCAAGGCCCGTGTTACGGCCCTTCTGCTCCTTACGGTACTTTCTTCTAGCTGGCTGCAGCATCTGTTGTTCCTGCCTTTCTCACTCGTTTTACGGGTGCCTTGACTTCTGGAACACCCTCAACCTTCGCAACTATCTCTTCCGGGCCATCCGACCTGCCCCGCACCGGCCGCTGCCGGTCACCACCTTCACCAGGGCGTGCAGGACGACGTGGGCGACGCTGATCCTCAGGTGCCGCCTCGGGGGCAACCGCCTGTTCCTGCCGATTGAGAATTTCGCCCTTGAAAACCCAGACCTTCACGCCAATCAGTCCATAGGTCGTCAAGGCTTCGGAGGTCGCATAGTCGATATCCGCACGCAAGGTATGCAGCGGCACGCGCCCCTCCCGGTACCATTCGCGACGCGCAATTTCCGCACCGTTGAGACGGCCCGAGCTCATGATCTTGATCCCTTGAGCACCCAGACGCATGGCGTTCTGCATCGCGCGCTTCATCGCCCGACGGAACATGATGCGCTTTTCGAGTTGCTGTGTGATCGAGTCGGCAATCAGTTGCGCATCGAGTTCCGGCTTGCGAATTTCCTCGATACTGACATGCACCGGCACGCCCATGATCTTCTGCAGCGCCACCCGCAAGTGATCGATCTCCTCGCCCTTCTTGCCGATCACCACACCGGGGCGTGCCGAAAAAACCGTGACCCGCGCATTCTTGGCGGGACGCTCGATGACGATGCGCCCAACCGATGCGTGCTTCAGTTTTTTCCGCAGGTATTCGCGAACGCGCACATCTTCATTGAGCATACCAGCGAAATCTTTGCTGTTGGCATACCACCGCGACGACCAGTCACGCGTGACAGCCAGACGAAAACCAGCAGGATGAATCTTTTGTCCCATTCTTGTTCCTCAGTTGCCGACGGTCAGAAAAACGTGACAGGTCGGCTTGACGATCCGGTTGCCGCGTCCCTTTGCCCGCGCCGTGAAGCGTTTGAGCACCATGCCCTTTTCGACGCAGATCGTCTTCACCTTCAGTTCGTCAATGTCGGCACCATCGTTGTGTTCGGCGTTGGCAATTGCCGACTCAAGCACCTTCTTGATGATTGCAGCACCCTTCTTCGGACTGAATGCCAGAATGTTGAGCGCCTTGTCCACAGGCAAACCGCGGATTTGGTCGGCTACCAACCGACCCTTCTGGCTTGACAGCCGCACGCCGCGCAGAACCGCACGAGTTTCCATATTCATTCCTTTACTTCTTGGCCTTCTTGCCAGAGGTGTGGCCCTTGAAGGTACGGGTCAGCGAGAACTCGCCCAGCTTGTGCCCGACCATGTTCTCGGTGATGTACACCGGAACGTGTTGTTTGCCGTTATGAACGGCGATGGTCAGACCAACGAAATCCGGCAGCACGGTTGACCGACGCGACCACGTCTTGATCGGTCGCTTGTCGCCCGTCGCGCGCACCACGCCCACTTTTTTGATCAGATGGGCATCGGCAAACGGGCCCTTTTTTACGGAACGTCCCATGGTTCTCTATCCCTTAGCGTTTTTGACGGCGCTGCACGATCATCGAAGTCGTGCGCTTGTTGCGACGAGTGCGATAACCTTTCGTCTTGGTACCCCAAGGACTGACCGGGTGCATCCCCGATGCGGTCTTGCCTTCGCCACCGCCGTGCGGGTGGTCAATCGGGTTCATCGCCACACCACGAACCGTCGGACGAATACCGCGCCACCTGTTGCCACCGGCCTTGCCTATGGAACGCAGGCTGTGCTCTTCGTTACCCACTTCGCCGATGGTCGCACGGCACTCGACGTGCACACGACGGATCTCGCCGGAACGCAAGCGCAACTGCGCGTGAACTCCCTCGCGCGCCAGCAACTGCACCGAAGTACCGGCAGATCTGGCCAACTGGGCGCCCTTGCCCGGCACCATCTCGACACAGTGGATGGTCGTACCGACCGGGATGTTCCGAATGGGCAAAGTGTTTCCGACCTTGATCGGGGCCTCGGAACCACTCGATACCTGTTGGCCAACCGTCAGGCCCTTCGGGGCGACAATGTAGCGGCGCTCGCCGTCGGCATAGCACAGGAGGGCAATGTTGGCCGTCCGGTTCGGGTCGTATTCCAGGCGCTCCACTTTGGCCGGGACACCGTCCTTGTTCCGTTTGAAGTCCACCAGTCGATAGTGTTGCTTGTGTCCGCCACCCTGGTGCCGTGTCGTGATATGACCGTTGTTGTTGCGGCCGGCGTGCTTGGATTGTGGTTCAAGCAGCCCGGCCACGGGCGCACCCTTGTGCAGAGAGTGATTGACCACCTGGATAACAGCACGGCGACCCGGTGAGGTCGGTTTGACTTTGACGAGTGCCATTAGACGCCACCTCCATCGACGAAATTAATCTCGCTGCCCGGCGCCAGACAGACGTAAGCCTTTTTCCAGTTGTTGCGGCGACCCATGGCACGGCCAAACTTCTTGTGTTTGCCCTTGACGTTCGCGATCTGGACGGACTCCACCGACACCTTGAACAACAGCTCGACAGCTCCCTTCACCTCAGGCTTGGTGGCATCAGAGGCAACACGAAAAATCACCTGCTCGTACTTGTCGGCAACGAAAGTGGCTTTCTCGGAGATCTGCGGTGCGAGCAGCACCTGCATCAGACGTTCTTGATTCATCCCAGGATCTCCTCGAACTTGGCGAGCGCAGCTTTGGTCATCAGCACCTGCTGGAAGCGGACCAGCGAAACCGGGTCGGCCTGCTGGACTTCGACCACCAGAACGTTCGGCAGATTGCGCGAAGCGAGGAACACGTTCTCGTCGAGGTCGTCGGTGATCACCAGCACGGACTCGTAGCCCATGCCCTTGATCTTCGCCGCGAACAACTTGGTCTTCGGCGCCTCGATGGTCAGACTATCCACCACTGCGAGGCGATCCTGGCGTACCAGTTGCGAGAGAATCGACGCCATGCCCGCGCGGTACATCTTGCGGTTCAGTTTGTGGCTGAAATTCTCGTCGGACGAGTTGGGGAATACCCGACCGCCGCCGCGCCAGATCGGCGACGACGACATGCCCGCCCGCGCCCGCCCGGTGCCCTTCTGGCGCCAGGGCTTCTTGGTCGTGTGCCGGACATCGTGGCGGTCCTTCTGGGCACGATCGCCACTGCGGGCGTTCGCCTGGTAGGCGACCAGCACCTGGTGTACCAGGGCTTCGTTGTATTCGCGCGCGAACAGAAGGTCGGAAGCGGCCAGGCGGCTCGCTTCCTGGCCCTGCTCATTGATCAGCTTGAGTTCCATTTATGCCCCCGCCTTGACTGCTGGACGCACAATCACGTCCGACCCCTTGGAGCCGGGAACCGCGCCCTTGAGCAACAGCAACTGCCGCTCGGCATCGACACGAACCACTTCGAGGTTTTGCTGGGTACGTTTGACTGCCCCAAGGTGGCCAGCCATCTTCTTTCCCGGGAAGACGCGGCCGGGGTCTTGCGCCATGCCGGTCGAACCGTGCGCCTGGTGCGAGACCGAGTTGCCGTGCGCCGCGCCCTGGGACGAGAAGTGATGCCGCTTGATCGCTCCGGAGAAACCCTTGCCAATGGTCTGACCGGTCACGTCGACTTTCTGGCCGACAGCGAAGATGGTCACACTGATCTGGTCGCCAGGCTTGAAGCTGGCGAGTTCCTCGGTAGAGACCGGAAACTCTTTCAGCACATGCCCGGCTTCCACGCCGGCTTTGGCCAGATGCCCGGCCAACGGCTTGTTTACCCGCGATGGACGGCGTTTGCCGAATGTCACCTGCACGACGGAGTAACCGTCATTTTGCGGCGTTTTGATCTGGGCCACACGGTTGTTCGACACATCGAGCACGGTTACCGGGACGCTTACGCCATCGTCGGTAAAAATGCGCGTCATGCCGACCTTGCGCCCAACAAGGCCTAGACTCATGCTTATTCTCCTCTAACCGGCTACGATTGGCCGGCGAGTTTTACTGAGGGAACGGACAGTTGAAGTTCAGGACTGTCCGGCGAAAGGCGGCGATTATAGCCGCAAGGACGGTCTTACTGCAACTTAATTTCGACGTCAACACCTGCCGGCAGATCAAGTTTCATCAGCGCGTCGACAGTCTTGTCCGTCGGATCGATGATGTCCATCAGGCGCAGGTGCGTGCGGATTTCAAATTGGTCACGCGAAGTCTTGTCGACGTGCGGCGAGCGAAGAATGTCAAAGCGCTCGATGCGGGTCGGCAACGGCACCGGGCCGCGTACAACGGCTCCAGTACGCTTGGCGGTTTCGACGATTTCCTGTGCGGACTGATCAATCAGACGATAGTCGAAGGCTTTAAGGCGGATGCGAATTTTCTGGCTATGCATTTTGTATTCCAAAGAGCGGTCGGTGGGGCTGCAAACCCCACCCGGAGTTTGCCGAACTACTCGATGATTTTGGCGACCACGCCGGCGCCGACGGTACGACCGCCTTCGCGAATCGCGAAGCGCAGCCCTTCCTCCATGGCGATCGGTGAAATCAGCTTGACCGTCATCTGCACGTTGTCACCGGGCATGACCATCTCGACGCCTTCCGGCATGGCGATGGCGCCGGTCACGTCCGTCGTGCGGAAGTAGAACTGCGGGCGGTAGTTGTTGAAGAACGGCGTGTGACGGCCCCCTTCTTCTTTCGACAGACAGTAAACTTCACCGGTGAAGTGCGTGTGCGGCTTGATCGAGCCCGGCTTGGCCAGCACCTGACCACGCTCGACGTCGTCCCGCTTGGTGCCGCGCAGCAGCACGCCTACGTTGTCTCCCGCCTGACCCTGGTCGAGCAGCTTGCGGAACATTTCCACGCCGGTGCAGATCGTCTTCACCGTCGGGCGGATGCCGACAATCTCGACTTCTTCCCCGACCTTGACCACCCCACGCTCCACCCGCCCGGTGACCACCGTGCCACGGCCGGAAATCGAGAAGACGTCCTCGATCGGCAGCAGGAAGGGCTTGTCGATTGCCCGTACCGGCGTCGGAATGTACGCATCCAGCGCGTCCGCCAGGGCCATCACCGAGCCTTCGCCGATCGCCCCGGTGTCGCCTTCCAGCGCCTTCAGCGCCGAACCCTGGATGATCGGCACGTCGTCGCCCGGAAAATCGTACTTCGAGAGCAGCTCGCGCACTTCCATGTCGACCAGTTCGAGCAGTTCGGCGTCGTCAACCATGTCGCACTTGTTCAGATAGACGACGATGTACGGCACGCCGACCTGACGCGCCAGCAGGATGTGCTCGCGGGTTTGCGGCATCGGTCCGTCCGCCGCCGAGACCACCAGGATCGCGCCGTCCATCTGCGCCGCTCCGGTAATCATGTTCTTGATGTAGTCCGCGTGACCCGGGCAATCGACGTGGGCGTAGTGGCGCTTCGCCGTCTCGTACTCCACGTGCGCGGTGTTGATCGTGATCCCGCGCGCCTTTTCCTCCGGCGCCGCGTCAATCTGGTCGTAGGCCTTGGCCACACCACCATACTTTTTCGCCAGAATGGTCGTGATCGCCGCCGTCAGCGTGGTCTTCCCGTGATCCACGTGCCCAATCGTTCCTACATTGACGTGCGGCTTCGTCCGTTCAAATTTTCCCTTGGCCATTACCGTATCCTCAAAACAAAGTCATTTTTTGTTGATGACTGCCTCGGCGACGTTTTTCGGCGCCTCGGCGTAGTGCTTGAATTCCATTGAATAGGTCGCGCGCCCCTGGCTCAGCGAACGCAGCGTCGTCGAATATCCGAACATCTCCGCCAGCGGCACCTCGGCCTTGATCGCCTTCACGTTGCCGGGCAGATCTTCCATTCCCTGAATCATGCCGCGGCGACTGGAGAGGTCGCCCATCACATTGCCCATGTAATCCTCGGGGGTTTCGACCTCCACCGCCATCATCGGCTCAAGCAGGGTTGGCGATGCCCGTCGCATTCCTTCCTTGAAGGCGATCGCCGCAGCCATGCGAAAGGCGTTTTCGTTCGAGTCAACATCATGATACGAGCCCTCGAACAGGGTGAACTTGATATCGACCACCGGGAAGCCCGCAAGCACTCCACTGGTTACCGAATCCTGCAAGCCCTTGTCCACCGCGGGAATGTATTCGCGCGGCACGGTGCCACCCTTGATCGCATCGATGAATTCGTAACCCTTGCCGGGTTCATTGGGTTCGATCTTCAGCCATACGTGACCGTACTGACCGCGCCCACCCGACTGCTTGACGAATTTGCCTTCCTGTTCTACCGACTTCTTGATGCACTCGCGGTAAGCCACCTGCGGTGCGCCGACGTTGGCGTCCACGCCGAACTCGCGCTTCAGGCGGTCAACAATGATCTCCAGGTGCAGTTCGCCCATCCCGGAGATGATCGTCTGCCCCGACTCCTCGTCGGTACGCACGCGGAACGAGGGATCCTCCTGGGCCAACCGACCGAGAGCAATGCCCATCTTCTCCTGGTCAGGCTTGGTCTTCGGCTCGACAGCCACGTGGATCACCGGTTCCGGAAAGACCATTCTCTCCAGAGTGATGACCGCCGCCGGATCGCAAAGCGTTTCACCGGTGGTAACCTCCTTGAGCCCGACGCAGGCGGCGATGTCCCCCGCAAGCACCTCCTTGAGTTCCTCACGGTTGTTGGCGTGCATCTGCAACACACGCCCGATGCGCTCGCGGCGACCTTTGGTCGGGTTGAAGATGGTATCACCCGACTTGAGGACGCCGGAATAGACGCGAATGAAGGTCAGCTGGCCGACATAGGGGTCGGTCATCAGCTTGAAAGCAAGGGCGGAAAACTTCGCCGAGTCCGAGGCCTCGCGCGTCGCAGGCTCCCCGTTCTCATCTTCGCCAGTGACCGGGGGAATATCGACCGGTGACGGCAGCAGGTCGATCACCGCGTCGAGCATGCGTTGCACACCCTTGTTCTTGAACGCAGTACCGCAAAGCGCCGGTTGAATCTCACAGGCGATCGTACGGTCGCGAAGCCCCCTGATGACGTCGGCCTCGCTGAGTTCACCCTGCTCCAGATAGCGGTCCATCAACTCTTCGGAGGATTCTGCCGCCGCTTCGACCATCTTGCTGCGCCACTCGTCGGCTTCGGCCTGCAGTTCGCCCGGAATCTCGCGATAGTCGAACTTCATTCCAAGGGAGGCTTCATCCCAATAGATGGCCTTCATCTTGATCAGATCCACGACGCCCTCGAAGTAGTCCTCCTTGCCGATCGGAATCACGATCGGTACAGGATTGGCCTTCAGGCGGCTTCGCATCTGGTCAACGACCTTGAAAAAGTCGGCGCCCTGACGATCCATCTTGTTCACGAAGGCAAGACGCGGCACCTTGTACTTGGTCGCCTGGCGCCAGACCGTCTCGGACTGCGGTTGCACACCGCCAACAGCGCAATAGATCATGCACGCGCCGTCAAGCACACGCATCGAGCGCTCGACCTCAATAGTGAAGTCAACGTGTCCCGGGGTATCAATGATGTTGATACGGTGCTCGGGGCGATCGAGTTGCATGCCCTTCCAGAAACAGGTCGTGGCTGCCGAGGTAATGGTGATGCCGCGCTCCTGCTCCTGCGCCATCCAGTCCATGGTTGCGGCGCCGTCATGCACCTCACCGATCTTGTGGTTGATACCCGTATAAAACAGGATACGCTCGGTCGCCGTCGTCTTGCCGGCGTCAATGTGAGCGCTGATACCAATGTTCCGGTAACGCTCAATGGGTGTTTTGCGTGCCACAGTAGTAAACCTTCACTAATAAAGAGCGATCGCCAGCGCCAGACCGCTGCTGGTGTACCTAGAACCGGAAGTGCGCAAACGCCTTGTTGGCTTCTGCCATACGGTGCACTTCATCGCGTTTCTTGACCGCACCGCCACGGCTTTCTGATGCCTCCAGCATTTCCGCCGCCAGACGCTGACCCATCGACTTCTCGGACCGCTTGCGTGCCGATTCGCGCAGCCAGCGCATGGCCAGCGCCATCCGCCGACTCGGCCGAACTTCAACGGGCACCTGGTAGTTGGCACCGCCGACGCGACGGCTTTTCACTTCGACCAAGGGTTTGATATTACCCAAAGCCAGACCGAAAACCTCCAGCGGGTCCTTGCCAGTCTTGGTCACGATCTGGTCGAAGGCGCCATAGACGATGCGCTCGGCGACGGATTTCTTGCCGCATTTCATAATGGTGTTCACGAACTTCGAGACCTCGACATTGCCGAACTTGGGATCCGGCAGGATATCGCGCTTCGGCACTTCACGGCGACGGGGCATGGCAACCTCTCATAGTCACAATTCAGTCGAAAGGTCGGCCAAAGCGCCGCCTTTCCCGGCCGCTAGAGCGGCCCTTACGCTAAAACAGCGGTCAAGCAGCCTTCGGGCGCTTGGTACCGTACTTGGAACGACCCTGTTTGCGCTTCTTGACTCCCTGCGTATCCAGAGAACCTCGAACCGTATGGTAGCGGACACCCGGCAAATCCTTCACGCGACCACCACGGATCAGAACCACGGAGTGCTCCTGAAGGTTGTGACCTTCACCGCCAATATACGAAATGACCTCGAATCCGTTCGTCAGGCGCACCTTGCACACCTTTCGCAGCGCTGAGTTCGGCTTCTTCGGCGTGGTGGTGTAGACGCGGGTGCAAACTCCGCGCTTCTGGGGGCAATTGCCCAAAGCCGGAACTTTGCTCTTGCTGCGTACGGCCTCGCGAGGCTTGCGCACCAATTGGTTAATGGTTGGCATGTTTCCACCCTATTATTCAGCGCAGCGACCGTGGCGACTGGCACCCGGCTTCTGCAAAAAACCAAGGCGGACCAAAGGCCGCCTTGGCGATTTTCATGATCGGCCGCCGTAGCGTGTGGCTGTTGGCGACAAAGACCGGCGATTCTATGGTCTATTACGCTCCAAGTCAAGCCACTGGGGCATCCTGAGCGCTCTCCATGCTCGGTACCGGTTCGTCCTCGGCCAGCAGAGAGCTCCCGGCAGCAATATCCTCGCCAGCCACGTTCTTCTTGCGGGTGGTGTGATAGGCAAGACCGGTACCTGCCGGTATCAGACGGCCGACAATGACATTCTCCTTGAGACCACGCAATTCGTCGCGCTTGCCCATGATCGCCGCTTCGGTCAGAACGCGCGTGGTTTCCTGGAAAGAGGCCGCAGAGATGAACGAATCGGTAGACAAGGAGGCTTTGGTGATTCCCAGCAACACGTGCTCGTAAGTCGCAGGGAGCTTGCCTTCAGCGTGCATGCGATCGTTTTCGTCGAGCAGATGCGCACGTTCGACCTGTTCCCCCTTGATGAATTTGGTGTCGCCAGGGTCCACCACATTGACTCTGCGCAGCATCTGACGAACGATCACCTCAATGTGCTTGTCGTTGATCTTGACACCCTGCAGGCGGTACACGTCCTGTACCTCATCAGTGATGTAGATGGCCAGTGCTTCGACGCCCAGCAACCGCAAAATGTCGTGCGGGTCCGGCGCGCCGTCGACGATCGACTCCCCCTTGTTCACCACCTGTCCATCATGCACCAGAACGTGCTTGTCCTTGAGAATGAGGTATTCGTGTGTCGCGCCGTCAAGATCGGTAATGACCAGCCGCTGCTTGCCCTTGGTGTCCTTGCCGAATGACATGGTGCCGGTGTACTCCGCCAGCATGCCTGCGTCCTTGGGCGTGCGCGCCTCGAAAAGTTCCGCGACGCGCGGCAGACCCCCGGTAATGTCGCGGGTCTTCGCAGATTCCTGTGGCAGACGCGCCAGCACGTCGCCGACCGAGATCTGTTGGCCATCCAGGACGTTGATAATCGCGCCAACCTGGAAGGTGATGGTCACCGCGTGATCGCTGCCGTGCATCTTGACTTCTTCGCCAGCGGCGTCGAACAGCCGCACCTGCGGGCGCAGCCCCTTGCTTGGCGCCTTGCCACCGCGCTTCGGGTCAATCACCACCAGCGTCGAAAGTCCCGTCACTTCGTCGATCTGCTTGGCGACGGTCACCCCTTCCTCGACGTTTTCGAACTTCACCAGACCCGAGTATTCGGCGATGATCGGACGCGTGTGTGGATCCCAACTCGCCAGGCGCGCTCCAGCCTTGACCGCCTGAGCGTCGGCCACCTGCAGGGTCGCCCCATAGGGCACCTTGTGCTTCTCCCGCTCGCGACCGTTGTCGTCAGTGATCAGCACCTCGCCCGAGCGCGTGATGACGATCTTCTCTCCCTTGGCACTGGTGACGTAGCGCATCGTCGCCGTGAAGCGGACCACGCCGGCGCTGCGTGTCTCGACATGGCTCGCAACCGCCGCCCGCGACGCGGCCCCCCCGACGTGAAAGGTGCGCATGGTCAACTGCGTGCCAGGCTCGCCAATCGACTGCGCGGCAATCACCCCGACCGCTTCGCCGACATTGACCGGCGTACCACGGCCAAGGTCGCGACCATAGCACTTGGCGCAAAGACCATAGCGTGTCTCGCAGGTCAGCGGCGTACGTGCCTTGACTTCGTCGACCCCCAACTGGTCGATCACGTCGCAGTGGTCCTCACTGATCAGCGTGCCCTGCTCGATGACCGTCTCCTGAGTATCCGGGTTCACCACATCAGAGGCGGTCACGCGCCCGAGGATGCGCTCGCGCAAAGCCTCAATGACTTCGCCACCTTCAATCAAGGCTTTCATGGTCACGCCGTTGCTGGTTCCGCAATCCTCCTCGATCACGACCAGGTCCTGCGTGACGTCGACCAGACGCCTTGTCAGGTAACCCGAGTTGGCGGTTTTCAGAGCGGTATCGGCCAGGCCCTTGCGGGCCCCGTGGGTAGAGATGAAGTATTGGAGAACGTTCAGCCCTTCGCGGAAGTTGGTCGTGATCGGTGTCTCGATGATCGAACCGTCAGGCTTGGCCATCAGGCCACGCATGCCGGCCAACTGGCGAATCTGCGCCGCGGAACCGCGCGCACCGGAATCGGCCATCATGAAGATCGAGTTGAAGGACTCCTGCTTCTCCTTCTCGCCGTGGCGGTTGGTGACTTCCACGTGCCCGAGCTGGTCCATCATCACCTTGGCGACCTGGTCACCGGTGCGCCCCCAGATGTCGACCACCTTGTTGTAGCGTTCACCGTTGGTCACCAGACCGTTGGTGTACTGGTTCTCGATTTCCTTGACCTCTTCTTCGGCAGCCGCAATGATCTCGCGCTTCTGCGCCGGCACCAGCATGTCGTCGGAACAGATCGAAATGCCGGCGCGGGTGGCCAGGCGGTAACCGTTCTGCATCAGCTTGTCGGCGAAGACGACGGTCTCCTTCAGGCCGCAACGGCGGAAGGCAGCATTGATCAGTTTCGAGATTTCCTTCTTCTTGAGGCTCTTGTCGATCAGGCTGAAAGGCAGGCCCTTCGGCAGGATTTCGGAGAGCAAGGCACGCCCGGCCGTCGTGTTGTAGCGCGTAATCTTCTGCTGCCAACCGCTTTCGCCGTCGCTCTCGTACTCGGTGATTCGTACCGAAATTCTAGCATGGATGTCCAGTTCGCCGGCCTGCATCGCGCGTGTGACCTCCGCCAGGTCGGGGAACAGCATACCCTCTCCTTTGGCATTGATCCGCTCGCGAGTGGCGTAGTAGAGGCCGAGAACGATATCCTGCGACGGAACGATAATCGGCTCGCCGTTCGCCGGCGACAAAACATTGTTCGACGCCAGCATCAGCGTACGCGCTTCCATTTGGGCTTCGAGCGACAAGGGCACATGCACCGCCATCTGGTCACCATCGAAGTCGGCATTGAAGGCTGCGCACACCAGCGGATGCAACTGGATGGCCTTGCCTTCGATCAAAGTCGGTTCGAACGCCTGAATACCCAGGCGGTGCAGCGTGGGCGCACGGTTGAGCATGATCGGATGTTCGCGAATCACTTCTTCCAGGATGTCCCAGACCACCGCCTCCTGTGTCTCGACCATTTTCTTGGCCTGCTTGATGGTCGTGGCCAGGCCCATGACTTCGAGACGGTTGAAAATGAAAGGCTTGAACAACTCCAGCGCCATCAGCTTGGGCAAGCCACACTGATGCAGCTTGAGCTGGGGTCCAACCACGATCACCGACCGCCCCGAGTAGTCCACACGCTTGCCGAGCAGGTTCTGGCGGAAACGACCTCCCTTGCCCTTGATCATGTCGGCCAGCGACTTGAGCGGGCGCTTGTTGGCGCCAGTCATCGCCTTGCCACGACGTCCGTTGTCGAGCAGAGAATCCACCGCCTCCTGAAGCATGCGCTTCTCGTTGCGCACGATGATTTCTGGCGCTTTCAGTTCGAGGAGGCGCTTCAGGCGGTTGTTGCGGTTGATCACGCGGCGGTAGAGATCATTGAGATCGGAGGTCGCAAAACGCCCCCCGTCCAGGGGCACCAGCGGACGCAGGTCTGGCGGCAGAACCGGCAGAACTTCAAGCACCATCCATTCGGGCTTGATCCCCGACTTCTGAAAGCCCTCCAGAATCTTGAGGCGCTTGGAAAATTTCTTGCTTTTGGTTTCCGAAGTGGTCGTTTCCAGTTCCGAGCGCAACGTTTCGACTTCGCGCCCCAAATCGATGGACCGCAACAATTCGCGTATGCCTTCCGCGCCCATCGCGGCGTAGAAGTCATCGCCGTACTCCTCGACCTTGGCCAGGTAGTCATCCTCGGTCAGCAACTGGCCACGCGCCAACGGCGTCATACCCGGGTCGAAGACCACGAAGGCCTCGAAGTAAAGCACCCGTTCGATGTCGCGCAGGGTCATGTCGAGCACCATGCCGAGGCGGCTCGGCAGGCTCTTCAGGAACCAGATGTGGGCAACCGGACTGGCCAGTTCGATGTGCGCCATCCGTTCGCGACGAACCTTGGCCAGCGTCACTTCGACGCCACATTTCTCGCAAATGACGCCACGATGCTTGAGCCGCTTGTATTTGCCGCAAAGACACTCGTAGTCCTTGATCGGACCAAAAATCTTGGCGCAGAACAGACCGTCACGCTCCGGCTTGAAGGTCCTGTAATTGATCGTCTCCGGCTTCTTCACTTCGCCGTAAGACCACGAGCGGATCTTGTCCGGCGAGGCAAGGCCAATGGTGATCGCATCGAACTGCTCTTCCTGCGTCACCTGTCTAAACAAATCCAGCAATGCTTTCATCTCTTGCTCCAGTAAGGAGTGGGGTGTCAGGGGTGCAGAGCCATCAGGCAGGAGGATTCAGGTTCCTCCTCAACCCCTCGGCAAAACAATCAGAAACGTTCGAGGTCGATATCGATCGCCAGCGAACGAATTTCCTTGACCAGCACGTTGAAGGACTCCGGCATGCCGGCGTCGATCTTGTGATCACCCTTGACGATGTTCTCATATACCTTGGTGCGGCCGTTGACGTCATCTGACTTGACGGTCAGCATCTCCTGCAACACGTAGGAAGCACCATAGGCCTCGAGTGCCCAGACCTCCATCTCGCCGAAACGCTGGCCGCCGAACTGCGCCTTGCCGCCCAATGGCTGCTGGGTCACCAGCGAATACGGTCCGGTCGAACGGGCATGCATCTTGTCATCGACCAGGTGATGCAGCTTCAGTACGTGCATGTATCCCACCGTGACCTGGCGCTCGAACTGCTCACCGGTACGACCATCGAAAAGCGTCATCTGCGCGGATTGCGGCATGCCCGCGAGGGCCAGCACGGACTTGATTTCCGACTCCTTCGCCCCGTCGAAAACCGGCGTCGCAAAGGGTACGCCAGCCTCAAGGTTGCCCGCCATTTCAAGGATCTCAGCGTCATTAAGCTGATCGAGTTCTTCAGGCTTGCCGGTACTGTTGTAAATCTCGTCGAGAAACCCTCGCACTTCCCTGGCTGTCGCCTGACGTCGCAACATTTCGCCGATCTTGAAGCCCAGGCCTTTGGCAGCCAGCCCCAGATGGACCTCGAGAATCTGTCCCACGTTCATCCGCGAGGGCACCCCAAGCGGGTTGAGCACGATGTCTACGGGTCGCCCGTCAGCCATGTACGGCATGTCCTCGACCGGCACGATGCGCGAAACAACCCCCTTGTTGCCATGCCGTCCAGCCATCTTGTCGCCCGCCTGCAGGCGACGCTTGACCGCGACATACACCTTGACCATTTTCTGAACACCAGGTGGCAATTCGTCGCCTTGTGTCAGCTTCTTGCGCTTCTCCTCGAAGGCCACGTCGAAGCCCTTGCGGGTCTGTTCCAGGCCCTCGCGCAGTGACTCCAGTTGCTGCGCAACATCTTCGTCCGCCATTCGGATATCGAACCAATGATGCGGGTCGAGACCGTCGAGGTAGTCCTGCGCCACCAGCGTACCCTTGGCCAGCCGCTTCGGCCCGCCGTTCGCCGGCTTGCCGACGATCATCCGCTCGGCACGGGCAAATGCGTCGCGCTCGACGATCCGCAACTGGTCGGCAAGGTCAAGTTTGTAGCTGCGCAGGTGGTCGTCAATGATCGACTGCGCCCGCTTGTCACGCTCGATGCCCTCACGGGTAAAGACCTGAACATCAATCACCGTCCCCGAGATGCCCGATTGCACGCGCAGCGAGGTGTCCTTCACATCGGACGCCTTCTCACCGAAGATCGCCCGCAACAGTTTCTCTTCCGGGGTCAGTTGTGTTTCACCCTTGGGAGTCACCTTGCCCACCAACACGTCACCGGCCTCGACTTCGGCACCGATGTAGACAATCCCCGACTCGTCCAGCCGTGAGAGTTGCGACTCACCCAGAGAAGCGATGTCGCGAGTGATTTCCTCCGGTCCAAGTTTGGTGTCGCGCGCAACGACCGTCAGTTCCTCGATGTGGATCGAGGTAAAGCGATCCTCGGCGACCACCCGCTCGGAGATCAAAATCGAATCCTCGAAGTTGTAGCCGTTCCATGGCATGAAAGCGACGAGCATGTTCTGGCCAAGCGCCAGTTCACCCTTGTCGGTCGATGCCCCGTCGGCGACCACATCCCCTTTGGCGATGTGGTCGCCGACGCGAACCAGCGGCCGCTGATTGATATTGGTGTTCTGATTGGAACGTGTGTACTTGACCAGGTTGTAGATGTCGACCCCGACCTCGCCCGGCCCGGTTTCATCGTCATTGACACGTACCACGACCCGCGAAGCATCAACGTAATCGACCAACCCACCACGCAGCGCCTGCACCGCGGTACCCGAATCCACCGCCACGGTGCGCTCGATGCCGGTTCCCACCAGCGGCTTTTCCGGGCGCAGACAGGGCACCGCCTGGCGCTGCATGTTGGCCCCCATCAGCGCACGGTTGGCGTCGTCATGCTCCAGGAACGGAATCAGGGAAGCGGCAACCGATACGATCTGGCTGGGCGCCACATCCATGTACTGGACGCGTGCCGGCTCTGCGAGGATGGTTTCCCCCTTCTCTCGACAGGTAACCAACTGGTCGGTCAACACCCCCGCATCGCCAAGATTGGAGTTGGCCTGGGCGATGATGTACGCACCCTCCTCAATCGCCGACAGATACTCGATCTGGTCGGTCACTCGGCCATCAAGCACTTTCCGGTAGGGGGTTTCAAGGAAGCCGTATTCGTTGGTACGAGCGTACAGTGCCAGCGAGTTGATCAACCCGATGTTCGGGCCTTCCGGCGTTTCGATCGGGCAAACCCGACCATAGTGCGTGGGATGCACGTCGCGCACTTCAAAGCCCGCACGTTCGCGTGTCAGGCCACCCGGACCAAGGGCCGAAACACGGCGCTTGTGGGTAATCTCCGACAGTGGGTTGGTCTGGTCCATGAACTGGGAGAGCTGGCTGGAGCCGAAAAACTCCCTGACCGCAGCGCTGATCGGCTTGGCGTTGATCAAATCGTGCGGCATGAGATTGTCCGACTCGGCCTGTGAGAGGCGCTCCTTGACCGCACGCTCGACGCGTACCAACCCGGCGCGGAACTGGTTCTCCGCCAGTTCGCCAACCGAGCGCACGCGGCGGTTACCCAAGTGATCGATATCATCGATTTCGCCGCGACCATTGCGCAACTCGACGAGCAACTTGATTACTTCGACGATATCACGCGGCGACAACGTCAGTTGCTCGCGCACCTCTCCGGCCACACCCACTGCCTTGAGCTGTTCAAACAAGGCCAGGGCTGCCTCTTCGGTCAGATTCTCGGCCACCGCGCGCGGCCCATAGCCCAACTCGGCAATGACTTGCTCGACCGCCGCTACGGGATCACCGACCGCTTCGTTGACCAGCTTGACGATCCCCTCGCGCTTGGACGGCACATGCTTGACCATCAGCTTGTGTTCGACCACTGCCTTGCGGGCGACGCGGCGGTTGAACTTCATGCGACCCACCGCCGACAGATCGTAGCGATCATCGGAGTAGAACAAGCCATTGAAGAGGATTTCGACGGCCTCTTCGGTCGGCGGTTCGCCCGGTCGCATCATTCGGTAGATGGCGATGCGCGCCGCTTGACGCGACACCGTCTCGTCGGCGCGCAGGGTCTGCGAAATGAAGCCACCACGGTCGAGGTCATTGATGTACAGCGTGTGCAACGAGTCAACTCCTGCCTCCACGAGCTTCGCCAGCAAGGTTTCGGTAATCTCGTCGTTGGCATTGGCCAGGATCTCGCCGCTACCCTGGTCGATGATATCCTCTCCGATCACCCGACCGATGAGAAAGTCATCGGGCACCGGTACCTGCTTGATTCCGGCAGCGTCGAGTTCGCGAATGTGCTTGGCGGTAACCCGCTTGTCCTTGGCGACAATCAGTTTTCCTGAAGGATCGTTGAAGTCAAAGCGTGCAACCTCGCCGCGCAGGCGCTCCGGAACCAGCGCAAACTCGATCACCTTGCGGCCGAGATAGAAGGTGTCGAATTCGAAGAACTCGCGCAGGATGCGCTGTGGCGTCAAACCAATCGCCTTGAGCAGGGTTGTCACCGGCATCTTGCGGCGGCGGTCGACCCGGAAAAACAGAAGATCCTTCGGGTCGAACTCGAAATCCAGCCAGGATCCGCGGTAAGGAATCACCCGCGCCGAGAAGAGTAACTTGCCAGAGCTGTGCGTCTTGCCACGGTCATGCTCGAAGAACACTCCCGGCGAGCGGTGAAGCTGCGAGACGATGACCCGTTCGGTGCCATTGATGACAAACGAGCCCGTCGAGGTCATCAGCGGGATCTCACCCATATAGACCTCCTGCTCCTTGACTTCCTTGATCGTGTCAGGCGCTTCGCGATCCAGAATGACCAGACGAACCTTGGCCCGCAAGGCCGAGGCGAAGGTCAGGCCGCGCTGCTGGCACTCGGTGACATCGAAGGCGGGGTCGGAAAGCGTAAAGCTGACAAACTCCAGGCGGGCATTGCCGCTGTGACTGACGATCGGAAAAATCGAGGAAAAGGCTGCCTGCAAGCCCTGGTTCTTGCGCTGAGCCGGTGGCACACTGGCCTGCAGGAACGCAGAAAAGGACTCAAGCTGTGTCGCCAGCAAGAACGGAACGTCAAGAACGCTGGTGCGCTTGGCGAAGCTCTTGCGGATACGCTTTTTCTCGGTGTAGGAGTAGGTCATGTTCGCTCCGAACTCAGAAGGCAAATCCTCTAGCGCACCGGCGTTGACAAAAAAGCCGCCGGCCCGCAACGGACAAACGCAATGGGATTAGCTGAGCGCAACACCGGCGAACACCCGCTCGACCTTCGCTACTCGCACTTGCGTTTGCACGCTGCAACCGCATTACGCCCACCAATCCATCGGCGGACGCAAAGCGGATTCCGGAAAAGCACAAAAGGGCTGACCGCCGAAAGGCTGTCAGCCCAGCGTGCTGAACCGGGATTACTTGATTTCGACCTTTGCTCCGGCGTCCTCAAGGAGTTTCTTGAGCGATTCCGCATCGGCTTTCGAAATTCCCTCCTTGACGGCTTTCGGCGCGCTGTCGACGAGATCCTTCGCTTCCTTGAGGCCAAGTCCGGTCGCTGCGCGAACGACCTTGATCACTTCGACCTTCTTCTCACCGAAACTGGCAAGCAACACGGTGAATTCGGTCTGTTCCTCAACCACCGGTGCCGCCGCACCGGTCGCGGCGACGGCCATCGAGGCGGCAGATACGCCAAACTTCTCTTCGAACGCTTTGACCAGATCGTTCAGTTCCATGACAGTCATCGCGCCGACGGCGTCGAGGATGTCTTCTTTGGTAATAGCCATCTTCACTTCACTCCTAAATCCGAATACTGAATACTGAAAAAAACCGACAGAGCGATCAGGAAACTGCTTCTGCTTCTTCTTCGCGCTGTTTGGCCAAAGCTGCAAGAGCGCAGGCAAAACCGGTCACCGGCGCCTGCATGATGCCCAGCAACTGAGCGAGCAGTTCGTTGCGACTTGGAATCGACGCAAGCGCCTGCACACCGGCCTTGTCCAGAAGATCGCCAGCAAAGCTGCCAGCCTTCAGCACCAGTTTGTCATTGGTTTTTGCAAAGTCGTTGAGTACCTTTGCCGCGGCAACCGGATCATCCGAGATGCTGTAAATCAACGGTCCGGTCATCTGCTCGGCCAAGCCGGCAAACGCCGTACCCTCGACCGCTCGCCTGACCAGGGTGTTCTTCATCACCCGAAGGTAAACACCCGCGGCACGCGCCTGCGCCCGCAGACGGGTCAGGTGGGCCACCGGCAAACCGCTGTACTCAGCCAATACTATCGTCTGGGCACTCGCCACCCTGGCCGAGACTTCGGCCACGACGACTTTCTTTTCATCAAGATTGAGACCCACAAGCCTTTCCTCCCATCAAGTCAACACACGACGCATCGGCACGATGCGCCGCACCCACGGCGACCTTGATCAGGAGTTGCAGCGAGGGGCACAAGGGCTCTTCTACTGCGCAATCCTTTTCGGGGCGCACCGTCTACGCAGGCCGCTTGCACGCTTAAGCCTCTGGCGACAACCTTCGACACCTGCGGTCTTTGACGATCCATCGACACACCAGTAAGGAGCGGCCGATAACCCAACAAAGTTCGTTACCCGGCCAAGCGCATCGGCGCCGCCCGGTGCTGCTCTCTGCTACAGCGTGGAAGCGTCCACGCGCACACCCGGCCCCATCGTGCTCGACAATGCCACCCGCTTCACATACTGCCCCTTGGAGGTTGCCGGCTTGGCCTTGATCAGCGCATCGAGCAGGGCCTTCAGGTTCAGCGCCAGTTTGTCGCTGTCGAATGAAGCACGACCGATGGTGCTGTGGATGATCCCGCCCTTGTCGGTACGGTACTGGACCTGGCCAGCCTTGGCATTCTGGACTGCGGTAACCACATCCATCGTGACCGTGCCCACTTTCGGGTTCGGCATCAGGCCACGCGGACCCAGAATCTGACCCAATTGACCGACCACGCGCATGGCGTCCGGGGTTGCAATCACCCGGTCGAAATTGATCACCCCGGATTTGATCTCGGCTGCAAGGTCCTCGAAGCCGACGATATCCGCACCGGCAGCCTTGGCTGCAGCTGCCTTTTCGCCCTGCGCGAAGACGGCCACGCGAATGGTCTTGCCGGTGCCTGCCGGCAGGACCACCGACCCACGTACGATCTGATCGGACTTGCGTGGATCGACACCAAGGCAGACCGCGACATCAATCGATTCATCGAACTTCGCCAGCGCGAACTCCTTGCTCAGTTTCAGCGCCTCGGCAACGGGATAACTCTTGTTATGGTCGATCTTGCCCTTGAGGGCCTTTTGACGTTTGCTCAGCGTTGCCATCTCAGACACCCTCCACCGTGACGCCCATGGTTCGGGCACTGCCAATGATCGTCCGAACCGCAGCCTCCATGTCCGCCGCCGTCAGGTCGGGCATCTTCTGGGTGGCAATGGCTTCGCACTGGGCCCGGGTCAGCACGCCAACCTTGGCGGTATGAGGCTTGGCACTGCCCTTCTGAATACCGATCGCCTTTTTGATCAGCACGGTCGCCGGCGGCGTCTTCATGATGAAGGTAAAACTCTTGTCGGCAAAAGCGGTGATCACCACGGGAATCGGCAAACCTGGCTCCAGCCCTTGTGTCTGGGCGTTGAAGGTTTTGCAGAACTCCATGATGTTCAGACCGCGCTGACCCAGCGCCGGACCGATAGGAGGCGACGGATTCGCCTTCCCCGCCGGCACTTGCAGCTTGATATAGCCGATAATCTTCTTTGCCACGCTATTACTCCTCTAGGCGGGTGCAAACGCGCTCGCGACAGCGCTCCCCAAACGACAAACGCGGCCAGGAAGCCGCACTATTGCGGCGCGTCGACAACACCACGCACCGCAACCCAGTTTCAGGATCAGGCCTTCTCGACTTGCCCGAACTCCAGTTCCACCGGTGTCGGGCGACCGAAAATCGTTACCGACACGCGCAGACGATTCTTTTCGTAGTTCACCTGTTCGACTGCGCCATGGAAATCGGCGAACGGCCCTTCCTTGACGCGAACGACTTCGCCTGGTTCGAAAAGAAACTTGGGGCGAGGCTTATCGACACCATCCTGCATTTGCTGCATGATCTTATCGACTTCCTTCTCGGAAATCGGCGTTGGCTTGTTGGCCGTGCCACCGACAAAACCCGTCACCTTAGGGGTACTCTTGACCAGATGCCAGGAATCGTCGTTCATCTCCATTTCCACCAGCACATAGCCAGGGAAGAACTTGCGCTCGGAGATGCTTTTCTGGCCCATCTTGAGTTCGACAACCTCTTCTACCGGAACCAGGATGCGACCAAAGGCATGCTGCATGGACTGCCGCTGTATACGTTCGGCCAAGGCGCGCTGCACGCTTTTCTCGAAACCGGAATAGGCGTGTACCACATACCAGCGCATGCTCATAGCTTTCTCCAACCAAGAACCAGGTCATACAGCAGCCACTCAAGGCTCTTGTCGGTCAACCAGAGAAATACGGCCATCACCACAACGAAGGCGAAAACCAGGCCCGTTGTCTGCACGGTTTCTTTTCGTGAAGGCCAGACCACCTTTCTCGCTTCGGCAGACGCTTCTCTTGCGAAGTCGAAGAAACGGCGCCCCTGCTCGGTCTGCCACGCAGCCGCAGCAGCCAGTGCTGCGCCGGCCAGGACGGCCAAGACACGCAGGATCATTGCCTGCTCGGCGAGCAGATAGAAGCCAGCGACGCCGGCCACAAGCAGCAGTACCGCTAACGCAAACTTGAACTTATCGGCCATCTCGTCCGCTTTGTTTACTTCTTACTGATATGGCAGGGGCAGAGGGAATCGAACCCCCAACCTTCGGTTTTGGAGACCGACGCTCTGCCAGTTGAGCTATGCCCCTGCAGCAGAAACCACACCGGCTCCGACTGGAGCCGGTGCTGTAGTACCCGAACTGGACTACTCGATGATTTTGGCGACCACGCCGGCGCCGACGGTACGACCGCCTTCGCGAATCGCGAAGCGCAGCCCTTCCTCCATGGCGATCGGTGAAATCAGCTTGACCGTCATCTGCACGTTGTCACCGGGCATGACCATCTCGACGCCTTCCGGCATGGCGATGGCGCCGGTCACGTCCGTCGTGCGGAAGTAGAACTGCGGGCGGTAGTTGTTGAAGAACGGCGTGTGACGGCCCCCCTTCTTCTTTCGACAGACAGTAAACTTCACCGGTGAAGTGCGTGTGCGGCTTGATCGAGCCCGGCTTGGCCAGCACCTGACCACGCTCGACGTCGTCCCGCTTGGTGCCGCGCAGCAGCACGCCTACGTTGTCTCCCGCCTGACCCTGGTCGAGCAGCTTGCGGAACATTTCCACGCCGGTGCAGATCGTCTTCACCGTCGGGCGGATGCCGACAATCTCGACTTCTTCCCCGACCTTGACCACCCCACGCTCCACCCGCCCGGTGACCACCGTGCCACGGCCGGAAATCGAGAAGACGTCCTCGATCGGCAGCAGGAAGGGCTTGTCGATCGCCCGCTGCGGCGTCGGGATGTACGCATCCAGCGCGTCCGCCAGGGCCATCACCGACCCTTCGCCGATCGCCCCGGTGTCGCCTTCCAGCGCCTTCAGCGCTGACCCCTGGATGATCGGCACGTCGTCGCCCGGAAAATCGTATTTCGAGAGCAGCTCTCGCACTTCCATGTCGACCAGTTCGAGCAACTCGGCGTCGTCAACCATGTCGCACTTGTTCAGATAGACGACGATGTACGGCACGCCGACCTGACGCGCCAGCAGGATGTGCTCGCGGGTTTGCGGCATCGGTCCGTCCGCCGCCGAGACCACCAGGATCGCGCCGTCCATCTGCGCCGCTCCGGTAATCATGTTCTTGATGTAGTCCGCGTGACCCGGGCAATCGACGTGTGCGTAGTGGCGCTTCGCCGTCTCGTACTCCACGTGCGCGGTGTTGATCGTGATCCCGCGCGCCTTTTCCTCCGGCGCCGCGTCAATCTGGTCGTAGGCCTTGGCCACACCACCATACTTTTTCGCCAGAATGGTCGTGATCGCCGCCGTCAGCGTGGTCTTCCCGTGATCCACGTGCCCAATCGTTCCTACATTGACGTGCGGCTTCGTCCGTTCAAATTTTCCCTTGGCCATTACCGGTACCTCAAGACGTTAGAAGTTAATAATCTGCAGCACCAAACGGTGGTGCCCATGGACAGAATTGAACTGTCGACCTCTCCCTTACCAAGGGAGTGCTCTACCGCTGAGCTACATGGGCGTCGCTTGAGAAGCTTGAAACCATTTTGCGGCCGCACAACCTGGAGCGGGTGAAGGGAATCGAACCCTCGTCATAAGCTTGGAAGGCTTCAGCTCTACCATTGAGCTACACCCGCAAAACCATTCCCCGAAGCACGATTAGTCAGCATCACCAACAGCGGCGTTTTGTGGTGGAGGGAGAAGGATTCGAACCTTCGAAGGCAGAGCCGTCAGATTTACAGTCTGATCCCGTTGGCCACTTGGGTATCCCTCCGGCTAAGAACCCACAATTCTGACGTCCAATGAATAGACTGTCAAATGATTTTTCAAGCCGACGCCAATTATACCTTGGGAGCAGGAGATCAAACTACTGGTTCCGGTGCCTGTTGCGAGTCGACGGCGTAGAATCGCACAATTCCCGGCTTACAGACTGGACAGGAAACAGCGCTCGCAGACCATGAACACCCGCCGCACACTGCTACTGCCGGACGACTTTGTTGTCACCCTGAAAAGCCACTTCGCACAGGGAGAGTTGGTATGTGCCCAATACGGGCGCGTTGCGTCGGTGCATCGACCCGCGCCACCCGCTGGTGTCTGCGTACTGATTTCGCGCCTGGCAGAGTGCATTCATCTGACGAATCAGGACATCGCACAGGTATCGGTGCCGATAGCCCGGTTTGACCACGTCGGCAACGGCACTTTGACGGTGATGCGCGCCATCAAGGCGGCGCTGGACCCGGACAATTCGCTCAACCCGAGCAAGATCCTGCCGCTGGCCTGAACTTGGTCGCCCCCGTCGCCAGCGCGCAACCTGCGCCCAGGCAAGCGGTCTGAGCAATGGCGGGCTCGCTGGCGGCAGGGAAGCACGCCCGCCTGGGCCTCGATCATCAGCATCCACAGTCAGGGAGGAGAAACGATGGGCGATCTCTCGACAACGCTCGACAGTCGCTATACGGCGACCTCGGGACGCGTTTTTCTGAGTGGCACACAGGCCCTCGTTCGTCTGCCGATGCTGCAGCGCCTGCGCGACGAGGCAGCCGGGCTGAATACCGCTGGTTTTGTTTCCGGTTACCGCGGCAGCCCCCTCGGGGGGCTCGATCAGGCGCTCTGGAAGGCCGGTCGGCACCTCGAAGCCCAGCGCATCGTCTTCCAGCCGGCAGTCAACGAGGACCTCGCCGCAACCGCCGTCTGGGGCACGCAGCAGCTCAATCTCTTTTCTGGCGCCAAGCACCAGGGGGTGTTCGCCATGTGGTACGGCAAGGGCCCCGGTGTCGACCGCTGCGGAGACGTTTTCCGGCATGCCAATGCTGCCGGCTCGGCAAGATACGGCGGCGTCCTGGTCATCGCCGGCGACGACCACGCGGCCAAGTCCTCGACCCTGCCGCACCAGACCGAGCACGTCTTCAAGGCGGTAATGATGCCGGTCCTGTATCCGGCCAACGTCCAGGAATACCTCGATTATGGTCTGCATGGCTGGGCGATGAGCCGCTACTCGGGATGCTGGGTGGTGATGAAGGCCCTAGCCGACACGGTCGAAACCTCGGCCTCGGTCTTGATCGACCCGCTTTCTCCATGCATCCGGCTGCCGGATGACTTCGAGATGCCGGCGAACGACCCACACGGCCTCAACATCCGCTGGCCGGACCCGCCGCTGCTGCAGGAAGCCCGCCTGATAAACCACAAGCTGTATGCGGCGCTCGCCTACTGCCGCGCCAACCAGCTCAACCGCGTGGTGATCGACAGCACCGACCCGGCCTCCCCGGCCCGCCTGGGAATCATCACCGCCGGCAAGGCCTATCTTGATGTCCGCCAGGCGCTCGGCGAACTGGGGATCGATGATGAACTGGCGGCTCAGATCGGCATTCGCCTGTACAAGGTGGGCATGGTCTGGCCGCTCGAAGCGGACGGCGTGCGTCGTTTCGCCGAGGGTCTCGAAGAGATCCTGGTGGTCGAGGAAAAGCGACAACTCCTCGAATACCAGCTCAAGGAGGAGCTCTACAACTGGCGCGAGGATGTGCGTCCGCGCGTCGTGGGAAAGTTTGACGAAAAGGGCGAGTGGTCGCTGCTGCCGACCGGCAGCGGGCATCTGACGCATGGCGACTGGTTGTTGCCGGCCGCCGGCGAACTGTCGGTAGCCCAGGTGGCACGGGCGCTGGCGGCACGCATCGGCCGCTTCTTCACTTCGCCGGCAATCGAGGCACGCTTGGCGCTGCTCGAAGCCAAGCAGAAAAGCCTCGCGCCGGTGCAGTTTCCAGCGGCCGGGCCGGCAGCCATCCAGCGCACGCCCTACTTCTGTTCGGGTTGTCCACACAACACCTCGACACGCGTACCTGCGGGTTCACGCGCCGTCGCCGGTATCGGCTGCCACTACATGGTCACCTGGATGGATCGCAGCACCGCCACCTTCACCCACATGGGCGGCGAAGGCGTGACCTGGGTCGGCCAGGCACCGTTCAGCAACGAGAAACACATCTTCGCCAACCTGGGCGACGGCACCTACTTCCATTCCGGGCTGCTGGCGATTCGCCAGTCGGTCGCCGCCGGGGTGGCGATCACCTACAAGATTCTCTACAACGATGCAGTCGCGATGACCGGCGGGCAGCCGGTCGACGGCAGCCTGAGCGTCGCCCAGTTGACCCGTCAGCTCGAGGCAGAAGGCATCAGCAAGATCGTCGTGGTCACCGACGAACCCGCGAAATACCGAAATGTGGGGAATCTGGCGCCGCATACGCCGGTTCATCACCGCGACCAGCTCGATGCCGTGCAGCGCGAACTGCGCGAGCATCCCGGCGTATCCATCCTGATCTATGACCAGACCTGCGCCACCGAGAAGCGACGTCGGCGCAAGCGCGGCAAGCTCGCCGATCCCGCGCGACGGGTGTTCATCAACACGGCGGTCTGCGAAGGCTGTGGCGACTGTGGTGTGCAGTCCAATTGCCTGTCGGTGATTCCCGCCGCAACGGAGTTTGGCCGCAAGCGAGCGATTGACCAGTCCTCATGCAACAAGGATTTTTCCTGTATCAAGGGTTTCTGTCCCAGTTTCGTCACCGTCGAAGGCGGACGCCTGCGCCGTGGCCGCGCCGTCGCCACCGACGAGACCCTCTTTGCGACCCTGCCCGAGCCGCTGCTGCCCGACACCGGGCGCCCGTTCAACGTCCTGATCACCGGCGTCGGCGGCACCGGCGTGATCACCCTCGGCGCGCTGCTCGGCATGGCCGCCCATCTGGACGGCAAAGGCGTATCGGTGCTCGACATGACCGGCCTGGCACAGAAATACGGCGCCGTCTTTTCTCACCTGCGCATTGCCGACCGGCCGGAAGACATTCACGCCGCACGTATCGCGACTGGCGAAGCACATGCGGTCATCGGTGGCGACCTGGTGGTTACGGCTGGCGCCGAGGCGCTGTCAAAGGTCCTCGCCGGCAAGACGCGCGCGGTGGTCAACGTCGCCGCAACGCCGACCGCAGAATTTACGCACCATCCGGACTGGCAGTTTCCGCAACAACGCATGCAAACCCAGATCAATGAGGCCTGTGGCGAAGGCAATACGCTCTTCCTGGACACCACCGAGATGTCCCGTCGCCTGATGGGTGACTCTCTTTACACCAACCTGTTGCTGCTCGGCGTGGCCTGGCAACGGGGACTCGTCCCCCTGTCGCTGGCGGCCATCGACAAGGCCATCGAACTCAACGCGGCCGCGGTGGAACAGAACCGTACTGCTTTCCTCTGGGGACGGCGCGCGGCCCACGACCCGGAGGCCATACACCGCCTCACCAGATCCGCGCCTGATGCTGCAGAAAATGGGGACCCGACTGACCTCGACACGATCATTTCGCGCCGCGTTGAGGCCCTGACCGCCTATCAGGATGCGCGTTATGCCCAACGCTACCGCCGCCTGGTCGAACGGGTACGCGTCGCCGAATCGGCATTGCGCACCACGATCCTGAGCAAGGCCGTCGCCGACGGTTATTTCCGGGTACTTGCGGTCAAGGATGAATACGAGGTCGCCAGGCTTTACGCCGACCCCGCATTCCGGCAGCAATTATCCGAAGCATTCGAGGGCGACTACCAACTGCGCTTCCATCTGGCCCCGCCACTGCTCGCCAGACCTGACCCGGCCACCGGCCGCATCAGCAAGCGTAGCTACGGTCCATGGATGATGACCGCCTTCCACTGGCTGAGCCGGCTCAAGGTCTTGCGCGGCACCGTCTTCGATCCTTTCCGGAACACCCAGGAAAGGCAAATGGAAAGGCAATTGCTTGCCGACTACGAGGACGACGTCGAACTCTTGCTCGCACAGCTCAAGCCGGAAGCCCTGGCCACCGCAGTCGAACTGGCGAGAGTGCCGGAGCAGGTTCGCGGTTTTGGTCACGTCAAGGCGGCGTCCGTGTCGCAGGCTCACTCGCGACGGACGCTGCTGCGGGCGCAACTGCTGGCAGCGACAGGCGCCCCGGCGAGCGCACCCTGAGCGCAGGCCCTACAATTCGTCGTCCAGCCTCCAGGAGCAAGCCTTTGCCTGTCCCCTCCCCCGAGCCCACGGATGCCGCGCCAGCGGTGCCCGGCCCGCAAATTCGTCAACTGATCCTGCAGTTCGCGGCATCGCTCGCCGTGCTATCGCTGGCGTGGCCCTACTACGGCATCCGCAACGAGACGCTGCCCTGGCCACAGACGGCCCTCGCCATCGGCGCCGCGGCGGGGCTGCTTGCCAGCCTGAGCCGGCAACCCTGGTGGTGGCGGGTGATGCATGCCTTGTTCGCGCCGCTGGCCTGGAGCGTATCGACGCTGGGCATCGACCCCGGCTGGTTCCTGCTGCTGTTCATCACGCTGCTGCTGGTGTATCGCGGGGCGGCGGGCGGACAGGTTCCGCTCTATTTTTCCAACCGTCCGACCGCCGCAGCCCTCGCCAGAATTACCGCCGAACTGCCTGATCTGCGTTTCCTCGATCTTGGCGCGGGGATCGGCAGCGTGCTGTTGCCGCTGGCCAGGGAGCGTCCCGACGCCCATTTCACGGGTGTCGAAAACGCGCCCGCGACCTGGCTGCTTGGCCGCCTGCGCACCGCTGGCCTGGCCAATTGCGACTGGCGCTGGGGCGATCTGTGGCGAAGCGATTTCGCCGCCTACAATGTCGTTTACGCCTTCCTGTCACCAGCGCCAATGGCCGCCTTGTGGAACAAGGTCGAACAGGAGATGCCGCCTGGAAGCCTGTTGATCAGCAACAGTTTTGCGGTGCCCAGCATCCCCCCCACGTATGTCATCGATGTCGCCGACGCGCGGCAAACCCGTCTCTACTGCTACCGGTCCGGCAACCCTCGCCACTGAATCAAGCGGCTCGCCGCACGACGCGCATCGATCCATGCCGACAAGACTCGCCTCCCGGCCCGTCGGTCGAGCCACTTCGCCGGAAACCCCGGAATTTTGCTACCATGAACCGTTCCACCACCACCACAGGAGCACTATGATGTCCAATCACGATTCGTTAACGGATCCCCTGAGCTTTGCCAAGAAAATGTGGGGGGGCATGGGATTTTCGCTGCCGGGCATGGTCACTCCGACCCTCGATGTCGAAGAGATCGAGAAAAAGGTCAAAGACCTGAAGGCCGTCGAGAGCTGGCTGAAAATGAACCTGTCGATGCTGCAGATGACCATTCAGGGTCTCGAAATGCAGTGCGTCACGCTCAACGCCGTGCGTGCGATGGGCCAGATGGCGACCAGTTATGGCCCGGCGACGCCCGGCGACGCCCAGGGCGGCAGTGCTGCTGCCGGCAGCGGCAATGAAGTGCTCAAGCAGGCTGCGCTTTGGCCATTGACCATGCTGCAGCAGATGCAGGAGCAGATGCAAAAGGCCGCGACTGCGGTGACACAGGCCAGCCAGACGCGCGACGACGAAGCCAAACCCAAACCGTAGGAACTCCCGCAGCCCCGGCGGCAGAGAGCGTGGAATGTGCCGGGTACTCGCGAGATCAAGGGGAAAAGGCTGGTGCCGTCCGCCAGCCCCCACAGTTTCAGATGATTGCCGTCTGCCGCAGGGTGACGATTTCATCCTCGGTGAACCCGACCTCACGCAGCAGTTCCTCGCTGTGCTCGCCGGGCGCTGGTGCGACCCGGTCGACAGCAAAGACCCAGCCGGAGAGCTTCAGCGGTGGCGCGTATTGCATCACCCCGTCAGCATGGACCGCCATGGCGCGTGCGACGAACTGCGGATGTTCGAGCGCCTCACCCACCGCGAGCACGGGCGTCACGCAGCAGTCGACGTCAGCAAAGAAATCCCGCCACTCGGCCTGCGTGCGACCGGCAAAAAGATCCTCGAGTTCACGACGTAAAGCCACTGCGGCCGCGCCGCGCGCCGCATGCCGCGTCTTCCACTCAGGCCGTCCCAGGGCCTCGCAAAAGACGTCCCAGAATTTCGCCTCGAGTGGTGCGACCGCCATATGGCGCCCATCGGCGGTGGCATAGACCCCATAGCCCGCATCTCCACCGCTCAGCAGGTCGGCACCGCGCTGCGGCAACCCGCCTGCGCTCTGCAGAGCGAAAAAAGGAAAGAGATTGTGCGCCAATACGGCCTCGCTCATTGCCACGTCGACCAACCGCCCCTGGCCACTGCGCTGCGCATCGAACAAGGCCGCGAGGATGCCCATCACGGCCGTCATCGCGCCGCCCAGCAGGTCACCGATCTGCAGATTCGGAATCGCCGGCTGACCGCCGTCCACGCCGATCTGATCGAGAACACCGGCCAGTCCGATATAGTTGAGATCGTGTCCGGCAGCCCTCGCCAAGGGTCCGGTCTGGCCGTAGCCGGTGATCGCGCAATACACGATCCCGGGATTGATCGCCCGCAGGGTTTCATAGTCAATGCCCAGCTTGCGGCTGACCCCCGGCCGAAAGCTTTCGACCACGATGTCCGCGGCCCGCGCGAGGCGCAGAAACACCTCGCGCCCCGGCGCGCACTTGAGATCGAGTCGCAGACCTCGCTTGTTGCGATTGACGCTGCGATAAAAGACGCTGACACCGTCCGGACCGTCGCCCAGGGTCCGCGCATAGTCGCCGACACCATGATCCTCGATCTTGATCACATCGGCCCCCATATCGGCAAGGTGCAGGGTGGCGACCGGACCGGGCAACAGGCGTGTCAGGTCGAGAACGCGAACCCCGCGCAATGGACCGCCGCTCATGAGCCCGCCTCACAGGGTTCCAGCCAGTTGGCATCGATGTCCACGATCTCCCCTTTTCTTAGCGTCTGATCGAGAAACTGTCCTCGAAAAAGCCAGCCGCCGGCCCCGTGCTGCGACGACCACGGCGTTTCCCAGGCTTCAACGGCAAGCTGGACGCGGATCACGGACACCTCGCCGATCTCGGCCGCCTTGAGCACGCAAGGTGTCGCTGCCGCCACGCGAAGACGGTCGGCCTGAGTATAAGCGGACGCCGGCTTGCCGATCTGCGGGCAGAGATTCGCCATCCGCCGCTCGCGCGAGATGCCGACGATCGAGCCCTTCAGCCAGTAAGTCGGCGCCTTCAACAGCCAGCCTGCGCCACCCTCGCGGAAGATCGCGCAGCCGCCGATTCGCGGGCCGGGCGGCGGCACAGCGTCGACCACCGCCGCGGTCTCGACGGCCAGCGCCGAAGCGCTCAGCAACATGGCCACATAGGCCTGAAAAGCGCGCGTCGCGACCATCTCGGAAAGCCGTCATAGGAATAGCGTTGATCTGCCGCCGCGCAGGAGTCCGGTCCAGATGCGGGGGTCTTGCAGCAGATCCAGCGGGCTGGAATGAACCGCCGCGATGACCGTGCCTGTGGGGATTGTAAGGCAGGCCCCGGCAAAGTTGCCGGGATTTCTATGGCGTGAGGAATTCGGATTGATGAAATCAGAGCGGGCCCCGGAAATTCGGACAGGAGGATAAGTGGTACATCCCGATGCCTCCCCCCCTCCCCCCCCCCCCCCCCCCCCTCTCTCCCTGCCCGCCCGCCCTGCTCGCCCCCCCGGCCGGGCCCCGCCCCGGGCCGCTGCCCGGCCCCCCCCCCCCCCCCTCCGGCCCCCCCCCCCCCCGGGAGGCCGTCCCGCCCCCCCCCGGGTGCCCCCCCGGGGCCTCTCCCACCCCGCCGGGGCCGGCCCGCCCCCCCCGGTGGGTCCCGGGGTTCTGGAGATCCGGATCAGCAGGGACGGCAAAGTCTGGCGACTTTCCCACCGCGCGTCCCTTCGCCCACAAGCTCCACCGAGCTCTATTCGTTTCGTATAAAATCTTGGCAGGTCAACACCAACCGCAACAACGATCAGCTGACCGCAACTGGCAGGGCTCCACTTATCCAGGCGCATTTCCTGTCCAAACAAGCGGGGCCACCTCTGTCATGCACCCCTGCTTGGCGTTGGAACTGGCTGTGGAAATGAGCACCGCCCCCCCTTGCCCCCCCCCCCCCCCCCGCCCCCCCCCCCCCCCCCCCCCCCCCCCCCCCCTCCCCCCCCCCCCCGCCCCCCCCCCGCCCCCCCCCCCCCGTTGGATGAATCAATGCTAAATATTTGTCAGATCGCTGCCCTCATTCTTGTCCTCGCAACTCCCGCCCCTGGATGGGCACAGGCATATCCTGCCAAGGAGCTACTAACCACGAATACGACTGTGCTTGGCGAAGTGATCCGCTACCCATCGACAGGAGCAGCCCTTGTCAAGGCAAGCGTCGTCACAATTGAACCAGGTGCCGAAACCCTGTTCCACCGTCACCCGGCGCCGATGTTTGCATACATTCTGGAAGGTGAGGTGACGGTGGATTATGGGGCATCAGGCCAGCGGGTGTATCGCAAAGGGGATGCCTTGATGGAGGCGATGCATGTCCCTCATAGAGGGATGAACCTCGGGACTGCCACCGTCAGTATCCTGACCGTCCATATGGGGGCGGAAGGAACTGCAAACGTCACCCTGGAGAAATAAGTGAAGTTTCTGACTCTGCTTGTTTTTGATGCAATTTGTGGAGATCGCGATCATCCAGACCCTGTCGGCCATAACGTGCGCCAACGGTTCAGCATGTGATGAAACCTCGAATCCGAGTGTAGATGCCCTGACCTCATACCCTGTTGTCCTCTTCTGCTTGCCTTCCTCAACGAGCTTTCGTTCAATCGCGTTCGACGACGATCCATGACACTCAAGACCCTTTGCAATCCCCGAGCCTCCGTCTTTGCCGCTGACCGCCGGGCCACGGTTCTCAGCCTCGATACGTTCCTCAAGGGTCAGGTTCACGGTTCCGAGTTTTTCGACGAGAACTACTTCACCAATGGCATGGTGACCCTGGTTGATCGTGCGTTTCGGCACCTCTCAGGTGCTGGGGCCGGTTCGTCAGTCTTTCTGCTGTCCCAGGCGATGGGGGGTGGCAAGACGCATAGCATGATCGGGCTGGGTTTGATCGCACGTGATCCGGAATTGCGCCGCCGCGTCCTGGGCGACAAGGACCCGGCACCCAAGTTGGGGCGCTGTCGTGTGGTGGGCTTCAATGGGCGTAACACCGACGCTACGGGAGGCATCTGGGGGTCTGTAGCCGAACAACTTGGCAAGGCGGTTCAATTTGCCCGCTATGTATCGCCGCTGCTCAGCGCGCCTGGCCCCGAGGCGTGGAAACAGTTGCTTGGCGGTGACCCGTTGGTGCTTTTTCTGGACGAGTTGCCGCCGTACCTTGAATACGCGGTGACGGTTCCGGTCGGCAATGGTGATCTGGCTGTGGTCACGACCACCGCGCTCGGCAATCTATTTGTCGCTGTTGCCGAGATGGACAACGTTTGCCTTGTTCTTTCCGATCTCGCCGGAAGCAATTTCAGCCTGGGCCAGGCGAATTTGCAGGCGGCGTTTGACCGTGCCGTGAAAGGTATCACCTCAGAGTCTCGTCGAATTGCCGTCCCGATCACACCGGTGAATCCAAACGGAGACGAGCTTTATCACATCCTGCGTAAACGGCTGTTTCAGAGCGTTGCGCCCCAGGCAGACAGCGAGCGGGTTGCCGCTGCCTACCGGGATGCGCTGCGCGAGGCGGTGCGCATGAACCTGACCTCCACCACGCCGGAATCACTCTATACGCGGGTGATCGATGCCTACCCCTTTCATCCCGATTTGCGTGAGCTTGTCGGCAAGTTCAAGGAAAACGAAGGCTTTCAACAGACCCGTGGCGTCATCCGCCTGATGCAGATGGTGGTCTCCGACCTCTGGAAATCCGATAAGGCAGCGGCGAAGGACCTGATCAGTCCATACGATATTGACTTCAACGTCGACGAGATCGCTTCCGAGATTCGTACCATCAATCCCTCGTTGAGTGAAGCCATTGCGCATGACATCGCGCACGGTGGTGACTCCGAAGTTGAGCAGATCGACCTGGCCAATGGGAACGCCGACGCCTCCGAAGCGGCTCGGGTCATTCTGGTTGCCTCCCTCGCCAGTACGCCGGGCGCGATTCACGGGCTGCGCGAGTATCAACTGGTCGATTGTCTCCAGCGGCCCGATCGCGACCTATCCACCTTCAAGGCCAACGTCCTCGACAAACTGGCGACGCGTGCCTGGTATCTCCACAGTTCAGCGGACGGCCGCCTGTTCTTCAAGAACCAGCAGAATCTCGCCGCCAAGCTGCGTTCAACGGCGCTCTCACTGCACGCCGAAACCGTTGACCGGATGCTCCGCGAACACCTGGAGTCCTACTTTTCCGCTTCGCTCCGCGACTGCTACCAGGTCATCAAAGTCCTGCCGCCGCCCGACGAAGTTCAGGTCGAGCAGGAAAAGACCACTCTGGTCATCGTACGGCCTGGCGGCCAGGCAAACCAGTTGCCCATCTCCGCTGACTGGCAGGCGTGGTGGGGCCAGCAACAGTACAAGAATCGCGTCCTCTTCCTTACCGGCTCGCGCGACACTTTCCAGAAGGTCCTCGATTCGGCGCGGCAGACGCGCGCCCTGCAAAGCATCGACGACGAGCTCAGATCGGAAAACACGCCGGCGGACGACCCGCAATGGCGGGCGCTCGATGTACTCCGCGACCGCGTCGGCCTGCAATTCACTGCCGCCCTGAAGGAAGCCTTCGACCAGATTGTTTATCCGTCGATCAGTTCCGCACTGCGAGCCACCGGCACCGATCTCGCTTTCGCCGGCAACCAGAGCGGCGAAGCCACCATCCGCAAGACCCTTGAAGGGGCACAGAAATTCACCACCAGGATCGACGACGAGAGCTTCCGCACGCGGGCGGAGGTTCGCCTGTTCGGTTCGGCACAGAGCAAAGTCGTCCTGTGGTCAGACCTCAAGCGCGCTGCCGCGGTCAATACCAACTGGCCGTTGCACAAAATTTCAGCGCTCGATGACCTCAAAGCCGACTGTGTTCGGCGCGGACTGTGGCGCGAAGAAGGCAATCACATCCGCCGCGGTCCGTTTCCCCCGCCCGTTCCAGAGGTGTCTCTTCGCGAGCTCTCCGTGCAGGAAGACGGCGACGGTCACACCTATCTGAAAATCGAACCGCTGCATGCGCCGTCTCTGGTTTATGAAACCGGGGATTCAGACCCCACCAGCGCTTCCAGTCCCGTGCCGACGCCCACCCGCTTTGCAGCGGTCGGCTTGCGTTACCGTTTCCTCGCCTTCGATCCTGCCGACATGGTCCGCGTCAGTGCGGTCAAGGAATGGACTGCGAAGCTCCGGCTCAAATATCAACTTCACAACCGCGGTAGCCACTACGAAATCGAGCTGCTGGCCCTACCCAAGGCCAACGGGGTCACTATCCGCTACAGCACGGATGGTTCCTCGCCGACCAGTGCAGGCGCTGCGACTTACGATGGGCCATTCCGCGTGCCGGCGAATTGCCGCGTGGTGTGCGCCGTAGCGGTATCAAGCGCCTATGACCTCAACTCCGAGACGCTAAGGATCACCATCCCACAGCAAGGACGGGCGGAACGCCCGCCCATAGATCCCGGACTCCCGGCCCGCTGGAACCAGCAAACGAAGCTCGATGACGCCAGCGCGGTTTGGGATTTCATCCAGCGATTGGCGGCAGCCAGCGGTGTCCGCTCCCATGACCTCAGCCTCACGGCAGAAAGCAGCGATGGCCAGCAGAACGTCGACTATTCGGGGGCACTGGACGGCGGCTACGATGCCGCTGCAGCGAGGTCGGTCGCCGAAAAGCTTCAGGAGATCGTCAAAGACGGCAGCTTGCGCATGACTGCGGGCGCACTATCCTTTCCCACCGGGCAGGCACTGCTCGACTGGCTCTTGGCCACCAATCAGCCCTTCAATGTTGCCAAAGTGAGCCAGTAAGCGATGGCAGGCGTTTCCACATCACCCGCACGCAAAGTCGTCGGTCTCGGTTTTCTACCGGACGAAGCCCGCCATGGCTTCCTGATCGACATCCCGATGGGTAGCGGCGCCAGTGGACTCATCTGCATCACCGAGCATCGCGGCAACGACCTCGACCATCTGGGAGCGCGCGCGGTGGATGCGCCGTCCCCCAACGATCCGGCACTGCGTGTGGTCATCGACCGCAACCGCTGGCTGGCGCTGGCCCCAGCCTTTTGGGAGGAGGCTAACCGCCGCCTGCGCGCCAACGGCCTGCCCGCCGCCAAGTTTCAGAAGAACCCTGGCAGGCCGGTGCCCGTGCATCCGTCGCTAGGCAAGGAACTCTGCATCCTCTGCTGGGCGGTGGAAGACGCCTCGCCCGACGACATCCCGAACGCCCTGCACAACTGGGAAGCGCTGGCACCCGAGGAACGCTGGTGGCTCTACACCATGACCGTGGCGACTACCGGCCAGGCGATGCAGAAGGGTATCGGCTGGCGCAAGGCGCTACGCGCCGCCATTGCGGACAATCCGTTCGTCAAAGGTGAGGGACTGTCGCCCAAGGCGCGCCGCGAACTGCTCGAGCATTCGCAGCTCTCTCTTTCCCTCTGAATCTCTGGATGACGCTCTGATCCGTTCCTCGATCTTCGGCTGACACTGCGACAATAAGTAGCTATCATTGGTCATGACCTTTTTCGGGGTTTCACATGGATACCGCACGCCTTTTTCGATCGGGCCGCAGCCAGGCCGTTCGGCTTCCCAAGGAATACCGGTTTGCCGGCACCGAAGTGGTGGTGCAGCATTTTGGCAATGGCGTCCTCCTGCTACCTATGGATGACCCCTGGCAAACGCTGGAAACCGCGCTGTCATTGTTCGAGCCTGGCTTTGTCATGACACGGGAGCAACCGGCAACGCAGGATCGTGCCGAGATTGCCGCATGATTCTGCTTGACACCAATATCTGCATTTACATCATCAACACCAGACCGCCCGAAGTGCTGGCACGTTTTCACCAATACCGACTGGGTGACATCGGGCTGTCGAGTGTGGTGGCTGCGGAACTTGCCTTTGGTGTGGCCAAAAGCGCCTCGATACGCAATCGCCAGGCGCTGGAAATGTTTCTGGCTCCGCTGGAAGTCCTCCCTTTTGATAGCGCGGCCATGTGGGCTTATGGTGATTTGCGCGCTGACCTGGAGCGCCGGGGGGAACCGATTGGCTCCCTGGACACGCTGATTGCCGCGCACGCACTGAGCGTCAATGCCGTGCTGGTCACCAACAACACTCGCGAGTTTTCTAAAGTCCGGGGTCTGCAATTGGAAAACTGGGCGGCTACCGAATGAGCACCTTCATTGAAACGCAGTTCCCCATCGCCCGCCTCTCGGCCGAGGCCTACAAAGAACGTAAGGCTGTTACGGGTCAAACACTTACTGGAATCGGCAAGTGGTGGGGGCGGAAGCCACTCATCCTCGTCCGCGCCTCCATTCTCGGCATGTTGATGCCGGCATCAGGCAATCCGAAAAGGGATCGGGAGATCTTCCTCAAAATCCTGACCATGGACGACGACGGCACTTGGCAGCGTAATAAAGGAAGAATCAAAGACCGCGCGACCTTCGACGCACTGACTTACGCCGAACGCCTCAAGGACTGCGAACGGCCGGAGAACATTTCTGGTCCGACGGTGGAAGCCTGGGCAGAGATCAACGTCCACCTCGGCACCAGGGCCACGAACCTTGCCGAACTGGTCGAACAACTCGGCCAGAGAACCTTCGGCCACACGCCACGCGTTGGGGATAGCTTCTGCGGCGGTGGCTCCATTCCGTTCGAGGCAGCCCGCATCGGTTGCGAAGCCTTCGGCTCCGACCTCAATCCCGTCGCAGGTTTGCTCACTTGGGCCAGTTTCAACCTGCTGGGCCACAGCGCGGCGGAGCAGGCCTGTGTTAGGCGTGCACAGGAGGAGGTTTTTTCTGGTGCCGATCAGCAAGTCACCGAGTGGCGAATTGAACACAATGGCCGCTCCGAAAGAGCTCAAGCCTTTCTTTATTGTGTGGAAGTGAAACCAGAAGGTAGCGACTATTTCATTCCGCTCGCACCCAGTTGGGTGATTTCAGAGAAATTCAGGATTGTCGCCATTTGGCATCGGATGCCCGGTTCAGTGCAATTGCGGCCTGAGGTCACTGCAGTAAGTGAGAGCGAACTGAGGCTGTACAAGAACAAGAAAGGCGCTACTGTTATTGATAGCCGTGTCGTCGATCCTTTCAATCCTAACCGGTCGTGGTCCGTGGAAGCGTTGCGTGGTCCCAACGGTCTTCGGCGCTGGAGCAACGAGGATCTCGTTCCTCGACCTGAAGATGTGTTTCAGGAACGGCTTTACTGCATCCGCTGGATTAGCGCCGATGGCACGTATCGTTACGCTTCGCCCGAAGCTGTCGATCTGTCCCGTGAAGCAAGGGTGCTCGAACTGCTACGCGAACGATTTGCCGACTGGCAGCGCGAGGGATTCATCCCGTCCATGGCAATTCCGGAGGGCGGCGACAAAACCGAAGAGCCCATCCGAAATCGAGGCTGGACCCACTGGCACCATTTATTCACACCAAGACAATTGTTGTTACATGGACTCATTTCCGAGATAGGTAGCAGCTTAAGTAAAGATACCAATTCCCAGATCGACCGCTTGCTCCGAATAGGTGTCTGCGCAAATTGGCACTCGAAGCTATGTTCTTGGGATCCGTGGCTAAGTACGTCCGGAGGAATTGGGGCAGTGCATCAGGTCTTTTACAACCAGGCGCTAAATCCAATGTTCAATTATTGCAGCCGGGGGTTGCATGCGCTCAGCAATTACCTGATGCGAGAAAACCCGTCGGTTAGGATTTCGGGGTTTGGTGCTGTATCGGTCACTGATGCCCGCGACCTCCACGAAACCTGCGACCTCTGGATCACCGATCCACCCTACGCTGACGCCGTCAACTACCATGAACTCGGCGACTTCTTCCTCGCATGGTATGACAAGCAACTCGCCAAAGCCTTTCCAGAATGGACGCCCGATGCCCGCGCCGAACTGGCCGTGCGCGGTGATGGCGAAGACTTCCGTCGCTCGATGGTCGAGATTTACCGCAATCTCGCCCGGCACATGCCGGAAAACGGCTTGCAGATGGTCATGTTCACCCATCAGAACCCCGCGGTCTGGGCCGATCTCGGCATGATCCTCTGGGCTGCTGGTCTCAAGGCCACCGCGGCCTGGACGATCAGCACCGAGACCGAAGCGGCGGGGATCAAGAAGGGCAACTACGTGCAAGGCACCGTCTGCCTCGTCCTGCGCAAGCGCATCGCCAACGAACCCGGATTTCTCGACGAGGTTTATCCGATGGTCGAGGACGAAGTGAAACGCCAGATCGCGTCGATGCAGGCGCTCGACGAAGACGGCGAACCCAACTTCAACGATGCCGACTACCAGCTCGCGGCCTACGCCGCCGCGCTCAAGGTGCTCACCCAATATGGCAACCTCGATGGCAAGGAGGTCGAGCACGAAGTCTTTGCCGTGCGGGCGAAGAACGAGAAAAGCGACTTCCAGACCGTCATCGAGCGCGCCCTTGGCATCGCCTGCGACACGCTCGTTCCGCGTGGGCTGGACGCCTCGTGGCGCGAACTCTCGCTCGTCGAGCGCTACTACCTGCGTGCGCTGGACATCGAGAGCCGGGGCGAGCGCCGCAAGGGCATGTACGAAGAGCTGGCTCGTGGCTTCGGTGTCACCGACATCCGTCCCCTCCTGAAGAGCGACAAGGCCAACGGCACCCGCCTGTTCACCCCCACCGGTGTGGCGGCGAGCCTGCTTGCACCCATCCAGGGAGCGGAGTCCAATCCCGCGGCACTGCCGGCACGCCGTGGCCGAGCGGGCAGCGGCGCGCCCCACCCGTTTGCCGTTTCACCGCTGCGGCACCTGATGTTCGCCATCCGCGAAACCGCTGCCGCCGACAACAGCCCGGAGCCTGGCCGGCAATACCTGCGCGATACCTTTGGCCAGGGCTACTGGGGCAAACGTGAAGGCTTCATCGCGCTGCTCGAATGGCTTGCTGCGCTGGCCAACGCCGAGGGAATGAACGAATGGACCGCCGACTCCGAAGCCGCCCGCATCCTCGCCGGACGCCTGCGTAACGACCATGCCTGAATCACCGCCGCGCATTGTCCTCGACACCAATGTGCTCTACGCGGGCCTCTATTCGGCTAGCGGGAAATCGTACCAATTGCTCAAAGCGATCGCCGAAGGCAGGGTGCGTATCGCGCTGTCGACGCCTTTGCTGTTCGAGTACGAAGACGTGCTCAAGCGCAATCACGCGGTGCTGAGTCTGAGCGATGCGCAGGTGGAAGTCGTGCTTGACAATCTGTGCGCCTTGGCGGACTTTCAGGCCGTTTATTTCCTGTGGCGGCCCTGCCTCCCCGATGCCAATGACGATATGGTTCTGGAACTGGCGGTCGCTGCACAAGTGCGGCGTATCGTGACCTTCAATGCCAAGGATTTCCGTCCGGCGATCCGGTTTGGCATCGAAGTGGTGACCCCGAAGAACATGCTGGAGGATCTGCAATGACTACCTTGAATCTGACCCTGCCCAATTCCATTCAACGCCACCTCCAGGAAATGGCCGACCTGGAAGGCGTACCTATTGATCAGTTCATCACCAGCGCGGTGGCTGAAAAGATCTCTGCGCTCACTGCCGAGACGTATCTTCAAACACGCGCTGATCGAGCCGATCCGGCTGCGTTTCAAGCGATTCTGGATCAAGTGCCTCAGCGCGCGCCACTGGCCGGCGACGAATGATCGGGAGAGTTTTTCAGCCCTGCGTTTGCCAATGCTCACTCGCCATTCCAGCCGCCGTAGCCGGCTCGACCAGACGGTCCTGAACCAGCGTCTGGACGGGGCCGTTGCCTACGACCGCATCGCCGGCTACTTTCGCTCCAGCCTGTTCGAGGTGGCCGGGGAAGCCATCGCCAGTGTGATGGGGCCGGTGCGCATCATCTGCAACTCCGATCTCGATCCGCAAGACCTCGTTACGGCGGCGGCTGCGCAAGCCGCGCTGCGCCGAAGCTGGTGCTCCGGCAAGCCGGAGGAAGCGCCACCCGCCGCACTGCCGCGCTACCGCGCCCTTTACGCAGCGCTGACCAGCAAGAAGGTCGAAGTGCGGGTGCTGCCCGATTCGGCGTTCGGCCTGATCCACGGCAAAGCCGGCGTCGTGCGGCGTGCCGATGGCTCGGCCACTGCCTTTCTTGGCAGCGTCAACGAGAGTGCGTCGGCCTGGAAGCTGAACTACGAGTTGCTGTGGGAAGACAGCGACCCGGAAACGATTGCCTGGGTGCAGGAGGAGTTCGATGCGCTGTGGAACGATGCCCGCGCCGTGGATCTCGCCTGTTGCCCGTTCATCGCGCAGGACGTACGGCGCATCATGGCAAGAAAGGTCATCGAACCCGCGGACATCAAGGCTATCGCCGACCCCACCGACGCCGCAGCCGCTGCTGCGGTGGAAACACCGGTCTATCGCCGCGAACAGGGTCTCTGGCCGCACCAGAAATATTTCGCCCACCTGGCTCTGGAACGGCACCGGCTGGGGGGCGCGCGTCTGGTTCTGGCCGATCAGGTCGGTTTGGGGAAAACCGTTCAGCTCGCCATGGCCGCGCTCCTGATGGCGCTCGACGATCCCGACGGCGGCCCGATTCTGGTGCTTGCCCCCAAGCCGCTTCTTCAGCAGTGGCAGGATGAGTTGATGGAACTGCTCCTGCTGCCCTCTGCCCGCTGGAATGGCCGCGCCTGGGTTGACGAGAACGATCTGGAATACCCGTCGGAAGGGGCGAAGTCGCTCGGCAAATGCCCGCGCCGAATCGGTCTGGTATCGCAGGGCCTGGTGGTGCGCGGTCTGTCGGAAGCGATCAATCAACTGCTCAGCCGGCGCTACACCTGTGTCATCGTCGATGAAGCCCACCGCGCTCGCCGCCGAAAGCTGCCGAAGGTAGACGCCGGCGCCGATGAAATCGACGAACGGGCAGACCCCAACAAGTTGATGGCGTTTCTGCGGCAAATCGGGTCGAAGACGAAAAGCATGCTGCTGGCGACCGCGACCCCGGTGCAACTGCACCCGGTCGAGGCGTGGGATCTGCTGCATATTCTTTCGCACGGCAACGAGGGGGTGCTTGGCGGCTGGACGCATACCAGCCCCTGGTTTCGACCGAGTCATTGCCTCGCCATCGCCATCGGCGATGGCGCAGTGCCAACGCGTGATGTGCGTGACGGTTGGCAATACGTTCGCGACCCGCTGCCGTCGCGGTTTGAAGACCCCGCATTCGACCGTATTCGTCGGAGCCTCGATGCCAGCGACACGCGCTGGCAGTTCAACCCCGAGAGCCTGGAAAAGCTGTCGCTCGCGATCCGCCGCGTCCAGCTTCAGAACAGGCTGCTCCCGCACTTCGGCGAGAATTTCAATCCATTGTTGCGCTGCATCGTGCGCCGAACCCGTGCCTACCTCGAAGCGACGATCAATCCGGCCACGGGCGCCTATCTCCTGCCCAAGGTCACCGTGAAGCTGTTTGGTGAGGAAGACCAGGGCGCGCTCGTTCTCGGCGGTTACCTGCGCGAAGCGTATCAGGAGGCGGAAGCGTTTTCTCTACTCCTCCAGCAACGGGTCAGAGGAGCGGGGTTTTTCAAGACGCTGCTGTTGCGACGTTTGGGCAGCTCGATGGAAGCGGGGCGCCGCACCGTGAGCAGGCTCCTCGGCGAAGAACCCGACACCCTCGATGACGAGGATGAAGATGATGCCGACGAGGAAACGCCTGCTCAGGTTGGCCGACCGCCACAGGGCAGCAGCGATTTCAAGAACTTCACCGATGCGGAAATGACATCGCTACGCCGCTGCCTCGACCTGCTGAAACAAGGTGGTAATAACGACCCAAAGCTGGAAGCGCTGATCGGCTATCTTCGCGGTACCCATCCGGGTGTCACGCGTCGCTGGCTTGATCTCGGTTGCATCCTGTTCTCGCAGTATTACGATACGGTGCGCTGGATCGGCGATGAACTGGCAAGACGTGTAGAGTTTTCCGGGATGGAAATCGGGCTTTACGCGGGAAGCAACCGATCGGGCTTCTGGCGCGAAGGCAGGTTCCAGCGCTGCGGGCGGGAAGTACTCAAGGCACGAGTTCGGTCAGGCGAACTCAAGCTGCTGCTGGGAACGGATGCGGCCTCCGAGGGCTTGAATCTGCAGCGGCTGGGTACGCTGATCAATATCGATCTACCGTGGAATCCGACGCGCCTGGAGCAACGGAAAGGCCGTATCCAGCGCATTGGCCAGGCCCGTAGCGAAATCTGGATCGCCAATCTGCGCTACCGCGACTCTGTGGAAGACCGAGTGCACCGTGTACTGGCCGACCGGCTGGAATCCATCCATCAACTCTTCGGCCAGATTCCAGACACCTTGGAAGATGTCTGGGTCAAGATTGCGCTGGATGAGGAGCAGGAAGCCCGGCAGCTCATCGATCGGGCCGCGGCTACCCGCAATCCGTTTGATGCGAAATACAGCAAGGTTGAGGATGCCGATTGGGAAAGCTGCGCTTTGGTTCTTGACCCACAGGCGGTGAAGGAGCAGCTTTCTCGGGGGTGGTGATCTCGTGATTACCATGATGTCTTCGTAGGAAGAGATCTCGGCCACTGGCGCATGGTGGCCCGTGGCGATTGTGGCCAGCGCTCAGGATTGGGCGAAGGCTCAGCCGAAGAGCATGGCGAAAATGAGGCATGTTGCAAAAAGGTCACACCGCATGCCGGGAGCGTTACAGCGTAACTGGCGAACACCCTGCCGCCGCCGCTTCCCCCGCCTGACGTTGATCTGGATTGCCCGAATATGGCTACATGGTGGCTACACGAAGGCCAGAAAACAAAAAGCCCAACCTTGTGAGTTGGGCCAAGTATTTGTTTTTTCTGGTGGGGGCAGCAGGATTCGAACCTGCGACCTACTGATTAAGAGTCAGCTGCTCTACCAACTGAGCTATACCCCCAAAACCAATCCGGCTGGACTGTGGGGAACCAAGCACAATAATGCTCTGGCCACCACGTGCAATGCAGGAATTGTACGACAAACTCGGCAGACTGTGTCGACCGTCTTGGGCAATTGACAGGACAGCCGGTGGTGCTTTGGGCGCAGCGCCCGTCGAGCAAGTGGCGTATTCCAGTTGAGACGTGGTAATTCCGATTGCCTTGGGGTGCCGCGACTTTGGCTGGAATGTTGGCTCGCCCCCACTCTGGGGCTGTACGATTCAATGGCAACCGAAATTCCGGAGCGATCAACCAGGTGCGGCGCGCCAGGATGTTGTGTCAATTGCCGCATGGCAGGATGAGCGACCCCTAGTGCCGCCGGAGAAACGCCGCCTGGCCGTGAGACCCCCGCTCACCTTCCGGCAGCAATATCTCGGGGCCGCTGCCTCAGCCGTCTTCGGTCCTCCCATCGGCGACTGTTTCCGGCTGAGGCATGCCGCTGCTGGCCATGGAGCCGGGACGTTTCGGGAGTGCCGGCATCGGCGTACATTCCGGATAGGTCTGTCCCCTGATGACTAGCGTCGCCCGGTCACCTTTGGACCAGAGGCTTGTTGTCGAATCGAGGGCGGCGACATATCTTGCCCCGGATGCCGATTCCGTCGGATGCATGGTGAAGACTTCATCACCAACACGGAGTTGCAGCGTATCACCCTCTGGCGCCAGGCGGACGCGCCGAGTGCCGCAGAGCAGCATCGTGCTGGTCTGTGGTGACTGACCCGGTTTTGCCATAGGGCTGGGAGGATCGTCTGCCGCCGACAGTCTGAGTGGCTGTTGACCGTCCGACGTGACCAGGGTCCAGCTAGTAACACTCAAGACGTCGGCGTGCCCGGAGGCGCCATCGGTTGCGCAGCCAAGCAGCGCCTGACTGGCAATGAATGCCAGCGTCAACCGCATTTTCCCTGTTTGCATGGCTTTCTCCGTTGCGACTTCCCGCTTCTCGACAGCGATAGATGGAGAAGTCCTGTGTTCGCGGCCTGAGCCGGCATGGTGCACGATTTGCCGGGGTGACGTCAGATGTAGGCGCCAGACAAGGCTTCCACGTCCCTGATGTCGTGGCCCGCGGCCGAAGTGCCGGACATTCTGGCAGACCATTTGGCGGCAGCCTCGCCACGCGTTTGCAGGAAGCGATCGATAATCTGGCGGCTTGCCCGTGACATCCTGCTGGTGAGGGCGAGGTCCTGAGGTTCGAACAAATGCAGTGCTGTGGCGTCATCGCCGGCAAACGGTAGTCCCGAGGCCGCCGCCCAGAACACGCTGTGGCAATTGGTTGGCGACTCATGGCTGAACAGGAAGAGCATCGATTCGGCGATCAGGCGGGTTTCTTCCGCAAGTTCACGTGCCGCTGCCTGCAGATGGGATTCCGCCGGGTTGATTCCGCCACCGGGAAGCAGCAGAAGTCCGCCACGATTCTCCACCAGCAGAATGCGGCTATCGATCTCGACGATGATGGTGGCTCTTTGTCGCTTCATGTCAGCTTTCTGTAGCATGCCAGGCGAATCGGCAAACCGGCTTGACCGGGGTTGCAGGTCACGTGGCGAAGAAGGTAGCGCATTTTCGCCCCTTCTGAGCGCCGCGGGAAGTTGCAGCTTGAGCCGGGCGACCGTTAAACCATGGCCAGGCCGTTTCCTTCCACCGCAACCAGCGCTTTTGCCTGATGAAAATCGGTTGCCCGGCCGCAGGCATAGAGGCAGCAGGCAAGCTGGTTGGCGATCGGCAGCGGCAGCGAAACCTCGCCGGCGAGGACGCGGCGCATCCAGGCGACCGTCGCCTCTGCGTCACAGTTCTCGGGCAGCTGTGGCAGATTTCTGAGGCTGTCGTGCTCGGCCTCGAAGAGGATATCGCTGACGCCGCCGTGGATATGCTCGATCGTCGGACGACGCCTGGGGTTGGCGAAGGGTTCGCCTTCGCTGCCGCGCAGCAGGAGCGCATTGGCGCCGACACTGGTAAGCACGGCACGCATGCTGGTCAGGTAATCGGGGTGTGTCGCCGCAGCGAGCAGCACGGCATCGCCCTGGAAGGGGTCGAGCATCTTGACCAGGCTGTGTGCGCTGTTGCGCAGGCCCAGACGATTGCGCAAGGCAAGTTGTCGGTCGAGTCCGGCGGAAAGCAATGGCAGTGGCAGGTAGGTCAGGTGGTGTTCGTCGATCCGAAGTTGCGCCTCCTGCAGGCTACCGCTCGGGAGCAGGCCGTACTGGCGCAGCACCTGCTCGCTGGTGACCCGCCCGTAGTCGTCGCTCAAACCGTGCAGCAATACCGGCACACCATAGCGCTGCAGCAGCAGCGCCAGCAGCGGTGTCAGATTGGCATTGCGGCGTGCGCCGTTGTAAGTCGGGATGACCACCGGGCGGATGCGTCCCTGCGGACGCCGCAGGGCTGGCAGGCGCTCGCTCGCGGCGGCGAGAAAACCGACCATTTCGTCGACCGTCTCGCTTTTCATGCGCAGCGCGATGGCGATGGCCCCGAGTTCGAGTTCGGGGACCGCGCCGTCCAGCATCGCGCCGTAGAGCTGCTGCGCCTCGGCGCGTGACATGTCACGCGCGCCTGTGGCGCCGCGACCGATCTCCCTGATGAACAGCGCGAAATTCATGCCCCCTCCCGGTGTTGTCGCAGCGCGCCTTCGCCGCGGGCGAGCAGCGGCTGGGCAGAGATCATCTGTCGGATCTCCGGCAGACATGAACCACAAAAGGTACCGCATTTCCGCTGATCCTGCACCACGGCCAGTGTCGCTCCGGCTTCGATGTCGGCTGCGGTTTGTGCGGCCGTGATGTCGGCGCACTGGCAGACGACGCGGCTGCGCGGTTGCAGTTTGCCGGGTCGCTGGCCGATCGGCGCGTCCCGCCCGCGCGGTCCGCGCGCCCCCCCCGGCGCTGACCGCCACCAGCGGATCAGTTCGCCGTCAGGCCAGCGTGTTGCTGACGGCGCGTATCACCTGGCGTGGCCCTGCGTCTCCGACGCTGCGTTTCTAGCGGCTTGCCGGTAGCGCTTGCCGGAGTCACCGGCACCGCCCTGGCGCGCTCCGGCAGGCCCGCCCCCCCTCGCTGAGGTGACGGCGGTGATCGACAGCCTCGCTAGACGATGCCGCTGCGCGCCCCCCCCCCCCCCCTCGTCGTCGAGATTGAACAGCCGGGCGACGCTGCCGGTTCGACTCATGCCGTGCCAGTGGTCGCGCAGACGTCCGGAAAGCAGGCTGATCGGGCGCGTGGCATTGGTGTTTTCGGCAGTCGACCGGTGCTCGACCTTGACGAACCGCGCACGGCCGCTGCCGGTCGGGAAGACGCCATCTTCGTACAGGCGCTGCCGGCCGTGGCTGGCGCCCTCGGGTAGCGGCCACTGCTGCGGGCCGGCAGCGTCGAGCAGTGCGTAACTGAGGCCGGTGATGTCGAGATCGCGCCCACGCGTGCTTTCGCGATGCTCGTTGAAGATCGCTTCGGCGCTGCGATAGGGAAACAGTTTCTCGGTCAGCGGCTGCCCCAGTCTGCCGCCCAGGCGGTGCGCGAAGTCGACGACGATCTGCCAGTCGTGACGCGCCTCACCCGGCGGGCTGACCGCTGGGCGCAGGTGCGTGATCCGGCGCTCGGAGTTGGTGACCGTTCCTTCCTTTTCTCCCCAGGTTGTGGCCGGCAACATCAGGTCAGCATAAGCGGCGGTGTCGGTGTTGCCGTACGCCTCCTGCAGGACGACGAAATCGGCTGCCTGCAGGGCGGCGCGCACTTCGGCCTGATCGGGTAGCGATTGTGCCGGGTTGGTGCACGCGTTCCAGACCGCCTTGATCAGCCCGCGCTGCAGCGCCACAAAGAGTGCGATTGCCGTCCTGCCGGGCGCCGCCGGGACCGATGGCACGCCCCACAGACGGGCCACTTCGTCGCGGTGTTCGGGATTGGCGAGGTCGCGATGCGCCGAAAGCAGGTTGGCCAGGCCACCAACTTCGCGGCCGCCCATCGCGTTCGGCTGTCCGGTCAACGAGAAGGGGCCGGCACCGGGTCGACCGATCTGCCCGGTTGCCAGGTGCAGGTGGATCAGCGCCACGTTGTTGTGCGTGCCGTGCGAAGACTGGTTGAGACCCTGGCAGTACAGTGACAACGTCGCACCGGCGGTGCCGAACCAGCGGGCGGCCTTGATGACGTCGCCCTGGTCGAGGCCGCAGATCTCGGCGACGACCGCCGGCGGATAAGCGGCGACGGTGCGTTCGAGCTCGGCAAAACCCTCGGTATGGGCGGCGATGTAGCCTCGATCGACGAGTCCATCGCCGAGCAGCACGTGCAGCAGGCCGTTGTACAGTGCGATGTCGGTGCCCGGTCTGAGCGGCAGATGTAGATCGGCGATGGCCGAAGTCTCGGTCTGGCGCGGGTCAATGACCACGATCCGCAACTCGGGATTTGCCGCGCGCGCATCCTCGATGCGTCGAAAAACGATCGGATGCGCAACGGCCGGGTTGGCGCCGGCAATCAGCAGGCAGTCGGCGAGGGCGATGTCCTCGTAGCAGCAGGGTGGGGCATCGGCCCCGAGCGTCTGCTTGTAGCCGGCGACCGCCGAGGACATGCACAGGCGCGAGTTGGTGTCGACGTTGTTGGTGCCGATCAGACCCTTGGCCAGCTTGTTGAACACATAGTAGTCTTCGGTCAGCAACTGCCCGGAAATGTAGAAGGCAACGCTGTCCGGCCCATGCGCGGCGATGATTTCGGCAAAGCGGTCGGCGGCATGATCGAGGGCCGCATCCCAGCCGACGCGTTGTCGCGCTTGTCCGCGTTGCCGACGCAGTTCTGGATGCAGCAGGCGGTAATCCGGACGCGCCGTCAAATGCAGAGCGGCGCCCTTGGTGCACAAACGACCGAGGTTGGCCGGATGCTCGGGATCGCCACGCACACCGACGATCTTGTCGCCTTCTCTTTCGATCAACAGTCCACAACCGACGCCGCAGTAACAACAGGTGGATTTGACTTCCTGGCTCATGTCTCTTGCTCCTGCTTGTGCATAGCAACAGACGTGCCACAGCCATAAATCAGCGAGTTGGCGTATGACCCGAGACGTCTAGGGATATTTGCGCCTCGTCATGGTGCGCGCCTCCCGGCGGCTGCCTCAAGGCGGGGCGCTGCGGCGAACGCGCGCTTCCGCAGGGGCTCCGCCAATCCCGGTTTGCCCCGTGCTCGCAACAACGACGGCGGCGCCCGTTCTGATCGCGCCGCAACACGGGTGCCAGCGCCCGCTCACTGGACCTTGTATTCGGTCAGTTCCTCGCGGAACTGTTCCCTGGTGCGCAGATCGCCCAGGGTGTCACGGTACTCGCGCTTGACGAAGCTCTTCACCGCGGGTACGTACCAGAGAACTTCGGTGACGTTGCCCGAAGAAGCTGGACCGATCGTGGGGTGCACTTCGAAGCGGCCTGTATGCACCACCTTCAACGCCTTGAACTTTCCGGCAGGGACTTCGACATCCTCCCATGCTTCGACTCTGGCAACACGCTGGTGAGTCACCCTGGTGCCGTTGTCGCGTTTGCCTGCATACTCGAATTCCCAGGTCTTGCCGATTTCCAGAGGAAATGCGAAGGTCACACGTCTGCCCTGGCTGACACTGGCGTCTGCGAAGGTCCAGGTCGATCGATCGACCCTCCTGCTGGATGCCGGCCGGGCATCCGTGCTGACCTTCCCGGCAATCATGGCCCGGTCAAGGGTGATGCTGTCCCCGTCCGTGCCGCTGACCCGCCACTCGAATCTGGCGCTCTCTTCGTTCTTCCAGAGGTCGATGCGGCGATAAACCCACCTGTCGCCGATCTGGAGGGCGGGTTTCTCGACACGGGCCGGGAGTTGCGCGGTGCCTGTCTGGCGTCCTTCGTTGTTGTTCTGACCGGCGCCTTTTCTTTCGTTTGCCGCCGTAACCGCCGCGACGGCAGCGGCAGCGGTGGCGGGAGTTCTGGTTGCTTCGACCGGTTTTGCCCGCAAGCGTCGGAGCTGGTTTTCCGCCAGATCCCGGTAGCTGCCTTGCGGGTAATGTTTCAGATACGCCTCGAAATCGGCCGCATCCGTACTGCGCTCAATGCTGGTCCAGAAAGTCCTCTCCACTTCGCTGCGGCCGGGGTCCACGGTGACGCGGAAGTGAAAGTTCTTCTGCAGTGTCTTGGGGCCGTTGACGTAAGGGGTCTGCGCTTGCGCGCTGGCGCGCTCGACTTCAGCACTCGCTACCGTCAGTACCCCATCAAGGCTCAGGTCCCGGCCCTTGAACGCAGTCAGCAGGCCCGCGGTCAATAAACCGTTGCGACCGTCGCCATCGGCGGCGACATTGCCCGGGTCGGTGGCATACACGATGACCGTCCCCTTGGGTACACCGCCGGGACTGGCGAGGCCACGCGTCTGGCCGGAACGGAATTTGCCGGTAACCGGATTGTTGCGGCAGGCATCGAGGATGACGATGTTGGCGCTGCTCCTGCCGTTATCCATTTCGTCGAGGATCTGGTTGACGTTGACTCCCTGATAGGGAACCATCGCTTCGCTTTCCACTTTGGCGTTGATCGGCATCAGGTAGTTCTGGTTTCTCACCTGAATGCCGTGCCCGGCAAAGAAGAACAGCGCAGCTTCGCTGCCACCGATCCGGCTGCCAAATTCGGCGATGCTCTGGTGCATGGCTTCCAGCGTCTGGTTCTTGCGCTCGATGACTTCAAAACCAAAGCGTCGCAAGGCGCTGGCAATGTCTTCCGCGTCGTGGACCGGGTTGGCCAACCTGGGCAGGTTGTCCGGGTAGCGATAATCCCCGTTGCCGATCACCAGAGCGATGCGTCTTCCCTGACCGCTGCTGGGGGTGATGCGATTCCCCGTCAAGGCCGCCGTTGCGGTGGGCAGCGACTTGCCCGGCGCATCGGAGCGATCGGATGGTGCTGGCGGATGCTGCGCGTGGGCGACACCAAGGCACGCGGCCGCGACGACCAGCGCGCGCAAAATACAGGTGCATACGGCCAATAACAATCGGGATGGCATGGTTGGCGATCTTATGCTCGCGAAGAGGGCTGCACAATAGTGACGCAGAAGTTTGGCGCCCTGCGCAACCCGATGATCCCGTGACGCCGCGCCTTCCGGAAAGCGCATCCCGACGGCAAACCCGAAGATCCTGGTGAGGCCGACACTCAAGAATCTGTTCGAACTGCCGTAAAGAGACTTTCAACCGTAGAAAACCCGAGGAGCAGCGTGCATGGACGTGAGTGGAATTGCCTCAGTGGCGACAGAAATGAGCCAGGCCAGAACCGTCGATGCGGTGCAGATCGCGGTACTCAAAAAGGCACTGGATATACAGGCGCAGGGCGCCATGCAACTTGTCGAAGCGGCGGCACAGGTCATCCCGAACAATCCGCCGAACCTGGGCAACCATATCGACACCTCGGCGTAGCTTTGGGCCTGACCCGGGCCTGGTGTCGCTGCCGGCAACGGATCAACTACCGGCGCCGGGTGTCCGGGTAACCGCCACTACTTCGGCGATCGCCTTGCCGACGTCGGTGGTGCTGGCATTGCCGCCCATGTCCGGCGTTCGCGGCCCGTCAAGCAATACCGTTTCGATCGCCGCGAGGATTGCCGCGGCCGCTTCGCCGTGGCCGAGATGGTCGAGCATCATCGCGGCGCACCAGATCTGGCCGACCGGATTGGCGATGCCCTGGCCGTAGATGTCCGGGGCCGATCCATGCACCGGTTCGAACAGCGAGGGGTGCCGGCGCTCGGGGTTGAGATTCGCCGATGGTGCGATGCCGATCGTTCCGGTACAGGCCGGGCCCAGATCCGACAGGATGTCGCCGAACAGGTTGGAGGCGACCACGACGTCGAACCAGTCCGGGTGCCGCACGAAATGGGCGGCAAGAATGTCGATGTGATACTTGTCGGTGCGCACGTCGGGGTATTGTGCCGCCATCGCGGCGAAGCGTTCGTCCCAATACGGCATCGCGATGGCGATGCCGTTCGATTTGGTGGCCGAGGTCAGATGTTTCTTCGGTCGGCGGCGCGCGAGTTCGAAAGCGAAGCGGATGATCCGGTCGACGCCGCGGCGGGTGAAGATGCTTTCCTGGATCACGGTTTCCTGCTCGGTGCCTTCGAAGATCCGACCGCCGATGCTCGAATATTCGCCTTCGGTGTTTTCGCGTACCACCAGGAAGTCGATGTCGCCAACCTGGCGTCCGCTCAACGGCGTCGGAACACCCGGCATCAGGCGCACCGGCCGCAGGTTAACGTACTGATCGAACTCGCGTCGCAACTTGAGCAGCGAGCCCCATAGCGACACATGGTCCGGCACCTTTGCCGGCCAGCCGATGGCCCCGAAGAAGATGGCGTCGTGCTGGCCGATACGCTCCTTCCAGTCGACCGGCAGCATGCGCCCGTGTTTGAGATAGTAGTCGCAGTTCCAGTCGAACTCGTCGCACTGCAGATCCAGGTCGAAGCGCGTCGCCGCCGCGCCGAGCACACGCAGCCCTTCGGGAACCACTTCCTTGCCGATACCGTCGCCGGCGATGACGGCGATACGTTTGCTATCCATGCGCTCTCCTTCGCTGCTCGGGTCGACAAACAGGCAAGGGCCACCGTCGCTCGGTGGCCCTTGTTTTGCGACGCAGGCTTCCGATCAGCCGATGTTGAACATCAGGGCATCAGCGCCTGAGTTCAGCGCGACACTGATCGGCAACTGGTGGGTCGTCGGACCCCAGAACTGGCGCGGGCCGGGCGAGGTGAAGAGATCGCCGGCGGCCCATGCGTCGCGGCGGGAGACGAAGTACTGCATGGCCGGCGAATCCATCTTCACCAGCGCCTTTTCGATCACGAATTCGTCCTTGCCGTGACGGCGCTCGATGTTCAACAAACCGGCAAGCGGGATGGCCTGCGGCACGCCACCGCTGCTCAGGCTGGTGATCGTCGCCATGTAGCCGGTGCGGCCGTCGAGGATCAGTGAGCCGGCGGTCAGGCCGAGATTGTAGGTGTAGGCGGCATCGAACAGTGTCGGAGCGCCGCAACGGCCTTCGTAACCGAGGAAGTGACTGTGTGCAGCGAAGGGTACGGCCGGGTCGAGTTCCCTGACGCGCTGCTTGGCCATGTCGATCAGCAGTTGCTCGGTGGGGATCAGCGACACCTGCAGGTTGCCGTGTGAGTCGCGCTCGGCGAGCAGCATATTGACAATGTAATGCGGCAGCGAGGCCAGCAGGCTCGCGTTGTCGGGGCTGAGCCGACTGCCGACGAAAGCCGGCTTGGCATCATCGGCGAGGGCAGCGAACTCGGCCACATGATGTGCCAGGACATCGTTGAGTTCGGCAATCATGGCGTTCATTTCGGGGATGAACTCGATCAGGCCCTCAGGCGCCAGCAGGACGCCGTAGTTCATTCCCTTGTGCGAACGCTCGACGATGACCTGCGCGACGCGGTCGATGATGCTCGCCAGCGATTCCTTCCGGGTGGCGATCTCTTCGGAGATCAGGGTGATTGCCGGCTTGGTCTGCAGCGCCACTTCGAGCGCGACGTGCGAGGCGGAGCGCCCCATCAGTTTGACGAAGTGCCAGTACTTGAGCGAAGAGCTGGTGTCCTGCAGGATGTTGCCGACCATTTCGCTGTAGATGCGGGTGGCGGTATCGAAGCCGAAGGAGATCGAAAGCAGGTCTCCGACCTGCAGGTCGCCGTCGATCGTCTTCGGCACGCCGATCACCTGTACGCCGGAGCCGTCAGCCTTGACGCCGGTAAACAGCGACTCGGCGAGCACGGCGGCATTGGTGTTCGAATCGTCGCCGCCAACGACGACGATCGCGTCGAGGTTGTGCTTGATGCAGGTTTCGCGCACCTGCGCGAACTGCTCGTCGCTCTTGATCTTGGTGCGGTCGGATCCGAGAAAGTCGAAACCGCCGGTGTTGATGATGAAGTCGACGTTGGCGTCGGTGATTTCGAACAGCGACCCCTTGAGCAGGCCCTTGGGACCGGCCTTGACCCCGAACAGGGTGTTGCCGGCGCCGAGCACGCGTTTGATGCCGCAGACCACATTGTGCCCGCCGGCGGCCGGGCCGCCGGAGAACAGGACGGCGACGCGTTTGCCCTGGACCCGGGTGCTGCTGGTCCCAGCGGAAGTGAGCACGACATTGCCGGAGGCGGCGACGCTCTGCGGGAACTGCGCACGCACGCCGTCGCTATCCTTGGTGCTCAGGACACGTGTGGTATTGCTGAAGCCGACAGGTTGTGGGCTGCCAGACGAGCCAAATGCGGCGCAGACCGGAAGGGGAAGTTGGCGCACGGCGGATTCGAAAACCGACTTGTGCGCTTCTGTTTGTATCAACTGCTCTACCAGGGTGCTCATGGTTTGATCCTCGGTGTACAAGAAATATGGGATAAGTGACTAACGGAGCGGCGCCGCCGATGCGCCGGGCTCCCGATCGCTTGGGCCATGGCCCGCCGCCGTGATTCCGGGCGGACACAAAAAGGGCCAGTCCAGACCTGGACCAGCCCACTTGCGCGCCCTTGCCGGACAATCGGTCAGGCCAGCGTTCCGATGTTGTTGAGGTCGGCAAACGCCTGCTTCAGCCTGGCCCGGAAGGCGTCTTCACCCTTGCGCAGCCAGGCCCGCGGATCATAGTATTTCTTGTTCGGCTTTTCATCGCCTTCAGGGTTGCCGATCTGGCCCTGGAGATAGCCTTCGTTCTTCTTGTAGAAGCCCATCACACCATCCCAGAATGCCCATTGCAGGTCAGTATCGATGTTCATCTTGATGACGCCGTAGGAGATCGCCTCGCGGATTTCCTCCAGGGTCGATCCCGATCCGCCGTGGAAGACGAAGTTGACGGGGTGTTCACCGGTCGCAAATTTCTTCTGCACGTAATCCTGCGAATTCTTCAGGATGATCGGTTGCAGCTTGACGTTGCCCGGCTTGTAGACGCCGTGCACGTTGCCGAAGGCGGCGGCGACGGTGAAACGGTCGCTGACTTTCGACAGTTCCTCATAGGCCAGCGCCACGTCTTCGGGCTGGGTGTAGAGCTTGGAACTGTCAACACCCGAGTTGTCGACGCCGTCTTCTTCGCCGCCGGTGACGCCCAGTTCGATTTCGAGCGTCATGCCCATCTTGCTCATCCGTTCGAGATAGCGCTTGCAGATCTCGATGTTCTCGTGGATCGGCTCTTCCGACAAATCGAGCATGTGCGAACTGTACAGCGGCTTGCCGTGTGCCTTGAAGTACTGCTCGCCGGCATCGAGCAGGCCGTCGATCCAGGGCAATAGTTTCTTCGCCGCGTGGTCGGTGTGCAGGATGATCGTCGCGCCATACAGTTCGGCGAGCTGATGGATGTGATTGGCACCCGACACCGCGCCGGCGATGCACGAGCGCTGGTTGGTGTTGTCGAGGCCCTTGCCGGCAAAGAACTGCGCACCGCCGTTGGAAAACTGGATGATCGCCGGAGAGTTGAGTTCCTTGGCGGTCTCCATGACCGCGTTGACCGTGCTGGTGTTGATGACGTTGACTGCCGGAAGGGCAAACTGTTTTTCTTTGGCCAGACTGAAGATGGCTTGCAACTCGTCGCCTGTGGCGACACCTGCCTTGATTTGTGTTGCACTCATGATTGCATTTTCCAGATTCGGTTGATCGAAAGGGTCGAAAACGAGGGCAAAGCGGGCGCGGAACACGCCCGATTCGGTGGAAGTATCTCCGGCGTTCAGCGCCTCGTCAAGCGCCGTCTGCTTTGTTCTCGCGGGGGTTCGTCGCGGCGTTCGAAATGCACAAAAAACAGGCGTAAAGCGGCGGGATCGGCGTTCCCGAGCGCATCCCAGTGGCCCGTGCAGTGGCCCTTCGGGATCACCTGCGTGGCCCTTGCGGGTCGTGAAGTGGAGGTGGAGCGATGCCTCAGTCGTACTGCCGAAGGCAGCCGAAAGCTTTCTCGAAGAGTTCCTCGTCGGCGTGCAGCTTGTACTTGAAGAGCGACTACCTGAGCGCCTTCATGATTTCCCGGTTGCCGGAAAGGGTGTCCTGCCAGCCGGGGCAATCTGAAGCAACAGATCAGGGTACTCGACGCTGTTCAGCACGCCAGACACTGGCTGACCCATTGCCATCAGACGCTCATTCGCCGAGAACAAAAATCGACACACCAGTACCGATCATGGCCGTCAGCAGCAGGAACGCCAATAGCCTCAAGGTCGGCTTGAGGTGTGCGTTGTCCGCCATCCAGCCAGGGGCAACGATCACGTAGTACAGACAGCATAGGAGTGGCAAGGCCATACCACTCACCAAGACCTTCTGTCCCACCGGCGGCAGGTGAAAAAACAAGGTGGCAACGACAGCTCCTCCCACCATGAGCATGATGGGGATTTCAAGCAGGTAGCCATACTGCAATCGACGTGGCGACGGTACGTTCATGAATCTATTGTGTCAGAACGACCCCAGGTGCGGAAGCCTGAGTGACCCGTAGTCCATAGCTGGTCGTTGCCGTCGCCTCTCCAGGAGCAGCACTGATTTGCCCAGGCGACAACAAGCGCAACAGAAGCAGAAGCTCGATTCGGAATCCGATCGAACCGCCTTCGGGCAAGCAAGCGGTTTGCAGGGGGAATCGGCAAGCTCAAAAACACCTCCGCGCGTGCCGCCTCCCTGGCTTGCCTGGTCGGCAAACTCTTCGTCAATGCGCAGGCGCACGAGAATAAATCGGGAAGTTTTAATTGGGCGTGGCACACTTGCCTGGTTTCTTGGTTTGGTATCCGAACACTCTTCCCAGGGGCGTGTCTGTTAAAGCTCTTCGAGGAGGGGCACCTACTCTCCATCGGGATATCGATGGCTGTATTCACACAACGAAGTCTGGGAGGCTGCGGCATGTCGATCCAATTCCTGGTGCTATTGGTCGGTGTCTTGGCGGCAATGCTGCCATGGACGACGCTGGCCCAGATGGGTTCTCCCACCGCGCGCGCAGGAGTCAGTCTCGATCAAATGGCGCAAATGGAGCGGCAGGACTTCGGTGTGAAACCGACCAGGCAAATCCATGATGGCCCGATGCACGGACCGACGCCAGCCAGCATTCCCGGTGGGCAGCTCATCACCACCCAGGGCCTGGCGGCGCTCGTTAAAGGCGCGCAGGTGCCGTTCATTGTTTTCGACGTCCTGGGCCAAGGGGAAATGCTGCCGAATGCTGTGCCAGCCGCATGGCTGGCACAGCCGGGTGCGTTCAATGATGTGGTTCAGCAGCAAGCCGAGCAGTTGTTGGGGCAACGGACGCAAGGACGGAAGGATGTTGCGCTGGTGTTCTATTGCCTCTCGCGCGAATGCTGGATGTCGTATAACGCAGCCCTGCGCGCCATCCATGCGGGTTATCGAAACGTGCTGTGGTACCGTGGCGGCATCGAGGCCTGGAAGTGGGCCGGCCTGCCCACGCAGCCCAGTCCTTCAGGCCAGCAAGGATTGACGCCGCCACAGCACCAAGCGCCACAGCCGCGGGGCGGTGATGCACCGGCGACCTTCGTACCGGTCCAGCCGGTAGTGCGCACCGGTAGCGACGCTGCAGGCGCGCCGCGGTCTGCCGGTGAATTGCGCATCGGACAGGGGCGATTTTTTTCATTCGCCCTGCCCCCGGGCTGGCGGGTGGGCGAGGATGGTCAGTTTGCGCTGACGCTGGTATCCCCTGACAACAAGGCGCTGACCTTGATGGTGGGCAACGCCGGTTTGCCGTTGAACCATCCGCCGGCGCGCTTCGCTTATGAGAAGTTGTCGGCCATTCAACCGCAGAACCTGCAGATGGGACAGCCGCGGCAAGCACGACCGGTAGCGGGGTTTGGCCAGGCGGTCGAATTCGACGTCAGCTATGCCGTGCGAGGGGTGGCGTACCGCGGCGTGGCCAAGGTCTCGGTGGCACCAGCCTATGATTCGGCCACCATGGCCTTGACGGCAGCCCTCTCGACGGCGGACCAGTGGAGCGGGTATGCCGCGTGGCTGCCTCAGGTCGCGAACCAGGTGTCGGCAACCAATGGCGCCGCCTTCGGGATGCGCGGCATCATGCAGCAGAATCTGCAGAACTCGGTGGCATTTGGCGAGGCGGCGCGGCAGTATCGGGATTGGTCGCAAAAGAATTGGCAGCAGGTCACCGACGAGCGCAACGCCAGCCAGGACCGCAAGAACTTCGCGGTGCGTGAGAACCTGGGTGGCGTGCAGACCTTCGCCAGTCCCTATGGCAGCAAGCAGTCCGTGGAATTGCCGACGACACACAAGTACTACTGGACCGACAGGCAGGGGCGCGTAGTGGGGACGGACGATCCACGAGCCGATCCAAATGCCGGCTCGACCGGAGAATGGAGCAAGATGGAGCGGGTGCTGCGTTAATGTGAAAGTCGCGCCAGCGACTCACGAACCTCCCCTCGCCCGCTTGTGGGAGAGGGGTCGGGGGTGAGGGAAACGGTCGCTGCCGTTAGCGTCGGTGAACACGCCGGATAGCAAATGTATTGCCACAGTGCGCCATCCGCCACCTTGAACGCGGCGGCCTGGAGCGATGGAAAGTCAGGCCGGCGATTTGGGCGAATGGTGGCCCGACTGATCAGCGGCAGTGATCTTTGACTTCACCATGACGCGGGCAGGTGGTCAGATGGTCGTTGACCATGCCAGCCGACTGCATAAACGCGTAGCAGATCGTCGAACCAACGAACTTGAACCCGGCTCGGCCCAAAGCCTTGCTCATCGCATCCGAGCGTGCCGTCTTGGCTGGCACCTCAGCCATGGAAGTCCATTGATTCTGAATCGGGGCGTTATCAACGAAGTTCCACAGAAAATCGCTGAATGACTGTCCATCGGCGGTGAGAACCAGGAACGCTTTGGCGTTCTCGATGGCTGCAGCCACCTTGGCACGATTTCGGACGATACCCGAATCTGCCAACAGTGCCGCAACTTTTCCTTCGTCATAGTGGGCAATCCGGCTCGGATCAAAACCATCGAAGGCGCGCCGATAGTTTTCCCTTTTTTTCAGGATTGTCGCCCAGGACAAACCGGCCTGCGCACCTTCGAGGATCAGCAGCTCAAACAGAGCACGATCATCGTGGAGCGGCACGCCCCATTCCGAATCGTGGTATTCACGATAAAGGTCAAAACCTTCGCACCAAGGACAACGCTCCATCGGCATCAACTCAGCGGACAAAGATTCAGTCTACCGCCAAAAATCCAGGAATCGCCGTTTCTTCCCCGCCCCCCCCGGCCCCCCGCCGCCCCCCCCGCCCCCCGCCGGGGGCCCCCGCGGCCCCCGGGGCGGCCCGCCCCCGCCGACGCCCCGCCGCCGCCACAGGGGGGGGCCGGGGGGGGCCAACGCCGGCCCGCCCCGGGGCCCCCCGCCGCCGCCGCCGCCCGGCGGCCCCCGCAAAGCCCCCCGCCGGGGGCGCGGGGCCCCCGGCGGAGCCGGGCCCCCGGCCCCCCGCCCCGGGGGCGGGGGCCGGGGCCCGGGCGCGGCCGCGGCCGGGCCCGGGCGCGGGGGGCGCCGGGGGCCCGCGCGCCGGCGCCGCCCCCCCCCCCCCGGCCCGGGGGCCGGCGGCGCCCCCCCCCCCCCCCGGGGCCGGGGCCCCCCGCCGGGGCCGGCGGCGGCCCCCCCCCCCCCCGGGGCCCCCGGGGCCGCGGGCGCCCCCCCCCCCCCCCCCCCCCCCCCCCGGGCCCCCCGCCGCGCCCCCCCCCCCGCCCCCCCCCCCCCCCCCCCGCCGGGCCCCCGGCCGAGGGCGGGGGCCGCCGCGGCCCCCCGCCCCCCCCCCCCCCGCCGGAGGCCCCGCGCCCCCCCCCCGGCGCCCCCCCGGGGCCGGGGGCGCCCCGCCCCCCCCCCCCCCCGGGCCCCCCCGGGACACCCACCCCCCCCCCCCCCCGGGCGGGGGCCGCCCCGGCCCCCCCCCCCCCCCCGGCGCGGCGCGGGCGGCGCCCGCCCGCGCCCCCCGGCCCGGCCGGCCGGCCCCCGGCCCGGCGCCCGCCCCCGCCCCGGCGCCCCAACCCCGCCCCCCCCCGCCCCCCCCGCCCGCCCGGGCCCCCCCCCGGCCCGCCCGCCCCGGGCCCCCCGCGCCCCCCCCCCGCGCGGCCCGGCCCGCCCCCGCCCCCGCGCCGCCGCCGCGGAGCCCCCGCCGCCCCGCGCCCCCCCGCCGGCCCCCGGCCCCCGGCCCCCCGGCGGCGGCCCGGGGGGCCGGGGGGGCCGCGGGCCGCCCCCGCCCGGGCCGCCCCCCCCCCCGCCCCCCCCCGCCCGGGGGCCCCCCCCCCCCGCGGGGCCCCGCCCGGCCGGCGGCGCCCCCGCGGCCCCCCCCGGCCCGAGCCCCCCCCGCCGCCCCCCCGCCGCCCCGCCCCCGGGGGGGGCGGCCACAGGGGGGGGGGGGGGGGCCGCCCGCGCCCCGGCGCGCGGGGGGACAAGGGCCCCCCCCCCCCCCCCCCCCCCCCCCGCGCCCGCCCGCCCCCCCCGCCGGGGGGGGGGCCCGCGGGGGCCGCCGCGGGCCCGCCGCCCCCCCCCCGGGGCGGGCGCCCGCCCCCCCCCCGGCCCGCGGAACCCCCGCCCCGGGGGCCCCCCGGGGCCCAAGGCCGCCCCCGCCCCCCCCCCTCGGGGGCCCCCCGGCCCCCCCCCCCCCCCCCCCCCCCCCCCCGGGCGCGGGGGGGGGGGGGCCCCCGAGCCCGGGGCCCCCCCCCCCCGGCCCCCCCCCCCCCCCCCCCCCCGGGGGGCGGGCCCCCCCCCCCCGCCCCCCCCCCCCCCCCGGCCGCCGCGCGCCCCCGCCCCCCCCCCCCCCCGGCCGGGCGCCCGCCCCCGCGCGCCCCCCGCCCCGCGCCGGGGCCCGGGCCCCCCCCCGCCCCCCCCCCCCCCCCCGCCCCCCCCCGGGGCGCCCGCGGGGCCCGCCGGCGCCCCCCCCGGGGCGGGGGGCCCCCCGCCGCGCCGCGGCCGGAAAGCGCCCCCGCCCGCCCCCCCCCCCCGCCCCCGCGCCCGGGGCCCCCCCCCCCCCCCCCCCCGGCCCGGCCCCCCTGCCCCCCCGCGGGCCCCCGCCCCCGCGCCCGGCGCCCCGGGGCGCCAGCGGGCGCGCGCCCCCCCGCGGCCCCCCCCCTTGGCCCCCCCGCCCGCCCCCCCCCCCCCGCCCCCCCCCGCCGCCCGCCGCGGCCCCCCCCCCGGCCCCGCCGCGGCCCCCGCCCCCCCCCCCCCCCCGGTCGTGGTTTGGGGGGCTGGAAACAGCCTTCCCGGCGCCGCCTTGCTGCCCGCCCCCGCCCCCCCCCCCCCCCGGCCGAAGGCCGGCCGCCCGGCCCCCCCCCCCCCCCACGGCCCCGGGGGGCTTGGACAAGCCGGAAGTGCGCCGCATTCCCATTTCAAAGGGGCTTCTGTCATGCTGCAACTGGGTCAGACGACAAGTTCGATGGCGCGCAGATCGAGCTTGAACGGTCCCAGCTGTCGATCGGCGATCAGCAGGCCGATTTGCGCTGCGCACGAGAGGTCAAGCGGTGGCAGTTGGTCGACGACGCGTCCTCGCCAGGTCGGGACAAAATCGGCGGCGGCCAGTCGTATCACCGTCCATTCGCCAGCTGGTGGCTGCAAAGCCGCCTGGTAGCTGATGCCGTCGAACTCGGGGCCGGTCCGGATGCTGAACTTGTAGCGCTTGCCGTCACCGCGCACTGTGAGCAAACAGGCTGAGCCGCCTGCGCCGCCGGACGCCATCACTGGTGAGCGAACGGACGCAAAGCCGCCGTTGTTGACGAGGGAAAGCGATCCCGAGAAAACTGCGTGCCCTTTCGGATCAAGGACCATCCTGCTGGCCGATACCCCACCCATCACGCGATCGTCGATGGCGTACCAGGCGGCGACGGCCTCCAGCGTATCGAATCGGCAGATGGGAGTTTTCATGCTTGCGGTCCTGATCTATCCAAAGCAGGTAGCGATCCACCTCTGCCGAGCCCGGCCCGGGACGATGCACGGCAACGATCGGACGGCAGACCTGCCCCTCCGGGATCTCGCTGCCGGCTCATGCCGGCGCCTGCCGCGACGCGTAAGGCTGGAACAAGGCGCGAATATCCACCCGCGCGTTGAGCTTTGCCGCCAGCAGATATAGACCGCCGGCCTTGCGATGCAGGAACAGGGCATCCGCCGGCGGTGTATGCCAGGAATCCCTTTCGGTGCTCAAGGCCAGACCAGCGTCGCGGATGCGTGCTGGCAGATCGGAATTCCCGAAATCGTAGGCACCGGCATGACGTAAGGGTTCGCAGGCGAGCAGGAAGACATCCAGGACGAGCTGCCGCTGCCGCTCTCCGATGTCAGCCCGAAAGTAGCCGATGGCGCTGGCGGCCACGCTCATTCCCTGCCGGTCTCCGACGACGGCGCTAGCCATCAGCCGACGATAGGCGTCGACGATGGCTGCCCGGTAACGGCGGGTGGCGCCGAAGTCGAGCAGAATCAATTTGCCGGTGGCTCTGTCATAGCGATAGTTGGCAAAATTGGGATCGGTCTGAATCAATTGGAATTCAAACATCTCCCGAAAGAATAGCCGGAAGAGCAGCCCTGCCACACGATCGCGCTCGGCTTGTGGAGCGTGCCGCAAGGATTCGACCGGCACTCCACCCATGCAGGACATCGCCAGGACGCTCTCCGTTGTCAGGTCGGCGTGCACCTCGGGCAGCATGAACTCGGGCGCGTCAGCGAGCAGTTCGGTGTAACGGCGCAGCCAGGCGCCCTCGCCGAGATAATCCGCTTCGGCGTGCAACTGACGTTTGGCTTCAAGCAGCAGCGGCCCGACATCAAGGCCGCTGGGCAGCAGACCGGAAATACGCAGCAGGGTGGCGACATTATCGACGTCGCTGTCGATACTCTGGCGAACGCCAGGGTACTGGACCTTTATCGCCAGGCGTCGCCCGTCCTTCGTTTGCGCCAGATGGACCTGCCCGATCGACGCCGCCGCCACCGGAGTGAACGAGAACTGCCGGAAATGACGGTCCCAGCCATGCCCCCAGTGCTTATCGAGCACGCTGGCCAACTGGCTCATCGGCATGGCTTTGGCGTCCGCGCGCAAACGTGCCAGGATATCGGCCAACTCTGGCGGCAACAGATCACCTGCGTCCATGGACAGTAATTGCCCAAATTTCATCGCCGCACCACGCAACTGAGCAAGCTGATCGGCAACGCGGCGGGCGTTCGCCGGCGTCAGCAGCAAGTCGCCGATTCGCGGACGCTTGCCCCGGACGAACTGTCGCGTGCCTTCGGCTAGCATGCTGCCGGCAACACCGCCGGCGAGAGCACCCAGCCGGGCAAGCCTGGACCAGCGCCCGCCGGGAACGGCCGAGGTACTTGCGTCGCGTTTGCTTCGCTCATCGTCGATCATTTGGCATCGACTTGCATCTGATCCGACAGGATCCCGGAACGTTGGTGACCAGGCCGGCAGAGGGCTCGCGGCGACCAGAAATCCATCCTGCCAGTACCAGGACAAAAAACGGCAGCAGTCCTCCGGAACCGAGCCGGGCAACGCTGTGTGGCGTGGGATCAGGCCGCGAGGGTTGCATGCCGCCTTACCTGACCAGCGGCCGAATAGTGGAAAATCCGGCGTCCATCGACCATACCTGGCCGGTCACCCGGGCCGCCTTTTCGGAGAGCAGCCAGACCATCAGTTCGGCCAGTTCGTCCGGGGAACCAATGCCCGGCAGGGGGTACTGGCGAGCCGCGGCGTCGCGGCCCATCGCGGTGCCGAGAATGGCGGCCGAGGCCGACGTGTCCATGATGCCTGGAGCGACGGCGTTGATCCGGATGCTATTGCCCGCATAGGTCGCCGCCGCGCTGCGTACCAGGCCTTCGACACCGGCTTTCGCTGCCGCTACCGCCTCGTGATTCGGAGTACCGATGCGCGCAGCAGCCGACGAGACCAACACCGCCGATCCGGGGCACTTGGCTTCGCGCAAGGCACCGACGAAGGCCGCCAACGTATGGAAGGCGCTGATCAGATTGGCATTGAGACAGGCCGCAAAGTCGGCCTCGGACATCCGATGCAATGCGCCCAGGCGAATGTTTCCGACGCAGTGCGCGAATGCCGTGGGCAGCATCTGGTGCGCTTTGGCCACCTCGAAAATGTGGCGCGATCCGGCCACGCTGGAGCAGTCAGCGACCACCTGAAGGTGGCTGTCGCCGTAGCTGCGGGTCAGGCGCTGGCCCTCCCGGCTGGTCACGACCAGTCTCCAGCCCGCCTCTGCCAGCCTGGCCACCACCGATTGACCCAGCCCGCCTGCCGCTCCAGTGACCAAAGCGACATTTTCCATGACATCTCTCCTCCAGTTTCACCTGCTGCCCAGGAATGGATTCCTTGTCCGCCACAGAAATCAGCAGATTGATCGATCGGATAATATGTTGTACTCGACAAATTACCGTCAAATACCCGGTTTTTCGCACTACAATACTTCCCAAGCCCTGTATTGTCCAGGACACGCATGAACAATACGGAGATATCCTCCACTCCACCCGGAATCCTCTTGTCCGGATGGTCGGCTAGCAGGGAAAAGCGATCGCTCAACGGTTCGATCCGCCGCGCACCTGACCTGGCCTCGTGATTCACGCGCGGCTTGCCTTCATCGAACTGGAAACCACCGGCGCCAATCCGGTGCGGGACCGCATCACCAGAATTGGCGTGCTCGAAGCAGAGGGTGACCGGGTCTCGACGTGGAGCACCCTGGTCAACCCACAGCGGCCAATCCCTGAATTCATCCAGCAACTCAACGGTATCCGCAACGAGACGGTAGTTGACGCCCCTACCTTCTCCCAGGTCGCGGCGGAACTGGCCGATCGCCTGCATGGGCGTCTGTTCATTGCCCACCATGCCCGCTTCAACTATGGCTTCGTCAAGAGTGAATTCCAACGTCTGGGAAAGTCCTTCCGGGCCGACGTGTTGTGTACTGTGCGCCTGTCTCGCAAGTTCTTCCCGGAACAGCGGAAACACAACCTGGACAGTCTTCGGGCCGATCATGATTCGACGACCGGCGAACGCTACGGCGCCGTGGCCGATACCCTCCTGCTTTGGCAGTTCTGGTGCCGGTTGAAACGGGATCGCGGCGAAGAGGCTCTCGCCGCAGCCATCCGGCAACAGCTCAAGTGCCCCAGCCTGCCGCCCCACCTGGATTCTGCCCTGCTTGACGACCTGCCCGCATCCCCCGGGGTGTACCTGTTCTACGGCGACAATGATGCGCTTCTGTACGTGGGGAAAAGCGTCAACCTGCGTCAGCGCGTACGGTCTCACTTCGCATCCGACCTGCGAGAATACAAGGAGATGCGCCTCAGCCAGCAAGTACGCCGCATTCACTGGCATGAGACGGTCGGTGAACTCGGCGCCCTGCTGCTGGAATCGCGACTGGTCAAGGAATGCCAGCCGATTCACAATCGCCGCTTGCGCCGCGCTTCGGAACTGTGCACCTGGCAATTGGTGCAACGGGCGCCAGGCGATTACCGACTCAGACTGGTCAGGGCGGCGAAGCGGCCGATTTCGTCCGCCCGGAAGACCTTTTTGGCCTCTTTGCCAACCGGCGGGAAGCCACCGACACCCTGCGCAAGCTGGCTGCGACGCATGAACTGTGCCCGATAATTCTCGGGTTGGAAAAACCCGCCCGGCCCGGACGCCCCTGCTTCGCCCATCAGGTCAAGCAGTGCCGGGGCGCCTGCGTGGGCAAGGAGGCCGTCGGCGTGCACAGCGTTCGCCTGTTGTCGGCGCTGATGGAGTTGAAGCTCACCGCCTGGCCCTACCCCGGAGCGATCGGCGTTGTCGAGCGCGACGAGTCGCGGGAAGTGGAGGAAGTCCATGTCGTGAACGGCTGGCGGCACCTGGGCAGCGCGCGCAGCGAGGCCGAGGTCCAGCAAATCCTGCTGGGTCAGTCTGGTCAGGGGCGGTTCGACCAGGATACCTACAGATTACTGGTCGCGCACCTGAGAAAGGATCGAGTACGGGTGCGGTTGTTGTCCGAGCGCTAACGCCTGGCCGGCGACACGAGATTCCAGTTTATTGCGCATATCTTCATGCATGCAACGAGCATGGCTATCGCCTGGACGCGCGCAGCAGCCTTGGTTTTCAGTACTTCATCGAGGCGCGGCAGCACCGGGACCGCTGGCCAATCAATAGCCAATCACAATCGAACCTATATCCATAATTGATTGGAACAATGTGCCAGACGATCCTACACTTGAATCGTCTGGCGTACATACGGGTGATTCTGCAGGTAGTCCCATTGGAAGCGCTTCGTTGATGGACCGATGCCCGAACGCCAGACTGAATCGGGTAGTCCATCTCAAACAACCAAAGGAGAGAACCATGTCAACCGAAACAAAGTGCCCGTTCGCGGGCGGCGCGGGCAGCCACACGGTGTCCGGGGCCCAGAAGAACGCAGGCTGGTGGCCCCAGCAACTGAACCTGAAGATGCTGCACCAGCAGTCCTCGAAGTCCAATCCCCTGGGCGCGTCGTTCAATTACGCCGAGGAGTTCAAGAGCCTTGATCTGGATGCCGTGATCAAGGACCTGCATGCCTTGATGACCGATTCGCAGGACTGGTGGCCGGCGGACTACGGTCACTACGGGCCGTTCTTCGTCCGCATGAGCTGGCATGCTGCGGGGACCTATCGCATCGCCGACGGTCGCGGCGGCGCGGGCACCGGCGCGCAGCGCTTCGCTCCGCTCAACAGCTGGCCGGACAACTGCAACCTCGACAAGGCGCGCCGCCTGCTCTGGCCGATCAAGCAAAAGTATGGCCGCAAGCTGTCCTGGGCCGACCTGATCGTCCTCACCGGCAACGTCGCGATGGAATCGATGGGCTTCAAGACCTTCGGTTTCGGCGGTGGCCGCGCGGACATCTGGGAACCGGAGGACGAAATCTACTGGGGCCCGGAAACCACCTGGCTGGGCGACGAGCGCTACAAGGGCGACCGCGAGCTTGACAACCCGCTAGGTGCCGTGCAGATGGGCCTGATCTACGTGAATCCCGAAGGTCCGAACGGCAAGCCGGATCCTCTCGGCTCGGCGCGCGACATCCGCGAGACCTTTGCCCGAATGGCGATGGACGACTACGAGACCGTGGCGCTCATCGCCGGTGGTCACACCTTCGGAAAGGCCCACGGCGCCGGCGACGCCGCCCATGTCGGTCACGAACCGGAAGGCGCAGGCATTGAGGAACAGGGCCTGGGCTGGAAGAACAGCTTCGGCACCGGCAAGGGCGTCCACACGATCACCAGCGGCATCGAAGGCGCCTGGACCCCCAACCCGATCCAGTGGGACAACGGCTACTTCGAGACCCTGTTCGGCTACGAGTGGGAGCTGACCAAGAGCCCGGCCGGCGCCCACCAGTGGAAGCCCCAGGACCCCGCTGCGGCGACCACCGTGCCGGATGCCCATGATCCGGCCAAACGCCATGCCCCGATGATGACCACGGCCGACATGGCCCTGCGCATGGACCCGGCCTACGAGAAGATCTCGCGGCGCTTCATGCACAACCCGCAGGAGTTCGCCGACGCCTTCGCCCGCGCCTGGTTCAAGCTGACCCACCGCGACATGGGTCCGCGCGCCCGCTACCTCGGCAAACTGGTGCCGAAGGAAGCGCTGATCTGGCAGGACCCGATCCCCGCGGTCGACCATGCGCTGGTCGATGAGCAGGACATCACGGCCCTGAAGGCCAGGATCCTCGCCTGTGGTCTGTCGATTTCCCAACTGGTCACGACCGCCTGGGCGTCGGCGGCCAGCTTCCGCGGCAGCGACAAGCGCGGCGGCGCCAACGGCGCGCGCATCCGCCTCGCGCCGCAGAAGGATTGGGAGGTCAACCAGCCGGCCGAACTGGCGAAGGTACTGCCGTCGCTGGAGGCCATCCAGAAGGCATTCAACGGCGCGCAGTCCGGCGGCAAGAAGGTCTCGCTGGCCGACCTGATCGTTCTTGGCGGCTGCGCAGCCGTCGAGGCCGCCGCCAAGAAGGCCGGCCACGATGTCAAGGTTCCCTTCTCGCCGGGGCGCATGGACGCGTCGCAGGAGCAGACCGATGCAGCCTCCTTCGCCGCGCTGGAACCGACCGCAGACGGGTTCCGCAACTACCTTCGCAAGGGACACGCGGGATCGGCGGCGGAACTGCTGGTGGATCGGGCCAACCTGATGACGCTGACCGCTCCCGAGATGACGGTTCTAATCGGTGGCCTGCGCGCCCTGGGTGCAAACTTCGGGCAGTCCAGGCACGGCGTTTTCACCCGGCGACCCGAAACATTGACCAACGACTTCTTCGTCAATCTCCTTGACATGAACACGAAGTGGCAGAAGTCCGCCACATCTGAAGGCGTGTTGGAGGGGCGTGATCGGGCAACGGGCGAGCTCAAATGGACGGGCACCGTCGTTGATCTCGTCTTCGGTTCGAACTCCCAGCTCAGAGCCCTCGCCGAAGTCCATGCGTGCAGCGACTCGCAGCAGGCGTTCGTGCGTGACTTCGTGGCGGCGTGGAACAAGGTGATGAACCTTGATCGCTTCGACCTTGCGTGATCACGGGGGATCGGTCGAAAAGTCCTCTACCGCGCAGCCGCGATCTGGCATCGGGTGATCCCGGACCGGGTAGCAGCTGCGCGAATCTCAACCGGCAGTCGTTCAAGACCAGCTCCCCGGACTGAATTCGATACAAGTCCTGCCACGAGAAATCAGAACCGGGAACGGTGCGGTGCTGCAACGTGCCCTTGTAGAAACTACGAACCCTCAGTTCTGTGCAGCTCGTCTGCGGGTCGATAGCCACCTCACGCCGCAACAGTGGCGCCACCTCCGCCATCCGCAGCGGCGCACCAGCGATGGCATCGCGGAAGCGCAGGGCCAGCAGGTGCTCGGCGTCGCGCTCCGCGCCCGGCGATGCTAATCGTTCAATTTTGTAATCTTGTTGCCTTGCAGGCCAAGACCAGCCATCAGGCCCTTCTGGCTGAAGATGAAGGCGTAGATATCGTTCTTCGCGGTCGTCGAGGTGAGCGACTTGCCCATTCCCTGGTCCACCACCACGATGGATGGGCCAACACCGACTTCGAATCCATCGTTCTGATCCAGTGCCTTGAGCGATTTTTCGTTCATGAAGAACATGGCATAACCGTATTGCTGGGCACCGGCCTGAAGTCCGTACGAAGCACCAGCGGTGTTGTAGTAGCCCGCTACTTGACTGTCCCTGAAAAGTACGCCGTCTCCATACTGCCCGCCGACGACGAGACCGGCTTTGGTGATCTTCGGAAACACGAGGACGGCCACCGCCTCTCTGGACAAGGTTTTAGCCGCAGGGACCTTGGCAATCAGTTTCTGAAAGGTGTTGCGCGCGTCTCGTTCGAGCGCTGCACGGTCCGCCGCTTCGACAGCGGCTGGAGCCGCCAGAGATGCAATGACAGCCATCAGGAACCACCGGGATAGTTGAGCAACCTGTAATATAAATGTCTTGCGCATGTAGCCCTACTGTGAAAAATCGTTATCAAGAAAAGTCAGTCCGCTTGGCTCAATAAGCCATGATAACCCAACGAGAGCGATAGCCCCGCGGGGTGACTGAAGGCGTTTGTCCGCGCAGGGCCCTGTGCCGCTAACGCCGGATTTCAGAACAACACGCCGAACAGCTTCTTCAGCAGATCTTCCAGCGACATCATGGTCAGTGCGAGTGGCACGATCGGCGCCAGCGTGGCGACTGTGAGCTGGAGGAGGATCTCCTTGGTGACCGGCAGCGAGCGCATGGTCCGTACCACTTCGTAGCTGTTGCCCAGGTCGGCAAGCGACTGGATGTCGCCGCTACCGACAAACGGTTCGCCGGCAGGCGCGCCGCCACGCTGCCACTTCGCATCGAACTCGCGTACGTAACGCTCGGCCAGTGTGCCATATTCGCGCAGGCCGAGCCGCTTCGCCTGGGCAAGCTGTGGAGCAAATACCAGCAGGGGGCCGAGGACCAGGCACAGCATGAAGATAAGCATGACGGCGATCTCGGCCTTGAACTGCGGTAACGAGGCGCCGAGGAAGAAGATCCGGTTGGCGATCTGTCCCGCAAGCAGCGCGCCGTGCGCTGTTGCGAGCAGAGCGAAAGCATAGACCGTATTGGAGAGAAACCCCAGGCCGCCGAGGCGATCGGGATGCAGAGGAACCAACCGCAACTCGATGCGTGACACCTGCCAGAGGAAGCGCATCCAGACGAACAGACGAAAATACCAGCGGACCAGCAGAAACTGGAAAATCGGCAGGCTCACGTAGCCGTACCACATCCCGGCGAACGAGAGCCGCGAACCGTCAGCGCTGGCTGTTGCGTACCAGGTTGCCGCGTCGAGTGCCGTGTAATGCCGCCAGACGATCAGGACGCCGACGCCATACACCAGAATGATCAACAGCACTTCGGCGAGCACCGAGTTGCGCAGCCGCATTGCCGAAACGATGGCGGCGTCGAAGCTCGTCTTGGCGCTTTCGGGAATCAGGTTGCGCTCCAGGAACAAACCGACTACTGAACGCATGCGCCGATGCACAACCAGCTCGGCAAGGATCAACAGCGGCATCGCCAGCAGGAAGCGGACGTGAACATCCACGTCGAGCAGGAAAGGGACGCTCTCACTGCCACCAAGAATCTGCCCCTGCAGCACGGAGAGCAGCAGCAGTGGCAACCAGGCCAGGAGCGAGATGACGACGATCCGTTGGCGAACCATCATCAGCGCATCGTCGGCGAGGTGCACCCGCCGCAGCAGTTGAAAGAGCGGCCCGCCCAGGACGAGTGAAAAGTCTGGCTGATCGTTGCACAGGTCCAGAGCGTCGCACGATATAGAGGTGTCCGATTTCATTGGGTGCATCTCCTTGGCCAGCAACGAGAGGTCGTCTTCTCAATGTTCCTCGGCCAGGCTCGCGGCGCTTACGGATTCGGCGACTCAAGAGTACTCACGGCTAATGGCCACAAAAGGGACTAGCGCCGGCGCAACTGGCATTGCCGATATGCCGTGACTATACTCCGGTTATGTGATATGTGTTTGTGACCGGGGAGGTTCTTGAAATGTCCAAAGCCAGGTTTGATGATCATCCGGAAAGCACCACCTAGAACAGCCAAACGGCGGTTCTTTCGCCGGAAGAGCGGCGTGCACAGGGGAGTGCCTTACGCGACGCCGTATCGCGCGAGGCTCAGGGTGGATGGAAGCCGCCGAAGAAGCGACGCGATCCCATTGACTTGCTCGTCGCATCGAACGAGGGGCGGATGCCCGAACTCGTGCCGATCCGCTTCGGGCGAATGTTGCAGTCGGCGTTCACCTTTTACCGCGGCTCGGCGGCGATCATGGCCGCCGACCTCGCGTCCACCCCGAGCTCCGGACTCCGGGTACAGGCCTGCGGCGACGCGCATCTGTTGAATTTTGGTGGCTTTGCCACGCCCGAGCGGCAGGTGGTCTTCGATGTCAATGACCTTGATGAGACACTACCGGCGCCTTGGGAGTGGGACCTCAAGCGTCTGACCACGAGCATCGTCATCGCCGCGCAGTATTTGCGCCTGCACGAGAACGAGGCCGCACGGGCGGCGACGGCGACGGTGCGCGCCTACCGCGAGCGGATGATCGAATATTCGTCGATGCGCTCGCTCGACGTCTGGTATGACACGATCCCCCTTGAGCGCGTCCAGGCCGAGATGGGCGGAAGCAGCGACAAACTCAGGAAGCTCATCGCCAGGCGGATCGAGAAAGCGCGCCAGCAAAGCACTGTCGAAAGCGTTTTCCTGAAGCTCGCGGAACATCACGGGGCACTGCCGAAGATCAAGGACAATCCGCCACTCGTCTTTCATTTCAGCGAGGAGCAGGCGCCGGCGATGCGGACACAGTACCGGGAAGCGCTCGCCACGTACCGCGAGTCACTCCCCGAGCACGTGCGCGTACTGTTCGACCGTTTCCACTTATGCGACCTGGCGGCCAAGGTCGTCGGCGTCGGCAGCGTCGGTACCCTCTGCGCCGTCGGGCTGTTCATGGCCGCCGACAATGACCCCCTCTTCCTGCAAGTCAAGGAAGCGCGGGCGTCGGTGCTCGAACCCTATGCGGGCCAGAGCCTGCATGCCAATCACGGCCAGCGCGTCGTCGCCGGGCAGCGCCTGATGCAGGCGGCGAGCGACATGTTCCTCGGCTGGACGACCGGGGAAAACGGCCGGCACTTCTATATCCGCCAATTGCGCGATGTCAAGATCAGCGCGATTGTCGAGGGCTGGGATGTCGACCGCCTGATCATCTATAGCCGGTTGTGCGCTCGGGCGATGCAGCGCTGATCGCCGGCTACATGGGTTCAAGTTCCCTCTTCGACAACGCGATCTGCGAGTTTGCCGTCGAGTACAGCGACCAGAACCAGCGCGACTACCGGACTTTCGTCAAGGCAGTCCGGGAAGGGCGACTCGAAGCGCAGGTGGAGGAAAATCCATGAACCCGAGCGCTGATACCGAGGAAGCGCGACCTGCGAGTACACTACACTGGCGCGCGCAACCCCGGTCAGCTGCTGGCGCGCGGTCTTTCCCCCGGCGCTGTGGCTCACCACATACCAGACCAGGTGGCTGGCCAAGGACGCGATCGCCGGGGTAACGCTGGCAGCCTACGGCATCCCGCGGTGTCGCTCGCCGGCTTGCCGCCGCAATACGGCATCTATTGCTATCTGGTCGGTGGCCTGTTCTACGCGCTGTTCGGCTCGTCGCGCCAACTGGCGATCGGCCCCACCTCGGCAATCTCGATGCTGGTCGGGGTCACGATCGCCGGCATGGCACAGGCGATCCACCAAGCTGGGCGTCGATCGCGGCGCTGACCGCGCCACAATGTGCGTAGTGGCGTGGCTGTTGCGCTTGAGTTCGCTGGTCAACTTCATCAGCGAAACCATACTGCTCGGCTTCAAGGCCGGCGCAGCGCTAACCATCGCCATGACCCAATTACCCAAGCTGTTCGGGGTCAAGGGCGGTGGGCATGGATTCTTCGAGTCCGCCGTCACCCTTGGTAGCCAACTCCCCGATACAAACTTCGCCGTGCTGGCTTTCGGTCTCGCCGCGCTCGCCGTGCTGCTGCTCGGCGAGCGCCCTGGAGCGCCAACTCGCCGAGTCGACCACTTGTCCTGTCGCGAAGCGCCCGCCTGGCAAGTCTTGCTGCCGCGTCACAACCCGCCGCCCCAGCGGTACTGCCAGGCAATTCCGATAAGATCGTAGTTATTGTCGGTGCGTGCCGACACCCCGCTGCTCGCGTAGATCTTGATGGAGTGGCGAACGTCCACGGGGAACGCCAGCGTGCCGCCGACACGCCAGTTCTGCTGGCGGTCATCGCCGCGCACGCCGTTTAGCGTCGTGCGGCCACCGGCAAAAGTGGTGGCGTCAAGCGAAGCCCAAACCCCCGAGCGGAAGCCGTAGATCACATGCCCCTGCAGCGAGTAGATCGGGTCCTGCGAACGCGTATGGCCACCGTAGAAATCCCGGTTATCGGTGAACAGCGTTGCCGCGGCCTGAAATTCGAGCGTCCATGGACCCACGGCTTTGGAAATTCCCACCTCTGGCCTGAACGACCAGCGGTTGGTGCCGATATTGACCACCCGGCTGGAGTCGTACTGGCTCGCCGGCATCGACACCTGCAGGCTTGCGCCGATGATCAGGTCCTGCTCGTAATTCCTGAACTCTCGCAATGTCAGCGCCGGCGCCCCGTACAGGTTGACCGACAAGCGGAAGCGTGGATCGGCAAAACCCGTAACGTTGCGCTCGAACGGTTGCCCCGCGACCTCGGCCGTTCCCGAGAGCCCGGTGTATGGCACGATGGCGTCGAACTTGCCCGACTGGCCCCACACGTCGAACACCCGCGCATAGGCAAGAACCGCATTGGACGTCTTGAGTTGCGCGTTCTTGACGGGCAGCGAGGCGTCGAAGGGCACCGCGCCTTGCGTATAAGCGTAGCCCGCAATCGCGAAGTTCACACCGATCGGCGCGTTCGAGTAGGCGCGCGGCTCGATCTCCTGCGCCTGCGCGACGGCCAGCGTGCCGACCGCCAAGCAGCCGGCAGCAGCCTTCAGGTACAGTGGGTGCAACCTGCTTCCCGTTCCAGGAAATGTCTTCCCTGCCAGCCATGATCAACCCGAACGATCCGGCCAGGGCAGCGATGAACCCGCTCCATGCTCGCCTGGTGATGCACTTCAGCCGAGTTCGCGCGCCACCACGGCCACCGATCCGGCATCGGGTAGCCTGGCCAGGTGCGCGAGCATGTAATCCCTGACCAGGGCGAGCAACTCATCGACGCGGGCCGGCGGGGCGCCGATGTCGTCGGCCACCGCCCGTACTGCCGCCAGTTCCTCGCCGGTCAAGGTTCCATCGGCGTAGGCCACCATCAGACAGGTGGCAAGCACCAGATCGCGCTCGGCGGCTTCACCAAAGGTCCGGGTCAAGTCACCGTCCCGTCCGTCTTCTTCCAGAGTCGCGAAAGCCGGCCAATCGGCGCTTCCATTGCGACCGCCGTCGTAAAACAGGCGAATCAGGGCCACTTCCTCGTTGGTCTTCGCGCCATCGACATGCGCGATGCGCAACAGCAGGCGGGTGGCGGCAATGCACTGGTCGGCATTGAGGGATACGTCTTGCAGCAGAGGAAACATACGAACTCCTTCAAGAGTGGATCTGGCGCCGCAGTTCGGCAAGCTGTTCCTGCACCGCGCGCGCGGACAGCGATCGGAAGCGTTGTGGCAGCAGCGAGCGTCGCGAGGTCTCGGCCACCGCGAGCATTTCCATATAGCGCACCATGGTCGTCTCCTGCGGTGGCATGAAGTCCTCGATGGCCCGCGCGAGAATCTCCGGACTGACGACCGGCGATGGCGTCTCCCTCGCCCGCGGATCGACACCGCCCGGAGCCTCGTCGGTCCGGAGCGCGCGCTCGGCAAACTCGGCGGCGAGCAGGGCAACGGCTTCGAGGTCGGCGTTCGAATAGCCTTCGAGGGGTTCGCAGGCGGCGAGCAGACTGTCTTCCGTTAGATCGACGGGCACCCGGTAGCGCTGAAAAACAGCGCTGACGACGGCGGCGCGTTCGCCAGCGCTCTCGGCGTAGAAGAAGGGAATCTTGCGATCAAGGCGGCCGGGGCGTTTGATGTCGGTATCGAGCTTGTCGGGGCGGTTGGTCATCAGGATGAACAGCACCTGGCCGCGATTCTCGGGATCGGACATGAATTCCTTGAGGCGGGCGATAACGCGCGAGCTCGTTCCCCCGTCGGAATCGTCACCCTGCCTGCCGAAGCTGCGGTCGCCTTCGTCGATGACCAGAGCGATCGGCCCCATGGCCTTGACCGTCGCCAGAACACGTTCGAGATTGGCCTCGGTCGAGCCGACCCACTTCGAGCGGAAGTTCTTCAGCGCGATGCCCGACAGCCCCGCTTCCTTGAGAAAGGCCTTGATGACGAAGGTCTTGCCGGCGCCCATCGGCCCTACCGCGAGCAGCCCCATCGGCGCGCGCGCGCGCTCGCCACTGACGATCAGGCGCGCGATGTCGAGCAGTTCACCCTTGATGTGCGCGTTACCGCCGACGCTGTCCAGGCCGTGCCGCGGTTCGATGAACTCGATCAGACCAGCGCACTCCTTTTCGATCAGCTCGCGCTTGCGCTGACGCACGACGGCCATCATTTCGCTCGCCGGATCGCCGCCGTCGGGCAGCGCGCGCGTCGGATCGACGAGTTGCCGGATCTCGGCAGGGGTCATGCCGGCGGTGATCGCGGCCAGCTTTTCGGCACGCTCGGCAGCCTGCGGGCTGCCTTGCAGCAAACCGGTGATCAATGTCCGCCGCTGCGCGTGACTCATGCCCTGCGGCGCTTCGCTGGCGACGATGCTCGCCAGTTGCAGCAGGCGCAGGCCCGCGGTCTGGTCGGCGAGTTGCTCGGCTTCCGCGGTCTTCATCGCCGGTGCATAGTGACGGATCGCCGCGTGCCGGCCGGCGCGGTCCGGCATCGGCACCTCGATGGCCAGCACGCGCGGATGCGTCAGCAGTGCCGGACTGAGATCGGCCAGCGATTCGCTGACCAGGATGACGACATTGTCACGGTCGGCAAACTGTTCGTCGAGCGACCAGCGGTGCAATGCGGTGAAGGCGCCACGCTCCTCGAGCGAGAGAAAGTGCAGCTCGGCGGCGGGAAAAATGGTCCCCGCATAGGGAATCAGCAGCGCGCTGGAGCGCTGCTCGCGCATCTGACGTTCGAGCGATTCGAAGATCCCGGCGAGACCCTTGCCTTCGAGATGGCGGTAGAGTTCCGCCTTCTCGTCGATGCCGCCACCCTGGATCACCCGTACGCCACGATCGATACTGAGTTCGAAGATGCGCTGCTTGTTGTCCTTGAGCAGCACCTCGCTGAGGAAGGGCAGCAGCGTGTAATAACGTTCGCCGACCTGGTAGCGGTCGAACACGTTGCGATAGAGCACGAATACCGACGCCTCGCCAGCCAGGTACTTCTGGCGCAGGGTCTCGGCCCAAACCGGGAGGGCTGGCCGGCCGCCGCTCTCGGGACTCACCGACGCCCTCCAGCCCGGCTGCGTGACACGTCGCGCATCACATCGCCTTGCCGGCGGTATCGGTCTGCACGTTGCGCGCGCGTTTCATTTCCTCGAGTTGCTGGCGGGCGGTGATCGCGCCGCTGCTCTGCCGCAGCTTGGCGAGCTTGACGTCGAGATCGGAATCACGCAATTCGCTGCCCATCTTGGCCTCGGCGACGGTGTTCTTGATGTGCTCGCGGACGTTGTCGAGCGCCCGGACTTCGGCATCGACCGACAGGCCTTCGAGCTGGTTCTGAATCTTCAGGCGCGCCTGCGCGCTGTGCATCTGCGCCAGCATGCGGTCCTTCTCGTCCTTCAGCTTCTGAATCTCGGCCTTGACCTGGATCAGCGAATCCTTCGCCTCCTGCGCGTCGGTACGCGCCTGCTCCATTTCCTGTTCCAGCAACTTGGTGCTGGCCTCAAGTGCGTTCTTTTTCTGAATCAGCACGATGCCGAGTTCATCCTGGCCGGTGGCCAGCGCCGCATTGAGGTCGGCGGAGATCGCCGCCAGTTCGCCACGTTCGCTTTCCAGGCGCGCCGAGATTTCCTCGCGCCGACGCATGATCGCCGCCGTGGCGCTCTTCAACTTGCCATACTTCTCGATCATCGAGTCGATGGCACTCTGGTAAGCAATCTCGGGATGCCGCTTTTCGACATCGGAGATCCACAGCGAGACAAAGCCCGACCAGAGGTTGGACAGGCGCCCCATAAAATTGATGTCAGCCATCGCTTTCTTCCTTTCGTGAGCCGGTCAACCGGCCGTTCCTGAGTTACCCAATGTTGCGGCGCAACGGTCAATCGTCGACCCCACTCGTCGCCGTCGGCTAGCCGGCACTGCCGGAACTGCCCACCGCCACCAGTCGCCGCTGCCGCCCGGCCGCCGCCGCGGTCGGCATCGCCACGCCCGGCACGGCTTCGGCAAGATCGCTGGCCAGGTCGGCCTCGATGTCTTCCTGCAGCCGCAGCTTGCCGATCGCCTCTTCGAGTCGCGTCCCGATCTCCTCGCTCACCGGCAGGGTCATGATCGTCTGATAGATTTCGTCCAGTTGGTCCGGCATCGACAGCATCGCCGCTTCGAGCGCCCGCCGCCGACTCAGCATGCGGTTGTGCCGCTCGATGACGGCCAGGTAATCGGCGCGGGCCTTCTGCAATTGACGCAGGTCGGTGCCGGGACGCGGCGCCGCCAACTCCCGTTCCAGAGCCGCGACCTTGGTCTCGACCTCACGCAGATTGACCGACTCGGCCCGGTCGTCCATGACCAGCAGCGCCAGCCACAGCGCCAGATATTCGAGGGAGACGTCGTCCAGTTGCTCGACGTCCCGGTAGGCGAGCCGGCCATGCCCGGTTTCTGCCCGCTGGTACAGCGACTGCACGCGTTCGTACATGCGCTGATAAGTGCGCAGCGTCGCTGCGGGCAGCGCGCGCTTGCCGGCCCTTTTCTGAATCTCCAGCATCAACTGCTCGCGCGAGGCCTGGCGGGAGCGCGCCCGCCAGCGACGGTCGACCTTGTCGCGGAAGGTCGGCAGCGACGGGATGTGCAAGGCCGCAAGGATGTCGCCGGCGGCAAAGGCGATCAGCGGCAGTGCGCCAATGCCGAAGCCAAACGGAATCGACAGCACGACGCCAAGGGCCAGCGACCCGAGACCAGCGTACAGGTTGGTCTGACTGGTCAGAACCTCCCTGACGTAGGAGGGCTTGGCGGCATCCATGCCTAGACCGTAACCCGGACCTGGCCCTTGCCGGGACTGGCCTGGTGCAGTTGATTGAGAATGCGCTCCTCGAGCGCCTGCGCCTCGCGCGAGCGTTGCCAGGCGGCCGACCGCGGACGCGCTTCGTCGATCAGGAAATCGTCGGCAACGCGCGCCGGCTGTGTGGACAGGACGATGACGCGGTCACCGAGCATCAGCGCTTCGGTGACGTCGTGCGTCACGAAGACGACCAGACACGGCCAGGACTGGTACAGGCCGATCAGCAACTGCTGCATCTCCTCGCGGGTCTGCGCGTCGAGCGCCCCGAAGGGTTCGTCCATCAACAGAATGCGCGGCCGCAGGACGAGCGCCCGCGCCAACGCCACGCGCTGGTTCTGCCCACCCGAAAGCTGCGCCGGCCGCAGGCCGACCTTGTCCGAGAGCCCGACCGCCTTGAGGATGTCGGCGACGCGTTGCCGCCAATCCGCTTCCGGCACCTGCGAACGCCAGAGCTTGAGGCGAAACGGAAACGCGACGTTGTCGAACACCGACAGGTCCGGCCGATTGGCATAGCGTTGAAAAACCATCACCGCGTCGTCGTGCGGAGCGTGGCATGCGACCCCGTCGATCAGTACGCTGCCCGCAGTCGGGGTGTCGACGCCCATCGGCCGCACGCCGCCGAGCATGTGCAGGATCGTGCTCTTGCCGCAGCCCGAAGGGCCGAGCAACATGTTGATGCCGGGCTGGTCGAAGCTCAGCGAAACCTTGTCGATGACGCGCGTGACGCCCCCGCCGGGCGCCGGGTACTCCTGGACGATGTCCTTGATGACCACCGCCACGGGCTTTGCCGCCGCCACGGGTTTCGCGGCCGCCAGGTTCATAGCTGCGTCTCCCAGGGATACAGACGGCGCTTGAGCCAGACCATCAGTTGATAGGTGGCCAGGGCCAGGGCGATGATCACCATGATGCCGGCAAAGACCTGGTCCCAGGCACTGAAGCGCCGCGCATTCTGGATCAGCTGCCCGAGTCCTTCACGCGCATTGACGTATTCGGCGACGGTGATGTAGGTCCACATCACCGAGAAGGCAACGATGACGGCATCGGCGATGCGCGGCATGGCCATCGGGATGACCGCCCGGTGGATACATTCCCACGGCGTCGCGCCGAGGTCGCGGGCGCCGATCCAGTAGCTCTGCGGCACCGCCTGGATGGCGTCGCGTACCATCGGAATCAGGTACACCACGGCGCCGATGAACAGGAAGGCGATCTTCATCGTCTCGCCGATGCCCAGCCACATCACCAGGATCGGCAGCAGCGCCACCACCGGCGCCGAGCGGAAAGGATCGACCAACGGCGACAGGGCGGCGTTCACCTGCGGTGCCGCACCCATGACGATGCCGATCGGAATGCCGATGCAGATCACCAGCACGCCGGCGACCAGCAGGCGACCGACCGACCACAGGGTGGCGGTGAGCAACATGCTGCCGCCGTCATGCCAGCTCAGGTAAGACAGCGCCGCCAACACTTCCCAGGGCGCCGGCAGCTTGGTCGAACTGACCAGTCCCGATGCGGCGACGACGCTCCACAGCAGCAGCACCGCCAGGGCCGCGCCGACACCGAGCAGGCGCCGTCGCCGGCTGTCGAGTGGCGCGTAGGGGTTCCAGAATTCGCTCATCAATCGGCAGACTGGCGGCTCGGGTTCAGCGGCCGCCGAAAACGGCCACCCGGGTGGTCCGGTTCATCGCCCGGCAGTCTTCGGCCGACAGCCCCTCGCCGGCAGCATTGGTCTCGACACAGAGCGGTCGATCCGGGCCATTGCCGACGATCTTGAAACGTTCGCGAGGAAACTCCCACTGCGTCACCAGATAATCCACCACCGCCCGCGCGCGCGCCGCCGACAGGCGAAGATTCACCTCGCGAGTCCCGGTCGAATCGGAATTGCCGCTGACCTCGAAGTAGGCCTTGCCGTTGTTTTCGATGAACGGCACCATCTCCGTATCGACCGTCTTCTGCGCGCGCTTGGTCAATTCGGCGCTACCCGAGGCAAAACCCACCGTGACCGGCTTGGTCACCATCGCTTCCTGCTGTGTCGCTTCCTTCAGCGCCGACTGCGTGAAGGTGCTTTGCGGCTTGGCAGCGGCGTCCGCTGCCGCCTTGTTTTCCCCGAGCATGGACTTGATGAAGCGATAGTCGAAGCTGTCCTGCGGCGCGATCACCGGCGACTTCGGATTCGCCAACGCGCCGGCCTTGCGATAGATCTCGTCGAAGCGCTTGTAAACCCGTTCGTAGTGATTGGTACCGCCGGCCAGACCGAGAATGCGCGCGTTTTCCTCGACACCGGTCCACACCAGGTTGGCGAACAGGCTCTTGACGAATGGCCGGCCTTCCTTGTCAGCCAGCAACTTGAAGAATTCCTGCGTTCTGACCAGCGCTTCCACGGCGTTGTCCGGGTTGCTGCGTGCCGCCTGCACGCCGTCCATCCAGCCGGCGACAAACTTCTGCACCACTGCCTGTCCTTCCGGCTTGGCCAGCAGGCGCGAGTCGCAGACCATCACGTCAAAGATCAGGTTGGTCGCGGTCTTGGTCGAATAGACGACATGCGCCCCCTTGACGTTGCGCAGGGCCAGCGCGAGATCCGGGTCCCACAGCACCGCCGCATCGACGGCACCGGATTCGAGCGCGGCGCGCACGCCGGCTGTCCCCTCCTCGGCGTTGATGAACACCATCTTGACGCTGTCCTTCTTGCGCGCGGTCAGCGAGGAATTGTCGAGGGCGTCGATCAGCATCCCATGCGAGGGGGTGAACTGGAGCAGCGCAACCGAGCGACCGGCCAGATCCTCGACGGCCTTTACCGACGCATCGCGGGCAATCACCGCGTCGCCACCCTGGGTGTTGTCGACGATCATCACCGCCTTGCCGTCGAGGCCGGCGTTGCGCAGGTTGGGCTGCTCCTGTGCCCAGAAATCCGAGGTCCGCCAGGCGCACTGGGCGGCACCGGACTCGAAGACGGTGGCCAGCGTCGGAATGTCGTCCTGGATGACGAAGCGCACATTGACGCCCTTGCTGCCGTAGATCGAACCCGGCTGCGTGTTCAGATCGTTGCCGTTGGCCACCAGCGCCGGTGCGTAGCCATGAAAACTGACCAGACTGACCTTCAGCGGATTGGCGGCGCTGCCGAGCGGCGCATTCTTGTCTTCCACGGTCGAGGTTTTCGATGGCGTGGCCGGCGGCGACTTGCCCTTGGCCGCCGCCTCGGGTGCCGACGCTGCCGGCTTCGGCAACGATGGTTGGCCACCGCCAAAGCGCTCCTTGAGCCCGAAATTCCAGGCCAGCGAACCAGCCACGCCCAGAACGATGACGGTAATCAGCCCCTTGGCCAGCGGCGTGAGTTGAGCCATGTGATCTTCTCCTTGCTCGGGACTTCAGTGTGCGGCGCCAGGCGCCTTGAAAGTGTTGGGAATTTCACGCAGGCGCTCGATCTCGGCATCCATGCGGCGGGCCTCGCGCGCGGTGGCCTCGCGTGCGGCGCGCAAACCGGCTTCGACACTGGTCGTTTCCTGGGCCGCACGCGTGACTTCGCGTTCGAGCAACTGCTCGAGTTCGGCAATCTGCTTGCGGATCGCCGCGCTGGCTTCGTCAAGCACCACTCTGATCTGACTGACGAGTTCGCCCGACTGCCGCTCGCGCTCCTGCATCTGCTCCGCCAGGCGACGCTTGTGCTCCTCGAGCGCCGCAATCTTGAGATCGGCGTCGCGTACGCAATCGTCAATCTGCCAGTTGTCGTCGGCGGCGTCCATCGCCAGAACGGCGGACTTGCGCGTGCCGGCGTCCATCGCCCGCAGCCCATCCAGCAGGCGCAGCAGCTTCTCGGCCGGATACGGCGATGCGGGTACACCGGCCGACGCGAAGAGATCGCTGAAGGTCGCGCCGTCGAGGTCGGCACAGGCGTCGGCCAGCGACGGCAGGTCGGGCGCGGCGGCAGCAGTCCCCGCGTGCATGCGGGTCTCTGCTACCTCGGCAGGCTGCGCAGCGGGGGCGTCCGGCACCGCCGCCGGGCGCTCTGCCGAGGCGGCCAGTTGTTCGTCTTCTGAAAGCTCAATCAGCTTTGCTTTCGCCAGCAGACTCAAGATCCCCTTCATCCCTACTCCCGGAATGCTTGCCTGGTTGCAGAACCGGGCAGAGTCAGGGATTATACGAACGAAAGGTCGCAATGCAAGAATTTGCCCCACAATGAGCTTCCCGCCAAACGCGTCGGCACGCGCGCCGACGCCCCCTGCCGACGCCCATCCGCTGCGCAGTCTGCTCTGCGTACTGGCGATCATTGCCGTGGTCTGGCAGCTTCCGTACGGCCGCTGGATGCTCTACCCGCTCTCGCTGCTGGCGACCTGCGCCCACGAACTCGGGCACGGTTTCACGGCCATGCTCGTCGGCGCCGAATTCCGGAGCTTCGCGCTGCATGCCGACGGCTCGGGGCTGGCTTTGTGGCAGGGTTCGGCGGGTCGCCTCGCAACCGCTCTGGTGGCTGCCGGCGGCCTCCTCGGGCCGACGCTTGCGGGCAGTCTGCTGCTGATCCTGGCGCGCTCGTCACGGCTGTCGCGAACGCTGCTCTGGCTGCTCGCCGGTGGTTTGCTGGCGGTCGTCGTCTGCTGGACGCGCAATCCGTTCGGGGTGATCTTCCTGGTCGGCGCCGCCACCTTCTTCGCCGCCGTGGCGCTCTGGCTGGGCGACCGCGGCGCCACCTTCGTCCTGCGCCTGACCGGCGCGGTACTCTGTCTGAGCTGGCTGCAGCACGTCGACTACCTGTTCTCGGCCGGTGCGACCATCGACGGCATGCGCCACGCCTCCGACACGGCGGTCATCGCCCAGGCATTGTGGTTGCCGTACTGGTTCTGGGGCGCGGCGATCGCCCTGCTGTCGTTTGCCGTCCTGGCCTGTGGTCTGTGGGCGGCGACTCGGCCACGCACGCCGTAAGCGACGCGGCCAGTGGCGGCGGAAGCTCTGGCGGCGCCAACAGTCTTTACCGGTGCGACCCGGGGAAGGCCATCACCTCATCTAAAGCGTCACCGCCGACGGCGAGCATCACCAGGCGGTCGAAGCCGAGCGCGACACCACTGCAGTCCGGCAGACCGTGTTCGAGCGCGGCCAGCAGTTTCTCGTCGAGCGCTATGGCCGGCAGGCCAAGCGCTTCACGTTCGCGCAGATCGGCGGCAAAACGTCGGCGCTGTTCGCCGGCATCGAGCAATTCGTGATAACCATTGGCCAACTCGACGCCGCGATAGTACAGCTCAAAACGCGCAGCCACCTGTTGGCCTTCCGCATCCACGCGCAGGCGCGCGAGTGCCGCTTGCGACGGCGGGTAATCGACCACGAAACACAGGGCGTCGTTACCGAGTCGCGGTTCGATGACGTGGCTCATCAACAACTCCAGCCAGGTATCGCGATCGGCGTCGTCGAAGGCGATGTCGATGTGCCGCCTGGCCACGGCGGCGAGTTCGCTGATGTTGCAACTCAGCGGATCGAGATCGAGATGGCTGCGAAACAGGTCGCGATAACGATGGCGGACGCTGTCCACCTCACCCAGGGCGAGGCGGGCGACGGCAGCAACGTCGTCGATCAGTTCGTCAAGCGAGAAGCCCAGGCGGTACCACTCGAGCAGGGTGAACTCGGGGTTGTGCCAGCGACCTTCTTCGTCAGCGCGGAAAACCCTGGCGATCTGGTAGATCGAGCCACTGCCCGCGGCCAGCAGGCGCTTCATGGCGTATTCCGGCGAGGTCTGCAGGTAGCCGGCAGCCGGCACGTACAGGCTGTTCAGATGCGGGTCGCTGACCGTAGCCGGGCAAAGCTGCGGGGTCTCGACCTCCAGCACCTGCCCGGCGGCAAAATGGGCGCGCAGTCGCGCCAGGATCTGCGCACGGCGACGCAGGTTTTCGAATGAGGCGCTGGGTTGCCAGCTGACTTGCGGCATGCGGGATTTAGTCCTAGCGCAACGCCGCGCACCGACCAGGCGCGCGGCCGTGCAAGCGGTGAAGGGTATGCCCTCCCCACGACCAGGGGAGAGGCGGACTGACGACCGACTCGGACGGAAGCGATCAGGCCTTCACGCGCGACACATATTCGCCCGAGCGCGTATCGCACTTGACGATTTCGCCCTGATTGACAAACAACGGCACCTTGACCACCGCGCCGGTGGACAAGCGCGCAGGCTTGGTGCCGCCGGTGGCGGTGTCGCCGCGCACGCCCGGTTCGGTCTCGACGATTTCCAGTTCCGCGAAATTCGGTGGGGTTACCCCCAGCGGCACGCCGTTGTAGAGCATGATGGTGCAGATGTCCTGCTCCTTGAGCCACAGCGCGGCATCACCGACGGTCGCCGCGGCCGCCTGAAACTGTTCGAAGCTCTCCGGCTCCATGAAGTGATAGAACTCGCCGTCGTTGTACAGGTACTGCATCTCGCGGTCCATGACGTCGGCAGCCTCCAGACTGTCACCCGACTTGAAGGTCTTTTCCCACACGCGGTTGGTCTTGAGGTTGCGCAGTCTGACGCGGTTGAAAGCCTGGCCCTTGCCGGGCTTGACGAATTCGTTTTCGAGGATCGAACAGGGATCACCGTCCAGCATGACTTTCAGGCCGGATTTGAATTCGTTGGTAGAATAGGTTGCCATTGCATCCCCTCGTGAAACCATCTGAAAAATGAAGGGCGCCATGATAGCGCGAAGCCCCGATGCGCAGGGCAAAAACGCGCACCGTGAGCCGTGGCAAATGGCGCTGCAGGATGTCGTCAGCGACAGTGACGAGTTGCTGGCGCTGCTCGGCCTCGCACCCGCGGCGCTGGCCATCGACGGCGACCCGGCTTTTCCCTTGCGCGTGCCGCGTGCCTTTGTGGCGCGCATGCGCCGACACGATCCCGACGATCCGCTGCTCAAACAGGTGCTGCCGCTGACCGCCGAGCGCGCGCTGCGGCCAGGGTTTTCGCACGATCCCCTGGCGGAACTGGCCGCCAACAAGCTGCCGGGGCTGCTCCACAAATACCACGGTCGTGCACTGCTGATCGTCACCGGCCATTGCGGTATCCACTGCCGCTACTGTTTCCGCCGCCATTTCCCTTATGCTGCCAGACAGCCGTCGCGCCAGCAGTGGTCGCAGGTCTTCGACCATATTCGCCGTGACGATTCGATCAGCGAGGTGATCCTGTCGGGTGGCGATCCGCTGGCGGTACCGGATCGTCAACTGCAGTGGCTGATCGACCAGATCGAGGCAATTCCCCAGGTCAGCCGCCTGCGCATTCACAGCCGCTTGCCGGTGGTCATTCCGCAGCGCATCACCGCCGCGCTGGTCGCCATGCTCGCCGACACCCGCCTGCAGGCCAGCATGGTCATTCATGCCAACCACGCGCAAGAGCTCGACGAAGACGTCGCCGCTGCGCTGCAGCCCTTGCGCCGCGCCGGCATCGTCCTGCTCAATCAGACGGTGCTGCTGGCCGGCGTCAATGACCAGGCGGAAACCCTGAGCGCACTCTCGGAGCGTCTGTTCGCGATCGGTGTCTTGCCCTACTACCTGCACCTCCTCGATCAGGTCGCCGGCGCCGCGCATTTCGAGGTCAGCGAACCGCTTGTGCACGGCTTGCGCGCAGCACTGCTCGAACGCCTGCCCGGTTATCTGGTACCGCGATTCGTGCGCGAGTTGCCACATGCGCGGTCGAAGGTTCCGGTATTCCCCGGCGCGTCACCTTGACGGCGGCGTCGACACACCACTTCCTGGAGAAAACTAGCGGCAGGCCAGTCCCTTCCGTTCAGCGATCTGCAAGCTCCGATCGGCTTCTTTCCCGCGCCGGGCTTGGTGGTCAACGTGCCATGCAGGTCACGGCCTTGGCGAGGGCCTGATGTCCAGTCGGACATTGACAGCAGTCGCTGGTGCTACCTACACTGGCCACCGTGCCAGCGGGTTGTTCTTGCTTGTAAATCCATCATCCACAGAAAACGAACCAATTCAGGGGTATGCCATGCCTTCCTTGTCGCTCTTGACCCCCGCCAGCCTGGTTGCGGCCGTACTGTGCGCAGCCTGCCCTGGACTCGACGCACAGGCGGCAGTCATCCTGTCCGATAGCCGTGCCTACTCCATCGACCAGGCGATCCGCGATTCAGGTGGCGTCGTACTGGCCTACATCTTTGCGGGCAACGGCTCGGCCAGCAACACCGAAGATCTGGTCAACACCGTCGGCGGCGGCCATACCTCGCTGTCCGACTGGGGCTACAATGGGACCGCCAGCGTCAGTCACCATTCAGGTTTCGCGCCGTCAATGCCAGGGATTGGCGGTGACGTCGACAGGATCCTGTTCAGCACCGCCCGTGCCAGCCTTGACTCGTCAAAGCTCGACGGGTACGAGGGCAGCAGCGTCGAATCGGTGGCTTCGGATCTGCGTGTGCTCTTCTCGGTTGCCGTCGCGACGCAATGGGCATGGGAGGCGGCAATCGGCGGTTCCAGCAGTGGCGACGCGTTCAACAGCTATACGTTTGAATTGTCGGGCGTCGCCTCCGACTATCGGACCGGATCGTTCGCCGAGAGCGTTAACCAGACCGGACTGTTGAGCGCCGGAGATTACGAACTCCACATCGGCGTGGCGGCGACTGCCAGCCGACTGTCGGGCATTGGCAGCGCCAATGCCTTCCTCGAAGGTGGCGTGTTCAGCCTGAAGGAGTTCGCCGTGCCAGAACCCGCCTCCCTGCTGCTGTTCGGTAGCGGCGGCCTGCTGCTGATGCTGGCACGCCGGTATCGGCGGCACTGCGCCACGGCCACCTAGGCCCGACCGAACAATCCTCGGACGGCCATTGCCCGGGCCTGCCCGACCCTGCCATACTGCGGTGTTGCGTTGGACTGGGCACAGTAATGAAACCTCGACGGATCCATACCCTGCACCGGCCTGCGGTCGGTGCGAAACGTTATCCACCGCTCCTCTTCGTCCATGGCGGCTATGCCACGGCCGGTTGTTGGGATGCGTATTTTCTGCCCTGGTTCAGTAGCCGCGGCTTCGATTGCCACGCGCTGGACCTCGCCGGCCATGGTGCCAGCGAGGACCGGGCACGGCTCGACTCCTACGGACTCGACGATTATGCCGAGGATGTCGCGCAGGTCGCGCAGGAGCTCGATGCGCCGGCGATTCTGATCGGACACTCGATGGGCACCGCTGTCGTAGAACGTTACCTCGAACGCCACCAGGCGCCGGCGGCGGTGCTGATGGCACCGGTGCCGCCGACGGGCATCCTTGGCGCAACGATGAAGATCGCCCTGACCGACCCCGCTTTCTTCGGCGAGCAGGCGCGGGCGACCCGTGGCGAGTACACGGCGGAAACGCTGGAGTCGATTCGCGACGTCTATTACTCGGCTGAAACGACAAGTGAAGATCTGATCCGCTTCGGTCCGCTGTTCCAGTCCGAGTCGCGGCGTGCCATCCTGGACCTGACGCTGTTGGCCATGCACTTCGGTGGGCGACGACCGGCGCTGCCGGTTCTCGTCGTCGGCGGCGAAAAGGACGCGGTCTTCCCGCCGGCCGTGCTGGGCTTCACCGCCGCCCGCTGGCAGGCCGAGGTGGCGGTGATTCCACGCGCCGGACATACGCTGATGCTCGACGCCCACTGGCAGACCGCGGCGTCAAGAATCGCCGGCTGGATCGAACGCCAACCCTAGTGCCACGCAGGCTTGCCGTGCCGCGCGCCTGCCCCGCGAGTTGGGCGGCATGAACAGCGACTGCGCCGCCCGGAGCGCTCTCTTGTCCGGATCTGCCACCATGCCTGAGCACGCAACCGCCAATATTCTGCTGGTCACGCCGACACCCGCCAGACTGGGACGGCTCACCAGCACGCTGAGCGAGGTGGACGATTTTTGCGTCCGCAATGTTGCGGACGTTGCCCTGGCGTCGGCGGCGCTGGCGGTTCACTGGCCGGACCTGATCCTGCTGGACGCAGACCTGCCGGAACGCGCTGCCTATACATTCTGCCGAAGCCTGCAGGCCAGTTCACCTGCCCGGGACGTCCCGGTGATTTTCGTCGATGTCTGGAACGAAGGCTGCGATCGAAGCGAAGGTTTCGCAGTCGGTGGCGCGGACTATCTGAGTTCGCCCTTCCCTGCACCGGAAGTCCTCGCACGGGTACGCACTCATCTCGAACTGGCGCGCTTGCGGAACAGCGTGCACTGCGCGCAACTGACCAGTGATCGCGGCGGGATCACCGCCGGCGACGACTTCGGTGAGCCCCTGCGGATGCTCGGCGCGCAGGTCGACATCACCATCCGCAAACGCGCGGAGGAAGCGCTGCAACTGACCCAGTTCGCGGTCGATCATGCATCGGTGGCGGTGGCCTGGGCCAAGGCCGACGGCCGTTACCTCTACGTCAACCAGCAGATGTGTCGCATGCTCGGCTACTCGCGGGCGCAACTGCTCGAAATGCACGTCATGGAAGTGAACGCGGAAGCCGCTGCGGAAGAAATGTGGCGCGAGCACTGGCGAGAGCTCAAGGCCAAGGGCTCATTGACCTACGAAGCCCGGCGCCGGCACAGCAGTGGCCGGATCTTTCCGATCGAGATATCCGCCAATTATTTCGAGTACGCAGGCGAGGGCTACAGCATTGCTTTCGTTCGCGACATCAGCGAGCGCAAACAGACGGAGAAAGCCCTGCAACTCACCCGCCTCTGCATCATGCGTGCCTCGGACGCCATCTTCTGGATCAGGCCAGACGGGCGATTCATCGACGTCAACGTACAGGCCTGCGCGGCCCTGGGGTATGCACGCGACGAGTTGCTGGGCATGGCGGTGTGGGACATCGATCCGAACCTTGTCGCGGCGCAATGGCCACCGCATTGGCAACGAACGCGCGAACTCAAGACGCGCCGCTTCGAAACCCTGCACCGACGCAAGGACAGCAGCCTCTTCCCTGTCGAGATCACGGCGAACAGCGTCGAATATGACGGTGAAGAATACGACTTCGCATTCGCGCGCGACATCAGCGAACGCCGGCGGGCTGAGACGGCGCTGCGGGAAAGCGAGGTGCGCTTGCGCACCGCCATCGAAAGCATCCCCTTCGACGTCTTCCTGATCGGCGCCGACGGCCGCTACGTGCTGCAGAACACGGAATCCCGCAAACATTGGGGAGACGTCGTCGGCAAGTATCCGGCGGAAGTCACCGATGACGGTGAAACACTGATGCACTGGGACAGCAACAATCGCCGGGCGTTTGCCGGAGAAATCATCGAGGAAGAGGCCTGTATTGCCGTTGCCGGCGAGGAGCGATGCTTCACCAACATCATCGCTCCGATCAAGGATGACCACGAGATCCGGGGGATCGTCGGGCTGAACATCGACATCACCGAGCGCAAGCGCGCGGAACAGGAACTGCAGCGCCACCGCGAACACCTCGAGGAATTGGTCAGCGAGCGCACCGCCGCGTTGCGCCAGGCCATGCACCAGCTGGTCCAGGCCGAGAAGCTGGCAGCCCTCGGCCACCTGGTCGCCGGTGTGGCCCATGAACTCAACACCCCATTGGGCAACGCCCGCCTCGTAGCCGGAACGCTTGGCGAGCATCTCCACGAGTTCGCCAGCACGGTCGAATCCGGCACCCTGCGCCGCTCGCATCTGGCAACGTTTCTGGCACGGGCCCGGGAAGCAGTCGAACTGCTGGCTCGCAACACGGCCCGCGCGGCCGACCTGGTCGGCCAGTTCAAGCAGGTCGCAGTGGATCAGACCAGCATGCGCCGCAGACCTTTCGACCTTCGCCAGACCATCGAGGAACTGCTGGTTGCATTGCGTCCACAGTTCAAGCGCAGCGCGCACCGCATCGAACTGGACATCCCCACGGCACTGCATCTGGACAGCTACCCCGGGCCGCTGGAACAGGTGATCAGCAACCTGATCGGCAACTCCCTGATCCACGGATTCGTCGGCATCGACGCCGGCTGCATCGGCATCGATGCGGCGCCGGTGGACGCCGAGCACATTCGCCTGTGCTACCGCGACAACGGCACGGGCATTCCCGAGCCCATCCTGAATCGCATCTTCGAGCCGTTCTTTACCACCCGGCTGGGTTGCGGCGGCAGTGGCCTGGGGCTGTACATCGCCTACAATCTGGTCACCGGCGTGCTCGGCGGCACGGTCGCTGTGCGTAGCCAACCCGGCCAGGGCACCGTCTTCGATCTCGTCCTGCCCATGGTTGCCCCGTCGCCCACAGTTCCCGGCCAGGCGTCGCTGCCGCCGGGATCCCGGCAGCGCCCCCACGAGCCGCGTCAATCAAGCGACGATGCCACCAATCACTGAACCTCGGCAGTCGCCGTCGACCCGCTGATCGACCCGGCGGTAATCCTCAACCGCTCGCGCCCTGCTCGGCGAGCAGATCCGGCAACGCCGGCATGTGGCTGAACACCGCCCCGGCGCCGGCGGCAAGCAATTTGTCGGCAGTTCCCGCACGGGTGTGGCCGCCGCCACAAAAACCGAGCACACGCATACCCGCCGCGCGCGCGGCCAGAACCCCGGCCTCGCTGTCTTCGATGACCAGGCAACGCGCCGGCGCTGCACCCATGCGCTCGGCCGCCAGGAGGAACAAATCCGGGGCAGGTTTGCCGCGCGGCACCATCCCGGAGCTGAACAGGTGCGGCTCGAAGTAGGCCAGCAAACCGGTCAGCCCAAGGTTGCAGCGAATCTTGTCGAGGCTCCCGGAAGAGGCCACGCATCTGGGCCAGGACAAGCTGCGCAGCACATCCACCACCCCGGCGACTGGACGCAACTCGGCGAGAAACGCTGCACGATCACGCTCGCCAAGGCGGACGGCGAAGTCCGCCGGCAAGTCCCGGCCCAGCTCCGCTGCCACCAGCGCCAGGACCGTGGGCAGGCTGAGCCCGGTATAACGGTCGACCGCCTGTTGCGCGGTCATCGGAATTCCGATTTCGGTCAAGGCTTCGGCGAGAACGCGGCTGGCGATCGGTTCGCTATCGACCAGCACACCGTCGCAATCGAAAATCAGCAGCTCTGGACAGCGGCCGTCCATCAGCGGTGCCGCCGCCGCAAACGCAGCAGGTCGCCGCACCCTCCCGGAATCATCACCGCACGCGCCACTCCTGCACCTCCTGGAAATCCCTGACGACGATGTAGGACCTCACCCTGACGCGCATGACGGCGCATGACGGCGAAGTCGCGAATCCCGCAAGGTAGGGGTGACGTGCCAGGTAGGCATCGCGCAGGCGCGCGCAGTCTTCGCTGGCAACCTCTTCCGCTTCGCCCAGGGCAGTGATCGCCACCGCCTCCAGCGTATCGGCGCCGACGTTCTCGCGGTTGTCGATGAACACCGCCACCCGCCGGTTGGCCATCAGATTCGCATACTTGTGCGTCGCGCGCTCGGTGAGCAGAATCAGGTCGCGCAAGTCCTCGCTGACCGAAAACGCCATCAGGCTGGTGTACGGCTGCCCGCCGCTTTCGGTCGCCAGTACCGCGTATTTCTGAGCTGCAAGCAGATCCTGCAGCAGCGACTCCAGTGCCGGCTCGCCACGCTTGATGTTCAAGGGATCCGTAGCACCGTTCATCGCCTCACCCTTCGGCCAGTGCAGCAGACTGGCTGCCTCATCAGAAACCCAGGCAGTTCGCGCGTCGGCTGTCTGAACCGCCATGCTCCCCGCGCGACCGCGGACGAAATCCCGATCCCGTCGACAGCATGCGGCACACCGTAATCAGCCAACCCAGAGCACCCACGGCGTGCCGATGACCAGAAACACCAGCGCACAAAAGGCCGTCGTCAGTAGCCCGAGCCGGTACAACTCTCCCTGGGTGAGGTAGCCGCTGGCAACGAAGATGACATTCTGGCTGCCGCCCTGCGGCGTCAGCGTGGAGAAGTAGCTGCTGGCGAAGAGCAGCGCAAAACCCATCAGGGGTACGGGCACGCCGGCCTGGACTCCGACATCGAGGAACACCCCGAACAGGGCCAGCACCTGCGCCGACTGGCTGACGAACATGTAGTGCATCAGTACATAGAGCAGCAGCAGCACGACATAAGCGACCGGCCAGTCGAGGCCACCGAGCATCATGGCCAGCCGTTCGCCGACATAGCTCATGAAGCCCATTTCGTTGAGTTGTCCGCTCAGCGCAAAAAGCACCGCCAGCCAGAGAAAGGTTGCCAGCGTGCCGCCCTGCAGGTAGATGTCGTCGAGGGTCAGAACCCTGGTCGCCAGCAGCGTGCCGAGGCCGGCGATGGCCACGGCCGTGAGGCTGAGGTTGAAGGTACCGGCGAGAATCCAGGCGCAGACCATGACCGCGAAGACCACGGCCGTGATCCACTCGTCACGCGACAGCGCTCCCATCGCGCGCAGCGCCGCGCGCGCCGCCTGCGGTGCGTCGGGGGTATCGGTTACCCCCGGCGGAAAAAGACGATAAAGCAACAGCGGCAGCAGGCCGATGGCGACCAGTGCCGGCACCGAAGCGACGAGCAGCCAGGAGCCAAAACTCACTTGCAGGCCTTTCTCCGCAGCCAGCGAAACGCCGATCGGGTTGGCCGAAGTGGCGGTCAGCCACAGTGCCGACGAGACGCTGATACTGGCCATGCCGCAAAACATCAGGTAGCCGCCCAGGCGGCGCTTGCTCTCGTCCTCCGGCAACGAGCCGCTGCTCTGGGCGAGCGCCAGGATGATCGGGTAGAGCACGCCACCGCGCGCGGTGTTGCTCGGGAACCCTGGAGCGATCAGGGCATCGGTAATGAAGATGCTGTACGCCAGGCCAAGCGTCGATTTTCCGAAGACGGTCACGACGCGCAGGCTGATCCGCCTGCCCAGGCCGCACTTGACCACCGCCTGCGCCACCAGAAAGGCAACCACGACCAGGAGCACGCTGGGGTTGGCAAAACCGCCAAAGACCTTGGCCGGATCCAGTGTTTCGCTGAGCACCGCGACAGCACCGGCGAGCAGTGCCGAGGTCAGCAGCGGCAGCGCATTGACAATGACCGCGAAGATCGCCGCCGCAAAAATGGCAAACAGGTGCCAGGCCTCGCGGGTCAGCCCCTCCGGAATCGGCGAGAACCAGATGCCGATGGCCAAGGCTAACACTGCCAGCGTCTTCGCGGTCTCCCGAAAGCCGGATGCCGGAGCATTCATTGCGACCCTCCTGTCGTGGGCGGCAGCGGCGAGACCAGCCGCGCCCAGCCGGTGAGACCGACGACCCGCCCGCTCACTTCACCCTCTTCGTTGTCGGTCAGGTACTGCCATCTGAACGTATATTCCCCACTCACTCCGGCGTAACGGCCAGTGCCACCGATAAACCGGCCATTGACCACCTTCCCCGGGCCCATCTCGGCGCCGCGCAACTCGCTGAACACCCTGTCGCCATGCTCGTCGGTCCACACACTGCGCGCCTGCACACCGCTCAGACTGTCCGAGAAACCGATGACCTCGGCCCTGAAGCCGAGATGCGGCCGCTGTTCCCCGCTGAGCAACAGCGAGCCGCCGACCTTGAAGACCGCCGCCTGCTGTCCCGGCGCGAGGGGCAGCGTCTGGCGGGTACCGGTGGCGGACCAGGAGCCGGTGAAGGTTCGAATGCCCTCCGGTGCCGCGGTCGCGGGTTGCGGGTTCGCTGGCCGATCGCAGCCGCAGGTAGCCAACAGCCCGATGGCGACCACCAGACTTCGCCAGTCATGCCCTCCAGACCCGTCGCGCAGACCAAACATCTTCGTGTATCTCCTGCATTGTGCGCACCGCCAGCCCACAGCCAGTACCGGCGGCTGACGCGGGCGCGATTGGTTGCCACGATTTTACTGCCGCGAAGGAGAGCATGCCGAGGCCCGCGCGATTCGTCAACAGCCGCGCATCCGGGGCAACTGCCCGCGTCAAGTGCCCGCCGCCTGATTCGCCACGCCCGGCTTTCCAGTACAATCGCGGCGCACCGGTGCCAGACGCTCCGACGTGCGCCCAACGCCACACCAAGGATCCCGCATGCCAGCCCTTGCCCATCTGAATCGTGTGCTGCCCGGACTGCAGCCCCTGCTCACCTACCGCGCAGCGGACTGGCCGCACGACCTGAAGGCTGGCCTCTCGGTGGCGGCGGTGGCCATCCCGGTGGCCATCGCCTACGCGCAACTCGCAGGCTTCAGTCCTTCGACAGGCTTGTACGCGTCGATCCTGCCGATGATCGTGTACGCGCTCGCCGGCACCTCGCGGCAACTGATCATCGGCCCCGACGCCGCCACCTGCGCGATGATCGCCGCCGTGGTCGCGCCACTGGCCGCGGGCAACAGCGGCCTGTACCTCTCGTTCACCATCGCCCTGACGCTGCTGACCGGGATCTTCTGCGTGGCCGCAAGTTTCCTGCGCCTCGGTGGTCTGGCCGACTTCCTGGCCAGACCGATCCTGGTCGGCCTGCTCAACGGCGTCTCGATCTCGATCATGATTGGCCAGGTCGGCAAGGTCCTCGGCAGCAAACCGGAAGCGACCCGCTTTTTTCGCCAGGTGATGGAAATTCCCGATCTGATCCTGAAGGCGCACTGGCCGACCGTCCTGCTGTCGATCGGCAGCGTCGTGGTGATGCTGGTGATGCCACGGATCTCGAAGCGCGTGCCGGCCTCGCTGGTGACCATGCTCGTCGCCGGTCTGGCCGCTTATCTGCTGCGCCTGGACCAGATGGGGGTGGCCCTGATCGGGCCGGTCGCCAGTGGGCTGCCGGACCTTGAATGGCCGGATCTGCCGTTCCACGAAATCGGCGATCTCGCCGGCTCGGCGGCCGGGCTGGCTCTGGTGCTGTTTACCAGCGGCATGCTCACCGCGCGCAGTTTCGCCGAACGCAACGGCTACGACCTCGACGTCGACCGTGAATTTGCCGCTTTCGGCATGGCCAACATTGCCTCGGCGCTGTCGCAGGGTTTCGCCGTCACCGGCGCCGATTCACGCACGGCGGTGAATGATGCCAACGGCGGACGTACCCAGATGGTCAGCGTCGTCGCCGCGGCAGCCATTTCCCTGCTGCTGCTGCTCGGAACCGGTTCCCTGGCCTGGTTGCCGATTTCCGCGCTCGGCGTGGTGCTGCTCTTCGCGTCGTGGTCGCTGCTCGACATGCAGGTTTTCAGGCGCTACCACCAGATCGAGCGCGCCGCCCTGGTGCTCGGCGCGATCACCATGTTCGGCGTACTCGCCTTCGGCTCGATCAAGGCGATCATGCTGGCGGTCACGCTGGCCCTGTTGATGTTCATCCGCCGGGTAGCGCGCCCGGTCTGCGAGGAACTGGTCAATGTCCCCGGCCGCGCCGGCCTCTACAACCACCAGTTGTTTCCCGATGCGGCAACCATCGATGGCCTGCTGCTGCTGCGCTTCTGCGGTCCGCTGGTGTTCTTCAATGCCAACCATTTCCGCAGCGAAGTCCACCATGCGATTGCCCGCCAGAGCGCTCCGGTGGAACGTGTGGTGATCGATCTGATCCCGATGACCCATCTGGACATCACCGGGATCGACACCCTGGAACGGCTCGACAGCGAACTCGCCGCCCGGCAGATCTCCTTGTCGCTGGCAGGCCGACAGATCGAGTTCGAACGCTGGCTCGAAAACACCGGCCACCCAGACGAGTCGCTGCGGCAGCGCGCCTACCCGACGATGCGCCAGGCCATTCGCCAGTGGCACGGACGTGACGAGGTGTCGTCCTCCGAAGATGGGGAAGAGATCAAGGCAGACTGAGCACGGCTGCGCCGCCGCCGTCTTGCCGGCATCGACAGTGCTTCAATCACGTGGAGGTGGCATGCTCAAGCGCGAAATCGAGTATTTCTTCGGCGCGCTGCGCTTTTTCACACGCTTGCCGGTGCCCGCCTGGGTCGGGCACAGCAGCGAAGCGCTGGAGCGGGCCACCCGCTATTTTCCGGCGGTTGGCCTGCTGGTCGGTGCGATCGCGGCGTCGATCTTCAGCGTGACTTCGACCCTCTGGCCGACGACGCTGGCCGTGCTGGCGTCGATGGCCAGCACACTCTACCTGACCGGCGGATTTCACGAGGACGGCTGGAGCGACATGGTCGACGGTTTCGGCGGCGGTTGGGAAAAGGCGCAGATCCTGGCCATCATGAAGGATTCGCGAATCGGCAGCTTCGGCGCCATGGCGCTGGTGATGCTGCTGCTCACCAAGTTCTGCGCCCTGGTCGAGATCGATCCGCTGGCCATCCCGGCGGCGCTGCTGGCCGGGCACGCCGTTTCCCGCTTCGCGGCGGCAACCCTGCTGCGCGCCCTCGACTACGTGCGCGACGAGGGCAAGGCGAAACCCCTGGCCACACGCATCGGCGGCGGCGAATTGCTGTTTGCCGGCGGCACGGCGCTGCTGCCGCTGCTGCTGCTCCCCCTGCCGGAGGTGCTGTGTGGCCTCACTCTGGCCACCCTGGCCACATGGTGGCTGGCGCGGATGTTCCACCGGCAGATCGGCGGCTATACCGGCGATTGTCTCGGTGCCACGCAGCAGCTCTCGGAGGTCGCCTTCTACTGCGGACTGCTGTGCAGCTTTTCCTGATCCGGCACCCCCGCCCGCTGCTGGCGGCCGGCATTTGTTATGGTCAACTCGATGTCGAAGCGGCCGACCCGCAGCCCCTCGCCGAGCGCCTGCGTGGGCTGCTGCCCGCCGGCACACCGGTGGTCGCCAGTCCCTCGCGGCGCACGCGCGGCCTCGCCGAGGCCTTGCAGCGACGACCACGCTTCGATCGGCGACTGCTCGAAATCGATTTCGGCGAATGGGAAGGCCGGCCCTGGGATCAGGTCGACCGCCGGCTGCTCGACGCCTGGGCGGCCGATGTCCTGCACTTCGTCCCGCCGGGCGGCGAATCGGCGGCGATGCTGCAGGCACGCGTCGTCGACTGCGTCGAGAGCCTGCGCGGGCCACGTTGCGCACTGGTCACGCACGCCGGTGTGATACGCGCCGTGCTCGGGCACTGGCTGGGGTTGCCGGTCGGCGAATGGAGCCGGCTGACGCTCGATTTCGGCAGCATCACGCGGCTCGAAATCGAGCGCGCGCAGGACGAACTGCCGTCAGGGCGAAGGGAGGAACGGCAACGCCACTCCCCTGCAGCCGGCGTGTTGCACTATCTCAACCGTTGAAACCGGGAGCGTGCCGCCGGCCGTCGAACGTCAGCCGCGCGGGTGGTGTTGGGCGTGCAGAAGCTTGAGGCGTTCGCGCGCGACATGCGTGTAGATCTGCGTCGTCGAGATGTCCGAATGGCCCAGCAGCATCTGCACGACGCGCAGATCCGCGCCATGATTGAGCAGGTGCGTGGCAAAGGCGTGCCGCAGCACATGCGGCGACAGGCGCGCCGGATCCATCCCGGCCGGCAGCGCGTAGCGCTTGATCAGTAGCCAGAACGCCTGTCGGGTCATCGCCGAGCCACGCGCGGTGACGAACAGGTCGTCGCTCTGCCGCCCTTCGAGCAACGCCAGCCGGGCGTCGCCCAGATAGCGGCACAGCCAGTCACGCGCCTCCTCGCCGAGCGGTACCAGCCGCTCCTTGCTGCCCTTGCCGAAGACCCGCACGACGCCCATGTCGAGATTGAGTTCGTGCAATTTGAGTCCCACCAGCTCGCTGACGCGCAATCCGGTCGCGTAGAGCGTTTCCAGCATCGCCCGATCGCGCTGCCCGAGTGTCGTCTCGACCTGGGGGGCTGCGAGCAGACGTTCCACCTGTCCTTCGGAAATCACTTTCGGCAGGCGCGAGGGTTGCACCGGCATGGCGACCTGCAGCGTCGGATCGTTGCTCCTGCGGCCGCGCGCCAACTGCTGCCGATAGAAACGGCGCAGTGTCGACACATGCCGAGCCTGCGAGGAAGCGCGCAGCGTTTGCGAGAGCATGGCCACGAAGCGCAGCAATGTCGCTTCGTCGATGCTGCGCAGGCTGCCCAGCTGCTGCTCCGCGAGCCAGGTCGCGAGCTGCATCAGATCGCTGCGATAACTGTCCAGCGACGCCCTGGCCAGCCCGTCCTCGAGCCACAGCGTGTCGCAGAAGGCATCGATCTCGGCGAGATCGGCCGGATCGATTTCAACAGCCTTCATGCGCCAGCAGCCAGCGCTTCACGTCGAGCAGGAAACCCGCCCTTTGCCCGGCAAAGCCTCCGAGTCCGCCGGCAGTCGCCACGACGCGATGGCAGGGAACGATCACCGGAAAGGGGTTCGCACCGCACGCCTGGCCGACTGCCCGTGGCGCGTTGTGCAGGGCCTTGGCGATTTCTCCATAGGTGCGCGTCTGGTGCGTCGGAATCGCCGCGATCTGCTGCCAGACGCGGCGTTGAAAGGGGGTTCCGGCGGGGTGCAGGGGCAAGGCCGGAACGAATTCAGCGTCGACTAGGTAGGCCGCAAGCTGATCCGCGGCTTCGCCGGCGAGCGCATTGCGCGCAGCGACCGCCGGCCGTGGCGGGAGAAAGGCAATGCGGTGAATCTGCTCCTCGTCGCAGCAGACACCGAGGCTGAATCCGGCAGCGCTGATCACCGCCTGGTATTGCGGCTCGGCAGGCGGGCTCATCGCTGCGCGCTGCACCGCTCTTCAGGAAGCCTTGCCGAGCAGCGCCTGCTTCAGATCATCCTGCACCGGCTTGTTGCCGAGCCAGATTTTCAGCAGCGCCTTGTAAAAATCCTCGCCGGCGATGTCCTTGCCTTTCGCCTGCCCGTTGACCGTCAGCCGGGTGCCGTTCTCGGGCAGCCAGTCGATGAGCACGACGGTACCGGTCTTGGGTTCGCCGGCGGCCAGCATGCTGTCGGAAAACTGCTTCAGGCGCTCCTTCAGGCCGGCCATTTCAGCTTCCGAATGATTGCTGGTCACGCCTTCCTGCAGCGCCTCGACGAACTGCTGCGGCGAGAGGTCGCGCAGCAGGCTGAGCGAAATCCGCTTGGCACCCCTGGCCGCCAGCACGGCCTCGGCGTCGGTGCGCTTCTCCGGCAGGTAAAGCGCCATCGCATAGACCTTGAAGACGGCCTTCTTGCGTACCCCGGCACCGTTGACCAGCAATTCGCCGGATCCCACGCGGGTCTTGTCGTCGAACTTGACACCGCCGACTTCGACGGCAGCCGCGAGATGGAACGACAGGGCGGCAGCGACCGCCAGCAACAGATGTTTCATCGAGTCTCCTTTGGTGGGTGTGCTTGCTTCAGCGGGTCTGGGCAAACCTGCAGTGGCCTCCGCCTGCCACTGCAGCGCTACGGTCGGCAGGTACTGCCGACCAATCGAATGCGGCTAGGCACGGACCTCGCCGTTGCCGAGAACGATCCACTTCTGGCTGGTCAGCCCTTCAAGACCGACCGGGCCACGCGCATGGATCTTGTCGGTCGAAATGCCGATTTCGGCGCCGAGTCCGTACTCGAAACCATCGGCGAAACGCGTCGAGGCGTTGACCATCACCGACGCCGAATCGACTTCGCGCAAAAAGCGCATCGCCGAAGTATAGTTTTCGGTGACGATGGCGTCAGTATGGTGGGAACCGTAGGCGTTGATGTGCTCGATCGCCTCGCCGAGCCCGTCCACCACCTTGACCGAAATGATCGGCGCCAGAAATTCGCTGGCGTAGTCTTCCTCGCTGGCCGGCCGCGCCTCCCTGACCCGGTCCAGTGTTTCCGGACAGCCGCGAATCTCGACGCCCTTCCGGGTCAGCATGGCCGCGATCACCGGCAACAGGCGAGGCACCACCGCGCGCGCGAGCAACAGCGACTCGGCGGTATTGCAGGTGCCATATCGCTGGGTCTTGGCGTTCTCGACGATCTGCAGCGCTTTTTCAGGATCGGCATCAGCATCGAGGTAAACATGACAGTTGCCGTCGAGGTGCTGGATCATCGGCACGCGCGCCTCGGCGAGCAGGCGCGAGATCAGTCCCTTGCCGCCGCGCGGAACGATCACGTCGACGAACTCGCGCATCCTGATCAGGTGGCCGACCGCGGCGCGGTCGGTGGTTTCGATCACCTGCACGGCTGTCGCCGGCAGCCCGGCGCTGGCCAGTCCTTCCTGTACCAGCGCGGCAATGGCCTGGTTGCAGCGGATCGCTTCCGAGCCGCCGCGCAGAATCGACGCATTGCCCGATTTCAGGCACAGTGCCGCGGCGTCGGCGGTGACGTTCGGACGCGCCTCGTAGATGATCCCGATGACGCCCAGCGGCACGCGCATCCTGCCCACCTGAATGCCGCTCGGCTGGAATTTCAGGTCGGTGATCTCGCCCACCGGATCGGGCAGCGCCGCGACCTGCTCGACACCCTCGGCCATCGCCGCAACGCCCGGCGCCGAAAGCGTCAGGCGATCGAGCAGCGCGGGTTCCAGACCGGCCGCATGGGCCGCCGCCAGGTCCTCCCGATTGGCCGCGACCAGCGTGCCACACTCCCGCCGGATGGCCGCGGCGATGGCCCGCAGCGCAGCGTTCTTGGCCTGGCTGTCGGCGCGGGCCATCTGCCGCGAAGCCTCGCGGGCCTGCCTGCCGACGCTCTGCATGTACTGCTCGATGTTCATGAGGTTCCCTGTTTTCCCGACAGAGTGATTATAGCCACCGACAGTGCGCAAGCGTCAACGGAACCCCTGGAAAGGAATACACTCTGAGGCTTATCGCAATTTTCCGTCGCCGCCGACCATGAAGAAGAAACTGATTCTGCCCGCTGAAGTGAAAGTCTGCGCAACCTGCAGCTACTGGGACGGTGAACGCATGGTCGATCCCGAACTTCGTCTGGTGGTCGTCGCCGAGGATTGCGCGGGTGAGTGCCTGGTGCAGACCAAATGCAGCCATGGCCTCAACGACGTACGCGCCGAAACCGAACAGTGCGCCTGGGAACATCTGGCACCTGACGTCGCCCCCGTTGACGAGGAAAAGGGCAACAGCGCCTGACCCGGTGCGCGGGCTTCAGGCGGCGGCGAGACGCAGCCCCAGTTGCCGGAACTCGTCCCATACATCGCCGCTGGCCAGCCCCTTGATCATCCGGTCGATACGCGCGGCGTGCGCCAGCGCCAGTTCGGCCCGCGCCCTGTCGAGCCGCTTCAATGCCTGCCTGATCAGCGTCTGCCGTGCCCCCCAGATACGCGCGTCGCGCAGCAACGCATCGAGCGGTTGCTGTCTGGCCAGCCCGGCGCTGATCTGGGCCAGCGCCCGCACTTCCTCGGCCATCGCCCAGAGGATCAGCAGAGGCGCCTCCCCTTCCTGCTGCAGCCCGTCGATGGTGCGCACCAGACGCGCGACATCGCCGACGAGCAGCGCTTCGCGCAGGCCATCGAGGTCGTAACGGGCGACATTGAGGACCGCGTCGCGAATCTGCTGCGGACTCAGCTCACCATCGGGATAAAGCACGCCCAGCTTCAGTATCTCCTGGTGTGCCGCCAGGAGATTGCCTTCGACGCGCTCGGCGATGAAGCGCAAACCCTCGGCGGACGCGCTCTGCTTCTGGCGGCGCAGACGGCCGGCTAGCCAGGCCGGCAGTTCGCCGAGACCCGGCGTCGGCAACTTGACCACCACTCCGGCGGTGGCCAAGGCACTCATCCACGCGGATTTTTCCTCTCGCCAGTCGACGCCGATCATGCTCACCAGCAACAGCGAATCGGGTGAAGGACGCGCGCAATATTCCTGCAGCGCGGCACCGCCTTCGCGCCCCGGTTTGCCGGTCGGAATACGCAGATCGATGAGCGTACGACCACCGAAGAGCGACAGGCTGCCGGCGGCGTGATACAGCCCGTTCCAGTCGAAACCGGCGATCGCGGTAAGCACTTTGCGCTCGTCAAAGCCTTGCCGGCGCGCCGCAGCGCGAATGGCGTCGGCCGCTTCGATGACCAGCAGGGGTTCGTCGCCATACACCAGGTACACCGGCTGCAGCCCGCGTTCGAGATGAGTAGCGAGTTGTTCCGCCTTGAGCTGCATTACCGGCGAGTTTCTTCCGGGGGAGGAGCAAACACCGGTTTGGCGGCTGCCAGCCGGCGCATCAACTGCTGCACGAGGTCGTTCTCCATGTCCCGCCAGAGCAGGGTTTCCTCCTGTTGCTTGGCGAGCACGTTTGAATCATCGTAAGTCAGATCGCGGACCAGTTCGATGGTCGCCGGCGGCACCAGATCGCGCCCCTTGTCGTCGGTGAGCCGGTAGTTGTAAAGATAACGAAGGCGCAGCTCACTGATCCGGCCGGTGCCCGAGAGCGAGAGGATCACCCGGTCGCGATACTCGGCACCCGGCAACAAGGTGGCCTGTGCGTCGCTGGCGGTCAACGCCAGACGCGTCGACCCCGAGGCACGAATGGCCCGCTTGAGGCTGGCACCGATCACCGAATACTCCGGCATCGACAGATACAGGCTTTCGAAAGGCAAGGTGTAGGCGCCGCGCAACTGAAAGCCGCAACCGGCAAGCAGCGTGAGCACAACGGCAAGCCAGGCAGACGGTAGCGCTGCACGCATGGTGATCGTCCTCGAAGTCTTGATGGGCTGGCGATGCGCGTCAGGCAACGATATTGACCAGACGGCCGGGAACGACCACCAGTTTCCTCGGTGCGGCGCCGGCCAGATGCTTGCGCGCCACTTCGCAGGCCAGCGCGGCACTCTCGATGGCCGCCCGATCGGCAGCGGCCGGCACGCGCAGGCTGCCGCGCAGCTTGCCGTTGATCTGCAGTACCAGTTCGATTTCATCCTGTACCAGAGCGCCTGCGTCAACCACCGGGAACGCCTCGCTGCTGGCCGTGTGACCGGGCCTGAGGGCCGCGTACAGTGCTTCGCAGACATGCGGGACGATCGGGCTGAGCATCAGCGTCACCGCTTCGAGCGCTTCCTGCCTGACCGCGCGCGCGGCAGGCGAGTCGTCGGCGATCCTGGCATAGGCGTTGAGCAGTTCCATCACCGCCGCGATCGCGGTATTGAACTGCTTGCGGCGGCCATAATCGTCGGCGACCTTGCCGATCGTCTGATGCAACTGCCGGCGCAAGGCTTTCAGTTCGCCGGACAAATCGGCTGCCGGGGCGGCCGTGACAGGCCCTGCCGAGACATGCTCGTAGACGATGCGCCACAGTCGCTTGAGGAAGCGGAAAGCGCCCTCGACGCCGGCGTCGGACCATTCGAGCGACTGGTCGGGCGGGCTGGCGAACATGATGAACAGGCGCGCCGTGTCGGCCCCATACTGGTCGATCAGCGCCTGCGGGTCTACCCCGTTGTTCTTCGACTTCGACATCTTCTCGATGCCCCCGACGACGACCGGCAAACCATCGGCGCGCAGGGTCGCCCCGCTGGCACGGCCACGTTCGTCATGGACGGCATCGACGTCGGCCGGATTGAGCCACTGCTTCTTGCCCTGGCTGTCCTCGCGGAAGAAGGTCGGCGCGACGACCATGCCCTGCGTCAGCAGCCTGGCGAAAGGCTCGTTCAACGCGTGCTCGCCAAACAGCCCGAGGTCGCGCATCAGCTTGGTCCAGAAGCGCGCATAGAGCAGGTGCAGGATGGCGTGCTCGATGCCGCCGATGTACTGGTCGATGCCGCCCCGGCACCAATAGGCCACGCGCTCGTCGACCATCGCGCGATCGTTGTCCGGACAGCAATAACGCAGGAAGTACCACGAGGACTCGACAAAGGTGTCCAGCGTATCGGTCTCGCGCCGGGCCGGGCCACCGCATCCGGGGCAGGTGGTTTCGTAAAACTCGGGCAGTCTGGCCAGCGGCGAGCCGGCGCCGGTGATGGTGACGTCTTCCGGCAGCACCACCGGCAGGTCTGCGTCAGGCACCGGCACGTCGCCGCAGGTCGCGCAGTGGATGATCGGGATCGGGCAGCCCCAGTAGCGCTGCCGGGAAATGCCCCAGTCGCGCAGGCGGAACTGCACCTTCTTCTCCCCCAGGCCCTTGGCTGCGAGATCAGTGGCGATGGCGTCAACCGCCGACGCACAGCCCAAGCCGTCGTATTTCCCGGAGTTGACGCAGACGCCGCGCTGTTTGTCGGCGTACCACTCCTGCCAGCCTTCAATTGAAAAGCTTTCGCCCGGCACGGCGATCACCTGCCGGATCGGCAGGCCGTACTTCCTGGCAAAAGCGAAGTCGCGCTCGTCGTGCGCCGGCACCGCCATCACCGCGCCGTCGCCGTAACCCATCAGCACGTAATTGCCGATCCATACCTCAACCTGTTCGCCGCTCAAGGGATGGGTGACGAAAATGCCGGTCGGCAGGCCCTTTTTCTCCATCGTCGCAAGGTCCGCCTCGGCGACGCCGCCGCGCTTGCACTCTTCGACAAAAGCCGCCACCTGCGGGTCGCGCGCCGCCGCATAACTGGCCAGCGGATGCTCGGCGGCGACGGCGCAGAAGGTGACGCCCATGATCGTGTCGGCACGCGTGGTGAATACCCACAACTGGCCGGGCTGGCCATCGAGCTCATAGGGAAAGGCGAAGCGCACACCGGTACTCTTGCCGATCCAGTTCTTCTGCATCAGGCGCACCTGCTCCGGCCAGCCATCGAGTTGATCGAGGTCGGCGAGCAGTTCTTCCGCGTAGGCGGTGATCTTCATGTAGTACATCGGGATCTCGCGCTTCTCGACCAGCGCGCCCGAGCGCCAGCCGCGGCCATCGATGACCTGCTCGTTGGCCAGCACGGTCTGGTCGACCGGATCCCAGTTGACGGTCCCCCGGCGCTGGTAGATCAAGCCCCTGGCGTACAGACGGGTAAACAGCCACTGCTCCCAGCGGTAGTATTCCGGCGTACAGGTGGCGAGCTCGCGCTGCCAGTCGATGGCAAAGCCCAGCCGTTTGAGCTGGGTCTTCATGTACGCGATGTTGGCGTAGGTCCATTGCGCCGGCGGCACATTGTTCTGGATCGCGGCGTTTTCCGCCGGCATGCCGAAAGCGTCCCAACCCATCGGCTGCAGGACGTTGTAGCCCAGCATCCGGTGGAAGCGCGTGAGGACGTCGCCGATCGTGTAGTTGCGCACGTGCCCCATGTGCAGCTTGCCCGAGGGATAGGGGAACATCGACAGGCAGTAGTACTTGGGTCGGCTCGGGTCCTCGATGGCGCGCGCGGCGCCGCTGCGGTTCCAGAGTTCCTGGGCGGCGACTTCAAGCTCCGCGGGTTGATACTTTTCCTGCATGGTGGGTAACGATCCGGAAATGGGCCAAGTCGCGAATTATACGCATACGCGCCTGACGCCGCGCCGCCGGCAGCCGAGTGTTGCCGCCTCAGCGACGCGGATCGGGAGTGAAACCACCCGGAAAGGGATTCGGAGCCGGTTCGCGTTTTGGCCGCGGAATGATGCCCTGGGCGAGAAGGTTGGCGTAGCTGTCGTAATGGATGGTGAGAATCTCGGCCGCCGAGTCGGTGGCGCGGCGAAACTCGGTTAACTGCGTCGGTGCATTGATGCGTTCGCCGTGACCGGTACCGAGACGACTTTCGATCTGTCTGGTGGTGATTTCGTCACGCGCCGGTGGAGCAGCCGGGGCGGCAGCCTTGGCCGCTGCGTTCGCCACCGCCCCCGCGGCAGCAGCAGGCGCATCGCGCTCACGCGACGGCATCGCCACCGCCGGCGGCGGCGCGGCCTCGGCTTCCCGGTAGACGGCAACACCAATCACGCCGACGTTCTGTGGGCGATCGGTGCGACCGGCATAGCTGTCGGCGACGCTGGTGAAATAGAACGCGGCAACGTCGTCCATGCTCTTCCGCCAGCCGGAGATCTCGGCAACCTGCCCGGCCACCAGGACGTATCCCGACTGTGAAGTGGCGGCGGTCTGGCCGTTCAGCGCATTGATGCCATCCACCGAGAGCACCGTCAGCACCCGGCCGGCGCTGTGATTGCGCAGCAGCACCGTATAGCGATTGCCGGGAGTGCCGGCGACATAAAGCCGGCCGCGATGCGGGTACACCTCCAGCGTCTTACCGCTGCTGCGGTCCATGACGCTGACGTCGACCAGGGCTCCGGCGTTGGCAACGGCACCGCCACCGGCCAGCAGCAGGGCGGTAAACAGGGCGACGAGTTTGTTCATGACGATCTCCAGGAGTGAGGTGGGTAGATGAGCGTGTAAACGCCGGTCGCCGGCAATCGGGGTTAAACCGGAAGTCTACTGTCGGGCGTTCGTACTTTCGCCCGCCCGGCGCAAAGCCGTCCTGACCCGCTAGGGCCGGGAGCCGGTGCGCGCATGCCGCAACACCACGGTCACCAGCACCTCGATGTCGATCGGCTTGGCCAGGTGGTCGATCATCCCCGCCGCCAGACACTTGGCCCGCTCCTCGGCCAGGGCGTGGGCGGTTTGCCCGACAACCGGCAGCGCCGGCGCAAAGGCATGGATACGACGCGTCGCTTCGTAGCCGTCCAGGCAGGGCATCTGGATGTCCATCAACACCAGGTCATAGGTTTCGGCACCGTCGCGCCGGATCTGATCGACCGCCTGCTGGCCGTCGCCCACGACGGTAACCCTTGCGCCCTCGGAAACGAGAATTTCCTCCAGGATGTACTGATTGATTTCGTTGTCGTCGGCGGCCAGGATGGTCAGACCCGCCAGCCGTGCGACGGGTGGCGCCTGCGCGTCACTTTCAGCATGGGCGGGGGCAACGACCAGCGGCGCTTCGAGACACGGCAAGCGCACCTCGAAACGGCTACCGCCCCCCGGCCGACTGCTCACCGTCAGGCTGCCGTGCATCATGTCCACCAGCCGCCTGGTAATCGCCAGCCCGAGGCCACTGCCACCATAACGCCGGGTGGTACTGTTGTCGGCCTGCTCAAATGGGGCAAACAGCCGCGCCACATGTTCCTCGCTCAGACCAATGCCGCTGTCACTCACCTGGAACAGCAGATCTTCGCCGCTGCGCGCCGCATGCAGGCTGACTCCGCCCTGCTCGGTAAACTTGACCGCATTGGACAACAGGTTCATCAGAATCTGTTCGACCCGCAGCGGGTCGCCCAGGCAGGTGGAGGGGAGATCCGCGCGCACCTGCCATTCGATCCGGATGCCCTTCTCCTGCGCTCGTCCGGCAACCAGTTCGCAGGCGTGCTCGCTGATCCGCGCGGGCGAGTACGGGATGCTCTCCAGATGCAGTTTGCCGGCTTCGATCCTGGAGAAGTCGAGGATGTCATTGATGATGCCGAGCAGCAACTGACCGGATTCGAGAATGCGCGTAAACGTCGCTTCGCTCCGGCTCCCGGCCTCGGCGCGTGCGCCCAGCTGCGCCCATCCGAGGACGCCGTTGAGCGGTGTCCGGATTTCGTGGCTCATGTTCGCCAGAAACTCGCTCTTGGCGCGGCTGGCCGCTTCGGCGGCGTCACGGGCCGCGACCAGTTCGGCGGTACGGTCGGCCACCAGTTCCTCCAGATACTCCCGGTGACGCTGCAGTTCCAGTTCGACCAGCTTGCGCTCGCTGATGTCCTGGAAGGTGCCGGTAAGATAGGTGCCCTCGTCGGGGTCCTGCATCCGCCCGATACAACGCAGCTCGGCCCAGAAATCCTGCCCCGAGACATGAAGCATGCGGCACTCCAGGGTGAACGGTTCGCCCGTCTCGAAGGTGTGTTGCAGGGCGGCGCGTACCGCCGGCAGCGATTCCGGCGTGTAATAGCGCAGACCATCCTCGAGGTCGACAGGGGGGGAGTCCAGGGGATGCCCCAGCAGTCGGTAAACCTCCTCGGTCCACTTCACGCTGTTGGTCGTCGGGTTGGCCTTCCAGCCACCCACCTTGGCGATCGCCTGAGATTCCCGCAGGAACGCCAGCGTCTCGCGCAAGGCCAGGTCGGCTTTCTTGCGATCGCTGATGTCGCGGCACAAGGCGATCACCACATTCTCGCCGGCGACCGTGGTACCGCTGACGCTGACCTCGACGTCGAAGATCGTACCGTCGCTGCGCCGGTGGCGCGTCTCGAAGGTCCGGTCAACCTCCTTGAGGTCGGCGAAGGCCTCCCGAACCTGCGCCTCGGCCATGTTCGCCTCCCAGTCCCAGGTGTGCAGGTGAAGCACGTCCTGCGGCGAGTAACGGAGCATTTCCGCGAAGCGTCGGTTGGCCTCGACCACCCGGTGCCGCTGGCTGATGATCACGATGCCATCGCGCGAGGTGTCCATCAGCAAGCGACGACGCTCACCCGCTTCGCGCAGCGCCGCCTCAGCCGCGCGTGCCGCGGTGACGTCATGGGCGATACCCAGCACACCGATCAGCCTTCCCTGACTGTCGCACATCGGGGTCTTGGTGGTTTCGAACAGACCGCGGTAGCCACCGTCAGCGAAATCCAGCCACTCCTCGTTGACCCGGGGCTGCCCGGCGGCAATCGCCGCCAGGTCATTGGCGCGAAAGAAGTCGGCGAGGACCGGTTCGACAAAGTCATGGTCGGTCCTGCCGACGATAGCGCCTTCCTTGGCGCCGAACAGCGCCTCGAAGCGCGGGTTGCAAGCCAGATACACGCCTTGCGGGTCCTTCAGCCACACCAGGTCCGGAATGGTGTGGATCAGGGTCTTGAGAAATCCTCGCTCATGTTCGAGCTCGTCCTGGGCACGGCGGCTCAGGGTGACGTCGCGAAACGACCAGATGCGCGCCCGCTCGCCGCCGATGCGCATCGCTGCCGAATAGCGCTCGAACACCCGCCCATCCCTGAAGTGCAGGCTGTCCCAGGAGGTCGCATCGGTTTCATACAGGGAATTCACCTGATGCTGAAAACTCTCCGGATCGACCAGTTGTTCGACGACAAAGGCCAGCAGGCGCTTGTCCGCATGCAGGGCCAGCAATTCCTCAGGAACCCGCCACATTTCCTGGAAGCGCCGGTTATGGGTAAGCACCTGGCCCGCGGCGCCGACCACCAGAATACCGTCGGCGGTCGCATCGAGGGTGGCGCGCAGTATCGCTTCGCTTTGCTGCACGGCCTGTCGGGCAGTGATGCGCTCGGTGATGTCGCGGGCGAAACCGACGGTGCCGATGACCTTGCCGTCGACGGAAACCGGCGATTTGAAGGTTTCGATCCACGCACGGCGACCGGCCTCCTCGATTTCTTCCTCGACGATCCTGGAGTGGCCGCTTTCGAGGACCGCACGGTCGTCGGCACGATAGCGATCGGCAAGGTCGGACGCCCAACAGTCGAAATCGCTGCGGCCCACCAGATCCGCCGGCTGGCCTTTTCCGGTCGCTTCGGCGAAAGCACGGTTGACCGCCAGAAAGCGGCTGTCCCGGTCCTTGAGCCAGACCAGGAAGGGGAAGTTGTCCAGTACCGCCCGCTGGTAGCGATCCCGCAGCAGCATTTCGTACTTGAGTTGCGCCAGCGGGCCGACGTCACGCGCGATTCCCAGCAGCGCATCGTGCCCGTCCCAGCTTCCCCGCACGACGCGCGCATCGACCACCAGCGGGTCGCCGTCGGCGCGCTGCAAATGCAGCACGCAGCCCTGGCAGTTGCCGGCCAGCATTTCCGCCAGGGACTGCCGGGCTTCGGTACGCTGCACGGGGGAGTGCAATTCAAGCAGTTCGCGCCCGATGAACTCGTCGCCACAACCCAGGCTTCTTCTGGCTGCCGGATTGAGGTGGCGTACGCGACCTTCGAGGTCCAGGACGAACACCAGATCCGGGATGGCCTGAAACAGGCCTTCCAGGTTTTGAAGCCGGGTGGCCACTCGCGAACGCGCCGACAGGCGCTGCCGGAGCCGCTTGAACTGGCGGGCCAGACCGCTCAGCATCGCGACGGTCGACCGCAGCAGCCTGGCCGAGTGACCGGCGCCGCCGACCGGTGCTGGACTGACGCGCACCCAGGTGTTACCCAGGGATACGGCCAGAAGACCGCACACTTTTCGCGAGCCGCTGATTTATTCCTTGAGAACAATCGCTTGATGATACTTACCGGGAGAAGTGAGCGGAAACTGCAACGACCAAGTGCGGAGTGTAGGAGCTGTCGCAACAGCGGTCAATCGCGCATCCTGACACGCACGGCTGCGAACGCCTCCTGATCGCGGCAGAACCCTGCCGGCACCATCGGCGCAACCTCCCGGGACGACGCGCTCGCCGGTGTCGCCGGCACAGACAATACGCGAGCACCTCATGGACGCAGGTCCTCGGGCAAGGGGTAGTCCGGGTATTCGCGACGGAACTCGCGCAACTGCCGTTCGGCCTCCTGAAGATTGCCTTCGCGTCGGAGGGCACGGATTTCATCGAGCCAGACGCTCGCCGTGCGGACGGCTTGCGCCCGCGATTTCGCCAGCGCGGCCGCCGGCACTCTGCCGGGAGCGGCAGCCAACGGCGCTTCGGAACGGTTGCCGGTGACCGTGCCGGCGACGGCGGGGGCAACGTCCGTACGCTCGGAGCGGGTTGCAGCCGGCTCTGTCGCCGGCGGTGCGGGTTTCGCCGCCGCGCTCGAAACCCGCTCGGCAACGCTCTCGGACTTCACCTCGCGGTCGCGCTCGCCGACCCCGGTCGACGCTGGCCTTGACTGCTGCCGCGTTTCGGCCTGCCGATCCGACAGGGCGCCAGCCGTCCTGGCCGGCGAGGGAGGCGCGACCGCGGCAGCGGGCCTGGCTTCCGGATCGGCAAACTTCGCCGGCGGCGCAGCGGCCGGCGCCGGCGCGACTTGCGGACCGGGAACCGCAGGCACGAACCCGTCTCCCGGTGGCGGCTGTTGCAGCAGGGAAAGCGTCAGGGTCAGCACCAGCGTCGTGGCCAGCGCCAACGGCGTACGCCAACGCCGCCACCAGCGGCCGCGGTCGGCGCCCGGCGACCGTTCACCCGCGCCAAGCGCCGCCTTCGCGGCGGCCAGAATCCGCTCGTCGATAGCCTGCGACGGCTCGTCGGTCGCAAACTGCCGATACAGTCGCGAGAGCGGAGGATCACTCGGGAAATCCTGAAGCGGTTCGGTCATAAGAGATCCTGCAGCGAGTGCCTGAGCTTGCTCAGCGCGTAACGCAAACGGCTCTTGGTCGTTTCGCGACCGCAATCGGTCGCGGCGGCGATTTCTTCCAGGGTCAGCCCACCCTCCTCGGCCAGCAGAAAGACATCGCGCTGGGCAGCCGGCAGCGCCGCCAGCGCCAGACTGATCCGTTCGGCCACCTGCTGCCGCTCATGCACGGCATGCGGCGTCTCGTGGCTGGGCGCCGGCAGCGTGGCCAGCAGATCATCCGGACCATCGGCAGCGGGGTCACCCGCGTGCGGCGCAAACTGCAACGGCAACTGGTGCGCGTGCTGTCGATAGTGGTCGATCAGGCGATGACGCGCGATCCGGAAGATCCATGTCGAAAAGCGGGCCAGCGGTTCGTAATTGGCGCGTGCGTTGATCACCTTGATCCATACCTCGTGGTACAGTTCTTCAGCCAGCGTCGGATTGCCGCATTGCCGGGCCAGATAGCGATGGAGCGGGCCGCGGTAGCGGCCGTAGAGCGTCGTGAACGCATCGGCGTCACCGGCGCGGTAGGCCAGCATCAATCGTTCGTCGCTCCACTCTCCGTGCATTCCGGCAGTCTAGCCGCTGTCCGGGCAAACGCAAGTCCCGCCCGTGCCGCTTACTTTCGAGGAATCTGCAAGGCGTTCGAGTCCATGCAAGACTCCCCGATCCGACTCATGAAGATGAAGATTCCACCTTTTCCCAAGATCCGGCCCAGTCGCCAGATGGAGCGAGGCCACGGCCTGCATGGCGCCGGCTGTCCAACCCGAGCGTCCACCGGCCCATGAACAACCCCTGGCTTGAGATTCCACTCTCGGACTACGAGTCCCACATGTCGCTGCCAAGCATTGCTCAGGATGCAATGTTGGCAGCCCAGTTCGCCGACGCCTTGCGGCAGTTCTCGCCGGAGTCGGTGGCGGTGATCGGCTGTGCCGGCGGCAACGGCTTCGACAGGATTCCCTGCGCAACCAGGCGGGTGGTAGGCGTCGACATCAACCCCGACTATATCGCTGTCGCATCCTCTCGCTATCTTGGGCGTGTTCCTGGCCTCGAATTCCATGTTGCCGACATTCAGGCTGGTGCGTTGCCATTCGCCCCCGTCGACCTGGTTTACGCTGCCCTGGTGTTCGAGTACGTCTCGCTGCCTGCGGCATTGGCCAATCTGTCGCGGGTGTGTCGTCCCGGTGCGCGTTTGGTCTCGGTGCTCCAGCAGCCATCGACACAGGTACATGCGTTGTCACCCTCGCCGTATCAGAGTATTCAAGTGCTCGCCCCACTGATGCGGCTGATTCCTCCTGCGGAGCTGGCCGAATGTGCCGCCTCGTTCGGCTTCACGCTGGAGCTGGAAAACACGCAGGTGCTCAAGTCAGGGAAAGCGTTTGCCATTCAGGTCTATCGCCACGCCGACGGCTAACGAATGAGCCTGCCTGCAACCAGGTTGACATGATGCACATCATATGAGATTTTTTCGCATGATAAACATCATGTGAAAACCCATGGCCAGTCGATCCGATCTCAAGGAAGCTTCACTGCGGCGCATTTTGACGGCGGGCGCCTCCCGTCTGCGTGTCGAAGGGCTTGACGGTGCCGCCATCGCCCCGGTGATGAACGAAGCGGGACTGACGCATGGCGCGTTCTACGCGCATTTCAACAACAAGGACGAGTTGGCTGCGGCGGCCTTTCGCTTCGCCTTACTCGACAACCGGCCGCGCTGGACAGGGCAGGCCACTAAAGAGTCCTGGCCGAGCCGGCTGGTGCGACTCGGCAAACGCTATTTGACGATGGCGCATCGCGATGACCTGGCCGACAGTTGTGCGCTGGCCGCGCTGGCATCGGATGCGGCGAGAAGTGCTCCTGGTTTCAAAATGGTCTACGAGGAAGAGTTGCGCAAATCGTTGCGCGCCATCTGCATCCCTCACGACGACGGAAACCTGATCGATCCGGAACGCCTCGACGACGCCGTAGCCTTCATGGCTTTGTGTGTCGGCGGCATTTCTCTGGCCCGCGCGGTCGACGACCCGGTTTTTGCCCAACACATCCTCGAAGTTTGCCGGCAAGCGGTCGAGCGAATGGCCCCGCCGGACAATGCATCGCCAACCCACGCGGAAGGGCCCGATCATGCAAGAACCCGAGACAACGCTCGAAACGACGAGTATTGATGATTTCCCGCTACGGACCTACGAGAAACTGCGCTACGTCGATACCGACCGCCAAGGCCACGTCAACAACGCCGTCTTTGCCAGCATGCTGGAAACCGGTCGTGTGGAATTGCTTTACAGCCCGGATCGACCATTGGCCGATCCGCAGTGCTCCTTCGTGATCGCCCGACTGACCCTCGACCTTCACGCCGAAATCACTTGGCCCGGCCGAGTCGATATCGGGACACGCACCGGCAGAATCGGTCGCAGTTCCCTTACCCTCGAACAAGGGCTGTTCCAGAACGGCCATTGTGCGGCGACGGCTACCACGGTGATCGTCCATGTCAATGGAACGACGCGCCGTTCGCAAGCCTTTTCCGACGTCGCCCGGCAGGCGTTTGAATCGCTGCTGTGACGGCGATTTATCATCACCCTGAGGAACGCCTGATGATGAATGCCTTGCTGCTGACGCATGCACGCCAATACGTTGGGCCCGGAGTGGTTCCTGTCGTACTCCGGGAGCAACACCGGCTGGTTTGTCACGATACCGGCTTTGCCGACCCGGACGTCGCCCGGAATTTTGAACTCGCGCACGCGGGCGCCGTGGCGCTGCGCGGGCAAACGCCTGACGGCATTTCCGAGGAGCTGAAAGAACGCGGGCTCGAGATCGCTGCGGTGATTTCCAACGATGTCTTTCCCAATACGCCGTTACCAATAGAAGAGGTCTCGCTCGAAACGCTGCGCCAGAGCGTGGAGGCCCTGCTGATCTTTCCGTATCGTCTGACGCAACTGCTGTTGCCGCCGATGAAGCTGGCACGTCGCGGCACCTTCGTGTTCATCACCTCCGCGCGCTATCTGCAGCCTGAACCCGGGTTTTCCGTAGCCACCTCGGTACGTGCCGGCACAACGGCCTTCGCGTTGGCGTTGGCGAAAGAAGCGGCGCCGTTCGGCATCCAGGTGAATGTCGTGGCACCGAACTACCTGTACAGCGAAGCCTATTATCCGCGTGCGCGATTCATCGACGACCCTGCCGGACGCCGGGAAATCGCGAGCAAGGTGCCGATGGGGCGTCTCGGCGAACCGCGGGAAATCGGCGAATTGATCGAATTCCTGGCGTCCGGGCGTTCCCCATTCACCACCGGTCAGGTGATCAATTTCAGCGGCGGATGGCCATAGGTCACCAACAGTCGCGCCGCAAGTCATGGACAGTAATCGGGACGTGCCGCGTGGCGATCCATGCGCCCATTGGCCGACGATATGCGGGTGGCGGGGTGAGGCCATACTCCGCGGCGGCACGCTGCCGGATTTGGGCGGGCCCATGGTGGAGCATTACCAATTCCCGACCTCACGGTGCAGGTGCGGTGGGTGGACGGAACCACGAGCGGGCCGCTCTACTGGAGCCTTGATTCGGGCAATAATCTGGCAGATACCAGCCCGGTGCTCTACCCGGCACCCTTGCCCTGCTCGGCCTGGCCGTCGCAGGTATCGCGGCGTCCCGCCGGCGCCGGTGATAGTCGGCTTTGATCGCACGGCAACCCCGCCCCGGCGGGGTTTGTTGCGTCTGCGGGCGGCTGCAGTTCCTGGGTATCAGGCATCCGCAGTGTGACCCATTGGTCGCCGCCGGCAAACGACAGCCGCGGCAGCTTCTCGCCGGCCGTCACGCGCACCGGCCACTCGCCGGGATCGTGGCCGGTGATCATCCTGGTGTCCGGGTGCACGATCCGCGGCCGGAGGTTCAGGCCATTGCCGTTCGCATCGGCGAAGCCCTGGACCGCGACGTGCCGTGACCGCTGCGGGGACTTCTCGAATGGTGATCATGGTGATGGTTGTGGCGAGGCATACGGCCGCCGATGGGTGGGCAGTTTGCGAGGGTGGCGAAGTGCATCCGCAGCGCACTCAAGCCACAGGCAATGGATATCCGTGCGCTCCGGAACCCAGTGAGAAACTGATTGTCATCATTACGAGTGCGCCCGATCCAGCCGGGCAACTCCAGCGCCATTTGGCGGAATTCAGCCAGGAAGTGATCGAGAACAACGCCGCCCAGGAGCGAAAGTGCAGAAAGCGCAGGCCAACGTGATGACCAGTGCCGATAACGACCATGGCTTCACAGGCTCGATTCCGAATCTTTATGAGCAGCATCTGGTGCCGTTGATTTTCGAGCCCTATTCCGCACACCTGGCGAACCAGTTGGCGGAGCGATCGCCTGGCCGTGTGCTCGAGATTGCGGCCGGCACCGGGGTCGCCACCCGCAGTCTGGCATCCCTGCTTCCCGAAAATGTATCGATCGTCGCCACGGACCTGAATCAGCCGATGCTGGACCAGGCGGCTGCGATCGGAACCAAGCGTCCTGTAGAGTGGCGCCAGGCAGACGCCATGCAATTGCCATTTCCTGATGGTATGTTTGACGCCGTTGTCTGCCAGTTCGGAGCGATGTTCTTTCCCGACAAAACGAAGGCGTTTGCGGAGGCGCGTCGAGTGCTCCGGCTGGGAGGCGTTTTGATGTTTTCCGTGTGGGATCGAATCGAAGATAACGAGTTCGCCGACACCGTGACGCAGGCACTGGCGTCAATGTTTCCACAGGACCCGCCGCGCTTCCTGGCCCGTACGCCACATGGCTATCACGATCGTCCAAGCATCGCTCGAGATCTTGCCAACGGCGGGTTCACCGCGCCGCCTCGGATCAGCACGGTTGCCGCGCGCAGCCATGCAACATCTTCCCGCGACCCGGCGGTCGCCTACTGCCACGGCACCCCATTACGGAACGAGATCGAGGCGCACGACGCCTCTCGGCTTGGCGAGGCAACCGACGTCGCGGCGGCGGCGATTGCCCGGAAATTTGGCCGCGGGACTGTTGAAGGCAAGATTCAGGCACACATGATCATCATCGAAAACTGATGGTCGCAAATCGAGCGCGTTGCGCTCTACCCCCGGGTGGCCACACACATGACATCCGCTGCATCAGTAACCCGACGTTGGACTTTGCGGACCGTCGCAAGTATCGTCGTGCGTCAATGACTGCTTTGCGGGGACCGGCTTCAAGGGATACTATCGGGCAACTCGGTCTGACCGGTCATTGGCCTCTTGATGGGTCAGAACGGCTGCAATGGAATGCTCAGCAGCCATAGGTATTACACCTTCACCCTCCGCATTCGCCGCGCCCGCCGCGGCGGCCCCCCCCCTTTTTCCGCCCCCCCCCGCGGCCGCGTTGGTGCCGGGCCCGTTCGCCGCTGTTTTGTGCCCCTTGCTCCGCGCTCGTTCCGCCGCTTCCTCCGCCACGCTGCAAGGTCCGCGGACTCATCGCCAAGCGCTGCGCGATCACGTCGAGACTGGCCGTACCCTGCGCCAGAAGGTTGCGAATCAACGGCGCCACGCGTTCAGGCAGCTCATCCTGATAGAGATTGTCGAGGCGTTGAACTTGTTCCTGCATCAAACGCCGCAATTCCGGATCAGCATTCGAAATAGGGCGGATCAAACAATCTGCGGCAAATGTAATGGAATTTTCGGGCGCATTGAAACGAGGCATGACGCCCAGCAGATCCCGATAAATGTTGATGGGTTCCTGGGGTGGCATTCGGATCGAGATGCTTTTCGCCTCCCATTGCGCCGAGAAAACCCCCCCCCGACGCCCGGGCCCGCTCGACCTCCTGGCGCAGCTGGCCTCTGGCCTGGGCTGTTGGTACTCACGGCGCTGCGGCCGCTTCAGGCTGCCGGGCTGGTCGTCAAGTTGACCGGATTCCTTCAGCGAAATTTCCAGGGAGATGCCGCGCTATGGCCGCCAGTGGCATGGGGTGGCAGGACGATAGTTTGCCATGGCTTCCATGAAGCTTGGTATGGGAGACGAATTCAAAAGGAGGTCAAGAAATGCACATTGGCATTCAAGGAAAAAAAGACTTCAGGATGCCGGCGGTGATCTTCGCGCTGACCTCGACCGCACTGTCGCTGCCAACTTGTGCGACAGCCGCGAGCCTTGGTGGACAAGTGCTTGGAGGCGGCGCCCCGATCGCCAACTCGACGGTGACCCTGTGGGCTACCAGCGCCGGCGCCCCGAAGCAACTCGCACAAGTCCTCAGCGGCGCCGATGGCCGCTTCATGCTGACGGCGCCCACGGCCCATGCCGATTCCAGTCTCTATCTGGTCGCGCAGGGTGGTCAGCCAACGGCCAACAAGGCCGCTGGCAACAACCCGGCCATCGCCATGATGACGGTACTCGGCAGCAAACCGCCGGCCAGGGTCACGATCAACGAGTTCACCACCATCGCCTCCGTATGGACCCACAACCAGGTCGTCGACGGCAAGGTCATCAAGGGTTCCTCGCTGGCCCTGCGCATCACCGCCGGCAATGTACCCAACTTTGTCGATCTCGCCACCGGCGGTTGGGGCACGACCATCCAGGATCCGCTCAACAGCAGCCAGACGCCGACAATGGCTAATTTCGCGACGCTCGCCAGCCTGCTCGCCGGCTGCGCCACGCAGGTCGCTGCCGATGCCTGCACCAAGCTGTTCGCCGCGGCGACCACACCCGCCGGGGCGGTGCCGACCGACACGTTGGCAGCCGCTGAGGCCATTGCCCGGAGCCCTGCGCATCAGGCGGACAGGATCTTCGCACTGCTGGATCAGTTTTACCCGGTGCCACAAGGCAAGAAAATGCGCGCCACGCCTTTCCTGCCCTACCTGACATTCGCACCAAGTGCCTGGGTGTTTCCGCTCAAGTTCGCCGGGGGCGGGATTAGCGGCGGCGGCAAGTTGATGTTCGACAGCCAGGGGAATGTCTGGGTCGGCAACAATTTCATCGTCGGCGCGCAGAACCAGTCCATCCTCTGGAACGGCAATCTGTCCAAGTTCGCTCCCAACGGCAAGGCGCTTTCACCGATCACGACAGGCTTTAGCGGTGGCGGTCTGTCCGGCGTCGGCTTCGGGCTGGCAATCGATGCACAGGACAATATCTGGCCGAGCGGCTACGCCAGCCAGAACCTCACCAAGTTTGATTCAGCCGGCAAGCCGCTGTCTCCGCCGGATGGCTGGAACTTCAACGGCCAGCTTGGTGAAATGCAGGGCATCATCGTCGCGCCCAATGGCGACATCTGGGCGGTCGATGAAACCAGGAATCAAATCGTTCATCTGCCCAAGGGTGATCCGTCCAAGGGGCGCATATATTGTCAGAATCCAAGCAAAGACCCGCTGAAAAACCCGTGCGGCCTGTTCGCGCCGTTCCATCTGGCCATTGATCAACAAGACTATATCTGGGTCAGCAACAGTATTGGCTCTTCCGTCATCCGCTTCCACGTATCCGATCCGACCAAGGTCGAGAAATTTGACGTCGGCTTCAGCGGTAGTGGGATGGCAATTGACAGCCAGGGGAACGTATGGCACGCGGAACGTTTCGGCACTTCCGAACGCGGGCGACTGAAGATCATCGAAATGATGGCAGCGTACGTCATCAAAGGCGAAAAGGCGGCGACCGAATCGCTGGTACATAACCTTTCCGCGCAGAAGGCGGGCTACTTCGAAGGCGGGAGTGTCTCGGTGCTGCGTCCAGATGGCTCCACGGCGCCCTTCTCGCCGGTTTCCGGCAAGGGGTTGGCCGGTCCTTGGGCTGTGGCCATCGATGGCAATGACAATGTCTGGGTGTCCAACTTGGTTTCCGACTCGACCGGCATCGTGCAGTTGTGCGGTGTGCGTACCGAAACCTGCCCGCCGGGAATGAAGACCGGCGATGCCATTTCGCCGCCGGGCGGCTATGTGGGTGGCGGAATGCAGCAACTGGTTGATATCGGCGTCGGACCGGCCGGCGATGTCTGGGTTACGAACAATTGGGACATCGACGCGGCTGCGTTCGGCAATGCCTCTGAAGCGCTGAGTACCCGCGGTGCCGGTCAGGGCGTCGTAGTTTTCTTTGGCATGGCCAAGCCGGTGAAGACGCCGCTGATCGGGCCACCGCGTCAGCCGTAATCACCTGCCCCCCGTTCTGCAACCGGGAGACTTATCTATCGATGGAGTATCCAACAAATAGGGGAGAATGAAGACGAAAATTGGCATTTTATTGGTGTGAGGTTCCCGCTGCATTTCGTCTTCCAACCCTCGCGAAGGTCGTCACCATTTTTATATGTGGGAAGGTCAAATTAGAAAGGGGCGCTAAGTGTGATGTTGACTGCCGAGTTTTTCGCCCCTGGCTGACTGATCGTGGCTGAAGCGCCAAAACCCAGCCGCATGCCATGGCTCAATTCGGCATTGATGCCGGCAAGCAATGTTCCATATCCTCCCGTCCGGTTGGCCGTCGAAATCTCCATGGCAGAATTGCCACCGACAAAACCAGCGCTATAGCTGCGCTCATCCTTCTTGTGCTCGTAGTCATAGCTGAGTTGCGCATAGGGACGAACATTGACTTCTGCCCAGCGGGTTTCGGCCGCCACCTGCCAGCCGAGTCGCGAACGCAAAGATTCGCGGGTCTGATCCCCCCCCCCCCCCCCCCCACGCCCCCCCCCCCCCCCCCCCCCCCCCCCCCCCCCCCCCCCCCCCCCCCCCCCCCCCCCCCCCCCCCCCCCCCCCCCCCCCCCCCCCCCCCCCCCCCCCCCCCCCCCCCCCCCCCCCCCCCCCCCCCCCCCCCCCCCCCCCCCCCCCCCCCCCCCCCCCCCCCCCCCCCCCCCCCCCCCCCCCCCCCCACAACCCCCCCCCCCCCCCCCCCCCCCCCCCCCCCCCCCCCCCCCCCCCCCCCCCCCCCCCCCCCCCCCCCCCCCCCCCCCCCCCCCCCCCCCCCCCCCCCCCCCCCCCCCCCCCCCCCCCCCCCCCCCCCCCCCCCCCGCCCCCCCCCCCCCCCCCCCCCCCCCCCCCCCCCCCCCCCCCCCCCCCCCCCCCCCCCCCCCCCCCCCCCCCCCCCCCCCCCCCCCCCCCCCCCCCCCCCCCCCCCCCCAAGCCCCCCCCCCCCCCCCCCCCCCCCCCCCCCCCCCCCCCCCCCCCCCCCCCCCCCCCCCCCCCCCCCCCCCCCCCCCCCCCCCCCCCCCCCCCCCCCCCCCCCCCCCCCCCCCCCCGCCCCCCCCCCCCCCCGCCCCCCCCCCCCCCCCCCCCCCCCCCGCCCCCCCCCCCCCCCCCCCCCCCCCCCCCCCCCCCCCCCCCCCCCAAAAGTCATTGCGGTCAGGCTGTTTGATTGTTCGCTGAAACCATCCACGTTCACGCGTTCCCAAGCCAGACCAACGAGAGGGCCGTGGATGATATCGCCATGCGTGAAGTGATAGCCGATCTGTCCTTTCACCCCAGACTGGTGTCCGCGCGTATCACCACGTTCGCTGGTGTTGAATGGGCCAAGGCTAATGTTTCTTTTGCTCGCGTAATCAAGCCAGGAATAAGTGGCGATTCCGTTCGCGTAGAACGATCCGAACTTATATGAAGCAAAGGTCGAAAGTGACCAATCGTTATATTTGATCGTGCCCTGGCTGTTCCCCAAGTCAAACGGTGCATTGCCGTACCCCAGAGTGATACCGCCAAACAGTTGCTCGGCAAAGGCCTTTTCATAACCGATGATCAGGCTGCCGCCAGAGCCATCTGCGGAAGGCACTCCGGCATAAGCCTCTTTTTGCGAATTGGCATAATCACCTGTCACGAAAAAACCCTGGCCTTTGTAGCCGTAGTTCTGGAATTCATTGAGCCGGCCATCAATCGATCGCCACTGCGCACCTGAGCGCCCCAGCGGGACTTGCGACATCAGACCCACTCGGCTGGCACCTTCCAGCGAGGTGTATATCCAGTCAGAGATGATGCGGTGAAACTTGGCTGAAGGATGCCGTACATCGGCAAACAGATAACCTCCCGTACCTGCGGGGGGAGAGCAACCCAGGGAAACTGTTGGAAGAGGACCGCAGGCGGGATCTGTGGTGTTGGTAAAGCCGTAAGCCATGGGGTTGGAAATAACGGTGTTCAGCAATCTCCCGGTATTGAAATAGAGTAGATTTTTGCCAGCCAGATCCGCGTCCAGTGTTGCGTCAAACGTCGTCACAAGATTTCCGAGCAACACCTGGTCCGCGGGGGTCTGTAGTGCGGCAATGGGTGCTTTGGTGAGGTCCATAATCCCGATTACGATCAGATTGCGTGCACCGGCTGACTGCAAGCGCACAATTTGCGCGGTCAGATCATGCGCCGCAGTGACGATGCCTGGAATAGCGCCAGCACCACCAGAGAGTTGGGTAAAGACGTCGTTATGTCCTCCCGAAATAGCGTAGAGGGCTTTTGAAGCCAGCGGTCCACGGGCAAGGATGTCGTTAACCTGGCCGCTCACGGGCGGAATATTGATGCCTTGACCCGCCGCCGCCGCATTGATCAGCGCGCTACCCACTGCAAAATTGTTGCCATTCCCGATGCCATTAAAAGCATAAGGACCAGGACCCGTGCCAGCCGCCGCGTATGCCGGTGTAACCGATTTGCCATAACTTGCACCAAGATTCTGAGACCAGACTGTTCCTGGGTTGGTGGAAAAATGATCATTGACCCCAACCAGGGGAGCATAGACCCCTGAATCGGTGAGGCTGTCGCCAAAAAAGAAAACACTGGAATAGCTTCCAGCCTGGGCCCCCGTAAGCATACCCGCCATCAATAAAGCAAATGCAGTACCTTGCTTCACCGAAAAACCGTGGCAATAGAACACCTGGTAAATCCTTTCACGAAATATTTATCCAATCAAAATGGCGAATTTGGCTGGCCTCGGAACTTTCTGCTCCCGTCAGGAAGAGGTTATTCCTGCAAGCCGGGCAGGTGAGTACCTAGGGCTATAGTATACACGCAAGCGCGCCAATGACGGTTTTGGGCAAATCCAGGCCTGGTTCGGCGCCGCTGACGTGAAGTTTTGCTCCAGCAGGTTCGGTTCCTCCGGCAGGGGCTGCGCACAGAACTCTTCGTTGCCTTGTAGCGCCGTTTGTGCCACGCATGAAGACCGTTCTCGCGCATCAGCCACTCGACGCGTTCCTGACTTGCCGGGTGTGGTATCCCATTTCCTGGAAGACGAAATTTCGGGGGATCCTCACTTCCGAGCTTTATGTAATATCAATATAGCGCTTCCTCGACCTTCCGCAAGGACGTTGTTATGGTGATATACTTTCTGAGGTTAAAGGTCGTTAACTTTCAGGTTAGGCAAATGAACCAATGAGGAACATTCGCGTTCTCGTTTTTGGTGCAACTGGCACCGGCAAGACGAGTCTCTGCAATACACTGACCGGAAGGAAACGGCCAACCGACAACGGCGCAAGAGGTATCACAGCGAAATCTCATCTCTACCCCGCGTTCCAAACCGATGATTGCCGGATTGAGATAATTGACACCGTCGGCTTGCACGAAAGCAGTCACGGCACTGTCCCTGCAGAACAAGCTGTCGTTGAACTCATAGATCTGCTCGAAAAGGCGCGCGATGGATTCAGTTTGCTGGTTCAGGTCACTCGCGCATCCCGAATCACCAAGGAGCACGACGAGGACTACAAGTTCTTTGTCGAGAAAATGACTCAAGGCAATATCCCGGTAATCCTGGCCGTTACCGGATGCGAAAACGAGTATCCGATGACTTCCTGGGTTGATAGGAATCAGGAAGCTTTTTCCCGATTTGCTTACAAAGAACTTGTCCCAACCTGTTTCGCATCTGGTGGTCCCATGGAAGAATTCTTCGCACCCCTCAGATTGCAATCGCGGGAACATCTACTCGGTTCGATCATCCACAACGCGCTTGTTGAGCCACGCAAGCTCTACGGTACCGGCACCAGCAGTTCGTTTAACCAATCGTTAACCCGAATCTGGAATGAATTCGTAGCAGTAACCGGTCTACCTAAAAAGTACAGACGGCAGGTCAACGAATCAGCCTACACACTGATGAAGCGCCTTGGCGTACCTCAGGCAATTGCCGATACCGCCATCAAGCACATACCGGATCTCCTTGAAGAACTGGGCAACAAATCGCCGGTTCCAGGCGGGGGAAAGCTCTTGCGCAAGCTCTCTGAACTATTCCTCAACAGGCTTTCCAATGGCACCCGCAAGAATGACTGACGGGAATCAACAAGCCATGCATGTCGTTTCGTGTGGAAACGACATGGACCCCAATTTACCAATCAATATCTAGTCTGAACTGGCAGATAGACAAAGAGACTTATGGCCACTTGTGAAGAAACCGGATGCATTGTCGAGTTTGGTGTGCTGAACCATAGATACATCTGTTGCGTGTGCTCGAAGGAATTTTGCGACGACCATGCCTGTAGCTCTGCCTATTTGATGCAATTCGGAGGGTTGCATTATCCGGACATTGAAAAGGTTCTGAACGAGAACGGCTATATCTGTCAGACCTGCTTTGCCAAGGCCGGCCCGGGCCTCCAAGCTCATGCAAAAGGCCTGTTTCGGAGAACCTGTTCTCACCCCGAGTGCGATGTTTCATTAAAAAACATCTTCAACAGAAAGTTCTCCTGCCTCTCTTGTGGAAAATGGTATTGCCGAAGTCATTGCAAACTGGGAAAAAATGAAGTGTCCAATGCCTGGTTGCACGAGCATACACATTTTCCGTTGGCCGAGATGGTCTGTACATTATGCCATGAACAAAAGAGCGCCAAATTTATTGCGCCCCACTACCCTGAGCACCCGAAGTCTCGATCGCTGAAGCTGTTGGCCGGCTCGGAAAAAGGGCCGAGAACCGCGATTCTGGTGCACGGCATTCTTTCCGATTTCAAAGCATTGTCGGGTTTGGCCAACGCACTGGTTTCTCGTGGGGGGTTTGATTCCGTTTGGGCCTTCGATGATATTGCCTATCATGGCCGTGTGAATGAGGCCAAGGCGCTGAGTGTTGCAGATATCCCCATAGGTTTTGATGGCGCGTTGAAAGCACTGATTTCCTCCATTGGGGCCAAAGCGCTCCAGGTAATCAATCTCCCTGCCTATATCGTTGAAGGGGCTGCGAGGAACCTATTTCTGAACCTTGATTTTCTGGGTCAGACGGATGTCACGGTCATTGGCCACAGCCTTGGCGGTGTTGTAAGTCGCTGCATGGTTGAGACGTATGACGTGTCCCCTTTCCTCCGCTCTGTTGTGACCCTGGCGAGCCCGCATTATTTGTGGCTATTAGCCCAGCGCAGCAATCTTCAGTACTGGAAGGGCCTGCCAAGTCCAGATGTCAAGTATTTGGCAGTATTAGGCAAGGGGGACTGGGTCTCGCGAGAAATGTACTCCAACTACACGGCTGATGACCGACTCTACGGAAATCTTACCAAGGTACTGATCAAGGGCGACCATACGTCAATTCATGGCCAACCCTTCGGCACTTACGTGCCAGAATTAATCAAGGGGTTTCTCGATGAGTTCCATGGATTCTACATTCAGGTTCAGGGAGGCAAGCCGTACTTGCGCTATGCCCCTCTACATGGAAATTCAGGAGAACAGGTCGTTTCCTTCCCGCAGGGGAGATGGCTTGAATTCACTCCATCAAGTTCATGAAACGGGCTGCTGCGGATTTGGGTGCAGCCTGCCCAAATTGAACACGTCGTTGAACAGCGTTTTTTTCGTAGTGACGTGTCTATCTCTCTCGACTGGACGAGGCTTCGCCAGGACCATCACGACACTGTCAAGCAACCCGATTCAACCAGGGCGTCAGCAAGGCCAGGAAGCCGGCAGAGACTGCCCGGTGTTCTTCCCGGACCACGGCCGGCCTGCGCATGTACTGCTGACCATCGAGGAATACCTGAAGCTGAGCAGCAGGCTTCCGGGAACCGGCGATCCGGGGCTTCGCTCCTCCTGATCTGGCTTGAGCTGGCCGCCGGTCCTGCGTCCTTCGCTGCGGAGCGCGGCGTCGTATGATCATCGAGTTGCCACGTGAAGATCGCACGGCACCGATGAAACCAGACGCTTGAGCGGAGCCACGATGGAATTCCATCAAGCCGTTCAGAATCGAGCTATACGGACGGCGGCGGTGATCAGGCAGTTCCTGCCGACGCCGAGCGTCGGCAACGTGACGGTCGAAAGTCTGTTCGGCCTATCGCAAACCCTCGACGAACTGGCACAACGACGCGACGATGCGCTGGCAGATTTCGACGCAGCGGGAAATGCGGAGAATCAGGGCTTCGTCGCCCTCCGGGCTCTGACGCTGCCGAAGGCGGCGCAGGCCAGCCTCGAGGACGGCATCGACGCAGCTCGACCTGCTCTCCTCCAGATCGGTGCGAGGATGCCGCTCAGGAAGCCTTGCCCGTTTCGCCAGGCTTCCCGAAAGCCAGCCGGGAGCTTAGCTCCGGCGGCGAGCCGAGGCCAGGCCAGCCAGACCCAGCAGGGCAAGCGCAAGGGTGCCGGGGATTGGTACCGCGTGCTCGTCGAAACTGACCGTAGTGAGGATGACGCCACCGGCACCGCTTGCCGATCCCGGCAGGACACCGCTGTTGCCCGGATCAAACACCGCTTTCCCGATCAGGCCGAGGCCCGCCAGGTTAAGGGTGTACCACTCAGGCTCGCTCGGTCCGCCGAACTGCGGGGTCGTGAAATAACCCAGGAAGTTGCTGGTACCGAATTCGTAGAGCGAAACACCAAAGGCATCGAGATCCCCGCCACCATCGCCGGCGCGCAGAGACAGGGAGGAAACCCCGCTGGAGAAGCTCAGCGTAATATCATTCGCGCCGCCAAAACCGTCATAGATGCCCGCCCCATAGGCGCCGGTGTAAATCAAGGTACCCGCTTGCCCGGTAAAGGTCACGCCACTGAACGTGGAACCTTGAACGCTCTGGCCTTCAGCCAGGCCCAGTGAGCCGAAATTGATCACCGTTGCCGAGGCGTTGGCCGAAGCAAGAACCACTGCGCCAAGCAAGGCGCTCATAGCAAGTTTTTTCATCATTACCCCCAAGAGTGAAGTTGCAATCCGCAAGTCAAACTGTTCAATTGACGACCATCTTCCCGTCTACGTATTTGTTGCCCACTGGCCGAAACCTGGAGTCAGGCGATGCAAGCACGGCCGCGGGAATTCCTGTGCGCCCACCAACCTTCTGCAAGAATCACGCCATTGCGTGCGCAAGACATAAATGGCCATTGCATCAGAGACCTATCGCGCTGCGCCGGGGTGAAGACATCGGCAATGTAAAATTTTTCGACAGTTGGCCGTGATTCGCTGCTGTCGGGATGCTCATGGTGAGTTTCCGCCATCGCGGTGTCCTTGCCGATGGCACATTCGCGTGTTGCGGAGCGCCGCTGGAATGTACCGGGCGACTGTTCGTGCGCCACGCCAACGGCAGTTCAACCGGCAGCGTGCGCACGCTGACCATCCTCTAGCCGAGCGCGCCGGGCGGTGGCGACTGCAGCATCCGGGCACCCTGGATGCCGGCGGAACGATCCCTGATCCCGGCGTGCGCCACCGACGCCAGCAGGCGGCTGGCGTTTGCCGGGCTGCGCAGGAGGTATGCCGTCGCTTCGAGCGTCTGTTAGTCCTCCAGCGAGAGCATGACCACAGATTGTTTCCCGTTGCGGGTAATGTTCAGAGGCTCGTGGTCTTCGCAAACGCGGTCCATCGTCCTGGCCAGGTTCGCGCGCGCCGCGCTGTAGGTCATCGCATCCATTTCCAGACTCCGCTTGTACATGGTCGCATTACTGTACCTATTGCATTTGCCTGAGGCAGAAGCAGCGGCCATGGGATGCGCCGGTCGAGCATCGCGCTTACCGCGTCGCCGGCTCGGTGACGAAGGCAATACGCACCAATCCCGCGCGCTGTGCGTCGGCGAGGACTTCGGTGACCCGCTCGTAGCGCGTGCCGCGGTCGGCGCGCAGGTGCAGTTCGGGCTGGCCGGCGGCGCCGATGGCGGCCAGCCGGGCTGGCAGTTCACCGCGCGCGATCTCCCGGCCATCGACGAAGACCTTGCCGGCGGCGTCGATGGCCACAGACACGATGCGCGGTCGGTCGTCGAGCCGGCTGGCGTCGACCCGCGGCAGGTCGATCGGCACCGCTTCGTGGAACAACGGCGCGGTGATGATGAAGATCACCAGCAGCACCAGCATCACGTCGACCAGCGGGGTGGTGTTGATTTCGGCCATCGGCTGGCTGGCACCGCTGTTTTCGAAGGAACCAAAGGCCATCGTGCCCTCCCCCTCAGCCGCCGCGGCCGGCACGCACGGCGCCGAGGTCGACCAGCTTGTCGCCTGGGCGGCCGCGCAGGCCGGTGGTCAGGTAGGCGTGCAGGTCGTGCGCGAAGCCATCGAGGCGAGCCAGCGTCAGGCGGTTGCCACGGGTGAAGGCGTTGTACGCGAGCACTGCCGGAATGGCCACGAACAGACCGGCGGCGGTCATGATCAGCGCTTCGCCGACCGGCCCGGCGACCTTGTCGAGCACCACCTGCGTCGCGCCCGAGAGCCCGACCAGGGCGTGGTAGATGCCCCACACCGTGCCGAACAGGCCGATGAACGGCGCCGTCGAGCCCACCGAGGCGAGAAAGGTGAGTCCGGATTCGATGCTCGCCTGCGCTTCGACGATCTGGCTGCGCAGCGAGCGGGTGACGAAGTCGCTGACGCTGACGCCGGCGCCAATGCCGCGATCGGAATGCTCGCGATGCAGACCGGCGGCGTTGGCGCCGGCGACCGCCAGGCTGGCCAGGATGTTGGTGCGGTCCTCGCGGCGGATCGCCTCGATCGCCGCCGGCAGGCTGGGCGCGCCCCAGAAGGCGGCCAGCGCCCGCCCATGACAACGCCTGGCCTGCCAGACGCTGTGCGCCTTGGCGGCAATCACGCACCAGCTGGCCACCGACAGCAGCACCAGCAGGATCGCCACGGCCTGCGTCAGCAGGTCGCCCTGGGCCCAAAAATGGGCCAGACCCATCTCCATTCGCATTGTATTTGCCTCTTCAACTGTCCAGTGTGAATTGCAGCGGCACCACCACCGTCGATTCGACCGCTTCCGTCCCCTGTTTCGCCGGCACGAAGCGCCAGCGCTCGACGGCGGCCCGTGCCGCCTCGTCGAGACGCGGGGAGCCGCTCGACTGCCGGATGTCCACGCTCAGCGGCAGGCCCTGCGCGCTGACCCTGACCCGCAGCAGGACCCGCCCTTCCTCGCCGAGCCGGCGCGACGCCGCCGGGTACACCGGTTTGGGATTGTGCAGGTAGTCAGCATCGAAACGGGCGCCGACCAGCGCCGGCGGCGGGGCTGCTACCGCTGCCGGCGCTGCCGCGGGAGCTGCCGCCGGCGGCGCGACGGCGAAGGCAGTCGGCGCGGACGCGGTGGCTGGCGCGGCCAACACCGGCGCGGCCACCGGCGACGCCTTTTTCGCGGGCGTCGGTGGCCGCGGCGCGGCGCTGGGCGGCGCGGGCTTTCGCGGCGGTTCGGCGCGGGCCGGTTCCGGCGCCGCGACCCTGGGCGGCAGCGGCGTTGCGGCCAGTACGCGCACCGTCAGCGCCGGCAGGGTTTCCGGCAGGGCCGGCCGCAGCAGGGCGCCGAACGCCAGCACCAGCCCGCCCAGATGCACGCCGAGGACTGACAGGACGAAGACACTCCGGCGCCAGAGCGGCGGCCGCGCGGCCTGCGGGAACTCGTAGTACTCGGACAAGGCAATGATCTGGCTCGACATCTCGCTCGGTGCGGCGATCGATGTAGCGGAAAACCGGCTATTCTATGCTGCCGCGTCGAGATCCGGGCGCGGCATTTCGCCTCAGTCCAGGCATGCCCATCGACACCGTCGCCACGCCGCAGTCCGATTTGCCCGCCCAGGCCCGCCTGTTCCTGGCGCTCTGGCCGGCCGCCGGCGAGCACGCGCAGTTGCTGCAATACCAGCAGCAATGGTCGTGGCCCAGGGGGGCGTCGCCGGTCAGGCCGGAGCGGCTGCACCTGACGCTGCACTTCATCGGCCCGCTCGAGCGCCGCCGCATCGCTGCTGTGAGCAGCGGCCTGCAGGTGCCGTTCATGCCATTCACGCTGCAGTTGAGCCACGCCGAAGTCTGGCCGCGCGGGCTCGTCGTGCTGCGGGCGAGCGCGCTGCCCGCCGCCCTGGCGCAACTGCACGCCGAGCTGGCTCGGGCGCTGCAGGCGCTGGCGCTGCCGGTCGAAGCCCGCGCCTTCCGACCGCACGTGACGCTGGCGCGTCGCGCGGCCGGCGCCACCCTGCCCGCCACGGCGACGCCGCCAGCGGCCTGGCCGCTGTGCTGGCCGGTCGACGGCTACGTCCTGGTCGAGTCGCTGCCGGGTGCCGGCGGCGGCTACCGGATCCTGCGACGCTACGCCTGATCGCCGGGCGAAGCGGGCCAGCGGCGAGTGGCAGCGTCGGCAGCGGCCGCGCGGGGCCTGGAAATCACGCCGGCAGCGGCGAAATGCCTCACAATGGCGGCCTTTTGCGCGCTCGCGGTCGGACGTGATGTTCTGGCGTTCACGGCCGGCCCGCGGCTGAAAGCATTCGCATGTCACACCGCCGTGCAGTCGCCCTGATGGTGCTGGTCACCCTGCTGTGGAGCATCGCCGGCGTCGTCGCGCGGCACCTCGACAGCGCCGGCAGCTTCGAGGTCACCTTCTGGCGCAGCGCCTTCAATGCGCTGGCACTGGGCATGCTGCTGACCGGCATGCGCGGGCCCGGACTGTGGTCCGGCCTGCTGCGCGCCGGCTGGCAGGTGTGGTTCTCGGGCGTCTGCTGGGCGGTGATGTTTACCGCCTTCATGCTCGCCATCACCCTGACCACGGTGGCCAACGTGCTGGTGACCATGGCCATCGGGCCATTGATCACCGCCCTGTTCAGCCGCCTGTTCCTGCGCCACCGGCTGCCGGCCCGCACCTGGCTGGCGATCGCGGTCGGCGGCGTGGGCATTGCCTGGATGTTCGGGCAGGAGGCGAAGAGCGGCCTGTCGCTGGCCGGCACGCTGGTCGCGCTGGCCGTGCCGCTGGCGGCGGCGCTCAACTTCACGACGCTGCAACACGTCGGGCACGGCGCCGCCGCGCCGGGCGGACGCCAGGACATGTTGCCGGCGGTGCTCATCGGCGCCACGCTGTCCGCCGCCTGCACCCTGCCGATGGCCTACCCCTGGCAGGCCTCGATGCACGACATCGGCCTGCTGGCCTTGCTGGGCGGCGTGCAACTGGCGCTTCCCTGCCTGCTGGTGGTGCGCCTGTCGCGCGAACTGGCGGCCCCGGAGATTGCCCTGCTCGGTCTGCTGGAAGTGGTCTTCGGCGTCACCTGGGCCTGGCTCGGGGCCGGCGAACGGCCGGGGGCAAGCACGCTCGGTGGCGGCGCGCTGGTCCTCGGAGCGCTGATCGTGAACGAGGCCCTGGCCTTGCTGCGTCCCGGCGGGAACAAGGCGCCGGTGGCGCGCTCCGCTTCCTGATGGCGCTGGCCGGTGGGTGGTTTTCAAGGGACGGTGTGCGCCGGCCCGGCGATTAGCGGCTAGACTGCAGGCTGCCGCTTCCGGATCCTCGCCATGCCTCCTGCCGCAGCGTCGCCGCCTGCCAGCCACGACCTCGAAGCGATCTCGCTGATCGGTTTCGTGCATGGCGTGTCGCATTTCTTCCACCTCCTGCTGCCGCCGCTGTTTCCCTGGCTGATGAAGGATTTCGGGCTGAGCTTCACCGGCATCGGGGCGACGATGACCATCTTTTTCGTGGTCTCGGGATGCGGCCAGGCGCTGGCCGGATTCCTGGTCGACCGTTTCGGCGCGGCGCAGGTGCTCGGCGCGGGCATCGGCTGTTTTCTGCTGGCGGCGCTGCTGCTCTCGGTGGTCGACGACTATACCGGGCTGACGCTGGTGGCGGCGCTGGCCGGGCTCGGCAACAGCGTCTTCCACCCCGCCGATTTCACGGTGCTCAACCGCCACGTCTCGCCGCCCCGGCTGGGGCATGCCTTTTCGATCCACGGCCTCTCAGGCAACCTCGGCTGGGCGCTGGCGCCGGTGTTCATGACCGGCATCGCCGCCACCCTCGGCTGGCGGAGCGCCGCACTCGCCGCCGCGCTGCTGGCGGCGCTGGCGCTGCTGTTGCTGTTCTGGTGCCGGCGCAGCCTGGCCGATCCGCCGGGCAGCGAGCAGACCAACCCGGCCGGCGGGCAGGACCAGGCCGGGATGGTGACCTCGCCGTTCGCCTTCCTGCAGTCGGGCGCGGTGTGGATGTGCTTCGCCTTCTTCCTGCTGATCACCACCGCTTTCGGTGCGATCCAGAATTTCGCCACGCCGATCCTGCAGCAACTGCACGGCCTGTCGCTGGCCACCGCAGCGACCGCCCTTTCGGCATATCTGGTGGGTGGCGCCGCCGGCATCCTCAGCGGCGGCTTCCTGGCGCGGCGGGGAGCGCACGAACGGCTGATCGCCACCGCCCTCGGCACCGCGGCGCTGCTGGTCGTCGCCCTGGCCACCCTGCCACTGCCACAATGGGTGGTGCTGCCGCTGATGACCGGCATCGGTTACTGCACGGGCATCGCCGGACCTTCGCGGGATCTCCTGGTCCGCCGCGCCGCCACCTCCCGCTTCGGACAGGCGGCCTATGGGCGGGTCTATGGCTTCGTCTATTCCGGCCTCGACGCCGGGCTGGCGCTGGCACCGCTCGCCTTCGGCACGTTCATGGACGGCGGCCGTTTTGCGGCGGTGCTGATCGGCATCGCCGTACTGCAGGGGCTGGCGATCCTGACCGCGTTGCGGGTCGGCGGCGCCGCGCTGCCAGCGAACGGCTGAGCGCCTGCCCGCGCGCCCGGCATCCCGTCCTCTGCCGGCGACGATTCCTGCAGCGCCGCTCAGGCCAGGCCGGCGGCTTCTAGCGCCGGCGCCCAGCATTTGCCGAGGCGGTTGAAACCGGCGACCGTCGGATGCAGTTCGTTGGCCCACTCGTCGCGCCCCAGCGTGTTGCGCCCATCGACCAGATGCAGCGTGGGCGCCTGCGCGCAGGTTTCTTCGAGCACGACGCGAAAGCGGTCGATGAGTTCGTTGACCACCTGCTGTTGCAGGCTGCGCGCCACCTGGCACTGGTCCAGCGGGTACTGCAGCCACTGCCCCAGGCCCAGGAAGCCCTTGCCGTTCGGGCAGGCGTAATCGTAGCCGTGGATGAAGACCGGCGTTCCGGGGAGCTTCCGCTCGACGAGCTCGACCACGCTCAGCAAGGCCTGGCTGACGGTGTGGAAGAGTTCATCCGGTTGTCCGCCGCGCAGGCAGGCTACCGGATCTCCGGCGGCGGCACAGTCGGGGAGCAGCAGTGCGGGCAGGTCCTCCTTGCCGGCCAGGTCATTGCCCCCGCCGGAGAGGAACACCGCTTTCAGGGTCTTCCCATAACCCGTCGCGGGGTCGAGATCTTGTTCGATCTGCGCCCGTACCGGACCAGCGGCATATTCGATCGCCTCGGCGCCGTTGTGGCCGCGCACCAGCATGACGTGGCTGTGCTGGCGATTCAGTATCCGGTGCAGCGGAATCGCCAGATTGTTCTCGGGATACCAGAACCAGGAATCGCCGATGGCCAGAATGCTCGGGAATACGCCGTTCCTTACGAGCAGGGTTTCATCCCATACGGGGCCGTTGATCATGTCGCCTCCTCCAATCCGTTGATGAACGTGATGCGCCGCGGGCAGATGCCCCCCCGCAGGTACATCTTTCCACATTGCCCGTGCGATCCGCAATGGGCAAACCCGGCCAGGGCATCGCGGCCCTCCTGAAGGCCTTGCGCGGCGCCCGCTGCCGGCGATGGCTCGGGAACGGCGTTGGCTGCGGCGACAAGAACACACACGTGCCCCACAAGCCCGGAGGCTGTGGAATAATCCGCTGCAGCGCAAAGACCTTGCGCTCTCATCAAGGGGGAGGAAGCCATGTACAAACGCTGTGCAATAGCGATCATCGCCGCGCTCGGGTGCGTGTCGGCGCCCGGCGTCGGCGCCGCCGACTGGTCGTGGGATCCGATGCAGGATGTGGAGAACGTGCTGCCGCCGGAGGCGCCCAACGAGGCGAAGATCATCCAGGGACGGCAGCAGGTCAGGGAGATGTCGCAGGATGCGCTGTCCGCGCTCTATGAACTCGCTCCCGGAGCGCGCGCGACGATCGAGCGCTCGGCCGGCTACGCGGTTTTCAGCACCTTTGGCCTGAAGCTCTTCTTTGCCGGCGGCACCACCGGCAAGGGCCTGGTGGTGAACCACGAGAGCCATCGCCAGACCTTCATGAAGATGCTGCAGGTCCAGGCCGGCCTCGGCTTCGGCGCCAGCAAGAGCCGCCTGATCTTCGTGTTCAGCACTTCGCAGGCGTTGCGCAACTTCATCGAGCAGGGCTGGGAATTCGGCGGCCAGGCCAACCTGGCGGCGATGGCCGGCGGCCAGGGCGGCATGTTTACCGGCGCCGCGTCGGTGGCGCCGGGCGTCTATCTCTACCAGCTCACCGATACCGGCCTTGCAGCGACACTCTCGGTCGCCGGAACGAAGTTCTTCAGGGACGATCAACTGAACTGAGACTTCGCCATGGGCAGCCGGATCACCGGCTTACAGGCCCCTGTCGTGGGTAGTCGAAACAGGGGCGGTACCTTGTAGTACCCGACAACCACCAGGATGCATGCTCCAGGGAGGAATAATTGACCATGACCACACACCACTCCGCTTGCAGCAAACACCTTGCCGCCGCCGCGCTGGGCGTGCTCTGCCTGACGGCGGCGGCACCGGCCTGCGCCGAGGCGAACAGCCCGCAGGTGAATATGTTCGACGGACAGTGGCACTTCAGCCTCACCCCTTACCTCTGGCTGCCGACCATCTATACCTCGGCATCGTTCGCCGGACCGCTGGGCATCGCCCCGGGCGTCGATGCCGACATGCACACCACTCCCGGCACCTACCTCCATAACCTCTCGTTCGCCTTCTTTCTTGGCGGTGAGGCGCGCAAAGGCGAATGGTCGCTGTTCACCGACTATATGTACCTCAAGTTCAAGGACCAGAACGCCAGCGTCAGGACCGTCACCGGACCGGCCGGACTGGTCACGCGCGTCGTCGACCGGGGCAGCACGATGGATCTGAAATCGAACGTGTGGACCCTCGCCGGCGGCTACACCGCCTGGCGCCGGGGCAACTCGCACCTCGACATCCTGGTCGGCACCCGTTACCTGTCGATGGACACCTCGCTGGACTGGAGCGTGGATGGCGCCGCCGGGCTGCTGCCGGGACGGCAGCGCAGTCTTTCGAGCCACGTGGACAAGTGGGACGCCATTGTCGGCCTGAAGGGGCAGCTCAACCTCAGCGACGACGGCAAGTGGTTCATGCCCTACTACCTCGACGTCGGCACCGGTTCGCGGAACACCACCTGGCAGGCCTTGCTCGGTGCCGGCTACCGCTACGGCTGGGGTGACGTGACGCTGGTGCTGCGCAACCTCTCGTACGACTTCAGCGGCCACCACGCCGACAACATCGACGCGCGCTTCACCGGTCTCGGGCTCGGCGCGACCTTCGTGTTCTAAAGCCCATATTTTGATCTGCAGCACTACCAGGGAGGTACCGATGCAAACCACACGACGTCGATGGGCTTTTCTCGCCCTGCTGGCCCTGTCCATGGCCAGCGGTGGCGCCAGTCTCGCCCAGCCAGCCGCCGGCGCGCCGGGTTCGCCGAGCGCCACGATCACCATCAGTGGCGAGCAGTTGCCGCCACCGCCACCGAAGTTCGGCGGCAGGATCGAGCGCAATGCCGCGCAATCCAAACCCTACTGGCCGGCACGCGTCGAGCCGCCCAAGGGCGCGCCGAACGTGCTGCTGATCATCACCGACGATACCGGCTACGGCACGCCGAGCACCTTCGGCGGCGTCGTGCCGACACCGGCGCTCGACCGCGTGGCGGCGAACGGCCTGCGTTACACCAACTTCAACTCGACGGCCCTGTGTTCGCCGACACGCGCCGCGCTGCTCACCGGCCGCAACCACCACTCGGTCGGCTTCGGCGTGATCTCCGAACAGTCCAGCGGCTATCCCGGCTACAACAGCATTATCGAGCGCGACAAGGCGACGATTGGCCGCATGCTGAAGGACAACGGTTACCGCACCTCGTGGTTCGGCAAGGACCACAACGTACCGGCATTCCAGGCCAGCCAGGATGGACCGTTCGATCAGTGGCCAGTCGGCATGGGCTTCGAGTACTTCTACGGCTTCATCGGCGGCGACGCCAACCAGTGGCAGCCGAACCTGTTCCGCAACACCACGCAGATCTATCCCTTCATCGGCAAGCCCGGCTGGAATCTCACCACCGCCATGGCCGACGACGCCATCGCGTACATGAACCGGATCAACGCGCTCGCGCCGGATCAGCCGTTCTTCATCAAGTACGCGCCGGGTGGCGTGCATGCGCCGCATCACCCGACGCCCGAGTGGATCGAAAAGATCAGCAAGCTGAAGCTCTTCGACAAGGGCTGGAATGCGCTGCGCGAGCAGATCTTCGAAAACCAGAAGAAACTCGGCGTGATTCCGGCCAACGCCAGGCTGACCCCGTGGCCGAAGGACCTGCTCAAGGAGTGGGACACGCTGAGCGCTGACGAGAAGAAGATGTTCATCCGTCAGGTGGATGTCTTCGCCGCCTATGTGGCGTATACCGACAACGAGATCGGCCGCGTCATCCAGGCCGTCGAGGATCTGGGCAAGCTCGACAACACCCTGGTGATCTACATCAGCGGCGACAACGGCGGCAGCGCCGAGGGAACGCTGGTCGGCACGCCCAACGAAGTGGCGATGTTCAACGGTCTCGTCATTCCGGTCGAGGACCAGCTCAAGTACTTCTACGACGTCTGGGGCTCCGAGAAGACCTACAACCACATGGCCGTGCCCTGGTCGTGGGCGTTCGACACGCCGTTCTCCTGGACCAAGCAGATCGCCTCGCACTTCGGCGGCGTGCGTCAGGGCATGGCGATCATGTGGCCGAAGGTGATCACCGACAAGGGCGGCATTCGCCACCAGTTCCACCACGTGATCGACATCGTGCCGACCATCCTCGAAGCGGCGAAGATCAAGCAGCCGAAGGTCGTCGATGGCATCAAACAGAGCCCGATCGAGGGCGTGAGCATGCTGTACACCTTCGACAAGGCCAACGAAAACGCGCCATCGACGCACAAGACGCAGTACTTCGAGATGATGGGCGACCATGCCATCTACCATGATGGCTGGATCGCCAGCAGCAAGGTGATGCGTCCACCGTGGGTCACGATGGCGCCGACCAGCCAGGATCCGGCGGGCTACCCGTGGGAACTGTACGAGCTCGACAAGGACTGGACGCAGTCCGAGGATGTCGCCGCGAAGTACCCGCAGAAGGTGAAGGAGATGGAGAAGATCTTCTGGGCCGAGGCGAAGAAGTATCAGGTCTTGCCGCTCGACTCGTCGGTGGCCACCCGCCTGGTGACACCGCGCCCGAGCATCTCCGCCGGTCGCAACGTGTTCACCTGGACGGCGCCGCTGACCGGCACGCCGAACGGCGACGCCCCGAGCGTCCTCAACGCCTCGTACAACTTCAAGGCGGAAGTCGAGATTCCGCAGGGTCTGGCGCAGGGCATGCTGATCACCCAGGGTGGCCGCTTCGGTGGCTACGGCTTCTATGTGCTCAAGGGAAAGCCGGTGTTCACCTGGAACCTGGTCGACATGAAGCGCGTGAAGTGGGAGGGTAGCGAAGTCCTGACACCCGGCAAGCACACCCTGGAGTTCGACTTCAAGTACGATGGCCTGGGCATGGGCACGCTGGCCTACAACAACCTCTCCGGCATCGGCCGTGGCGGTACCGGCGTGCTCAAGGTGGACGGCAACGTGGTCGCCGAACAGAAGATGGAACGTACGCTGCCGCTGATCCTGCAGTGGGACGAGGCCCTCGACATCGGCTCGGACACCCTGACCGGGGTGAACGACCAGGACTACCTGCCGCCATTCGCGTTCAACGGCAAGCTCAACCGGATTACGCTGAGCATCGACCGGCCGAAGCTGACGCCTGCCGACGAGAAGAAGCTGCTGGCCGCGCAGCGCAACAACAAGGCCAGCGAGTAGCATCACCAGATCGGGCAGCCCCTGCGCGGGCTGCCCTCGTAACCCAGTGGAGGAGTCAAGCATGAGCAAGAATCTCTGGCGGTTTGCCGCCGTGCCGGCGGTGTTTTTCGCCGGCGTCAGTCTGGCGCAGTTCCCGGTTCTCGACATGGTCGCCAACAAGGTGATCGAGAAGTACCAGAACTCGAGTTGTGAGCAACTGTGGGCACAGAAGGGCCAGCCGAAGTCGCCGCGTGAACAGGAAGTGATCCAGATGCTGCGCAACGACCCCGCGATGCGCAGCGAGTTCATCAACCGCGTGGCTGCGCCGATGGCCAACAAGATGTTCGAATGCGGGATGATTCCGTAAGCGGCTCACCGGCAGCACTTCGCTTCATTCAACCATGAGGAGAAACTTGATGATTCAGCACAAATCCGCCAGGCGCGCAGCGCTGCTCGCCCTGAGCCTGCTGCTGGCCGGGAGCGTCGGCGCGCAGCAGGCCCAGGCCGCGACGAAAGCCGTGAAGCCGGCGAAGACGTCGAGCCGGGTCGCCGCGCCGGCCCCCAAACCGGTGCTCGAAAGTCGCGCCATCGACCTCCTGAAAGGCATGAGCGCGCGCCTGGCGGCGGCACGCTCGATGGCGTTCACCGCAACCGTGATGTACGAAGCGCCGAGCCTGCTGGGCCCTGCCCTCGCGTACACAACGAGTTCCGAAGTCCTGATGCAGCGGCCGGACAAGCTGCGCGTACTGACCCGCGGCGACGGCCCGGTGTCCGAGTTCTACTACGACGGCAAGACGATGACCGCCTTTGCACCGGCGGAAAATCTGGTCGCCGTCGCCGCCGCCCCGGCGACGGTCGACGCCACGCTCAAGGCGGCCTTCGAGAGTGCGGCGATCTACTTTCCGTTCTCCGACGTGCTCCTGGCCGACCCCTACAAGAACATCGGCGAGGGCCTGACCAACGCCTTCTACATCGGGCAGTCGAAAGTGGTCGGCGGCACCGTGACCAACATGCTGGTGTTCGTCAACGACTACGTCTTCGTGCAGATCTGGATTGGCGCCGAAGACCAGTTGCCGCGCATGCTGCGGGCGGTGTTTCGCGATGATCCGCTACGGCTGCGTCACCAGTTGGAGCTTGCCAACTGGCAACTCGACCCGGTGGTGGCTGCCGATGCCTTCGCGTCGGGCAAGACTGCCGGCGCGGCGGCGATCGCTTTCGCTCATCCAGCCGCGCCCGGCTTCACGCCGCCGGCACGCGGCAAGCCGGGCGCCGCGCAACCCAGCAAGAACCAGTGAGGAGCCACACATGAACAGGATCGTAATTGCCCTTGCGGGCGTGATCAGCGCCACGCTGGTATCCGGTGAGGCCGCCGCCTGGGGCAGCGCCAACCGTTTTGGCGGCAGTACCGAGCACGTCGCCGGAGAAGGTACCGAGCATACCAACGCCTGGGGCGGCAGCTCGGCACACGCCTACGGCGGCGGCAGCGAGCACACCAACATGTACGGCGGCAGCACTGCCGGCCGGTACGGTGAGGGAGCCGAGCATACCAACGTCGATGGCGGCACCACCGCCGCCAGGTACGGCGAGGGGGCAGTCCATACCACCAGCTACGGCGCCACCGCCTACCGTCCGCCGGTTCCTCCGCCCGCTTATCCGTACCACCCGCCGGTGGCGGTGCCGTACTACGCGGCAGCGGGCTGCGCCGGCTGCGCCGCCGCGGCCGGGGCGGTCGTCGGCGTCGCCGCCGGAGCCGCCGTCGCCTCGGCGAACACCGCCGCCGCGACCAGCAGCGCCTACTCCTCGGGTTATGCCGCGGGCAGTGCCAATACCGCCGCGGCCTATGCGATGGGGGTCAACTACGCCGCCCTGCCGGCGGGTGCGATGGCCGTTCAGAAGTACGGCAACACCTACTATCTGGTCGGGAACACCTGGTTCCAGCCGGCCTACGGCGCCAATGGCGTCTATTACCGGGTGGTCCCGACGCCGTAGGATGCGGCGGTCCGGGGCCGCGGTACCGGGACCGACTCGACAGGCGCGCGGCGTGACGGCAGGGAAAGCACCGCCACGCCGCGGTTCGCGTGCCCGGCGGCGGTCGTCATGTCCGGCGCTTGCGCCGGATGAACATCAAAGCACGTAGAACAGGATCGCGAAATAGTGCGCGGCGCTACCCCCCAGGACGAACAGGTGCCAGACACCGTGCGCGTGTCGCAGCCGCGTGTCGAGAACATAGAAGATGATCCCCGTGGTGTACAGCACGCCGCCCACCGCAAGCCAGGTGAATCCCGCCGTCCCCAGGGCCTGCAGCAAGGGAACCAACGTCACCACCACCGCCCAGCCCATGACCACGTAGATCACCACCGACAGAATCCGCGCCTCGCTGCGCAGCCACAGTTCCTGCAGACCGCCGACTACGGCGAGCCCCCACACCACCGCGAGCAGCGACCAGCCCCAGGGACCGCGCAGGGTGACCAGACAAAACGGCGTATAACTGCCGGCGATCAGCAGGTAGATACTCTGGTGGTCCAGCTTGCGCAGGATGTCCTTGGCACGCCCGCGAAAGCTGTGGTAGAGCGTGGAAAAGCAGTACAGGAGGACCAGCGTGGCCCCGTAGATCGAGACGCTCACCACCTTCCAGGGGTCGCCGTCGCGCGCCGCGAGCACCACCAGCAGGGCCGAGCCGGCCACTGCCAGGACGGCGCCGACGAGATGCGTCCAGGCGTTGAGTTTTTCCCCGTAGTACATCTTGACCCATCGTGACGCGGTGAACAGGCCGGCCCGACCCAGGCTGGCGAGCAATTGTGGGAGACATCCTGAGCATTGTCGGGGAATCCGTGCTGGGCGGTCAATCACCGACTCGCCGGATGTTCGCTGGCGACGGACATAAGTCACGAACTCCGGTACATTCCAGTGCCGATGACTTGTTGAATCGGAAACACTCAGGCATCATCCGAAGACATTCAACAATCAGTCAGCGCGGCGCCTACCATGCGAAACAACCAGCCCGTAACCGCGGTCGAGACGGTCATTCCCGAAGGCGAGTTCATCTACTCGCGGACCAACCTCCAGGGCACCATCGAGGAGGCCAACGACGCTTTCGCAAACATCAGTGCCTACACCCGCGCCGAGATGATCGGGCAACCACACAATATGGTCCGCCACCCGGACATGCCGGAAGCGGCCTTCGCCGATCTGTGGGCCGACCTCAAGGCCGGTCGCCCCTGGCGCGGCCTGGTCAAGAACCGCCGCAAGGACGGCGGCTATTACTGGGTCGTCGCCAACGCCTCGCCGGTACGCGAAAACGGCCAGATCGTCGGCTACCAGTCGGTGCGGGCGCGCCCCACCCGGCCGGAAATCGCGGCCGCCGATGCGGCCTATCGACGCATCAAGGCGGGCGACCAATCCTTGCGCGTCGAGCATGGTCGGGTGGTCCGCGTGCTGCCGCGCGTCGTAGACTGGTTCGCCAGCCTGCACACCCAAATGCTCCTCATGGGCTTGCTGGCCGTTGTCCCCGGCATGGTGGGTCTGCTCTCCAGCCTGCTCGAAGGACGGCTGCTGAATCATGTTCACGACGTCCTCGCGGTGATCGCCGCGCTGTATGCCCTGTACTTCCTGTTCTGGGTGACGCCACGCGTATCACGCGATCTCCAGGCCACTGCCGACCACCTCGAAACCGTCCTGTCCACCGGTGATCTCAAGACACGCCTGGAGATCAACCGGCGCGACATCATCGGACGCCTCGCCCGCCTGGCCGACAATTTCATCGCCTCGGTACAGGCCACCGTACAGGGCATGGCGGATACCGCCAAGCAGGTGGACGACGCCAACAACCAGGTGCGTGCCGGCGTGCACAACGTCAATCAGTCGGCGGTCGTGCAAAGCGACGCCACCTCGGCGTCGGCAGCGGCTGTCGAACAGGTCACGGTATCGATCGGCGAAGTGGCGGCGCATGCCGCCAGTACCGAGGCCGCGGCTCACAAGGCGGGCGACGTGGCACAGGCCGGCGAAGAGCTTTCGCTGCGGGCGAGCAATACCATCCTCTCGCTGGCCGGAACGGTGAAGGCCTCGGCACAGCAGGTCGAATCGCTGGGGCAGCGCTCCGAGGAGATCAGCCGCATCGTGGCGGTGATCAAGGAGGTCGCGGACCAGACCAACCTGCTGGCCCTCAACGCCGCCATCGAGGCAGCACGCGCGGGCGAGGCCGGACGGGGGTTTTCCGTGGTCGCCGATGAGGTACGCAAACTCGCGGAACGTACCGGCAAGGCAACGCAGGAAATCAGCACCATGATCAGCAGCATCCAGGCCGAGACCAAGCAGGCGGTCGAGGGCATGCGCAATGGCGCGCACGAGGTCGAGGAGAGCGTTCGTCTGGTGCAGGAAGCCCGCGAAGCGCTGCGCGGCATCAACGAGCAGATGCGCACGACGGTGAGCATGGTGAGTGAAATCACGCACTCCTCCAACGAGCAGCAATCGGCAATGACCGAACTGGCCCAGAACGTCGAGCGCGTCGCCTCGATGACCGAACAGAACGTGTCGGTGACCCGCGAAACCGAGGCGATGGTCGACGTACTGACGGCGACCGTTTCCCGCATGCGCAAGGCAGTGGGGCAGTACCGCGTTTGACTACCGATCCGGCATCGTCGCCGGATCCCGCGCAGTTGTTTTCCGCGGCGGCAAGACAACGCGATCTCGCCGAGTTGCAATGCACGGTTGGTGCGGCGTTCGGCCTCACCTTCACCGAGATGGACCTGAATGACCCGCGCAGCGTCGCCGCGTTGACCGAGCGCTTCGCCCGCGCACGGGTCAACGGCAGCCCGTCGAACGGCAGGCGTTTCGCACGCGGCGTGGCCAGGAACAGGATGCTCGTTGGCCAGGACATGGCACCGGCAGCGGCTCTGGCGGCCACCGGCGTCAACCCGGATAGCGGCGAGAAGGAGCGCTTTGCGCTCATCGCCTTCAACGCCCTGAACAACCATGTGCTGCAGGGTGCCTTCGGCGACCTGCGCCGGCTCTTCGGCGCTGCCGAACTCAGACAGACCGAGCGCATGACCCTGCTCCACGAAGCCGGGCATGTGGTCGTGCAGCACGCCGAGCAAGCTGGCGCCGAGGCCTGGGGCGACGCGGTCGCCGCGCTCGACGGGGCTGCCGGCCAGGCCGGCGACGCCATTCGCCAATGGGCCGCAAGTGACCTGGGCACCGTCGCCCACCCCGAAATACGCCGGCTGCTGCTGGCTGCCGCCGACCAGCTCGATGCCCTGCAGGCGCGCGTACGCGCCGGCGAGGACGGCCTCTGCTACGACGCCGACGCGTTGCGCAAGTGCTTCCGGGCGATCAGGCGCAGCGCCGCTTATCGCAACTTCCAGGAGAACATGGGCGATGCCTTCATGGCCCTCAAGCTCAGACAGGAGGGTGTCGACGTCAGCGGGGTGGTGGGCGACGCCCGCGCCAAGGGGGATCCCGAGCACAACACGCAGCCCAGCCTGGCGGCGATCGGCGCGCTCACCGGTTCGTCCCTGGTGGGCATGAGCGTGCGGCAACTCATGGTATGCGCCGCGCAACTCGTGCAGCGCGCGCTGCGGATCGGCTAGCGGCACAACCATCCGGCACCGGCAATGGTGCATGCAGCCGGCGACCGCGCCCTGTCTATGTGTGCTGTCGCACCGACGGCGCAGCGCTTTGCGGACATTGTGACTGCTGCGCGGGCCGGAATCCCGGTACGACGCTGCAATCAATACCCGGAATCCACCCACTGGAGAAAATCATGAACAAGGATCAGGTCAAGGGCCGAGTCAAGAAGGCCAAGGGCAAAGTCAAGAAAGTCGCCGGCAAGCTGGTCGGCAGCAAGGGCATGGAGGAACAGGGGAAAGCGGATGAAACCGCCGGCGCCGTACAGGCAGCATACGGCGACGTCAAGAACAACAAGCAGAAGAAAGGCCATCAGCCGCAACTCTGAGTTCCCGCTCGGCTGCCGTGGAATCCCGGGTCAGCCGCCCGGCCCCGGGGCCCCCGCCCGGGGCCCTGGGCGCTCGGCGCGCCCGGGCCAGCGTCCCCAGGACAGGTTCTTATCGATGGAAACGAAGATGAGCGACATGAAAAGCGGTGGACCCGAAGCGGGTGGACCCGGACCGGGGCTGATGGGGGCAACTACCCTCGTCGGAGACGACGTGTGCAATCCGCATGGCGAAGACGTCGGCGAAATCAAGGAAATCATGCTGGACATGCGCAGTGGCGAAGTCGCCTACGCGGTATTGTCCTTTGGCGGTTTCCTCGGCATGGGCGAGAAGCTCTTCGCGGTGCCATGGCGCGCCTTGCAGCTGGACACCGAAAACAAGCGCTTCGTGCTGAACGTCGACCAGGATCGCCTCAAGAATGCGCCGGGATTCCACAAGAGCAACTGGCCCGATATGGCAGACCAGTCATGGGCAAGAGAAATCCATACCTACTACGGGACAGCGGGGGACGACCCGCGCTACTGACCTCCGGTAGCCTGGCAGAGAGTGATGTCGCGGCGCGGCGCCTGCCAGGAACAAACGCATCGGCAGGCAGGCTTGCCGCGCTGAACCCGCGCATCGGGAACCATTGCTGTACCAGCGCATTCGCCGAATCATCGCCGAATGAGCTTGCAGACTTCGATCCATACCTGGTGTTTGGTGAGCCAGGCTGCGAGCAGGAAGCCCAGAGCGCCGCCCACGGCCGCGATGCTGGTGCTCAGAATGATCTGTGGCGATCGCCAGCCCATCTCGGTTATGACCGCCAGGGGAACGGCAGCCGTGGCGACGGCCAGCACGAGGCTCTTGAACCAGCAACGCCACAGGGCTGCGACCGAAAACTCCAGACGGCGCTTGGCCAGTCGCAGCCACAGGATCGCAGAGAGGGCGGCGGCAACTCCCAGCAACTGGCTGAGGATGACCAGATCCGCCGCGGCTCCGAGAAGCGTCGCAACGAGCACCAGCACGGTGCCGACAAAGGCAATCTTCAGGGTTTCGTTTGCCGCCCCGACCGCCACCAACGGCGTGTAGCAGACCGACGACGGAATGCCGATGGCGCAGGACAGCGCCAGCCAGCGTGCCGGGTCGACGGCTTCGCCCCATTGATTGCCGTACAGGATGGCGATTGCCGGGTGGGCGAGGATGGCGATGCCGATAAAGAATGGCCACGCCAGGCCGGTGACCAGTTCCATGGCGATGATGAAGGTGCTCCCCAGGTCATGCGCTTCCCGCGACTGCCTGGCAAAATAGGGCAAGGCCACCGCATTCACCGCGTCCATGACCAGGCGCTGGAACATCGAGACCAGTCCCTGAGCGCGGCTGAAATAGCCGGCCTCGACCATGCTTTGCATCTTGCCGAGAAAGAGTTCCGGGGCGCCACTGGCCAGGGTATTCATCAGCGAAGTCAAGGTCAGTTGCCCGCCAAAGGAGACCACTTCGGAAACTCCACGCAGACTGGTCTTCCAGGGCATGTTGGGACGCGCCAGTATCCAGACCGCCAGGATTCCCGAGACCGTGGTCAAGGTGTTGGCCCATGCCAGACTGACCGGCCCGTAGCCGATCCAGGCGAATCCGATCGCCGTGCCGGCGGTACCACCGACCCGGTGAAACGCAGGGCAGCAGGCGTGACGGAAAAGAACATGCCCGTCGCACGGTATTGCGCAGCGTGTCCCTAGGCGCGGCTGTTCCGGAGCTGCAAATAGCCAACGCGCCTATAAAACGCCCCGGGGTCCTGTCCCAAAGGCGAAACGGCAAATGAAACCGATCCGCCTGCGCGTTGGCGAACCGGGGTTGCGGCTGACACCGCGGCTGGAAATCCCAGTTTTCCGGGCCATCTTCCGTTGCCGTGCCGGAGCGGTCTCGTCCGGTACGCCGTTGGGAGTAGGCGAAGACGGTGACGGTTTCGCCGAGGGATCCTTCCACTTCCAGCTACCGCGATCTCGGCAAACGCCTGCTCGTCCGGAAGTCCTTCGAGGATCGGATGGCGTGCGTGTGGGCACCGATCCCGGCGCCGGCGGCACGCAGCTTCCTCGGTTGCCCGCGGACATCATCCCTCCACTGTCCTCCGGCACTGCCGCCTGACGACCGATTTCTCGCGCCACCGCAGCGCGCTGATGGTGCTCGAAATACCTGAGTTTGCCGAGTACCGCTTCGTGCCGCGGATCCGCGACGCCGTATCGCCAGCGCTTGGCAGCCGAGATCGAACTGGCGCAGATCCAGTCCCCTGGCGAAACCTTCCGGAAAGCCTCGATCACCTCGTCATTCCGCATGCGGCCGCCGTCGAGGAAGGCCGTGGCAATCGAAGAACGTCGCCGGCAGACCGTGCGCCGCGAGGATCGGCCAGGCCACCCGCAATTGTCGGCATAGCCGTCTAAAGTGATCGCTGCCGCCGCCGCCAGAGTTCCCGGCCGTTGCCGTCGCCGCACCGCCTCGCCGAGGGACAGGACATGGAAGTTACCCGCGATCAGCCGCGATCCATCCACGGCACTCTCCTCGGCGGAGGGCTCCGAAGGAAGCGGCGGATCCTGCCACCGGCAGGACACGGTGAAAGATGAAATGCCTGGCTCCGCCGACGCCCCTGCGGGAGAAAGCCCGAAACAACAGAGAAGGCACTTGAACTCCAGCCAATCCCTAGGTCACCCTAGGTGGCACAGGTTTCCCCGGGCGGCACGCGCATAGCGACCGGTGGTGGACCGGACGTAGCCGATGAAGTGGGAAAGACGGTCCCCAGCTTTTCACGACCTGGATGACAGTGCCCATGATGCGGCAAGATGCGGCTCGCGTGGGTTCGACACCATGGGCAAGTTCGGGCCGGACTGCTCGGATACCCCAGGCCCCAGCGCGCTCCGAGAATGCCGCCCATCGTCTGGCTGGAACGCTTTCAACTGGGCGCGACTGAGCTGCCCCTGGGCAACCCGGAGAATCCTGAGCAGCCGCGGACGCACCGAATGCCGACCCGGCGACTCGGGGCAGGCGATCCAGATTGGCTTCGGCGAGAATCTGGATGTGTTCGCCTGAATCGGCCCGCGCCTTGCCCATCGTGCGCTTCAACGCAGGAAACCAGTTGCTAACCGTCTTCCGTTACAGCGCAAAACGAGGTGGCTTCGGCAATCGCCTTTCACCTCGGCCATTTCGGACAGCGTCACCGTATCGGCATCGATCTGGATGACATAATCGCCCTGGCTGTACTCGGAGATGGCCATCAACCGTTCCCAGGTGCCGCCCCTGGGGCACCCTTGCTCCGGTGGTCCTCGGCACGCACGATTTCGATGCCGATGACGTGGCTGGCGATACGCGACTGGTCCGCATCGGCGGTATTGCTGGGATCGGCGACCATCACGATTCGCCGCGGATGCATGAAGCGACAGAAGGACTTGATCGCCAGCAGATAGGACTCGACATCGCGAGGAGGACCATCGAGCGCGGTAAATACGTCCTTCCGGAGGAGCGACCGGCGGAGTCTTGACGGATCGCGTGCTTCTCGTTGGAAGCGGCGACGTTGATCGCAGCTCGCGTCGCTGTACCACCAGGCTAAGGATGTTCATCGAGTGATCTCTGACAAGGGAATACCTTTCGGTTGGTTAGTCTCGCCACGCACCCGCCCGTTCGGGGCGACGACGCAGCCCTCTGGGGAGTAACCCGCAAAAGTGGGCCCGCTTTGGCTGCGGTGAGCGACTTCTCGTAATCCTTGATCTCCAGATAGGCAAACGCCACGTAAAGCCATACGTTTGCTTTCGACGAATTTAGCGCTTCAGACCTCCAGTGTAGCCCTTGTTTCTCCGCCTTTGCTCGCCGCGCATAGTAATAGCCGTAAATTGCCCTGACCTCAGCGTCGTCGGGGACAAATCTAACCGCCCGTTGGAGGTAGCAATGGACGCGCATCTGGCTCCAGGCGGTTTTTCTGCCTGTACTGGCAAGCCCAGGGCCCTCCATTGCTGCCAACGCCTGAACCTGATTCGGAAAAGACCACAGGGTATAGCCTGATCCGCCCAGGCGGTCCCGATGCCGGTCTGGTTGTCCAGTTTTTCCCTTCAAATAAGCTTCATACTCATAGCTAAAATGCGCCCGCTCCACCAGATCACGGTCCTCTGGACCAAGGAGTCTATAATCCAAAGGCCCGTATTGGCTACGATTATATAATGGACCACAGTCCGCGTCGTACTGCTCTCTTGCGGGAAAGCGGGTAGC